>NZ_JAATOO010000019.1 GCF_011806575.1 Vibrio hepatarius
TTTATTACAACCTCTCGCCAGTATTCACAAAACATAAATTTGTTCTGTGATGTGGGTACACAAAAACACCAATCCTTCCGATAAATTTATTAACTAACTGCATCTGCACGCTGTCGATGAGAGCAAAGAATGTCAACTTAAGTCCATTTTTGCTCCTAGCACGACGAAAGCGCAATACACCATTCGATTAAACTACACTATTATATGCATATAGTTGAATTTAAAATTCATGTTTTTCCAGTCTTTGTCAACACTCCATTAACAAACGTAAATAAATTTCGGCAGTTATTGAAAAAGAGATTCCAATCACATTTAGATTGGTTATAATTCGCGCCCATTGCGATTTATGTTGATAAACGCAAACTTAATTTGAATGTATTGACTATTAACCAAGCCTCATATCAGAGGATAACTGGGAACAAAAATGAGCAAGATTGATAAAGCGATGCGCATCCTTCTAGCAGGATTCTGTATCAACCTTTGTCTTGGCATCCTGTATGCTTGGAGCGTGTTTAACAAAGCACTAGTAACTGAATCTGGCTGGAGCGCAGCTGAAGCATCAGCACCTTACGCGACTGCAACTATCACATTCTCAATCTGTCTTCTTGTTGCAGGTATCCTACAAGACCGTATGGGTCCACGTATGATCCTAATTCTAGGCACTGTACTGACTGGCCTAGGCATGATCGCATCTGGCTTTGTTGATACTCCACTGATGCTAAATATCACGTTTGGTGTGATCACAGGTGCAGGTATCGGTTTTGGTTACGCTTGCCTTTCTCCATCAGCGATGAAATGGTTCCACCCTTCGAAGAAAGGTATGGTTAACGGTCTAATCGCTGCTGGCTTTGGTCTTGCCGCTATTTACCTAGCGCCAGTAACGTCTGCGCTTATCGATAGCATGGGTATCCAAACCAGCTTTATGGTTCTAGGTATTGGTATTCTTGCCATCGCGGTTCCTCTAGCAGCAACCATCAGCAACCCACCAGCGGGCTACACACCAGCAGAACCAAAAGTGAAAGCAGGTCAAGCGCCTAAAGCGGTTAAGACTTCTGAAGATCTAAGCTGGAAAGCGATGCTGAAAACGCCACAGTTTTACTCTCTATGGATCATGTACGCACTGGCGGCATCGGTTGGTCTAATGATCATCGGCAACATCACGACAATCGCAAGTGTACAAGCTAACCTACCAAACGCGGTATACCTAGCGTCTATCCTAGCGGTATTCAACTCTGGCGGTCGTGTTGCAGCGGGTATGCTAGCAGACAAGATCGGCGGCGTGCGCACTCTACTTCTTGCGTTTGTTCTACAAGGCGCAAACATGGTTCTTTTCGCAACGTTCGACACAGAGTTTACGCTAATCATCGGTACTGCAATCGCAGCGATTGGTTACGGTACCCTACTGGCGGTATTCCCGACTCTAACCGCAGAGTTCTACGGTCTTAAGAACTACGGCACAAACTACGGCGTGCTATACACAGCATGGGGTATTGGCGGTGCAATCGGGGCAGCAGTTGTTGGTTTCTCAATGACAAACGGCAGCGGCTACACACTCGCGTACACGGTATCTGCAGTAATGATGGCAGTATGTATCGCGCTCGCAATCATTACTAAGCCAGTGTCTGAAGCGAAAATCGCTCAGTTGAAAACGGCGTAATAGACGCTTCGATAAAAAAAGCACACACAGTTTGCACTGTGTGTGCTTTTTTAATGCCTGTACAAACTCTCTAAACCAAACGATTCAGCATTACTTTTGTTTGTCGACTAACTCTTTTATTGGCGTACCGTTTTCTGGCAACTCTGCAGAAAAATACGCGCAAACAGTCGCCCCCACATCCGACAACGTTTTTCTCTGGCCAATATTAAGTGAGTGTACCTCTGTGCTGTAAGCCAGAACTGGCACTTGTTCTCTAGTGTGCTTTGTATGTCCAATGAATGGATCATTGCCATGGTCTGCCATCACGATTAACACGTCTTCTTCGTTTAGCATTTCAATGATGCTCGCTAACCCTTTGTCAGCTTTTTCCAAAACACGCCAAAATTGCTTAGGGTCTTGTTGGTGTCCAGATAAGTCCGTTTCTTGCACGTTTGCACAGAAGAAACCGTGTTGGTGTTCATGCAGATCTTGGTTAAGCAATCGAAATACTTCATCAGTATCCACGACAGATAAATACGAGCGACCAAATGGGTTTTGTACAATATCAGCGACTTTACCATACAACCAAGTTGCCACTCCGCGCTGGTGTAGCAACCAAGGTACTTGGGTCTTTGCATCGACACCATAACCTAAATGCATCACCTGAAACCCGTTCTCGTAAGCACCACTATCCGGTGCATTGACGCCAATAAACTGAGGCGTTCCATCTGCACCATTCTTTATTTCGATGGCGTCAAAAATACGCTGCATACTCAGAGGGTCACTTTGCGATTCAATGTTCCCACCAAACGCAATATTACGGCTGACAGGATTTGCTTCTCGCACCACATCTGCAATGTCACGCAGCTTGTCGAAAGAAACCACATTGAAGTTACAAGTCAGGTTATACACTTGCCCAAGGTCCGCTTCTAGGTTGTCGCCAATAACCACGCCATCTTCAACCAACAAAAGAACTAGGCTTTGCTTATAGATACGTTCTACTTTGTAGCCCTTAGCTTGCAATACTCGCTCTATCTCAGCAAAAGCCTGTTGAAAAGGCTGGATAAGCGGAGGCTTGGGGCAAGTTCCCATGATTTCTTGGTGACCCATAAAGGTATCACCACCTTGGTGAGCGAGCTCTGCGATACCCACATTAGCGTCTGGATTACACTTCATTACCGTATCTGGGTTCTGAACCACATTTTGCAGACCTAATGCTTCTAGCATTGGCAATCGCTTTAACGGAAAGTGACTGAAGAGTTTACTGGCGGTATTGGCGCCACAATCTTGAGACCTCACTTCAGCGACATCAGGCATTTCACCGACACCAAACCCATCCAGTACCACAACGATAAATCTAGCCATAGTTCTCCCCTTCATAACCAAAAACTTGGTTCCCCAAGGAATCATAAACTTCGAGAACTTGTGGTTGTTTCGATTTCACGCCCGTAACTAACGCTACATCACTACGAGTGACAAACACTTGTGTTCGATACGCCATAATCACTGGCGCACCAATCGGGTGCAGACCTTCAACACGCAGGTGATAGTCAATACTATCGTGGTCATCGTTATAAACACGAACTCGATGGCTATCGCCATTGGAATGGACTAAGCCATGCTCAAGTGAGCCACGACGGTAATAGCCGCCAGCGAAACAGTAACTATTTTCCCCGAAGTGATGTGAAATCTCGCTTAAATAAAGCATCGAGATTTTTTCCGGTTGTGAGCCATTCACATTAGCAGGCATCGTTCCAGTCAATGAGTGACCAGGCTCACCGTGTGTACAACCGTAGCCTGCTAACAACGGAATGGTTTCGATACTCGTCGCCGACGGGGCGTTAATCTGCTCGCATTCTACGCCTTGTGCGTTTAGGCGTTCTTTGGCTTGAAGTAAGGTGGTGAGGTTTTCCGTCGCAAGTGTCTTTTGGGTTTGTTGATCAAACATAAAACATGGGAAATGGGTCACGCCAGCAATAAACACATTCGGCATGGCTTGTACTTCGGCAACCACTTGCTCAAGTTCATTGATAGCAAAACCCGACTCTTGATTGGTGTACAGTTGGTCACGAGGATGATAAAACTTGAGCAATACCCCTTGTTCTCGCCCAGCTTGTACCGCAGCATCCGAGATTTGCTTCACTTTGTCTAAGCTGTAAACCGTAACCACTTGAGGCTTAATCTCAGCGATCAACTGAGGAATCATATTTGTTGGCGGCTGTACTAAATGCCCTACATTAGCAATCGGTAAACCATGTGCAGCCATCAATCTGGCTTCTTTAAAATCAACACAGACAATTCCGTCAAAGCCACATCCTTCTATCAATATTTTGGCGAGCTTAGGGTTACGGCCAAATTGCTTGGTCATCGCAAATAACTTAATACCGTAGTCATTTGCCACCTGACGCATTAGCTGCGCATTTTCAATGAGTTGGTCGACATCAATTACCGTTGTATCCGGTAGTAAATACCCCTGTTTAAATAAGCTAAGCGCGGCTTTGATTAAGTCGGGATTTTGCTTTTCTAAGGCTTCTAAAAACATTTTCACCCCTTATTAGGCACGAGCTGATCCTGTACTGGCATTTCTGCAGCACACACTAAATAACAATCCACAATGTTGATTTATCTGAAAGGTATTTTGCTGACGATCAGCTCTGTTATTTTATCAATTAAGTAACCTGACTAATTAAATAGCGAATAATCCAAACACGTAGAGAATATTCAAAATTACGCCTGTTAAGATGGCAGCGACAGCAGGTGCGGCAATCTTAAGCACCGGGCGCCCCATAACTTCGTTGAGGTAGAACAGCATTGCGAAGATCGTGAAACCCGTGGTTGAACCCATCTTCATAACGGCCAATACACCACCGATAAGCAAAGCAAATTCCATCAGGGTATTCATTGAGTTGCGAATATTATCTGAAGCGTTACGAATAGATGGGAATTGTTCCAAAAATCGACCAATGCCACGTAGCAAATACACTTCCAGACAAATGGTGACTGCACCGAGTGCTGCGGCTACCGGAATATTCGGTGAAAGGTAACCGACGACAAACACAAATGTCATTCCCACGACACCATAAACACCTGTCGCCAAAGCTGTGGTCGCAATTAGCGGAATAAAACCAAGACCACGCATAAATTCAGATAGCGCAACTTGCTTCATCGCAGCATCTTGCGCTGCTGGGTCGGTCATTTTGAGTGCATCGGCAAGCGAGTAAATTGAGACTTCTGAACCTGCGAAAATGCCACCATTTGATACTGCCGCAATTAATGCTCCGGTTACCGCTAGAAAAGGTAAGTGTTTGACGATGCGTTTGGTTCTTTCATCGAAAATACTGTGCATACCAGACATATCTGGCGCCGCCACACCCGCTTTGCGGTCATTGAGGTCTTTGCGAACTGCAAAAGCGACCAGCATCAGCATGCCGACAAAAATCTGAATCGACTCTGGGTAAATCCCCGTAAATTTCATGATCATTAGACGTGATATCAAGATCACGCCAGCCGCAATCGCTCCGGCTTTCCAACCAAACTGATAGAACACCGCTAACAGTGGGAAGAGCGCGAACGCAGACATCACAGGCGTACCTAGCTCACCTAGAGCACCAAGCGCATCAATCGGTAAACCCGTTAGCACAGCATTCACAGCTGCCAGAGAAGTCACCACCAATACGCCCCATAGACCACCAGCAAGCGCTGCAAGAATACGGCTACCGATCATCACGCCAAGAATATCGGTTGGTAAGAAAAGTAGCCAAGGGTTCAACAACCCAGTAGATAATGTGAAAGAAATACCAACTGAAGCAACGAAACCAATCGACAGACCGAAAGCGACTGAGCCCGCATCTCGCCTTGTCATATTGCCTTCAAACAACTGCGGTAGTACCGGACGAATTCCGTCGTGGAAAACCGCCGCGCTCATATTGGCAATTAATGCTGTCATTGCGCAAAGCATCGCAACGAGTCCTATATGCATAATATCCATGTTTACTACTCCTTACTTCGCTGCAAGTAACTTAACAAGCATGGGGACCGCGTGTTCAACATGTTCAAGCGACAGGCCAAACGCGACACAGCCACTGTCTACAAACTGCTGAACTTCCTCTTGTTTCGCCTGTATAGAAGGCTTAGCAATGGTACAGCACTGACCAAAACCGATAATGGCGATCGCCATAGCAAGCGCGCCACCAGCTCCGGTGTTACAGCAACCAATAAAGAAGTCCATCTCTCCTGCTTTGACTTTCATCGCGGCATCCATGTCGGTGAGAATATGGCATTCAAAAGTACCCGGCAGCGTTGACTCAATCTGCTGTTGGATTTGTTCTCGCTGCAAACCAGCAATTGCAATTTTTTTCATGTTCTATCCTTAATTGTTTCGAGCGTACGCTCTTAACCAAACAAACGCGTTGGATTAACTCTTAACAATGTGTTTATTTGGTCGTGACTAATTCCGTGCTGCACCAGCAAAGGAACGAATTCATCCATTAGGTAACTAAAGCCAAGTCCACCATTGGCTTTCAAATGAGAGCGACGGGTTATATCCATCGACAGCATTAGCTGATTCTCATAGCCGCGTTGGCACAACAACGCCAAGGTCTCTGCTCGTTTTTGGTCTGGGTAGTAGCTGTTTTTACCTATTGTGTCGAACTGTACATAGCAACCTTGGTCGAGCATCCAAAGTATGTGGTCTAAATTGTCGCGTAAATCGCAATGACCAACGGTTACCTGATCCATCGCTACACCACTCTTTTGCAACAATTGCAGTTGACTGCACCCCATGGTGCTCATCGATTGATGTGTAGAAATAGGACGGCCCGTTTCCAGATGAGCGATGGCAGCCGCCTGAAAAACAGTTTTCTCAGTCTCGGAAAAACTATCTTTACTACTGCCTATCTCACCGATGACGCTTGCCTTTAAGCTTGAACCGTCAATACCGGTTTCAATCTCATCAATCATACCTTGCGCTATTTGCTTCACACTCATTTGATATAGGTGCTCAGGGAAGAAACCTTCAATGTAATAACCTGTCGAAAGAAGAACGTTAATTCCCGTATCGTTAATTAAATTTTCAATAAATTGAGGATTTCTTCCCATAAAAGAGTTGGTCACTTCTACGATGTTACGTACCCCACGCTTTTGCACTTCACGCATTTCATCACATAGCAACTCATACTGATCTAAACGACAGTCGAGCGTGTGCTTTTGCGCAGAGAGGTCAATGTGCAAATGTTCATGACAATAGGTGTAACCTGTCGGGTCTATCATTGCTGTTGTCCTTCTTCCGCCACGTGAAACAGAGCGTAGATGTTGGCTAATAAAAAGCTCTCTTCTTCTTTGGGAACAGAGCTGAGTTCCATCGCGTCAAGCACGCGTTGATGAAGCGCCAATACCGCTGAATAATTGGGATCGTCGAGAATCTCATCAAGAACATCTTGGTCTAATCCCTCTTCTACCGCTTCATTCTGTCTGACTCTATCGGCAGCACGAGCCAAGTGAGTCAGCGCCATTTGATATTGTTCACTGCTGTGATCAATCGACAACTGCTGGTCAATGATCGCGAGTGCTTTAACACACCCACTGTGTGCTTGCTGAGTGATGACGTTTGCTCTCAGCAGCAAATCGAGCCTTTCTTCCATGTTTCACCTTTAGTAACTTGGTGTTAATTCACCTCTCACCACCGCTTGTTGATGCTCGATAAGCGGTGACAACTTGAGTAATTTGCGCAGTAGAATCGTGATATGTTGCTCTTTGCCATTCACTAGCATCACCGCCTCTGAAGCTTCCTTACACGCTGGTAAATGAGACAACGATTGTTGCGCTAAACCGTACTTTTCCATATCGATCGCTTCTGGTAACCACACCACTGCATCGATATCATCATTCATCAGGTGGTTTAAACTCTCACCGTAATGAATCTCAACGATTTCAATGTCTTTATCTTCAAACGCTTGGCTGGTTAAGATCTTTTGATCGGGTGAATCCGGGTCAACACCAACACGTTTAATTTGTTCGAACATCCCTTGTTTAAATATCAAGCGGTGCTCATGTGAATACGAGCGAGGACCAAGTTCAATAGCGGTAACTAATCCTGTAGCCAGTTGCTTTGCTGCAAGCTTGGACATGATCGCCAAGTCATATGTGCCATTTCTTAAACATTCAGCGCGAACACTTGCGCCTCTCATATGAGCAAAATAGATAGGCAAACTTCCCAATTGCTCTTTTAGCCCACTCGCTAAGCCTTCGTAATGTCGGGTGTAAGGCAATGGCATCGCGCAAACTACGTTGCTAATGCCCGCACAAGACACCAACTCTCTGTAATCTAACTTGCTGATGAATGTGCCATTACGGCCTTGCTTAGATAGCGTCACCGCACCGCGTTGCTCGATAGTCGTCAACGCTTTTTGAATAAAACCTACCGATACGTTGAATTCCTCTGAAAGTGAATCAATAGTGCGCAAGCGATCCCCTTCAGTGGTAGTCATCAAATACTGTGCGACATTCATGATCGCCGCACCTTCTTTACTAATGTATTGAACTGACATAGCCATTAATCTTCATTATTTTGAAGAAATAATATACTAAATAACGTGTGATGCTATTTTAATCAGAGAAATTTGTGATGAATGGCACTAAAAGTGAACAAGATAGCACCAAAAACCGCCTGTAAGTTCTCGACCTTATGTACGCTGACTAAGCCACCAAGCTTCAAACAAACGGGCTTAGCGGTATTCCCAGCGAATCACTTCCATTACACTAACCCACATGACGTATTTTAGCGCCCAAGTTTATGGATAACCCGATTACACTCGCCCCAGATTACTATCTCGACAACTTCTTTAAGTTGATTGAGCACGCACAAACTTGGTACGCCGATTTACTCACTCCATCTGAGCATCAATGGCTAGCGGAGTTTGCTCAGTTGGATAAACAAAGCCAATGCTTGCTCGTTCGCTTTTATAGCCGCCGCGGTGAGTGGTTTCGTAGTGATAAGCTGAGTTATCGCGAAATTCCTAATATTGACCAATGCCTAAAAACGTTGGCGAAGTGTGGCTTTATCTCACTCAATCCGCCTTTATCTAGTCAGCAACTAGCGACTCACCTACTCACCAAACCTGAGATTTTGTCGCTTTACCCGAATTTGGCAAAAACGCTGAAAAAAGAGCAGTTAATTGCATCGATGCCCATCGAAGAGATCGCAGAGCCAACGTTGCTCGGCTTTGATGTGATTCAACTTGAATCCGCGCATATTATCGAGCTTTTGCTCACGCTGTTCTTCGCCAATACCCACCAAGATTTGAGTCAGTTTGTTTTAGATGACCTAGGCTTGCATCAATTTGAAAAGTATCAACTGAGCAAAGAGCGACGTTTTTTCGACTGCCGTGAGCAAATCGAACAACTGCTTCAACTGAGCCAGATTACGCAGTTGTACAGTGACGCCGACCGAAAACAACTGGCGGTGTTAGAGCAGTGCTATCAGCTGATCCCATCTGCCATCGAACACAGCTATATCGAGCGTAAGCGCCAGCACCTAATTAATGATATAGCCCGTGACTTAGAACGGATTGGCGAGTACGCCCGCGCACTGGAACTGTTTAGAACCACGCATTTGCCTCCAACGCGTGAACGTCAAGCGCGCATCTTAGACAAGTTAGATAATGACGATGCGTTTTGTGACATTGTCACAGAAATATTGATTCATCCGGTCGATTTAGCGGAATACGAAGTCGCGATGAAACTAGAGCAGCGAGTAAGACGAAAGCGAGGAGAAAAAATCACTCGCAACGCCAAACCCAAATGTCACGAATATCGACTTGAACTCGACCTCTCAACCCTACGGGTAGAATTAGCCACCAAAGACTATTTTGAACAACAGGGCTGGCAGGTGTTTTATGCCGAGAACAGTTTCCTCAATGGTTTGTTTGGCCTAGCCTTTTGGGACGTCATTTTCGCCCCAGTAGAAGGAGCGTTTCTTAACGCGTACCAATACAAGCCGCACGATCTATACCACTCAGATTTTCAGGAGAAACGGCAAGACGTAATTAACGCTGTCTTTTCCAAGATAGAAAGCGATGGATTAGTGCATCTTAAAACCCGTTACCGAGAAAAATTCAACATCAGTAATCCGTTTGTCCACTGGGCTGGGTTTGAGTTTGATTTACTCGAAGCGGCGCTAGAAACGATCCCTACCCCGACTTTGATTGAACTATTCAAAGTACAACTGAGCGGTTTAGCGCTTTATCGCAATGGTATGCCTGACCTGATCGCTTTCAAAGAGGGCCAATATCGCTGGATTGAAGTTAAAGGACCAGGTGATAAGTTACAAGACAACCAATGGCGATGGATTCGCGAGTTTGAGCGCTTAGAACTGCCTTTTTCAGTCTGTTATGTAAACCAATAACCAAAAATCTCAGCCTGATTCTCGATTTTGAATGGTGTTTGATTTGCCAAACCCTTATTCTTTTGCTGCAATCATACTCATTCATAAGCAAAACAAATATCCAGATGAAATTACGTACTTTTTTTATGCTTGCCGTCGTCACACTGTTTGCTGGTTGTGCGACTTACGCAGGACTAAATTACGATCAGTTGTTTGGCGAACAACAAGTCAGAGAACGTCGCGTCGACACCCTTACCCGTGAAGGTGAGTTTTTCCTCTCTGAAGTCAAACCGATTATCGATAAGCGTTGCGTAGTGTGTCACGCGTGCTATGACGCGCCTTGCCAGCTAAAAATGTCTTCTGTCGAAGGCATTGAACGCGGCGGTAGCAAAGAGTTGGTTTACGAGGGTACACGCCTGACTGCCGCAAAACCAACGCGCTTATTTGAAGACGCGCAAACCACTCAGCAATGGCGCGACTTAGGCTTTCACCCAGTGCTCAATGAGCGTATGCAAAACCCGACCGCCAATATCGAAGCGGGTCTTGTGGCACGCATGATAATGCAGAAAGAGTCTCATCCGCTACCCAAGCAAGAGCAATTAGAAGGGTTTGATTTTGCAATCGACCGAACGCAAGTATGCCCGACGATCGAAGAATACGATCAGTACCAGAAAGACTACCCGACGTGGGGGATGCCATATGGGATGCCAAACCTAGAATCTGGCGAATACACCACTTTGGTTGACTGGCTACGTGATGGCGCGATCATGAATGCGCCTGTCCCTTTGACTCTAGAGCAACAAGCGTTGGTTGATGAGTACGAGTTAGTGCTTAACAACAGCTCACGAAAAGTTCAGCTCGCCGCACGTTACATCTACGAGCACCTGTTCTTATCACACTTGTACTTTTCCGATTTAAACGAGCAGCAACCTCGCTTCTTCTCGTTGGTGCGTTCTTCTACTCCGCCGGGCCAACCTGTTAAACGCATCGCTACCCGCCGCCCGTACGATGATCCGGGCGTAGAGCGTGTTTACTATCGCCTAATTCCAGAGCAAGGCTCGATTGTTGATAAAACTCATATGCCGTTTGCATTGAACCAACAGCGTTTGTCGAACTGGAAAGAGTGGTTTATTGACGCTGACTACACGGTGTCTGAGCTACCAGGTTATGAACCTAAAGTAGCAGCTAACCCAATGACAGCGTTTATTTCCATGCCGGTTAAGGCTCGATTTAAGTTCATGCTCGACAACGCACAAAACACGATTAATGCCTTTATCAAAGGCCCTGTGTGCCGTGGTCAACTTGCACTGAACGTCATTAACGACCGTTTCTGGGTATTCTTGATTGATCCAGAGAAATCGGATATTCCTGAAATCAACGAGTTTTACCGCTCACAAGCAGAAAACCTCAAGCTGCCCGCAGAACAAGAAAGTAACGCATTGCCGATCACTAACTGGGTTGCGTACGCAGCGCAACAAGGTCGTTACCTTGAGGCGAAATCTGAGTTCATCAATGGGTGGTTTAAAGAAGGTCGCTATCTGACGACCGACATTATCTGGACAGGCGACGGAACCAACCCGAATGCAGCACTCACGGTCTTCCGTCATTTTGATAGTGCTTCGGTGGTTCAAGGCTTAGTCGGCGAGCAGCCAAAAACGGCATGGGTCATGGACTACGCTTTGATTGAACGTATCCACTACCTACTTGTTGCTGGCTTCGATGTTTATGGTAACTTTGGTCACCAGCTGATTACTCGCATGTTTATGGACTTCTTACGTCTTGAAGGGGAAAGTAACTTTGTTGCCCTACTTCCACGAGACATTCGCCACAAAGAGCAATCAAGCTGGTACTTAAACCAAAGCACCCAGTTTAGTGACTTCCTGCAGGGCAACGTGAAGCCGTTCGACCAACCAACGCAGGTTCCTTATCAAACCGACAATCCGAAAGCCGAGCTGTTTGATATTCTCAAAACTCAGCTCGATCCTGTGCTCAGTCACCGCTATGCGATTGAGCAGACAGGGTTTAGTGCGAAAAATGAAGATTTATTGCGTTCGGTCGATAAAATCAAAGGCAAAGGGCTTGTTCATCTGCCGCAAATCATGATGATGATGATCGAATCCGAATCTGGCGAAGAGCAATTGTTTACGCTTTTACACAACAATGCTCACACCAATATTTCGAGTTTGTTTGATGAAGAAAGCAACCGCGATCCAGCCAATGATGATTTGACTTTAGTACGTGGAGTGATCGGCAGTTATCCATCTGCGTACCTATCATTGAAAGAAACGCAAATTCCTCAATTGGTTGAGATGCTAAGAAATGTTCAAACCGAACAAGACTACGTTAAGTTGCTGGATACATTCGCAATTCGTCGTAGCTCTGATAAGTTTTGGCCATTCAGCGACCGAGTTCATAACTGGTACAAGCAGTCTCAGCCTATTGAATTTGGATTGCTAGACTATAATCGTTTTGAAAACAGGTAAAACCTTTCAACCGCTTTTGCTCGTGCAGGGAGGTAATCATGGGAATTCAAGACAACATCCGTACACTGGAGCAGCAAATCTATGTGGCGTGCTCAGAAGGTGATTATGACACCGTTACAATGCTTGAGCATCAGCTAGATAGATTGAGAACCAAAGCGGATCATCCGTTCGATGAAGATCCGTATGCTCCGGAGGGAAAGCTCTTCCCAGAAGACGATTGGTACTAATGAAAACACCCCACGAAATTGTGGGGTGTTTTTTTATCGGCTCTTAAACGAGACTTTATCAATGCCATGCTTACGCATTCTTAAATAGAGTTTCTTGCGCGGCACTTGAAGATAAGCTGCAGCATCGGTGACTCGGCCTGAATGCAGGAATAACGCGTCTTCTATCACGCCTTTTTCATAATCATCAACCAGCTCATCCAGCGGAAGTTGCAGTTCCGCTTGAGTATAAAGCTTTTCTTTGCCGGTGAGTTTTACAATTCCCACCGCGTAAAGTTCTGCGACATTTCTCAGCTCACGCACGTTGCCCGGCCAATGGTGAGCGCGCAGCACCGACAAGTAACTCGACTCTACTTTCGGTACTGTTTTACCCAGTTTCTTACAACTCAATTTCAAAAAATGGTGAAATAAAACGGCGACGTCGTCTGGGCGCTGACGCAACCCAGGGACTTCAATGACCCCTTGGTTGAGGATGTAATACAGCTCAGGCGTGAGACTGGCTTGGGCGATCAATTGCTCTGGTTCGTGGTTGAAAACCGCAATCACGCGGATCGGGTGATTGCTACGTTCTTGTTCGATCAACCATTGTGCTAACAGACGTTGGCATGGTTCACTCAAACGCTCGACATGGTCAAGGATTAACGTACCTGCCGCTATATTATCCAGCTCAGCCGTGAGCTGTTCTGGTGTCGTATCCTGCTCAGAACTCAGCAACTCACAGCGCGTCTCGCCTTCTTCCGACATATCATGGATAAGATGCGCTACTAGGTGACGACCACTGCCAGACTCACCCCACACCACCACGTGGTTTTTCAGCAGCGCAAACTGAGATACGCAATGACGAATTTGATCAAGTTGTGCGGAGTTGCCGATCAGCGTTTTATCTATCGTAGAGACCATCGCGCGCTTTTGCTCAACGAATGCAGAACGAATATCTAAGTGCGATTTGACCATCTCAAGCAGTTGCGCCGGATTAATTGGTTTTTCAACAAACTCACACGCGCCTTTTTTCACCGCATCCACCGCCATCGGGATGTCGCCGTGGCCAGTAATCACAATCACCGGAATACGCTCATCAATCTGTTTAATCTTTTCCAGAAGCTGCAAGCCGTGGATTTGAGGCATGTACATATCAAGCAGCACCACACCCGGCCAATCGGTCGACAAATGCTGACATGCCTGAGTAGGGTCAGAAATGGCTTTCGCTGTTAAACCCGCAATGTCCATTAAGTGTTTATACGAGTCCAACACATCTTGGTCATCATCCACCAAGAGCACGGAAAATTTATGATTTTGCATACGGCAATTCCAAAATAACTAAAGCACCTTTTTCCAAACTGGACGCAAGGTAGATATGTCCAGCGTACTTCTCCATTAATGATTGGCTAATGGTCAAACCCAGCCCTAACCCGACCTCTTTGGTTGTTGTGAATGGAGTAAACAACTTTTCTACAATATGAGTATCAAACCCAGTTCCGCTGTCTTCAATCGCCACCACATGGTGTGTGTCGCTGGAATACAGCGGTAAAATGGTAATCTTACGTTCGCTAGCATTGAGCTCGCTAATCGCGTCGCAACTGTTCACCAACAAGTTGATCAGCACTTGTTCAATCGCCAGTTCATTACCAAACACATCCATGTTGTCATCAATTTGATTATCGATTTCAATCATTTGTCGTTTGGCTTTGGTATTTACAATCGTAATCGCTTGCTCAACCACATCCTTTAATATCAGTTGACGGGCAGGCTGCTCAGCATCGGGTTTTTTCGCAAAACTGCGCAAACTGCTGATGATTTTGCTCATTCGGTGCGACAAGCTTTCGACTTGATCAATCGACTTGTTCACCGCTGCAACATTTCCACTCTCACATGAAAGTTTAGCGCTATATAGGTAAGTCGACATCGCGTTGAGTGGTTGATTAAGTTCATGCGCAAGACTGGTCATGGTTTGCCCAACCACCGCCATTTTCGCTGCTTGGATCAACTCACCCTGAGTTTTCTTCAGATGCATTTCGGTGCGCTCACGCTCGTTGATTTCTTCACACAGCATTTCGTTCTTTTCAACCAAATCGCGGGTTTTCTCTGCGACGCGGCGTTCCAGTTCTTTTGCGGTCAAGGCTTGTTCCGTGATGTCCGTAATTG
This sequence comes from Vibrio hepatarius, assembly GCF_011806575.1. Taxonomy (GTDB): domain Bacteria; phylum Pseudomonadota; class Gammaproteobacteria; order Enterobacterales; family Vibrionaceae; genus Vibrio; species Vibrio hepatarius_A. Next base: position 14,866 of record NZ_JAATOO010000019.1, read on the forward strand.
TCACGATCACTTTATTCAACTGGCCATGAGAAAAGAGGTGGAAGTCGAAATGCAGGTAACAGTGGGTCAAACCAACTACACAAAGGGTGATTTCATCACGTCCTTCTTTGAACAGGGTACCACCGCGTTTGAACACACGCGCCAAAATCAGCTGGTTGTCACCTTCAAACGATTGCCAAATCAGCTTCTGCTCGATTTCTCCTTGCATCGTCAGCAATCGGCGTGCACTTAGGTTGGCAGACTCTACGTAACCGGCTAAATCACAAGTCAGTAAACTTGCTGAGGTATTATTGATTAAGCTGACCGCGTTGGTTCGTTGCATCTCTTTGACACTTTCACCGTACTCGATCAGTTTTTCGCTTAAGCGGCCGATTTCGTCGTCGCCATCGACCAATATCGGGTGACTTAAGTCACCTTTAGTGATCGCATCAATGCTGTTACTGATAGCGGTCAAACGCGCCACAATGCGTCGGTTGATAAAATAGTACGTCAAAAACAGTGACATCAAAATCGAAACGCTGAAACACACGATCAGGATGTGGTTACCGTAAGAAACCAACGTCGCGGTCTGTTTCTTTACGTCGACAAATGTTTTGTCAGCGCGCTTTACCACTTGAGCGATCTGTTTGTGTATTTCACCAAGCTGGGTATCAATCTGCTCCTGCAGGCTGGCAATTCGATGATTCAGTGCGACTTTATCCAACGCCTGTAGATAAAACACGCCTTGCGGCAGTAGTAATACTTCCAGCTCTTGAATCAACTGCTGATAAGAGATCGATGAGCGCAACGAGAGAATTGGTTGGCTACTTTTGATCAGTTCATCCAGCTTGTATTGGATTACTTTTATTGCGTTATGCACTTGCGCCAGTTGCTCGGCTTCCATCACATCGCTGGTCATGGAGAACACGTCCGACTCCACATCCAACACGTGCTGAATCGTACGCAACTGCTCTAACGCAATCGTACGCTCTTCACCGTCTTCACCACGGCTGATCAGCCAGTGCAGTTCTTGACGAATCGGCGTAAGTTCAGAGCGAATATCCTGATGTAGCCAGCTGATTTGCTCTTTGAGTTTGTTGATTTGGCGTGTTTGCTCAACGCGTTGCTGCACCAAATGGCTGTAGTTTGATAACGTTTGTTCTAGCTCTAGGTACAACTCCGACAATATCGCGGCTTCTTCATCGTCGAGCGGGTTGGTTTGCACATCGGTTAACGCGGCTTTGACAGCGGCGAGCTGTTCAGAGAGCTCTACTACTAAGCTGTCGATCTCGACGCGATTAGTGAGTGTCGGCAGTAGCTGCACGCGGTGACGAATTTCACTGCTTCGGCTTTCAAGCAGATAGCTGGTGTTGTATTTGGGTACGCTGTTTTCGAGCAGTTCGCTAACTTGGCCGTCCAATCGGCTCCAGGTCAACCAAGCCACGGCACTCACCACGGTGAGAAGCGCGGTTGTGCCTGTAAACGCTAGGATCAGCTTCGCACCGATGGTACTCCACTTTTTCATTTGCCTAGCTCTTTCTGTAGTTTACGAAACTCGATTTCGACTTCTTGCAGGTTAGTATCAAACTCCACACCGAATCGGTAACTAAACTCGGCCAACATCGCGACTTCTAATCCTTCGGCGTCTGCGTTGCCTTCAGTCGCTTGCGCGACACTTACGCCCAACTGATCAACTTGTTCTTCACTAAATGGAATGGCAAACAGTTTGCTGATCAGCGCATCGATTCGTTTTAACTGTTCCGGCTTGTCCTGATACTTGGTTTTGAAGCGTGACAAGCTCAACCAAACATCTTGTAGCTCCGGTAAGCGCTTGGTGATCGCTTCATCAAAAATCAGGTTAACCAACTTCTCACGCTTCATCAGTTTGTCTAAGTCCAACGAAGGAACTTGCTCACTGAGCAGTGAGTTATCTGAAATCGAGTGCTTAGCAAAGTTTGATTCCAACATTTCGCTTTGAATTTTGTCTGACAGTAGCAGCTTAATAAACTGATGGGCGATTTCGTTAACGCCCGGTTTATTGAGGATCGCAACATAGGTTGGCATCAGTGTGAAGTCTTGGTCGTAACTAAAACCAACGTGTTGGTATCGCTTTGGCAACACCAACGCGTAGCTATCAATCGTTGGACCGATACCAAATTGCCCTTTCGCTACGTAGTCACTCACGCCAAAGCTGCGTGAAGAAATGGTTCCTAAGTTGGCGCCAACGTTTAGGAGAATCGACCAGCCTTGGTCCCAACCGTATCGCGCTAAGATGCTCTCAACCATCATCTGAGTCGTACCCGAGCGGCTCGGAGTGCTCATGGTGATATGGCCATAATATGCGGGTGAGGTTAAATCGATGAACTTTTCTGGCTTCTCAAGACCGTTGGCTTTGAGGTAATCCCTATTCCACACCAAACCAGCACCTGAATAGCCAACACTAACTACTTTATCTTGATTCGGCAGCACAAACGGACTTAACCAATCCGGCATCTCTGCACCAAACGATGCTGTAGATAGTAATTCGTGCTGGTCGAGGTCTTTCATAACAAAAGGAGAAGAACTCAGTACAAGGTCGATATCTTGTATATAGCTTTTATTCAGCAAGTGGCTGGCAGACTGAGTACGGCGGTAAATCAGAGAAGTATCCACCGTTGGGTATTGTGTTTTGTATTCTGAAATTAGCTCGGCCAAAGGCTCTCCAGAAAAAGTGGTTAGGATGACTAACCCATCTTTTTCTGCCTTTACTGGCGCGGCAATGCTCGCTAAGAAAGCGGCGAATGCAGTTAACTTTGTTCCGGTGCTCTTAGTGTTCAAATCACAAAATCCCTTAAAAATGTGCGTCAATTCAAAATCTCATAATCAGACACAAAATTTGTGTTTGTCCGGTTTGTGTCATTGCTGACGCAAATCGTCATTTCGTTAGACATAATTTTATCAATTTCACCCCGGCTTGGATGGTGAAACGTGGCAATTTTAACTCATGCTTTTTACTTGTTTGAGTCAGTTTTGTCTCAAATCCCCATTTTTGAAGTTCTACCGCTTCGTTTGCATGATGCTCCCGACAACTCATTTACCGTCACAATCCACGGAGTGAAACAATTATGTTCAATTTCTTCAAAACGCGTCCGGACTTACCTTTGTCCGACAGCAACAAAGAGGCTATGCAAGCCAGATTCAAAAGCTACCAATGGCAAGTATTCTTAGGTCTTGTTTTTGGTTACGCCGTGTTCTACGTCGTTCGTATGAGCTTAGGTGTAGTAAAAAAACCAATGCTAGATGCCGGCATCGTAAGCATCGAAGAACTGGGTATCATGGGCTCTGCGTTCTTCTTCACTTACGCAATTGGTAAATTCTCAAACGGCTTCCTTTCTGACTATGCCAACATCGGCCGCTTTATGTCGTTCTCGCTGCTACTTTCGGGTGCAACAGCGATTTTCATGGGTCTTAACACAACAGCGTTCTTCTTTATCCTTCTTTGGGGTTTGAACGGTTGGTTCCAATCTGTTGGTTCTGCACCTTCTTGTGTATCACTATTCCAGTGGTTCTCACCAAAGCAACGTGGTAGCCGTTACTCTATCTGGGGTGGTTCTCGTAACATCGGTGAAGGTATCACTTGGATCCTAACGGCAACTCTAGTGAGCTACCTAGGTTGGCAAGCTGGTTTCATCGGTGCAGGTATTGCGGCAATTATCGCAGCACTATGTATGTTCTTCATCCTTAAAGACCGCCCACAAACTTACGGTCTACCAGATGCAGCAACAGCATTTGACGAAGAACCTGAAATCAAGAAAAAGAACGATCCAAAAGAAACGCGCCGTGCGCAAATGTTCATCCTTAAGCAACCTACAGTTTGGCTAATTGCTGCTGCATGTGCTGCGATGTACGTATCTCGCTACGCGATGTCTTCTTGGGCGGTACTTTACCTACAAGAGTCTAAAGGTTATTCACTGATTGACGCTGGTTTCGCAATGTCTACTTACCCAATCGCGGGTCTAGCGGGTGCGATTCTATCAGGCATCATCTCTGACAAAGTATTTAACGCTAACCGTCACATCCCAACACTACTTTACGGTATCGCAAACATCGCTGGTATGTGTCTGATGTTCTTCGGTCCAGACAACCGTGTAATCGACGCTGTTGCTCTAGGTCTAATCGGTTTCGCAATTGGTGGTCTGGTTGTATTCCTAGCGGGTCTAACGGCTTGTGACCTAATGCCTAAGAACGCAGTCGGTGCGGTAAAAGGCTTCATCGGTCTGTTCTCTTACATGGCGGCATCTGCTCAGGAAGTGATTTCAGCATCGCTTATCAAGATCACTGAAGTTGATGGCGTATCAAAATATGACTTCTCTCAAGCACAGTACTTCTGGCTAGCGGCAGGCGTTGTATCTCTACTTCTTGCTCTAACAGTATGGAACGCGAAGAAAGTTGTTGATATCGACGAACCACAAGCTGAGCTAAAAGAAAGCACTGCTAACTAACGAAATACAAGGGGGCCTCGGCCCCCTTAGGCTGGTGAAAGCCTAGCGTTTGTAGATGACACAGTCACTTGCACGATGGCTCAAAACAAGTGGCAACAACTATAAATAACGGCATAACCAGCCACCCCACTTTTTATTTACTCATTTTAATCGTGTAGTTACAGGTAAGTTATGAATAAAACTAAAATCGTCGCAACTTTAGGCCCGGCGAGCCAAGATGTAGAAACTCTTTCACAAATGATTCTCGCTGGCGTTAACGTCGTCCGCCTGAACTTTTCACACGGTAAACAGGAAGACCATGTTGCAACAGCGCTAAAAGTCCGTTCTATCGCTAAGCAACTCGGCAAACACGTTGGTATTCTCGTTGACCTACAAGGTCCAAAAATTCGTATCTCTGGCTTCGAGTCAGACATGATCACTCTTAAGCAAGACGACATTTTCTACCTAGACGGCACATTAGACCCACAAGCAGGCAATCAAGAATCGGTTGGTCTTGACTACCCAGAACTGATCAACGACTTAGAAGTTGGCCATATCCTGCTACTGGATGACGGCCGAATTCAACTAGAAACACTCGAAGTCGACAAAGCGAAGCAACTGGTTAAAACACGTGCGATGAACGGTGGCAAACTATCAAACCGTAAAGGCATTAACCTCTTAGGTGGTGGCCTATCTGCACCAGCGCTAACAGAGAAAGATAAACAAGACATTGCAACCGCAGCCGTCATTGACGCGGATTTTCTCGCGGTTTCTTTCCCACGTAACGCAGACGATCTTCATTACGCACGTTCCATTGCTCGCCAAGCGGGTTGTAGCGCTCAAATCGTCGCTAAAGTAGAGCGTGCTGAAATCGTGACTGACGAAGAGTCAATGGACAAAGTTATCGAAGCGTCTGACGTCATCATGGTTGCACGTGGCGACTTAGGCGTTGAAATCGGTGATGCTCGCCTACCAGTCGTACAAAAAGCGTTGATTTCACGCTCTAAACACCTCGGTAAACCAGTTATCACTGCAACGCAGATGATGGAATCAATGATTGAAAACCCGCTACCAACGCGTGCAGAAGTGATGGATGTTGCCAACGCTATCATTGATGGTACTGACGCTGTGATGCTGTCTGCTGAATCCGCAATGGGCGCTTACCCAGTTGAAGCAGTGAAAGCTATGGCGCGTATCGCAGAAGGTGTTGAAGCGGATACATCATGCTCTGGCACGTGTTGGGAGCAGATCCAGCAGCTATGCAGCGACAGCAGCAAGAGCTTTGCGGTCTCTTCAATGATTTCCGCAACTCGCTCAGAAGACCGCTTGGGCGTGGCAGTATTTACCGAAAGTGGCGAAACCCCGCTATTGATGTCTCGTTGCCACAGCCGCGCGACCATCTGGGCATTAAGCAGCGACGAAAAGCTACTGGCAAAACTGTCTATCCTACGTGGTGTTGAGCCGGTCTACGCGCAACCAGTACCAAACAACTCAGAAGTGACGACTACCGTTTTGCCGCTAATCAACGGCGAGTTAGAAAAACGAAACATTTCTTCGCTACTGATTTCACGTTTTGAATCAGTAGAAGGCGTTGGCGACATTAACATCAGCCGTCTTGTGCAGCTCAAGAAGAAGGAATGTGTCGCCGCTTAGTTTGTTCTCCAAACGTTAATCACCCTCCCCCACACCCTTGCTCCACAAGGAAACTTTAGGGATTTTGGCCTACCTTCGGGTAGGTCCTTTTTTTACTCTTTTCTCGTTTAATCGCTACCCGTTTTAAGTTAAAGTCGACAGCAAGCTAGAATTAGCTCTTTACAAAGGACTTTTAAACGCTATTATTCCAGCGCAAACGATTGCCCCACTATTTGTGTGTCTATTTTGAGGATTTTATGCTGTCCGATATTGAAATTTGTCGCGTTTCTAAATTGCTGCCAATTACCGAGGTTGCTCAACGAGCAGGCTTACTCGATTCTGAGTTCCACAGTCAAGGGCTGCATAAAGCCAAAGTCTCGCTCAACAGCTTAAAACGATTAGCACCGAAGCCGACTGGCAAACTCGTGCTCGTTACCGCGATTACTCCAACGCCTCTCGGTGAGGGAAAAACTGTTACCACTATCGGATTAGCTCAAGGCCTGGCTAAACTTAACCATTCTGTAATGGCGTGCATTCGACAACCTTCTATGGGCCCAGTATTCGGCGTAAAAGGTGGCGCGGCCGGTGGCGGCTATTCGCAAGTCGCGCCAATGGAAGAGTTAAACCTGCACCTGACTGGTGATATTCACGCCGTCACCGCGGCACACAACCTAGCTGCGGCAGCCATTGATGCGCGAATTTACCACGAGCAGCGTAATGGTTATCAAGATTTCGAGCAGCGTAGCGGGCTCAAAGCGCTGCGTATCGACATCAAACGTGTGGTCTGGAAACGTGTAATGGACCACAACGACCGCGCACTGCGTATGGTGACGATTGGTCGAAACGAAGCAGATAAAACCATTAATGGCTTTGAACGTGAAGACGGTTTTGATATCTCAGCGGCATCGGAACTAATGGCGATCCTAGCGCTGGCAACTGACTTAAAAGACCTCAGAACTAGAATTGGTAAAATTGTCGTCGCTTACGACCTTGATGGTAATCCGGTCACAACCGAAGATCTGCAAGTTGCTGGTGCAATGGCTGTTAGCATGAAAGAAGCCATCGAACCGACGCTAATGCAGACTTTAGAAGGCGTTCCCACCCTGATCCATGCGGGTCCTTTTGCCAATATCGCCCACGGCAACTCTTCAATCATTGCGGACAATATCGCAACCAAACTCAGCGAGTACACTGTAACAGAAGGCGGCTTTGGTTCAGACATGGGGTTTGAAAAGGCGTGTAACATCAAAGCGCAAATGTCAGGTAAAGCACCAGATTGCGCCGTGATTGTCGCAACATTGCGTGGTCTCAAAGCTAACTCAGGGCTTTACGATCTCAAACCTGGCCAATCGATTCCTGAATCCTTGTTTGAATGCGACCAAAACGCGCTCGAAGCGGGATTTGAAAACCTCAAATGGCACATCAACAACGTCAACAAATATGGCGTTCCAGCCGTTGTGGCAATTAACCGCTTCCCACAAGATTCTGAGCAAGAGTTATTCGCCCTCAAAGCGATGATCGAAGCGCTACCACACGACGTTGAAGTAGCGATCAGTGAAGGATTTGCCAAAGGTGGCGAAGGTACGGTTGAATTGGCGCAAAAAGTTGTGCAACAGACCAAGAAACACGTTGAGTTCACGCCGCTTTATCAATTTGACCAACCGACCGAAGAAAAGCTGATGGCGGTTGCGGAGCTTGGTTATGGTGCCTGCAGCATTACATTGAGCGACAAAGCCAAAGCCCAGCTAAAAGAGTTTAAGACCCACGGCTACGACAATTTAGCGGTGTGTTTAGCGAAAACGCCGTTGTCTATCTCCACCATAGGTTCGGTCAAAGGTGCGCCAAGCCATTTTGATGTGCCAGTACGCGAACTCAAACTCTGTGCTGGCGCAGGGTTTATCTACGCTTTGTGTGGCAACGTAATGACCATGCCGGGTTTACCTGATAAGCCCGCTTTTATGAACCTCGACTTAGACGAAAACGGTGATATCGTCGGCCTAAGCTAGTAACTAAACACGTTCAATTCTGATGACAAAGGCTTAGATCGTAATCTAAGCCTTTATTTTTTAAGCTTAAGACAGCCACTAACCACGAAATTGCGGCTAAGATCATGTACCATTGAAAGACACTCAGCTAACAATGGAACTCTTCATGGAAGCAGAACTACTGGAAATCAAAAATTTCCTCGCCCAACACCCACCATTCGACGAGCTAGAAGACGATGTGTTGAATTTTATCACTCAGCACGTCGAGATATCCTATTTCCGTGAAGACACCCCAGTCATCCACTTTGGTGACGAAATCCACGATCTGTATATGGTGAGAAGCGGTGAAGTAGAAATTTACCGTCGTAAAGGTGAGCTATACAACCGCCTAGACGAAGGCGCGTTGTTTGGTCAGATGGGACTGCTCACCAACAACAAGGTGCGTTTCCCTGCTAAAGCGACTAAAGATACCCTGCTCTACTGTATCCCAGAGTCAGTATTCCAAGAACTCTACGATAACCACGAGTCATTCGCTGATTTTGTCGAAGTACAAGATAACGCGCGCCTTCGCCAAGCGGTGTCCAGCACTCAAGACCAAAATGACCTCACTTCTTCGAAAGTCAGCACGCTGCTGACGCGTGACGCGCCGTTCGTGTACAACAATGAAACCATCCAAAACGCTGCAATTAAGATGGCAGAAGAAGCGGTGTCTGCGTTATTGGTCATCGACCCAAATATCCACGAAGACAACGAAGATGATATTTCGCCATTGGTTGGCATTATCACCGATAGGGATTTATGCACCCGCGTTGTTGCGCAAGGTCTCGATCCAAACGAAGACGTCTCTAGCGTGATGACCACCGAGCTGATTTCACTTGACCACAATGCTTACGTTCACGAAGTAATGCTAACCATGCTGCGCTGCAACGTTCATCACTTACCTGTGCTTAAAGACAATAAGCCGATTGGTATTATTGAAGCCACGGACATTGTTCGTTACGAATCACAAAACTCACTGCTGTTAGTAAGCAGCATTTTCCAGCAGCAATCTATCGATGACCTCGCGGCGGTATCAGAACAAGTGAAAAGCAGTTTTGTGCGTATGGTAAACGAAGACGCTAATTCACACATGGTGGGCAGCGCAATGTCGGTGATTGGCCGTAGCTTTAAACAACGTATTATTGAACTAGTAGAAGAAGAACTTGGTGAACCGCCGGTTCCTTATTGTTTTCTAGCTCTCGGCTCAATGGGACGTGACGAGCAGTTGCTGGTTACTGACCAAGACAACGCGATCATTCTCGACAACACCTTTGTTAAAGAAGAGCACGACGCTTACTTTGCCGAGTTGGCCAAGCGCGTTTGTGATGGTCTGGACAAGTGTGGCTACTGCTACTGTACTGGCGACATTATGGCAACCAACCCGATGTGGCGTATGACTCGCAGCGAGTGGGAAGAGTGTTTTGCCGACTGGATTGACGATCCAAACCCGAAAGCCCTGCTTAATGCATCAATCTTCTTTGATTTGGATGGCGTGTACGGACGATTAAAGTGGGCTGAGCAGCTCAACGGTTTTATTGTTCGTCGTGCACGTAAGAACAATCGCTTCTTAGCGTGTCTTGCCCGTAACGCGATGAACCGTACGCCACCTTTAGGCTTCTTTAAAGACTTCGTGATGGAGAAAGATGGTCAACACAAAAACTCCATCAACCTCAAACGCCGCGGAACGGCACCGCTAGCGGATTTGATTCGTGTTCACGCTCTCGCGGTTGGCTCACGTTCTAAGAACTCATTTGAGCGCCTCGACGATATCCACGAAGCGGGCATTTTACCGAAAGGTAAAGCACGTGACCTGCGCGATGCACTTGAATTTATCTCTATGGTGCGTATTCGCCACCAAGCGTTTGACGTAGAGAATGAGATTGAGCCGGATAACAACATCGAGCCAGAAAGCTTGTCGGACTTTGAACGCCGTAATCTTAAAGATGCGTTCCAGATCCTCAGCAACGGGCAGAACTTCCTCAAGTTCCGCTATCAAGCTAGCCAAAAGTTCAAGTGAGGCACGCATGATTAAAAAACTGATGAGTCCACCGAGCATCGACTGGCCGACCAAATTCAAACGTAAACTGGAAGCGGTACGCGATGAGCGCCTGAAACACTATTACGAGTGCGCATTGCCAGAACCAAACACTCCTTTAGAAGAGGTCGTGTTTTTGGCGATGGACTTCGAAACGACGGGTTTGGATTCTGATCTAGACGACATCATCACCATCGGTACGGTGCCGTTTACACTTAATCGTATCTTCGTGAATCAAGCACGGCACTGGACTGTAAGACCCCAAAAACAACTGGCAGAAGAGTCTGTGGTGATTCACGGGATCACCCATTCAGACGTATTGGACGCACCAGACTTAGAAGAGGTATTTGATCAGGTACTTGAGCAAATGGCTGGCAAGATCATGGTTGTGCATTATGAGCGCATTGAACGGGAGTTCTTTAATCGCGCCCTACTCACTCGCATTGAGGAAGGGATTGAGTTTCCAGTGGTGGATACCATGCATATTGAAACCCACATTCAGCAAAGACTCAGCGGCGGCATTATCAATAAAATCCGCGGCAAGAAGCCTGAATCAGTAAGGCTGGGCGCAAGCAGGACGCGTTATGGTCTGCCTCAGTACACACCTCACCACGCGTTGACTGATGCCGTTGCAACCGCCGAGTTACTACAGGCTCAAATTGCTTATCATTACAATCGTCAGCAGCCAATTAGCCAGCTTTGGTTATAGGTGAACAGTCTGTCGCTACTTAGGTGACTTAAACGAAAAAAGGGAGCGATTATTCGCTCCCTTTTAATACTTACGATAACTTATCGTTTGTAGTCTTCTGTACGCATACCCATGATCAGGCTGACACACATCAGCAACAGAACAATCGTAAACGGCAACGCAGTCGAAATCGCACCCGCTTGCAATGCTTGAATCGCTTCAGTACCACCGATCCAAAGTAGCGCGACTGCAATCGCACCTTCCATTAATGCCCAGAAGATACGCTGTAGAACTGGCGCGTCCACTTTACCACCAGCAGTGATGCTATCGATAACCAGTGAACCTGAATCCGAAGAAGTAATAAAGAACACCAATACCAGCACAACAGCGATGAACGACAACACTGAGCCCATTGGCAGCACGTCAAACATTTCAAACATCGCTAGTGATACATCTGTTAGACCTTTCGCACCAAGCTGACCAACATTGTTAACCACTTGGTCGATAGCCATACCGCCAAATACCGACATCCAGATCAGTGTTACTGCTGTTGGTACTAGAAGTACTGCGGTGATGAACTCACGTACTGTACGACCTTTCGATACACGTGCGATAAACATACCTACGAATGGTGACCATGAAATCCACCAAGCCCAGTAGAATACAGTCCAGCCTTGGAACCAAGCCACGTCATCACGACCATGTGGGTTACTTAGCGGGATGATGTTTTCAACGTACGCCATTAGCGTCGTACCAATATTGCCTAACGTAATTGCATAACCGATTAGCGCAACCAGAATCAGTAGCAAAAATGCCACGATCATGTTGATGTTACTGATGACTTTTACACCGCCATCGATACCACGGATTACTGAAACTACTGCGAGTAGCGTAACCACTGTGATCACGACAATCTGCAGACCAAGTCCCGCTTCAATACCGAATACGTGGTGGATACCACTTGCCGCTTGCTGTGCACCTAAACCTAGTGACGTCGCAAGACCAAACAACGTCGCCAATACCGCTAGGATATCTACAACGTGACCAGCCCAACCCCAAGCACGGTCGCCCAACAGCGGGTAGAAGATCGAACGAATCGAAAGTGGTAAACCCTTGTTGTACGCAAAGAATGCCAATGATAACGCTACGACACCGTAGATCGCCCATGGATGTAGACCCCAGTGGAACATGGTCGCACCTAGTGCTAGTTTTGCCGCCTCTGGAGTATTTGCTTCAACGCCAAGTGGTGTTTCATACCAGCCCGTGAAGTAAGCAACTGGCTCAGCCACACTCCAGAACATCAGACCGATACCCATACCTGCAGCAAACAGCATCGATAGCCATGAAATAAACGAGTAGTCCGCAGTCGCATCATGACCACCTAGGCGGATTTTACCCAGTGGAGAAACTATTAACGCTAAGCAGAAAACAACGAAGATGTTACCCGACCAAATGAACAACCAGTCAAAGCTGCCAATGATCTGCCACTTCAACCCGTCAAGTGCCGACTTGGCTGTTTCTGCATCCATAACCAGCGCAGCAACCAAGAACAGAGCAATCAGACCAGCACTCCATCCGAATACAGGATTATGTACATCAAAGCCCCATTTCTGCACATTATCTTGACCGATCGTATAATCGGTACTGTCGATACTGTACTTATCTATACCTTTCGTCATCTTTCCTCTCTTGATGAAATTCAATCCTTAATCAAATCTTAAGATAGAAAAATCATTAGTGATGAAAATAATTTTCTCTATATAAAGACTTGATTGACTACCTATTATTGTACGCACTCCATCAATTCATGCCACTAAATTGCTCTTAAACGGACGGTTTTTAATCAAAAATTAATACGATAGTAGATTTTTTACTCTATGCAGAGTTCCATCAATAGTTGAACACACTTCGAATACTAAACATTTTAACTAGATGTTTTTGATGATTTAGCGATCGACAAACTAATATTATAGTTAGTAAACACGATTCTTATCGTTTTTGACTCTTCAATTAGACGACGTTTTGAGGTATTTTCACGCCCTTAACTCTCTGTTGACTAAGGATGAACATTGGAAAAGCACGAAGAAGTTTTAATTTCGATCCGCCAAATCATTCGCGCTATCGATTTGCACTCTAAACGCCTAAGCAAAGAGACTGGTTTAACCGGCCCTCAATTGATTCTTATGCGTTCTATTAGGGAGCTCGGTGAAGTAACAATTCGAGAATTATCGAAACATACCAATATGAGTCAAGCAACAGCGACGACGATTCTCGATCGCCTTGAAAAGCACGAGTTAGTGAAACGCGTACGTAGCGAAAAAGACAAGCGAAAAGTGCACGCGCACTTAACTGAAAAAGGCATGGAAAAACTTGGCCAAGCGCCGATGCCACTGCAACAGAACTTCATCAATAAGTTTCAACAGTTAGAAGAGTGGGAACAATCTTTGCTGCTTTCTTCTGTTCAGCGCATCTCATCAATGATGAATGCGGAAGATATTGATGTTGCTCCGGTACTGGAAATTGGCAGCATTACTTACCATCCAGAATAATCTGTTTGTCGTCTCAACTTAGCCCGCAACTTGTGGGCTAAGTGAAAATAACTAGCAACCGACGCTAGGTTGTTAGGTAAATACGGGTAGTTCACTAAACTCTTTCACCTGACGAATCGCCAGATGAGTATGGATATCTTTCACGTTGTCGTGACGCTGTAATTTACGCGTAAACGATTCGTAACCCGTCAAGTCATGGCTGACCACCTCTAACAAGTAATCGTAAGCGCCAGAGACAACGTGACAACTGGTCACCTCTTCCATTTCTTTGATTGCCAACTCAAATGCCTCGATGGAACTGGCTTGGTGATTATTCAAGCTGACTTCAACAAACACCGTCATCCCAACCCCTACTTTCTTTTTGCTTAGCTTGGCTTGATAGCCCGAAATCACACCATCATCTTCCAACTTCTTTATCCGGCGCGCGCAAGGAGATGGCGACAAACCAACTTTATCAGCGATATCAGCCGTTGATTGGCGTGCGTCTTTTTGTAGTAGCGAAAGAATGTGACGATCGATTCTATCCATAGGGGTATAGCCTTTTTATAGCGCAATTTAGTTATTTATTAATGGAATGATGCAAATTTTACGACTTCATTGATTCACTTTGCCATATTTCACCGCTTTATACGACTCATAATAACTATCAAACACAACAAACTCGTAACATCATTATGATCTCAGGATACTTGGCAATGTTTACCACGCTGCTGCTTTGGTCTGGATTCTTCCTTTCCTTGCGTAGCGGAGCGCATTCCGACCTTACAACCGCAGACATCGCAATTACCCGTTTTTTAATCCCTTGTATGATTCTGCTGCCGCTGGTCCTTCGCTCAGCAGAGAAAATCATCGTTGTACCGAAACGTTACTGGCTTGGGATGTTTATTGGTTGTGGACTCCCCTACCTACTGGTTGCGGGTACTGGGATGCAATACGCGCCCGTTTCAGACGGTAGCGCGCTGGTGCCTGGGACGTTACCGCTATTTGTTTCCGGCATTGCGGTGATTCTGTTTAAGCAGCCGCTCAGTCAACATCGAATTGCCGGCTTGGTCTTAGTTATCACAGGTATCGTTGCGTTTCTCTACCAAAGCTTGACTCATCTGGATGGCAATTTACTCCAAGGGCATATGCTGTTTTTAATCGGCAGCTGTATGTGGGCGACGTTCACAATTTGTGCTCGAGTATCGAACTTAAGCCCACTGGTGGTAGCAGGATTCATCTCTTTGCTCTCAAGTATTGTGTTATTTACCTTGATTGCCACTGGTACGCTACCTAGCTACTTGGCCAGCACGCCGCCGTCTTATTGGCCTTGGCAAGAACTACTCGGGCATATTGTGCTGCAAGGCATCGGAGCGGGTGTGATTGCGTCATTCACTTACTTAAGAGCCATTTCGATCTTAGGTGCAGAGAGAACCGCTGCGTTTGGCGCAGCAACCCCAGCGATCGCGACATTATTAGCCATTCCAGTGTTCAATGAAGAACCTTCGCTGCTTGGCTGGGTTGCGCTGAGCTTAGTCTGTGTCGGTAGCTTAGTAGCAAGTAACATCTTTATGAAACAAGATACTTCTCTGCTCTATCAGCCGCCAAAGTTCAAGTAAGCCTGAAGCAAAACCGGAACAACAAAGCCCGCACGCATGATATTTTGCGCGACGGGCCTTGTTCGCATACGGACAACAAAAGGCGCAAGGCAAAACAGCGCAATCAATATTTTTAGCGCGCTACCTGCAACGCTGAACTCAGCGATAAGGATATAGCCGAACCAAGCCAGAATCTCTTGATTCATAAAATGCATTTTCTTAGCTAGCACCACGGCAAAAAGTTCGGCAGCAAGTATAGGGATCATCAACGTCATAAATCGCAATTAATAATTATTCTCACTAAATATTAATGAGAATCACTCTCAAATGCAAACAAAGAAACGCTCCTCGCATAACGAAAGATAGTGCCGCGTTACGTTTCGTATTATAGTCGCGGCTAAAGAAACAAACGAGACACTTCCATTTTGAAAACTCCCTGCGTCGCCGCATGCAAAAACAACGACGGCATTTGTGGCGGTTTTCACCGTACCATGGACGAGAGCATCAAATGGCGCGAAATGAGCAGCTCTGATCGTGATGCTGTAATGAATGCGTTATCGGGTATTGAATCCACACATCAATGCCCTTCATGCAATAAGCCTGCAGTATGTGATATTAGCTTGGGTAAAGAGACTTGCTGGTGTTTTTCAGTCGAAAAACGCGATACTTCCTCACTTGATACGCACAATACCTGCCTGTGTCGTAAGTGTTTAAGCGCGCTTCCTTGCGCATAAATATCCAAAGTAGACGTCATTAAAATTTGGATTAGTTTTTCTAATCCAAATCATAGATTTTTATCTTGCTCAACTTCACACTTTTTGATTGCTACTACGCGCAAGTCACTCTAATATCTCGCGCCTGAAAGTACCCCTTTTCAAATTTATTTATTAGCTTTGCTACGGCAAAGTTACGGTTTCTTACGCTTTGGATTTAGGTGTAGTTGAAAATGTCTGCTTCACATCAAGTTATTAAATTGACATTCTTAATCGCTATTTTGACCGCTGTAGGTCAAATGACTCAAACCATGTATGTGCCTTCAATGGGACACATGGCGAGTGATTTTTTGGTTACACCAGCAGCTCTACAAGCTGTCATGGCGTGCTATCTGATCCCTTACGGATTATCGCAGTTCGTGTATGGTCCGTTGTCGGATCGCCTTGGTCGTAAACCAATCATCATCGTTGGCTTATTGATCTACATTGTCGGTGCCATCATTGCGCTATTCGCTCACGACTATGAGTGGTTCTTAGCAGGTAGCTTTATCCAAGGGCTTGGTATCGGTTGTGGCGGTGCGATGTCACGTACGCTAACTCGCGATGTATTCTCGGGCGCTGAGTTACATAAGGTGAACAGCCTAATCAGCATGTGCGTGATTTTTTCACCACTGCTTGCTCCTGTTCTAGGTGGCTACTTAACCGAATCGTTTGGTTGGCGCTCTAGCTATATGTTCTTAGCACTATTTGGTATCGCAGTCGTCATCACTATGATGACTAGCTTTGACGAAACACTGCCAGTAGAAAAACGCCGTTATGAGCGAGTGACCGATAGCTACCGTTACGTACTGTCGGATCGCCGCTTCCAAGGCTACTTGATCTGTCTGGTTGCGACTTTCTCAGGCGTTGCGATATTTGAAGCGGCTGCTGGTGTATTACTAGGTGGCGTATTGGCTCTGCCAGCAACGACTGTTAGCTTGCTGTTTGTCCTGCCAATTCCAGGCTACTTGTTTGGTGCTGCGCTATCGAGTGTTATCGCGTCAAAACGCAACGAAAAAAGTGCTCTGAAGTTTGGCCTGATTTCGATTATGTTTGGTTCGTTGGTGGTACTTATTCCGGGTCTGTTTGATAAGACCACAGCACTAACTCTGATTGGCGGTGCAACGATTTACTTCCTAGGTGCGGGTATCCTATTCCCTGCTGCGACAACTGGCGCGTTATCTCCGTTGCCATACCACGCAGGTACTGGTGGCGCTGTACTCGGCGGGATGCAAAACCTAGGAGCAGGTCTTGCAACGTTGGGCGCGTCAGCGATCCCGACCACCAACCAGATGCCACTGGGAGCGTTAATGCTGCTGATGTCGCTGCTGGCGTTAATCGGCTTAATTCGAGTGTACCGAAAACAAGATCCTTCTCAGGAAATGCCATTGGCTATATAAAACGAAAAAGGAGCTCTAAGAGCTCCTTTTTGCTGTCTGGCTTACCATTTTTTCATGATCCGACCGACTAGGTTCGGATGATAAGACCAACAATGGTCAAACATTGTCATCAACTCTGGGTTACCATATTTAGACAAGCTGATTGCATGGAAACGGTTCTTGTGCGCTTTCAGTTGCTCGACACGTTTTGCCATTTCTTCCGATTGTTTGGGTGCGATAAAGTCTGAAATCACGACCATGTCTGCATTTCTATACTTATCGCCTGTCATCAAGTCGATAGACTTCATCAGTACCGGCTCTAAATCTGTGCCACCATGGAAACTATAAGTCAGGAAGTCGCTCGCTTCGCGCAGGCCGTCTTGTCTAGTCAACTCATAAGTAATCTGTTCAGTGGAGAACAAAATTACATAACAATCACGGTCTTCCGCCAAGGCAATTTGCATCAACGCATACGCCATCGCTTTCGCACACTGCTCTGGGAATCCACTCATTGAACCAGAAGCATCAACACAAACAATAAACGGCCCTTTCTCGACATCGACCGATTTGTTATCCGGTTTTTGCGCTCTCACTTTACGTAACGTACGCGACTTACCTTGCATCTTGTAGTTCATCAACCGCTTGTCGACCAAGTGCTTGTAGAACACCACTTCCAGCTCTGGGTAAGCAAGGAACATGGTCTCATTCGGCAGCAATTTGTTTAAGTCGTCGCTCTCGTGAATACCTACGATGTCGTCTGTCGCTTCATCTGACTTCTCTTCCACCATTTGCAGATCTTCTGCTGGAGCACGATTCAATTCTGGTTCATCGACTTGACCCGCCATACGACCAAGCTTTTCAGCAATATCTTGCAGACCTTTGTTTTTCTTTAAAAACTCAGCGTGACGCTTCATGACCGTGAGATCAGATTTACTCAGTTTTGCCGATGCCATATCCCACAAACGACCCACACTGCCCTCATCGCCCTCTTCCGTCACTTTATCCATGTTTTTCATGGTTTCCATGCGTTGGTAGAGATCTTTAAGAACTTTTTCTTTGTTCGCTTCCAGTTCCGTTAACTGCGCTTGTTTGATTGCATCAGATAGGCTTTGATACCACTGGTCACAGAAGTAGTGCGGGAACATCGGATTGTGTAGCCCTTTATTCTTCTCCAGCAAGCGACGCGCTTGTAGATAGAAAGCGGAGTGCCACTCAAGCTTTCTGACGATGTTGGGGATCTCAGCAAAGAACTGTTCTTCATCCCAATGAATCACTTCTTGATACAGTGCCAATTCTTGTTGGAAACGTTCCGTCTCGCATACCTTGGTAATACGCTTTTTTACGCTACCACGCCATTTCAGTAGATGATTCTTAACCGAAGTTTTGACACCACGATTCTCCGTCATCGCCATCACTTGGGAGCGTGCAAGCAGGTCATTCACCGCTGAATCGATGATTCCTGAGTCAGCCACCATCAGTGCAAGGTTTAATCCGTCTGCTCCTAACATTCACGACTCCTCATGAGAAGAACTGATTGAGGTTCTTAAAGCGGAAAACAGTACGCTCACATTCAGCCTTCGTCGACTCTAATACTTGCTGAATGTTTTGCAGGCTCGCTTCCATGGTACGAGGCAGTTCAGGGTCAACAAAGTTATGCGGTAACGCGCCATGGAAATTAGAGCGAACTTGACGCAAATGATGTTCTGCTTCGTTAAGCTGCGTCATTGCCTGCTCAGACTTACTCAACCATTCTTGGTAAAGTGACTCATCCAAACCTTTGTTGGTCACAATCGCAACCATCACTGCGCGATTGGCAATATCTTTGATCACTAGGTGATTTGCCGCGTCAAGGTCAAAACGCAAACGACACATGTTGGTGTTTTGGTTTACGTAGCCGTAGACATCGCCACTGCCTTCTTTAATCACGCGCTCAAGGTCACTCTTAGGTACGTAGACCCAGCGACTGTCTCCTTTTTCGGATTCAGACACCGACATGTTGCTCTGCAGCAATACCAGCTTAACCAAATCAAATGCATTACCGACTTTGTAGCTTTTCGCATCAGAAATGTCGTAGCTGTTCACTTGCTTCTTCAGAATACCTGTGGTCGATTCTGTAGAGAGAAGAATGCCGAACTTATCTTCTAGCTCTTCTTGAATATCGCCCAACGCTTCGCGGCAAGATGCAATCTGTTGGTCCACTTCCTGTTGGTCAAACGCGTGTTGCAACGCAAACTCTTTCACTACTTTCAGCACCACTTCGCGTGATTCAGGGCTGTTCCACAAGCAGTCTTGAAGCAGTAATAAATCCAAAGGGTTAATTGAGTTGCGACCATTAAAGAATGCGCTGGCTTTTAGCAGTTTCACTGCCTTCTTCCAACGACGGTCAGAGACATACATATCGGTGTCTGCGATATCCACACCTGTGGTCTCTTTAGCCGCATTCTCCAACATGCTTTTTAGCTCAAACAGCTTCTCAAATACCGCATCGGATAACTCAAGTTTGTCGAGTTCTACTTGCCATTGGTGATATTCGGCGTCCGTAATCGCCAAACCTTTAGGGATTTTTGCCTCTTGCGGTGTGCCGACAGTCAGCATTGACTTGAAGTTTTGTTTGTTCTGAATGCGATTGACGAACACACGCACTAGCATACGGTCGTACAAGGCTTCTAAGCCGCTATCTTCATCGGGTAATTCGTTGGAAGCAGAAACCAACAGGCGCATCGGAACACGTTCAATGTCGCTGCCGTTTTTAAACGTCTTTTCGTTTACTACTGTCAGTAGCGTGTTCAAAATCGCAGGGCCGGCTTTCCAAATCTCATCAAGAAAGACCACTTGTGCGGTTGGCAAGTAACCTTCGGTCAAACGTAAGTAACGACCGTTGTCTTTTAACTCTTGAATACTAAGCGGGCCAAACACCTCTTCTGGCGTCGAAAAACGCGTCATCAAGTATTCAAAGTAAGAAGAGTTATCGAACGCCTGAATCAATCGTTTTGCAATCAAGCTTTTCGCGATACCCGGAGGCCCAAGCAAGAAAACACTCTCCCCCGCTAAAGCAGCGAGTAAGCAGAGTTTGATCGTATCTTCGCGCTCATAAACGCCATCAGAAAGAGCGTGCGCTAACTTATTAATGCGTTCAGAGAGTAACGCTTTTTGGGCGTGACCGACCTGAGTAGGGTTTATCATTTTCGCGCTCCTCTGATAGCCATCAGAATGTGTGTATGTATAATTTTATACATTTGTTATCACTTTGTTACAAGTGCAATTTTTTAGAATAGACTGACGGTTATACCAAATGGTAATGAGCGAAACTTAATGAAATCAATGATTGCATAATTGCGATTTACATCACTTTATGTAGTTCGAATCACTTTCTAGCCAATTGAGACAAAAGTGAACAAATGGGATTTGTTCTTTCCTTGCTGGGGATTAGCGGATAAGGTAAACGCAGCGTTAGTTGTACAGTAATTAAAATATGACCTTATCCTCTTCTAGAAAAACCATCCACACGTGGAAAAATATCTCTTTGGTCGAAGAGCCAGTGACCTTACCCAACGGCAAAGAGATCATGCATACCACCATCGTGCACCCAGGCGCCTCAGTTATTTTGCCGATCGACACCGATGGCAACATCATTATGGTGAATCAATTTCGTCCTTCGTTAAATAAATGGCTGTTAGAACTGCCTGCGGGGACACTTGAAGACGCAGAAGCCATTGAAGAGTGCGCAAAACGCGAATTAGAGGAAGAGACCGGCTACAGCGCTGAGCAGTTTTTCTCATTGGGGCAAGTCACTCCCCTTGCGGGCTTTTGTGACGAAATACAGTATTTGTATGTAGCGAAAGGCCTGAATAAAACCTGTCGCTACCAATGCGATGACGACGAGGTCATCGAAGTCGTCTCACTTTCACTTCAAGAACTCGAACAAAAGATGATCAGTGGTGAAATTACCGATGCAAAGACCATCGCTTGTCTAAGTAAAGCGAAGTTATGTGGCTACATTTAGGAGTAAATAGAAATGGACTTTCGATCAGACACGGTAACCAAACCGACAGAAGCCATGCGCAAAGCGATGGCAGAAGCCATTGTCGGTGATGATGTTTACGGTGATGACCCAACAGTCAATGATTTAGAACAATGGGCAGCACAAAGGCACGGCTTTGAAGCCGCACTGTTTACGACCTCTGGTACACAAGCTAACTTACTTGGCCTGATGGCACACTGTGAACGAGGTGACGAGTATCTTTGTGGCCAGCAAGCGCATAACTATAAATTTGAAGCTGGCGGTGCGGCGGTTCTGGGATCTATCCAACCTCAACCGATTGAAAATAACCCAGACGGCACGATCGATTTTGGTAAACTTAAAGCAGCGATTAAGCCTGACGACTGTCACTTTGCTCGCACTAAGCTGCTCAGTCTTGAAAACACCATTAACGGTAAAGTCCTACCGCTTAGTTACCTCGCACAGGCTCGCGAGTTTGTTGACACGAACAGTCTATCTCTACATTTAGACGGGGCGCGCGTTTACAATGCGGCCGTCGCACTCGATATCGACGTTAAAGAAATCGCGCAATACTTTGATTCGATGACGATCTGTCTTTCGAAAGGACTGGCAGCCCCTATTGGGTCTCTCTTGCTTGGCAATCGTGAGTTCATCGCTAAAGCGCGCCGCTTACGTAAAATGGTGGGTGGCGGTATGCGTCAAGCTGGCATTTTAGCGGCGGCGGGTAAACTAGCGCTGACTGAACAGGTCGAACAGCTCAAAATTGACCATAGCAACGCGAAGCTGCTGGCAAACCAACTTACAGAGTTACCGGGATTTAGCGTAAACCCTGAGTTTGTTCAAACCAATATTGTGTTTGCTAAACTCGATGCTTCAGTCGAAATCCATGCAATCGCTGAAAAGCTACAGCAAGAAGGCATTATTATTTCAGCGGGTAATCCGGTGCGTTTTGTTACCCATAAAGACATCTCAGAACAAGATATCCTTACGTTTACTGAAAAGCTAAAAACACTTCTCTAGCTCGCATTTCAACCAATTATTGATCTCAGTACATTGAGCTTCCCCTAAGGGGAAGCTTTATGCTACCAGCATAGTAACTAACTGAGTTCCAATATGAAAAAGCTATCCATCGCCTTGACCATTTTCTCTGCTCTTGTTTCATTACACAGTCATGCTACTGAGTTTGGTAATGCAGAACTCGGCAGAGTGAAAGCGCCAAGCTGCGTATTCTGTCATGGCGCGACTGGCGAAGCGGTTAACGCTAGCTACCCCAATCTAAAAAATCAGAACGCCCAGTACCTCTATCAATCAATGAAAGATTACCAACAAGGAAACCGAACTGGTGCTCTCGCCGAAATGATGCAAGCGCAACTGTCCAAATTAAACGACCAAGACCTACGCGATATCGCGGCTTACTATTCAAGCCAAGAGTAAATGCGCTTGTTAATGTAAATGACGGAATACTGACAGAACCATTTACCTACGCTGATATCCAAGCACGAACAATAATCTACGCTAATGCCATTGAAGTACTAGTTTAGGAATTGAACGATGAAAGTCCGTGCTTTGGTTTTGGCTATGGTAGCAACGACTGCTCTATCTGCTTGTAAAGAAGAATCGCCAAAAGTAGCAAACATTACTATGGTGGAATCTGTCACTAAAACTGTAAAAACACCTTACCAAGAGTGTCTGAACGTGGTTGTCACTAAGAAAGCGGCACCAACAGATGAAAACCGTATCCTCGGTACTGTAGGTGGCGCAGCAGCAGGTGCAGCGCTAGGCAACCAGATTGGTGGTGGTTCAGGTAAAGTGATCGCGACCGCAGCAGGCACGATTGCAGGCGCACTAGCAGGCCGTGAGATTCAAGGCAACATCCAAGACAACAACGTGGTGAGCACAACAGAAAAGCAGTGTCACACTGAATACAAAACTTCAACCTCAGTGATCGGTTACGACGTGACGTACGAAATCAAAGGGGTTCCAACCACGGTTCGCTTGGATAAGAAGCCAGCAGGCAAAACGTTCCCAATCCAAGATGGCAAAGTTGTTCTACCACAATAACCACCAGCAAAAACAATAAAACTAACAACGTCATAAGCACAAGTCCCTCCGCATGCGGAGGGACTTTTTTATATCCAAGCTTTCTTTTTGCTGAGTATGCTCTTAATGCAACCTTGTGTTTAACTTGGATTAGAAAAACAAAGCTCATCGAATAAGAAAGGCTGTGCAATTATCTATTTAACCAGTATTGACCAAACTTAAAAGTAGAAAAACAGCTTAACGTTACATTAAGCTGTGTAAAAAGTGAGGCTGGTTAGCGACGCAAGGAAGGAGATTCGAACCTTGCAATTTTTCTTGGGCGGACGGATAAATTGCTAACCAGCCATGTTTATAAACTAACAGGCTAACCTGTCATCTAACTGACAAAATAAAAATTAACTCATCATCCAAAGCGGAATTTTAGCGCGAGTGAGCAGCTTTTTAGTCACGCCACCAAAGACTTTTTGATGAAGCTTTTGGTGAGCAAAAGCACCCGAAACAAGAACATCAGCATTGATCTCCGAAGCAACTTCAATTAGCTGAGAGCCTGTATTCCTAGTTTTGTGAGTAAATGCGATACACTCAACATCTATATCGTGCCATGCCAGATAGCGAGCAAGATCTTCCTGTGTTGGCTTGTTGTATAAGTATTTATCACTCGTGACCACGACAACTTGTTTTGCCTTCCTAAGCAAAGGGAGCGCGCTATTGACTGCATTTGCAGCAGGTTTATCGCCGTTCCATGCAATCACGACCGTCTTGGGTGAGAAGTGAGTTTGTCGCCTTGGCATGATCAATATGGGTTTTCCCCCGTGGGTTATTGCCGCCTCAAAACTGACACTGGTTTGCCCATTAAGAGATTGGGGAATAATGATTAGATCTGAAACCTTTCCTCTTTCCGCGACAATTTCCCCACGATAACCAAAGATATCATGCCATTTGGCGCTCGTTTGTTGAGAATCGGACGGAGATTCATCAATCCCAAACTTTTGACATAAATGCTCAAAACTTTGCTTATCTTGGGACATATCATCATTCACATAATCACGAACAATTTTGTCTATTTGGTCATAAAATTTTCTGGAAATCAGGCGCTTTTCACTCGGCATCAGCTTCTCTGCCCCCACTTGCGCGTGTAACACATCAAGGTGAGCGCTAAAGAATTGAGCCACGTTTAATGCCCCTTCAAGTCGGCACTTACCGTCTTCCTGAGACGCAAATGGCATGATAATCGTTTTTATTGACATAACGCTCTCCTTTTAGCCCAGCGGCCAAGGTAAAGAAACAGTTTCTTGCAACAGACCAATAGGCAAATCAAGCAACATTATGTGGGTTAGGCCAAGCAAGAAACCTGAAGCTGCTACCGTCGTTGCAAGTGATCGCCACAAACTCATTCCGGCCTTGTTCATTAAGAATGCACAGAAAAAGATCGCAATAGAGATCACATAACCCACTAAGTAACTACCAATTACTAGCCCAGCAATCCAATAAACATAATGCATGATGGACTCTGTATTACTGTCGTGTGCGTATCCTTGTTCATACTCATTGTCAAAGTAGATAGGGGAACCTTCGGGACGTGTTAATAGCTGTACAACAACGATGGTAGACAACAGCCACATGCCACTTGCTACGGCAATGGGGAATATTCCACCTAAGAAACTTTGTTGATAGCCGTCATAAATACCATAGGCAAAAGCAAAGTTAACCAAAACAGCAAAGATCACTTGAGGTCGACGAGTTGGCACTTTTGCTGTGGTTTCAACTTCATTACTTTTCTTCATATTTTGACGAATCATTAATATCAGAGAAAGCAACGTAATCGCACCAATGACCATCACCCCTGGACGAAGTAAAAACCCGATACCATCAAACTGTATCGCTTGGTATAAGTAGGTTTCCATCCCAGCGGAAAGCACAAAGCCGATTAGAAATGCGGGTCTTGGCCAATCAAACCGCTTCATTAGAACCCCAAGTACACCAATTGCAAGCAAGGAAACTAGATCGGCCAAGTCTCGCGTAGCTTGGAATGCTGCAAAGCAGATAACCATGACCATAAAAGGAGCTAACAAGGCGTAACGTACTGTGGTTAACTTCGCTACCCAAGGAGAAATCAGCATACACGCTGCAGCACCAAACACATTAGCAAGCGCCAGTGACCAAATAATTGTGTAGGTAACATCAAGGTCGGTACTCACCATCGCAGGACCTGGTTCTAAACCAACCAACACCATCCCACCAAGAAACACCGCCATACCACCCGAGCCCGGAATACCAAACAGCAATGTTGGGACTAACCCTCCCCCTTCTTTCGCATTGTTGGAAGACTCTGGTGCAATAACACCTCTGACATCACCATGACCAAAATTTGGCTTGTCTTTAGTCGTTTGCACCGCGTGGCCATAGGCAATCCAATCCACAACACTCCCACCTAAACCAGGCAGAGCTCCGATAATACAACCAATAGCGCTGCAGCGGACGGCAAGCCATTTGTTGGCAAGGAAGTCCTTAACTCCCATGAGCCAGCCAGAGCCTAACTTACTCGCACTCGAAATCGGTTTGTTCTGGCGTAATAGATCGATAATCTCTGGTAAAGCAAAAATCCCCAGCCCCACGACCACCAATGGGATCCCATCCATCAGGTAGAAGTTGCCAAATGTCATTCGATACTCACCAGTCGCTGGGGCACTGCCGACACTGCCTAACAACACACCTAATCCGCAGGCAGACAATCCTTTAACTAAGCTTTTTCCGGCAAGTGAGCCCACCATGGTTAAACCAAGTAAGGTGAGCATGAAGAGTTCACCTGACCCAAAAGCAAGAATTACTGGACGAGCAATCAGAACAAAGCCCGTCAGAACCACTGCTCCAAATAACCCTCCGAATAACGAAGAGGCAAAAGCAGCAGACAGGGCGCGAGCCGCTTGCCCATTTTTGGCCATTGGGAAACCATCTAGAACCGTCGCTTGCGAGCCACTCGAGCCTGGGATCCCCATTAATACGGAGGTAAACGTATCCGAGGTAGGAATAACGGCGACTAAACCTATTAGCATCGCAAGAGCGGAAACAGGGTCCATGCCGTATAAAAATGGTAGTAACAAAGATAAGCCGGCAATACCTCCCAATCCAGGGAAGATACCGATTGCAAGACCTAATAACACGCCACCAAGCATATAGCTTAGATGGTGCAAAGTTAAAATTGTCTGCAAAGCGGCAAGTAATTCACTAAACATAATAGAATCCTTGTGAGTTCACAGTGCACGATAGACGGTACATACTTGCAATTGATGTGACCGGGGGTGCTTAGAGAGGAAAACAGCACGTCACACTGTTTCCCCTCGTTTATATCTTGTTAAGGGGTGGAATTCTGGAAGAAATTAAAGCCTGGTGTTGTATTTCTGTTTCAGCCAGTTAGCGACCCATGTTTTGCTCTCTTCATCCAAAGAGAGAATGGCCTCAACCGCTTGTTCAGCCTCCAAACCTGTAAGCTGCTTATAATTCCCTAACATATCTTCAGCTCGTTGCTGAAAATCAGGGTTTGCCACCAGTTTAGCCATTGATTCACCCCAAGCTTGCTGGATATCTTCCGGAGTCGAGTTAGGTAAGAAGAAAACTTTCTGCGCGACAAATCCTGCGATAAAAAACGATCGCCAAACTTGAAACCCTTTCGAGCTGTCTATATCACCTTTGGCTAGCTGATATACTTCTCCAAAATGAGGAATATCGGGGAAATTTGGATCTCGTTGAAGCTTGCCTTGCTCATCAATAACACCAAAGCTGAATAGTGGAATCGCTTTGCCCTCTTCAACCAGTGGAACGACTTTCTTCAAGTATGCAGAGCTCGTTTGTGAATCTAAATTCACTTCACCTCGTTCAAATGCTAAACGTCCAGCCCCACGTCCTTTCATACCAAATACGGCTTGTACATCAGCGCCAAGTAAATCAAGTGCCAACAGAGGGACTAGATCAATAGTCGTGGCACCTTGGCTGGCATATTTAAATTTCAGCTTGTCCAAATTTTCGACAAACTGCTCCGCATTTGTTATGCCTTCATCCGGACTAATGTATACCACTCCTCCAGTCGGAGTAGCGAGTACCGCTTTCCAGTCGTTATAGTCATATTTTACGCGTCGGTCATTCAGCAGATAGGTGTACTGTGTCGATGCAGAGCTTGCCAACACATCCAAACCATTGTCTTTTGCACGTCGTGCAAACTGGTTTGCTCCTTTGGTCGAGCCGCCACCCGGTACATTCTTAATTACAACGACTGGCTCACCAGGAAGATATTGAGTGAAATAAGGGCCAAAAAATCGAGCCCAAGTATCCGTACCTCCACCTTCTTTATAAGGTACTGTCATTTGAATACGTTCACCTTCAAAACTCACTGAGTTTGCATTCACTGGTGACGTAACACAAAATGTCATTAACGCAGCGGATGCTAGCTGACCGCTGACGCGTAACATCGTTTTATTAAAGTAGTTGTTAAGCAGCATAGCGCCTCCTCAAATCCTTTATGGCAGTATTTACTTTGAATCGCATCATTGCGATATGCCCACCGTAAATACTCAAACTGTCACCAGACTGACACCAATACATTTTTTTAACAAAAGTGATACATATTTCTCGAATTTGGCTTAAGTATAAAGCAGGGGGCGAGACGTCATCGCTAAGCGATGTAAACATTCCCTTTGAATAATGGTCTTGCGGTTCTTACCAGCGCAGCTTGGGCGATAACAGGTTCATGTTCGCCTTCAAGCAAAACCATTTTTACATCTATTTTTCCGCTAGGGTGTTCAATCCTCACCGTTTCAGAAGAACCGCTGGCTTGCTGATGCGTAACCGTTCCTTCGATCAAACTCGCGGCTCCTACACAAATAGCCCCCGTGACCGCGTGACTGGCATGGCAATTATGCGGCACGAGGTAGCGAGACGTGATGGTGCCGCCATGATGGGGAGGAGAAACAATGGACACCTTAGGGATCACACTTGCGCGCACATCACCTAATCCCATTTTTTCACCTGCGATAATACGAATAGCTTCTATCTTATCGAGCAATGCCTGATTACTATCGATAACTGATTTCGTTTCATTGCCAATTAGCCCAAGGGATTGAGCCGGAATGTGGACCATAGGGACAGCGGCATCAATACACGTTACGTCGATATTATTAATCGTCTCTCGAACTGAGCCCGTAGGGAATAATTTGCCGGTTTTTGAGCCCCCCACATCAAGAAAGTTGAGAAGGACGGGAGAACCTGTTCCCTGAACCCCATCGATGGCAGTGTCACCGTCAAACTTTAGCGACTTGTTAGGCGTTTCGGCTGTCACTTCAATAATGGTGTTGGTATTAACGTTCTTAACGCGTACCGTCGTCGTGCCATCAGCTAGTTCGATTAGACCTTTTTCAGACGCGAAAGCGATAACACCAGATAAAATATTGCCACAAGAGGGTTTGGTATCGACTATTTTCTCTTCAACACCAACTTGTGCAAAAAGGTAATCCAACTCAGCATCTTCTGAATCAGAGCGAGAAACAATACCCACCTTACTCGTTAAAGTGGTACCGCCACCAATACCGTTAATTTGTTGGACATCCCCCGAACCCATAATCTGAATCAGAAGTTGATCTCTTAGTTCTGGAGATTGAGGAAGATCGCTGGCGAGAAAATAAGCACCCTTGGACGTGCCACCACGGATAAGCATGCAAGGGATAAACTGGGATTGTGTCATTTTGTGCTCCTTACCATTATTGCCACTTTCAAGTCCGAAAAGTGGTGGTATCAAGCTACAAAATGAACCTGTCAAATCGCTGACTCACGACACCATAGGAGCTGGTAATGTCATGTCAGTCATAATTTTTTAACGCATTTTCCCATTCCGTAATCACAATCTGCCGTTTACTTTCGTCGGCAAATACAAGCAAACGTACGTCAAGAGGCAAAGGTTTTAGCTGTTCAGCATACTGCTGGCGCATATATGAAGCCGAGTTAACACTATTAATATCTGTGCGTATCGGCGGCATATTCGTCTGCTCAGACATCACCCACTGCCCAGAAGACGAAAGTAGATAATCAATAAATTTCTGAGCACCTTGGACATTTTTGGTTGTTCGATTAATAAGTGCGGTTCGAATGATCACTGGGGTGTAATCACTCATTGATATGATCGTCACATCGTCGTTAAGCTGTTGCCAACTCTGTGCATATGAACCCAGAATGTTATAAGCCATCACAATCTCACCGGAACTTAAGGCACCTAACATATCTCGTGAGCTGTCAAAAGTACGAGCGTAGTGAAGATTAAATAGCTCAAGAAATTGCCCATAATTACGAGCTTGCTGGCGCTCAAAGGACCAAAGCAAATATCCAATGCCCACTTTACGAACATCATAAACCCCGATCTTGCCCATAAATTCATCACTGTAGCGGCGAATAAACGACATAAGTTCAATCCGATTCGTAGGGATTTGTTTTCCCTCCAAAAACGACTTATTAAACACAATGACCGCCGGCTCAAAACTAAAGCCAAACAGTTCATCACGCCACTGGCTCCAATCGGGCAGTAATTCAGATACCTCCGTATTACTGCTGTGATTACGTTCATATTCAAGCGCATAGCCATCGTTGACCAACCGCAATTGCAGATGCATCACCGAGCTTATGGTCACATCCGGTTGTGGCTGTTGTTGTTCACGAATATAACGATCAAGGTCTTCGCTGCTCATCCATCTATATTGGATTTCAATATTCGGATTGCGATCAGAAAAGTCATCGAGAAGTGGTTTCATCTCAGACAAATAAGCCGCCCCAAACACTCTAATGAGCTGAGGTTGAGTTTCACTAGCCAAAGCACTCGACAAACACATCCCACATAATGTCGTAAAAAAGAGAAAGCGTTGAAACATAGTTAAATCTCCTCCCATCGACGATATGGGAATTGAATTTCGACCGTTAAGCCCTGCGGGGCAGTATCATGTAAGAGCAATTGTGCATGGGATTTCTCTGCAACATCGGCAGCAATACTCATTCCTAATCCTGTACCAGACTGGCTGTTTTCCGAGATTCGATAGAACCGCTCGAATACATGTGGTTTATCAACATCCCGGATGCCGACACCATAATCTCGGATCAGAATAATAGCTTTCGTGCCACGTTGAGCAATTTCAACCTCTACCACACTCGAATCAGGAGAGTATTTAATCGCGTTTTCGATTAAGTTGAGCAACATCTGCCTCACAGAAAACTCATCACCCGTTATTTTAAATTGGAAACTCTGCTGGAAGCTAAGCTCGATATTTCGTTTGAGCGCATTAATGGCAAGGTCTCGACAAACCGATTGCACGAGATGATTTATATTTACGCTTTGTGGTTCCATACTGCGAAAACGGTGTTTGATCGTCGCGTGGTTCAAGAGCTGTTCTATCGTTCTTTCTAAAACGCCACACGCCTCTAAGATGCGAATCAGTGACTGAGTTGACTGCGTTGAGGTCTCTCGGCTTAGCATCAGCTCAACTTGAGCTCTCATACCCGCAAGCGGTGTTTTTAACTGATGCGCAGCCTCGCTTGTAAAATTTTTTAAGTTTGTTAGCGTTTCATCTAGTTGAAACATAAAGCTATTTATCGTTCTCACTAAATGCATAACTTCTTCCGGACCCTGTATCTCTATCGGGGTTAGGTCTACATTTGAACGCTGTGATATTTTTCTATTAATAACTTTAAGTGGTTTGAGTACTTGGGCAATCAAGATGACAATGACGATGATCGTACAAAATACAACGCCCAAGATAAGTTTGGATGCGACGCTAGAGAGTTGGTGTTCCCAATCCGTACGGGCTTCCGTCGTTTGTCCAACTAACACATACACATGATGCGGCCCTTTACGGGTATTGATCACTCGACCCACTAATGCAAAGCGCACATGCTGCTTTTTAAACATCAAATCAAAATAATGCGGAACCACTTCCAACTGAATTGGATTGGCATCGATTTGGGAAACGACCATCTTTTCTGACAATAACGCGCTATATCCCGTTACGAACTCTTTCTGTTTCGTCGCCACTAAATAGTACACTTTGTCACGCGGCGAATCCGCAAGCCCACTAAATGCAGAGAACGGCAAATCAACACTTAACTCATCAGCCTCCAAACGGACTTCTTCCAGAATTTGTAGTGCTGCATTTGCCAGTGGGCGGTCAAAGGTGTGTTGCGCGGTTTCATAGGCATATCGCTTAACGCCTAACATGGATATGAGGCCAATAAAAAATAAGGTACAGGCCGAATAGGCGAGCAGTTGGAATCGAAGTGAACGCGTTGAAATAGAGAGCATTATGATTGCACGGACAGTACATAGCCTAAACCGCGTAGAGTTTTAATCTCCACATTACTGTCCCCCAAAGCTTTTCGCAGTCGCCCAACATAAGTCTCAATGGCATTGTGATTAGGGGGATTATCATAGCCATACAAGTGGTCAATTATTTCCTCTTTGCTCATCACACGATTAGGGTGGCCGACAAAAACTTCTAACAGACGGTACTCGCGTTGCTTGAGTGTGATGGTTTCACCCTTCACTTTTACCGTTGCCGTCACTGAATCAAAACTCAAGTTGCCCAGCTCGACCACGTTATTATCATTACCTTGGCTTCGGCGAACAATGCTTCGACAGCGAGCTTCTAACTCCCCCAAATCAAATGGCTTACTTAAGAAATCATCGGCGCCTAAGTCCAGCAAATTGATTCTGTCGTACACTTCGTTCCGGGCGGTTAAAATCAATATCGGTGTATTTGATATTTGTCTGATTTTTTTGGTGATTTCTTCCCCTGTTCGATTGGGAAGGTTGAGGTCTAAAATAATTAAATCGTACTGAGTATGAGAAACGAGTGAATACGCCACACCACCATCATAGGCACAGTCCACACCATGACCAAGATCGTTAAAGCGCTGTTCCAGTGATTCACTGATTAGTCGATCATCTTCTACAATTAAAACTCGCATTACCCGCTTTACTTCCTTGAAAAACAACTTCCTGTGTTGACACACACCCAATTAAATCGGTGCACTGCCTTTTAAAAAGCTTAGGCAATCCACTCGTTATATGTAGAAATAAGTGAACGGTATGAAGAACTTTGTTAAAGACATAGCAAACTATCGTTCTTTCTAAATTATCAATTAAGCTTTGCGATCGGATAAATTACATCAACTTACGATACGCCGCCTCTAATGTTGATTACTTTCGAACTTCAGTCACGCTTGTGAATAAAATGTTAATTATAGCCCATCAAGTCAGCTAGATGACAGGTTCATTACGTAGACGTGGCTTGTCTAGGAAAGTGGTGGTATTTCTACATAGTCGAAGGTTTGTTTAGCAACACAATGGTGGTAATCATTCGCCCATCCTAGTGGGTTAGGGTTTATCATCTTGATGAGAAGCTGGCAGGAAAAACAATGAATACTAACAACGTCATAAACACAAGTCCCTCCGAATTCGGAGGGACTTTTTTGATCGCTTTTTATAAGAACTGGTTGTTTCGAAACCCTGACAAGTATTATGCGTAATATTTGCGTTTCATCCTTAAAGCCACATTAACTAATGCAATTAAGACGGGTACTTCGACTAGCGGTCCAATAACACCTGCAAATGCCTGATCTGAATTGAGACCAAATACTGCGATAGAGACCGCAATCGCTAGCTCGAAGTTATTGCCTGATGAAGTAAACGCGATGGAAGCGTTTTGATCGTAAGGTAGCCCCATACGTTTACCAATGTAAAAGCTGGCAAAAAACATCACCATAAAATAGATCACTAACGGGATTGCCACGCGTAAAACGTCCATTGGCAACTCAATGATCATCTCGCCTTTCAGGCTAAACATCAGCACGATAGTCGCTAACAAAGCAATGAGCGTGATTGGCGAAATCTTTGGTATAAACACTTCGTTGTACCATTGCTCACCTTTCGCTGCCACCAGCCATTTACGACTCAGAAAACCAGCTAAAAATGGAATACCTAAGTAAATCAGCACGCTTTCTGCGATGTCCATAATGGTGATATCAACAACGAAGCTTTCTAAGCCAAAGTAAGGCGGTAAAACGGTGATGAATAACCACGCCATAAAACTGTATGTGACAATCTGAAATGCACTATTCAGTGCCACCAATGTTGCGCCGTACTCTTTATTGCCGCCACTGATGTCATTCCAGACAAGCACCATAGCGATACAGCGCGCTAAGCCAATCAGAATCAGGCCTACCATGTAACCGGGTTGGTCTCGTAAGAAGATGATGGCGAGCACAAACATTAAAATAGGCCCAATCACCCAGTTCATAATCAGTGAAAGCGTGATAGCCCTTTTGTCACGTGTCACCTCCCCCAACAAGCTGTAATTCACTTTAGCGAGTGGTGGATACATCATCAAAATCAGGCCAATGGCCAAAGGGATATTGGTAGAGCCAACCGACATAGACTCATTCCATTGCGCTACTTGGGGAAACACCACTCCAATACCAACGCCGACGGCCATAGCGAGGAAAATCCAAACCGTTAGATAACGATCTAGAAAACCCATTTTTTGCGACGCTGTTGTTTCAGCGCAACTCTCAATATTGCTCATACAAACCTCAAAATTATGTTCGGCAAGAAGATGACTCAGCGCCAATCGCGACCAGCAATGGCGAAATCAGCTCTAAATTGCTTTCCAAAGTAATTTTCAACACTTGTTTCATCCAGTCAGGCAAATCTGGATTGATTCGGTAATACATCCATTTTCCGCGACGCTCGCCAATGACAAGCTCTTGTTTTCTTAACTCAGCGAGATGGCGTGACACTTTAGGTTGACTCAATTCCAACGCGTTCATTAAGTCACACACACAAAGTTCACCTTGGCTCTGCAGTAGAAGTAAAGACTTCAAACGAGTCTCTTCCGCAAGCGCTTTATAAAACAGTAGTGGCGCAGTCATAACTATCGTTTACTGATACGTGGTAGGTTTAAGAATAACACATATGGAAAACCATATATGTTAATTTTTGAACTCTTTAGAATTGTTTAGGTGTGTAGGCTAAGAAAGGGATTAAGATTGTGCTCGAACAAGGCCGAACGTCATATTTACTCAGCGCTAAATACGATATCACCATAGTACGACTCTGCGACTAAGCCACTGTTGTCAGTGTCGGTCATCATCGCCACCGCATCAATGTATCGATACACCTCTAAGTTGGCAGCAGGCGATCCTTTATCACCAAAAAACCGAATCATATCTTGGTAGACGTTGCGCTTTTCGCTATACCATTGATGAGTACTCGCACTTTGTCCCTGAATGGCCAGCATCTTTACGTTTTCACCCACGTAAGCATTGTCCCAGACACTGCCTTGCCTTTGAGAACCGGACCAAACGTAATTGAGGGCTTTTGTCTTTAGCCCCATAAAACCGTCTTCAATGACAAGATAGATTCGCGCGGCGTAGTCATCTCCGCTTTTGGTTTGTTCCTTTAGATTGGGTAGTTGCTTTGAAATCCGCCAACTCCATTGAATGAAAGGCGTTTTTTGTAAATCGATACGCTTTTTCAGAACTAATCCAGATGCACTCGCATCGCTCAGTGCTCTAAGTGCAGGTTTTCCTTCCAGCGTTACTTGCTCGTAGACCGTCTCGCCTGAAAAGACTTCTTTGTCCCATTGCTTGATGTTATCTGTGCCAAATGAAGTCAGATTATCTTGAGCATGGGCGTAAGAGGTAATAAGTGCGAGTAACAACAGTGCGTAGCGTTTCATTCAATCACCATAAGCGTGTTTGTTTAATTTTAGCCTTTATTGAGCAATATCTTTAGTCATGTTGAAGAAGCGATCATCTTCAGCAATCACCTCAAAACCAAACCGTTTGTATAATCCGTAAGCTGGACTTATATTCATCAAACTGTAAACGAATTGCGCCAACGACTTCGCCGTCAAATAGTATGACCGCATATTGGCGTAAGTAATTTCTGCTGATTTCAACAAATCAGTCGTAGCTTGAAATGAAATCACAATCAATCTCTTCCTTGATGATGTTACAGCGCTAAGCGAAGATAACGCTGGAGCTGCTGATAAACCTAAATCCTCTTGCAAATCTAGCGTTGAAATGGCGTTAAATCGATGCCCTCAAACTCGCAAACCTCTTTAATGATTGGGTGTTGCGCTAGTCGTGTTAAGTAATCAGAGAGATGGGCAAATGTGAGCGGCGACTGCTTGGCCGGCAACGACCACTCTGCCAACATAAACAGGAAGTAATCACACGCAGACAACTTATCTCCTAACAAGTATTTATTGTTGGAGAGTTGGTCGTTGATTATCGACAACGCGTCAGCAATACGCTCATCTTGGGCAACAATAACATTGGGTATCGTTGCTTCGTCGTTAGTATGACGCTGCGGGTAGTAACGGACCATAAGTTCTGCCTGAAGGGTATTATTCAGAAAAGCCAACCACTGAAAGAACAAAGGACGTTTTGCATCCCCTATTGCTGGGATGAGCTCGTACTCAGGAAACAGCTCGCAAATGTGAATGCAGATCGCTGGGCTTTCAAATATTGGTTGGTCATCAACAACAAGCGTTGGAATGCGACCCGCTGGATTGAGCTTTAAATAGTCCGCGGATTTTTGCGAGTTAGATTTTTTGTCTACGAGTAGAAGCTCATAGTTAGCATTGACGTGACGAAGCAAAAAGTGCGGTGCCAGACTGGCATTGTTTGGATAGTAATAAAGCTTGAACAAAATAGGCTCCTTTCTCTCGTTTCGCGGCTGCTAGAACGATTCCAACACGATTGACTGATTTGACCTTCATTCAGACTGTCACAGTCATTATGATTTGCCAAATCAAAATGTTACGTCTTCATCTTAATTGAGCAGTAAAACTTTGTAACATTCCCCGCGTTGTGGCTTTTACACTCAACGGACAATTCACCGCATCAATATAAGTAACCTTAGCGGGATTATTTTGGCCACGCCTATAACGACACTAGCGAGCAAAGGCCAAGCATTTTGAATGAGTAGAGATAAGGCAGAGTAGTGAAAGCTTTAATTCGAAGAATCAAACGTCGAACAAAGTCAGTGATCGTTACTGGTTTAACCGTGTTATTGGGCGCACCGATCGTTTTGGTTCTGTTGCTGAAGTTTGTAAACCCGCCGTTATGGGGCTGGCAGTTATCACGCACATTCTTTCCGCCACAAGGCTACCCTCAAAGTTCACAGCATCAGTGGGTGCCTTTATCGTCGATCTCCTCTTCGCTGCCGCTTGCGATTATGGCATCAGAAGATCAACGCTTTCCAGAACACTGGGGCTTGGACCTCAATGCCTTGCTTTCGGTGATTCAGCAAAGTGGACCAAACGGACCTGCTCGCGGTGCCAGTACCATTACCCAGCAAACCGCTAAGAATGTGTTTCTTTTCCCAAGCCACAGTTATGTACGCAAAGCCTACGAACTGTACATCGCACTACTTATGGAAGTAATTTGGGGCAAAGAGCGCATTATGGAAATGTACCTAAACGTCGTTGAGTTTGGGCCGGGCATATACGGCGTCGAAGCTGCCAGCAAACACTATTTTGGTGTTTCCGCCAACCAACTAAGCCGATACCAAGCGGCACAATTGGCGGTGGTGCTACCCAACCCATACAAAATTCAACCCTTTCCTATGACCAACTATGTGCAAAACCGCGTAAGTTGGGTACTAGGACAAATGCAAAACCTTGGGCAGGTTACTTTGTAAGTTCGATCCCGATGACCGGCAGTTCCAAAGCAATAGGTAATCTTCAAACACGAGTTTCCGCCTCGAGTTCATTTTGCTGCTTGGGCACAAATGCTGCCAGTAAAATGAACGATGCAAACAGCACACATAGGTAAATTGGATAACTTGGCGAAAGCGTTGCTGTGAATGCAAATAAAGACGCCAAACCATAACCAATTGTGTGAGACATCGAGATATAACCCGCCACCGCACCAGGCGCATCTGCATATTGCGCCGTCGCAGCAGAGGTGTAAGCAGGAACGAGCAACGCCGCACCACAAGCTGTAAGCACCATCGCTAATGTTAGCAACCACATTTGGCTCACCAAGAACATCGCGAGTCCAAACAACAGCAATAACGAACCCAGACGGTACATTTGTTCGGGCGTGATGCGTTTTTTCTTAATCACCATGACTTGAGTAACGAACGTACACGCTGCGCTGATCGTCAATAGAACACCAATCGCGTCACTAATTCGATCGGTCGGCCAATCGGTCAAAGCGCGAATCAATGGAGAAAAGCTGTATTGGAGCAAGGCAATCGCCGCGCACAACAGCAATCCACTGCTCAAAAAGCGCCACAAACGACGGCTTGGCAACCAAGGTAGCTCGGGCTTAATCTTATCACTTTGGTTAATAAGCTGTGGTGCTGGCAGTAGCAGAGCACCGCACAAAGCAACAATAGGCAAAATAACCATAATCATTAGAGGCGCAAAGGGAGAGACTTTAAGCGCGAATATAGAAATCACCGGTCCGAGCAAACGTCCTACACTCAATCCGATACTCACTGAAGTGACCGCTTGTAGACGGTTCTGCTCACCGCACAGCATGATTGCCCAGTGTTGACTGGCTGGCACCATACCTGACACCGTACAACCGTAGATGACCCGCGCAACAACCAACCCACTCAAACACCAGACATACCAAAGGCTAGAGTCACGGCTGACAATCGCAAATAACGCCAGCAAGCTAAAGCTCACCGCCATTCCGGCCAAGGCTTGGATGACCACTCGTTTCGGTCCATGTCTGTCACTCATTCTCCCCCAAAATGGCGCAGAAGGGAGAAATAGAAAGCTACCTATTGCGATAAGAATCGACCACGTCGGCAAATCAAACGCCGACTGCTCAACCAAAAACGGCAGAGAGACTAATAAGCCATTTTGACCGATGCCCATAAGAGCCGCGGCTAGGCCGATAACAGCCAATTGAGAAGATTGTTTTTTAATTCCAGACATACTGACCGTCGCGGCTATTGAACTGACCATCACCCCTATTGATGATGGATTTAATAACAGAAATATTGATAATGAAAACAATTATCATTGTTATTTTGTTATGCTAACATTAACGACTCGTAACCCATAACTCAAATTTGTATTGCATTATGTTTCGACTCGTCGACACCTCATTTGCTATTGATGATAAACAGATTCTCTCCGCTACTAACCTCGCCTTTGCAGAGGGAAAAATCACTACGTTGCTCGGCCATAACGGCTGCGGAAAGTCGACGCTCATCAAACTGCTCAGCAGACAAAACCGCCCAACAAGCGGCGGCGTGCTCTATAAAGAACAGCCAGTAGAAGCACTCAGTAACATTGAGTTTGCCCACCAAGTTGCCTACTTACCCCAGCACCCGCCACTAACGGACGGCGTTACCGTTCGTGAACTCGTCTGCTTTGGCCGTTATCCATGGAAAGGCGCATTTGGTCGCTACAACGATCAGGACTATGCAATTGTCGACGATGCCATTGCCAAGGTGGGTTTAAGCGAATTTACCGAACGTTTTGTCGCCACGCTTTCTGGTGGAGAGAGACAACGCGCTTGGGTTGCAATGTTGCTCGCTCAGCAAAGCCGAACCATTTTGCTCGATGAGCCGACTTCCGCTCTTGATGTCGCGCACCAACACGAGTTACTCACCCTAATACGCGAACTAAACCAGAGTTTAAATTTAACCGTGATCATGGTGCTACACGACGTCAACATGGCGGCCAAATTTAGTGACCATCTGGTCGCGCTGCACTCTGGTCAAGTCATTGCTAGCGGTGCTCCAGAACAACTAATGAACCGCGATACCTTGCAAAAAATTTACGGTATGGAGCTGGCACTTTTCCCCCACCCTCAAACGGGCCAGCCCATTAGCTATATCCCCTAAACAACATGTAAAAAGGATTCTGTTGTGAAAAGACTTCTCTTCATTCTGATGTCACTATTCTCGTTGCAAGCGTACGCGCTGGATATTAAGCACGAGATGGGCGTCGCCTCATTTGAGACAACACCGAAGAAAGTGGTCGCACTCGATTGGGTGTTGACCGAAACGGTATTGAGCCTAGACGTCGAACTACTAGGTATTGCTGATGTAAAAGGCTATCAACAATGGGTAGTTGAGCCCGATCTTAACCAGGCTGTGACTGACGTTGGCTCAAGACGCGAGCCAAACATTGAGCTATTAAGTGACTTAAAGCCCGATGTCATTTTGATCAGCAACCATATGGCAGCCGCCTATCAACAACTGAACAAAATTGCCCCCGTATTGGTCTTTACTATCTACAATGAGCAGAAACAGCCACTGCAATCGGCAGAAGCCATTACTCGTGCACTGGGAGTACTATTCAACAAACAGCAGCGCGCTGAACAAGTGATCACTGAAACCCAGCAAATATTGCGTGTTAATGGAGAGCATGTGCGCGCTAAGAGCAATTCGACAAAAAGCCTACTCTTTGCCCGCTTTATCAACGACAAAACACTACGCATTCACAGCCAAGGATCTCTTGCTGATGCAACCATCAAGATGATGGGTCTTGAAAATGACTGGAGAGAGCCAACCAACTTGTGGGGATTTACCACCGCGGGTATAGAAAAACTGGCCGAACACCAACAAAGCAAAGTGATGATTTTTGGCCCACTCAAGCCAGAAGAGCGCAAAGCGCTACAAACATCACCTCTCTGGCAAGCGATGGCGTTTACCCGCAGTGACTCAGTGTATGAACTGCCTGCAATCTGGACGTTCGGCGGACTCATTGCGGCGCAGCGTTTTAGCCACAGCATCACTGAGCAGTTAATCGGGCAATAATGAACAGCGTCAATCTCACCTGGTCCCCAAAACGCACATTTCCCGCGACGGCTTGGCTTCTCTCCGCACTGACAGTATCGGTGATTATCTCGCTAGTCCATCTCACCGCTCCCTACTCACAGGGAGTGGCATTGGTGTGGGATACCCTTTGGCATTTCGACCAAAACAATTATCAGCACTTAATCACTCATCTCACCTATCTACCTCGCCTTAGTGTGGCTCTCCTGTGCGGCTTTGCCCTTGCGGTAGCTGGTTGCGTGATGCAATTTGTATTGCGCAACCCTATCGCCTCACCGACAACACTAGGTGTTGCGGCGGGCGCCGAGTTGGGTATGGTGCTGGGGTTACTGCTGATCCCATCCGGATTTGTACTGCCTTCATTTATCCCAGCGTTTATCGGTGGTTGCTTAGCCACCGCACTGGTGTTTTTGTTAAGTGCTAGTCGTGGCTTTGCGCCCCTACATATGATCTTAGCGGGTATGGTGGTGAGCCTCTTTTTGGGCTCTCTCAATACCATGTTATTGATGATGCACGAACAAAAGCTGACAAGCATTTTTGTTTGGGGTGCAGGTGCATTAAACCAGAATGGCTGGGATAGCGCCCAGCTGCTACTTCCTCTAATTACTCTACCTACTGTGCTGCTATATCTATTGCAACGACCTCTTTCGGCACTACAGTTTGGTGACAACGTCGCGTCGTCTCTCGGCGTCAATATCAAACAAGTTAAAATGATATGTCTTGGTTTGGCGATATTCATTACCGCTGCGGTGGTGAGTGAAGTCGGACTAATTGGTTTTATTGGTATCGTCGCACCCGCTATCGTGCGACTGTTCGGAGTCAGGCAACTACAGCTGCAGATCATCAGCAGCGGAATGATTGGCGCACTGATGCTGCTGATGGTTGATCTGATCATTCAGCCCTTTTCGGGTGTCGGTGGTGAATTACTCCCCACGGGTGCGATGACCGCACTGATTGGCTCGCCATTTTTGTTATGGCTACTTCGACGTACTAAGCTTCAGTCTGAGCACCGTGCCCGAGACGAACACATCGAACGCTACGTGCATGTGAACCCTCGTTTGGTCCTGAGTGCGATGGTAAGTCTACTCACGCTTGTCACTCTATTCGCGTTGGTAGTCGGTCAAAGTCAGAGCGGGTGGCGCTTAACACTCGATCCACAACTTTTGGAACTTCGCCTACCCCGGGTACTGACTGCATTGTTGGCAGGTGTGGGCTTAGCGTTTGCGGGCACGATTATTCAACGTGTTTCCAATAATCCAATGGCGAGTCCAGAAGTCCTCGGCCTAAGCTCTGGCGCCGCGTTAGCTTTAGTTTTAGGCAGTATGTTGGGCATTGCTGTCGAGCGCGAGCAGCAGATGTTGCTGGGGACGGTTGGCGCCCTAACGGTTACCTTGTTGCTGTGGTTTATTGGACGGAAGCATAACTTTGCACCGAGCCAAACTTTATTAACGGGCATTGCACTCAGCGCCGGACTTGACGCGCTGCTGCGTATAGCGATGAGCTCAGGGCACGACAATGCTACTTCTCTACTCACTTGGCTCTCAGGTTCAACTTACCTAGTCGCCAGCTCAGATATTTTGTTGCTGGCAATCGGTGTCGGTTTCGTCGCCGTAGCCGCTTTGTTATTGCAGCGCTGGATTGCGATTATCGAGTTGGGGGAAGTCACCGCGACTAGTGTTGGCATCAATGCAACACAAGTTCGCTTGGTACTGTTACTTCTTGTTGCCGCATTGACCACGCTTTGTACTATCGTAATAGGGCCATTGAGCTTTATCGGACTGCTTGCACCGCATATGGCCCGCTCACTACACCAGTATCGTCCTGTAGCACAAATGCTGACTGCCGCACTGCTTGGCGCGATTGTCATGGTGTTAGCGGATTGGTTGGGTAGAAACCTCTGGTTCCCGTGGCAATTTCCCGCAGGTTTACTCGCATCACTGATTGGTGGAGGTTATTTCCTTTATCTTATGCGCCGATAAGTGCCTCATATCGCGAGAGAGTGCATTCAACACTCTTTCGCCAATCCCACACATAAGTTATTGATTTATCCGTTAAATCGTAATCCTGACAATAAATTTTCTTAAATCGTTAAAAATAAGTTGATCATACGAATGATAATAATTAGCATTCTCTTGTCAGTTTAGTTAATAAAATAACGAGAAAGAAAATGAATCGTAACAACGATCGGCTCAACCTTGAGAACTCAGAAAATTTGGTTAACAAAAACCAACCCTCTATTGCTTGTTTTCTCAACTCATTAGCCCGAGAAAGTCAGTCAGTACAACTGCTTCGTAACCAAGATGGTAGTCATACATACCAACTACCGCTATCTCACTCACGAACCATTCAGATCCCTCTCAGTTACTATTCCACTTTGGGTAGTCACGAATATCGCTTACCAGCACAACTGCTGACCGAACAAGGCGCCGAGGAACTTACAGCCGAACAACTCATTGAACATGTCGTCAACGAACCCGCTCTAGTTGGCGTTGTGAGTGAAGAGCAAAAATCCATCTTCACCAAACGAGTGTTTGAAAGCCACAGTAATATTCAACAAGCCGTTGAACATTCGCCATACCAACAACAGCTCTTTAACGACCAACTTGATTTTAAAACCGCAGAACAAGGCCTGCTGATTGGTCACTCATTCCACCCAGCGCCAAAAAGCCGCGAACAATTTAGCCCCAGTGATGCCAAGCGTTATTCACCGGAACTTGGTGGCAGATTCAAATTGGTTTGGTTGGCCATCAATCAAGAAATTATTACCACCGGAAGCTCTGCAGGTATTGATTTTAGTAAGCGTCTAGAAGCGCTTGTTGCTCACGACCCTACCCTAGCCAACGCACTACACAACGCCCTGCAACAAGGGAAGACATTGCTTCCTGTCCATCCGTGGCAGTGGTATGTG
The DNA here is from genome assembly GCF_011806575.1 of Vibrio hepatarius. GTDB lineage: Bacteria > Pseudomonadota > Gammaproteobacteria > Enterobacterales > Vibrionaceae > Vibrio > Vibrio hepatarius_A. Next base: position 57,726 of record NZ_JAATOO010000019.1, read on the forward strand.
ATGGCAGATACCCCATCAATCAAAGGTTATCTAGCCACTAAGCAGATCGAAAACCTCGGCCAGATTGGCGCCACTTGGTATCCAACCTCATCCACTCGTTCGCTCTACGCGCCAAGTTTGCCTTATATGCTTAAGTTCTCGTTGAGCGTCAAATTGACCAACTCAATCCGCAATTTGTCGCTTAAAGAAGTCGTGCGCGGCACTCGACTCAACGATCTGTTCCAACTCCCACAACTGGCCGAGCAACTGGGTGATGGTGAAGGTTTCCAACTGATGCAAGAGCCAGCTTTTATCGGCATTAATGCTCTCAGCGACGAGATTATCGACGAAAGTCTCGTGGCATTTAGAGACAACCCTTTGATGGATAACCCAGCACAAGAAGCGGTCGTGCTGGCGACTTTGACTCAGCAAAATCCGTACGGTGGTAGCAGTCTGGTTGCGCAACGAATTACGCACGATGCAGAGCAGCAAGACATCACTCCCTGCGATGCCGCTACGCGTTGGTTCGATGCTTATTGCCGTCATGCGGTCGTGCCGCTATTTAATCTGCAAGCCAACTGGGGCATTGTCTTCCTCGCCCACCAGCAAAATATCGTCATGCAATTGGACCAAGGCTTCCCTGTCGGCATGTACTACCGCGACTGTCAGGGTACGGGTTACACCGACCTCGCCTTTAGTCTGTTTGGCGACAAGCTTGGCGGCGATAAAGAGGCTCTGGAAAACTACTGGAACCAAGACAAGGTACGTCGCTACTTTGCTTACTACTTGATTATCAATTCGACCTTCAACGTCATTTCAGCGATTTGCGCCAATCTTGATGTCGAAGAGATAGAACTGATTAAGGTTCTGCACCGCAACTTACAAGCACTATTAGACAGCGGCGTCAAAGATGACCTTTGCCTTCGCTATGTGCTGTCAAGCGAGGCGCTGTGCTGCAAAGGTAACTTCTTCTGTTACCTACAGAACTTTAACGAAAACTCTATCCCCGATCCGGCGGTGATCTACTTCGATTTAGTCAACCCACTCGCTAAGGTAGAGGAGCTTACCCATGCCTGAGTTCAATACTTTTATCTTCCATGCTCAGCCACAGGCGACTATTGAACTTACCTTGCACGCCAGTGACTTGATCTGCTCAGAAATTGGCGATCAACTAGTACGTGAAATCGACCAGCTATTTAGCCAAGACAAACAGCTCGATTCCTGCCAAGTCATTGCTACTGACCATGAAGTGAAACAATGGGCTGAGCAGCTTCTGCCTTTGGTTAAACAAGAGGTGACGCGACAAGCTTTTTATCAATTGCCGCTAGTCTGGCACCAACACAAACCATCCAGCAGCTTCCCGCAGCGTTTAGTTCAGTCCAACGATCACTTCCGTCATCACCCTTTACGTCCGCCTATGCCGCAAGGCCTGGCGTACCAAAGGTATGACTATGATGCAGAGCTTAATGTTAGCTTCCGCGTTATCGACTTAGACAAGGATCTGGAGCGCTTCACCCGCTGGATGAATGACCCACGAGTCGCCCATTTTTGGGAACAAGCGTGGAGCGCAGAAAAGCTGGCGGAGTTTATTCAGCAACGTCTATTCGACCCGCACATCATCCCGCTGATTGGTGAGTTTAATGGTGAGCCATTTGGCTACGTCGAAGCCTACTGGGTCGCCGAAGATAGACTTAGCCCTTATTACGACGTGCAAGATTTCGACCGCGGTATCCACCTGTTAGTCGGTGAACAACGGTTCAGAGGGCCCAAGTTCTTTAACGCCTGGATGCGTGCGATCAGCCACTATCTGTTTATCGATGATGTGCGCACCAACCGTATCGTACTCGAACCTCGTGCTGACAATGAGCGCCTGTTCAATCGAATTTTGCCACTTGGTTATCGCAAATGCTTCGAGTTCAACTTCCCACACAAACGTTCAGCGTTGCTAATGCTGGAACGTGAACAGTTCTTTACGGAGCAGTGGTCATGGAACAGCTAGCACTACATCATTACTGGCCGATCGCGAACCAGAACATGGTGGCGAAAATTCTTAGCGAATTTGCCTATGAACAGGCGTTTCAGTTTGAAGAGACAGAACACGGCTACCAGATTAAGCTCGAAAACGACACTCGATACGGCTTTAACGGTGAGAAGAACATCTGGGGTCAGATTGTGATTGAGCCAACGTCAATCCAGCGTAAGTCAACAGTCGCATCGAACCAACCTCTCAGCGCAGCGTTGTTGATGCGTGATTTACAGCCTCTACTCAATATGCCCGATGAGGCTTTTGCCGAGCATCTTGAAGACCTCAACGCAACCTTGCTTGGCGACTGTAAGTTGATGCAGCGGAAACAGACGATGACTGCGCGCGATCTCGCCATGTTGCCGTGTGAGCAGCAGCAAAGCTACTTCGATGGTCATCCTAAGTTTGCGTTCAACAAAGGACGTCGTGGCTGGGGCAGTGACGATTTGAACTTGTACGCGCCAGAAGCTCAGCGCGCCTTTAAGCTCGGTTGGGTCGCGGTTCATCACTCCATTTTGCAATTAGCGACCAACGATAACGTCAACTGGCAGCATCTGGTGCAAGCGTGCATGTCGGAACAAGAACTCAAACAAATGGATAGCGCGCTCGCGGCGTTTAACGTCGATATCAGCGACTACCATTATCTGCCTGTTCACCCGTGGCAATGGAGCAAGAAGTTGTCACTGCTGTTTGTACGCGAGCTGGCGAACAAGCAGCTAGTCTACCTTGGCGAAACCGGCGACCTCTTCCTGCCGCAGCTGTCACTGCGCACGTTAAGCAACATTACTCGTCCGCATAATTACGACGTCAAGCTACCGCTGACCATCATGAATACATCCTGTTATCGCGGGATTCCGGGGCGCTACATCCTTGCAGGGCCAACCGCTTCAGACTGGATCGATCACATATTCAAGTCCGATTCGTTGCTAGTCGAGAAGCAAGCAGAGGTACTGCAAGAACCTGCCGCCGCGTTTGCAGCGCAAGCAGATTACGCCTTACTGCAAAATGCACCTTATCGCTACCACGAGCTATTAGGGGTGATTTGGCGTGAATCGGCACAGTCAAAACTTCAAGCTAACGAACACGCTATTTTGATGGCGGCACTAATGGAAAGCGACAACCAAGGACAACCGCTAATCGCCGAGTATGTGCAGGCATCCGGTTTGAGTATCGAATCCTGGCTAACCAAATTATTTGATGTGGTTGTTATCCCTTACTACCACTTATTGTGTAAATACGGCGTCTCGCTGATCGCCCACGGACAAAACGTCACGCTGGTATTGGAAGACAGCGCACCTAAACGCATTCTGCTTAAAGACTTCCAAGGCGATATGCGTTTAGTCGACAGTGATTATCCAGAGCAAGACTCGCTGGATGAAAGCGTCAAGCAGGTCACGGTGCGTTTGCAAGAACACCTGATCATTCATGACCTCCAGACGGGCCATTTTGTCACAACACTACGTTTTATTTCACCGCTAGTCGCCAAACTGGGCTTCTCCGAGCAACAATTTTATCGCTTGCTCGGTGACAGGCTTAAAGCCTACATGGCGTCTCACAGTGAGTATCAACATCGGTTTAAGCAACTCGATCTATTCAAACCGAGAATTTTACGCATCGGACTTAACTTGGCTAAGTTTCGCCATAGTACCGACGCCAGTACCTCGAGAATGTTACCCGATATGGATGACATGCTAGATAACCCACTGGTCACCGCACTGGAAACTGAAACCCAAAGCTAAATCATTACATAACTATAAATTTAGCGCGCAGTTAAGCCGTCATTAACTAAGAAAAGGATTGTTCTTATGGAACACACTAACAACGTCAAACTCGACCTCGCTGGTATCGGTGTTGGTCCATTTAACCTCAGCGTCGCCGCCCTGATCGCGGATAAACCACAAATCTGTTCCCGTTTCTTTGAAAGCCGAGATAGCTTTGCGTGGCACCCGGGATTGTTGCTAGACAACACCCACATGCAGACTATGTTCTTGAAAGATCTGGTCACGGCCGTTAATCCGCAAAGCCATTACTCGTTCCTTAACTACCTAGTACAAAACAAAAAGTTCTACCGTTTCTTATCGGCAGAACTGCAATGTATTAGTCGCACTGAGTTTTCTGACTATCTCGCTTGGGCAGCGCATCAACTGGAGAATGTTCAGTTCTCGACCAAAGTTGAGCAGGTCGATTACAACGGCGAGAACTTTACGCTGCACACCAACCGAGGTAGCTACCAAGCGGACAACCTTTGTATTGGTACAGGTAAAGTACCTGCAATTCCAGATTGTGCCAAAACACACATTGGTGAGCGAGTATTCCACGCCGCCGAAATAGGGCTGCGTGAGCGCGACTTTACTGGGAAGCGCGTGATGATCATTGGTGGTGGTCAAAGCGGCGCGGATATTTTTATCAACGCACTGCAACACAAATGGGGCAAACCGTCGTCTCTTGACTGGCTATCACGCCGCTCTAACTACCAACCTCTTGACGAAGCCGCGTTTACCAACGAGTTCTTCACGCCTGACTACGTTGACGCTTTCGTTAGTTTATCGCCAGAAGTGAAACAGCAAGAGGTGACCAACCAAAAGCTTACCTCCGATGGCATTACACAAAAAGCCCTGCTGACGATTTATCAAGAGCTCTACCACCGATTCGACGTACTCAAAGAAGACAAATGGGTTCGATTGCTGCCACACCGCACTCTTACTCAGATGAATTGTCTGGGTAACTCGTTCCAACTCACTGCCAGCAACGCGTTAGGCCAGAGTGTGGAAACTCATCAAGCAGACATCGTGATACTGGCAACGGGCTTCGAAGCACCTTACCCAGCGTGTTTGGATTCAATTTTGCCGCTGTTCGATCTCGACCAGCACAACCGTTACCAAATGACGCCAGATTTTGAAATCCAGTGGCAAGGCCAGCAGCATAACAAGATTTTTGCTGTGAACGCCGGAATGCATACCCACGGCATTGCTGAGCCACAACTCAGCCTGATGGCATGGCGCAGTGCGCGCATCATCAACAGCCTAGTAGGACAAGCTGTTTTTGATACCGAATCAGGCCAGGGAATGATCGATTGGCTTTCACCGAGAGCACTCGTGGAACAACTGGTCGCGTAATCCACTTTCGCCACTCACCATCATCGGTGAGTGGCACTTTAACCTGCCCAAGCAACGAACTGGTCGTCTATTCACCATTCTTGGGCCTATTACTACGATATACATAGAGAAGAAAATGAAAGTTAAAAAAGGAAATTTGCAACTCTCTACGGCAGCCATCGCCGTTGCTAGTGCGATTCTTACCACGCCTGTAGTCGCATCAGAATCGACAATTTTTGACGAAATGGTGGTGGTTTCTAGCCGAACGCCAAAAGCGATTAGCGACATTCCTGGTACCGTCTGGTACATCAATTCAGAACAAATCGAGCAGGAATACCGTGGCGGTAAAACGTTAGACGAAATTCTAGCGGCGACGATCCCATCGCTTGACGTCAGCAGTGGCGGCCGAACTCACTCAGGGCAAAACCTGCGTGGACGCAGCATCATGGTTATGATCGACGGCGTCTCACTTCAATCTGTACGTTCTCTTAGCCGCCAGCTCGATTCGATTGACCCGTTCAACATTGACCGCATAGAAGTACTTTCCGGCGCCACCTCAGTTTATGGTGCGGGCTCTTCTGGCGGTATCATTAACATCATCACCAAAAAAGCATCGGGCTCTGAACTGGAATTTGAATCGTTTGTTGGTGGTAGTACCGGCTTCAACTCAAACGAAGATTTCGACTACAAACTGGCCCAATCTATCGCAGGTGGTAACGAGAAAGTCCAAGGCCGCGCATCTGTCGCTTATACCAAAACTCAAGGTTACTTTGATACAGATGGAGACATTATCACGCCTGACATTACCCAGGGGTCTTCTCAATTCAATGAAACCGTCGACCTATTAGGTAATCTACAATTTGCGATTTCGGACGAGCAACAATTGACGTTACTGGCGCAGTACTATGATAGCCAGCAAGACTCACCTTACGGTCTGTATTTCGAAAAAGACTCGAGTGGCAACTTCAAGTATGTTGACGTGCGCGATGGTTATTCAGCGGATCGCCAACAAGGCACAGAGCGTGTGATGCTTAGCGCGACATACGCAAACAGCAACTTCTTAGGCCACCAGCTAAATGCCGAGGTATCGTACAGAACCGAAGACCACACCTTTACTCCTTACACTCGTGAAGGCAGATCGACGTTAGTAACCAACTCTTCACGTCAAGAAACCGATCTTTTCGCGATGCGCACGGCACTGAGTCGCTCATTCGGCGATCTCAATTTAACTTATGGTGTCGATGGTTTTATCGATAAGTTCGACAGTGATAAAGCGTTGTACAACCAAGCCAAAACCGAAGCCAGTGGTGGTTTGGTTCACGACATTGATGAGAAGCAAGGTCGCTATCCTGGGATGGATACGGAATCGTTGGCAGGTTTTATTCAAGCGGAATACAACATCACTGACGACTGGTCAATTCAAGGTGGTTACCGTTACCAGCACATGGACGTAGAGATTAAAGACTTCCAGGCAAGCTCAAGCTCGGACTTCATACCGGGCGGCAGCACCGATTACGCTGAAGGTCTGTTCAACCTTGGTACCATTTATCGCCTATCCCCGTCTTCACAAGTTTGGGCGAACTTCTCTCAAGGCTTCGATTTACCTCAGCTATACCGTTTCTACGGCAAGAGCCCAACACAAGATGTTGGCGCGTCTAAACTCGAAGCGATCAAAACAGACAGCTACGAGATTGGTTACCGAAACGACTTAGAGAAGCTGTCTCTGCAATCTGCAATTTACTACTCATACTCAAGCGCGACAGTGCAATATGAAGATGACTTCTCAATTTCAGGCTTAGCAGATCCTAAACGCGTCTACGGCGCTGAAGCTCAAGTCAGCTACTGGCTAACAGACATGCTCCAACTGGGTGTTGCGGGTCAATACGTAGTAACAGAAACCGAAACGGACGAAGGTTGGAAAGACCACGACGTGATGGAAGCAAGTACATCTAAAGCGAACGCTTGGGTTGGCTGGCATGAAAACGACTACAGCCTGAAACTACAAAGCGTGACGATGTTCGACTATGAAGACGACGACGAACGCGAACTCGACGGCTACACAGTGGTTGATTTCATCGGTAGCTACCAACTGCCTGTCGGTAGCCTAGGTTTCGGTATTAAGAACCTGCTGAACGCCGACTACGAAACAATCTGGAGCCAGCGTGCTCAGTACTGGTACGGCGAGTCAGACATGTTCAAGTATCAAGGTCGCGGCCGTACTTACACGCTTAACTACCAAGTGAAGTTTTAATAGTTAAAAATGAAAAGCGAGCCACCCGGGCTCGCTTTTGTTTTGTCTCTCATTCAGGTTTTCAGCAACCTTTCGGGCTAATTTCAGTTAATTATACGCCCTCGCCAGCGTCCCGTTTCCTTGATACTGATAAACCTTTGAGTCGCTGGTGATAAACACAGACTCACCCGGTTTCAGTAGCAAGCTCTTACCTGCAACCGTCACAGTAACCTGACCCTCGACACAAAACAGAATCTCCGCGCCGCGCAAATATTGCTGCTGCGTTTGTTCACCAGAAGACAAAATATCAAAGCCAAAATCATCGACTGGAATTGGATAGCTGAGCTTGCCCTCTTTGCAAATAGGCGCGAGTTTAATTTCATCCGGCTGCGTCGAATGAAACGTGTTGTCGATCAGCTCTGCAACGTCAATATGTTTGGGTGTTAACCCTGCCCTTAACACGTTGTCCGAGTTCGCCATAATTTCTAGCGCCGTACCCTGAACATAAGCATGCGGCGTTTCTGCGTGGAGGAACATCGCCTCACCCGGTGCCAGTTCAACGGTATTGAGAAACAACGGCGATAACAAACCAATGTCTTGCGGATAATGGCGTCTAAACGCCGCCACGTAGTCGAGTACTTCCCTTGCCAACGCGGTTTTCGGTCCACGCTCCAGAGCAACATCAAGATCGGCCAAAGCCGCCGCTTTGCGTTCTTCATCTAGCAACATTATCGCGCAGAAAAACGCTTTTAAGCCGTCCTTGTTTGGATGATCTTCCAATGCGGATAGCTCGGCTTCTAAGCTCTTTATTCCAAGTTGACGGAACAGAGAGAGAATTTGCTCAATCGGACGAAAGCCATTCATCGCCTTGTAGAACGTTAGCGCATACACCAGCTCAGGTTTGTGGTTAGCGTCTTTGTAATTGCGGTTTGGGGCGTGAAGGTCAATCCCCTGCTCATTCTCGCGAAGATAACCGGCCTCCGCTTTTTGTTTGGTCGGATGCACCTGAATCGATAGCGGTGAATCTGCAGCTAGCACTTTAAACAAATACGGTAACTCACCGAATCTCATCACAGTATAATCACCAAACATGCTCTCTTTATCCTGAGAAACCACATCGGATAACAACTCCCCCGTTTCCGCGACACGCGAGCAACCATTTGGGTGAGCGCCCATCCAAATTTCTGCCTGAGGTTGGTGCGCTGAGTTATCAATCCCAAACAGATGTGAAATCGACTCTTTGCTTCCCCAAGCGTAGTTTTGAATTACGTTATCGAGTTTAAACAGTGACATCTTAAACACTCCAAAATCTATCGTTTAACGCTGTAGTTCAATCGCTTTAATTAATGCGGTAAGGCCTTGCTCCACTTTTGAACGCGGACAACCAAGATTCAGGCGCAAGTAGCCCTGGCCGGACTCTCCGTACACTTCGCCAGACATGATGGCGACATCGAACCGTTCAATTAACGCTTGGCTAAGCCGCTGCATATCCAAATTCAAAGGGGATAGATCTATCCAAGCTAAATAGGTCGCATCAGGCAGTTCGTATCGCACGTCAGGAAAAGTCTGTTGAAGCGTCTCTTGCACGTACTTATGGTTGGCTAACACGTAGTGATTGAGCGCATCAAGCCAATCGCCACCTTCGTTATACGCGGCCATCGTACCTAATACGCCCAATATTGAAGGTGACGAAAGGCCGTCAACCTCTTTGAGTTTGTGTAGGTAACGCTCTCGGTCTTGCTGGCTAGGAATAAACGCGTAAGCGCCGTTTAACGCAGGAATGTTGAACGACTTCGAAGCAGAAGTGACCAACGCCCAACTCTGAGATTGGCCAAAGCCGACATAAGGGGTATGCGGTTTAAAGCAAACATCCATATGGATCTCATCAGAGATGACTTTGACATTATGTTGTTCGCAGAGATCCGCTATAGTTTGTAGCTCGTTTTGGCTCCACACTCGCCCTGTTGGGTTATGAGGGCTGCATAATAACAGTACGGTATTATTGACGTCGGCTAGCTTGCTTTCTAGGTCTTGCCAATCAATTTCAAATCGGTCGTGTTTTTTTACCAGCGGACTGCGAATGCACTCCCTGCCCTGACCTGCAATCATTTTATCGAAAGCATCGTACGCCGGAGTATGGAACACCACCCCTTGACCAGCATCGCTCCATTGCTCAATCAGCTTAGAAACAATGTAGATAACAGACGGACCATACACCACGTGTTGCGTGTCAACATCGCAATCAAAACGCGCTTTGTACCAATGGCTGATCGCCGATTTAAAGTCGTCATGGTTCCAACGACTGTAACCTAACACCGGGTGCTCTAGTCGCTGTTTCAGCGTATTCAATACCGCTTCTGGCGCGGCGAAATCCATATCTGAAATAGTAAAAGGTAGCAGTCCTGACTTACCAAATCTGTCTTGCACGTAATCCCACTGTGTACAGTACGTACCTAAGCGGTCGATAGGCGTGTCAAAGTCGAAGTTCTGAGTCATACGAATCATCCAAGGTTAAGAACCCTCGACACTGTGGGGGAAAGAAGTGCCGAGGGGGAGCATCAATTGTGATTAGCTAGCAGACATAATGGCTTGCATTTCGTTCTTCACTAAGTGAACTTGCGTGCCAATCACTACTTGCAAGTTGTGATTGTCTAGCTTCACGACACCCAATGCGCCATTGGCTTTCAGTTTCGCATCGTCCACTAGGCTCATGTCTTTGACCGACATGCGTAAGCGCGTGATGCAGTTATCTAGTGCCGTGATGTTTTCTTTTCCACCAAGTGCCGCCAGTACCGCCGCGCCTTTACCAGATTCATTGATGAATGCCGCTTCAAGTTCTTTATCCACTTCTGCCGTATCGACTTCGCGGCCCGGTGTTTTCAAGTTGAACTTAGTGATCGCGAACTTGAACACTGAGTAGTAAATCACGAACCAAAGACCAGCCACCAGAGGAACCAGATACCACTTAGTCGCGGTACCTTGCAGAATACCGAACACCAAGAAATCAATAAGGTTGCCATCGGTGTTACCGATGGTGACGTCCAACATACCCATCAACATAAAACCAGCACCAGTCAGAATGGCGTGAATCAGGTACAGAACAGGCGCAACAAACAAGAACAGGAATTCTAATGGCTCAGTAATACCACCGACGACACACGCCACCACACCTGAGATAAGCAGTGCTTTGATCTTCGAGCGATTCTCCGGACGAGCACAGTGGTACATCGCCAAAGCTGCACCAGGTAGACCACCTAGGAAAGTTGGCATTTTACCTTGAGACAAGAACGCGGTAACTTCAGGTGTGAATGTGGTTGTCTCTGGGCAAGAAAGCTCTGAGTAGAAGATGTTCAGCGCGCCAGACACGGTCTGACCACAAACATCCATCGTACCGCCCGCTTCGGTGAAGCGAATCAAAGCAACCAGAATATGGTGAAGACCGATAGGAAGTAGCAGACGTTCACCAGTACCAAACAGCATTGGACCAAAATCGCCAGCCCCTTCAATCACATGACCAATGCCATTGATACCTGCGGCAAAGTACGGCCAAACGAACGGGATAAACACACCCACGACACCAAGCACAAGTGCTGAAATGATTGGCACAAAACGCGCACCGCCAAAGAACGCTAACGCATCAGGCATTTTAAATGTGTAGTAGCGTTGGTGAAGCTTAGCAACAATAATACCGACGATGACGGCACCAAGAATACCCGTATCAATAGACTCGATACCGATGATGCTTTTCACACCGTAAGCGGCACGCTCGGTTTCATCACCTAGTACGCCTGCGACAGTTAAGAAAAAGTTGATAGCAAGGTTGAACGCCGCATAGCCTACAAAGCCAGCAAAACCCGCGACGCCTTTCTCTTCGCGAGCTAAGCCAAGTGGAATCGCGACCGCAAACATGACAGGTAAATAGATAAAGGCAACCAAACCAATTTTGGTCATCCACATAAATAGATACTGAAGGAAGCGATTATCTAAGAAAGGGATCGCTTCTTTGATAGCGGCACTCGAAAACGAGCTACCGACACCCAAAAGAATGCCGGAAAATGCGAGCAACGCCACTGGTAACATGAATGTCTTGCCGAGGCTTTGCAAGAACTCCCAAATGGTCGATTTATTGGAACTAGACATATCGTGTCTCCAAAATTTGAGAACTTGTAGGGACGTGTACAACAGTTCTCTGCGTACACCATGCTTTGTATTTATGTTCACAATATACACTGATAAAGTTTTGATAAAACGTTTTACCAAAATATCTGTGATCGAGTTAAACAAGTTTCATCTGCGAGGGATAGCGCTTTTAAAATCAAGCTAATGAGGTTAAAGTTTGCTGATAAAACGTTTTTCTAATCGATAAAGTGAATCTATGTCTTCAAAAAAGGTGACCATTACAGAAGTTGCTAAACACGCCGGCGTGTCTGTTTCTACGGTGTCGATGGTGTTGGGTAATAAAGGACGGATCTCTACTGACACGATAGAAAAAGTGAATTTAGCCGTTGAAGAATTGGGTTACATACGCAATCGCGCAGCGGCAAACCTACGCTCTAGTTCGAGCGAAATCATCGGATTAATACTGAAAGACATCAGCGACCCCTACTACGCAGAAGTGGCTTCTGGTCTCAGCGAGGAAATAGAACAACAAGGCTATATGTTGTTCCTTGCTCAGAGCGGCGACAACCAAGAAAAATTCGAAAAATGCATATTAACTATGGCGCGCCAAGGCGTCGGTGGTATCGCGTTTTGCCCTTTGGGTGAAAACCAGCAATTCAATATCGAGAACCTCAAAGAACATAATTTACCTATGGTGTGTATCTCACGCGCGTCGGTAGACAAACAGATTGATTATGTTGGACCCGACAATATGTACGCGGCGAAGCTCGCCACCGAGCACCTTATCAAGCAAGGGCATAGAAGAATTGCCTATGTCGGCGGTGTGAGCAACTCATTATGCCGAGCAGAGCGTATCGGAGGATATTGCTCAACACTGATGCAATTTGGATTGCCATTTAAACCTGAATGGGTCGTTGAATGCGGCAAAAGCCAATCCTCTGCTGCGCAAGCGGTTCAAAACTTACTGATAGAGCAACCCCAAGTGACTGCAATTTTGTGTCACCATTCGTCAACCGCGCTAGGTGCTGTTTACGGAGTACACAGAGCCGGACGTTCGATTGGAAAAGATCAGTTTATCGGTGAGCAAGTTTCGGTGATCGGTTTTGATGACGTGGAAGAAGCAGAACTCACCGAGCCACCGCTCACTTTCGTCAACTCCAATGCGCGCGAAATGGGTCGACAAGCTGCCAAAAGACTGATCAATCAGCTTAAACATAAAGATAGCGAACCGTACAGCTTGATCCTGCCACCAAAGCTGATCGTACGTGAATCGGCTTAGGCAATTTAGTCACTTAGCGAGCTGGTTAGGCTCGCTTTTGTTTAAGCGTTTAAAGTGCTTGATTACACAGCAGGTTCTACATCCAATGCTTTCTCTAACCACATCGAACTGATGTACTGTCCGTTCTTCTGTGCGTACTCGTTGAAAACACCCACTTCTCTAAAGCCAAAGCGTTTGTGTAAAGCAATGGACGCGTCGTTGGGTAGCGCAACACCAGACAACACTCGATGAACACCAAAAGCGCTTATGGATGAAAACAGCTGAGCATACAACTTGGATCCGACGCCTTTCCCCTTGGCATCTGGTGCTAAATAAACTGACACTTCTACCGTACCATCAAAGGCTGACATCGCTCTGTACTGCTGAGAACACGCGAAACCCAACAGTTCTCCATTTTCTGTTGCGACATAAAGCTGGTACTTGCCGTCACTTGAGAATTGAGTGAACCACTTTTGCCGATTTCCCAGTGTAAATGGGGCTTCCTCAAAGCGAGCATGAGTATGTTCAATATAGAAATTAAAGATATCAGTGATACCTGCCACATCTGATAGCTTCCCTATTCTAATTTTCATGAAATATCCTTTTCTAATTGCGCTTTGTAACTTCCCGCTATGGTGTACCACCAATCCTAACCAACACTCCTTAAACACAAACCCCAACGCGAAGGCAAAAATGCTAGCGTTGGGATTCCTACTCAATCACCTATCATGTAAAAGAGTATTGATTAGAAAGATAAACCGAGTGCTTTCAAATCGTCTTCGCATTGGACTGCATTCTTGAATTGAACCCCAGCTATACCAACTGCCTTTGCGCCTTCAACATTATGTGGCATATCGTCGATAAATACGGTTTCCGAAGCATCTAACTTATATTGGGTGAGTAACGACTGATAGATTTCAGCTTGAGGTTTGAGCATCCCTAACTCCGCAGACACTGCCGCGCCATCAAACAAAGGCCAAAAAGTGTATTTAGCCTTAAGGTAAGAGACAATTTCATGGACATTGTCTGTTAGCGCATAAACGTTGTAGCCCGCCGACTTGACGCGCTTGAGGAGTTCTACAGAGCCAAAAATAAGGAGTTGTGTTTCTTTGACGTAGTAAAACAGACGTTCACACTCCAAATCAGATAACCCCAGTAGACGTTTGTACTGGGCTTTAGCCTCTGATTCAGAAATAGCCCCCTTATTCAACTCAAGCCAAGTTTCAGACTGAAAAATTAACTTTGCGGCTTGTTCCAGAGACTCAATTTCACCAAGAGTGAGCCTAACAATTTCTATGGGAGACCAACGAACAATTACGTTCCCGATATCAAAGACGACATTTTTGATGTGTGCTGAACCCATAGTTTTCTCCTTTCAACTAACGCCACGTTAAAGTGTGTAATGCCATACCAACGCTTAAGCACAACACCTAAAACACCGAATCCGAATACTGTAAAAGTGTAACCGGAGCTAAACCCTTCTTAGATGCTTTGTTATAAGTCTTTTTCATAACACTGTTCAAGCTGAACTTTACCCCACAATTCTCTTTCACTTTCTTCAACTAACTGAAAGCCATTACGTAGGTATAGTGACTTAGAAGCAGATAAACCTGCTACGGTCCACAGAATTACTTTGGAGTACCCTTGCTCTAAACAAAAGGTTAAAGCTTCATCAAGCAGTTTCTTTCCGAGTCCTTTACCACGAGCGACCGGATCAATAGAAAACCAACGAAGTTGCGCTATGGATTCAGATATCTCACATATACAAATTGAGCCAACTAACTTGCTGTCGATTTTAGCTAACCATATACGTTCTCGGTTACTGCTTCGTTTCACGAACTGAGCGAGCGGCTCAGCAACATACGCTTCAAAGGTAAAGTCATATCCGTATTCTTGTGAGTACAGCACCCCATGCTGTTGTACTATTTGTCCCAGATCACCTGGCACTAGCGTATTGGTAATAATCATTACTATTCCTTGTGATGATTTTGATTGGTGTGAAGCCAAGTACGATTATTAGCAAAGTAAACGTTGTTAGCAAAGCCCTATGCTCTTATTGAGCAAAACTGATTGAAGAGCATGACAGAACGAGTGACTTCACTCCAAACCTTTATAGCCCTAAATTCCAAAGATCATGATACAGAGAAGCGAGCCATTTAGGCTCGCTTTTGGTTTTAACATTTAATCTCGGGTTGCAGTAATTCTACTGACTGTTGTGCGATAACCCACTCTTCGTTCGTTGGCAGTTATTAGTGCAGCTTAGCCAGCAAACTTTTATACACAAACGTGTTAGTCCCTATAGGAATTTAACAGGTTACGAATTAGTTCATGTATTGGAAAATAAACTCCGTATTAAGTGGCCATCGACGTGTCCACCTAAACTAAACCGTTACACCGTAAACCAAAGCCCTATTTAAACTGAGAATGCCACCTGTTTCTAATCTTGTCTTAACACGTTGTCTGACTACTTAAAATTACGTACCCATTTTTTATTATCTTCAAATGAACACTTAATCTTCTTGGGTTTAGAATGTTCATTAACTGCTTTGGTGAAATCTGGCTTCGACAAACCAAGCTTGTTCTGAAGTTCTAGGTATAAAGAGGTTGGAAACTTTAAGGCTGTATATATTTTTGTTTCAAGTGAACTAGTCATTATTTTTGTTATTACAGTCGCAATTTTTTTGAGAACCCATGAAACTTTTGCACGTTTCCTTCGCCTTTCGGTAGGTCTTTTCGGGCAATCAATTTACTATCAAAAGTAAAGTCTTCGGATATTTTTACAATTAAAGCCTTGTTAAAGTTACCAGCACGTTTCACTTTTACTTGTTCTTTATTTTTTCAGGAGAGATAACTTTATCTCGATAAAGTCATATCCAAGCTTACCATCAGAACCTTGGGTATGTGGTTTATATCTCTTTATTCCGTATTCTATTTCGGAAAATAAGTCACCTAACTCCCCCAAATCTGTAAGTAGCGATTCGTCAATTTATAGAAGGATTCTGCATTATCTACCAAACTCTCAAAAATCGCCTTAAGCTCATAGTTGGCCTGAATATAGTTAAACAATACATAAACTGAACAGCTATCAGTCATATAAGCATTTAATTTCATATTAGTGGTATTAGATTAATTAAGACAAAGTCTGGCTTGTACGTTTATTGGAACTGGTAACTCTAGCAAGGAACGGGGCAGAAATAAGGCAGCCGCGCAACCTTCGATTTTCTAACCTTATGATTGTGAAAAACTTAACTATAGAGTTGCTTTTGTTTTATAGGATTTACCAATCTTCAGGGTCACGACGCTTCGCTTGCTCACGGCTTACAGCTTTGTCTTGAATATGTAGCTCAAGATCTAGTGATGACAGCAGGCGCATCAGACTTTCAATACTGGACGAAGCAGGAGCACGTTCAAGTTTCGATGCCGTTTTCTGTTTTAGACCAACAATGTCTCCGACTTTGGTTTGGTTTCGCATTTGATTCCTGCGTACATCACGCAAGTATATTCCCAGTTGCCTAGGACTTGTTATGAGCATATTTGCCCCCAAAGTAAATAACCCTACAGAGGATATTATCACTTTATCCCCTTGAGGGGTTAAAATTAATTTTACCCACGTACAGGGGTAATTATTCATAGCTAGAATTAAGAGGTTTAGTTGAGGTATAGCCGAACTACCTTCCGGAATTTTTTCCCGCTCTTCTATCGTTTAATTATCAATCTAAAAAGTCATCGAACCATGGTGGATAACAGCTTAGTTTTACCGATTCTAGTTACTTTCTTGTCACAAGGTTTAGGCGTAAAACGACGAAGACTCGTGCAACATAGGCGTGTTCAATATAATAAATATAAATTAACATGGATCAATATTAAGGGCGTTGATTTTATTTATATTGTATTTAAACAGCTGTATGAGATTGTATAAAATCTTATATTTTTTTAGTTAAGTTGGAAGGAGTTTAGAAGCCGAGAATCCACAAGCGAGGTTTAACTGACGCACATGAGTGTATAATTCAATTATAGGAATTACAGAATGTTCAAAGGAATACATTGTCTGTCGAAGGCTATATTTTTTAAGCGATTTACAACAAGGATGAAAAAAAGAAAAAAAGTACACAAATGTTACGCCTCCAGAAAAAGAATGCCGATTTTAAAAATAGTGAAGTGGCCGCAAGCCTGTGTTCTTTTTATCTCTCTTTTCTCATTACTACCTGCGACCGCACAGGATAACTCCGCCGACTTGGCCAAACAGTTGTCGAATCCGATCTCAAATCTGGTAAGCGTGCCATTTCAGTTTAACTGGGACACAGGTATTGGACCGAAAGAAGCCGACCGGGTCACACTCAACATTCAACCTGTGGTTCCTTTCTCTCTAAACGATGACTGGAATATCATTTCCCGAACTATTTTACAGGTCAATCACATCCAATCGACCGCTGACGGCGTGGATAGCGCCTTTGGCCTTGGCGATACGGTGCAATCACTTTTCTTTTCCCCTCAAAAACCGACCAATGGGGGCTGGATTACCGGTTTTGGCCCAGTCTTCATGTTGCCCACGGCTACTGACAACGCATTCAAGAGCAAACAGTGGGGATTGGGGCCGACAGCCGTTGCTCTACGCCAGCAAAACGGCTGGACCTATGGTGCACTGGCAAATCACCTTTGGGGAATAAATAACCCAAACGACAGAGAGAAAGTCAATGCTACCTTTTTACAACCTTTCGTCTCATACACTACGCCGGATGCTGTCACAGTCGCCTTGCTTACGGAGTCCACCTATGACTGGAAGTCAGAACAGTGGACGGTTCCCATTAATTTAGCGGTCAGTAAACTAACCAGCATTGGCGATCAAAAAGTCAGCTTTCAGCTTGGCGGACGTTACTACGCCACCGCACCGGATGGTGGTCCTGACTGGGGTCTACGATTCTCTGCCATATTCTTGTTTCCAAAGTAATTTAAGAAGCAGGTGAATCCAAGACAATCATTATTTGAGTTAGATAATAAAAGATAACTCTAATGAAACAATTAAGATAAAGACTAGGATAAAGACCAATGCACAACAAATTCATAGACCAACGGTCAGCGACCAATTGGCAACGAGTTTACAAGAGGATGGGTGCCTTGATCGGGGGAGTACTTCTCACTGGTTGCAGTACATTTGGGCCAGAGATCGTTCTTAACTCACACATCGAATATAATAAGGCCGTTGAGCAAGTGATCCAAGAGGAGCTTTTGCTCAACATTGTTCGTCGACGGTATTACGAAGCACCTCAATTTGTGACAGTTTCGAGCATCAGTTCAACCATGAGCACTACGGCCGGAGTTTCAGCAGGAGCTGCTTTCAGTGATGGCACACCCACAACGAGTAACGTAGGCGGCAATCTCGGCTTTTCTGATTCACCAACTATCACCATCACGCCCCGTCAGGGCAATGAGATACTTGGTCCCTTGACCGCACGGATGAGTGTTAACACGCTCGCCAAAATGTCTAATGCCGGCTATCGGTTTGATTTTCTTCTTAAATTAACAGCCGAGGGTGTGACTGGCGTGCGCGGACCACAAGCCGGTGTCGGTACCGATTTTCGCCCTGGCGACCCTGAATACATCGAGCTTATCCAAGCAATAGGGCGGCTCATTGACAAGGGCCAACTTGTTGTTGGGACGTTCAGCTGGAATGATCCCTACGGCGATATTACCTATGACCGCGATCAAATCACGGTTGAGAACCAGTTAACCGCTATCGCTCTTGGTGGTGGTACAGGTCGCTTCCGCAGCTACGATGGCGGCAAGACCTATTACTTCACCGATAAAAACAACTATCCAGCCATGTGGATTGAGCCTGATGCGCGAACATCCGGTGACGGCCAGCGTGTAATTGAGCTTCTCAATCTGCAGCCCACTCCGTTAAAGCGAGTTTGGACCTTTGCACCTAGCAGAGTTGTCAACGGTACAGACTTCGAAAACGTGCCGAACGACCCAAGACCAGAAATCAAAATGCGGATGCGCTCATTCTACTCAGTGATGAACTTGCTTGCCTACGGCATCGATGTGCCCGCCAAGGACACTGAGGAAGGTCGAGCCTTCACCAAGGCTTCATACGACCAAGCGGTTCTTGATGGACGCGCGTTTGATCTGTCTGACAAGTTCGTCATTCACTCAAGTAGCGAGCGCCCGGAACATGCTTTCGTTGCCGTTAAGCACCGTGGCAGTTGGTTCTATGTGGATGATCGGGATCACGTGTCCAAGCGCTTCTTCAATGGGATTTACGACATCTTCAACATGGAGGTAGTGTCTTCTGGTGGCAGCGGCGGACCGATCTTGGCGTTACCCGTAAAATAGCGCTGATAATTTGGCAGTACAACAGAAATAGTTCTATTGAGGAGACAAGTCCGCCTCTTCTCGTATGAATAGATACTGTTTTATTTTAATCATAGAAAAGGAAATGTTTACGATGGAAATTAGTAGAAGACAGTTTGGTGCGTTAGCTGGTTTATCTGCGGCTGGCTTTGCTCTTCCGGGACGACTTGCCCAAGCTAAAACAGACGAGAAAGAACTCACACGCCAATTTACAGCTCCGCCTGCAGGTAAAAATATTCACCCATTACTGGCCAAGCGTGATCAGCAGGCTATATTGGGCCGCATTCAAAGCCTGATGAAGCGTGATGGTATTGGCGCACTCATTGTTGTCAAGCCTGAAAATATCGCTTATTCCACAGGCTACGTATCAAGATTCGCCTACATGGGCGGTGTTCCAGCCGGATCTCAAGCCGTCGCGGTTATTCCAGCGAATGGCAATGCACACTTGTTCATCAACTTGATGGAAAGTGATGATGCGCCAAGAATGACTAACAATGTTGATGTTTCGCCTATGCCGGGTTTCGTGTTCGTCGACGATGGAACACCAGAGTCGCGCAAGGAACGTAGCGCGACTATTGACCCATTGGCCGGATTCAAAGATGCATTGAAGGCTGCCCAAGATATGGCAGGCAACGGTAAGCTCGGTATTGAGAAAGGTGCGTTGCTTGGTGGACTTATTGGTTATCTAAACAGCCAAGTAAAACAAGAACTGTCAGTGGACTCTGACAGCTTGCTATTTGAAGCCCGTTTGATCAAGACACCATGGGAAATTGATATGATGCGCATGGCCGCGCAGCACATGGAGCGCGTCCAGGCTCGTGTGGCTCAACAGCTTGAGCCCGGCATGAATGCACTGATGCTCGAAAATATGATTATGTCGGCAGGTTGGGCAGAAGATAAAGAATTCTCCATGTCCAGAATGGCTTTCCAGATCGGCATTGGACCATATTGGGGCGTATCTGGTACGAATCGAAATTATGTGATTAAAAAGGGTGATCTTATGCGTATTGACGGCGGCGGTACCCATTTTGGGTACATCTCCGACATCACGCGCACCTGGGCCGTTGGCGGCTCACCAAGTGCCAAGCATGAAGAAACATACGACGCTTTGTATGCAGGGTTCCTCAAGGGGAAATCATTGCTCAAACCAGGCGTGAAAATGTCAGAAGTGTATGCTGAATTGCGTGCAGAAGTAGAAAAGTCTAAAATCTTTCCTAACTACGCTCGAGGCCACATGGGGCACAGCATAAGTCTTTCTCCATTGCTTGAGGACCATCCCCTGTTCGCACCTGGTTTTGATGTTGTATTCGAACCAGGTATGGTTGTGAGTTTAGAGACCTCCTATATGGCAGCAGCGGGTGCTTATGCACCGGGTCCGTATAATATTGAGGACTCCTTTGCTATTACTGAAAATGGTCACGAGGCTTTCACTACGGTACCAACTTCCTTAATATGGGATGGTAGCCTTCCTGCTCGATAGGGATTCATTCTCCGGCGGTATTTTCTCCGCTTTGCGAGAAAATACCTTGGAATGATGATGTGGAGTAAAAAACTTTCTACTGCTTCCTAGTGCCGAACAGTTAAGACTTTAATTGCTGGATCAGTTGAATGCTCCTACCTGTATGTAAAAATCCGATGGACCCTGTTTATCGGATTTTTTATGCACGCTTCTCGGCTTTGTCGCTTAATCCATACAACTAAATCAATAAGTTACGACCTAATCTGGCTGCAAGCATTAATCGTCGTAGCCTCATGCCTTAGCCTCGTTACAAAACAATCAACTGGAAGCAGTACAATAAAG
Source organism: Vibrio hepatarius (assembly GCF_011806575.1). Taxonomy (GTDB): domain Bacteria; phylum Pseudomonadota; class Gammaproteobacteria; order Enterobacterales; family Vibrionaceae; genus Vibrio; species Vibrio hepatarius_A. The sequence goes on from NZ_JAATOO010000019.1 coordinate 78,582, forward strand.
TGAATAGCCACCTTTTCGTTAGACTGACTCGGAGGCTAATCAAAAGCCACTGCCTACATTGAAATAGATAGCACTTTCTTCATCACTCATCGCATAGTCCATGCCTATGTGTAGACCATATCGACGAGCAATTTGATAACGAAAGCCTACGCCACCAGCATTAACTTGGCTATCTTGTTCATCGCCACTACGTTGGGTCGCTTGACCCGCGCCATAAAACCCACTCACTTTCCAACGATGGTTAATGCTGTAAGTAAGTTGAGCTTGCAAGGTCTCGATTTCATCACCTTGGTAACGGTATGAAGAAACACCCCGCAGTGCGACATACGGCTTTGCAGTCGGTGACACCATAGAATCTTTCTGCTCAAAATTTTGGTAGTTGCCAGCCAAACCTAACGTCCATTTTTCCGCAATCGGGATGTAGGCTTCTGCATCAAGGTTAAAAGTACGGTAATTATAATCACTGCCTAAAGCATCATCATAAATCATATAGTCAGCAGTCACTTTATACCCTTTGCTAGGGTAAAAGAGATTATCGCGAGTATCGTATTCAGCGAGCACACCTAACCCAGACGTTACAGTTTCACTTCCAAGGGTCAGTTGCATGACCTTATCTATCCACTTGCTATCCGATTCCACTTTAGACTTCGCCAACATTTGTTTTACACCAAGCATTAATGGCGTATCGGCAACGCGAAATTGCACTTTTTGAGCCAGCACTGCGACCGATGTTTTGGTTCCAAATTTGATTTCCTTCTCAATCGGGCCAAAGGAGATGTGTTTATACAAATCCAAATTAGCCACCCCAACACCAACACCACCTACATAGCGAATAGAGTCATTAAGCCAAGAGCGTCGGTGTCCACCAAACGCAAACCAAGTACCATTCTCAGTACCTAATGCGCCTGCGACAGTCATTGCACTCGGCACGAGCTGCGCTCCTCCATCTATTGCTGATAACGCCGCTTGTTTTCTTTTGTTTTTTTCTTCTTGCGTTTCATGCAAAAACAAACCAGCGACACCACCTCCATATCCGATAGCTGGTTCGGTAATTAGGATAGGTATTGGTAAAAAACCATGAGCATTCTCTGCAATGTGATGCCCCATGTCGAACTGTCCATCAACCGGATCATAGAAAGAGGCAAGTGACGAGCATGATAGCAATGCAGAAAGAGAAATAAGCGCCCCGCGGTATCGGCGATTCATAAAGTTAACCCTCAGATAAAAAAGCCGGGTAACTGAACCCGGCTGAAAAATCTGCTTCCGTGCAGCGTTCATATGGTAAAAACACTTTTTGCTCTGAGCTTACCCATAGAGCGAGACTAGAATAAGCCCAAAAAGGGATACCTCACACTCCTGTATAGAGGGTGAAATCCATCAAAACTCGAACTTATAGTTAACTGAAACGAAAACAAGGTTCTAATTGAACCTTGTTAAAAATTTGGATGAGTCTATGAGTTAACGACGGAGACCGTCTTCAAATCGCTTGCGATAATTGTTTATCACGGTGAGTAACGACTTTTTGATATCGACAATTTGTTTGGAATGTGGACACCAAAGCGCGAAGCCAAACTTGAAGCCTTCTAGCATCTCATCGGCTTCGACTGGTTCAATGGCGTGATTGGCAAACTCAGTGTTTGCTAATGTTTTAGGAAGTAGCGCCCAACCCAAACCAGCTTCTACCATCTTTATCACCAGAGCAAGTTGATCGACTTCTTCATTGTCTGAGCTGTAAATGATTTTCTCTGCCATGCCTTCTTCAACAAAAGATCGCAATACAAATTGCTTGCTGTTTTTCAGAGCTACCAGGACTTCATTTTTCTCCAACCTAGAGAGCTCTCCACCTTTTTGAACAAAAGGGAAAAACTCGAAATGCCCAAGGAAGGTAGCATCAAAGCTATACATCGCCTGACGATCATGAACATTAACGATACCAAAATGGTATTCGCCACTATCTATGCCTCTTTTGATGTCCTGTTTATTCCTAACAAAAAAGTTCACGCGCATTAGCGGAAAATCGCGAAGCAATTGCTGGCGGATTTCAACCAAAGCGCGATGAGGAATCACACTAGAATAAGCGATATTGACGCTTTCTAATCCACCATAAGAGAGGCTTAGCGCCAATTTATCGAAAGTGCGCGCTTGCTCGATAGTTAGTTTAGCGTAATGGTAAAGAAGGTGACCATCTTCTGTTGGCTCTACCGAACGTCCTACTCGTTCAAACAAGTTGACCGCAAGTTGATCTTCAAGGTTAGTAATCACCTGCCCTATCGTGGTTCGGTGCTTATTGAGTTTGATCGCGGCTTTGCTAAACGAGAGTTGTTCATAAACAGTCACGAACGCGAGAAGTTGTTCAAAACTAAAGTTCATAGGTTGCGCTTACTTTTTAGAGTTATTTAATTGAAATATAATAGCATTACTCGTTTGTAACAGTAACAAGCTGCGTTTGAACTCCTTCTCGTCTGCATAAAAAAAACCTACTAAAGTTAGTAGGTTTTTTTCATCTTAGTTGTACTCGACCGCAACGTAACTCGAGTTCTCATCCATCATGATAAAGGCAATACCTTCTTGTTTGATTGCAGAGAGTTATTGCATGTCACTATCCACTTTTTTGCTGGTCAAGATGGACACCACTTTGTACGAGTGCAGTAGCGGAAGCAGTGAGCATCATTAGTGTTATAGCGGCTTTATTCATGGTGTTGTTTTCCTGTATTAAGGAAGTTCAGTCACCCAAATTTGACCCTGAGTGGCTTTTTTGAATCCATATTCGTAAATCGTCAGCAAGTAGTGTGGGTCGAACATGTCGTTCGTCTCTTTTGCGTATCCGAAATCTCGGTCGATATAGGTAAACTGCATCTCAATATCGTTGTTTTCACTAATGTATTTCATGCGATACAAATCACCACGTGTTTGGGCTAACGTAAGGCTTTCGACACTTTTCGATACGAGGTCAAAACCTTTGTCTTTTAGTGGTCGATAAGGAGCCTTCAGTGCACCGTTCCGAATCACATCCAGCTGCGGAGTCTTTTCTAACCCTAATGCCTCCGAGATTTGGCGGTAGTTAAAGTTAGACGGATTAAAGAACACTTGAGCCGCGAGGCCACCGTCTACGTGCAACTCTTCTAATGTTTCTTCTCCATACTCAACATCGATAAATTGCGGAGGGAAGACACCTGGAATCGATGCACTCGCTGCAAGCACTTTGTATATCAATTCCGATTTGTCCGCTAAGTCACTATTCGCAATAGCGCCAATGTTCCAAATCACCAATTCGCCAGAATCAAAATGGGTACTGCCGATAAAAAGGCGCTTTCCATTGCGATGTTGCTGTGCCATCGCTTCGATCATTGGCTCTGGGTACGCGTTTGCAATGAAATCATAAAGGGTTTCACCATCTGTAAAGGCGTCCTTAAATAGTGTGTTTAAGAAGTTCTTTTTACCCAACACGCTTTTATCGTTGATGTTGAGCATGACCTCTTTCATCTTTGGCATCGCTTCGCCACCGGTGAAAACAAACGGGGCAATTAAGGCTCCCGCACTGATCCCCGTGATGATGGAGTAATCTTTCAGTTCACCTGTCTCTTGTAAGCCCATCAAAACACCTGCTCCGTATGCACCATTTACGCCGCCACCTGATAACGCCAAAATATTGAGTTGTTCACCCGTCACTTTGATCGGTGTGGTTTTATTGTGCGTCGAATAGAGAAAATCGGGCGCTTCATTGGCCCAGATGCGAAATGGTTCTTGTGGTGTTGAACTGGCAAGCTCGACATCTTTATAGTTGCTCTGAGAAACGCGCACATCCAGCGTATGTGGTGAACTGCACGCCACTACCAATAGCGAGAGCGCTACAGTCACACCAGAGGAAATTAAACGATTCATAATTAGTCTCATTTAATGTTCTCTGATGCATGACCAGAGACTCAATTTGAAGTTAATGGGGTCAAAATGAAGTCCGTTTCTTTGTATAGAGGTACTATAGCTACGCGCATCAAAAAACCGTAATCACGAATGTAGGATGCTATCCATCAATGCAATGACGACTCGTTTCTATAGTGTGTCGCTAAACTCCTATACTGTTGCGCTAAGCAATTTTCACGATGTTGAACTCATGAGTCGGCTCGACAAATTCATATTGAGCGTTGATCGTCTGCAGTTCCCATGTGCCATAGTCTTTAGTGATTTCTAATACGCCATAAACTGCATTGTGAGCGTGACGAAATGACGTAACTGGAGACATATTCTTCACCAAACAAGAAGTAAAAATGGCGGAAATCAAATCCCCGACACCGACCGGTTGCAAATCAAAGTCAATGCTTGGACGCTGGGCCAAATAACATGCTTTCGGCATCGCTAGAATCATACTGAAAGCACCATCCGTTAATGCATGAAGGTGTTTCACCAGCACCATTTTCGGTCCCAGATCCAAAGCTTTTTTACAAGCGGTGACCGCATCATAAATTGAGTCTATTTTCACGCCGGTCAACTCACTCAATTCAAACTGGTTTGGAATAATCACATCAGCGATGGGCAACAAGTTTTGTCTGATAGCCTCTTTGACACCATCTTCTACAATGCAGCCCTTATCTGGGTCACCCATGACAGGGTCACACACATAGAGTGCGCTGTGGTTACGGTCCTTTACCAAACTTACCGCTTCAGCAACCGCTCGACATTGGTCTGCGCTGCCTTGATAGCCGGACAATACCGCGCCACATTCACTGAGTTTTTCAATGTTGTCTAAACCACGCATTAATGAACGAATATCATCAGAACCAAATTTTTGTCCCGTCCAACCTTGTTGATATTGTGTGTGATTAGAGAATTGAACCGTATGAATTGGCCATACCTCGAGCCCCATTCTTTGCATTGGGAAGACAGCGGAGCTATTACCTGCGTGGCCATAGACCACATGAGATTGAATAGAAATAATACTTTTCATAAGTCACTCTTAGTTACGAAATTTGTTAGCTTGGCGACCAAATAAACACAATGTACGACACTGTGCTTATTTGGTCGGAATAGCCTCGACAACGCCGAGGCTTATTCTTATTGGGCTAGATTAATTAGCCTTGGAACTCGGCAAAGTACTCATCCAACACTTTGCGCGTTGCTCGACCAATGAGCTCGTATTCGTGGTGAGTAAGGTTTGCCAGGGAGACTCGAACAGATGCGTGTACTACATCGAAACCTTTGCCCGGGAGTAAGATAACGCCGGTTTCATGTGCAAGGCGGAACAGGAAGTCTTTGCCCTTTTCGCTCGCTTTGAACCATTCAACGAAGGCTGGTCCATACAATTTCCCACCCAGAGTGTCGAGCTCAAGCAGTGTGTAGTAGTCCACACGATCTTTGTTTTCTTCAATTTCTACACCCATGTTTTTGTACAGGGTTTTGTAACGCTCACGGATGATGCGTTTGCATGCTGCTTTGTAGTTTTGCTCTGAGTCCATTAGGCAGTTCAGAGCGAACAGTGCCATTTGAACTTGTTGAGGAAGCGACAAACCTGCCGTGTGGTTAAGTGCAACGCTGCGGCTATCTGCTACGATACGGTCAATAAACTTGATTTCACGAGGTTCCGGAGTTAGCGTTTTGTAACGATCGTCCAACTCAAGTTGACGTGTTTCTGGAAGGCTGCGCATTGCGTCGTCAAACACGTTGTTGTGCTGAATCGCAATCGAGCCCAGACGCCAGCCTGTTGCACCGAAGTATTTAGAGAACGAATATACACAAAGCGTGTTGTATGGCAGTTTCGCAAACAGTGATACAAAATCGTCTGCAAACGTGCCGTAGACGTCATCAGTAATGATGAATAAATCACTGCGTTGCTCATTGACGAAGTTCGTTAAGTTATCTAGCGTCTCATCCGAGAATTTTACTGATGCTGGGTTCGCAGGATTAACGACACAAAGCAGTTTGATGTCTGTATCCGCCAGTTTCTGGATTTCAGACATTGGTAGCTGCCATGTTGTCTCATCAAGGCGTAACTCAACAACCTCCAATTCATATTCAGAAAGCTCCGGGATCTCTAAATAAGGAGTAAAGATTGGCGTGATCAAAGCAACTTTATCGCCTTTTTTGATTAGACCGTTGTTAAACATCGTTTGGAACGTGTAAGTCATTGATGCGGTGCCACCTTCCGTTGCAAACAGATCGAAATCTGTTGTGATCGGCATAGGACCATACATTTCTTCCGCGATGTACTGCTTCACGACGGTTTCAATATTTGTCAGCATGCGAGGTGGCACTGGGTAGTTACACGCTAGGTATGCGTTAACCAGTTCATTTAAGAATGCTTGCTTCTGTAGACCTAGACGGTCTTTTGCATAGCTCAGCGACTTTTCGATAAACTGCACACCTTGGTCTTGCTTATTATTGCTCGCAAACGTGTCAAAACGTTCAACGATACCCATTCCATCTGGAATGCCACCAAAGCCACCATCAAGGTATGAATAGGTACGCTCTGCTTCCATCACCGCGAATTCACCTAAACGAATAAATGCCTTACGTGGTAGTGTCGCTAAAAAATTTGGGTTACCACGACCTGCATCTAATAAAATGCGGTCAGGAACAGTTTGTGCCACTTCAATGAGTTTGTCTTTTAATTCAAATGGGCTTAAATCTGCAAACTTTGAAAAATCAATCGTTGTATTTTGCGTGGTCATAATATTTACCTTAATCTATTATTTACTGAAATTTGGATAATACTTCCCCTATCGCCTAATTAATTAGGCGATAAGATTTTTCTAATTTATTTAAATTACATGCCTGCGTTTAAAGTAATAATGCCGACAATAATTGGTCCCCATAGGGTGAGCAGTACATTGGCTACTGCATAAGTCACGGTGAATGAGAATACCGGTGTTGCGTTACCTGTTTTTTCCATTAAAGCAGCGAATGCTGGGTTCGCACTTCGTCCACCCGTAACACAACCTAATGCTTCAACTGGGTTCTTAATCTTCAATACAAAGTATGAGAAGAAGAACGAAATAAACTGAGGAATGATGGTGACTGCCATACCTAAGAACAACAGAGACATGCCGTGTTCTTTAATGGTGTCGACCGCTTGAGGGCCAGCCTCAAGACCAACAATACCCACAAATGCTGCCAAACCGAAATCTCGAATGAAGTTCGCCGCACCTGCAGGGAACTGAGCAACGTGTGGATTACGGCTGCGTAACCAACCAACAATCAATCCAGAGATCAAGCAACCTGCACCAGAACCAATCGTGACGGGAATACCGGCAATCTTAAAGCTGATAAGACCAATAAGCAGACCAAGCACCATACCCATACCAAGAACAATGAAGTCCGTCATAGTTGCAGAGCCCATGCGTTGACCGATGTTTTTCTCAACGCGATTGATGTCTTTTGCAGTACCCGTAAGCTGGATGACGTCGTTTTTCTTCACCACAAGGTCTGGTGTCATTTCGATTGAACTACCTTCACGAATGTAATCCGTCACATAGATACCACGCATGGAGCCTTGATTTGATGCTTCTTTGATCTCTTGCAGTGACTTACCAATCAGTTTGCGGTTGTCAGCAATCAATTGGCGGTTTTCTTCAATAACTTCATAGCCTTCTGGTAGCACAATCTCGTTGTCTGCCAAACCATCTTGCAACTGATGTACCGCATTGCGACGACCAGTGACAACAATGACGTCGCCTTCTTTCAGCGCGGTGTATTTGTCCACCTCTAGCACTTTGCCATCGCGTTGAATTAACTCAATACAAGCCGCCAACGACTGTTGGTTTAGCTGAGCTAAGGTTTTACCTGCTAGCCCGCCATCTTTGCTCACCTTAAATGCTCGTGTAACCAATGCCGTTACTGCATTGAATTCGCCCGGTGCTAGCTCGTGCTTGCCATTCGAGTTTTTCTCCTCTAGAGCAATCGCTTCTGCTCGGATATCCCACTTCATCAATGTTGGGAATACCCACGTCACCATAAGAATTGGACCAAGCGAACCAAAGATGTACGTAACTGCGTAGCCTACTGCGACGTTGGTCTGCATTAGGTGCTTCGCTTCTTCTGTCACACCGCCAAGACGTGCGATCGCATCACCAGCTGTACCTATGATTGCCGATTGGGTCAAACCACCCGCTGCTAGGCCTGCTGCCGTGCCTCTATCTAGGTCGAACATCCAAGCTGCTGCTAGTACACAAAGTAGGCCAGAAACCGTCATCACTACAGCAGAAAGTAGAATATTGATGGTTCGGAAGTTCAATGCTTTGAAGAACTGCGCGCCACCCTGATAACCTACTGCGTAAATAAAGAGCGCAAAGAAAATGCTTTTTACGCCGGGATCAATATGAACACCAAATTGCCCAATAATTACACCCATTAATAATGTTCCGGCAACACCGCCAAGAACAAATCGACCAATGGTAATTTTACCTACCATATAACCTAGAGAGAGCGTAATAAAGAGAGCAACAAATGGTGCCATTTCAAATAGATTAGAAATAATTTCCATGACAATTTTACTCTTGCTAATAAATATAGGACTAAAATAATCTAACGAATAATCTGTCACTCATATTTGTTGGATCATTTAATTTAAAAAGCATCTCGCTTGCTTCGAAGTGAATATTAGGAACAAAATCTCACAACTCGTAATCCTATTTGAAGGATGAAATCATCACTTCGCGTATTAAAGAATAAGCATTGAAGGAAAATTGTTTAAAATTGAATGAGTTAGGTCTATTCAATGAACGTAAGATAAATCAGAAAATAATTTTATTTTTATTTTCGCCCTCCGAAAAACCATTTCGTTGCACAATTCCCTCTATATAACGCATCACATCTTTGTTTTGATGGATTAAGCCCTACAAATGCGATTATCACCGTTGTCATCATTTGCCTTATCTTTCCATTCATCAAGTTAATAGAGAAAAGCACCATGAACTCAATGCCACATGAACTCGTATGGGGTGAAGTCTACTTCCCCCCCTTGTTACTGGTGATCACATTGGCTTACATGCTCACCATTTTGGTTGGAACCGTTGCGACAAAACTGGGGTTCCACAAATACGTAGCATTTCCTGCGCTCGCTGAGCTGAGTCTAATTGTGATTTTTACTGGCGTTATTGGCCGATTCATTACCATTTTTTGAGGCAAATCCCGTGATAAAACGTTATCTCATCACACTGTTATTACTGTGTTCCGCTGGCACCGTGATTTTCAGCTACTACCAATCATACACAAACAACCCTTGGACTAGAGATGGTCAGGTCAGCGCGCACATCGTTTCGATAACGCCCCGTGTAACAGGACAAGTCATTAACGTGTATGCCGAAGACAACTCGCAAGTGAAACAAGGCGACTTATTGTTTGAGATCGACCCAAGTATCTATAAAGCGTCGTACCACAAAGCTTTGGCGACAAAAAGGCAAGCTGTTGCTCTGTTAGCAAAAGCAAAAAACGAAGAACAGCGTGCACTCAATTTAGAGAAGCGCACACCTGGGGCTGTGCCAGTATTAACACTGAACAACCTAAACAATGCGGTAGAAACGGCGGTTGCCAACGTAGAACTCGCGAAAGCCAATGTTGAAGAAGCAAAGTTGAACCTCGATTACACCAAGGTTTATGCACCAACCAACGGTTACATTACCAACCTGAACTTACGAGTAGGCTCTCAAGTCGTGGCGAACTCTCCGGTTGTGGCTTTAATTGATGAAGACAGTTTCTGGGTAGAAGGTTACTTCAAAGAAACGGACTTAGTGGGCGTTAATCCTCAAGATACTGCTTACGTGACTTTGATGATGCACAACGATGTGCAACTGAAAGGTGAAATCAAAAGTATTGGCTACGGTATTGCGAAACAAGACGGCAGTACGGGTCAGGCTCTCCTACCTAATGTGAATCCTAACTTCCAATGGATACGCCTAGCTCAACGTATTCCAATTAAGGTAAAGCTAGATGAACTGCCAGACAACCTACAGTTGCGCGTTGGAATGACCGCTTCTATTAAAATCATTAAGTAATTAGGTGATTGTTATGTTCAACCCCTCAACCAAAGAAGCGATCAAAGCTGCGCTATCCATTGTTATCGCAATCTGCCTTGCCTTCTGGTTTCAATGGGAGAAACCTTATTGGTCAGCCATCGCTGTCGCGGTAATGGCGTTGAATGAAAGCTTCGCTCACTCGATAAACAAAGGCCATAACCGGTTGCGTGGAACTTTATTGGGTACCGGTTATGCCTTTTTCCTTATCGCGATGTTCTCTCAAGACCGTTTTTTGTTTCTCACCTTTTTCACTTTGTTTCTAGGTATGTGCATTTATATGTCGAGTGACAAAAAATATGGCGATGTATTTACCGTCGGTTTTTCAGTGTGTTCCATCATCGCCTGTATGGGAGGATTTGATAACCAAGCAACGTTCCACTTCGCTGTACTGCGTATGCAAGAAACCATTCTTGGCGTAATCACGTTCTCTATGGTGTACCGCTTAGTATGGCCAGTTAACACCGAACAGAACTTCATTCACCGCTTTGAGACAAGCCGTGAGATTTTGCTCAACGCCATGAAAACGCCCAACCAAATTGATATCAAAGCACTGGAAACCAACACCGCTAACATAGAGAAATTGTTCCAACTGCTCGGCTTACCGCTTACTGGTGCCTACTACTTGAAAGAGCATCGTCAATTATGGC
>NZ_JAATOO010000001.1 GCF_011806575.1 Vibrio hepatarius
GTGCAACACTAGTTACGTTGATTTCAGTGATTCTCCGGACTGCTTTGTCAATCTCAATACCCCAGAAGAACTCGCACAATTTGGAACATTATCGTCATGAAACATTCACTTCCTATCCCACTTTTAGGTTTTGCCGCATACTCGGGTACAGGCAAAACAACGCTTCTGGAAGCCCTATTACCTAAATTGACTGAGGCAGGTCTGCGTATTGGTATGCTTAAGCACGCACACCACAATTTCGATGTCGATAAAGAAGGGAAAGATAGCTATCGTCTAAGAAAAGCGGGTGCATCGCAAATGCTGATAGCCTCTCGTAATCGTTACGCGCTGATGACTGAAACGCCAGAAGCAGAGTCTGAATTCGATTACCTGCTTGGTCGTTTTGATTGTGACAAACTTGACGTTGTTCTAGTCGAAGGCTGCAAAAATATCGCCTTTCCTAAAATTGAGTTGCACCGCGAAGCGATCGCTAAGCCTTGGTTGTACCCAAATGACGACAACATCATTGCCATCGCATCAGATTCACAGTTAAGCGATACTCTACTTCCGCAAATGGACATCAATGACCTAGACGCCATCGCGCACTTTGTGATTGAGTACGTTAAAAGCAATGCTCAGTCGACCAAAACCAAATCTGAGGCTGCCTGCTGCGATACTCTGTCCCCCGCTTTCCTTTCTGTAGAGCAAGGCCAGGAGAAAATTTTATCTCTGGTTCATCCAGTTGAAGAAATCGAAGCCTGCCCTGTAGAGTCAGCGTATGGCCGCGTACTAGCAAAAGATGTAATTTCTCCAGTGAACGTGCCCCAATACACTAACTCAGCAATGGATGGTTATGCGATTCGCGGTGATGATTTAGACCGCAACTGCTATCAAGTTGTCGCTGAAGTACTCGCAGGACATGCTTACGATAAGCCTCTTCAAGTCGGTGAAGCGGTTAAGATCATGACTGGAGCCCCAACACCGGTTAACGCTGATACCGTGGTAATGCGAGAACAAGCCTCACAGCAAGGTGACAATGTCACATTTGGCGAGGCTAAAATCAAAATTGGACAAAACGTTCGCCAAGCCGGAGAAGACTTAGCCATTGGTAGCGAAGTCTTTAGCCAAGGTAAACGAATTTCATCGCCAGAAATGGGCATGATTGCCTCTTTGGGATACGCAGATTGCCAAGTTTTTCGCGCCCTCAAAGTGGCGGTGTTCTCCACAGGCGATGAAGTCCAAGCGCCCGGCACAAAGCAAAAATCGAATTCGATTTATGACTCAAACCGCTACACGCTCATTGGGTTATTGGAAAGCTTAGGTTGCGAAATCTTGGATTTCGGCATTATTGAAGATAATGAAGACTTGATGATAAAAGCGCTTGAAGACGCATCCGCTCAAGCCGATGTTGTACTCACCTCTGGGGGAGTATCCGTTGGTGATGCAGACTACATCAAGCTCGCCCTCGACAAACTTGGACAAATTGATTTCTGGCGTATCAATATGCGCCCAGGTCGTCCACTGGCGTTTGGTCAAATCAGCGGTAAGCCGTTCTTTGGCTTACCTGGTAATCCGGTGGCGGTCATGGTCTCATTTATTAATTTTGTTGAACCTGCACTGCGGAAAATGCAAGGTGAGCAAAATTGGCAGCCACTTAAAGTAAACGCGGTCGCCACAGAAAACCTACGCTCTCGTCAAGGACGTACTGAGTTTAGCCGCGGTGTCTACCAACTGGATAGCAACGGGCAACTAACAGTTCGTACAACCGGAAAACAAGGCTCTGGCATCTTGCGATCAATGAGTGAAGCGAATTGCCTTATCGAAATTTCACCCGCGGTCGATACAGTAAAAGTCGGTGAAAGCGTGACAATCATCCCGCTTCAAGGCAGAATCTAGCCCATAAAGACTGAGGCCAGCATCGCTGGCCTCTTTATTTTGAACTGATTGAGAAACAATTCATGGCTCGTACCATTCTATATACTTACAAAGGTGAAGATAAGACTCTAACCTTTTCGTACCAACAACACCGCAATATCCATGAAGCAGTAGCGGAAGCAGAAGGCATCAATATTTCTGATTACTTGCGTATGGAGCAGCAAATCGAAGCGGTTTCAGATACCAAAGCGGTTCGTAATTACCGTGACAATCACTTTAGAAAGTTAGGTTTCGATAAAATTACCCTACAACAAAAAGATAATCTTGGCGTAGGCAAAAAGAAATCTTAGCGACATCTGACACGCTCTCTATCTTAGGGAGCGTGAGCAAACTATCATTTTGAATCCCTTCGTTCTCACCAACATACATTCCTTCTCCTCCCCAAACACACTTCTAAACTAAAGTTGCAATTTTATTGCATAACTTAATACGAATGTTTACTAAACCGTATACACGCACTAAAAATACTGTTAATTTACCGCCAAGCTATATGCTACAAATATAATAATTAAACTAAATTGACTATAAATTCGGAATGTAAGCCTTTTTATGGAAGCCCTAGTAAGAAAGATAATCAACGCTCAGGATGGTGAGGAGTTCTGTCTACGTTGTTTAAAGGAAATCTACGCCCGTTACAGCCCCGAGCACTGCTTTGTCGCGGAGTATGACCTGATAAAAAACATCGCCACGACTCGTGTCTATCTCGCCGACGGCGTACAAGCAGCGAACATGGCTTATGAACTAAGGGGGAGCCCTTGTGAGAAGGTCATTAACGACAACGTGATGTGTTCGTTCTCGCAAGGCATTCAGCAAAGATTCCCTGAAGACGTAGCGTTACGTGAATTGAATGCAGAAAGTTACATCGGTATACCGCTCCAAGCACGCAACGGCCAGATTGTCGGCGTGCTCGCTCTGCTCTATTCTTGTCACCTTGATACTAGCCAATTTGATAATGACTGGTTACTAACTTTGGGCTTCCTGATTGGTAACTCCCTACTTCAGGAAAGGCTAACTAACCGCAATGACAAGTTGCTGCAACAATTCGACCGTTCAGAACAGATCACCGATACGTCGTCTTGGACTTGGCGTGTAAAAGAAAAACAATTCTATTGTTCGCAGAACTTAGGGCGGATGTTTCAACTTGGGGCATTGCATAACTTAAGCTTCGATGATTTTTTCCGCCATCATGTATTTAAACGTGATGATCAATTCCGAGATTTCCTTGATAAAGCAACATCTGATATTGGTATCTCACGTCTCGTTGTTCGACGAGAAGATTGCATCGCAGGTATGCAGCTGGAAATCAGCTGCTCTAAGAGCTTTGACTCTCAGGGACAGCTCGAGCGCGTAGAGGGCAATATTAAGAACGTCACGCGCATCACCAAATTGCTCCATGAGCGTACAATAGCGGATCAATTAATCCAGCTATCTGACCGCGGTGTGATGCTCACTGACCGCCACAATCGTATCGTCAAAGTAAACTCTCGTGTGGAAGAAATTACTGGTTATTCGAGTGAAGAATTGATTGGTAAAAAGCCACAAATTTTTAGTTCAGACATTCAAGACAAAGAGTTCTACGCTGAAATGTGGCACAGCATTAACACGCTGGGTCACTGGTCAGGCGAAGTTTGGAACAAAACCAAAGCGGGCGCGATTTATCCTGAGAAACTGCAAATCTCTGTCGTCGAAGATATGAATGGTGATGTCTCAAGCTACCTTGCAGTTTTCGAAGACATCAGCACCACCAAGATGATCGAAAGCCAATTGGATCGCTACAAGAACAAACGCGATTTCACCGGTCTTATTACCCGCTCTAAATTTATTCAGTTGTCTGATGCAGACGACCAACAAACGGTTATTCTTATCGACATTTGCCGTTTCTCGGCGATTAACACCATTTATGGTGAAGTGTTTGGCAATAAAGTTTTGCGTCACGTAGGTAAGTTACTGCAAGAGTATTTCTCGAACGTATCCACCAGCATTTGTCGCTACGGTGCGGATCAGTTTGCGATGACGGTTCCACAGCAAAACACCGATGCGTTAGCTCAAATCACTGAAAAATTGCGTTCATCGATTGAAGCCGAGTTTACTATTGATAAGCACAAGCTGAAACTGTCAGTCAATATTGGACACTCTAACCCTGATCAGCAAACGTCAAACACGCACCCTCTCACGCAAGCCTACTACGCTTTGGATGAAGCCAAGACAAAACCAATACCAAGCACAGTTATGTACTGCTATCCGCTTGAAGAGAGTATCAGCCGTAAACACCGTTTAAGTGTGTTACTCAAGCATGCCATCGCTGAAAAACGTATCCACGTCGAATACCAGCCGATTTACGATTTAGACAACAACAGAGTTGTAAAGTATGAAGCGCTGGCGCGTTGGGTTGAAGACGGTGAATCCATTTCCCCGTTTGAGTTTATCCCTATCGCGGAAGAGCTGGGCTACATCAAAGACCTTGGCCAACTTGTGCTAGAAATCGCCTGTCAGGATATTCATAAGCTCAAGCAACTGGGACATGACGACATCGTTATCTCAGTTAATCGCTCGATCGACGAATTGATCAACGAAGATCCTGATAACTGCTCAATCATTAACACGATTCAGCAATCTGGACTCTCACCAGAAAACATCATTATTGAAGTGACCGAATCTGTGCCACTGGAAGACAAGCCCGATGTGCAGAAGTTGTTGGATAGCCTGCGCGCCAAGGGCTTGAAGCTCGCATTGGATGATTTTGGCACTGGCTTCGCGTCTTTTTCGAACTTAATGAAGAATACGGTAGATATCTTAAAAGTCGACCGCTCACTGATTAGAAATATCGACAGCAATAAAAACAATGCAGTTTTGGTTGAGTCCGTGAACCTATTGGCAAATCAACTGGGTTTGGATGTTATTGCAGAAGGCGTCGAGACTGAACAACAGTTGCAACTGCTCAAGTCAATGGGATGTCGTTACATTCAAGGTTATTACATCAGCAAGCCGGTACCATTTGAACAAGCTGTAGGCTTAATTAAATGATGATTTCGGTCAAGCGCGATCCTATGGTTTGGATCGCGCTACGAAGTGCTTCACCGCTCTAACCTCAAATCCATATAAATCAGCTCCCAACTTTGTCCATTAAACGCTCTTGTGCCCTGCTCTCTTTTGGTTTCTTCAAAGCCCAACGCTTCATAACAGCGAATCGCAGCAGTGTTCTGACTAAACACGCAAAGATTGAGTTTTGCGTAACCTTGTCGTTTGGCGACGTCGATTAGTTCAGTCAACATTTGTTTTGAACTCCCTTTACCTCGAAAGTCAGGGTGAATAAACACGCGACAAATACGCGCCACGCTTTCATCTACTTCAAACAGTTCAACGTATCCAGCCCGCTCACCGTGATGTAAGTAGAAAAATGCTTGGCATTGAGGTAAGGAAACGTGCACTTCGATTTGTGAGGCGTTAAGGGGAAAAGTAAATGTTGGACCACCCCAAAGGTAGTTCAGATCTGGAGAGTCGATCCAATCGACGATCTGCTGATAATCGTTAACTTGAAATTGCGTGAGTGCCATCCTAGCTGCCTCAAAATAAAAAAGAGCTTGCCTAAGCAAGCTCTCAAATTACCAACAACAAATCAATCTATTTGATGTTTAAGAACGCCGCGCCGCGTACGCCGCCTGAATCGCCGTGTTTTGCTTTGATAATCTTCGGACACTTAGCTACAGACAGAAGGTACTTAGGCACGCGCTTTGGCATTTCTTCGTAAATCAACTCAAAGTTTGATAGACCGCCACCTAGTGCAACAACATGAGGGTCGTTAGCCGTAAAGATATTGCCGAAGCAGATCGCTAATAACTCGAGGAAGCGCTCAACGTGCTCAGACGCTTTGGCTTCGCCTTCCGCATGCGCTTTAATAATGTCGATCGCTTTCTTTTTCTCACCGAAATAGTGTTCGTAGATCAGTTCAAAGCCGCGACCAGACAAGTAGCTGTCCAGACAACCTTTCTTACCACAACCACAACCCAACAGTGGCGCGTTGTCACCTAAGTGGAACCATGCATCCAGCGGTAAACGCATATGACCTAGTTCACCCGCAACGTGGTTACGCCCAGAGAAGACTTTACCTTCATAAACCAGCCCGCCACCAAAACCGGTGCCTAGAATTAAGCCCATTACTGAAGGTTCATCTTTAAGTTCTTCGTCCCACGCTTCAGAAAGCGCAAAACAGTTAGCATCGTTTTCGATTTTAACGCTACGACCAATTTTTGCTTCTAAGTCTGCACGTAGCGGCTTACCTTTCGCTGCTGGAACGTTCACAGTCAGCACAGTAGCATCGTCCGCATCTTCCATACCTGGCAGACCTAGACCAATTTTCCCTTCACAAGAAAACTCTTTGTCATACTTCGCAACTAAACCGGCAATCGTATCCACCAATAGTTGGTAATCTTCTGTTGGTGTTGGTACACGTTCCGTCGCAACACGCTCTAATTTCTCGTTAAATGCACCAAATTCAATCTTAGTGCCACCAACGTCAAAGCCGTAGTACATTGACTCTCTCCCTAAAATACAAAATATAAAAATCGAAAAACGGACTTATTATCCATATACCTAAGCCTACAGTCCGTGATGTGCGACAAGTTTACCCTTAAGACAAGCTTAACTGCGCGTAGATTCGACGAAAATCGAATTAGTTTTAGACTGGACTCGCGTTTTCTGTTTGCGCGATAAACGCTTGCAGTGCGGGACGCTGTTCGTCCACTTTGCCGCGACTTTTGCTTAACAGGTAGCTTTCCTTAAACGCTTCAAACCAAAGTTCCAGCGTTTTTGCCGCTAAATCCTCTTCTAGTTCTCGCAATACCAAGCTCGCAACTTCGGCAGTGGCCAAATGCTGCTCGTTGTCCGAACGTCGCATAATGTAATTTGATACCGACTGCGGTGAAATAGATAGGACTGGTAAGCGGTCTAAATAAGGTGATTTGCGAAAGATGCGTCTGGCCTCACGCCAACTGCCATCTAAAAAAATCAATAGTGGCTTTTTACCGTTGCAGAATGAGCGTGGAGCTTCACTTATCAGTCGAGCAGGATCTTCAACATAATCTTCAGGAAACACGACTATCGGTTGATAGCGCTCATCTTCAAGTAAATCCAACATTTGGGGCGCCGGTTCGGTGCGGTTCCATTGGTATACGTAACCTTCTTTAACCGTGTCGAGGATCAAACGCCCGGTATTGCTTGGTTTGAAGACTTCGTTTTCCGACACCAATAGCATCACCGCCACATTGCTTTCAATATCTGGTTGGTGTTGGCAAATGCAGTGTGTTTGCGACACTTGGCAATATTGGCAACGTATAACCTTACAACCACGTGCGTTAAACGGCTTGGTCGATTTTTCTAAGCGCTGTTGATAAAGGTGGTGAAAAGCGTGGACTCTCATCGTCATTCATTGATAATGGCAAAGGACGGCAAGTTTACTCTCTGATGGATGAGTTGCAAGTAGAAACAAGGTGTATTTCGTCATGCAAAACCCTGACTTTATTCGATTAAGTTTTTTTCTTTCAGTATTGGTGCTATGCGGTCTCTGGGAATGGTTGACCCCGAGAAAACAACTCACACAAAACAAGCTGTTTCGCTGGCTAAATAACCTCGGGTTGATCGCGTTTAACTCACTTTGTTTGAGTTTACTGATGCCGTTTCTCGCATTTGAAGTGGCCATTCGTATCGGACAAAGCAACATCGGCCTTTTTAACCAAATCGACATGCCATTCGCTTTGGAAGTGTTCCTTTGCGTCATTTTGTTGGACCTTGCCATCTATGCTCAACACTTAGTGTTTCACCGCGTGCCTTGGTTGTGGCGCTTACATCGCATGCACCACGCGGATCAAGATATCGACGTCACGACCGGTGCACGTTTTCATCCGATTGAGATTATCTTGTCGATGTGGATTAAAATTGGTTTGATCGCCATATTGGGCATTTCACCATTGGCGGTTTTGATCTTTGAAGTGGTGTTAAATGCGAGTGCCATGTTTAATCACAGCAACGCAAAACTGCCGCTTACGCTCGACAGACATTTGCGCAAGTGGGTCGTGACACCGGACATGCACCGAGTTCACCATTCTGTAATTGCTAAAGAAACTCACTCCAATTTTGGCTTTTGTCTTTCCATTTGGGATCGTATGTTTCACACCTACATCGTCCAGCCAGCACTGGGAGACGATAACGTCGAAATAGGTTTACCATTGTTTCGCAAACCAAACGAACAACGGCTGGATAAAATGCTTACCCAGCCGTTTCGTCAGCAATAATTTCGTGTATCTCTAAACTTGCTGGTGTAGCTCATATTTATGAAGCATGGCTTGTTGGTGGCCCGCGATTTCGGCCACTTGTTCGGAGCTTTCCACCATTGAGTCAACCTGTAGCTTGGTCTGTTCGCCTTGCTCAGTAATGTAACTGATTGAACGGCTGACGTCCGCGGTTGCTCGTTCTTGTTCTTCAGTTGCAACGGTAATTTGCTCGACTCGGGTACGAATGTGTTCGACCGCATTGGCGATGTCGGCAAACGTCTGTTTTACCTGCTCACTCGATTCCAGCGCATACGTCATTTCTGTTCGAGTGCTTTCTACCGCTGAACGTGATTTTTCAGCCGCCGCGACTAACTCACTCATTCGCTCACGAATGTTTCCGGTTTGATCTGATGTGTCGCGCGCGAGTTTACGAACCTCGTCCGCGACCACTGCAAAGCCCCGCCCTTGTTCACCTGCTCTTGCGGCTTCAATTGCCGCATTTAACGCAAGTAAGTTTGTGCTGTCAGCAATACCGGCAATCATGTCGACCATTTCACGGATTTGTTTAACACGACTGTCCAGTTCCAGCATCGATTCTTCATTAATGTTCAATGTGTGCTCTAACGAATGCAAACGAACTTGGTTCTGTTCTATTGCTTCAACGCCAGAAGATGAATGCTCAGCAGCAAGATTGGATTCGCAGCAAGACTCATTCGTCACAGTCGCAATCTCTCGTATGGAAGCTTCTAGTTGAGTAACGGTTGTAACCATGCTGAGTAACGATTCATTCTGCTTGGTCAGGCTTTGATGGGTAATTTCCGCCGCACCATGGCTGATTTCTGCGGTTTGATAAAGTGTCTCGCAATTACGTGTCACGGTCGAAATGGAATCTCTGGTTGATTCAATCACTTGGTTTAATTTACGAGCTACTTCTTTGAGTTCAAATGGGCCTCGTAACTCTAAAGACTGGGTAAAATCGTGTTCGGTCAGTCGGCTTAAGTGAGATAGCACATTAACCAAACCGGTTTTGATCCAAGCGCGCAGCGCGACCCAGCTACAGACAATAATAACGACAATCACCAAACCACCAATAATCAACATCAGATCAATGTTAGTTATCGTACTGCTCACCACTGACTTGCTGTCGTCAATCAGCGATTCTGCAGTGTGAGACACGCGACTAAGCAACTCAACAGTTTCATTGGCGGTGATCGCAGTGGTTGCGACTTGTCGCTTTAACTGCTGTGCCAGCTCCAACTGAGAAAGCAGCTGTTTGAGAACCCCCTCATCAGAAAAGCCGCCTTTCACCATTTCATAAGGTGCGGTTAAGCTAGCGAACTCTTTGACGTCGGGATGCCACTCTGCGAAGTCATCAAACGCGAGATTGATACCAGCGATTCGATTGCGCATCTCTTTGTATTCCTGCATCGCTTTGTCGATGTCGGTTTGCATCATCAATACGAGAAAGGTGCTTTCCATTGAACTTGCACTGGCAGAAAAACGGTTGGCCGCATCTTGTGAAACTGGATTATCACCGGACAAAAACGAACTGATACGATTCATTTCAGGACCAATTGAGCTCAAACCATAGCGAAACTCACTGACCGCACCGTCGATACGTTCTTGCATATTGAGCAGTTTGGCTTGGTCTGCAAGGATATTTTGTGTTTGGTTCGCCAACGCGGCGATATTCTTTTTTAGTTGCTTTTCTTGCTGTGGAGTGAGTGCTGAATCAAAGTCTGCAGCAATAGAAAATACGGTTTCCATCAACTGAGTATTGCGGGCAATAAGCGAATCCGTTTCAGTTTGGATTTTTGTTAATTCTTCCAGCGATTCGACTTGGGTACCATAACCGAGCTGTTTGATTTGTTCTAATATCGACTGGGTGAGTTTGGCGTTAGTC
The DNA here is from genome assembly GCF_011806575.1 of Vibrio hepatarius. Lineage (GTDB taxonomy): Bacteria > Pseudomonadota > Gammaproteobacteria > Enterobacterales > Vibrionaceae > Vibrio > Vibrio hepatarius_A. The sequence continues at coordinate 10,084 of NZ_JAATOO010000001.1, forward strand.
ATCGCAAGCGGCAGCGCTTTATCTGATAAACCATTAAACTGATTCTCAACTTGCTCTAAGCCTTTGATACTGGTGACAGATAAAATAATCACCAGTAAAGTAATACTGATGAAAACAGTGCTGATAGTTTGAACGAGAGATAAAGACGAGCTGTTGTTTTTCTTATTCATTAGATTGGAACTGACATCATACAAAAGTTTATATGCACTGAATTCTATTTAGGGAACATTACATTTAAATGTCATTTATTATTCAAAAATGTGTCATGAAAAATGTACCTGGCCTTCCCCTTGCGTTGATCTTGACGGCCCTAGTTGGCTGTTCATCGTCTCCAGACTTTAGCCAATCAATTGAACGCGAAGAACCCACGGCTGAACACCTCGCGATTAAGCAGTCTTTCATGGATGTATATAAACATTGGCAAGGCGTACCTTATCGCCTTGGCGGTAACTCGTTCTCTGGTGTTGATTGTTCTGCGTTTGTCCAAATCGCTTATCGCGACGCAATGCGCTTTGATGTACCGAGAACCACTCACCATCAAGTTTTACTAGGTAAAGAAGTACCTTATGAGGAAATACAAATTGGCGATTTAGCGTTTTTTAAAACGTCATACAAAGTCAACCACGTCGGAGTGTATATCGGTGATAAGCAGTTTATGCACGCTTCAACATCTAAAGGAGTGATTATATCGAGGTTGGATAATCCCTATTGGGCATCCAAGTTTTGGCATTTCAGGCGAGTCGTCAATTCGCCTGAGTAAAGTATGAAGAACAATTAGTCGTATTTCGCGACTGCTGAATCGAATAGGTTTTTCATCAGCGCAATATACTCATCCAGAAAAGCAATCTGGCCATTGGTTGCTGGCTTTGCCCAAACGCCGGCTAACACTTCACCAAGGTCATCTACTACCGAATCTGCTTCTTTCAACAACTTAAAACGGACACTAGCGTGCAACTCAGGGTTCTGATCAAAAATCGCCATTATATTGCTCGCGACCATATCAGTAACCACATCTTCCACGCTCTGTGGACCTATATCTCCGTCATCTGACGTAAATACGTCCATATTGAAGGCTAAGTGTTCGATTAAAGCTAAATAACCATCGGTATCTACAACCACTGCGTACCTCCGTAAATTCATGGCGTCTTAGTAGTTGAATACTATGACATATCGAATAGTTTAGACAACTTTTCACCGTACGATTGCTGATAAAAACCGCAATAACTACCAGTTATGTGACTTGCGACCTGCGCCTAGTTGATGAATGAGCTGTGTTTAAGTACGTATTTTATCCGTTCGTTAACGACTTACGTTAATAGAATGAATTATAAGCGATTTAGCTCACATTTTATTAATCAGGTGAATATTTTTAGTTAAATGATTGAAAAATTTGTACTCTAGTTCAGAACCAAGACAACGCATCTTCTACAATAAGGTTAAAGCGCAAAGTTCGGGGATTTAAAGTATGTGGTCAGCCATCTCACAACATCTTTCAGACACGCTCATGTTTTCTTATCAAATCACCGAGAAGACAAAACTCTCCGGCGGAGATATAAACGAATGCTATATGGTTTCTGACGGCGAACAACGTTACTTTGTCAAAATAAACAGCCGTGAGTTTTTACCTAAGTTTGAAGTCGAAGCAGAAAACATCCGTATACTGCGCGAGACCGATACCGTATCAGTCCCAGAACTGGTGCTTATTGGTCAGTCAAAGCAAAATGCTTTTATCATTCTCAATTACCTGCCTACCAAACAGCTCGACGATGACAAAAATAGTTATCTATTCGGCCAACAGCTAGCGCGTCTTCACCAGTGGGGAGAGCAAAAAGAGTATGGTTTTGACCAGGACAACTATATTGGCTCTACGCTACAACCCAACAAGTGGGAACGAAAATGGGCACGTTTCTTTGCAGAGCAACGCATAGGTTGGCAATTGCAATTAGTAAGAGAAAAAGGCGTTAATCTCGTTGATATCGACGATTTCACTGAGGTTGTGCACGAACGTCTAGCCTCACATCAACCAACACCTTCATTATTACACGGCGATTTATGGCACGGAAACACGGCAAATTCGGTGTTTGGACCTATTTGTTTTGATCCGGCCTGCTATTGGGGGGATCGTGAGTGTGATATCGCGATGACCGAATTGTTTGGCGGCTTCCAACCAGAGTTTTACCAAGGTTATGAAAGCATCCTGCCACTGGATTATCGCTATTCAGAGCGCAAAGATATCTACACTCTTTACCATTTGCTCAACCACTACAATCAATTTGGTGGACACTATTTAGAACAATCACAAAAACTCATCGACCGCATACTAACTTATTGATATAAGGGATGTATTTAAACTTGTACGTTCACAATTTGTTGCAAAAATCACCTAATAAAATGGTTCTAACTACAGTTATTGAGTGAATTTTATTAACCAATTCAAAATTTACACTTAATTTACGTCTAATAGTAACTTCTGGACTTAAGCTTAGGCTAGATGTCTCATCGAGAAGTAAGGAAGAGAATTATGCGTAACTACACCGAAAAATTCGTCACCTGCCCTCATTGCGGGCACTCCATCAGTATCACGCTGGACGCATCCAATGGTGACCAAGAGTTTTATGATGATTGTCCTGCTTGTTGTAACGCGATCCACCTTAATATGATGGTTAATGAACAACTAGACACGATTGAATTGTTTGTTGACGCCGACGACGAACAGATTTTCTGATCACTCGTTCAGGTTAAACGCCGGATAGTGTTGAAACTTATCCGGCTGCAGCAGTTATAGATTCTTCGCAGCGAGTACTCGCTCAACGGTTTCAACAATGGCTTGGGTTTGTGGGTCAAACTCAACGTTTATCATTTCTCCAACAATACGTTGGCCAAATAGAGTTCGTTGTAATGTCTCTGGAATAAGGTGTACCGAGAAGCGGTTTTCTTCCACTTCACCAATGGTCAATGAACAACCATCGAGTCCAATGTAACCTTTAGCTAATACGTACTTCATACTAGTTTGTGGCAGTTCAAACCAAATTGTACGGTTGTTTGGCGTATCGATCACATCAACGATCTTACCCATAACACTGATATGGCCAGACATACTGTGACCACCGATTTCATCACCAAACTTTGCTGCTCGTTCGATGTTAACCAAATTGCCTACTTTAATTTGACCAAGGTTAGTTAATTTGAGTGTCGCTTGCATCAAGTCAAAGCTGACAAGTTCCCCATCGAGTTTTGTCACCGTTAGACAACAACCGTTGTGAGCAACAGAAGCGCCAATTTCTAGCCCTTCCCTCATTGCGCCTGTCAAGCGTACAGTATGAGTTTGAAAATCTTGTTTTCTATCAATAGCGACGACTTCTGCCATCCCTTGAACGATTCCGGTAAACATAGAGAGATCCGTTAGTTTTTAATGGTGCTTAGAGATACATTTCATTATCATGCCACAGAAAAGCGTCAGCTTATATTTATAGTTATTTCGTCTCGCGCATTCCCCTTTTTTGCGTAGAGACACATCGTATCTTGGAGTACAAACGTGCATCGATATAAAGAAGAAGCCAGTAAGTTAATTAAACTGGCAACCCCGGTACTGATCGCATCCGTTGCGCAGACTGGTATGGGGTTTGTAGATACGATCATGGCTGGTGGAGTAAGCGCAACTGACATGGCTGCCGTGTCTATTGCATCGAGTATTTGGTTGCCAACGATTTTGTTTGGCATTGGCTTGCTTATGGCTTTGGTGCCAGTGGTGGCACAGCTCAATGGCTCTGGCCGTCAGAAAACGATCCCGTTCGAAATCCAGCAAGGGATTGCGATGGCATTGTTCATTTCTATCCCGACCGTGTTCGTCTTATTTCAGACCAAGGTTATACTCGGTTTGATGGATGTTGAGCCTATTATGGCGGAGAAAACAATCGGCTACATGTACGCCGTGATGCTAGCTGTACCCGCGTTTCTATTATTCCAAGCATTACGCAGTTTCACCGATGGCATGTCTTTAACACAGCCAGCAATGGTGATCGGCTTTGTCGGCTTGTTGCTAAACATTCCATTAAACTGGATTTTTGTCTACGGCAAATTCGGTGCGCCAGCATTAGGCGGTGTCGGCTGTGGCGTTGCAACGACCATCGTTTACTGGATTATGTTTGTGATGTTACTGGTTTATATCATCACATCCAACCGTGTTGCCCACATCAACGTTTTCGGTACTTTCCATAAGCCTCAGCTTAAACCACTTCTGCGCTTATTTAAGCTCGGCTTTCCAGTAGCGGCTGCGCTATTTTTTGAAGTAACACTTTTTGCAGTAGTTGCCTTAATGGTCGCCCCACTAGGCCCACTCATTGTTGCCGCTCATCAGGTCGCGATTAATTTCTCATCTTTAGTGTTTATGCTTCCTATGAGTATCGGTGCTGCGGTCAGTATTCGCGTTGGACACCGCTTAGGTGAAGGAAGCGTCCAAGGCGCAACTATTGCCTCTCATGTCGGTTTGATTGTTGCGGTGGTCATGGCGTTTGGTACTGCAATCCTTACGGTACTTTTCCGCGAACAAGTTGCGCTGCTATACACAGACAACCGCGCGGTAATTGAAGTAGCTTTGCAGTTACTGCTACTCGCCGCCATCTACCAAGTCACCGATGCTATCCAGGTCGTTGCCGCTGGCGCACTACGTGGATACAAAGATATGTCTGCGATCTTCAACCGTACTTTTATTGCTTACTGGATACTAGGCTTGCCAAGTGGTTATATTTTGGGGATGACGGACTGGATTGTTGAGCCGATGGGTGCGCATGGCTTCTGGATGGGCTTTATCATTGGTTTATCGTCTGCCGCACTGATGCTGGGCTTAAGATTACGCTGGATGCACAAACAACCAGACGAGTCTCAACTTACGTTCGCGTCGCATTAAAGTTAACCGTTAAAACCAATACGTATTACTTAAAAAGGTCAGTTATCTGACCTTTTTTCGTTTATAAGCGTACTATTAAAAGAGTTCACGACTGATCACTATTTCATGCGCATTATTACGATTCTATTCATCACCTTCGCAATTGCTGGTTGTAATTGGTTTAAAAGTCCTATCGATGACAAATTTGATACCTACCTAACGCGAATCGCTAATGTCCAAGATTCACAAGCGTTTCAATTTGAACCGAACATCAACATTATCGTACCAGACAAGCGACAACTCGCGATCGCAATACCCACTACAACGATTGGCTTGCTCGACAGCTACGAACTGAGAAAGTGTGATCTGTTCAATCTAATTGCAGAAAGAAACTCAGTATTGGGAAAAGTACAGGACCAATTTCGTAATTTCGATTATCAAATACAGGTTATCGAAGGCATTGAGAAGTGCTTAGCGCACCCTTCTATCTCAGTTGGTTTAAAAGAACAGTTATCAGAATTGCTTTCCATCAAGCGAGAACAAATTGGCGCTCACTTTACTAACTTAGTTTTTACCAGCGAAGCGATGCGCGCTCAACTGATCGGCTATGAATGGCTAGAAGAAAATCGTACGACACCAAGTCCGCAATTAGTACAGGCGTTAGAACATATCAATGCGGCGTACCATGATGCAGACAATAAAGTATCAGCGAAAAGTCTTAATCTAGTCACTCCTTTTCAGGAAGTGATAGAAAAGGAGCGATTCCTTGGCGTTATGAGCTTTTCTATGCTTAACGCGTCACACAAACTCAGGACCGTTACAAAACAATTGGAGACGTTTGACACGCAAATCGTCTGCGGACAATCCAGGGATACAACTAAGTTCCGGTATCTGAAAAATGTATTCCAAAACTATTACATTGACGGTCTTCAGCCTTACCTAGCAAAACTGGATAGCAGCTTTATGCAGCTCGAACCCACCTTGGGCTTCTTAGCTCCAAATGGTTCTGGCTATCACTACTCGATTCATCAGTACCATAGTGACTTTCGCCAAGCCATTCTGCAGCACGTCGATTATTGGAAGTCGCTATTTAAGCGCTGTGGAGCAAACCCTGCTCGCGATTAAATAACCTGAAATTTGAACAAGATAGGATTTAACTCTCTGATTTTAGATAGGTTAGTCGCTAAAAGAGCTGCACTAAGAGGTTTAGGTTGTGTTCAGGTTAAATCGTTACTCAGGTCGTTCACGCAAGAAACGAGCGAACTTAGGTACACCATTTTGCGTAAACCCGTTGTATCGAAAAGTAATGGTGGAACCCAACTCCGGTGGCTCTTGTCGGAGTTGATCGCTAAAGCCACTGCCAATATAGAATTCAACGCCTGATTCTAACCTAACCAGCAGCGCTCCCATCAAGCCTTGATACTTTCCTTTACCAACTTTGTAGCCAATGACTTGTGCTTCATCGTCTTGGTGTTTCTTTAATTTTAATAAATCACTGCTTCGTCCCGCTTGATATCGACTGCTGATCTTACGCAGCATTAAGCCTTCACCTTTGTCGTCTACCGCACGATCGAGATAAGCTAAGAGTTCGGAATCAGAGTGAATCGGTGAATGCTTAACGTACTTGATATGTTCTTCGTGTAACTCTCGAACTAGATCCATCAAATTGTAATAGCGCTTTTGATAGTCACCTGCAGATTCGGGTAAATCAAACAACATGTAATCAATCTTACGCCACGCCGAATCAACCGGGGATTGGTCGAGCACGGTCTGTTGCACCAGATGAAAATTCCCTCGCCCTGCCCACAGCTCACCTTCTAACGGATAATTTGGTAGAGAACGGGTAAACCAGTTGGGCGCGTGAATCTGTGTTCCATTACGCGTTAATAGCTTTGAACCGTCCCAAATCGCGCGTATACCGTCCAATTTCTCGCTTACCCAGTACTCGAGAACATCCACGCTATCCTGGTAGCTTTGCGCTAATACGACAGGTATTGGTGTACTTTGTTGTTGAGAGTAACAGAGTACAGGAAAGCAGATTGCAGAAATGGCAATCGAGATCTGATTTAAACGCATAACATACCAAAAACAAACAATTCACAATACCGGCATTGTGTTCACTGCCATTTGTTCTGAGCAACGTGTTCGATAACGCAATTCGAGTGATATCGCTTAGTTATACTGCTAGTAATTTTTGAGGTAATAGAGTGTGCGAACGCTGTCACACTGATTACTTAAACAGATATACCCTCACCGAAACGATAAACAAGTGTGTGATTTGAAGCACATTTATTAATTCATTGAGGATAAAACTACGCCAATTCGCTTAGATATAAAGCAAACGCGTTAAAATCCGCAAAATTGCTCTTGCACGACTAAATAACTCTCGGTAATATCCATCTCGTTCTCAAGGTATGGGTCCGTAGCTCAGTTGGTTAGAGTACTACCTTGACATGGTAGGGGTCGGCGATTCGAGTTCGCCCGGACCCACCATTCCTTAAATGCTTTTCGCAGAGAACAATAAATTTGGGTCCGTAGCTCAGTTGGTTAGAGTACTACCTTGACATGGTAGGGGTCGGCGATTCGAGTTCGCCCGGACCCACCAAATTTAGTTCACTATGAACAAAACGCAAAGCCCGCTAATCAGCGGGCTTTGTTGTTTCTGCGAACGTCTAAATTATCTAGTCCTCTAGACTGGTTCACAAATGCACATCTCAGTTTGTAATTGATTAAATGTGTAAGAAGCAATGCGAGTTTCACTCAACTCTGGTAACATCCGCGCTCAAACATTCAGTTAGACGTTACAAACCATGAATCGTAAAAAGAAAATCAATCAGATTTTGAAGTCGAAGCAAAAGAAGATGAACGCGAAGCTACATAAGAGTAATAAGCCTCGCTACATCTCAAAAGCGGATAGAGCCAAAATGGAAGAGCAAGAGCAACTTGCTCAAGAAAATAATGAAGCAAATACTTCGTTAGAATCGCTTTAGCAACAAAGACTCTTCGATTGGAATAAACTTATCGCACACGTCTCTCAATGCTTGTGCGGTAAGACCTGGCACACCGAATACATCCACTTTAGTACCAAACTTTTGTTGGATTCGAGTCACTAGGACCTCAAAGTCGCCATCGCCGGATAATAAAACGATTCGATCGACCATTGGCGCAGCTTCATAAACATCAAGTGCGATTCCCACATCCCAATCCCCTTTCGCGCTGCCATCTTGTCTCTGAATATATGGCTTTAACTTCACATCAAAACCAATTCCGCGCAAGATATGATGAAACTGGCGCTGTTTAGGGTCGGTGGAAGCAATAGCATACGCATGAGCGTTTAGCACCTCACATCCTTCTGTCGCTACATACCAAAAGTGGTTGTAGTCGAAGTTGGCTCCGTACTTGTCTCGGGTTGTGTAGTAGATGTTTTGCACATCCACGAAAATCGCAATCTTTTCCATCATGTCTATACTTCTTAAAAGCTTCTATTGTAACAGTTTCGAGCTTCAACAGGGGTAACAATCAGTTATCGGTAACCAAATAACAAAAATGAAGAAAAATCATGATGTAATGTAATTGTCATGTAATTATTCTCAACGTCGCTTTAGGCTATCTACTACCAAAGTAGTATTTTATTGATAATGTTAATAATTTAATCGCAATCGTTTGTCAGACATTAGTCTGATAGATACGATAAATTTATGACATTAACAGTAATAAGGGAGTAGACCTTTTATTAAGCCACTGATTGCATTGCCATTAGAGCGAGAACAATAACAATGACAAAGAACCAAACTCATAAAGATTATTCTGCGAGCGCCAACTTAATTTCTACCACAGACCCAAAAAGCTATATCACATACGCTAATGACGATTTTTGTGATATCGCCGGGTACAGTCGAGAAGAATTACTGGGTAACCCTCATAACATGGTCCGCCATGCTGACATGCCAAAACAAGCATTTAAGCAGCTTTGGGAGTATTTAAAGCAAGGCCAAAGCTGGATGGGCTTAGTCAAAAACCAATGTAAGAATAGCGGCGAGCATTACTGGGTAAGTGCTTTCGTTACACCGATCAAAAATGAATCAGGCGGAATCATTGAGTTTCAATCGATACGTTCTCAAGCCACTCAAGAACAAATCAAACGTGCGGAGAGCATGTATCGCAAAATGCGCAGTAATCAGCGTATTAACTCGATGCGAGTCCCCTTTCATAAGTTGTCTATTGTGTTTGGTGTTTTGCTTACCACATTGGCGACTACTGCCTCACTCACCTCCCCCAATTACCTGATTTTTGCACTTTTATTGCTGTCTCTCACCTCTACTGTTTTTTCCATTCTACAGAACAAGCGATTCGAAACGTTGAAATCTAGTGCTGAAGAAGCATACGTAAATCCACTTATGGAGCAAATTTACACAGGCAAATTCGATGACTTTTCTCAAATAGAGCTTGCTCTGATGAAACGCAAATCTGAACTGAGAGCCGTCGCAGCGCGAGCAACAGATACCGCTAGTGCCATTCATTCGGCGGCAGAGCGAGAACTCAACAATAGCGTGGGAATAGAACAAAGCCTGAATAAACAGTGCCAAGAGACGGAACAAGTGGCTGCTGCAGTCGAAGAGCTCACCCACTCTATTTCTGAAGTAGCTTCCGCTTCGTCGGTAGCTTCAAATCTAGCGAGCGACGCTGATACTCAAGCGGTTAAAGGAATGGAGAGCATCAACTCTACCATTTCAGAAGTTGACGATTTAGCCGAAGAGTTAGGCCAAGCACAGAGCATCGTGAACCAGTTGTCTCAAGACAGCCAGAAGATCGATAGTATTTTAGAGGTCATCACAGCGATCTCTGAACAAACTAACTTGTTGGCATTGAATGCGGCTATCGAAGCTGCGCGAGCTGGAGATGCGGGGCGAGGTTTTGCGGTCGTGGCAGATGAAGTCCGCGATCTGGCGTCAAAGACAGCAAATTCCGCGAATGAAATCCATACGATGATCAAGCAGTTTAAAGAGACTTCTCAAAATGCCGTCGTTGCAATGGATAAAGGCATGTCACTGTCAGATAACTGCAAAGTACGCGCGCATGAAACAGGTGAAGTACTGGCAGTGATCTCTGAAATCCTCAACCGTGTCGCCGACAGTAGTGTGCAAATTACAACTGCCGTTGAGCAACAAGCGACGGTCACCCAGGAAGTCAATCAGAACGTGTCAAATATTAAAACGCTTGCTGATGATACTTCCCTAGCCTCAAAAACTTCTTTAGACAGGACGACGGAACTCGTTCAGCAGCTAGAAGGACTTGAAAGATTGATGAAACAATTTCAGTCCTAGCTTTACATGATTATTCTCCCTCTTGCGTAGAGGGAGAGTAGATTGAGCTATTTATAGCTAAGTTAATAAAGGTAGAAACTTTAGAGATGACGGAAACTAATATAATTCCACTGATCATTGAATACCTACCTTGCACCAATATAAACCTAACGCAAACTCCCTTTTAAAATACAAAACTATTTCTAGTTTAGAAAAATCACCTTCTTTGAGTAAAATGCAATCAAGTAACCCTCTCAAAATGAGAGATTGATTCAATTTGTTTCTTGATTCCGACCATGAATAGAATAATATTGGTTGATGGTGCAGTTTGGCGTTCAGAACAAATAGGCGAATAGCATGGAGCTAGACATTTTTAATCCTTCTCGACAGATTCGAGGCGCGGTTTTATTCTGGATGAGTATGTTACTAGCCATCATGTGTCTAATTGCCGCTGCTATTAATATCGCGACCTCTTACTACGTACTGGCCTTCTTTGAACTTTCTTTTTCCACACTTTCTCTGTATGTCGCTTTTCGAGGTTATAAGAACCAAGTCTCTTTAGCTCTATCCAATAGCTATTCATATGCCGTCGTTGGGATCATTTATTTATCGTCTTCGATTCAATCAATTGAAAACGGTATCTTTATGTGGAGCTTTTTGTATCCGGTTCTTTTCTACCTCATTTTGGGTAGAAGAAATGGTTTCTTAGCAACGGCTGTAGGCTTTCTAAGCCAAATAAGTCTGTTCATGCAAAAGACTACTGACGCCTATGTTCTGAATGATTTTGTATTCAATCTTAATTTCATTCTCGCTTATCTGTCGGTTTGGCTTGCCTCTCACATCCTAGAAGTGAAGCGTAAGACATCAGAAGCTTCACTTGGGCAGTTGGCTTCTCGCGATGCGTTAACAGGCGTATATAACCGCCACGCACTAATTCATAACTTTGAACGCTACCGAAATGAAAGCGTAAAATTACCCCTTTCATTACTGATTCTTGATTTGGATTACTTTAAACAAGTCAACGATGACCATGGACACGATATTGGCGACAAAGTATTGATTCAAACCGCTGCGTTAATTGACGCGCTGAGCGATGAACACCTTGTATATAGAATTGGCGGCGAAGAATTTTGTATTGCGCTTCACAACGCCAATGTGGCGCAAGCTACGCGTAAAGCAGAGCAAATACGAAGTGCTATCGAGAAGTTTAGTTTTAATGACAGCACGACCCCAATATCACTGACAACAAGTATTGGCGTTTATCAATGTGACCATTACAAAGATCTGGAAAGTGTATTGAGAAAAGCGGATAAAGAGTTGTATAAGGCGAAGAAAAATGGCCGTAATCAAATCATGGTTTGTAATCAAACCGCTGTAAATCCGACTTAGTTAGCCATTGAATAAATAAAATCAAACAAAAAGCCCAGTTTCTACAACTGGGCTTTTTGTTTCAGAGTAATAAAATGTGCTATTCCGGAGAGTTTTCTTCAAATACGACATTATAGTTTTCGGTATACGTACAATGTGGTTGTCGGCTACAGGTAAAGAACCTTCGGCCCTTGTGTTCTCCTGAACTGGCGGTTTTTATCACCATCGGACTGCCGCAACGTTTACAGAAACGAATTTCTTTATCAGGCTCGATAAGGTCAATATGAGCGGCCAACAATCGACGCAGACGGCCAACCTGATAGCTATGTTTAATCGTCGTACCAATTAAAGGGATGCCTGCCGATTTACACACATGCATAAGCAGCTTATGACGCTCAATCTTCCCCTTATCGAGTTGCTTACCATTATCAAATTCAATCGCAACTCTTGGCTCTAACGTTCTTGGATCGCACACCACATAATCAAAATAGCTTTTTGCAATACGGTTGTTGGCAATGAACCAGTGCTTTTTATTTGTTGCGACTGGCGCAACCACATTTGACATACTGACTTTCGTTAGGACAACGCCGTGTTCTCCAACTGCTGTTACCAAGGCATTATAAAAAGCCGACTCTTGCATGTTTAGCAAGGCTCCCCTCTTTTTATATTCGCTGTCTTTAAGTTCTTCTTGTTTGAGGAAACGTTTCTGTACAACAAAAAAGAACACAACCAGCACAACAACAACGATAAAAACACTTTCCATCAGGCATTCACCATGGTTTAGAAACTATAACTGTTTAATTTTATACACTTAAATGAGAAAGTCGTTATTATTTTTCCGCTCGCAGAAGTTTTCCATCAGCTTTGAAGAATAAATGTGACATCAGTTTTTACTGGCTGCCTTTTTATAGCTACGCTCTGGTCGTCCTACAGTGCCATAGTTCAAATCGGCTTCTAACTCACCTGTGCTAATCAAATACTCTAGGTAACGGCGCGCTGTGGTGCGACTAGCGCCGATTTTCTCACCAGCTTCATCAGCAGTTAAACTTTCTGGTTGGCTAAACAACGCTTTGATCTTTTCTAAAGTCACACCGTCGATTCCTTTCGGTAGACGATTGACCGTCGATTCCTGTGACGAGGAAGAGCGAAACATACGATCAACGATTGTCTGGTCCAGATCGTTGGCATGAGTAAACTGATGCTTCTGCGCCACATACTTTTTCAATGCGGCTTCTAGTCTTGGAAACATCACTGGTTTCAAAAGATAATCCACAACGCCACCACGCATTGCCTGTTGTAGCGTGTCCACATCTCTCGCTGCGGTAATCAGAATGACGTCACAGCTTAAGTTTCTAGACCTCAACTCTTGTAAAATTTCCAACCCGGAACCATCCGGCAGATGGACATCCAACAACAACAATTCTGGATTTAGAATATCTAATTGAATATTTGCTTCCATACGACTGGTAGCGATGCCAATTACCTCATAACCTTCGATTTGTTCTAGGTATTTTTGGTGCAATTGTGCGATGGCGATATCGTCTTCGATAATCATCACCTTGGTATTTATCGTCATACCAGATCTTCCTTAGGTAGATAGACTGTCATTCTGGCTCCATACTCCTTGTTATTCGCCATTTCTAATTCGCCTTGATAGCGCAACGCTAATTCACTCACTAAATACAACCCGACGCCGCGTGTTTGATTATCTTTGCTTGAAACACCACGTTTCACCAGTGCAGTTACGCTCATGTTTTCAGGTAACCCGCAACCTTGGTCAATCACTTCAAGGATCACTTCGTTTCCAAAATCACCGATAGAGACTTCTATCTTGCGCCGCGCAGGCGAAATAAGTGCGTCTTTTGCAATCGCTTCGCGGGTTGCATCGAATGCGTTGTCAATTAAGTTACCGAGAATCGTCACCAAATCTTCAGCATTAATCCTGTCTGGTAACGGTTCAAGACGCGAGCCCTCTTCAACCACCAGCTCAAGTCCTAACTCTCGTGCTCTCTCGGTTTTGCCAAGTAACATACCAGCTATCAAAGGCTCTTTGATGGTTTCACGTAAGAATTCTATCAATGACTGATAGTGCGCGGTTTCTTGTCCAATTAGATTTTGTACGGCGTCTAACTCACCCATCTGTACCATACCGCTGATGGTATTAAGTTTATTGCGGTGCTCGTGGGTTTGTGACCGTAGCATATCCGCATATTCTTTGGTTTTCGCCAACTGTTCGGTGAGTTCAGTAAGATCATCGCGTAAGCGGAAACTGGAAACGGCACCAACGACTTTGTCATCAACAATAATTGGGCTGCGGTTGGCGATAAGACGTTGCTGGCTTAAATACAAGTTTATGTCGTGGTCTGTACGTGCCGTTTGTAAAACGACGTGTAAATCGCTTTCAGGCAAAACTTCACTGAGTGGTCGATTTAGGCACTCAGCTTTATTTAACCCAAGGATCTGACACGCGCTCTTGTTTATTGAACGTAGTCGTCCATCACCATCAATACTCAGAATGCCCTCTTTTAGGGTTTCCATGGTTACGTCTAGTTCAACATAAAGTCGACCGATCTCTTCAGGTTCAAAACCTAATATCGCTTTCTGGAATCGTCTCGACGCGTAACTCGACACCACCGCGTTCGCAGCAACCACTATCAGTGCCATTACAATAAGAAAGTAAAGGAACGGCTCAATTCGGTCTTGCAGTCTGTCGATAAGATAACCGACGGAAACAACACCAATGATATTACCTTGAGAATCAAATACAGCTGCCTTACCCCGTACAGAGTAACCTAGCGAACCTTTTGCTGTTGAGATATAAGCTTGTCCGTCAACCAACGCGCGCTTGTTGTCGCCACCTTTCATCGGCAAACCAATTCGCTCATCAACTGGGTGAACTAAACGGATCCCTTCTTTATCGCCAATTACGATAAACGCCGCCCCTATCAACTCAGTGAGGCTACGATAACGGTTTTGATATTCCGGAGTCACGCCAGTTTGAATCATTTCAATGACGTACGGTGACTTAGCAAGAAACGAAGCAACGCCAAGCGCTTTATGCCCCATCTCTTCTTCTTGAGCGTGTTTGATATAAATAAAACCGGCTGTCGCAAGCAATAGCAACTCTATCAGTCCGGATAAAGTCATGATAATCAGCATTCTTTTGCGAAAACTGATACTACTCCATTTCATACTTTCTCCTTGTTAGCACTATAGGCTATCACTCTTATGAATGGGCAACGAGCTTGCGAGTAACGAATTGTGAATGAAGTGTACTTATAATTCTCCTATTTTGACTTTTTTGTAACATGAGTTGTGCAACTAACGGAGTAGAAAGGCGATTTTTAGAATAGACATAAACATTGATTTTGATCATACATTTGATCGGTTATTTCTCGGGCTAATGCTGCGTCCATATCGTATAATTATTGAGCAATGGTGAAAATGTATAATGTCTTTGGCTTAGCGGTTAAATAAAAATACTACGAATGACCGCCTCTAAAGGAATAGAGGGAGGAAATGAACAAAATGCAAAAGGATACTTTAGGCATCTGCCTTTCTAAATCTATGCTGTCGAGTAACTTATCTGGAACGTTTACTCACGTAAGGGCTTACGCTAAATCACAACGAAACGAAGATCTTGAGGTTATGCATGCTTTTCCGCAGCTCTCTGGTCGCGAAGTGTTAGATAATATGGAATCGAAAAAAGCGCTATTCTGGCGTGCTGAGTTCGCTTGCTTAGTCCAGAAGTAACGCTGATTTAGTCGTCATAGAGGGATTTAGATCCCTCATTTTATTTTTACTGGTGAAGATTCACGTGCAAGCTTCACCTTTTCAAGAAAGGCTATCCAGTTTTCTAATTGGACGTCCGGCCTATTCTCCATTGTTGCTTTGGCAACGCTTAGTGCCTGCTCCACCTTATCCAACGAATACAATATTTGGACCTTCAACAATGCAGTTTCTGTCGTTGGATTTCGCACCTTATCGATAAACTGCAACGCTTGTTGCCACTTGTCTTGATAAGTTAATACCAACACGTACTGCCAATAGTATTGACCATCTATACGTGCTGCTTTGCGCCATAACTGCTCGGCGGTTTCCAACTCTTTGGCGGTCTGCCAGTACTTTGCTTGCTCTATGATTAACTCAAGTTCAGGGTCTGCGTACTCGATTTGTTCAAGTGCTGCGGCTGCACGCTCAGGAGCGCCGTTATGCGCGTATAGTGAAGCTAAAAGGCGCCGCTCTTGTACGGTTAATTCAATTTGTTTGTCTGCCAGTGTCAACGCATCTAACGCTTGTTTGGTGTTACCAGCACGTAGCTCGATATTAACTAATTGTCGCCACCAAATGTCGTTGTTCGGCTCAAGAACCAAGAGTCGTTTCAGTACGCGGCTGGCTCGCTGCCATTCCTTCTTTTCCACTAACGCTGCCAACTTCATCGAAAGCGGGTCAATTGGTTTAGCAGAGCCCGCATCCAATGAAGAAGGGGATGCGGTGATCACTTCGTTCCATTGTTTTAATTGATAGTGCGCCTTGGCAATATTCAGCCACAATTGGGCTGTTGAACTCTTGGTTGCTTTTGCTCGCACCAACACGTAGTACTGTTCGAGCGCCTCTTGGTATTGCTGCTGGTTGAATAAAAGACTAGCGAGCATTTGGCGCGTACTTCGCTGTTGTTGGTCGCTCAATACGTCGTAATTAACGGTCAGTGTTAAGTGCTGAATAGATTGTGCCAGTTCGCCAGCTTTCCAGTAATATACACCTAAACTTTGGTGCACATAGGCAGCATCGTATTCCCGCGGAATCTCGACACTTCGTAACACGTTTATCGCACTCTGCAAATCACCGGAGGATTCGTACTTTTGCGCTTGTTGCAGTTTAGACGCGGTGTAGCGGCTTAGATCGGCTGCATTGGCTGATCCAAACAACAAAACGACTATTAGCGTGATTGCGTATTTATTCATTTCGGTTGTCGAAACTCCAGCTTCACCGTCTGTCCATGCTGAACCACCGCTTTGCCAAACTCAAGTTTAGGTTGGTATCTCCATTGCTTAAGCGCCTTTAGCGCCTCTTGTTCAAACAAGCGCTTAGGGTTTGCATCAATGACTTCCAAGTCGATCGGTTTCCCCTGTGGGTCAATATTAAACTTTATGATCACAAATCCCTCTGCACGGCGTTTACGCGCTTTTGCTGGATAATTGGGGTCAACACGATACAAAGGCATAGCCTGCTGACTGCTACTTACCTGTGCAATTTGAGGAGCCAGAACATCAACAGTACCAATATTGATATTAAGACCTAGAGATCCCGTATCAATAGACACATCCATTGATGGGATAGAAAGAGGTTGCGGCGAATCAACAAAGGTTTGTGGCGCTTGAGTTGGTGTCACTTTGGGCTCTGGAGGTAAAATACGTGAACGAGTTCGCGCTTCATTCTCTTGCTCAGAAACCAGATAGCTTACTTTGGTCACCTCCATACTGTACTGCTGAGTTTGTTGCGGAGTGTTAACGAGCCAAGCCATAAGACTAAACAACACTATCGCTAAACACCCTGCGATAGGCAGAGCGAGCACAAATCGGAGCATTACGACTTCTCCGCGGCAATCGCGATCTTTTCGATTCCCGCGCCTTTTGCTGCGTCCATCACTTGTATAACCGTGCCACTAAACGCTCGTTCATCGGCCTGAATGACGAGTGAGTTTTCAGGCTTATCAAGCAACATAGCTTCAAGCACTGCTTGCACTCGCTCGATATCCACCATTTTTTTGTCTATGTAGACATCATTGTCTGCGGTAACTGCAATAAAGATTCCAACCTCTTTTTGGCTAACGATGTTGGTCGCTTGCGGTTTATCGACTTCAATCCCGGATTCGCGTACAAAAGTGCTGGTGACGATAAAGAAGATCAGCATGATAAAGACAATATCGAGCATCGGCGTTAGATCAACCTGAGCTTCTTCTTGTCTGTGCGAACGTCGCCCTAGCCTCATTGCTGACTCCTCAACTGTTGTTCTAGCGAGTATGAGTAATTACGACACAACTTAACTAATCTTGCATGGACAAACATGCCAACCAAGGCTGCAACCATGCCAGCCATCGTTGGTAAAGTCGCCATAGCAATGCCCGCCGCCATTTGCTTAGGTTCACTGTTACCTTGTAACGCCATCACGTCAAATACCGCTATCATTCCCGTGACTGTTCCTAACAACCCTAACATTGGGCAGAGTGACACCAGTAACTTTATTGTGTTGGTGTGCTGGAACAAATTGATTCGAGCTTGGGCAAGCCATCCATCGCGAATCGAACGCGAGTGCCATGAATGATGATCACTTCGCCTCGCCCATTGTGCTAACCACTCAGATTTATGCTTAGGGTAGTGAACAAACAGATAAATCATGCGCTCTACAACAAGCAGCCAAAACAACACCACAACCGCAAACAAGCACCAAAGCACTATGCCGCCTTGCTGCATAAATTGGGCAAAGTTGCGCACTCCTTCAAAGTGGCTCAGTAGTGTTTGCAATATATGGCTCAGCTCAGTCATGTTTAAACACTCTCGGAGACTGGCTTTGAGGTATTTTTCTCGGCAAGTTCTGCCACTAGCGCAATACCTTGCTTCTCTAAAATATTGCGCAGGTTTTCAGCCTGCGTCGATAAAAGATTGTGCGCCAGCAGCAATGGCATCGCCGCGACCAACCCCATCACTGTGGTCACCAGCGCGGTGGATATCCCGCCAGCCATCACTTTCGCATCACCGGTACCAAATAAGGTGATCACTTGAAAGGTTTCAATCATACCTGTGACTGTACCTAGTAAGCCGAGCATTGGCGCAAGTGCCGCCAATAGCTTTAACATCGAAAGGCCTTGTTCTAGCTTAGCTTGTTCGTCCAGGATAACTTCCAGAAGCCGCAATTCTAACGCTTCAACAGTGTGCGCTTTGCTATCGCTATAAACTGCTAACACGCGGCCTAATGGATTATCCTTGGGCGTTTCCGGTGTTTTTAATTGAGCACGAATGCTTCTTGAAACACTCAATACCGTTATGCCTCTAACCAGCGCGATTAGAAGGCCAACCACCAGCAAGAAAATAATCACTCCGCCAACAAGCCCACCTGCCTCAATACGATTGGCTAAACTCGGTTGGCTTGCGTACTGCTCAAGTACGTTACCACGGGTAGGATCGAGCTCAATTTCGACCGGCTCAACATTGGTTGACGTAGTGAACTGGTCGAGTGTTGGAACATTCGCGGGTTGTTTAATGTAGGTTGAAGCCTGATGACTGTCGCTATTCCACATTGCATAACCTTCACTGCCAATCAAAGCAATAGAACCTAAACGCAGTAGCGGTTGCTGGCTAATCTTGCCTTCGCCATCGACATAGTTAAGCTGCTGAATAGTGTTTGAGCCGCTCAGTGTCACTTCATTTTCGAGCGCTCGCCACAGTGCCGTTAGCTGTTGAGTATTGGGAACTTGTTGCTGTTCAACAATGGGCGTTAATGATTGCAGACTGGCTTGTGCGCCCGCGCCAGAGATGCTCGATTCCAGCTGTTCTGTTAACGACTTAGCGTTTTGACGTGCCACGGAAAACACTTCGCCTAAACTTCCCGACTCTAAACGTAGTGTGTTTTCTAATTCCGCAAGCTGTTGCTCGTTTTGAGTAAAAGATTGGCTAAGTTGATCGTTTTTGGCTTTGAGCGACTGTTTTTCAGCAATCAACTGGCGCTTTTGTTCGAGCAGTTGTTGCTCCAGCTGTTGGAATCGACGTTCACGCTCAGCATTATGGCTCTTGAGTTCGGTTTGCTCGGTTTGTGCCTTGGTGACAATGTCTGCTGAGACTGGCAGAGCGAGACAAATTGAAGCAAACAACGTCGCGATATGCAGGGCTCTCATTTACTTCACCTCCGCAATCGAAACAGGCAGTGTAAGCATTTCAGGGCTCAAACGCTGTTTTGCTACGTCGAATGCTTTAGCAATTTCATGAAAGGAAGATGACGGAACCTCTTGCCAGCTCGCACGGTTTTTATCCCAGCTCCAATAGAGACGCTCATCAATACTGCGCGCCACTAACACGACGCGCCCTAAATGCAAAAGTTCTGCCTCTCGGGTAAATCCACCGGCAGAGATCGTATCGCGGTACACGCCAAGTTTACTGCCGTACGCTACTTCGATTTGGTAAGCGTCGAGTATCATCCGGTACTTTTCTGCATCACTGACATCCGCGCGAACCATTAATTGTTCAAGCTTCTCAATGCGCTGCTGCCTTTGGGTATGTTGCAGAGGGATGTCGTTTGTAAGTGTCTGTTTAAGCCCATCCAGCATCTTATACATCAATGGCACAAGATCTTGTCTAGTTTGTTGAATATCACTTAGCTGTTGATTCAAGCTTTGAGTTTCTTGTTCTTGATTGGCCACCAGTTTGGTCAAATGTTTTTGATAAACATCGAGGTTTTCCACTTCCGCCTCAAGCTGTTTTATTTCAGCTTTAAGTCGTTGTATACGCTCGTCACTCTGATCGATTCTTTCTTGGCTTTCTATTGCAGCACTATTTGTCGCTTTTTGAACATTTAACGCCTGTTCGATACCAGATGCAGTCACGCTTGCGCTCACTGCGAAGGAGCAAATTACCGCGGATGTTTTTAGAAAGTTCATGGGCTTCTTTTAGGTTGGTCAAATCAGAGAAAACACTGAATAGCTAAGCATCACATAGTAATGAGATTAAGGCAAAGTTCAACTTTCTGATGGCGGGAGAGATTTTACCATTAAGTTATTGATAGAAATAAACTTAATTATGTGGAAGCGATAAACACCGTTTTGTTCCCAAGCAAATATCGAACGCAAGCAATAACGTTGATAAGTCCGAAGTGCTTTATTGAATGTAAATTAATGACTTATCAACGTTGAGTAGCGATGTTGTTTAAGGTGGAGAGTTACTTACTGGTTGCGAAACCAAACGCCCAGATTGCACCAAGTAAGCTCTTGATTTTTATCTTAGTCGCACGCCAATGCGTCGATGGTGTTCGTGGCGCAGTTTGGACAAGGTATTGATATGCTGACTCATCTAGCGTTACTTCTCCACCATGTGCGATGAGTAAGGTTTTCGGGCGCATATTGAAAACCCTCTCGATTGAGGAGCGATATTGATTTGGATAGAACACAGGGAAAGGCGAAATCAGCTTGTTTTTGACCTTAACAATCAGGTCGGCAACATAAAGCACATCTTGTTCGGCATGATAGAGCGCTAAGTCTCTGTCGGTATGCCCGGGTACGTCCAATACTTGCCAGTCTTCAAATATTGGAATGGTATCACCGTCGTTAAGTTTGATGTCAGGAAGCAATTTTCGAGAATACCAAAGTAATCGCTGTGGCTTTTTCATTCGGCTCGCTACCCATTTTGCCAAAGCAATATCGGTGATGTGCATCAATACACCATGCAAGCCACCATACCAGTGCGTACTTTTGTTGGCCGAGATAATGGTACAGCCAGTCTGCTCTCTCAGTTTGTGAGCCGCACCTGCGTGGTCCGGATGCATGTGGGTTACCACGACGGCCGTCAATGAGTTAAAAGGTCGATTCAACGTATGCGTAATAAAATGCTTTAAATATGGTATGTCCGCCCTGCTCGCGCCGTCCAACAAAAGAAGTTTGTCTGGATATTCTGCAAGATACATTTTCTGTATGTAACCATCGATCTTATGGATTTTCATTTTCTCGCCATATTAACAAATCATTTACATTTATAAATTTAGCAATAAGCTCAAAAAACAACAGAGTAATAACTCTAAGATGTGACGCTGATGCACGCTCTTACACACTTAATCCAGTCTTTGTTGCCACTTGTTCGGTAATCGTGCGCACGTTTTTCGCTATGAGCATCAAAGTGTTAACCTCTTCTTCAGTAAACGGATGGTTCAAAATTGATTCGGCTCCGTTTCTGCCAACTACAGTCGGTAAACTTAGTACCACATCCTTTAGTCCGTATTGACCATTGAGCAGAGTTCCTACCGGTAATACCGAGCGTTCATTGATCATGATTGCCTGAATTATGCGAAACACACTCGCCGCTATTCCATGGGTGGTATTACGTTTACGCTTAAAGATCTCATAACCCGCTTTCTTTACAGATTCCAACAACTCGCTTGAGCAAATTAGCCCCAGATTATGAGTATCACAATAGTAGTCCGCTGGTTGTCCTGCGATAGAAATGAGGCTCTTTGGCGTAAAACAGTTGCTTCCGTGCTCACCCAGTACATAACCAAAGATGTTCTTAGGATCGATATTGACGCGATTGGCGACGATGGTCATCAAACGCGCGGTGTCGATGACACAGCCGCTGCTTATGACACGGTTGTTTGGGAATTTGGTGTTCTTAACAATGAAGTGCGTGACAATGTCACAAGGGTTGGTGACTACGATTAATGTCGCAAGCGGTGCAACACGCTCTATTTCTTTTGCTATCTGCACACCGATTTTGCTATTGGTTTCCGCTAGGTCAATTCGGGTTTGTCCTTGCTGAAGTTGTGCTCCGGCGGTTATTACTACGATATCTGAGCCAATTAATGTCAGGTAGTCGTCTGTCGGAACAATGTGGGTGTTTTTGGAAAAAGTCAGTGCCGCGGTGTGTCTAAAATCAAACACCTCTCCTTCTGCTCGTTCTAGGTATTTATCCAAAAGCACGAGCTCACTAATGCTGCCAAGCATCAGTAGGTAGTTGCAAATACCAACCCCAACGGCCCCAGCCCCAACCACTCCGATTTTCATTCCGATATCCCTATCAGCGCACTGAAGTTGAGATTTTACTTTGACTTATATAACTTAATTTTAGTATCTCATTTTAAATATGCGTCCATCGGTGCGATAGAAAATCAGCGCGAGCAGGATTAAGCCGCAACCAATTAACTTATTCGTCGATAGCTGCTCTCCGTACCAAGTAATGCTCAATACCACTGTCCAGATTGGTTCTAGTAACATGATCAACGCTGCATTCGCTGGATTACTCCCTTTTTGCCCAAGGGTTTGCATCACATAACGTAAGCTGGTGGCCAGCAAAGCACTGGCGGCAAACCAGCCCCAAATGGAAGATTCAACGCTCTCTGGAAATGTCTCAAACATAAGCGATGCTATTAAGGCGATTATCCCTGTCGCAAAAAGTTGAATGCAGGTAAGTAGTAAGATCGGCATCTTGTGTGCAAGCTTACTATTCACGTTAAAGTGTAAAGCAAGCAAACACGCGTTAACCAGGAACCAAATCTGACCAATGGAGCTATTCCAGCCGTCTGTGAGTGACAACATGGCTAATCCGGATACCGCAATCGGCATGGCGAACCAGAACGCTCTTTTTGGTCTTTCTTTAAACAATAACCACGCAACAATCGGCACGATGATCATCGACAAGCTAACGATGAACGCCCCTTCACCCAATGTCTCACTGATTGAAATTGCATGAATCCAAGTCAGCAAAGCCGCCGCTAAAATAGCGCCAGCACCTACCGCTTGCGCCAGTAAACTGAGTGTTAAGCCCTTGAGATGTCTAAAACACAGCGGTAGCAAGAAAACCGAAGCAACAAGGAATCGCAATCCAACGAAACCAAAAGGCGGCAAACCTTGAATCGTCTCTTTGGAAAAAATCCACCCCAGCCCTGCTATCCCCGTCGTTGCAACGAGTATCCATGCAGCTTTACGTTCAGCGTTCACAATTTCGTTCTCTTAATTTTATTTTTGTAATTTGTCAGTGATCGATAGTGTCAGATTTAGCCAATGAACGCCAAGAATTATCTGTCTGTTTGGCTGCTTTCAGAGTAATCTAAACGAGTCATTTTTATAGAGATATACTGTAATGATTGTTGTAGGTCACCGCGGCGTTGCTGGCCATTTTCCTGAAAACAGCAGAGCAAGTATTTTGGCCGCCATTGAGCTTGGCTTGGAGTGGGTTGAAGTCGATATTCAACCGACGCTCGATAATGTCTTGGTTGTGTGTCACGATCATACCGTCGAGCGCTGCAGTAATGGTACTGGTCGTATCGACGAGTTAACACTCAAGCAACTAAGAGAACTCGATTTCGGCCGTTGGTTTGACGCGAGTTTTGCTGGTGAATCCATTATGACACTGGAAGAATTGTTGAAGCTCGCGCAAGAGAACAACCTAAAACTCAATCTGGAAGTAAAAATTGACCGCCATAATGCCCTAGCCGTCTGTGAGTTGGTCAAACAAACATTGGATAAAGCCGAGGTAAGCAAAGATAGTATTCTGCTCTCGAGCTTCAGTGCCGATGTCATTCGCCATCTACATCAGCTAATGCCTGATTATCGACTCGGAGTGCTCTCAGAGCGACTTACAGGAAAAGTGAAAAAATTGCTAAGTGAAGTTGATGCATTCAGCTGCAACTTAAATCATCTTTGGACAAACAAAAAGCACGTCGCGACGCTTCAAGCCGAAGGTTATCAAGTTTGGTGTTACACAGTAAATAACCCAAGACGACTAAAACACCTTTCCAATCTCGATGCTATATTTAGCGACTTCCCTGCCCGTTTTCAGCTTTAAATATCACGGTTTTTAAATCACTGACAGTTCTTCATAACGCTGTCAGTTTAAAGTCACTTTCCTCTCCAAACAGTAAACCACTGTATAAGACTGTATATCTACTTGTGTTGTCGCTCACAATTTCTCATACATTCATCTTTAATCCCTAAATCACCCACAAAGAAATTTATATAAAACAATCAACAGCTTAAAATCACATTGAACTAAAAAACGATTTAAAGCGACTAAATTTCACACAAAAAGTTCTTGATCAGAGGGGATAAACAAACTACTGTATAGACATACAGCATGTATGAAAGGACAGTATTATGATTCAGTTTCAAGCACAATCTCGTTCAGTATCAAGATTCAACGTTCTCGCACAACCAACGCAACCAATGAACATTGAAGATACAACACTTGCTCGTTTAGCTGGTCTATCTAATCAAGATCAATGGATCTTATTTACTGCAGAGTGTCCACGCCCTGACTTTTCCCAGTTCTCTTCATACAAAGTGAGTTGTCAAAAAATCATCCAAATGAAAGCGTCTCAAACTCAATCTGAGCTTGAGATAGTGATTAAAGCCATCAAGTCTGGTAATGCGAGCGCTGTTGTAGCATCAAACAATATTACCAGCATCGATCAGGTGTTACTTCGCAGCTTGGCTCGTCAACATCAATGTGAAGTATTTTTCGTCGAGGGCAGAGCAAACCAGTTCCATTAATAAGCTCGACGATAACACTGTCTTTAGGCCTCTTTACTTGAGAGGCCTTTTCTTTTTCCTCTCAATATTCTTCACTTAACCTAACATGCCAAAAAATTAAGCAAACGTTTGCTTTTTCTCTGGCAGCGTAAAATAGTTCTGGTATCATGCTCAGCAAATCGATGGCCTAATTAGGGGCTTTCACCCATTTTTGACAAAGATAGGAATGTCTAAATGAGTCTCGCTGATCAAGTTCTTGCCGTTAATGACGATCTACCCATTCGCACTGATAAACCCGTTCACAGCGGTAAAGTGCGCTCTGTTTATTGGTTAACTGAAGAAGACAGTAAACGCCTAATTCAAGAGAAAGGTTACGACGTCGCACCTGATGCTCCTTTAGCTATCATGGTAATCAGTGACCGTATTTCAGCGTTTGACTGTATTTGGCACGGTGAAGGCGGCCTGAAAGGTGTTCCTGGTAAAGGCGCTGCGCTAAACGCCATCTCTAACCATTGGTTTAAGCTGTTTAAAGAAAATGGTCTAGCTGACAGTCATATATTAGACATCCCTCACCCATTGGTTTGGATCGTACAAAAAGCGAAGCCAATTATGATTGAGGCAATTTGTCGCCAATATATTACTGGTTCAATGTGGCGTGCTTATGAAAAAGGCGAGCGTGAATTCTGTGGTATTGAGCTTCCAGAAGGTTTGCAAAAAGACAAAGCACTACCGAATCTGCTAATGACCCCTTCAACCAAAGGCATTCTAAAAGGTATCCCTGGCGTGCCTGAAGCCGACGATGTGAATATTACTCGTAAAAATATCGAAGATAACTTTGCTGCTTTTAACTTTTCTAAAGCAGAAGACATCGCACAGTACGAAAAACTGTTGCGAGAAGGCTTCGGTGTGATCAGCAATGCACTGGATGCTGTCGAGCAGATCTTTGTCGATACTAAATTCGAATTTGGTTACGTGACAGACGCGGCTGGTAATGAAAAGCTTATCTACATGGATGAAGTTGGTACACCAGATTCATCACGTATCTGGGATAAGCAGCAATATCAATTAGGTAATATCGTTGAAAACTCGAAAGAGGGTTTCCGTCAGTTTTTGCTGAACCACTTCCCTGACCCAGATATCCTGTTGAACAAAGACCGTATGCCAGAGCGCGAAGCATTAGCACGTGAAAACGAACTGCCGCTTGAAGCATTGATGGATATCTCTAAAACCTATACTGGAATTGCAGAGAAGATTACAGGACAACCAATTAACCTAAGTGATAACCCTAAGAAAGAAATTATCGATATTCTTAGCTCACAATACGGCTTGGTTGACTAACACAAAAAACGCCCTTATTTAAGGGCGTTTTTTTGCTATCGAGTAAGGCTACTTATCTTTACCACCTTTGTTTCCACCTGAATTTCCGTTATCCCGGTTGCCACCTTTATTTCCTTTGTCACTTTTGTTGCTTCGGTCACTCATGTTGCTGTTTTTCTGCTTGTCGTCTAACAGGGTGCCAGTACCATTACCAGGGTTAGAATACTTGGCGTGAGCCGCCAGTTCATCTTCGGTCACGACTCCATCTTTATTCTTATCAAACGAGGCAAACGCACTCATCTTGTCGTGGTGCATTTCGCTTTCTTCTTCCTCTTCAACTTCACCCATCATCATGTTGTCACGGTAGGCATCAAACTCTTCTTGAGTAACCTCGCCATCACCATTGCTATCCATCATGTCCATTGAAGGTGGCGATTTTGAACCATGGTTCATCATCATACCGTCAGATTCTTCTTCGCTGGCACTAAGTGGTAGCGACACCAATAAACCGACCAGCATTAAACTTGTTAGCTTTTGCAAAGTAGCCTCCTAGGTTTCTATTGCGCACACTGCTTCCTAAGTTTAGACCATGGTCGTTAATTCGATAAATTGTCACTGAAAAACACCCAAATTGAGTCGTGCCAAATAAAAGGCTTCTCTCAATGTGAAGAACACAAAACTTGAACCTTTCTCTACTCTCTAAATAAAAACGTTCGTTCTACATAGGTTTTCGATTGGCGAAAATCTGAAAATGTTCAGCTGCATTCTGGTAAACTCAGCGTTTAAATTGAGATACTGTAGGAACCGCCAGAAATGAGCCAAGAACAACCCAACAACCCACTACACGGTTTAACCTTAGAAAAGATCCTTGTGCGTTTACAAGAACACTATGGTTGGGAAGGCTTAGATGCAGAAATTCAAATCAACTGTTTCTACAGTAACCCTTCTATCAAATCATCATTAAAGTTTTTGCGTAAAACTCAATGGGCAAGAGACAAGGTCGAAGCGCTATATATTAAGACTTTCTGCCAATAAGAAAAATCGCATAGCAAGGCGTTTAAGAGGGACTTCCTACGCTTGGCGGTTTTAGTTCAAAGTTTAGCTTATGTGTTTATTTGATAAGGATCTGAGTACAAAGACTATCGTTTCAGTTGGACGAACTTCGGCAACCAACGTTTTCGAAAGCGGCCTGCCAAATAAATACAAAAACGCCCAGCATAAAGCCGGGCGTTTGCAATAAGGTTCCGTTAAAGCTTAAAGCGTTGGATCTCTTGTTCAAGCTCGTAAGACAGCTCTGAAAGCTGCGCGGCTTGCGCTGCTGCTTCGTGTGCTTCATCGGCTAAATCATTCGATACATCACGAATACCAACCGTGTTGCGGGTAATCTCAGAAGTAACAGAAGCTTGCTCTTCAGCAGCCGAGGCAATCTGAGTTGCCATATCACTGATACGTTCAACCGCAGTCTGGATTTGTGTCAAACTTACCGCCGCAGAATCGGCATCAGCCACACTGGTTTCAGCCAGTTGACGACTATCACCCATAATACCTACCGCTTTCGCAGTCGTACCTTGAAGCGTTTCGATCATTTGCTGGATTTCTTGCGTAGATGCGTGTGTTCTTTGACTTAGCACTCGAACTTCATCCGCTACCACCGCAAAACCACGACCTTGTTCGCCAGCACGTGCGGCTTCAATTGCTGCATTCAGCGCTAACAGGTTGGTTTGCTCTGCGATACCTTGAATAGTCGAAAGAATCGTATTGATGCTGTTACCGTGCGCTTCAAGCTCTTGAATAACACCCGTTGCTACTTGCACTTCTTGCGCTAGGTTCTGGATCGAGCTCTGAGTTTGCACCACTTGCTGGCCACCATAAACACACGACGATACTGCTTCTGATGAATTTTGTGCGGTATGGTCTGCGTTACCAGCGATTTCTTGTGTTGCCGCCGCCATTTCATTAATCGCAGTAGCCACCATGTTGATTTCGTCTTGCTGTTGACGGATACGCGAACTGCGTTCTTCCGCGTGTTGCGCAGTTTGTTTCGCTTGCTCAGAAAGTGATGCCGAAACCATACCTAACTTAGACACCATCGCGTGCATGTTGCCAACAAAGGTATTGAAGTTGTTTGCCAGTTGCCCTACTTCATCGTCGCTACGCGGCTCTAGGCGCTGAGTCAAATCACCTTCACCTGATGCGATTTCTTCTAGCGCCGCAGACACTCGGCCAAGGTCGCGGAATAAGAAGCTTACTAACCATGACACCATCGCTACTACGATCAAAGTAATCACGATTGCAGTGATGATCAGGTCACGTAGCAATTCGGTATGCGCGGCTAGTTCGGTCTTACGATCCATTTCAATCGCAAAAATCCACTGTGTACCCGGTACTTCTTGGAAGTAATAAAGCTTCTGCTCACCAGCACGTTCGATTTGCTCTACCGAACCGTTGTCTGCTGCCTTCGCGATGTTGTTCATCGTTAGCTTGTTAGACAAAGTCGTTACTGGTTTAAGTAACAGGTCTTTATTCGGATGCGCTAGGAAAGTGCCATTTTGAGTATCAATCAGCATAGCGTACGCGTTTTTACCCGCATCTAGATTGATAACATCGTTGATTAGCTGGTCGATAAGTACATCGGCACCCACTACACCGATAAACTGACCGTTACGACGAACAGGTTCTGCGATGGTTACCAATAGTGCATTGGTGATAGCATCTTGGTAAGCCGTCGTGATGATTTGTTTACCTGCATTATTTGCATCTTTGTACCACGGGCGAGTACGAGGATCGTAATCCGCACGATTTCGCTCAGGATGCGAACGGTACATACCACCGTAAGGTGTACCTAAGAAGATATCGTCAAAACCACCCGCTACGCGAGCTTGCTGTAAGTAAGGAACAACATCGGCTTCTTCACTGTAGTCGTTAAATGCAGACGCGATATCTTTACGGATAGAAATCCAATCAGAGATCCCTTCCGATGCCGCCGTTGCCAAGCTAGAAACGCGAGCTTGAACACCATTGCGTGTTTGAGTCAGTAGCTGATCCGCAGATAGCCAAGTTAGTGCACTCGCCATTAGCACAACGGCTAATAAGCTGGCACCGATTAATTTATGCTTGAGTGATAATTTCATTTCTATGTTGTTGGTTGTAGAACAGACAGTGGGGAGTCTATAGATAAGAAGTTGCTTATGCACGCTATTTTCAGAAATTACTGACAGATTAGGAATCAAGGCACGCAGACACGGTATAAGTGATTAAAAAGTCGCCACAACGCCAGTAATGACAAGGGGTTGAACATTAAACAGTAATATGGGCTAAACACAAAAAAGCCAGGCATAATGCCTGGCTTTATCTATCAAAGAGATGAGAAATTACTCTTCAGTGCTGTCTTTATCTTCGCTGACTTCAGTTGAATCTGTCGCTTCTGATGCTTCTGCTGTTACTTCAGCATCTTCACCTTCTGCTACGAGTTCTTCTTCAACTTCTTCAATACGTTGTAGACCAACCACTGATTCATCTTCAGCTGTACGGATGAGTGTCACACCTTGAGTGTTACGGCCTACTTGGCTAACTTCTGCAACACGAGTACGAACCAGAGTACCAGCGTCGGTGATCATCATCATCTCGTCGCCTTCTTCTACTTGTACTGCACCTACAACCGGGCCATTACGCTCAGAAACCTTGATAGATACAACGCCTTGAGTACCGCGCCCTTTCGTTGGGTATTGTTCAAGTGAAGTACGCTTGCCGTAACCGTTTTGAGTCACAGTTAGGATATCGCCATCATTCGATGGAATGATCAGCGATACGACTTGGTCATCATCAGCTAACTTCATACCACGTACACCAGAGGCAGTACGTCCCATTGGACGAACACCCTTGAACTTAATTTCTGGGTTACCATTCTCATCAAGAACAGGTTTACCGTCTTCATCAAGTACAGGAATTTCTTCTGCTTCTTTAAAGCGAACCACTTTACCCGCTTTCGAGAACAGCATGATTTCATTCTCACCGTTAGTGATATCAACACCAATCAGTGAATCATCATCACGTAGGTTAACCGCGATTAGGCCGTTTGAACGTACATTCGCAAACTGGTTAAGCGGTGTCTTCTTAACAGTACCGTCACCAGTAGCCATAAAGATGAATTTATCTTCAGAGAACTCGTCAACACGCAGAATAGCCGTAATACGCTCACCCTCTTCCAGTGGAAGAATATTCACGATTGGCTTACCACGAGCTGTACGGCTCGCTAATGGCAATTGGTAAACTTTCAGACGGTATGTCTTACCGCGAGTAGAGAAACATAGAATGTTGTCGTGGGTATTCGCCACTAGAAGACGCTCAATGTAGTCTTCGTCCTTCATTCGAGTTGCACTCTTACCTTTACCACCACGACGCTGAGCTTCGTAGTCGCTTAGGATCTGGTACTTAACGTAACCTTCGTGAGAAAGTGTCACAACGACGTCTTCACGAGCGATTAGCTCTTCCATGTCGATGTCATGGGTTGCTGCGGTAATTTCTGTACGACGAACATCACCAAATGCATCGCGAACGGTTTCTAGCTCTTCACGAATCACTTCCATCAGACGCTCAGTGCTAGCAAGGATATGCATTAGCTCTTTGATTTCATCTAATAGTGCTTTGTATTCATCTAGGATCTTTTCGTGCTCTAGACCAGTCAGTTTATGTAGACGTAGATCTAGAATCGCTTGCGCTTGTGTTTCAGTCAGGTAGTACTGACCGTCACGAATACCGTATTGCTCTTCTAACCAATCAGGGCGAGCCGCATCAGTACCTGCACTTTCAAGCATTGCTGCTACGTTGCCAAGATCCCAACCACGAGCGACTAAGCCCGCTTTTGCTTCTGCTGGTGTTGCTGCGTTACGAATCAACTCGATGATCTCATCGATGTTCGCAAGTGCAAGAGCAAGAGCTTCTAGGATATGGGCACGGTCACGTGCTTTTTTCAGCTCAAAGATAGTACGACGAGTCACGACTTCACGACGGTGGTCGACGAAACACTTCAGCATATCTTTCAGGTTGAACAACTGTGGCTGACCATTGTTCAGCGCAACCATGTTGATACCGAAAGTTGTTTGCAACTGAGTGTTCGCGTATAGGTTGTTTAGAACCACTTCACCAACTGCGTCACGCTTACATTCAATAACAATACGCATACCGTCTTTATCTGACTCGTCACGTAGTGCACTGATGCCTTCAACTTTTTTATCTTTTACTAGCTCAGCGATCTTTTCGATCAAGCGAGCTTTGTTCACCTGGTATGGAATCTCAGTAACAATGATGGTTTCTTTACCATTCTTGTCTGCTTCCACTTCCGCTTTCGAACGCATGTAGATCTTACCGCGACCCGTTTTGTACGCGTCTACAATGCCTTTACGACCGCTGATAAGTGCAGCCGTTGGGAAATCAGGACCAGGGATGTAATCCATTAGCTCATCAATAGTGATTTCTTCGTTATTGATGAACGCAAGACAGCCATCAATTACCTCAGTCAAGTTGTGCGGAGGAATGTTGGTTGCCATACCTACCGCGATACCAGAGGCACCGTTAACCAGTAAGTTAGGAATTTTAGTTGGGAGAACTGCTGGGATTTGCTCTGTACCATCGTAGTTTGGTACGTAATCCACTGTTTCTTTGTCTAGATCAGCTAGAAGCTCGTGGGCGATTTTCGCCATGCGAACTTCGGTATAACGCATTGCCGCTGCTGAGTCGCCATCGATAGAACCAAAGTTACCTTGGCCATCGACAAGCATGTAACGTAATGAGAACGGCTGAGCCATACGTACGATAGTATCGTACACAGCGCTATCACCGTGTGGGTGATATTTACCGATTACGTCGCCAACAACACGGGCAGATTTTTTGTATGGTTTATTCCAATCATTGCCTAGTACATTCATCGCGAATAGAACACGGCGGTGTACTGGTTTTAGGCCATCACGCACATCAGGAAGAGCACGACCAACGATAACTGACATCGCATAGTCTAGGTACGAACCTCGCAGCTCATCTTCAATGTTTACGGGCGTGATCTCTTTAGCTAGATCGCTCATAGAGCCATTATCCCTCTATTTATAGATCGTATGTACAATACGTTTAAGGTGCAAAAATATAACACACAAATCAACACTTCGGCATTACTTTCCCTCACCTTTTATCAGGTTGTGAGCTTGGTTGCGATTCAAATGCCGAGAATTTACACACTCTTGATTTATCCTCCTGATTAATGGCTACATTTTAGCCAAATCCGCATAAAACTGAGCAGCTCTATGGTTTGCCCAATATTAGCGCTATAATGCCAACCATCTTTTACGGAAGTCCTATAGATACAGAGTAGTTATGACCCAATCACAGAATGTCGATCCGAAGGAAATTAAGAAGTTTGAGGAAATGGCCTCACGCTGGTGGGATCTTGAAGGCGAATTTAAACCGCTTCACCAAATTAACCCACTGCGCCTGAACTACGTGTTAGACAACGCAGATGGCCTATTTGGCAAAACTGTGCTTGATGTCGGTTGTGGTGGTGGCATTCTTGCAGAAAGCATGGCGAAAGAAGGCGCAAATGTAACGGGTCTAGATATGGGTAAAGAGCCGCTCGAGGTCGCGCGCTTACACGCTCTAGAAACCGGTACTAAGCTTACTTACATTCAAAGCACCATCGAAGACCACGCTCAAGATAACGCAGGCAAATACGATGTTGTGACCTGTATGGAAATGTTAGAGCACGTCCCTGACCCACTTTCGGTGATTCGCTCTTGTGCTGCACTGGTGAAGCCCGGCGGTCACGTTTTCTTCTCTACGCTTAACCGTAACTTTAAGTCTTACCTATTTGCGATTGTTGGCGCAGAAAAACTGCTGCGTATCGTGCCGGAAGGTACACACGACCATGATAAATTCATCCGCCCTTCCGAATTGATCAAAATGATCGATCAAACAGATCTTACTGAAACGGGCATTACTGGTCTGCACTACAACCCGCTAACGGATACCTACAAATTGGGTAACAACGTTGACGTAAATTACATCGTACATACGCAAAAGTTTTAACACCATTCACAATATCCAATCACTGATCACTTTCAAGGCGGTAGCACAAGATTTCCGCCTTTTTTAGTGCATTTTTAAACAAATTCTGGGCTCCTGTTCTCAATTTAACCAAGCGGTAATCGGCACTGAATTTTATGCAAAGATCAAGAAATTTTTTTTTGTTTGTGGTTACTTATAAACCGATCCTCAACCGGTAATTTTATACAATCTTGTGCGCTCTATTTTCATCGGTTAGTGGTTACTTACAGTTTTTTTTAATTTTGTAAGTTATCCACAAGTCATCCAAGATCTGTACCTTGAAAACCACCTTAGATAGCACTATCTTGTAACCCGCACTAAGATGCACCCCTATATGTTGTGTTTGAACTACAATATATAGATAGACTTTGATCACAGAGCTGGAACGAATTTTACAAGAATTACACAATAATCTAGCTTTAATCAGTTTTGTTAGGGAAATAAAGCAGAATGAACCAACAACTAACCGTTACTAAACGTAATGGCCGCAAAGAAATTATCGATCTTGAAAAGATCCACCGAGTGATTACCTGGGCCGCTGAAGGCCTAGATAACGTTTCTGTATCTCAAGTAGAATTGCGCGCTCACATCCAGTTCTATGATGGCATCACAACAACTGATATCCATGAAACAATCATCAAATCTGCGGCAGACTTGATCTCAGAAGAGACTCCAGATTACCAATACTTAGCAGCACGTTTGGCAGTATTCCACCTACGCAAAAAAGCGTATGGTCAATATGAGCCACCTACGCTGTACGACCATGTTGCTCGCTTGGTTGATATGGGTAAATATGACAGTCACATTCTGGAAGACTACACCAAGGCCGAGCTTGATGAGCTGAACAGCTACATCGACCACAAGCGTGACTTGGATTTTTCTTACGCGGCTGTAAAACAGTTAGAAGGTAAGTACTTCGTACAAAACCGTGTATCAGGTGAAATTTACGAAAGTGCCCAGTTCCTGTACATCTTGGTTTCTGCATGTTTATTCGCTAACTACCCTAAAGAAACTCGTCTTGATTACATCAAGCGTTTCTATGATGCGACGTCTACATTTAAGATTTCTCTACCTACACCAATTATGTCTGGTGTACGTACCCCTACTCGTCAGTTCAGCTCGTGCGTACTGATCGAGTGTGGTGATAGCCTAGATTCAATCAACGCAACAGCAAGCTCAATTGTTCGTTACGTTTCTCAACGTGCTGGTATCGGTATCAACGCAGGTCGTATCCGTGCGCTTGGTTCTGAAATCCGTGGTGGTGAAGCATTCCATACTGGTTGTATCCCATTCTACAAATACTTCCAGACAGCAGTGAAATGTTGTTCTCAAGGTGGTGTGCGTGGTGGCGCGGCAACGGTATTCTACCCGCTATGGCACGGTGAGTCTCAAGCTCTAATGGTTCTGAAGAACAACCGTGGTGTTGAAGAAAACCGTGTTCGTCATATGGACTACGGTGTACAGCTAAACCGCCTGATGTACCAACGTTTGGTAGAAGGTGGCAACATTACTCTGTTCTCGCCATCTGATGTTCCTGGTCTTTACGACGCGTTCTTCGAAAACCAAGACGAATTTGAACGTCTGTATGTGAAGTACGAAAACGATCCTTCAATTAAGAAAGAGACCGTTAAAGCAATCGAGATGTTCTCTATCTTGATGCAAGAGCGTGCGTCTACCGGCCGTATCTACATTCAGAACGTTGACCACTGTAACACTCACAGCCCGTTTGATTCAGAAGTGGCACCAGTTCGTCAGTCAAACCTATGTTTGGAAATCGCGCTGCCAACTAAGCCGCTAACAAACGTTGAAGACGATTCTGGTGAAATTGCGCTATGTACGCTATCTGCGTTCAACTTGGGTGCGATTAAGTCTCTGGATGATTTCGAAGAGTTATCTGACCTTGTCGTTCGCGCGCTTGACGCTCTATTGGATTACCAAGACTACCCTCTTCCAGCGGCGTACAAATCAACGATGAACCGTCGTACTCTAGGTGTGGGCGTCATCAACTACGCATACTACCTAGCGAAGAATGGCGTGAAATACTCAGACGGTAGCGCGAACGGTCTAACTCACCGTACGTTCGAAGCAATGCAGTACTACTTGCTGAAAGCATCTGTAGCACTAGCAAAAGAGCAAGGTAAGTGTCCGTCATTCCACGAAACAAACTACGCGAAAGGCCTACTGCCAATCGACACTTACAAGAAAGATGTCGATCTAGTTTGTGACGAGCCATTGCACTACGACTGGGACGGTCTACGCGAAGAGATCATGACTCATGGTCTGCGCAACTCTACGCTAACAGCATTGATGCCTTCAGAGACGTCTTCGCAGATCTCAAACGCAACCAACGGTATCGAGCCACCACGCGGCTACGTATCAGTGAAAGCGTCTAAAGACGGTATTCTTAAACAAGTAGTGCCTGATTTCATTAATTTGAAAAACAACTACGAGCTGCTGTGGAACATTGGTTCAAACGATGGTTACTTACACCTTGTAGGTATCATGCAGAAATTCGTGGACCAAGCGATCTCGGCAAACACAAACTACGACCCAACGCGTTTTGAAAGTGGCAAAGTTCCAATGAAAAAACTGCTACAAGACCTGTTGACTGCGTACAAGTACGGTGTGAAAACACTTTACTACCATAACACTCGTGACGGCGCGAGCGATGACCAGAAAGACGCAGTACAACCTCAAGACGACGATTGCGCAGGCGGCGGTTGTAAGATTTAATCCATAACCCAGCTCGGGTTATAACGGCTTAACAAATTATTCGCCCCTCAAGATTGAGGGGCATAAAAGGAATTGAGGCATCATGGCTTACAGTACTTTTAACCGAAACAAAAATGACCAGCTAAAAGAACCAATGTTCTTGGGTCAGTCAGTAAACGTTGCTCGCTACGACCAACAGAAATTTGAGATTTTCGAAAAACTAATCGAAAAGCAACTATCGTTCTTCTGGCGTCCGGAAGAAGTCGATGTATCAAGCGACCGTATCGACTACAACAAACTACCAGATCATGAAAAACACATCTTCATTTCGAACCTGAAGTACCAAACGCTGCTGGATTCAATCCAGGGTCGTAGCCCTAACGTAGCGTTGCTTCCATTGGTTTCTCTACCTGAAGTTGAAACTTGGATTGAAACTTGGTCATTCTCTGAAACGATTCACTCTCGTTCGTACACGCACATCATCCGTAACATCGTGAACGATCCAGGCATCGTGTTTGATGACATTGTTGAAAACGAGCACATCCTAAAGCGTGCAGAAGACATTTCTCACTACTATGACAAGCTGATCCAACTGACCAACGACTACCACCGTTACGGTGAAGGTACGCACCAAATCAATGGTGAAGAAGTGACAGTGACTCTGCAAGGTTTGAAGAAGCAACTTTACCTTTGTTTGATGTCAGTGAACGCGCTTGAAGCTATCCGTTTCTACGTAAGTTTCGCTTGTTCATTCGCGTTTGCTGAACGTGAACTGATGGAAGGCAATGCGAAAATCATCAAGCTAATCGCTCGTGATGAAGCCTTGCACCTAACCGGTACACAGCACATGATCAACTTGCTACGTAACGGTCAAGATGACTTTGCGTTCATGCAGATTGCCGAAGAGTGTAAACAAGAATGTTTTGACCTGTTCAAAGCAGCGGCTGAGCAAGAAAAAGAGTGGGCAGAATACCTATTTAAAGATGGTTCTATGATCGGTCTGAACAAAGATATCCTTTGTCAGTACGTTGAATACATCACTAACATCCGTATGCAGGCTGTTGGTCTAGGTATGGCTTACCCAGAAGCGACAACAAACCCAATTCCTTGGATTAACGCATGGCTATCTTCTGACAACGTTCAGGTCGCACCACAAGAAGCTGAGATTTCGTCTTACCTTGTTGGACAAATTGATAGTGACGTTCGTGCGGATGACTTCAAGGACTTTGAACTGTAATGCCCAGCATAAAAATCAACGGTATCTCTGCGATTCAGTCCAATCCTTCCAATACCATTTTGGAAACGATAGAAAATGCAGGCATGGAACCTGAGTATAACTGCCGAGACGGCCACTGCGGCGCATGTCGCTGTAAGCTGGTATCAGGTGAAGTGGAATACGTTGGTTTTGCTATGGCTTACACTCAAGCCGATGAAATCCTACCTTGTATATGCAAAGCAAAGTCCGACGTCGTGCTTGATGACGTTAACTACTCTCTGAAAGAGAAGCGAGCATAACAACATGAAAAACCCGGCACATTGGCCGGGTTTTTATTTTGTTTCAATTACACGAACATATTACTAAACGGGCATATTTCGTCCTGAAAGAAATGCATCCGCTGTCAGCATAGAAACCGCTTTTCCAGCGATTTCCCTACCATCATCATCGAACAGAGAAATTCGATAACCTAATGATGCCGCCTGTTCACCCTCCTCTGGTGCACTTAGCCACATCGAAATCGCATCCAAACTATGATCATTCACCGCCTCACCTAACAGGATCTTTTGGCTAGCTACCTGATACCAAACCAGTATTTTTGAATGATGGAACATCCTTATTCCTCCCAACAAATCCGCGCCGAATATTTAGTTTAAGACTGAATTGTGAAAAAACTTGAGACACTAAAGCTATAAAACCAGCTTCCTATGAAAATCATTGGTTTAAGCATTAGACAATTTTTTTATAACTAGGTAGGAATATAGGGAAAAGATAATAAGCATACAATTCATATACTTATTATCTTATTTATTCGCTAATGAGAGCGATTTCGTTTCTCTACTTAGCCGTCAACGCACTTTGAGGAACAAACATGTCTTTCTCACGAGTCAAAGAACTGTAATGTGGGAACATCGGTTTAGAACTTAAGTAGCGACGCAGCATATCTGCCGCTACAGTGGTAATCACTAGCACTCTGTCTTGGTTTGAATAAGTGCGATTGAAAGACAAAGTCTGCCCCCACTCGCCCTCTTTGGTTGCAATAGCCACTGAGAAGCTCTTCTCTTTGACTCTGCCGGTCACAATTGAAATATCTGTGCCACACTTATCTTTCGTGGCTCCCGCGAGCGCAAACGCGGCTGCGAGCGCATCATGCTCATTTTGGCCGACATCTAAGCGGCTGCCCAGCACCCATCCGTGACCGCAATACTCTGCGGCTTCCGCATCTGCGTGTAGCCAACTGGAGAGCTGACCTTGGGTCGATTGCTCTGCGGTTGAAATAGATTGCTTATTTTCGATAACCAAATGAGCAACATGCTGTTGCATCGATTCATCGACACTGACCACATGTTCCTCAATCAGCTTGAAGATCAATTGCAGCAACTTAACGCGTCGCTCCATATCCTCCTTTGGACCAAACAACTTCACTTCGATGTAGGGAAGGTAAGAGCGATAACCGAGGAAATACCCTTCTGGCAGTTCAAGTTTATCGAGTTTGTCAGACAGCGCAGACTCCGAAGTCCCAAATGTGTGCAGCTTACTGCAATCCATACCCACTTGGTTCGGATAGTGTTTCTTCAAGTCAGGGATAATTTGGCTTTCAACCATTAGCTTAAATTCGCTCGGTACACCCGGCGTAAAATAGAAATCGCACTGATTAATCGTTACTTTGAATCCACACGCAGTGCCAATGGGATTATCAATTATCACTGAACCTTGCGGTAACATTGCCTGTTTGCGATTGCTTTCTGGCATTTTCACGCTGCGTGCGGCAAAGAAGGCTTCAAGCTTTTCGGTCCACTCTGGATACTCAACCAACTCCAGTTCCCCAGCCAGCGCTGCGGCTTCCGCACTTAAATCATCGGTGGTTGGTCCTAGGCCGCCATTTACAATCACAACATCGCTATTGAAACTGAGCATCATCAACTCTTCCACCAGCGAAGACTTTTCATCGCCGACTGTTGAACGCTTCGATAACGAGAATCCGTTTTCAAAAAAGAGCTGAGAAAGCCAAGCGGCGTTGGTATCTACAATGTCGCCATGAAGAACTTCTTCGCCTGTGCTTAGCATTGCGATTCTTAACATAGATCGTCCTTACTAGTGTACGCTTAGTCTACTATTGCGTTATTATCTTTGCTTTATATCGATTCAAATTCGGTAAATCATTAGAATCATTTAAATTCTGGTTTCTATTCGTCTAGCTTTATTGGATAATTGTGAGCCTGATCATTAAAAAAACGCAGTGGAGTTATCCGTGTTAAAACAAAGCATTACCGCTTTATTCTTGTC
This sequence comes from Vibrio hepatarius, assembly GCF_011806575.1. Lineage (GTDB taxonomy): Bacteria > Pseudomonadota > Gammaproteobacteria > Enterobacterales > Vibrionaceae > Vibrio > Vibrio hepatarius_A. The sequence goes on from NZ_JAATOO010000001.1 coordinate 49,482, forward strand.
AGCCTCAAGCCTAGCGAATGCAAGTATGAGCAACTCTAACCAACATATTGAGTTTTCGTACACGGTTGATCAAGCTGAAATTGACACGTTGTACTCATATTCCAACGCAATCAGACCTACCACTACCTACAGCATGGGGTTAACCGAGACAACGCTGCAGCTAGAAGAAGAGCCAGTCGCCAAATACCTCACTATCCAAGAAGAAAAAGATTGGGATTACCTTAAAAGCCAAACTTACACTATTTTGGGTTTAAGTGTCGCAACCGTCGGTCTGATGACGATGCTGCCTGAATCGATCACTAAGTGGGATGAAGAAGACCGCAGTCTGAGCCAAGTTGGGCAAAAATGGAAAGACAATGTCAGCGATGGCCCGGTATGGGACCGCGACGAACATTTCCTAAACTACGTGATGCACCCCTATTTTGGCGGTGTTTACTACACTGCGGCGCGTCACGCTGGCTTTAGCGAGTTTGAATCGTTTTTATATTCTGCGTCTATGTCGACGTTCTTCTGGGAGTATGGCGTTGAAGCATTCGCGGAAGTGCCGTCTTGGCAAGACCTGTTTATCACACCATTTTTTGGCGCGGTTGTTGGCGAAATGATGCTTGAAGCAGAGCAAGACATTGTCTCATCAGGTGGCGAAGTGCTCGGTTCTGAAACCATGGGTGGCGTCACCCTATTCTTCTTAAACCCTGTTGGCCATATCCATGGTTGGGTCAGTGAAGCGTGGGACGGCAGCGCTGAATTCCAATACAGCAGCAGTCCATGGTTTGGTAACCAAGACGCAGCGAAGTTTGCCCTAGACGCGGGTGCAGAATACGACCGAGCTTTCTATGGCGTTGAAATGAAAATCACTTTCTAATCGGCAAAGCAAAATTCTACTTAATATAAGCGACGTTACCACGTCGCTTTTTTGTGCTCAGGATAAAATAAACTTAATCTGAACAAACAATTAGGTGAAATTCTTGACACGTGTCAAACCTATTTCAAACGGGAATTCCTACACTGCAATAAACCCTTCCTCTCATTCCGTTTAGGAGGCCCAAAGTGAACAGCACATTTATTGTCAACTTTGTTGGTAAAGCGACACCCTCTACTATTAAGCAGCTTGCTGCAATCACACATGAAAATGGCGGTAAGTGGCTGATCAGTAAAGTCAACTTCATCGAAGACCAAGTGGCAGCCGTCATTAAGGTTGAGGTACCGTCAAATAAAGTCGATATCGTTCAAGATGCATTTGATAGTCAACAAGGTCTGTTAGTACAGATTGTTGATTCACAACCTCACAGCCATAACGCAGATACAATCTATCAATTGCGTTTGGATGCGAATGACCGCGCGGGGATCGTGAATGAAATTACCCATATCTTAGATAGCCAAGGCGTCAGCATTCTTGATATGGACTGCCAGCGTGTATTTATCGCAGGTGGCGGTGGTGTGAGCTCTAGCCTCTTTACCGCGAATATGGCGATTCGCTTGCCAGCGGAAGTGGCGATTGACGACATCGCCAACGAGCTAGAATCTCTCAGCGAAGATACTCGAGTGATGCTCGATTCATAATGGCTAAACTTAAAATAAAAAGAGCAGCCGAAGCTGCTCTTTTTTATTTTACCGACCACTGAGACAGTGAGCGTTTAAAGTCTGAGTAATCAAACTCGTTGAGTTTTTGAATCTCACCGCTTGAGCGCTCACAGTAAACCGACGGCATGCGTAGACCGTTAAACCAGTTCAGTTTCACCATGGTGTAACCCGCACTATCAAGAATATGCAGGCGTTGGCCAATTTCTAGCGGCTGTTCAAAGTTCGCCACACAAAACTGGTCACCAGCAAGACATGAACACGAACCGATCACGTACTCGTGCTCACCACTCTCTGATGCTTCTAGAATCGACGCAGGCTCGTTATAAATCAACGTATCAAGACGGTGCGCTTCTGTTGCTGAGTCCACAATCGCCGTTTTCTTTACGTTCTCAACGATATCAACCACAGTGACCACAAGGTCAGTCGTCTTAGTGATGATCGCTTCGCCCGGTTCTAGGTACATTTGCACACCGTGCTTTTCAGCAAACGCTTTCAGCGCTAGGCCAAGCTTTTCGATGTCATAGCCTGGCCACGTGAAGAACACACCGCCGCCCATGCTAACCCAATCCAGCTTATCTAGGTACTCACCAAACTGCTCTGAGATTGAATCAAGCAAACCGATAAACGCATCTACGTCTTTGTTCTCACAGTTCATGTGGAACATCACGCCGTCAATCCCTTCAAAGACTTCTGGCTTGATGTGATCGGCCTGAACACCAAGACGAGAAAACTGACGAGCTGGGTTCGCTAAGTCTTGACCTGCGTAGCTAACGCCAGGATTCAAACGAAGACCAATCGACGCTTTACCTTCCACGATATGGCGGTAAGCAGCGAGTTGTGACTGTGAGTTAAAGATCATCTTGTCACAAATATCGGCGACTTCGCGCACGTCATCTTCGCTGTAGCCCACGCTGTACGCGTGCGTTTCGCCACCAAAGGTTTCGTAGCCAAGTTTGACCTCAAACGGACCCGAACTTGTCGTGCCATCAAGGTAAGGTTTGATGATGTCGAATACACCCCAAGTTGAGAAACACTTCAGTGCTAACACTAGCTTCACACCAGAGATTTCTTTTAGCAGTTTCGCTTTCTCTAGGTTCTCAATCAACTTGTCTTCATTGATCATGAAGTACGGAGTTTTAAGTTCGTTGTGCTGCATTTAAATACCTTAAGCTCCCTCGCCTAAACGAAGACACTATAAAACCGAACAAAGCCGACGCAGATGCATCGGCTTAGATTTTAATTAATTCAAGACTAGCCCGAATTTAACTACTTATTTTTTAAGCTCGTGGATAACTGGTAAGCCTTGACTTGGTTCTAACTCCTGAACGTGCCAGTCCAGACCGATAGAAGGCATTGTTTCTAGGAACGGATCTGGGTCTAGCTGTTCCATGTTGAACACGCCCTTGTCTGCCCACTTGCCACGGAAGAATTGCAGTGCTGCAGTGATCGCTGGTACACCCGTAGTGTAAGAGATCGCTTGGTGCTCTACGTCTTCGTATGCCACTTCGTGATCAGCGTTGTTGTAGATAAATACGCTACGATCGATGCCGTCTTTCTTACCTTGTACCCAAGTACCGATACACGTTAGACCGGTGTAGCCCGGTGCGAGTGACGTTGGGTCTGGGAGTAGAGCTTTCAATACGTGTAGCGGCTGTACCACTGTACCGTCGTGTAGCGTTAGTGGGTCTGGGCTTAGTAGACCGATGTCACGCATTACGTTGAAGTAGTTTAGGTAACGGTCGCCAAAACCCATCCAGAACTCGATACGTTTTGCTGGGATGAACTCTTTCATTGAACGAACTTCATCGTGCGCCATTGAGTACACTTTGTGTGAACCACAGTTCGGGAAATCGAACTCAAGCATACGTGAATGACAAGGTACTTGCTTCCATTCGCCATTCTCCCAGTAGAAAGAATCGCCTTGGATTTCCAGCATGTTGGTTTCTGGGTCAAAGTTTGTCGCAAACTTCTTACCGTGGTCGCCAGCGTTAACGTCCATTACGTCGATAGTATCGATTTCATCAAACAGGTGCTTCACAGCGTATGCTGCGAATACAGATACTACGCCTGGATCGAAACCCGCACCTAAGATACCTGTGATGCCCGCTTCTGCGAACTTCTCACGGTAGCCCCACTGCCAGTCGTACGCTTGTGGTACTTGTTGGCCTTCTGAACATAGGTCAACCGCCACTGACGTATCCAAGTAAGATACTTTTGCCTGGTAACATGCTTCCATAATTGGCATGTTTACCCACGGAGGACCTGCGTTGATGACTAGGTCAGGCTGAACTTCTTTAATTAGAGCAACCAATGAATCTACGTCGTCAGCATTTACTGCTCGAGCTTCTAGCTTCTTAGTTGAGTCTTTCAGATTGTTTTTCTTCTGAATAGACTCGATGATTTTCTCACACTTACCGATGGTACGTGATGCGATTGTGATATCACCCAGTACGTCGTTGTTTTGAGCTGCTTTATGTGCAACTACCCAGCCAACGCCGCCTGCACCAATCTGTAGAACTGCCATAGTTATTCGTTACCTTTATTTAACTAGCTCAGCCGCTAGAGTGTTAATTTTATTAAGTAAAGATTCGAAATCCGAAATCTTCAAACATGGGTTTAGGATAGTGAATTTCAGCGCAGATTTGCCGTCCACTACCGTTTCTCCAAGCACTGCAACGCCGCGAACCAGCGCTTCCAGTCTTAGAGCTTTGTTGAGTTCATCTAAATCCACAGCCTCGCTGTTTACCGCGCGAAACAGCACTGTAGAAAGTGCAGGCTCAGCCAATAGTTCAAAGCCTTCACTATTACGGACAAGATTCGCAACTTGCTGTGTTTGACCAAGCAAGTGATCGTACATTTTACCTAGTGTGTTCGGCCCTACGTTTTGCATCGTCATAAAGACTTTCAAAGCATCAAAACGTTTGGTCGTCGCGATAGACTTGTCTACCAAGTTTGGTAGCTCGTCATGTTCGCGGTTCAAGTAATCCGCATGGTGAAGTAAGAACTTGAAGTTGGCTTTATCGTTAACCAACAACGCACCACAGCTGATTGTTTGGTAGAACAACTTGTGGAAGTCAACGCTAACAGACTCGGCACGCTCAATGCCTTTCAGGCGGTTTTTGTGGCTGCTTAGAATCAACGCACCACCATAAGCACCGTCGACGTGCATCCACATCTGGTGCTTTTGAGCCATATCCGCGATGAAATCTAGATCGTCGATGGCACCGTGGTCGGTCGTACCTGCTGTACCTACGATAGCAAACGGAATTAGTCCTTCAGATTTCGCTTGTTCAATCACAGTGTCTAGCTTGCTTACATCCATTGTACCGTCAGCATTGGCATCGACTGCAAGAATCGCTTTCTCACCCAGCCCCATCCAAGAAGCTGATTTTTGTACCGTGAAGTGTGATTTCTTCGAACATACGATACGTAGCTTATCTGCGTAATCAGGAAGGCCGAGCTTTTGGATAGAGTGACCGCTTAACTTATCTGCAATCCAGTCACGAGCTAACATCAGGCCCATTTGGTTACTCTGAGTACCACCACTAGTGAAAATACCGTCTGACTTCTCGCCTAACTCGTACTTATCACATAGCCAATCAACCACTTTTTGCTCCACATAAGTCGCAGAAGATGCTTGATCCCATGAATCCATTGATTGGTTTAATGCAGCGATCATTGCTTCTGCCGCCACGGCTGGCATCAACGGTGGAGTATGTAAGTGTGCGATACAATCTGGGTGCTGAACAAAGATAGAGTTCTTGGCAACTAAGTCTGCAGTTTCACCGATAACATCAATCAGTGGTGCGTTCTTGTTGTCTAGGTCAACCGCGTTGATAGCATGTTCTAAGAGCTTTGGTTCAAGACCTGAGTAAGGTGCTTTCACTTGCTCGAATACTGATTTCATCGCTGCCGTTGTGTGGTTCATCACTTTAGCAAACTCAGCACTGCCCATTTCACCTGTATGGATGAAATGCTGCTTCCAGCTCTCGTTCGCGTGTTCTGCATCAACCTTGTTGCCACCAGCGACTAGAATTGCTTCTTCTAAAACGCGAAGTGCAAAGTCAATCTGCTCGAAAGAGATGATTAAAGGAGGTAGAAAACGGATAACCGAACCTTCACGACCGCCTTTTTCAACCATTAGACCACGCTCAAGCGCAGCACGTTGAATTTTCAGTGTCAGTTCACCATCCGCAACAGGCTCACCAAACTTGTTAAGTTCGCTGCCCGGTTTACGGATTTCTACACCTAACATCAGGCCTTTACCACGAACTTCTGCAATGCAGTCTACGCGTTTTTGCATTGCTTCTAGGCCATGACGTAAGTATTGACCGGCGATGTTTGCGTGCTCAACAAGATTATCGCGTTCGATGATTTCCAACGCTTTCGCGCCAGATACCATGGCAAGTTGGTTGCCACGGAACGTACCTGTGTGCTCACCTGGCTTCCATGTATCGTGCTGTTTATTGATCACTAGCAGTGACATTGGCATACCGCCGCCGATCGCTTTAGACAAACACAGTACATCTGGCACAATGCCCGATTCTTCGAAAGCGAAGTTGTAGCCAGTTTTACCTACACCACACTGGATCTCATCAAAGATCAGTAGGATTCCGTGCTCGTCACAGATACGACGAAGTTCACGCAACCAGAATGCTGGTGCAGGGATAACACCGCCCTCTCCTTGTACTGGTTCAACGACGATCGCTGCAGGCTTCATAATGCCCGCTTCGTCATCGTTTAGAAGACGTTCGATGTAACGAATGCTCGCTTTCGCGCCTTCGTCACCACCAAGGCCAAACGGACAACGTAAATTGTATGGAAATGGCATAAAGTGTACGTCTGACATTAAGCCAGTACGACGCGCTTTAGTGCCAAGGTTGCCCATCATACCCATCGTGCCGTTGGTCATACCGTGGTACGCGCCACGGAAAGCAAACATGGTGTTTCGGCCTGTCGTTTGTTTCGCTAGCTTGATCGCTGCTTCTACGGCGTCAGCACCAGAAGGACCACAGAACTGGATTACGCAGTTGTCTGCCAGTTGCTGGGGTAAGAAATTCTTCACAGCATGAATGAAGTTGGTTTTTGCTTTGGTCGCAATATCAAGCGTCTGATAAGGTAAACCGCTGTCTAACTGGTCTTTTAACGCTTGGTTGATTTCCGGGTGGTTGTAACCCAGCGCCAACGTGCCTGCGCCTGCAAGACAGTCTAGAAACAGTTGACCACGTGTATCTTCAACTAAGGCACCGTAGGCTTGCTTGATGGCAATCGGCAAGCGGCGTGGATAAGAGCGAACTTCAGATTCGTGCTGCTCTTGATCCAATAGAATTTGGTCTGGAGTAAGGTCGTAAGTACCTTCCAACAAAGGAATTTGTGTAGAAAATGGAGTCGCGATAGTGTTGTTATCGACTTCAAAGGCTGTGCTCATGATTTAATCCCTTGAAATAGTTAAAGCCCTTCCTATCGGCAGCAAAGCAGTTTGGAAGGTATAGCAGGCCATAACACGGTTCCGCTGGAAAACGTGTACGACAAATTGCTCCATCATTTAGATGGACTAAAAATCAAAGGGTTAATCAAGGTTCAGTAATGCAACTGTCTTGTAAAACAGGGCATTCAGGAAGAACTAAGCTGATTATTGTGTGTTTGTTAAGTGAGTTCAATGTTGGGTTTCCCATTCACTTGCCGCAACGCGACAACAGTATCCCGTCTATCGATAAAAGGACTTATCGATACCTACCCTACGTGATGTTCACTCAGCCCGAATGACGTCACGCGTATCCCCCAGAATCGTAGTTTTCGAATCACTTCCGAGATTGCGCGCGAACATATCACAAAATAAAATATTCTCGCAACAACTTTTCATCTTTGGTTATTAATTAATTAGTCATTAATCAAAAAGCTGGCACTTTGGCCAGCTCTATTTTGAGTGGTTTGGCGCGTTTTCCACTAATCCGTTTTTAGCACCTGCGCCAGCATAGCCGCATCATCTAACACATTGTTCTCTATTAGGTTCGCACCTTCGAATGCTTCCGCAACACCCTCAAGTACAATGGTTTGTTCTTTACCATCATCAGAGACCGTTAAGATAACGTCACCATTGTCCGAATCGAGCGTTGCTGACACTTTGCCGATCAAATCGCTGAGCGCAACGTCGTCGCTACTATCAAGGATGCCCCTTAAATCGATCTGGTCGCTGTTAAGGACAAAGTTATCGACGATATCGGTGCCGTTATCCAAAGTGGAATCGAGCCAAACAAACAAGTTGTCGTTCTCGTCCCCCAACATAAGCTGATTACCGAGCTGCGCATTGATCTCGTCACCTTGCTCTGGCGACAGCACTTCATATCCGGAGGTATCAGAGATATCGATGGTAACCTTGGCTTCTTCACTTTCCGCTAGGTTAGAGTCGACAGCAATGTAGTCGAAGCTATCTTCATTGCAGTTCTCCAAGCCAGAAATGTAGTTGAGAACCCAGTTACCGCCAGTAGAAGAGAATTCCATGTAGGTAATCGGATTGTTTGGGTCTGGTGATTCGAATGTGAACTCATAAAAGAACTGATCGTTCCCCGTGTCACCTTCATCTTTCTGGTATTGCTCAACGTATTGGGTACCATCCGCCAGAGTGAACGTCACCTCGACCACGACTTTGCTGTGAGTATTAAACGCTGCACCCATACCGTCTAAACCAAATGACACCACGTTAAGCGGGTTATTGATTAAGTCAATGTTCAACGTTTCAGGAGAATTGAGTCCGGCTCCGTCAGCGTCACCGAGACCACAACCAAAATGATCTGGCCCGTCGAAGTAGTGCACCAATGGCATGCCATTATTGTTGGTTATGCTGATGCCTATCGTGTTGCCATTTGATAGCGTCACCAAGCGCTCGGTGTCACTGATAAACACACCCCAGTTGATTAAGCCATCGACACCGTGCGGCAGTTCTCCGCTACAACCGATTTCAAACTCTTCACTTGGCGCAGGAACGTAACTGATATTGTCTGGGTTGAGCAGCTTGCTCGCGTCAATATCGCTTCCCGGAACATGCAAGTCATCTTCAGTCAGCACACGAGTTTCACCGAACTCATCGGTATACAAAAGTACGCCATGTTCAGGCAAACTCGTGATCATGACACTCAGTTGAACGCCAGCGAGGTCATCTTCTACATCGGAGATGTAGTCTAGGTCTTCATCCTCATCGTCGTTAAATTTAATCGGAATGACAGGTTGATTAGACCCATCAATCTCAAAGCACTCAGCAACCGGTGGAAGATTGTTGTTTCCGCCAGGGACACTAAAATAGACGTTCACCGTCGCCGTATGGGGCTCGTCACAATCGCCTAAGATCTGGTCGTCAGGGACATCGAGTGTTTTTACGGTGACTTCAATGCTGTGCTGTTGCATCAGCGGCTCAAAGCCATCACTGTACGCTTGCTCGCCAAACTCTGTTAATCCGATCTCGCCAGTATTTGGGTCAATCATATACAAGTCGTTACCCTGACCATCTTGAACGTTTTGGCTGATTTCGTATTCGTGCTGTTGATTGTCAGGATCGACAAAACCAACCTGACCAACTTTATCCCCTGCTTGGCGATCTTCGTCATAACTAAAGCTGTAAGCCTCTGCTTTAGTCTCTGTCAGCTCCCCTTCATCGTTTAATTGCATGAATTCCGGTTGATCGTTAGTGCCGTCAATGTAAACATTCACAACCGTCGCCACACCATCTTCATCGTAGACAGTAAATTGGTCCTGTAGGCTTTCACCCGGCGCGAGCTGGTCAAATGCTTCATAAGCCATATATGTCCAACTGCCGTCTATTGCTAAGTTGAACGTCCCATGAGCCCCTTGAATGTTCGACTGGCTGACAAACGCCGACTCGGATTCTAGTTGGCCATTTAACTGAATATCTTCGTCTGTTTCGCAAGCTCGCACGTCCATCTCAGCGTCATCTGAACGAACAGGCGTATCAATTTCTTCGATGGGTGCGGTAGTAACGTTTTCCTCGACCAGTTCAAGCAAGGTTACGCTCTGAGTTCGAGATAAACCTTGAGCTTCAAGTCCTGCCGTTTCAAAAGCGGTTGCAGCGAGCGTCTCCGCACCAGTTCGCTCAATCGAACCACTGTTGGTTAGACTCGAACCACCTTGTTCCCCTGCTGCGGTCGCTAGGTCTTCATTTTGTGTTGGGTCGGCACCTTGCTCAATCTGCTCCAAAATAGCCGCAATTTCGTTGTCGAGATTGAGAGCGACTAAAGCGCCCTGCTCAGACACAACCTGAGCTTGAGTGTCTGTTGCGGCAGTGGCTCCTTGACCAAGTACAACGATCACCTCCCCCGGTCCTGGAACTTCTCCGGGTAACAGTTCTCGAATCTGTCCATTGATGTCGATAACAACGGTGGTATTGGCTAGAGCGAGTGTCGCAAGTGTATTCATATTCATAGTTCACTTCCGAATTGTATGAATTTCGAAGACCACTTTTCACCAATAGTCTTCGCTTAGCGCGTACTTGTGCACACTATAAAGCTAGTTTTATTCGTCATCCTCAGCCAGTTAATGACATAAAAGTCCTAACGAAAATTGATACTTTTATAAGTTCGGTTGGAAAATCTATACAAGCTCCGATCACTTTTTTGTTCTATAAGCTACGCTTTTCTTAACTGTTTTCGCCTTTTAAGTTTTTACTCACCTGACTTTAATTGGTTTGTTTCCAGTTAAGGAGGCTACTTTGAATTTGAAGAGAACGATATTGGCTAGCTGCGTAGTGGTCGCGAGTATGAGCAGTCATAGCCAAACCCTTGAACAAGCCGTCGCGATTACTTTAGCTACCAACCCAGAAATCAAAGCGGTGTACAATGAATTCCAAAGCGCGGTACAAGAACACTCAGCGTCTGGTGGTGCTTACTTACCTAGCCTAGACTTGGATGCCGGGATAGGTTACGAGCGAATAGACCCCGCAGACTCGACCGGACGCGATACCAGCGACCTAACACGGAAAGAAGCCAGTCTGACCTTAACTCAATTATTGTGGGATGGTTCTGCCACCCTAAACGATATTGACCGAACCGCTGCGGAAGCAGAATCGATTCGGCTGCAACTATTAGCCGACGCTTCAGACTTGGCTCTTCAAGTGACCAGTGTTTATTTGGACGCAGTGAAAGCAACCGAAGTATTAGCACTGTCCGAGAGTAACTTGGCGGTACATAAGAAGATCTACAAAGACATTCAACGCCGCGCTGAATCGGGTATTGGCTCGACAGCTGACGTATCACAAGTCGAGGCGCGGATTGCCAAAGCACATGGCAATCTACTCGCCGCGCAAAACAACCTAATCGACACGCATACGCAATTTCGACGTTTGGTTGGGCAAGAGCCGCTCGGGCTCAACTATCCAAGAGCAGATATTACCAAGCTACCGCTGTCGTTATCCGACGCGTTAGTAGAGGCATTCGATAAACATCCTGTGATTCAAGTGTCGAGAATCGATGTCGACTCAGCACGCTTTCAATACAAACAATCTAAGGGTAATTACTACCCAACCTTCTCGATTGAAGCGAGCCAAACTTGGCGTGACGATGCCGGTGGTGACGAAGGACGCAGCGACGAAACACTTGCGATGCTGCGCATGCGCTACAACCTTTACAACGGTGGCAGCGACAGCGACCTATCTGAAAAAGCCGCTTACCAACTCAACAAAGCAAAAGACTTACGTGATAACGCTTTCAGACAAGTTGAAGAAGGCTTGCGACTATCATGGAGCGCTCTGGATCTCACCCTGCAACAAAAGAACTTCCTCGCAGATCATGTAGACTCGGCATCAGAAACTGTGATTGCCTACGAGAAGCAATACCGTATTGGTCAACGAACTTTGTTGGACTTGCTTAACACCGAAAACGAGCTTTTTCAGGCGCGTAAAGATTATCTAGACGCACATTATGCCGAGCAATACGCGAAATACCGCGTAATGAACGCGACAGGTAACCTGCTAGATGCACTGTTGGTCGACACCCCAGAAGATTGGACAGCAAACGTGGAGTATTGATATGAAATATGGATATGTAATTCCACTCTCAGCAATAGCTCTTGCAATGTCTGTTCAAAGCTATGCTGAGGACGAGTACGAATACATGGAAACCCCAGTCGCAGAGCAAATCGCTGACCTAGAAGATGACGACAATGATGGCGTCGTTAACGCCCGCGATATCTGCGCAGATACACCGATAGGGGCGCAAGTTGATAATGATGGTTGCGGTGAAGTAACTAAGGCTGAGGAGCAAAGGCAGCTACACATCTTGTTTGCCAATGACTCCTACGAGATCAACCCAATCTTTGCCGATCAAATCCAAACTATGGCCGACTTCCTCAAAAAGTACGAGTCCGCATCGATTCAGATTCAAGGCTATGCCAGTCGCGTTGGTCAAGCTGACTATAATCTTGAACTGTCGAAAAAGCGTGCACACGCGGTGCAAGATAAGCTGCTCTCTTATGAGATAGAACCGAAACGAGTTGAGATCGTGGGTTATGGTGAAACACGAGTGGTTGCAGAAGGCGATGACGAAACAGCCCATGCACAAAACCGTCGGGTAACCGCAACGGTAGTCGGTTTGACTCAGCAAGTCGTGGAAGAATGGACCATCTTTACCACTCTTGAGAAATGAACGCGATAAGCCCTCTAAAGCAAAACGCCCCTTCAAGTGAAGGGGCGTTTTATTATTGTTGTTGGGATTACGCTGACTGCTTGTTTGGCAGCGATAATCTTAACAAGATGTAGCCGGCAATTGCTGCAGTGGTCGACCCCATCAAAATACCAAGACGCGCGTAAGTATCGAACTGAGCATTGGCTTGGCCAAACGCTAGTGATGAAATGAATATCGACATGGTAAAGCCGATACCACACAACACAGACACCGCGAAGATATGTTTGAAGTTAATGCCTTCAGGTAACTTAGCAACGCCCGACTTAACCGCAACCCAGCTGAATGAGAAGATACCTAGCGGCTTACCAATTAATAGACCTAATGCGATACCCAGTGGCAACATAGATGTCAAACCTTCAACTGAAACGCCTTCCAACGAGATACCTGCGTTAGCAAATGCGAACAGAGGTAGGATGAAAAACGCGACGTACGGATGCAATGCGTGCTCCATATGTTTCAGTGGTGAGCGCTCTCCCGCATTCCCTTTCAGTGGAATAGAGAAACCAATGACCACACCTGCCAGAGTTGCGTGAACACCTGATTTCAGTACCGCTACCCACAAGATGAAACCAACGATCATGTAAGGCGTCAACTTGGTAATGTGTTTCGAGTTAAGTACAAACAACGCCGCTGTCATCGCGAAACCAACCGCCAATGCGGATGTGGACAGTTCACCGGTGTAAAACAGCGCGATGATAACAACAACACCTAAGTCATCGATGATCGCCAATGCGAGCAAGAATACTTTAAGGCTGGTCGGAACGCGCTTACCTAGCAGCGCCATGATACCCAAAGCAAATGCAATGTCTGTCGCTGCTGGAATTGCCCAACCTTGGACCGCTTCAGCGTTGCCCGCGTTGAACATAACGTAAATTAGCGCTGGAGCCAACATACCACCTACCGCTGCAATCGCAGGGAAGATAGCCGTTTCTTTTGACTTTAACGCACCCTCTAATAGTTCGCGTTTTACTTCCAAACCAATCAACAAGAAGAAGACCGCCATCAGACCATCATTGATCCAATGCGAAATAGACATACCAAAAACGTAAGTGTGCAGACCACTTTGGTAAAGCTCGTTTAATGGTGAGTTAGCAATTGTCATCGCGATGGCAGCTGCAATCACTAGCAAAATACCACCAGCAGACTCCATTTTGAAAAAATCGCGAATTATATCACTCATGATATCGTCCTTTTATTTATTATGTTAATAAACGATTAACAAAGAATAGTACCGAGTGTATAGACATCCAATCAGAAGGGAAAATCGCTTCTTTAGATGTTTCACTTCGGTATTTCCGATAATAACCCCTTTAAAGTCCTCTAATTTCCTTATCCAATTATAGGCAACTGCGAGCAATATCTTGTTAAATGCAAAAAAGCAGCTCCTTTTGCATAAAGAAACTGCTTTTGTGGATGTTCAGTAAACGAGTCTTACGTTAATAGCCTGTTAACTGCATGAATCCTTTTGCACTGTGACTCCCCGTTGCTTTAATCGGTCCTTCCCAATAGGGGATGACAAACGGTAGCCAAAGGTCAGCGTTCATTGCTCGCGTACTTAAATTGATATTGTACTTCGGAATACGAATAAACCAACGCGTAGGAACCTGTTTCCCGTTTTGCATTGCCTCAGGCTGAATCGGCTCCATGACAATCTCATCAGATTTAATCTCGTAGACTTTGCCATCATTAGTAGACAGTGTAGCAAACATATAAGGCAATTGTTGATTATGACGATATCGACTTACCGAAAGTGTTTTGTCATCGTCAAGACGCAGTACAAACCAATCCCAACCTTTTTGGCCTTCCGCCATTAAGCCGCTGCCCCACTCTTTGCTCATCCAAGCATTGCCCGTCACCGATACATGCTTGCCATCACCAAGATCTAGCGTGCCTTTCACGCGTAAAAACGGAGCGGTAATGTTGTAAGACGCCACTGGCAGTAAATCATGTTTTTGCTGGTAGCCTCGCTCTCCCGGGATGACATAAGGTCCTCGGGTTACAGTCTTTAGCTCCAGCGCAAAGGTGTCTGTTGCCGCAACAAGTTGGCCGGGAAACGGTGTGCGTCCTAATGAACGCCAGTACCAGTTGTCGATCCAAACTCTGAACGGCTGGTTAGTCATCCCCGCTTGGCCAATCCCGCCGCGCGCGATACGCTGTTCTCTCCACACTTTATCTTTGCTGGATATAACCACGTGGGAAACGAAAATCTGTGGACTCAACCACCCAGACATGTTGCTGTCGTTCGATGCAATACGGAAGTAACTCCACTGCACGCCATATTCTTCGCCGTTTTCATCAGTGACGTTAGCAAAGAAGTGCCACCACTCGTGCTGAAACGCATTATGGAATGCAAAATCACCAGGTAATCTCACTGGCGAATCGGGTAATACAGGGTCGAAGACTTGATTAGATTGAGCGGTGAGTATGTCGCTAATCTCGTTAATTTCTACTTCAACTGACGCGCTTTGCAGCTTATCGAAATACACCGCGACGAGTAGTGCAGCAACAATACACAACGCAAGTACCGAGATACCGACTCTGATATATTTGCTCTTGGTAATCACAGCGAATCCCTCAATGACTTCATCGGCGTGTTTCTCACCATTCTCAATACTGGAACTGCGCCAGCGATCATCAATGACAACATAGTAAGTGACGCGGTTTTAATGTATTCAAAAGGAATTAGTTGCAGCTCTAGCGTCCAGCCAAAAGACTGTTTGATGACAATATCAACAACCAGCCTCGCCAATGCCAATCCAAGCGGCATCGCAATCAAAATTGAAATTGCACCAAAGACGAATAGCTGCAAACTGCCCATCAAAATCAGCTCTCGACCAGACATACCGACACAGCGTAGCAACGAAATGTGTTTCTGCCGCGAGACTTCCCCCGCTACGGTAGCGAAGAAGATACCAAATATCGCGATCACCAACGTGATGTTACCCAGTGTATCGGCGATCGAGAACGTACGGTCAAACACCCGTAATGCTTGCTGGTGGATATGACTATTGTCAAAGATCCGGTCCGAGTCGATTCGGAACACAGATTCCATACGATGCCGGAGACTCGCCACACTCACGCCGTCGCTTAATACCGCACCAAGTGCCACACTTCCGCTGCCGGCATACGCGTAAAGCCAGTTACGGTGTGACAACAGAACTTGGTTATACGGGTTGCCGTAATCATAATAGACGCCAACCACTCGCCAACCCGGACCTAACTCTTCCGGTAAATCGATCGCGTCACCCGGGCGAATACCTAACTTAAGTGCCATCGACTCACTGACCATCACACCTTTGGATTGATGCAAATGGTACCAGTAGTTAGGAATACCCAGTTTAACCGTCAGCGCGTCAAGCTCACCTTCAGAGCCACCCGTACTAACAACCTGTAGCGCTCCACTAGAAGTCATGACTTCTTTTTCCCAACGCCACCAAACCGACTCGACCTCTGGCTGTTTCGTTAGCCAAGAGCTGATTCGCCCTGCTGAACTGGTATTTGGATAAACGTACAAGTCTGCCGCTAAGCGCTGAGTCAACCATTTATCAGTGGTGTCGCGGAAGCTGCCAACCATAGTTTCAACACCAATATTAGCCGCCATAGCAAGCATGAAGCCCATTGTTGCAACGCCGCGGTAGCTCATGCTCGCCGCCGCATCCGCAAAGAACCAACGCACTTTCACCCAACGCAATGAGTAAGAAAACATACCGAATACACGCCAAATGATATACGGTGTGAAAAGCGCGACGCTTAATAACATCAGAGCAATAATCGCAAAGCCAGATTCTTGAGTTTTTGGCGCTTGGTAAATCGCAATCGCTGCGACACACAAGGCACATGCAATCAAAGCTTGAATCGTAAATTCAGTACCCGCAAAACGAACCAATGAAAGGCGCGTAGTTAGTCGAATCGGTTGCGAGCGCAGCAAACGCACCAAAGGCCAAGCACACGCCACCGCTGCGCCAATTAATGTCAACATTAAGCTGTACAAGCTGGCATCCCAGCGCCAGCCGATGGCCAACCCAACATTCGCGTTGTATAAATCGCTCAAACTTGCTGAGACCGATGGTATTAGCTGATTCGCAAGGAACAAACCAAATGCGTTACCGCACAGCCAGCTAGCAAGTACCAAGAAGAACAACTCGAGCATCAGCGCTTGGGTTAATTGCCAGCCTGATACCCCCATCTGTCTTAAAATCCCGACCAGCAATTGTCTCTGCACCAACGATAGTGACATTGCTTGATAGAAGATGAATAAGCCAACCAAAAACGCCAACATGCCCATCGCGCTCAAGTTGATGTGGAAAGCTTGGGTGAGTGATTCAAGCTCTTTGCGTGAACTGCGGCTAAGTTCCATCCCATTGGGAAGGTAAGATTTCAATCGCTGCAGTTTCTCTGGTGGCATCTCGCTACACGCGATAACCGAAATACCAGAGCTTCTCTCCAACATTCTTAACAGCGCGATATCAGCCAGGATACGAGTACCGTTCAGCATCCCTTGCGTATCAACGACGATAGGGCCGAGTTTGCTGCCGTCTTCCAACTCAATTGAATCGCCATTACGCCACTTTTTGTGTTTGGCAAGATCTTGGCTCACCAGTATAGGGTATGGCGGTTTCATTAGTGCTAGTGAAGCAGCGTCACTAAGTAGTGCTCCCGGCTGTAACTTGAGCATTGAAGCTGGGTCGATACCCACTAACGTCAGGTCACTGTCATCGGCAGTACGAATACGCAAGTGTTCAAACGGCGCACATTGATTGAATCCGTCACGGCGTAATTGAACGTAGAAACCTTGAGGGATTTTACTGGTCGCGTGTTTCGGACGGATGCGATAAGGAAGAGGATTGGAGAACAGTTTTTCGCCGTGCTCATAACTTTGACGAGCATGACTGTTGATCGAACTAACACCAACAAGTAGTGAAACACCTAACGTCAAACCAAGCCAGACAAGAATGATTTGAAATGGGTAGCGTCTGTAGTGGCCAAGTAGCGCTCTAACTACGGGCCATAACATGCAACTGCCCTCCTTGCAGACGGATTTTACCTTCCATATGGTCAGCAACGCGTTGGCTGTGAGTCACCAACAACAAGGTACATTCTAGTTGCTTGGATAACGTGGTTAGCAATCTCATTACTGCTTCTGCATTACGCTCATCAAGGCTACCGGTCGGTTCGTCAGCAAGGAGAATCTTTGGTTCCATGTACAGAGCACGCGCAATCGCAGCACGTTGTTGTTGTCCACCAGATACTTCTTCAGGATAACGACCGAGCAGAGGCATAAGGTCAAGTGCAGAGAGAATTTGTCGCCACAAGCCGTGATCTTCAGGCAGCCCTTTGAGCTGACGACAAAAACGGATATTGTCCGCGACATTCAGTGTAGGTAACAGATTGAATTGCTGGAAGATAAGACCGATATTGTTGCGACGATAAACGGTACGTTTGCTCTGCGAGACATCGTGCATAGAAAAATGAGGAAAGTGGATCTCACCAGAATCTACTTTATCCAACCCTGCGATAAGGTTGAGCAGCGTACTCTTGCCTGAGCCACTTTCCCCCATCAGAGCGACTTGTTCGCCTTGACTTAACGACAACTCAGCACCTTGCAAAACTGGATGAAATTCATCACCATCTAGATAGCCTTTACACAGGTCTGTTAGTTGAAGCATTAATACTCTCGCAAACAATAAAAATTTGGACTGTGAATCTACACTAAATCGATGGCAGTAGGAAGTATTTTGGATACTAGATCACAAGATATGCACCAAAATGCATCAATTTAACGTCCGAGTTCTAATTTTCAATCAAATTTCGAATCCATTTGCGCGTATTCATACGATAAAGTGAGCCTACCCACTTAATCGCTTCTTCGGTCAAAAACAGCATATATATCCATTCTGGCTGCCAACCCAACCCAATCGCAGCGAACGCAGCAAGCGGGATGCCGATCATCCACTGTGCGACTAGGTCTTGGTACAAACAGAATTTCACATCACCGCCTGCACGGAGCACACCGACGATCGTCATCATGGGAACAGAGCGAAGGATAATCGCCACGCACAGTACCAACATGAACTTCTCGGCTAGAATGCGAGTGTCATCGGTCAGTGCACTAAACGCATTGAGAACCAAACCTTGGGTAAAGTACAACACAATCGCGACAGCAATACCGACAAGTAGACTGAGTACTGTTACACCTATCGCTTGATAGTACACTTGCTCATAGTTCTTAGCGCCAATTTGGTTACCCACTAACACTGCTGCTGCGTTAGACATACCGATCAACAATGCCAACGAGATTGACTCGACTGGCGTCATCACCGATAACGCCGCTAGGCCTTGAACACCAGATTGTCCCATTATCGCGTGGTAGGCGAACAGCCCCCCCGCCCAAGCGAGAAAGTTAAACGTTGTCGGTAGAGAAAGTTTAAGAAAACGCACCACTCGATGCAGATCGAGTACTGCTTTAATGTCAGCAAAGCTAAACGCCAGCAAGTGCTTTTTGAAATACAGATAGCCATACAAGGTGCCTACCTCAATTGCACCGCTTAACACAGTCGCAATTGCCGCACCTTTAATGCCCATTGGCGGCACGCCGAACTTACCGAAAATAAAGATCCAGTTAAGAAATACGTTGGACAGAATACCAATGCCACTAAAGAAGGTACTGATGCCTGGTTTATGCATCGCACGCAGGCCGACCGACATACTGGCAACGCATGCAACCGCGAACATACTTACCGATGTAATCACCAAATAATCAGCACCGAGCTGAATAACGTTATCTGACTCCGTCGCCAACGACATGACTTGTGTTGGGAAAAGAATAAATAGAAAAGCCGTCAATCCAGCAAATAAACTTGCGACAAACCACGTCAGCGCCGTACTTTCACGTACACCTTGTTTATTACCTGCTCCCCAATACTGCGCAGTAAGTAACGCACCACCCGTAGTAACACCCACTAGCATGATGGTCGTAACAAATGTCGCACGCGCTGCCACACCCACTGCCGCGATTTCTGCTTCACCAAGTTGACCGAGCATGAGAACATCGACCAAACTGCGGCTAGAGAACATAATACTTTGCAACGTAATCGGCATCGCAATAGCCACTAGGCGACGGAAAAAGTCTCCTCGAGTGTGATATAAGATCTGAGAAATCATAAAGAACGACTTACCTCTAGCGACAACAGGCTGAAAATTAGGAAAAAATTGACTGGTCATTATATGATCAGGCGCATATATAAACCATCAAAATAACCGAGGTCATGGATGAAAAAAGTGCTGGTTTTAGGGGCTTCTGGCTACGTTGGTTCGCAACTGTTATTTCAGTTGTGCGAACAAGGCTATCAAGTCACGGCCGCCTCAAGACAAATTGATTACCTGTCCGCTAGGATAACGCCCCACCCTAACCTCACGATTACCTACCTTGATCTTGCGGATAAGCAAGCAACGTTAGAATTGGTCCCACAATTTGAGCTGGTGTATTTTCTGGTACATGGTATGGCTCATGGCCATGATTTCCTCGACTACGAACTCTCGCTTGCGGAAAACTTCTGCGACGCTTTATCAGTCAGCTCCGTCAAGCACGTTATCTTTTTAAGTGCCCTACAGCCACAAACTGCCAACTCTGAGCACCTTAAAGCGCGTAAAATGACAGGTGAGATCATCCGTAAAGCTAATGTACCCATCACCGAGCTACGTGCTGGCGTCATTATTGGCGCAGGTTCGGCGGCATTCGAAATCATGCGTGATTTTGTCTACAACATGCCGATTCTTATCACGCCCAAATGGGTGGATTCAAAAGCGAACCCAATCGCACTCGAGAACCTGAATCACTATTTACTCTCACTCGCCGAAGAAACACCCACAGAACATACTCTCTATGAAGTGGGCGGCCCTGATACGCTAAGTTATCGTGAGCAATTTAAAGTCATCAGTGAAGTGGTCAAAAAGCCGATTACTCTCGTCTCGACATCGTTGCTGACACCAAAGTTGGCGTCCAAATGGTTAGCCTTGGTCACCTCAGTACCATCCAGCATTGGCGCGGCGTTGCTTTCAGGGCTAGAGCATGACTTTATCGCTCAATCACAAGATATCCGCACCAAATACCCGCAAACACTTATCTCGTTCCGCGATATGGTTAAAGACAGTATCGCAGCGGAAGGCACTTTTGTTCGCAGTGAAGTCTGGGGCTTTGACCCAGCGGCATTAAAGCGTTGGCAAGCGGGATACGGTTACTATCCTAAGCAGACTGGCGCAACCATAGAAACGCAATCCAGCAACGAACAGTTGTGGCAAGTCGTAAAACAAATTGGTAGTCGTAAAGAAGGATACTTCTTTGCAAATGCACTTTGGCGTACGCGAGAGTGGCTGGATATATTTTTCGGCGGCGGTAAGCCCGTTAGACGCTCCCCACCAGGACCAGAGCTCAAAGTTGGAGACTTTATCGATTCGTGGAAAGTCATCCGCTGTGAGGAGTCGCGCTTTTTATCGTTATTATTTGGTATGAAAGGACCGGGACTCGGACGACTGGAATTTACCATTGAGGATTTGGGCGACAGACGTCGACTCAACGTGACGGCATGGTGGCATCCACAGGGTTTACGCGGCTTGTTGTATTGGTTTGCGATGATGCCCGCTCACCTGTTTATCTTTAAAGGCATGGTTAAAGCGATCGTTAGAAAAGCCAAATAACAATGAAAACACGAGCAGTAAAGCCTTATATGCAAAAAGAGCTTCCTTATATGGAAGCTCTTTTTAATATTATGCCCAGAAACTAGATCTGAAAGCTGAGCGGAATTTCTGCCAAATGCTGACCACGATTACCAGGATAAATCAGGTATTCACCGTGGTACTTAACATTAGACTTATAATCTGTCACTTTGTGAACCATAAAGCCCGCTTGAGTTGCTTTCTCTACGAACTGAGCGTGGTGCCCACGTACAAACCAACTCATCGGTTTAACCAGCAACTCACCATCAAAACAGCTGTCGCATTGGTCTGCACACAGCCCCAACGAGTTCTGTCCTTCAGTGTAAAGCTGCACTTTGCCGCACCCGACTAACGGCTCAGAAGTTGAAACTTCCCAACCTTCGTTTTCCATCATATCGAGAAACGCTTCAACGTCGCTGTCTTTTATGATTCGCTCAGGTTTGTCTTGCGCGAAAAATTCGCCGTAGAACTTACTGATGCGTTGAAACGTGAACATCAATCCTGCGTCGTTGCCTTTCGAACGCCCTGCTTTTTGCCAACGCGTTAAATCATCTACCACACAACGTGGGAAACGCTGTGATTTCAGCGCTTTGGTCACCCAACGCACCAAGTAATGGTTATTCGCAACTGGTGCGTTAACCGCTTTACCAGACTTGTGTTCCGCCGCAAGCTCATCAAGCGCGGCATTAACTAATTTTTGAATCTCAATTGTATATTCAGACATTAAGCCTTTCTTCCAAATATCCAGTAAAACGCGGCAGACAAAATCGAACATGCCGACATAACGGTAATCATCGGCCAAGTGGCACCGCTTGGCAGCATGGCAACAACTGCACCGATAATCGACCCCGTACCGAAACGTAGCGTACCCGCCAATGAAGAGGCGGTTCCTGCCATAGTAGGATAACCACTCAGAAGCAGTCCCATGGAGTTGCTACCGATCGTCGATAACGTGCCGATAAATAAGACCACGAAAGGTACCGTTCCCCATAGCCCGAGGTCAAGCATCCAAGTGATGAAAAGCCCTAGACCGGCGAATAACTGTACGGCTAAACCAAATCGCAGCATTGCATGTGAACCGACTTTCTTCACCAATCGACCATTGACACTGGTCATAATGATCATCGCCACGATGTTAAGACCAAACAAATAACCAAAATGATCTGGACGGACACCGTAAATATCAATGTAGACAAACGAGCCAGCGGTTAAGAAAGCAAACATGCCCGAAAACGAAAACGCGCCAGAAAAGATCAGCCCCATCGCAACAGGGTTGGCACACAAACGAGCATAGTTTCGAATCGTGGTTCTAAAGCGTAGTGGTTGCCTCTTTTCTGCGGTCAGGGTTTCTGGGATTTTCCAAAAAACTAACGAGATAACCACAGCAGCAAAGATCGCTAATACCCAGAAGATAGAACGCCAGCCAAACCAAATCGCTAAGTGACCACCGATCATCGGCGCAACAAGCGGCGCAATAGTAATCACCAAGGTGACGAACGACATAGTACGAGCGAAGTCTTCACGGTCAAACATATCACGTACAACTGCTTGAATGATGACAGCCGCAGCGGCACCCGCAAAACCTTGCGCCGTACGCACATAGGTTAACGCTTCAATGCTGGTTGTTGTCGCGCTCACTAAAGACGCGATACCGAAAAACAACACGCCAAGGATCAAGATTGGTCTACGACCATAACTGTCCGCCAACGGACCATGAAGAAGCTGACCAATAGCAAAACCTGCGGTGTACGCGGTTAAGGTAATTTGCACTGCACCGTCTGCCACGCCTAAATCGTGTGCGATATCTGGCATCGCCGGCAAATACATGTCAATGGCGAGAGGCGTCAGAGCACCAATGGCTCCCAGAATAAGGAACAAAAGAAAAGTGATTTGCGGAGCTTTGGTTTGCTCAATTGCAGAACTAGACATAAATCTCCTTCTTGATGGCGTTAGACTAGTTGCCTCCTTGCTACCGACTAACAGAAACAAAAGACCCGCATCTGCGAGCCTTGTGCTTATATTCATTCAATTAATGAAAAAAGACTAGTTCCCATTAGGAACTAAACTATTTCCTGTGGTTATGATTAGTTCCAAACAGAATCAATTTCATCTTGAGTTAGATAGCGATATTCACCCGGTTCTAGTGCTTCATCTAACTCAATCGCACCGATACGTTCACGGTGAAGATGCTCTACCTTGTTACCTAACGCGGCAAACATGCGCTTCACTTGGTGGTATTTACCTTCCACTATGGTCAGTAATACTTCATTTTCGCTTTCGTCTACAATGTCCAGTTTAGCGGGTAACGTCGCTTCTTTCTCATTGCGCAGCTCAATACCTTCAGCAAACTTCTGTTTGTAGTCCGCTCCGATTGGGTCGGCGAGCCACACACGGTACGTTTTCTCACATTTGTGCTTTGGTGACGTAATACGATGAGACCATTGACCATCATCAGTGATCAAAACCAAGCCTGTTGTATCAACGTCTAAACGACCTGCGAAATGAAGGTCTTCCATTTTCACTTCATCCAGTAAAACAAACGCCGTATGGTTGAAACCGTCTTCATGCGAGCAAACATAACCATCAGGTTTAAAAAGCATAATGTAACGAGGACCCGGTTTGGCGATTTCTCGACCTTGCCACTCAACGACACATTCGTCCGTTACCTTGTATGAACCGCTTTTTTGTACGATGTCATTGACAGTGACATCGCCACTCTTAATGATTTTTGTCGCTTCTTTACGTGTCGCACCTAGTGCATCACACAAATATTTATCTAAACGCATGAATACCTCATCTTTGTCAGGTGAGGTATTATAGTGCGACTGAATCAAATAGTTGAGCTATTTCACACATTTTATGTATACACTCCGTCCCTATCAGGCCGACTCAGTAAAAGCCGTTATTCATTACTTTCGTAAGCATTCCTCTCCCGCGGTTCTAGTACTGCCTACTGGCGCAGGAAAAAGCTTGGTGATTGCCGAGTTAGCGCGCCTCGCCAAAGGTCGCGTGCTGGTGCTTGCGCACGTTAAAGAGTTGGTTGAACAAAACCATGCAAAATACGAAGGCTATGGTTTAAAAGGCGCAATTTATTCGGCAGGATTAGGACGCAAAGAAACCGACCAACAAGTGGTGTTTGCTTCGGTTCAGTCTGTGGTGCGTAATCTGGACGATTTCAAAAATCAGTTTTCTTTGTTGGTCATTGACGAGTGCCACCGAGTACCTGATAACAAAAACACCAGCTATCAAAAAGTCATCAGTCACTTAAAAGAACTTAATGTCGGCATCAAAGTGCTCGGTTTGACCGCGACGCCGTACCGTCTCGGCATGGGATGGATCTACCAATACCATACGCGTGGACTGGTACGCACAGAAGAGCCACGTTTTTTCCGTGACTGTATTTTTGAGCTCCCAATTCGCTATCTGTTGGATGAGAAATTCCTCACCCCTGCACGAATGATGGACGCCCCAGTATTGAGCTACGACTTCTCTCAACTTACGCCTGCGTCTACTGGTCGTTACAAAGAAGCGGAACTCGACATGGTAATCGACAAAGCCAA
The DNA here is from genome assembly GCF_011806575.1 of Vibrio hepatarius. Classification (GTDB taxonomy): domain Bacteria; phylum Pseudomonadota; class Gammaproteobacteria; order Enterobacterales; family Vibrionaceae; genus Vibrio; species Vibrio hepatarius_A. The sequence goes on from NZ_JAATOO010000001.1 coordinate 74,023, forward strand.
GCGCGCCACTCCGCAGATTGTCGAGCAAATCGTTCACCTCGCCAAAGACAAACAAGGCATTATGATCTTTGCGGCCACCGTCCGTCACGCACAAGAGATTTTCTCATTGTTGCCAGAAGGCCAAACTGCTTTGGTCATTGGTGATACACCCACAATTGAACGTGACCGCATCATTCAAGACTTTAAAGACCGCAAGATCAAGTATTTGGTCAACGTTTCAGTATTAACCACGGGCTTTGACGCCCCACACGTTGATTTAATTGCGATCCTACGCCCGACAGAATCCATCAGCCTTTACCAGCAAATCGTTGGTCGCGGTTTGCGTCTCTCACCAGGGAAAGAAGAGTGTTTAGTCCTCGACTATGCGGGCAACAGCTACGATTTGTATCAACCGGAAGTCGGCAATCCTAAACCGGATTCAGACTCAGAAATTATCACCATTCCCTGCCCCGCTTGCGGATTTAACAATAACTTTTGGGGCAAGCTCGACAGCAATGGCTTTTTGATTGAGCACTTCGGCCGCAAATGCCAAGGTTTTTTTGAAGATGACGAAACCGGAGAGCGTGAGCACTGTAACTACCGCTTCCGAGCCAAATATTGCGGTGAATGCGGAGCGGACAACGATATTGCCGCGCGTATTTGTCACGAGTGCGACGCTACTCTGGTCGACCCAGACAAAAAGCTCAAAGAGGCACTCAACCTGAAAGACGCACTGGTGTTCGAATGCAAAGATATGGATCTCAGCGTACATAAAGACGAGAAAGGCAAAAGTAGCCTCAAAGTAACCTACATTGGTGACAATCAAGCGCAGGTACACGAGTTTTGGCCACTCACAACCAAAAACCAGAAGCAACGCTTCAAAGATCACTTTGTTCGTCCCCATCTTGCCGACAAGCACCGCCCTTTTGACGAAGCTTCGCCGACTAAAGTGGTCAACAACCAGCATCGTTTTCGACTGCCACAGTTTGTCATTGCACGTAAGGTTGGTCGATTCTGGAAAATGCGCGATAAAATATTCCAAGACGAGCTGACCAGCGGATAACAAGGTTATTCACTTAGTGTTCAGATAACGTTAGTAATATAGAGATTAATTGGTTCAACTTGGGGAAAGTCATGCTCAAACCAGCGTTTATTTTATGCCTTTCAACTGCAACGGCTTTGATGCCTCTGCAACCAGCGCTTGCTCAGAAAAACGGGCACGCGTTGGTGCAAGACGTTTATAAGCCAGGCACAGAAATTGAGTTCGATGAAGATCAAGACGAAGTCTATCAAGCGGTAAAAAAAGGCGACATTCGTCCATTCTCAGAAATGTATGCAGCGGTTGAACGAGATCTGCACGGGCGTATTATTGAAGTAGAGCTTGAAGAAGACGACGGTATTTGGGTTTACGAACTCAAGCTCAACCACAATAACAACATCATCAAAGTGGAATATAACGCGCAGACCTTCGAAATGCTGGAAATTAAAGGTCGAAACTTCACTAAAGCCCTCAAGAAATAGAAGACAAAGAATATGAAAATACTGGTTGTTGAAGACGAGCCACGCTTGGGCGAACAGATCATTGAAGCATTAGAACAAACAGGCTGGGTACCTGAGCTTTCTCAGGATGGCATTGACGCACTCTACCGTGCAACATCAGAAGAATGGGATGCGATTGTACTGGATTTGGGGTTGCCAAAGCTGGATGGCTTGACGGTACTGAAAAGCATCCGTGACGAAAACATTAACACACCAGTAATCATCTTAAGTGCGCGTGATGGCTTAACGCAGCGTGTCGAAGGCCTTAATGCGGGTGCCGACGATTACCAAACGAAACCGTTCGAGATGGTTGAACTGATCGCGCGCATACGCGCTCAGCTGCGACGCGCATCCGGTAATGCTTCGCCGATAATTCAAATCGGCAATCTAAGCCTAGACACGCGCAGTTCAAAAGTGATGTGGCAAGGTAATCCCATCAGCTTAACCGCGTTGGAGTACAAAGTCGTCGCGTACTTTATGCACAACCCTGAAAAGGTCATTTCGCGCACTGAACTGGTCGAACATATCTACAAACAGGATTTCGACCGCGACTCTAATACCATCGAGGTGTTTATTGGCCGTATTCGCAAGAAAATCGCCCCAAAAGTGATCAAAACGGTTCGAGGCTTGGGATACCAACTGAATGCCGAATAGTAAACGTCATTTACTAAAACGTTTAAGCTTACGCAGTCGCTTAGTATTAGCGGCTGTGGTCTGGTTGACCGCAATGATCATCGCCGCGGGCATTACCGTCCCTCAGCAAGTTTACAGTTACATGGTCGATGACACTAAAGAGCAGCTCTCTTTGTATTTAGACGAGTTATCGGCGGCAATTGATGTCAATGAAAAAGGCCAACTTCACCTTAGTGCACAACTCGCCGACCCACGCTTTTATCAACCTTATAGCGGCCTATACTGGTCAGTAGAAACTGCGAATGACTTACTACGCTCACGTTCTTTATGGGACCAGCGCATAACGTATACGTCACTCGAGAAGAAACCGCTCGGTGCGAAATCAGAACACCTCATTCTGCTCGAAACCTCGCTCTATTTTCCTGATTACGATGGTCCAATCAAAATACTGGTTGGCATTGATGAGCAACCGATAAAAACCACCGTGTCCAAATTAATGAATCAGCTGTGGGTGATCTTAGCACTGCTCTACTTCGGCATTCTGTTTATCATTATGATCCAGATTCTGTGGTCGCTTAGCCCATTGTCAAAAATGCGCAAGGAGTTATCGCAAATGCGCGCTGGTGACAAAGAAAGACTCGATAACGAATACCCAAGAGAAGTCGCACCTGTGGTCGATGACCTCAATGCCCTGCTCTTTCACTATCAAGAGTTGCTTGAACGGGCACGAAACCACTCAGGCAATCTATCCCACGCACTAAAAACGCCACTGTCTGTGATTCGCAATGAAATTTCTACACTAGACGATGAACAGATCAAACAACGGTTCCAAGAGCCGATAAACCAAATCCAAAATCAAATAGATTATCACCTTGGGCGCACCAGAATGGCGGGAGCAAAACACATCCTAGCGGTTAAAACCAAACCGAGCGAAAGGATAGACGCAATCTCGATGGCGTTCGACAAAGTGTATGCTTCACGTGAGGTCACACTGATTAACGAGCTTGACTCAGAGATTGAAATTGCTGTCGAAAACACTGACTTTGACGAGATGGTCGGCAACTTATTGGAAAACGCTTACAAGTGGTCGAGCAGTATCATTCGCGTACATGCCGAACAGTTAGACAACGGACGCATCGCTATTGCCATCGAAGATGATGGACCAGGCATTCCCGATGACAAACTCCAACAAGTGACGCGCAGAGGCGTTAGATTAGACGAAACGACTCCAGGCAGCGGATTAGGGTTAAATATTGTCAGTGAAGTTGCGCACAGCTACCGTGGCGAGCTCTCTTTATCCAGAAGCGCATTAGGCGGCTTGAAAGCCAGTTTGTCGTTCCAAAAACCGCAAGCATAGCCGGATCGATTCTCTCTGGTTGATAGCTGAATTTCGTTCAAACGAATGAAATATAACCGCAGGGATCATGGGCGATGTTAAATTCGCTAACTAATTGAATAGATTTAATCAAAAGATAGTCGCTTAACACTATTATCTATTGCCCGAAAGCCAAGACAGTGTTAGTATCCGCGCTCGTTTTATGAGTTACTACCAATTACTCGTAAAGCGTTATATACATTCTGGCAAGGTCGCATTGCTGGATGTGAAGTTAATTTATTCATATTTGAGAGTAATACTATGAAATTTGAAGCAGTAGTACGTACTGAACTAGGTAAAGGTGCGAGCCGCCGCCTACGTCACACTGGTAATTTCCCTGCTATCGTTTACGGTGGTTCAGAAGCGCCAGTATCAATCGTTCTTAACCACGACGACGTTGTTAACCAAATGGACAAGCCTGAGTTCTACGAAGGTATCGTTCTAGTAATCGACGGCGCTGAAGTAAAAGTTAAGCCACAAGACGTTCAACGTCACGCTTACAAGCCAAAAGTTGAGCACATGGACTTCATCCGCATCTAATTCCCTACCAAGGAATTATTCGGATTAAATCCTAGCCTTTTGCATATTAAGAATATCGGCCTTACCATCCGAGACTTCTAAAAAATTCGAAACCCCAGAGACTTACCACCTCTGGGGTTTCACCTTTCTGGTCATTCGAAAACTCATTTCCTCTTTCCAATCTCCAACACCCTGATTTTTGGCTATTTTTTAAGCAAAAATAATCTCTGCGCCTCTCCCCAAGTTGGATGTTCGTCTAAATTATCAACAATTGTGACAATAATGACTCATATAATTTTATTTTTACCATACGACACACTTGATAATAAATACGCTATATAGCAAGCTGCAATAAGTAACTAAGCACATTCCCTTATAATAAACCTGTAATAATTTTTGATTAAAATCAATTGTTTAGGATGCACTATGCTAAATAGCCTTAAAATAAAACATAAGCTTGCTCTACCTATTGTGCTACTCGCTACGGTGATTGCCAGCACAACCACCCTCAACGTGATTCAAGCTGACCGCCAAGAATCTCTTAACGATCAGCTAAACAATGAAGTACAACCCGTGATGGATAGCTTGGAAGATGGTTATCGAGACCTCTATCAAGTCATTACCGCGGCACAGGGAGTGATGTTAGCTAAGACCCAGGCTGACATTGACTACAACATTGAAGAATTTAAGGACAATGCCTACAAAGCAGTCCCCCGATTGAGTAAAGCCAGCGTACTGGTGGAAGCGGGACACCTTTCCCCTGAGCAGCAACGAGAAATTGATAAAATCGCAGCTGCCACCACCGCATGGGTAAAACTCTACGAGCCGATGTTTGAAAACCCATCTCAGGCTATTTCATACTATGAACAAAACCGCGAGAAGTTAGATAACGAGTTCCGCATCATCCGCGAACAACTCACTACCATTCGTGAGCAAGTAGAACAGTTGCAACTTACGCTGCGCGAAGAATCCGCTTCTTCTATTGAATCGAGTAAGTTGGTGCTTGAGCTAAGTGCACTGATCGCAGTGGTGTTGGTAGGTTTCTCGTTCTGGGTTTCTAATAAACTGATCCTCAGCCCAATTAACCGCATCAATAGCGCCATGAAAGACATCGCAACAGGTGATGGCGACCTATCACAGCGTATTGAAGTACAAAGTACAGATGAATTAGGTCAGCTATCGAAAGCATTTAACCAGTTTGTAGAGCGAATCCATTCCACAGTGAGCCAAGTGATCGTCTCCTCTAACGCGGTACGCGCAGAGATGGAGAACATTAAGTCGCTCACACAATCTGTCGCGGATTTCTCTGGTCATCAGCAACAAGAAAGTGAAATGGTCGCAACAGCCGTCAATGAAATGCAAGCGACCAGCGAAAGCGTTGCTTCTAGCGCTGAGGAAGCAGCTCTCGCAAGTACTAATGCAAACGACGAGGCTTCTAACACAGGTCTAGTGCTTAACAGTACTGTGAACTCAATTGAGACACTCGCTCAAGAGATCGATAACGCAAGCGTCGTCATTCACAACCTAGACACAGACGTTGGTAACATCGCTTCTATCCTTGATGTGATTCGCGGTATTGCTGACCAAACCAACCTTCTGGCACTTAACGCAGCGATCGAAGCCGCTCGTGCAGGCGAGCAAGGTCGAGGATTCGCGGTAGTTGCTGACGAAGTACGTTCATTAGCAGGCCGCACTCAAGAAAGCACCGGCGAGATTCAGACGATGATTGAGAAGCTTCAGGAAGGTGCACGTGAAGCCGTCACTGTCATGGAAGCGAGTAAAGAAAGCGGACAGCAGACAATTGTAACGGCAGGAAGCGCCTCAGATTCACTGAAAGAGATCATGGCGTCTATCGCTAAAATGAATGAAATGAATACCCACATTGCTACTGCAGCAAGCGAACAAAATAGCGTGAGTGAAGAAGTAAACAACAACGTGACGCGTATTCTCGACAACAGCAAGCAAATGGTCGAAATGGTCAATCATTCTGAAAGTGCGTGTCAGGCGCTGTCTGAACAGTGTGAAAACTTAGATAGATTGGTCGCCCAATTCAAAGTTTAAAACCTATCACCAGAAATGAAAAAACCCACCGAATGGTGGGTTTTGTTTATTTCACTATCGTGCTAGCTAGTTAATTCGAGTCATATATCCCGCTGCGGACACGTTCAAAGTAAATCGGATAGTTATTACGAATATTACGTTGTTCATCCACCATATGTTTAAACGATGGACCTTTATCAAATTGAATCACTACTTCTTCACCAGCAAACCTCAACACGGTTCCTTCAACGGCAATTTCACAGCCGTTATGTAGTGACAACAATCCTTTCATCTCAGTTCCGACCTGCAATTTGGTGAAACCGTTCATAACGATGCGCATTCCACCCTCAGACAATTCGCTAACACGGAACCTCTCTTGAGAAAAACGAACGCTTGGCATCGCTCGTCTAGGATATTTTAGGCGGTAGAATTCGCGTCGTTGTTCTACTGCGCTCATGAGTTACTCCTTTTAATCATAAGCCTTGAACAATCTAAAAAACAAACCTTCATGGTTTCAAGCTACAAAGCGGGCTTAGATTATTGCTCTTTAATAACAGTTTAACGGCTGAATATAGATAAATATGTCGATATTTTCCAGCTAAATAACTTCGCACTGAAATAATTGATATAAAGGCGAAGCTAGAAAAGCACTTATGCGACGTAAAACACTTTACTTTGCTAATCATAGCACGTAAATTTCGTTCAATTTCCATTCAATGTGATGCACTTATGTCTGAGCAACGTCTAGGCAATTGGATGGCTGCACTCTCCTTTTTTCTCTGGGGAATCCTGCCTCTCTATTACCAGTTTTTACCGAATGCGGCGATGGATGAACTCTTGCCAGTTCGCCTACTCGCATCAATTCCCTGCTGCCTATTGATCTGTTTGGCAGTCACTCGCAAGTTACCTAACTTGAAAGAAGCTTGGGCGGATAAACGTTCGTTAAAGCTGACGTTTATAGGTACGGTGGTGATGTCACTTTCATGGACAGCGTTCATCTGGGCACTTACCCACAACCGCGTCATTGATGCGAGCTTAGGGTTCTTTATTACTCCTTTGATGATGTGCGCACTAGGTGTGATGGTATTTGGTGAAATCTTGTCACCCGGAAAGAAAATCGCCTTAACGCTCGCGACCATCGGCTTGAGTTACCAAATCATTCAATATGGTGAAATGCCGTTTATTGCTTTGATCATGGCGATATTCTTTTCACTCTATGGTTTGTGCAAGAAAAAGATCGCCTACAGCTGGAGTACTTGCTTATTTATGGAAGCGTTGCTGCTTGCTCCCTTTGCGATTGGGTATTTGCTATTTAAAGAGCTCACGGTTGGTAGTGTTATCGTTCAAGCGGATCTAAATACGCTGTTATTGTATATGGGCGCGGCGCCAGCAACGTTAATTCCGTTAGTGTTCTATTCGATTGCGATTCGATTAACCAGCATGTCGACCGTTGGCTTGATGCAATATATCGAACCATCCATTCAGTTTCTGTTGGCGATTTTTCTATTTAATGAAATGTTTGATGAAGTCAAAGCCATCAGCTTTGGATTGATATGGATTGGGTTACTGCTAACGATTTTAGAAACATCACGTAATCGCTATGCATTAAAACGGCTGTGACGCGATATAAAAAATCCCCTCATGTGAGGGGATTTTATTATTCTATACCGCGAGCATTCCATTCCACAGCATTCCAACAGCCACAACAGCGACTAAGCTAAGAGCGCAAGCCCCTAACCGCTCTTTCCCTTGGAACGGATTAATGCCCAGCTCTTTCTTCGCTTGGATGTAAAAGTACAAGCCAGGTACATACAAGATTGCCGATAACATCAGGTAATTCAGACCAGACGCGTAAAGCAGCCAAACACCATAAACAGCTGCACCTAAGCCGATCATCAACAAGCTGCCACGGTTTCTTTCTTGCAAAGCGATTTTCAGTACAAACGCCCCAACGAGGAAATACGGCACTAAGATCATTTCCGATGCAATAACTAACAAGGTGTCGTAAGTGCTCCCCGCAAACATCACCACGATAAGCGATACCTGAATCCAGATGTTGGTCAATGTAAGCGCTTTAACCGGGCTTCCTGCCGCATTGAGTTTACCGTAGGCCTTAGGAAACATCTTTTCCTTGGCGCACAGGTAAGGCGCTTCCGCAGCAAGGACTGTCCAGCTTAAGAAAGCGCCGCATACAGAAATCAATAGGCCAACACTAATGATGTACTGCCCCCATGGACCAAGAATATGCGTCAACACTTTTGCCATCGACGGGTTTTGGAACTCCGCAAGTTCGGTTGGCTTAATAACACCCATCGATAACAATGTGACAAAGACATAAATCGCAAGTGCTGTCAGCAGACCAAGAATTGTCGCTCGGCCGATATCTTTGCGGTCGCGAGCGCGACTTGATACCACCACAGCGCCTTCAATACCAATAAATACCCATACCGTAATCAGCATGGTGCTCTTAACTTGTGACAGCAAATCGTGCTCTTCGCCGAAATGCAAACCAGTAAAGTCGAGCGTAAAGGTGTCCCAACGAAACGCAATAAAGGTACATATGACAAAGATTAACAGCGGGATTAACTTAGCAAACGTCGTCACCATGTTGATCAGCGCTGCGGTTTGCACCCCTCGTAACACCAACGCATGCACCATCCACAATAGACAAGACGCGCCAGCAATCGAGATCCAAGTATTACCTTGACCAAATAACACAGAGTCTGGTGTATCGAAAAGCATCCCCAAAGTGCTGAATACGATCACCAAGTAAGAGACGTTTGCGAGCATAGCACTGAGCCAATATCCCCACGCCGAACAGAATCCGACGAAATCACCAAACCCCTCTTTTGCATAGCCGAATACCCCACTATCGACTTCAGGGCGGTGAAACGCCAATTTTTGGAAAGAAAGCGCCAGAAAGATCATCCCAATGCCGGTGATTGTCCAGCCAATCATCACCGCAGCTGGGCTCGCAACAGAAGCCATGTTTTGCGGTAAGCTAAAAACCCCTGCGCCAATCATCGAACCAATGACGATCGCGGTCAGAGAGCTAAGACCTAATTTGTTATCCATTATAATTATCCGGTGTACCAGGTTTTCTATATTTTAGGAGACGCATTTTACGCTGAAACCAATGCAACAGGCAGAGCTCATGTGAGCTATATCTCAGAGATCGGCGAGAAAACCTAACTTTCATTGTTACCGATCAAACCTCGGGCGGCATTATAATAATTTCGCTCCAATAAAATAAAACTAAATAGCAAATAACTGCCGCATAAATTCATAATTGTGGGATATTTCACCAAAAAACAACTAAATTACCACACAAATTAAACTTACAATTATTGAGGATTAGTGACTTTTTATCCTAATGAAGATGACATTTATCCAAGCTTCCTTCGTCTCATCCAGTGCATGCTCGAAAAGTGGTCTACACTAAGTTTATCTTCTCCCAAGAAGATACTGAGTAAAAATTACTTCCTGTGGTGAGACCACTTTCAAGCCTTGGCCAATGCTTTGCATATCGGGCTTTTAAAGTGGTCCTTTTTTTGCCTGATTTTCTAGCAGAATAAATACAAAAAAAGCAGCCACCGTGGCTGCTTTTTATCGTTTTAAGAATTGTGTTTGTTAGTCGTTGATAAGGTAAGTTACGTTGCAAGAATCAATGATGGCGATCATCAGGTTGCTCTGAAAAATCGACCTGTTTATAAATATCAGCCAGAGACTTCGCTTTGGCTTTCTTACCACGTTTATTCTGGGCGACATAACCGTCTTCTTGGTCTTTTATCGCCCTTTCATGGGCTTTCGCCGATTGAATAAACTCCGGGTCTGACAACGCCTTTTGACGTAGGCGGTTAACGCGTTCAATGGTTTCCCATATCATATGCTACCTCCTTTACCTGTTTATATAAACAGTATAGTTACTCAAACCAATTCGTCAAGTTTTCTGTATGTCCATACAGCTACTTATTGAAGATAAGCGTTAAGCATCCACATCAACTTTTCTTGTTCACGGATGTAATCACCCATCAAAGCTGCTGTACCCTCATCGTTGGCTTCACTGGCACGCTCAAGAATACTGCGCTGCTTAACAAGCAAAGTGCTGAATCCGCTAACCAGACCACGTACGCAGTCAATACCTTGGGTTGCGTTGCGATGTTCTAGGATTGAACTGCCTTCAAGGTACTGGCTAAAACTATGATCTGGTGTAAAGCCAAGCGTCAGGATTCGCTCTGCAAGTTCATCAATCTTAACCTGGAGATCGGTATAAATTTCTTCAAATTTAGCGTGTAGCTCAAAGAATGCCTGACCTTTGATGTTCCAGTGATAGCCACGAGTATTCATGTACAACACTTGGTAATGTGCAAGTAGATGGTTCAACTCATTTGCCAGTTGTTGTGCGTCATTTTGGTTCAAGCCAATTAGGTTTACATGTGTCGTCATAATCTTTGCCCTCAGATTTTCGTTAACATCTTTTGTGTCTGTGGGATTAATTTAACGTGGGCAGATAAATAGTTAAATCCGATTAAAACTATCAATTTGATAGGCGTTATTTATTTAAGGTAACACCTATCTCAACGATTAATACAACCGATTATCATGAGTTCAACGAGTTCAGTACGCTATAAAAAAAACAGATACGAATGAGAACAAATGAAAGCACTAGTAGTAGAAGGCGGCGCAATGCGCGGCATATTTGCAGCGGGCGTACTAGACACCTTTATTCAGCAAGATTATTACCCTTTTGACTTTACAGTGGGCGTTTCAGCAGGCGCTTCGAATCTGATTGGCTATCTCTCAAAGCAACACAAGCGCAGCTACGATGTTATTACGACGCTCGCCACTGACAGCGCCTTTTTTAATCCAAAACGCTTCCTTAAAGGCGGCAACTTAGTCGATGTAAAGTGGTTGGTATCCGAGTCTCAACGCCAATATCCGATTGATGAACAAGCATTCCAGCAAAGTCCACCAATGCTTGCGGTAGCAACGAATGTCGAAACCGGTAAAGCAGACTACTACAGCGTGAACCGCCACAACCTTAGCGATGTGATTGAAGCAACCAGTGCGCTGCCATTAGTTTACAAACGCACTCCTTGTTTCTCCGGCGGATGCTACACCGATGGCGGCGTTGCGGATTCGATTCCGGTCATTGAAGCTTATCGCCGAGGAGCACGTGACATTACGGTGGTTTTGTCTCACCCGCTGAGCTATGAGATGCCAAAAACGCGCCATTCTTGGCTGTTGGAACGCTTGCTAGCGAAACATCCGAAAATTGCAGAGGCGATGAAAAACCGCGCCGAGAATTACAATCAATCGTTGCAGTTTATTCGTAATCCACCAGCCGATGCAGCCATTCGAGTGATTGCACCTAGCGAGGACTTTGACGTGAAACGCCTGACAATGAACAAAACGATTTTGGATAAGGGTTATCAGATGGGGTTGGAAGAAGGTCAGGCCCACCTAGCGATTCGCAGAGGTCAATTTGGTCTCAACGAAGAAAACTGCCATTTCTGTGTCTAAACAATAACAAGCTCACCAGCGTGCTTACTGGTGAGCTTTTCATTGAATCAGTTGGCGATATCTAGGTGGTTTTCGGTAACGCCGTTTACACGAAACCACCCTGCAATGCTGTAACGCTTTCTGTTCGCTGGCAGAACTTCATGGGGAAACTGTTCTGAAAAGAACACCGCTAAACGCCCTGCTTGCGGAGAGATCTTGGTTAGTAAGTTGTCGTCGAGATCGTAAACCACTAACTCACCGCCATCGCTTTCCTGCCAATCATCATTTAGGTAGAAAACGATTGTCAGCCTACGGTTGCGGTTATGTTGAAAACTATCGAGGTGCTTTTGGTAAAAATCGCCTTGTTCGTATTTGGCAAAGTGTGCTTCAAACTCAAACAAGCCCAAGAAAAAATGGCGATTTGTCTCCAGTCGTATTTCTTCCATTCGGTCTAAGAAAGACTCGACTGACTTGCCCATGGTCGGCTCTAACCATTGGATTTTATCGCTACGAATAGAAGCTTCTCGAATGGCTTCTTCACTACGACCAATACGAGCTTTGTTCCATTCACTTGGCAGATGTTCTCTCAACTCAGCGACTTCATCTGGGGTTAAAAAGTTGTCCCAGACGTAGTATCCGTGGGTAAAAAGAGCATCAATAAGCTGGTTCATTAGTAGGGAGAGTCCAGAATAACTTTAAACAAGCCTTATACAGAACTCTCACCTATCGTATCAAATCAGCCTATTTGTCATTACGATTAATAATGCTAATAGCACTACAGCCGAGTCAGGTTTAACTCAACTTCAGAACCCAGCCAGTAGGCATAATCGGTGTGATCTTTGTAGTCGTCATCGGTAACGGCATGAACAAGTACAGACAGGTCTGCTCGCGCTTTATCGAGCCAAGGGATCAGCAGGTCAAATTGTTCTTGTTTGAACTCGATGGCAAAGCTCCAACGCAGATGTGGCCCTACCAACTTCTGGTGAAAATTGCCCACAGCGAAGCCGAGTTCACTCTGAATTCGCTCACGTAGCTCAAAAGAGAAATCGCGAGTTTGCTCATCAAAGTAAATGTGAGCATGGTAGTCTTGGTGTTGATTGACTGGATATTTCATTGTCTTAGTTGCATAGAAGAAAACGAGGCCATACTAACATTAATTCTCATTCTCGCCTAACTCACTAGCCCTTTTTCCACTGCGTATTTGGCTAATTCCGCCGTGCTGTGTAAATCCAATTTGTGTTTGATGTTTTGACGGTGAGTTTCGACGGTGCGATAACTGATATTCAATAGCGAGGCGACTTTCTTACTGCTGTTGCCTTGGGCAACTAGCTTGAGTACAGCCTCTTCTCGACGACTCAACGGATTCGGTTTTTGCGCTGCCGGCGTCACTTCCTGAGAAAATAGCGTTTGCGTCACTGACTCACAAAAGTACGTTGAACCTTGGTTGACCGTTTTGATCGCCTGAACCATTTTTTCCGCGCTGATTTCTTTTAGCATGTAACCGACCGCGCCCACCTGCATTACTTTCATAATGTATTCGCGGTTATCATGCATGGTCAGCATCAATACTTTTGCACTCGGGTTTTCTTCACGAATTACACTGGTGGCTTTTATGCCGTTCATTACTGGCATGCTTACGTCCATCAATACAACGTCTGGCTGTAACTCCCTTACGACGTTAATCGCTTCCAAGCCGTTACTTGCCGTGCCGATGACTTCAATACCCGACTCCATTTGCAACCGCGCAATAAATCCATCCAAAACTACTTGGTGATCATCTGCAATGACCACGCGAATTGTTCTATCCATAAACCAATCCATCCAATTGCAACAACACGGTTATTTCCGTTCCAAACCCAGGTTCACTCTCGATTTCGAAGTCACCACCAATAAACTCTACTCGCTCACGCATATTGCGTAACCCGATTCCGCCTTTTCGCATCGCGCTATTGACGTCAAAGCCGACGCCATCGTCACGAATAATTAACTGCAACATATTACCCATCTGCTGCAAGATGACACTCACTTTTGTCGCATTGGAATGTTTCTCAATGTTAGTGAGCGATTCCTGAGCCACACGATATAAGGTTGTCGCGGCCTCTGAATGCAAACGTCCAGGCTCAGTAGACAACGACGTTTCAATTTCTACGCCCGAGTGCGCTTTATAGTCTTGAAGTAAGCTGTTCATTGCCGCTTCCAGACCAATATCGTCTAGCGCACTTGGACGCAATTGATGCGAGATATTGCGCACTTCATTAATCGCGGTCATCAAAGAGTGCTGCGATTTCGATAAGTATTTTTGCAGCTCAGGCTGCTCAATTTTACTGCTGAGTAAGTCCAAGTGACACTTGCTTGAAACCAGCAGTTGGTTGATTCCGTCATGCAGTTCCCGAGCGAGATGTTTTTTCTCGTCTTCTTGAAACATCACCGTTTTATGCGCCAATTCTTTCAGGCTACGGTCTGCGAGCCTGTGTTCGTGTAAATTAACCGCTAAGGTGATCACCACGATCACCGCTACCGTGACAATCACAATCACAACCACAGTAAAAAATGTGGTTTCGATGTTTTGATTTATTTCTGACTGCAACTTGGCAACCTCGGTCGATACATCTTCCATGTAAAGACCAGTACCGATCATCCACTTCCATTTGTCGAGCCAAGCAGCGTAACTGAGCTTAGGAACGTTTTCGCCTGTTGAGGGTTTTTGCCATAAGTAGCTATGAAAACCACCGCCGCTCTGCGCCTGATACAGCAAAGCTTCAATCAGAAAATCACCGTTTTCATCCTGCAGACTCAATAAGTTTTGTCCGATTAGCTCAGGGATAATCGGGTGGACAAGGTTTGTGCCGCTCTCATCGTAAACAAAGAAGTAACCATCTTTGCCAAAGCGCAAGCTATCGACGATCTCTTTCACTTGCTGCTGCGCGACGTCTTGCGGCAAGCTCGGATCGTTATAGATATGAGAAATTGCGCCAATCACCAGCTCAACACGGTCTTTCAGTGCGGTCTCTTTCGATTGAATCAACCCTTCCTTGAATAGCTTGACTTCGTTCTCACCTAACGCCTGAGTTTGGTAGATAGATATCCAGCTGGTGATCGCAGTCACCAGCAATAACGGCAATAAGCTCAATAGTATGAGTTTCGCTTGTAGATGCATTTCATTCCCTTTAATACAACAAAAGCTGCTTATCTTTCGACAAGCAGCTTCACTATATCAATAGTTGCTAATTAACTGTAATTAACTGGTCACATTCCATAAAATCCTGGGAATATCAGCAAGCTAGCGAGTACCAATATCTGGATGGCGATAAACGGCATCACTCCGCGGTAGATGTCTCTGGTCGTCACGCCTTGTGGCGCAACACCTTTAAGGTAGAACAAGCTAAAACCAAATGGTGGCGTGAGGAACGAAGTCTGTAAGTTCATCGCAATCAGAATCGCGAACCAAGTCATGTTGATGCCCATAATCTCTGCGATAGGTGCAAGAATTGGTACGATGATGAAACAGATTTCAACGAAGTCGATAAAGAAACCCAACACCAAGATAACCAACATGGTGACAATCAAAAAGCCCCATTTGTCGCCCGGCAGTTGAAGCATCCACTCTTCAACCAAGTAGTCACCACCCGTGTAGGTAAACGCCATTGAGAATGCCGTCGCACCCAGCAGAATCGCAAATACCATCGCGGTCACTTTGACGGTCTCTTTAGACGCATCGTAAACCATCTTCCAGCTAAATTGCTTATACAGAAGTGCTAGAACAATCGCACCAGCACCACCTAACGCGGCAGATTCGGTTGGTGTGGCGACGCCCGCAAAGATGGAACCCAATACCACAACGATCAACGCCAGCGGTGGAATCACCGCTTTCAGAGCAGTAATCACTTCTTCTTTACGGCTGACCAAACCATCACTTGGAATAGGTTGAGCCGCTTCTGGGTTCATTTTTGCGTAGATAAGAATGTAAACCACGTACGCACCAACTAGAACCAGACCTGGCCACACTGCGGCTTGGAACAGATCACCAACTGGCACGCCCAGTACATCACCAAGTAAGATCAATACGATTGACGGCGGGATTATTTGTCCTAAAGTACCAGACGCACAAATGGTGCCACACGCTAAGCCTTTATCGTAGTTGTACTTCAACATCACTGGCAAAGAGATAAGCCCCATGGCAACCACGGATGCACCGACAACGCCTGTAGATGCCGCAAGCAACGCGCCAACCAACACCGTAGAGATCGCGATACCACCGTGCACGCCACCAAACAACTTGCCCATCGATTCAAGCAACTGTTCTGCAAGACGTGTTTTTTGTAGCACCAAACCCATGAAGACAAACAGCGGCACTGCCATTAACACCGTGTTCTCCATGATGGATTGAATGCGATATGGCATAAAGGCAAACATATCAAAACCTTCTGCCCAAACACCAAATATCAGCGCAATACCACCAAAGGTAAACGCAACCGGAAAGCCAAGTAGCAAAGCAAACAAGGCGACGAAAAACATTACTATACCGACCATGATTTGCTCCTACTTCTGCTCGCCGTTATTGGCGTGTATCAAATGGGGATTGACGATTTTATTGAGCGAATGCAGTAATAAACCGATGCCGCTGATCGCCATAAAGAAGAAGGAAAGAGGAATCATAGCCTTGATGATCCAACGGTAAGGTAAACCACCCGGATCGCCAGAAGTTTCACCTAATGCGTAGCTTTCTTTCGCAAAGTCGATGCCGTACCACGCGACCAACAAACAAAATGGGAATAGGAAAAAGAGTGTGCCAAGCAAATCGATCACGGCTTGGGCCTTGTGTGACAGCCTTTCATAGAACAAATCAACTCGCACGTGTCCACCCGCTTTAATCGCATAAGGGACACCAAGTAAAAATACGGCTGAGAACAAATGCCATTCCATCTCTTGGAACGCAATTGACACATCGTTAAACGCGTATCGCATCACTACGTCATACACAACGTTTGCGAGCAGCAAAATAAACAATATGCTGGACAACCACCCTAGAAAGTCGCCAAAACGATTAAACAATCGCTCGATATAAATCAGACTTCTCATTCCCTACTCCATGGAATTCTTGATGTACGCCACTCAATTGAGTGGCGTTATATTGAGTTTTCTTGAGCTTCCCCACTACGTGACATTGTCACTACGAAGGGATTAATTTAATTATTATTTAGTTTCTTGTGCAGCTTGGTTGTTCAAGTAAGCACGGTGTGAGATATCCGTCCATGCACGCACTTGTTTTAGGTAGTCAGCTTGAGATTTTTGAATCTCTTTCGCCAATTCGTCTTCCGCTGCGTGTTTTGCTAGTAGACGAGCGTTTGCGTCACGCATTGCTTGCATTACTGCTGGTGGGAAGTCTTTTACCTGAACATTTGGGTATTCTGTTTTGATAGAAGCCCAGTTCTTACCGCTTTCATGCGTTGCTTGAGTGTACATATCGTAAGCTGCTGTACGCATTGCTACGCGTAGAATTTCACGTAGGTCTTCAGGTAGACGCTGCCAAGTGCGTTTGTTCACTAGGAATTGCAGCTCTGAACCTGGCTCATGCCAGCCTGTGTAGTAATAAGGTGCGATTTTGTGGAAACCCATACGCAGGTCAAGTGACGGACCCACCCACTCTAGTGCGTCGATAGTGCGGCGCTCTAGCGAGGTGTACAGTTCACCCGGTGCAATGTTGGTAGGTTTCGCGCCTAGCTCCGCTAAGATTTCACCCGCAAAACCCGGAATACGCATCTTCAGACCTTGAAGGTCTTCAACTGTATTGATTTCTTTTTGGAACCAGCCACCCATCTGAACGTCGGTGTTACCACCAGGGAAAGAAAGCAGGTTATGTGGAGAGTAAACTTTCTCCATCAGCTCCATACCACCACCGTGATAGAACCACGCGTATTGCTCTGCGGGTGTCATACCGAAAGGCATAGAAGTAAAGTAAAGCGTGTTTGGCACTTTGCCTTTCCAGTAGTACGAACCTGAGTGGCCCATGTCGTACTGACCAGATTTCACCATATCAAAAACGCCAAGCGGCGCTTTGTGTTTGTTTGCTGAGTCAATACGGATCTGTAGTCGACCGTTCGACATTTTCTCAGCCATTGCCGCCATATTCTTGGTTGCGTCACCAAATACTGGAAAGTTTGGTCCCCATGTTTCCGCCAGTTTTAGGCGGTAAACTTTTTCTGCCGCATTCGCAGATGTCGCCATAACAGCTAACGCAGCTGCCATCGCGGTTCCTTTCAATACACGTTTCAAAGATTGCTTGATTAGACTCATGTTCACGTCCTTTGTTTAACGACATACCTTCAATAGGTAGCTTCTGTTTCGCATACAGAATGAAACAGGCGCCGCCAAGAAAAAATCAGCGAGAACACGGAACAATGTTTACATAAATTTGACTCATTCGACCAAAGCCTTACGTATAACTACGTAATATAAATTGAGACAAAACTCATATAGCTTTATTAATCATTGAGTTAAGAGTTAGGATATTTACTTAAAGAGTGAAAAATACTTAGTTACTTTTCGATAGTAGGCTTGTATTAGAATTGTAATAAATGTGATAGATATAAAATTAATTGCTCAGATTTTGCGTTCAAAAAAGCCCCGAACAAGTCGAGGCTTTCTAAAGCTATCTACTGATTGATTCAATCAGGATTTCGCGGAACTTAAATGGCTTTGTAAATAACTTTGTTGCCCGCTAGCTGCTCTTTCACTACTAGGTTTTCTTCTAGAAGTTTTTTAAGAGCACCTGTTGCCCATGAAGCTGCTTTTGCGTCTTCTTGACCAGCAGCTAGGCCGATACCTTTAGGGTTGATACCTTCAGCGTTTGCTAAAACGATATCAAGAACTTGTTGCTGTTTTGGCGTTAAAGCAACGTCAGTTGCTTTCGCTACTACAACTTTCTCCGCTGCTGGCGCTACAGCTACTTTTTTCTCAACTACAGGCTTAGCTTTCTTTGTTGCTTCTACATTTGCAACTGTCGCTTTAATGCGTTTTTGCAGTTTCATCTGCACTTTACGCTTATGAGCAAGTCTCATCGAGTATTTCTCCAGTTCACTGCATACGGAGCAGTGGTGAAAATTTGAAGCGCGTTTTATACCAAAATTTTGCGGTCATTTACAGGGTAAGCCACGCTTATTCGGCCAAAAATGCGCGATATGCGGTTATAAGACTACAATTTAATCAAGGGGAGCTAAGATACTTTCTAGACTACTGAATATATAAACAGAGGTTTTTACGTTTAAGAGTACGTCGTATGCAAACGCAACATCTGACCAATCAACCCATCAATCTCAAGTCACCAACCATGAAACTTTTTGGGTGGATTATGGCGATCGCTCTAATTTTTTTGGTGATGTATTCTCCGGGTTGGCAGCAAGCACTACTCACACTCGTAGTGATCACTTCGGTACTTGGTTTTGCGTATTTAATGATAAAAAAGGCGACGGTCGCTTATACCCTCACTCCTACACACTTTCAGCAACATCTGTTTAAAGGCGGCTGGGTTGTAAAGTGGACTAACATCAGCAAAATCGGCATCTGCCAATACGACCAAGATGGTTGGCAACATCCTCTACCGTGGATTGGCATCAAGCTGAAACACTATTCACCTTATCTGATGAGTATCTGTCCAAGGATTGCCACTGAAATATTGCTGAGCCAGCGCGCGCTACTTTACTTAGGCGCCAAGCAGAATCAAGAAGCCACCGCATTTGAAGATATTGTCTTAGATTCCAAACCCTATAAAAACTCGAACGGCGAAGAATTTAAAGGGCTACAGGCGATGTTAGCCAACCGTATGATGCACCAAAGAAGCTACTACGATTACGATATCTTCATTTCCGTTCACGACTTAGATCGATCGCCAGAAGAGTTTGTCGGCCTAACGAGAAGATATCTCGCGGCGGCTGAGCCAGAAGAGTAGACTTCCAAGCACTAAAAAAGGCCGCGAAAGCGACCTTTTTATTCATCTTTGCCGGAGAGCTAGTAAAGTGGCATTTCGTCTGCAACAAATGGGTTTGAAGCACGTTCGTGGCCAAACGTCGACTCAGGACCATGGCCCGGAACAAAACGAACATCTTTACCTAATGGCCACAGTTTAGACTTGATAGAGTTGATTAGCGTATTGAAGTCGCCTTTCGGGAAGTCGGTACGACCAATAGAGCCATTGAAAAGAACATCACCAACAAAAGCCAGTTTCGCTTCTTCACTAAACAGTACAACGTGACCAGGTGTGTGGCCCGGCGTATGAATCACGTCCATCACTTGCTTACCAAAGTGGATCTTGTCACCTTCTTCCAACCATTTACTCGGTTCGAACGCTTGAGTCAGTGGGAAACCAAACATCTGGCTCTGACCTTCCAGACCTTGTAGCCAGAAGTTATCGTCTTTGTGTGGACCGACGATGTCTACACCACCCAGTGCTTGCGCCAAAGGCTCTGTACCACCTACGTGATCAAGGTGACCATGAGTCAGAACAAGGTTGACGACTTTAACGCCAAGCTCATTAATTAGCATTTCAAGTTGTTTTACGTCGCCGCCCGGATCAACCACGATGCCCTCCATGGTTTCATCGCACCATACGATAGAGCAGTTTTGAGAAAACGAGGTAACTGGAACGACTTGATACTTCAGCGACATAAAAAGACCTTATTAGAAATCATAACTGGCAGAACTATGACATCTGACAAGGTCTTTGACAACCGTCTGTTGGTGCTATGCCCAGTAGCGAACCGGACCAGTATCGATATGGATAAAGTTACTGCGAGGATAATAACCGACCCCACCAGCTTTAAGACTGATCGCAGCGTCGCGAACCTGCTTTAAGTTAACGCCGTCTAAGCGGAAATCAATTGCCTGCCCCAGCATATGATAACTCTTTTTCGCCACGCCACCAGACTTGGCACGCAGCGCTTCGTTAGTCGCTGGCGAGCGGTAACCGGAAATCACCAACACTTCTGACTCAACACCAAGTTCCGCTTGTATCAAAGAAATTTGGTCAAATAGATACTTGTCCATCGCGTGAACTTCATTGCGACGGTAATCTCTGCACAAATGGTTAAGTCGAGATAACTCATTTTTGAGGTAGTTTTTGCCATCAAAATAGCAAGTTTCGAGCGCTTCCCCCGTATTAAGGTTATTAAGCGCCAATTCTCTAGGTTTATCCGGGTATGATGCAAATGCTAATCCCGGAGCACAACTTGCTACCACCAGCCCACTGCCGGTTAACTTTAGAAAATCTCTTCGAGAAAAATCCACCGCGAATTGCCTTCATTCTTGTTAATTCAAATGTCAAAAAGCGACATTACCCAACTCTTATATGAAGTGCAAATGCATAAAACGTGCTAAAAAAGCACAAATTGTGGTCATTTTGTGCTTACTTATTGACGGGATTAATAAAATACTCGAAATCACCTCAACGTCATTTTTCGGTAAAGCTCACCCTTTGCCGCTTGCGAGGTTATCTAGGTGGTAAACATCTTCCCTATAATGTGTTTTGCCGCCTTCATACCACGCGGTTTGATAAATGATATGCACCGGGATTCTCTGGCGCAGTGGAATCGCTTTATTAGACAGATCTCGTGACTCCGATACTTGTTGTGCAGAAATACCTTGTGACTCGAGTATACGGTCAGCAAATACGTCTGCATGTTCAACTCGAATACATCCCGAGCTAAACGCACGTTGCTCGCGGTAGAAAAGTCCTTTGCTCGGCGTATCGTGGAGGTAAATAGCTCTGGCATTGGGTGTGTTGAATTTGTACAGCCCTAGTGCATTTTGATAACCCGAACGTTGAGTCATGCGGTATGGGAACGCTTTTGGATTGACGCTCGCCCAATCAATTTCTTGCGGATTGATTCTATCTGGAGAACCCCACTTAGGTAAAATCTCAAAATTATGACGACTGAGATAACTCGGGTCTCGCTTTACTTTTGGAATGATATCTTCGACCATGATTTTCCATGGCACATTCCAGGTCGGGTTGAGGATCAACGCATTCAGATTAGTTCGCATCACCGGCGTCGGTCTTGCTTTGCGTCCCACTACCACTTTCGATTCAAATACCGTTTCGCCATCTAACCAATACTTCATATCGTAACTTGGTACATTGACAACAATGATGGTATCGCGCTCTGTCGGCCAATAGCGCGTGCGCTCTGCATTAAGCGCCAGTTTACTTAGTCGCGATTCAATCGGGAAATTAAGCCATTTCAAAGTCGAAGGACCAATCACACCGTCGGCTTTCAGGCCATGCAAACTTTGAAACTGTTTCACTGCGCCTTCTAAGCTGGCGTCATACCAAGTCACGTCACGACGTACATCGCTTAAATCAACATCAACAATCGACATGCGCTCAAGCAATAGATTACGGTTATCGAGCGTATCACCGACTCGTTTCAAACCCGTTTGTTTATAGCGAGGGATGTAGTTTTTTTGATAGCGCACCAAATTCAGGTATGTATCAATTAAACGTTGGTAGCTGTCATTGTCAGGAGTATAAGTATCAATGAGTGCAGCAAGCTGTTGACTCGCAACCGCGCGTTTGAGTGCGATAATCGTGCTTTCAAGCGGTGGTGTCAGTGGCTCAGTCAGCTTTTGCTCAAAGAACCAATAACGGCCTTCATTTTTGGCTTTCTCAGCATAGTTTAGGTACAGAATCAGGGTGTCTGTCGCCAGCAAGTCGTACTCGTGCCAACGATTACTCTTACGATAGTATTGGAGAAAATTAAGTTGACGGGTAAATAGAGGACTGAAACCGGCACGCTGAATTACCTCTAGACGAAACTCTAAGTTACTGCCTAGCTGTAAGTCATACCAAATTAGCTGATCATCGTTATCTTGGTATATCTGTTCCAGTAATTCAGGGTAATGAACTAACTTATGAATTTGGTCATCTTGCGATGTCCATCCCAGCCGTTCAAAATAGCCTGACGCTGCCGCTGGTAAAGGAAACAAGCACACCAGCAACAGATAAATTTTCCAATTCCCCATCACGACAACCTTATTCTTTTCTTTATCGGATAAAGTATGGCAGAGAACTGAGAAACTGATGTGACTTGTTTTTAAGAATTGAAAAAACGTTGCTAATATTCAATATGTTAATTATGAATCGACGCCCAGTGATTGTCCCACTGCACGCCAGAGGCAATGGCCTTCTTATCACCCGGCTGATACTGCGTAACCACACTCCCACTGCCTGAACTCACTCGGAAAAATCCATCATGGGTGACGACACCAGAAGCATCTGCCAGCGGCTCGAGTTCCACTAACTTTCGTGTGTACTTAGACCAAATGCCGTAGCAGTTACCGCGTGGTGACGTCGCGAGTATCCAATCCTCGGTTGCCGCAATACTGGCGATGTAATGATTGAACCTCGCCCACTGTTCCGGCTCGGCTTCCAAAGAGACCATTTCGCTACCGCGCGTATGCATCGCCAATAACGACGGGTATTCATCTGGCTCACCGCGATACTGTTGGCCACATAATACCGTTTCACTGCCGCCGTGCGCTAAGTGGCGAATACTCAAGTGGTGGTCAGCTAAAGAGACTTGATCGAGCAACTCGCCATTGGCGTTTAAATAGCTCAAACTCGGTGACATAGTCTCAAGGTTTAGTGGCTTACGACCCTTGGTATGCACGCCACCGACACCAATTACGATGGAGTCATCCGGCATAACAATCACTTCATGCGGGCCGATACCAAAGCCGGTAAACTCAGCGACTTTGTTGTAGCCCGCAATAACGTCATAAACACCAATAATCCCTCTGCTGGTTCGACGTTCGCCTTCTGTCACATAGAGCCATCGCCCATCGTTGGAATACACGCCATGTCCGTAATAATGTCGCTCCGGCGTCGCGGGTAAAGCTCGCACCACTTCTCCTGTCGTGTAATCAAACACCACAAAGAAAGTACCCGGTCTCCTGGCAAACGCTACAGCATGATTCATGATCGCATTCACCGCGACGCCGTGCCCACGTGCAGGCAGAGCGATCTGGCGGATTGGACGGCCAAACTCATCGGCGACAACAGCAGAATACTTGTCGCGCCCGCTGATTGAGCATCCAATTAATGCCGGAGTTTGCGCTTGGCGTACAGACGCGCAACCAAACGGCAAGGCAGGAACAGCAGCGCTAAACAGCGCAGCTTTAAGTAGTTTACGCCTTGTTTGATTAGTCACCATCGGTTGCATTGAATCCTATAACGACACCAAGTTCGACAGCCACTTCTTCATGGATCAGGTATTTTAGCTGTTCCAGTTTGTTGTACTGCGCGTATGCTCGCTGATAACCCTGCTTGGTTTGCAACATCTCAAACAAGCTTTGCTCCGCAGGCCAAGTTTCTCTCGTCATTGCAAATTGCTGCTTAACGCGGTCTGCGAGTGACGATTCACCGCGCGCTCTAAGTATGGCGTCAAGGCCGTTACCCTGCGCAAAGTAAAGCACTTCCATCGCTTGGACATTATCCGCTAAGTTCTTCATCGACGTTTGCGAGCGCCAAGACTCGGCGAAATATGGTCGCGGATGACCAAAGTTCGCCAACGGTCGACTAAGCTTTTTCATACTGTATTCAAGCTGGTTAGAAAGCAGCGCGATGTATTCCGTCAGCCACGTTTTCTCATCCAGCTCTTTCCAAGGGTTTTGTTGCCATGCCGCTGAAATGCGCTGGGCGTTATTAGCTAAATTGCGACTGATAGACACGCCAGTGTCACACGTTTGAGCCGTATTTAAGTCCGAAGCTTCGTCATACAGCAACCACTCAATCGCCCCCAAACCTTGAACAGTCACGCTTTGCCGCGCAATTTCCTCGGGCGTCCAAGCTTTATTTTGCTTGGCTAATGCCATCATTTTTCGGCCTGTGGTATTTTTTTTATCTGGCCAGAATTGCACATTCCAGCTTTGCGCCAATGCTTGTTCTGGTCCACGTTCCTGACCTTGAAGCGCCATCCAACTCGCCATCGTCGTATGCCATTGGCTTTGCAGCTCTTCCAATGATGCAGACGATTGGCAGTAGTCACTAAACGTGGCATTGAGCTGCTTGGTCTTCGCAGCGAATCGTTGCGCTGAGTCGAACTCGACTTGATAAACGCTTTGACTCGCGTGAGAGGTTTGTTCTGCTTGCACGTTATGCTCACCCGTCGACTGACAGCCGAGCAATGTGGTAACTGATACAGCAAGCAAAGATAGAGAAACTTTGTTCATCATCATGCCTTACAACGAGTTCAAGAAAGCGATCAGTGCACCGCGCTCTTTTTGGTTAAAGGTCAACACCTTACTCTTTGCTCGCTCAGCTTCTCCACCATGCCACAGCACCGCTTCCATCAAGTTACGCGCGCGGCCGTCGTGTAAGAAATAGGTATGGCCATTTACTTCTTGCGTGTAACCAATGCCCCACAACGGTGGCGTGCGCCATTCGGTGCCGCTAGCAAGATACTCAGGACGATGATCCGCTAAGCCCTCTCCCATATCGTGCAACAACATATCGGTGTACGGGTGGATTGTTTGTTCAGAAAGCGCAGGGAAGCCTTCTCGCTTCGCAGTCTTCACATTGGTCTTATGGCAACTTTCACAACCTGCAGAGACAAACAGCTTTTGTCCTAATACAACTTGCTCATCGTTGACATTGCGACGAATTGGAACCGCTAAGTGTTGTGAGTAAAACTCAACAAAGTTCAGGATCTTATCGCTGACTTCTGGCTGTCCGCCGTTTGGCAGATCGTCACACAAGCTTTGGCGGCTAGTACAGTTCTCATTCGGGAATAGACGACTGGTTAAGCCGACATCGCCATTAAATGCCGCCGCGTTTTGCTGCATCAAAGTAGGTTGGCCTGCTTTCCAGCCAAAGCGACCGATCGCAAAATCATTTTTTTGTACGTCCCATACGCGATTTGTCTTACCTGAAATGCCATCAGCATTTTTATCTTGTTCGTCCGCCCACGCTTCTAGCGTTGCATCAGGAATACTCTCTAATAAGCCAAGGCCAATCATTGGTGGCGCCACGCGCGCGGAGAACTGAGTATCTGGGTGGATGTCACCATAACCTAAGTCAATGATTTCTAGCTTAGGTTTACGAAGTACCACTTCGGTTCCATCAGTGAATTTGACGGGAATATCGGTGTAAGTAATTTTGATCTGTCCTTCAGGCGTTTGATCTTGCAAAGCAAAATCTTGTAGCTGACCGCCGTACGTTGGCTCAGGGATCACACCGTCTTTGATATAAGCTTTTTTCTGCTCTGGTGTCATTGCTGGAATGCTCAGGCGCACCAACATGGAAACAGCATGAGTATCGTTCGCTTCAGGAGGGTGTCCGCGACCATCTTTGATATGACAGTTCTGGCAGCCATTGGTATTGAACAATGGCCCTAATCCGTCACGAGCATCCGTTGAAGCAGGAGCTTGAACCCAAGGATTGCGGAAGAAGCTGTTGCCTACGCTAAAGTCTAAGCGCTTGGTCATCGGCAGGTTTCCAGAAGGCAGCGAGTAAGCATTTGGGCCTTCTTTTTTCACGGAAGTATCGCCACCGGACTTTACGTCGTAAGCGAGCGCAGAAGTACTGATTAGCATCAGTGCGGTCAGAATTGATTTTGTATACAAGTTCATCTTAGAGCTCTAAATAAAGCCTTGCTTAAATGAGAAAATTTCCCATTAAATATAAGGGTATGAAACCAGCAAAAGGGCTCGTCATAGAGCCCTTCTAGAATTCAAGTAAAGATTAGAATTCGTGGTCAGCTGTATCAGGGCTTAGGTTAGTGATACCTACAATCTTCGCCGCACGTTCAATCGATTCGGTCTGCGCAACCAACGACATGATGGTTTCATTCACCAATGCATTACCTTGTGTGTTGCCTGACGCGATCAATTGGTCAAAGAACTGACCGTTTGTCTCTGCAGATGTCACCAATTGACCAACTTGAGCACGTGTCACGTCAAACTGCTTTTGGATTTCTTGCGCTGCTTGTTGGTCTTTTTGTGCGACTAAATCATTGAGGCTTGGGCCTGACAGCAGTGAACCATCTTGACGCTTGTAGATGCCCGTGTAGACGTTGTAGATGCCTTGCTCATTGTAGTAATGAGAGTTGTGAGTGTTGTCTGAGAAACAGTCGTGCTCATCTTCAGTTGAGTTCGCTTCTAGTGCGACTTTCATCCGCTCACCAGCTAATTCACCCAAAGATAGTGACCCCATGCCAAATAGCATCTTACGCAGGCCGTTCTCCGCCGAACCACTCACCAACTCTTCGCGATAGTTGCCTTTTTCATTCGCAGACCACTGCTTTTCCATCCACTCTAAGTCTTGAATGAGAAGCTCAGCTGCGGCTTTCAGGTACTCACCACGACGGTCACAGTTACCGTTTGTACATGCATCGCCAACCATAAAATCTGTGTACGCACGAGCACCCGCACCAGCATTAGTACCGTTTAGATCTTGTCCCCAAAGTAGGAACTCAATCGCATGGTAGCCTGATGCCACGTTTGCTTCAGAGCCACCCACTTCGTTTAGGTCAGCAATCGTTTGTGGCGTTAGCTTCGCGACATCTAGTGTCGTTGCGCCAATTTGTAGTTGTTTATTCGCTACGATGTTTGCGTTTGCGCCTTCATTGCCCAATTCGTATTGGTAATCCGCAGAAACGTAATCAATCAGGCCTTCGTCTAGTGGCCATGCGTTTAGCTGCCCTTCCCAATCGTCGACAATCGCATTACCAAAACGGAAAACTTCAGACTGTTGATACGGTACGCGAGAGTCTAACCATGCTTGTTTCACTTCTTCTAACTTAGCCGCAGAAGGAGTAGAGAGGAAAGATTCGATAGATTGGTCAAGTACCTTAGCCGTCGTTAACGCATCAGCAAATACTGCGTGAGCAATATCTGCATAGTGCTCAACAACTTGTTCTTGAGTCACGTTGGCTGCCATTGCTGAGCTGCTAGCAATAACCAAAGAGGTAGCTACTGACTGGGCTATTAGCGATTTTAAGTTCATGGAAGGCGTCCTTGTTGATGATAATAATCGTTCTTAATAGTTAGTGCTAATTATTCTCATTTGCACTATTGGACGCAAATAATACAAAGTTACAATTTTTTTTCAACCTATATACAAAAAAAGCCTCACGAAAGTGAGGCTTCTATCAACATTGTTTACAAGAGGCTTTATAGTTTTAAATCATGCTTACCATGAGAGACTTTGGCTTTGAGGTAGCCTTCATTCCCATCTTTTAAGTGAGCTGAGGTATTGACAACGCCTTTAATTTCAATGCCGTGTTCACTGAGCTCTTTGATCTTTTTCGGGTTATTTGTCACCAAACGGATCTGATTTACGTTCAACGCTTTAAGCATTTGTGCCGCTTCAGTAAAGTCTCGCAGATCATCACCGAAACCAAGGTGGTTATTGGCTTCGTAGGTATTCATCCCTTCGCTCTGCAGCTTGTAGGCATCAATCTTGTTATAAAGGCCAATACCGCGTCCTTCTTGACGAAGATAAAGAATGATACCGCCCGACTCGGCCATGCTATTGATGGTCTCATCCAACTGCTCTCCGCAGTCACATCGAGATGAATGGAAAACGTCGCCCGTCAGGCACTCAGAGTGCATACGAACTAAAGGAATGTCTTGAGTTTTGTCAGCTTGTTTGAAAATGACGGCAACGTGTTCTTTATCGGTTTTTAGACCTTTAAAAGATAAAATCTCAGCGTCAATATTGCTTTTAGCACCGACTTTAAAATCTACTCTGGCTCTTACTTCCGCCATATCTCTACTCACTTGAATCTACTTCTATGTCATTTCTATCTTGGTAGAAATCTCTGATGTCACTAACTATGGGGATTCACAGCTGATAAATCAATGGTTAGTTAACAATTGTTATAATATAACAATTTAACACGAAGACAATAAAAAACCTCAACGACTTAACATCGTGAGGTTTCTAGAATTTATTCAACATTGGGGTTAGTGGTTTTGTTTGATTTTCCAAACAGAATGCTCAACCCACATCGCCTCAAGTTCTTGTAGCTCTTCTTCTGTTAGCAGAGAAAGTGTTGGCTTGGTCTGCGGCAACGTGTAAGCCTGCAGATGACTAATCTGAGCGTAAAAGTCTTTTCGCAGTTGTGATTTGTTCGTTTCCACTACTTTCCCTGTCATCTGAATATATTGAATAGATACAAATTTATTTTTCTTTTGTCTAGAAAATGATACCAAATTACATAATCCACGCAAAAAGTAATGTTAAAAGTGAGCATAAAATCACAATTTATTTAACATCTTACACTTTACAATTCATATTATTCTTGGATCCAAAAATGATCCATTTAATAGTCATAACAATTGATTGGATCATTCTTTTTAAAATCGCGCATATTCAGTAAAACCACAACTCATTTTAAAACAATGAGTTACAAATATGCTCTCGCGTTCATATGTAATGGAAAAATAAAATGAATAGATCTAAGTAATATTGTTTATTGGATCCACAAAGCAAGGATAAAAAAGCAGGCTTTCGCCTGCATTTTACTTTCTATAACCTAATTTGACGTTGCCGTGAGAATCAAACCATAAGGCTTCAGTACGTCTGCGACCAATTAATATTGGCCCATCGTCGTAGAACAAAAAGTTTTTCCAATGCTTCTTAAACGTTGACCATTTAGTTTCGATCACATTGTACTTCTCGTAACAGAAATAAACCGTTACATCGTCTTGCCAATCCATAAATGCTAACACTTCTTCAGGCAATGACTCGTCGTCTGATTCCCATGCTGCCATCCAGTCTACGGTTTCTTTCCAGTTAGACTCTTTCATTGGCCAATCGCTTGAACTTAAACGGTCCGCATCAGGGCTTTGCGCACTGATGTTCTCTTTCCACAACTGCGATGCGCGCGCTTGCGTCATCGGTTTGATCGCTTCCAAGTCACTTTCTGGGACTGGCATCGACTGGTGAGTAAAAATCCATTTTCTTTGGTATTCATCCAAAGTTAAATACGACATTCATTTTCCTCGTAGTAACTGGCAATCAAGCCTTGAGCCAGCCTTTTTCTGTAGCTTCTGCGATCACTTGTTGGGCTTTCTCCCACAACACCTCAGAACCTAATCCAATTCGTTTGTTGATCGTCAAGGCTTGCTCACGCGTGACTGCGTGCTCTTGCCAGCTTTGACCATCGTTGTGATAGTTAAGCAGCATTGGGATCAAACGATCCAACGCTTTAGCGAACTTCGCATCCGCTGATTCCGCCGCTTCAAATTCTAACCAAAGCTCAAACAGTGATTTGCCTTGCTCTTCAGGCAACATACCGAATAACCTTTTTGCAGCAGCCAGTTCTTTCTCTTCTTGCTCAGCAGAGGCTACCGCATCATAAACAAAGGTGTCACCAGCATCGATTTCAACAATATCGTGGAGCAGCAACATCTTCACTACTCGCGCGATTGATACTGGTTCATTCGCGTGCTCTTCCATCAGAATCGCCATTAACGCGACATGCCAGCTGTGCTCTGCGGAATTTTCCAATCGCCCTTCCGCACTCTTAACTCGAGTACGGCGTAAAACAGATTTAAGTTGGTCTAGTTCGATTAATAAAGCGAGCTGCTGTTCTAGACGACTCATTGTGTTATCCCTTCCAATTGGCGTTTGTCAAAGACGTTAGAACATGGTCTTCCCATTTGCCATTAATGAGTAAGTAATCTTTTGCGAGACCTTCTTGGGTAAATTCAAGACGTTTTAGTACCGATTCACTCCGCTTATTTCTTGGCATGTAACCTGCCATGATTCGATGAAGGTTCTGGATGTTAAACATGTACTCCACAGCCATTCTCAGTGCGCGCGTCATCACTCCACGACCCTGTGCTGTTTGACTCAGTGAATAACCAACATTACAGGCATGAAATGGGAAACGAGATATGTTACTAAAAGAAATGGTTCCCAGCATCTCTCCGCTGTTGCTATCAAGAATAATCAAGTAATAGCCCAGCCCCATGCGGTGCAACTCGTTCAACTTAATCAGTCGTTGAGTCCAACCTGCTTCGCTAAAGAACGCATCCTCACGCTTAGGTTCCCACTCTCTGAGAAAATCTCGGTTGGCAATAAAGTAGTCTGAAATCAGTTTCCCGTCCGTAGGTTCAGCCGTGCGCAGAATGATGTCATCATCCTGTTCAAACACTTGAACTGGTGTGCTTACTCTTTCCATTTAGTTCTTTCTGATCCCGTATTCACGTAGTTTATTTGCCACAGAGGTATGCGAGACATTCAAACGCTTCGCCAGTTTACGGCTTGACGGGAATGACTGATACAGGCGTTCAAGTACTTGTGATTCGTACTCTTTCATAATTTCGTCTAATGAACCGTCCAGATTGATCGACGGTAGATTACCTGACGTAGATTCTAACTGCGGTAAGTGGAACAGATCCGGCGTAAGTACGTCGGTTTCAAGCTCTGTGAGAGCTCGCAATACCATGTTTTCTAACTGACGCATGTTGCCCGGCCACTGATAGCTGATCAGTTGTTCGATCAATTCATCACTCAGCTCTGGCTTGTTGATGCCAAGTTGTTTGACGTATTTAGAGACGAACAAATCAAGTAACGGTGCAATATCATTAGACCGCTCACGTAGTGGTGGAATAGCCAACGTGAGTACGTTCAAACGATAGAAAAGGTCTTCACGGAATGTGCCCGACTCCGCCAAATCCGCAAGGTGGTGTCTGGTCGAAGCAATCACTCGCACGTCAACGTGAATTTCGTCTTCTTCGCCGACTCGACGGAACGTTCCGTCTTGCAGCAAACGCAACAATTTGATTTGCAGGTGTGGACTCATCTCGCCGATTTCATCGAGGAATACAGTGCCACCGTTTGCCTGCTCAAAAATGCCTTTGTGGCCTTGTTCATGGTTAAACGAACCTGGCGCGTGGCCAAACAATTCTGTTTCTGCCACATCATCAGGCATAGACGCACAGCTAAGAACCAAGAATGGTTTCCCTGCACGGTTTGAACGATTGTGACACGCGCGCGCGAGCATCTCTTTACCCGTGCCCGTTTCACCTTGCACCAGCAAAGGTTGGTCTAGCATAGAGAGTTTCTTCGCTTGGCTAATCAGCGCTTTATGGCGGTTAGATATACCGACAAAGTGTTCAAAACCGAGGTTGTTGTGCAGCGGTAACGTGTCATCAAACAGATGTTTTTCTTGGATAGAGCGAATCATCATTACCGTGCTTGCAAGAATCGACTCGTTGGTTTCATCGGTGATATACACCGGCATCACCTCAAGCACGTAGTCTAATCCACCAAGGACGATGTTTTCTCTTAGGCGTGAAATCTTGCCCTCACTCCATTTGGTAAAATTGAAGCTAGGTACAAGGCTAGAAATCTGGTGACCGATGACCGCGTCTTGCTCTGAATTGAACAAGCTCAGCGCTGCATGGTTTGCCATATCGACATTGCCCTTTAAGTCGATACCAAGTACCGGCTCTGGCAGGCTGTTGAGCAAAGAGATAAGCTCGGTGTTATGCCTTTCAATTGGCATAAACTGAATCTTGCGCACATCATTAACGCCAGAGATTCTACGTATCTCCGCCATAAGCTCGCTGAAGGTATCAAAATCAATATCTGGGCAGTTGAGATAAATAATGCCGGAGATATCAATTTCAATACCGCGTAAATCGATATTCTTTGAAGCTAAGATATCGAGCAGTTCACGAGTCAGACCCAGTCTGTCCTCACAGAATACTTCTAGACGCACTAATGAATTCCTAACGTAAGGTGTCACGAAAAGTTGACAGTAGTTTCCCTTAAGCCTAGATCCCCGTCAAGCAAACGGGTAATACTTGCTTCACATTCGCGTTATTTGATTGTAATGGCGGCGATTTTTTCTACTATCTGCTTGCGGATTGAACCGAGTTTGACTTTGCGATCCTGGTGCCAAGGAATCGGTCGCAACAGTGACATCGCTTTAATACCCAGCCTAGCGGTAAGAATACCAACCCCTAAACCCTGCCCTGCGCGAGCTGACAACTTGCCCGCAAGATCCATCGACATCAGGTCCATGCTGGCATCGATCGCCAGTTCACTCGCCCCCGCCGCGGCCATATTGATTAAGGTCGATTTAAATAGCTTCAAACGCGACCAATAACCCAACTCTACGCCGTAAACCGCCGCAAGGTTATCGATCATTTTAAAGTTACGCCAAGCGACTAACATCATGTCTGCTAACGCTAACGGGCTAATAGCAACCAAAGCGGCTGACTCCGTCGCGTGTTGCGATACGATTTTGCTCGCGAGTTTGTCTTGCTCTGCGACCACCATCGCATCGTACATATCGAGCACTTCCGCGTCACTGTGCGACGCGTTGACACTGTTATTCCAGCGATCGTAACTTGGCGATTCAGGCTGGATACCACTTTGCTTGGCTAAGTTTTCACAAAACGCTTTGCCTTTGCCAACGCTGTTGGCTTGAATCAAGGCTTCGCTCTGCTCTTGCACACTAAAGTGACGTCGTAACGCTCTCAGTTTCCACAACTCTTTGCCCAGCGCACCAATACCCAAGCCAGCAATGGTAGAAATAAAACCGGCCCACCCTAGTGTGAGCCAATCGCCGCTTTGCAGAGCAGTGATTACCGTATCGATCGCCTGCCAACCCACCAAGCCAGCAAATGCAGAAAGTAATCCGGTTGCCAACCATTTGGGACCTTTACTTGGTCGAATGACTTGTTCTAAGTTCGCTTCTTGGGTGGTCTCGGTATCTTTGTGTTCAATCTCAACCGGAACAAAGGCGTCTGCAGTTTCAAACTGTCTCTGCGCCGTCAGTTCTGGGGTTTGTTGTTCGCTATCCGAGTCCAACGGTTGCTCAAAGACTTGCTTTTGTTTTAATGCGACTTCTTTCGCTTTATTCATTTCAGCTTGTCTCCAATTAAATAATCTAACGCCTTATCCATACGAATATGTGGCAACGGATCGTCTTGCGAGACGATCTGCGGTCTGAACGCGGTAAACTCAAATCCTTGCTTTTCCCAGTACGCTTCACCCGGCAGTTTTTTCGGCACGTCTCCCGGAAAAACGGTAATCGCATGCTCATCCAAAGTCACACCTTGCAGCGCCGGGATAGATTGGCCGTCCTGATTGATATAACCCGTTTTCGTCGCCTGAATCGATGCCATTGTCATACAACTCATATCGATGTTTTCATACGATGCATTCTGCCAAGCCGGGTGTACCATCTGTTGCAACAACGACACTAAATTAGGGTGTTGTTCAGGTGTCACGTGGTCCGCTTTGGTCGCAGCGAACAGGACTTTATCGATCCTCGGTGCAAACAAGCGTTTTAGCATATTGCTGCGCCCATAGCGGAAGCTGTGCATTATCTGCTCGAGCGCATGGCGCATATCATGAAACGCTTCGTAGCCAGCGTTCAATGGCTGTAAGCAGTCCACCAAGACGATTTGTCGGTCAAAGGTGGAAAAGTGATGCTTGTAAAACGCTTTCACCACCTTGTTTTGGTATTGGCTATAGCGCGCATTGAGCATTTCCAAGTTCGAACCTTTGACGAACTTAGCCTCTTCGCTAAAACGACAAGGGAAAAACTGCAGCACAGGCGCACCGTCTAACTCTCCCGGCAACACAAAACGCCCCGGTTGCACCCAATGCAAACCTGCCTGCTTACACGCATACAGATATTGAGTGTAACTTTCAGAGACTTCCGCTAGTTTCTTTTCATCCAGCGGCGCGTCTAGGTCGAGTGCGTCGAGTTTCGCCAACCAATCTTGCGCCAGCTCCTTGCGCTTACCTTTGAGCGCTGAAAATTGCGATGCCGACCACTGGTGAAAATTCATATCCAGCAGCGGCAAATCCAGCAACCACTCGCCCGGGTAATCAATAATGTCGACATGAAGCGTCGAAGTGCTGCTAATCAGCTTCTTGGTTTTGCTCTTTGGTTTGTATTTTATCGCCAGACGAATTTCACTGACATCTCGCGTTGGCTCTGGCCATTTCGGTGGTTGCTGTTGCGTGTGCTCCATCGCTTCGTCATAGGCGAAACGTGGCACCATCATGTTCGATTGAGGCACACGCTTAGCGCCAATTAAGCGCTTATCTCTGGCTGCTGCAAGCAGAGGAAGGTTGTCATGTGTTGAAGTATGAAGAAGCTGATTCACCAATGAGGTGATAAACGCTGTTTTACCCGCTCTGGAAAGTCCGGTTACAGCGATACGCACATGCGTATCCATGCTACGGTTGATAAAATCGTTCACTTCTTGAGTAATTTTCTTCATTCACATTCTCTTATCTAGGGATTGCTAATACCAATCACAGTAAGTAAATGGTCAGAGATAGCACGGGAAAAACGCTTGAGAACAAGGCGAAATTTTCGATAAGTAGTTATTCTACAATCAACTTACTTTGAAACGAAAAGTCAACGCAGTTATCGAGTGTTTTAACAAGCTAGAATGAACAGTTATTTACTACGATTGGTATGTTAATGCTACTGGATGTAATCTTAATCTTAGATGAACGAAAAAGCCCCTGATAAAAATCAAGGGCTTTCAAGATGATGCTTCACATCGCCGAGTGGCGTTGGCATTTAATCGTCTTCAATCAGTTTGTAGATTACGAATAGCGCAATTTCAACCAATACAACTAGCACACAAGTGATAGTGACGTATTTCTCATCAAAAATACTAATGCCGTGAAGAATGAGGTCGTAACCCACAAAAGCACCTACAACGACCGCAATAATCAGTTGTAGAATTTGAACAAAACGAGGCATGAGCGCTCCTGACGTATAATAAAGTTGTAGAATATATAAATTAAAGGTGCGACTGAACCGCACCTTTGTCAAATGTTTGCCAATTAAATCAGCAGTTTCTCACAGTCTGTAGCAAACTTAAGCCTGTTGTTCCATTTCTTGGATTTTTACTTTCCAAGTGTCTGGACCAATTTGGTGAGCATTCGCGCCGTTTGAGTCAACTGCAACCGTTACTGGCATATCTTCTACTTCAAATTCGTAGATTGCTTCCATGCCTAGGTCTTCAAACGCAACGACGCGTGCTTTCTTGATCGCTTTCGCTACAAGGTATGCCGCACCGCCTACAGCCATCAAGTAAACCGCTTTGTGTTTCTTGATTGACTCGACTGTCGCTGGGCCGCGTTCCGCTTTACCGATCATACCCATAATGCCGGTCTCTTCTAGCATCATGTCAGTGAACTTATCCATACGAGTTGATGTTGTTGGGCCCGCTGGACCAACAGCTTCATCACCCACTGCGTCGACTGGGCCTACGTAGTAGATAAACTTGCCTTTGAAGTCAACGCCTTCAGGTAAGCCTTCACCATTTTGTAGCATAGTTTGGATGCGTTTATGTGCCGCATCACGACCAGTAAGGATCTTGCCAGAAAGAAGAACCGTCTCGCCTGTTTTCCACTGTTCCACATCGGCTTGTGTTACTTCGTCTAAGTTAACACGACGAGTATTTGCGCCCGCTTCCCAAGTAATATCTGGCCACTCTTCAAGTTTAGGCGGCGTTAAGTCAGCCGGACCTGAACCATCTAGAGTGAAGTGTACGTGACGTGTCGCCGCACAGTTAGGGATCAGACATACCGGCTTAGATGCCGCGTGCGTTGGTGCTGTTTTGATCTTCACATCGACAACCGTTGTCAGACCGCCAAGACCTTGCGCACCAATACCCAGTTTATTGACACGGTTGAAGATGTCTAAACGTAGTTCTTCTTCCGCGTTTTGAGGACCACGCTCGATAAGCTCTTGGATATCGATGTGTTCCATTAGTGATTCTTTCGCGAGTACTGCGGCTTTTTCAGCCGTACCGCCAATGCCAATGCCGAGCATACCCGGTGGACACCAACCTGCACCCATTGTTGGTAGTGTCTTCTCTACCCACTCAGCAATGTCATCTGATGGGTTTAGCATCACCATCTTGGTTTTGTTTTCACTACCGCCGCCTTTCGCCGCGATCTGAATTTCAACTTTGTCGCCCGGAACCATGTTGATATGAACAACAGCTGGCGTGTTGTCTTTGGTGTTAATACGTTTGCCCGCAGGGTCCATAAGAACCGATGCACGTAATGGGTTGTCCGGGTTGGTGTACGCTTGACGAACCCCTTCATCCACCATTTGCTGGACTGTCATGTCGGTAGCGTCCCACTGGACACCCATACCAACGTTAACAAAACAAGTCACGATACCTGTGTCCTGACAGATAGGACGGTGGCCTTCAGCAGACATACGCGAGTTAATTAGGATTTGAGCAATAGCGTCTTTTGCCGCTTGGCTTTCTTCCTTGTGGTAGGCTTTTTCTAGGGCTTGGACAAAGTCTAAAGGGTGATAGTAGGAGATGTACTGAAGTGCATCAGCAACGCTGCTGATCACATCTTGCTTACGAATTACCGTCATTGCATGCCTCGTTATAGTTATGCTTCCTTATACAGCCACCAGCAAAACGTTTGCTTATCTAAGCGTTTGGACGAAAAAAACAACGCTATTTTATTGTTAAACGCCTTGTAGCGGCTTTGGTTGGCAATATGATACTCTTGCTTTCCCTCTGTTACCATGCAGCGAACGATCTCTTTGTCACAAATTAAACAAATGAATAACAACGCACCAAATAGCTTAGAAATCAAACCGATTACGTACCATTCAGAGCTTGCTCAACAACTGTTTTCTCGCATCGAATCTTTACCTTGGTCGATTTTGTTGCGTTCTGCTTCGACGTCACATATTGATAGCCGTTTCGATGTGTTGGTAGCGAATCCGGTAGCGACATTAACCACGACTGGTCAATCAACCAAAGTGGTCAATCATCAAGAAACTTTCCTCTCCGATGAAGACCCCTTTGCCCTACTCCAACAACAGCAAATGCGTTGGTTGCCTGAACTGGACTACGAAGGTGAATTGCCTTTTGTCGGTGGTGCTCTCGGTTACTTTGCTTACGATTTAGGCCGCCGTGTCGAGCAACTACCTGAGCTAGCTGAGCATGACCTGACCACTCCCGATATGGCAGTAGGTCTTTATGATTGGGCGGTTGTGGTTGACCACCAACAACAGTCGGCGTTTGTCGTGGGCTCTCAGGTCGGGGCGCACTACGCATGGTTACTGGAGCAAGCACCACAAGAGCACGCTGATTTCGCGCTGCAAGGCGATTGGCAATCGAACATGAATAAAGCGAGTTACAGTGAGAAATTTGCTCAAGTTCAGGAATATCTGCGCTCTGGCGATTGCTATCAAATCAATTTAGCGCAGCGTTTTTGCGCGGAATATGCTGGCAGTGAATGGCAGGCTTACAACATGCTTGAGTCGGTCAACCAAGGTCCATTTTCAGCTTTCGTCCGTACTGAACAAGGTGCCATTTTAAGTGTGTCACCTGAACGTTTCCTCGAAGTGAAGCAACGCACGATCGAAACAAAGCCGATTAAAGGTACACGACCAAGATACAGCAACCAAGAGCAAGACCAAGCGGCGGCCCATGACTTAGCTAACGCTGAGAAAGATCAGGCCGAAAATCTCATGATCGTTGACCTGCTACGCAATGATATTGGACGGGTAGCTAAGCCAGGCTCGGTGCATGTACCTAAGTTGTTTGAAATCGAAAGTTTCCCTGCGGTTCACCATCTTGTCAGTACGATTCGTGCCGAGCTTGACGCACAGTATAGCGAAGCCGACCTACTCCGAGCGTGTTTCCCTGGTGGTTCAATTACTGGCGCACCGAAAATACGTGCGATGGAAATCATTGAAGAACTAGAACCACATAGACGCAACGCGTACTGTGGGAGCATCGGCTATATCAGTCGTCATGGTCGTATGGACACCAGCATTACGATTCGAACGTTAGTCGCTGAAAACAACAGGCTGTATGTTTGGGCGGGTGGTGGTTTGGTCGCGGACAGCCAATGCGACGCTGAATACCAAGAAACCTTGGATAAACTGAGCCGAATCTTACCCGTATTAGAGCGCTGAATCTGCAGACGACCAGCCATTAGAGCTCAAACACAACGGCTCATTTTATAAACGGCGTGGAGCAAGCTCAGTTTCATGCCCTCTTCTGACCTTTTCACCCAAACCAGAGAAACCCGCAAATTTACGCTATCCTTATTGATATAAGTAAGTTACAAATAAATAACAAATCTTACGTTGTACCAATCAGTTAGGGAGTTTGCGTGTCACCAGCTTTCAGTAAAGAGAAACTTATCCAGAATTTTCAACTGCATCAAACGGTGAATTATCATCAGGATGCGTTAAAGCGCGTTGCGCATTTGGAAACGACTTCTCTGCGTAAGGCATCTGTCTTAATCGGCTTTGTTGAGCGAGGAGACGGACTGAACGTTATCTTTACGCGACGCGCTAAACATCTAAAACACCATCCCGGGCAAATTAGTTTTCCTGGTGGGAAGTTTGAACCGACCGATATGACACTCGCCAACACCGCACTACGTGAAACGTTTGAAGAGATCGGTGTCGATAAAGAACAGATCAATATCTTCGGTAAAATGCCCGAGCTAGTCACCATCAGTCGATTTAGCGTCACTCCTTTTCTTGCCTTTGTGGATGAGCACTACGAGTCTCGAGTGGATCCTAATGAAGTCGATGAAATCTTTGAAATTCCTGCGCGAATAGTTTTGGACAGATCTCGACTACATAGTCAAAAGTTCGTGTTCAACGACTATAACCATCGCGTGTTTGGACTCTCTTACAAGCACCATTTTATCTGGGGAATGACCGCGCAAATCATTCAAGCAATGCAACATCACATTATGCATCGGCATTAATATTATTTATCATCATTCAATATTCGCTCACATTACTTATATTAACCATCAATAACGCAAACGGTTACGCGTGAGACACGTCTAAATATTTTCAAGCAAAATTAGAAAAACTAATCCGTAGGATTAATATAACTCAGCAGTAGCACACCATTTTCGTGACAAAAAACCGGTTTTTGAAATATCATGTAATAAGTCATATCAATTCGTGATTTAGATCTATTTGTTGTCTAAGATTTTTATGCAGAATTGCGCCCGACTTATTTCCTGTTCCCAAAAATGAGTATCACAAAATGAATACTACTACTTCCGCGGTTTCTACCGCACAATCGTCTAGTAAGTTTACTTACCAAGACTTCACCTGGTGTCTGTCTCTTTTCGGCACCGCTGTAGGTGCTGGTGTACTTTTCCTTCCTATCAAAGCTGGTGCGGGCGGTTTCTGGCCATTAGTTATCCTAGCGCTAATCGCAGCACCTATGACTTGGTTTGCTCACAAATCTCTGGCGCGTTTCGTTCTTTCTGCAAAAAATCCTGAAGCAGATATTACTGACACTGTTGAAGAACACTTCGGTAAGACAGGCGCAAACCTTATTACTTTCGCTTACTTTTTCGCTATCTACCCTATCGTTCTAATCTACGGCGTTGGTATCACAAACACCGTTGATTCTTTCCTAGTCAACCAAGTAGGTATGGAATCTATTCCACGTTGGTTACTTTCTGGTGCACTGATCGCAGCAATGACGGCGGGTGTCGTGTTTGGTAAAGAACTGATGCTTAAAGCGACTTCTGCAATGGTTTACCCATTGGTACTGGTTCTTTTAGCACTGTCTTTCTACCTAATTCCAGAATGGAACACATCAATGATTGAAGTAGCACCAGACTGGTCAGCAATGCCGACTGTTGTATGGCTAGCGATTCCAATCATCGTGTTCTCTTTCAACCACAGCCCAATCATTTCTCAGTTCTCTAAAGAGCAACGCCGCCTACACGGTGACAATGCAGTACAGAAAACTGACTCAATCACTGCGGGTGCAGCGATGATGCTAATGGGCTTCGTTATGTTCTTCGTTTTCTCAGTTGTTCTATCTCTGTCTCCAGAGCAACTAGCGATGGCTAAAGAGCAAAACATCTCAGTACTTTCTTACCTAGCGAACGTTCACGAGTCTCCACTTATCTCTTACATGGGTCCTCTAGTGGCATTTGCTGCGATCACTTCTAGCTACTTTGGTCACTTCCTAGGTGCGCACGAAGGTCTAGTTGGTCTGATCAAATCTCGCTCAAAATCACCAGTAAGCAAGATTGAAAAAAGCTCTCTAATATTCATCGTTATCACTACTTGGATTGTGGCTATTGTTAACCCAAGCATCCTTGGCATGATTGAAACAATGGGCGCACCAATGATTGCGGCAATTCTATTCCTAATGCCAGTTTTCGCGATGCAGAAAGTCCCTGCGATGGCGAAGTACAAAACTTCTGCACCTGTACAGATTTTCACAACAATATGTGGTCTTGCAGCAATTAGTTCTGTAATCTACGGCGCTCTTTAATCACTAGTGATTAAAACCAAAATATAACGACTATAAATGAGCCTCCCTACCCCCTGGGAGGCTTAGTTTTGAGGTAATCGATATGATTAGTGTTTTCGACATCTATAAAATCGGCGTTGGCCCTTCAAGCTCACACACTGTTGGTCCGATGAAAGCGGGTAAAGAATTTATTGATGAATTACGCTCAATGGGAAAATTGCGCGACATCACTAAAATCACCGTTGACGTTTATGGATCGCTATCACTGACAGGGAAAGGTCACCACACGGATATCGCAATCATCATGGGTCTTGCTGGCAACACTCCTGAAAAAGTAGATATCGACTCTATTCCGGGCTTTATCGCTCGCGTAGAAGAAACTGAGCGCCTTCCTGTTGGCATGCACTGTCATACAGTATCGTTCCCTAAAGACGGTGGTATGAACTTCCATACGACTAACCTTGAGCTGCACGAAAACGGCATGCAAATCCACGCGTGGATTGATGACGAAGTTGTATTCTCAAAGACTTATTACTCGATTGGTGGCGGTTTCATCGTTGACGAAGAAAACTTCGGTAAAGAAAAAGCGAACCCAATCCAAGTACCTTACCCATTCACTACTGCCGAGCAACTTGTTGACCAGTGTAAGCAAAGTGGTCTGTCTATCAGTGCGCTAGTGATGAAAAACGAGCACGCACAGCACTCAGACGAAGAAACTCGTACTTACTTCGCGAACATCTGGAAAACGATGCGCGAGTGTATGGAACGCGGCATGAACGAAGAAGGCATCCTTCCTGGACCTCTACGCGTACCTCGTCGTGCAGCAGCACTTCGCCAGCAACTGTTAACTTCAGAGAAAACATCAAATGATCCAATGTCTGTTGTTGATTGGGTGAACATGTTTGCGTTTGCAGTAAACGAAGAAAACGCAGCAGGTGGCCGCGTGGTTACAGCACCAACAAACGGTGCATGTGGCATCATCCCAGCGGTACTTGCATACTACGACAAGTTCATTCAGACAGTGACTGAAAAAGACTACATCCGTTATTTCGCAGCGTCTGGTGCAATTGGTGGTCTTTACAAGCGTAACGCGTCTATCTCTGGTGCTGAAGTAGGCTGTCAGGGTGAAGTTGGTGTGGCATGTTCTATGGCTGCAGCAGGCCTTGCAGAGCTTATGGGCGGTAGTCCAGAGCAAGTCTGTATGGCGGCTGAAATTGCAATGGAACACAACCTAGGTCTGACGTGTGACCCTGTTGCCGGTCAGGTACAGGTTCCATGTATCGAACGTAATGGTATTGCGGCAGTAAAAGCGATCAACTCTACTCGTATGGCGCTACGTCGTTCATCGGCTCCAACTGTTTCTCTGGATAAGGTTATTGAAACCATGCTAGAGACAGGTAAAGACATGAACGCAAAATACCGCGAAACTTCTCAAGGAGGCTTGGCAGTTAAAGTTATCTGCTAATCCTACTGATAAAATCAAAAAGCCCGAGCAAATGCTCGGGCTTTTTTTTAACTAAACGAGTTGCGAGGCAAGTAAAAACACACCAAACAGTAATGAGAATACCAACATAGGCATGCCTCCTTCTGCGGTGTAACGCTCTGCGCTCTCGGAACTTTGTGACTGTCTTAGCTTGTAAACCATCGCTAGAGGGACAAACACCGCTAATAGCACCAATATAATGCCAGCGTACCCCAATACCGCTAGGAACTTATCGGCCGCAAACAGAGAACCAACCAGAGGCAAGATAAAGGTCAGAATGTATGTAACAACGCGATTCTTATTGAACATGTCGCGATTCTGGTTGTATAGAGACATCGCAACGCCGAAAAACGAAGTCAACAACGCTAAACCCGTAAACACCGCCAGCAATGAACCAATCCAGCTAGAGTGGTGCTCAAACGCCGCGATAAGATCGCCGACACCTTTCAACTCGCCCAATTGTGTTGGGTTTAAGTTACCAACCACCGCAAACAACCAACACAAGTAACATACCAGTGGGATCAGCGAGCCGACGATCACCATGTTTCTCAGCTGCCTATCTGTCGCTTCATGGTTATAAGCCACCAGAGATGGAATGACCACCATGAAGCCAAAACTGGTGAATAACACCGCGCTGGTTTTGATTAACTCAAGGTGATCATTGTTAATCACACGCGCAAGATTGTTGGCACTGAAGTTTGGCATCAAAAATATTAAGGTGGCTGACAAACTCGCGATCATTACAAAAAATAGCGCTCGATTAAGTTTATCAATAATCCCAGTACCTGCAGCAATCACCAAACCAGAAATCAACGTGAATCCGATTTGGCTTTGGGTATTCGTGATTTCAATACCTAGCTTTGACGCCATTTGACCAAACAGATCTGCTGCACCAAGAATGTAGGCCATCAATAGGCAGATAAGTAACGCATACAGCAGGCCGTTGGAAATCAGTTGTCCGCCTTTACCCAGCGTTTTGCGTGCGATGGAATTCAGCCCTAACCCACCCCCCGCTTTTACCGTTGCTTCGAGCAGCAGCAATGCTGCGTAAGTCGTGCCGAAACAAATAAAAATCATTAACAACGTCCCGTACCATAGGCCAAACTGAGCCAGTACCATCGGGATCGCGAGCATGCCAGCACCGAGCGCTGTGCCAGAGATAATTAGGGAACTCCCTAAAAGTTTCGTGTTCATAGTGTCGTATTCTATTTTCGATTGATAAAAGATTTAGATGCGCGTGTGCCTAGCGCGATGGCTAACAATCAAAAGGAATACGAACAGCGGGCTTTAATAGAAAAGAAGCGAGGGAAAGCAGAGAGATAAAACGCAAATGGGCTATGTGAGCCAATAAGATGAGAAAGAGTGGTTGAAGCTTGGTGTGGCGACCCTTCAGTCGGCTCAATAATTGGGGTGGTGATTTTGAAAATCATGAAAATATCCATTACAGCTAATCAATCCATAAATAACACATCGCACCCCTTGTGCGATCTACCTCTCAAAGCAAGAGGTCATTTCATATTATCTATTGAAAGCTCGATTGCAACGGAAAAATTGGACAAAATTCCACTTATGTAGATTTATTAACCATGTTCTAAGCGAAGTTATGGTTATTTATGTTATTAAAAAAGCGAAGCTAAGGGCTTCGCTTTTTTTGCATTTTAAAGACGGAATCGAGTTACTCGCCTTTGTAAACACAACCTGCAGTACACGTTTCTTTGATTTCTACTTTGCTCAGCAGCGGTAAGCTCGGTTTGAGCTGTTGCCAAATCCATTTTGCAAGCACTTCACTGGTTGGGTTTTCCAGACCTTCAATATCATTAAGGTAGTAATGATCTAAGCGGTCATAAATCGGCTTAAACGCGCTTTTGATTTCTGAAAAATCAATAACCCAGCCTGTATGTGGATCCACTTCACCTTCAACATAAAGGCGAACTAAGAAAGAGTGACCATGTAGGCGACCACATTTATGACCTTCAGGAACATGTGGCAATCGGTGTGCCGCTTCAAACATGAATTCCTTGTAAAGTTCGGTTCTCATAACGATTCTCGGGCATTGCAAAAGACACGCAATACTAAGGAAATTGTGATCTAGTGACAAGTTCCTCGTCACGATAAATTGATTTCATTGTTATCTGTCCCGTATTAGACCTTTGTAGCACGCCGAAAAAATGACGACGCGTCAAAGATTTGATTACACGAGTCCCACATCACATTTACATAATCCACACTTAAAACATGGTCACAATACGCCGTTCAGTTGGTTGAGTTATATAACAATTTCGTCATTATACGGACGTCTATTCCAATTCTAATAATTAAGCATTTACAAATGAGCTCAACGATCACTGCGAAACTACTAGTCACACTAGTTACCGTATTTTCTCTCGTTCTCGCCTCCTCGACTGCATACCAATATTGGCAGCA
This sequence comes from Vibrio hepatarius, assembly GCF_011806575.1. Taxonomy (GTDB): domain Bacteria; phylum Pseudomonadota; class Gammaproteobacteria; order Enterobacterales; family Vibrionaceae; genus Vibrio; species Vibrio hepatarius_A. The sequence continues at coordinate 118,794 of NZ_JAATOO010000001.1, forward strand.
GAAAGAACTAATGAATTCGGTTCTGAGTGAACAACTCCACGATAAAGCGAGTAACTATTTCGACAGTCTTAATATGATGATGCTAACCGGCACTATGGCGCAAAAAGAAACCTTGCGTCAAAAAGCGTTAGCTCAAGATGGTATTGAACAAGTAAAAGTGCTACGCGCTGATGCCGTCAGTAAACTTTATGGCCCTGGTCAGGACAACCAAAAACCCAGTGACGACATCGATCAACGTGCGTTAGCTGGCGAGTTAGTGATCGAACCAATTCAAGCCGATTGGGGTAACGGCATTGTTGTCGCCTTACCGATGAAATCGAGCGAAAACTACCGCGGTACTAACTGTGTATCTTGCCATATGGTACCGGAAGGTGAAGTGCTTGGTGCGATTCGTCTTGAGTACAACCTATCTCATCTAACCAGCATGATCAGCCAGCGCACCTTTATTGCTATCACTATTATGGCAACGTTAGGCTGTGTTGGCTTCTTGCTGACTCTGTTCTTGATCCGCAAATTTATCGTTCGCCCGATTCAAAAAACCGCTCACTACATGCAAGGTGTCAGCGAGAGTAAAGACCTTACTCGTCGTCTTGAACATGAAAACAAAGATGAAATCGGTCAGCTCGCGGTAGCGATTAACTCGTTTATGGACACGGTTAGCAGCAGTCTGGAAAAAGTTCAGGATACGTCGCACAACTTAACTGGCTCTGCCGCTCAACTGACCAACGTTGCGATGGTGACGGACCAAGCAGCGCACAACCAACAAAATGAAACCTCCGACGTACAAAGCAATATTGAACAAATGCAGTCGCAACAGCTGCAAGTTGAACAAGCGACTGAGGACGCGTCTAGTCTGATTAAACACACCACCAGTGTGGCAGAACAGAGCGCTAGCCAAGCTCACAGCGCCAGCTCAGACATCAAGCACCTTGTCTCCGATATCGAGTTGGTGAAAACCAATATCGCAGAGCTCAATGAGCAAACTTCGGAAGTCTCAAGCATCCTTGAAGTGATTAAAGGTATTGCTGACCAAACCAATTTACTGGCGCTGAATGCGGCTATTGAAGCAGCTCGAGCGGGTGAACAAGGACGCGGTTTTGCGGTGGTTGCGGATGAAGTTCGTCAACTTGCAAGCCGTACCTCAGAAGCCACTGGCAGTATCGAAACCATCATCGCTCAATTCCAACGCGACAGTGAAACGTCTTTGGTTTCGGTTGATAACGTTTGCAGCACTGCGCACCAACGCTCAAATGAAGTGGAAGCCCTGTCTGTTGCTATGTCCGACGTTGTTTCTGAGATGCAGCAAGCCTTGCACCATGCGGAAAGCATCCAACGTCAAACCAGTAACACAACGGAAATTAGCCAAGACGTGCAACGTAAAGTTGAGATCATCACTGAGCATGCAAACGACACCTCTAAGTCGGCGGCTCAAACGCGTGAAATCAGTATGAATCTTGAGCAACTTTCTGAACATTTGGAGTCACTTATCAATCAGTTTTCACTTTCGCGTAAGAATTAAGCCGATTTGGACATTTTTTGCCTGCGGAAACGACAATAAAGGTTGAAGCATAATAATTGAAAGGTAATATGTTCCATTGAATATGTAGAATTCTACCCAACCCAATGTTTGCTCATTATTCAAACAGTGAGTAGTACAAAAACATTGGGTTGTATTTTTACTCAATGGAGAATATTTAAAACATGACTTACGCGCCTGTAAAAGACGTACTAAGCGGTAAGCTAGCAGTAGACAGTGAAGTGACTGTTCGTGGCTGGATCCGTACACGTCGTGATTCCAAAGCTGGAATTTCTTTCCTTGCCATCTATGACGGCTCTTGTTTCGACCCGATTCAGGCCGTGGTCCCAAATAATTTAAATAATTACAATGACGAAGTGCTAAAACTGACAACAGGTTGTTCAGTTGAAGTGACTGGTAAAGTTGTTGAATCTCCAGCTTCTGGCCAAGATTTTGAGCTAGCAGCGACTGACGTAAAAGTAGTCGGTTGGGTTGAAGATGCAGACACTTACCCGATGGCAAAAACTCGTCACTCTATCGAGTACCTACGTGAAGTAGCGCACCTTCGCCCACGTACAAACGTGATCGGCGCGGTAGCACGTGTTCGCAACTGTCTTTCTCAAGCAATCCACCGTTTCTACCACGAGCAAGGTTACTTTTGGGTATCGGCTCCACTAATCACGGCGTCTGACGCTGAAGGTGCGGGCGAAATGTTCCGTGTTTCTACGCTAGACATGGAAAACCTACCTCGTACAGACGCAGGTAACGTGGATTACAACGAAGACTTCTTCGGTAAAGAAACGTTCCTAACCGTATCTGGTCAGCTAAACGCAGAAACATACGCTTGTGCGCTAAGCAAAGTGTACACGTTCGGTCCTACTTTCCGTGCAGAAAACTCAAACACCAGCCGCCACCTAGCGGAATTCTGGATGGTTGAGCCTGAAGTCGCATTCGCGGAACTAGACGACGTAGCGAAACTAGCAGAAGACATGCTGAAATACGTGTTCAATGCCGTGCTTGAAGAGCGTCGTGATGACCTAGAGTTCTTCGCACAGCGCATCGACAAAGAAGCAATTACTCGTCTAGAGCAGTTCGTTTCTTCTGACTTCGCACAAGTTGACTACACTGACGCAATCCAAATCCTATTGGATTCTGGTCGTGAATTCGAATTCCCTGTTGAATGGGGTATCGATATGTCTTCTGAGCACGAGCGTTACCTAGCGGAAGAGCACTTCAAAGCGCCAGTAATCGTGAAGAACTACCCGAAAGACATCAAAGCATTCTACATGCGTCTGAACGAAGACGGTAAGACAGTAGCGGCAATGGACGTACTTGCACCTGGCATCGGTGAAATTATTGGTGGTTCTCAGCGTGAAGAGCGTCTGGACGTGCTAGACGATCGTATGCGTGAGATGGGTATCGACCCTGAGCACATGGGCTGGTACCGCGACCTACGTCGTTACGGCACAGTACCTCACGCTGGCTTCGGTCTTGGATTCGAGCGTTTGGTTTCTTACGTAACAGGTATGGGCAACGTACGTGACGTAATCCCATTCCCACGCACTCCACGCTCTGCAAACTTCTAATCCAAAGTTTGTAAATAAAAACCTCCACTTGTGGAGGTTTTTTTATGCCCATATATATTGGAAGCTCACTCAAACGTCGGCTAGTTTTAATGAGTGTAATTTGAGTATGAGGTAACAAGATGAAAGTATTTAAAATTGAAGATCTTTCCTATAACGGCGTTCAAAATGGTGTGCACAGTTGGATTCATCCTCAAGGTCAGCAACCTTATTATTGGCATCCGGACTGGTTACACATTGCCGAAGATATTACCGGGCTTCATGGACGTAAAGATCTCGACCTCAAAGTGGGAGAAACCGCCAACGAAGAGCATGCTAAGCAAGCCATCATCGACCAAATGAACGATCAGGACAAAGACAGCTAAGCGCCTATTTCTGCAAATTGGCTTTGCATATTAGTAATACGCAAACTATCAATAATTCAACCATACTTATTCTGAGCTAAGGTGAGTTTTCTAGCGAGGAGGTAGGTATGAGAGTGTTTAGACTTGACGACTTATCATACTGTGGCAGACACGAAAGACCGATAGAATGGGATCACCCAAGCGGTACGCAACCCTATTATTGGCATCCAGACTGGCTACAAAATGCCGAGGATCAATTGGGGCTCTACCCAGATGAAGCCGACCCGTGTGGTATTCATCTTAAAGATAAAACGTCGCCATAACATCTGCTATTTGGGTTTAGAGAGTCCATCATTGACCTCTAAACCCTTTCATTCATTCGCCTAAGTCCACCTTAGATGCGTAACGGATCCCGTAGAGACACAGGGCAAACATCAGAAACGGAATCGCTGCGGCGGTATATTCCAATAACGGCATGTTGGAAAAAGATTTTGACAGGATAAGGTGACCAATCACCACCAGCAACGCACTGACAATCGCGACAGCAATCAAGCGACATTCGTGTTTCGAACTCTGCTTTTCCATAAACAACCTCTGCAATAGACAATCTGTCGCCATTAAACGCCACTTCCCTACTTTCAATGCAATACAGTTACACCGAAAAATCACCAAACAGTTCATTTTCAATAAGTTTTGCTAGCTGTTTCAAAGCTTGCTCAACTTCCGGCGTCAGTTCATACGACACGTTTAGTCTTAAACAGTGTCCAAACTGCGATGAAGTGCTGAACAAATCACCGTAGGCGACAGAAACGTCACTGAGCAAAAGTTGCTGATAAATCTTATGCGTTTGAATAGCTTTGGGTAATACCAACCAAATAAAGTAACCACCATCAGGCACGTGCAGTGTCGCTTCTTCCGGTAGCACTTGTTGAAGAAATGCCACTAACTTGGTTTGTCTTTGTTTAAGATCTTTGCGCAGTTTGCGCAGGTGGTTATCCAAGCTTTCATATTGCAGATAATGTGCGATTCCGCTTTGGATTGGTGAGCTGCTGGATAAGGTTGATAGCAGTTGCTGTTTCTGTAACCGTTCGCTCAACGTGCGATTAACAACCCAGCCGATACGATAACCTGGACACAATGATTTTGAGAACGAACCGCACAGCAACACTCTGTCTTGCGTATCCCAGTATTTTAGTGGTTTAGGTTTTTGCTCACCGAAATAGAGCTCAGCATAGACATCATCTTCTATCACCATCACATCGTATTGGTTCGCTAATGCCATCACGGCTTGCTTACTTTCGTCATCCAATAACGAACCTGTCGGGTTGTGATAATTAGGCATTAGCCAGCAAGCTTGAACGTCCTGTTGCTTAATTGCCCGCTCTAGTTCAACCAAATCAACACCTGACTCTGGATTCACGCCAACTTCAATCAACTTCAGGCCTCTACGCTTAGTCGCTTCTATTGCGCCATAAAACGTTGGCGCTTCAACGACCACGTTGTCCCCTGCTTTCGTTACAACTTGGAGGCTTAGGTTCAACGCTTCCATCGCACCCGAGGTAATAACGATATCGTGATGAGAAACAGAGATACCATTGGCTATATAGCGCTGAGCGATACTACGACGCAAAGATTCGTTACCTGGTGGCAAGTTGTGCAAAACACTATCTGCGGGCAACTTTCTTCCTGCACTCGCTAAATGACGATTTAGCAGTGACATGGAAAACAGATCAGACGAAGGGAACGCCGCGCCCAATGCCACATCTGATTGGTTGCAGGTCTTGAGGTACTCATACAACGCATCATCGTATGGTATCGGTTTTGGCGTAGCAGAGGCGTTATCTCTCGGGGCGACTAATGTTGAGGTAACAAAGTAACCTGACTGCGGTTTCGCGGTTAACCACCCTTCACTTTCCAGCGGTTGATACGCTTGTAAAACAGTGGCCGCGCTGACCGAGTAGCTCTTACTCGCTGCGCGAATAGACAACACTTTTTCCCCTGAGCGCCACACCTGTTGCTGGATTTGCGCTTTGATTGTCTGGGCTAATTGTCGATAACGGCTCATAACGTCCTCTGGTTAACTGCGTCACCATATCACAAGTAGTTAAACTCGGTGCCCACCAAAAAGGTTTGATAATAATTGTTTTTAACCAGCATTTAGAGGTGTTTACACTCAAAATGCGAAGCTAGATGTCCAATCATTGAGTGTCACCATCGATTATAATCACTTCACATCAAACCATCATTGCTTGCTCAGACGAGAACCAGCTGTTTTGCTCATCATAAAATTAGCGCTAAAGTCGCAAAAATTTACAGACGCGTGCAATAAACCTATATTATCAAGGGTCTTGCATTCAACACATGAATGATTTGATATTCTCTTCCTTTGTTACCAAATCATACTTTAGTAATACCGTATAAGGATATAGGTCAAAACATGACACATTCACATTACAATGCCTCATTAACTTTCAATCTTTATGCGTTAGCGGGCGTTGTATTTGGTATCTATGCAGGCCGCGTATGCCCAATGTTAGATACCCTTTCTTTCACTCAATTGTTTAGTCATATTGCTTCGACGTTCGGCATAACCTTTCTGGTCAGGCACTTCCTGTTACGTGACCACTACCTCGTCAAGCAACAACGGCAGGCACGTCTAGACTCTCTACTCATGTTTTCTGCTAGCGTACTGCTCGCGTCGTTTTATAACCTTCACTATGACTTTACCCTCGACAGCAATCTCAAAGTCCTATTTGGCATGACACTTTTCGGCTTCTTTACCGGATTGATTTTGCAACTCAAGGCAAAGACTGACTGCTTTGACAATTTTGACCAGCAGCAACGTGCTCAGTTTGAACTTAGTGGCCAACGCCAATCACTTATCAAACAACTCGTTTTCTTAGTCAGTGTGTTATTCGTCGCCTTAACTGCAACTTTAACCATGGTCGCGGTCAAAGATATTTTCTGGCTTGAGCACAACCCGCAACGCGTACTTGATGGTACTGGCATAATCAGCGTGATTAAGGAATTTATCTTTATTGCTATTGTGCTTGGGGCGTATGTTGTTGCCATAATGACACTTTGGATCAAACTAATGCGTCGTGTGCTGCTCTCTCACGAGTGTTCTTTGATGGAAGTGACACAAGGTAACATCTCAACACGTCTGCCTATCTTCGAGCATAACGAGCTCGGCTCTATGGCGTCATTGACCAACCAAATGCTCGACAGCCTCGAGTCGTCACAAAATGAAGTCAAGACCACGCGAGATGTGGCGATTGTCAGCCTGTCTGCTTTGGCTGAGTCTCGTGACAACGAAACAGGCGCTCATATTCTGCGTACTCAAGAATATGTACGTGCACTAGCATGCTACCTATCGCGCTTTGAACAGCACCAAGACTTGTTGACCGAAAGCTATATCGAACTGCTCTACAAATCAGCGCCTTTACACGATGTAGGCAAGGTAGCAATCCCAGACAATATTTTACTTAAGCCAGGCAAATTAACTGATGAAGAGTTTGAAGTGATGAAAAAACACCCCGAACTTGGCGCAAAAGCGTTATCAATGGCGGAAAAACAACTTGGTAGCAACTCATTCCTGAAACTGGCTAAAGAAATTTCACTCACCCATCATGAAAAATGGGATGGTTCCGGCTATCCAAATCAGTTAAAAGGCGCAGAAATTCCACTTTCAGGACGATTAATGGCGTTAGCTGATGTTTATGACGCACTTATCTCAGAGCGCGTATACAAGAAAGCATTCAGTCACGAGAAAGCCAAAGCCATTATTTTGCAAGGCGATGGCAATCACTTCGACCCACAAGTCGTAGAGGCCTTTATAGCTATAGAAGATGAGTTCGTAGCCATTGCTGATAAATATCGCAGTATGGAAGCGAAAGAAAACGCATTGGAGGATGGTGTTGTTCTCGCATAAGCGACACTACAAAATCGCGACGACATTCAAAACAAACTCCCTCAACTCGATCTAATTTCAGGGACTTTTTATATGGAAATCTATGTTAGAAGACAATCCGTTATAATTTGCGATTATTTTTAAAACATTCTTTGCTTTGAGTGTTGTTTCGTTCACTTTAGAAAGGTATAAATAACGGAGTTACTAACTATGTCCCCGTCGACTAACATGGATGATCAATATGTTTGAAAAAGTAGTAGCTGCTCCGGCAGATCCTATCCTTGGCCTTACTGAAGAGTTTAAAAAAGACGCTCGTACTGACAAAATCAACCTTGGTGTTGGTATTTACAAGAACGAGCAAGGTGAGACCCCTGTTCTTGCTACCGTTAAAAAAGCAGAAGCTGCTTTGGTAGAAACTGAGAAAACAAAGTCTTACCTAACTATTGAAGGTACGGCAGAGTACGGTCTGGCTGTGCAAAAGCTACTGTTTGGTGCAGATTCTGAAATTGTTGCTAATAAACTGGCAAAAACGGCACAAGCACCTGGTGGTACTGGCGCACTTCGCGTAGCTGGTGAGTTCATCAAGCGCCAACTTGGCGATGTGAAGATCTGGATCAGCAACCCTACTTGGGCAAACCACAACGGTGTATTCACCGCTGCAGGTATCGAAACCGCACAATACAGCTACTATGACGCGGAATCAAAAGACAAAGATTTCGCTGCGATGCTGTCTGATCTAGAGAAAGCATCAGAAGGTGACGTGGTTCTTCTACACGGCTGCTGCCACAACCCAACGGGTATCGACCCAACTCTGGAAGAATGGGAAACACTAGCGAAACTTATCGCAGAGAAGAAACTACTGCCTCTATTCGACTTTGCATACCAAGGTTTTGCTAAAGGCGTAGAAGAAGACGCAGCAGGTCTACGTGTATTCGCGAAATACAACAAAGAGATCCTCGTTGCTAGCTCTTTCTCTAAGAACTTCGGTCTGTACAACGAACGTGTTGGTGCATTTACATTAGTGGCTGAGTCAGAAGACGTTGCAACGACTGCATTCTCTCAAGTAAAAGCTATCATTCGTTCAATTTACTCTAACCCACCAGCACACGGTAGTGCGGTTGTTACACACATCCTGAACAACCCAGAACTGCGCGCAGAATGGGAACTTGAAGTTAAAGAAATGCGTGACCGTATCCAACAGATGCGTGAACTATTTGTAGCAACACTAAAAGAGCAAGGTGTTGACGCAGACTTCAGCTTTATCGAACGTCAAAACGGTATGTTCTCTTTCTCTGGTCTAACTAAAGAACAAGTTAACCGCCTGAAAGAAGAATTCGGTATCTACATCGTAGGTTCTGGCCGTATTAGCGTTGCAGGTATGACTCGTTCAAACATGCTTCCGCTATGCCAAGGTATTGCTGCCGTAATGTAATCAGTTTACCGTAAAGAAAGAGCCAGCATTTGCTGGCTCTTTTTGTTTGACTGGTTGGAGAGTCGGTATCGATGCATAGACTGGCTTTACTCACTCAATAGAAAAATCGTACTGACACGCCGCCTTCGTTACTGGTGGCAACATCCTTATCTCTATGGGTGTAATAACCACCAAACGCAATACGCGGTGAGGTAAAGTAATCGACGCGAGCGGTATACACTTCTTCGTCTAACACATCGCTGCGTCGAACCTCAGCGACACCTGATGCCTCTAAATACTCATTAAATGCATAACGAACAGTAATATTGCCACCCCACATAAAATAACTGTCCTTTTCAATCGTCTTGTCGGTATCGTTATCGGTTTGGCTTGTCCACAACAGCCCCGCAATCCCGCCTGCGACAACATCTAAGTTATCAAGAATACTATAGCGGTAGGCGACACCCGGCAATAACGTGTAAATACGTGTCGTCGTTTGTTTGGGATGAATAAAGCGCGCTTCGTATTCACCAGTCAATATCAAATCAGACAAGAGGTGATAATTACCTCCAACGGCGAGCGCTGTGACATTACTGTTCTCACCAATATTTTCATCCAGAGAGCCACCAGCAACCTGCCCATAAAAATACCCGTAATCAAGCTTTTGGCTTGCATCAGTATCTAACGCCAATGTGACGCTAGAAAACGCCAATACCACAGGGGTAAGTAACCAAGAGGGTTTCAAATCCATTTAGACCTCGCGTGAAGTATTGATTGACAGCATAAGAATTGCTTTAGATATAATTAACTTAATATAGTTGAAATTTAACAACTTAGCTTTCGACTTCATCGCAAGTCGATAAAAATATCAAGAATTGAAGGTGGGAAAAGAAAAGGCCTCTTACGAGGCCTCCATTTACAAAGTAATGATAAGTTCATCTTGTTGCGATCGTTGGACGTCCGCATGAGTTTTTATACTTACTCTTTGTATTTGTTCGCTATCAAGTTCGTAAGGCATCACCAGCTTTAGTTCTGCCAAACCTTCACTTTTTGCTAACTCAACCAGTGTAACAATATTCGATTCGTCACTTCTGTTTGCAGACAAAGATTTCAATGCCTGATCCCATAGTCGATCTTCAACCGATATCGTTTCTTTTATCGTATTTTTCCAAGCCAAACTAAAGATTGGCGCAAAGGTACTCATGGCCTCTAAGAATGTCCATTTCTTAGTGCATGACGCTCCGAGAAAAGAGGTATAGTCAAATACCACACTTGTCTTGCCTTGATGCTCCATATCAGCCCCCGTAATTTCGGCAACACAGTGTTCTAAATATCCGACAACCTCTTACATATAGCAATAGGATATAAAACAATCGTCTTTTATGCCCCTTTCCCGTTTTAAAAAGCTATATAAAAACCAATCTAGTAACAAAGTATGAACAATAAGATCCAATAGAAAACCAGTTGCTTAATATTTTATCGAATGAATAATTTCATCATTTAACGTCAACGATTCGACTCGCTTTCTTGTACTGCACTCGCCAACCTGTCCATTTGGGTAGTTCCCATCGTTTCGGATCGGTTTTCCGCAACCCATCTCGATAGACAACGTAAACCAATTTCTTCGCCGCAATGTATTCAACGTCTAAGTTGAGTTCTCCAAGGCTTAGCTCAAATGGGTAGCTTTCAGCGAAATCTTCATATTCCCAATATGGGATACCCGGAAATTCAAAGTCTGAGTCAGAAAACAGCTCTAATTCACTTGGCTCGCTCAGCTCTAACATGGTCAATTGTTCGCTAAACCAGCTATCAAAACTGACATCCAGATCTTGAGGTTCACTCTCTGCCAATCCGAGTGCAACGTACAATTTCCAGTGTTCGATTTGTTGATGGCGCAGTTTTGCAAAACCCGGTAGGTATTGATTCGCTTTCACCGCTTCCAATATCGGTTTGAGCGCCAACTCACCTAGCGCCGCTTCACGCGTAGTCACGACCACTCGCCCAGCGTATATAAGCTGCATTTCTAAGTACGGTAGATCATCAACCGTCACCACGTCACCTTGTTGCCACTGTCCCAACTCCAGAGCTTCAATCAGTGCAAGATCTGTCGGCATTACAAAGGTCGCTAAATTGAGGGTCTGTTTTACTCCTCGGCCGGGAAGACTATGCGTGTCTAAAACCAGAGCGACTTGGTTACTCGGCTTGACGCGACTGTTGCGACCAAACACAACTTCCATCTCACCATTCGCAAGAGCCTCTTGACGTCTTTCTCGACGTACAAACACCAGCTCCGGATGAAGCCGTGCGATGTTCTCAATCAATTGCTGTCGGTTATAGCGCGACGCCACCTCGAGTTGAGGCAGTTCGAACGCTTCTCTCATCTGGGCAGACAAACGCTGAGCTTCTAGCAACACATCTTTATCAACGTTCACTCCAGCGAATTGTTCACCGCGTAAAAGACGAATCGCCACTTGAGCGTCACAGCCAAACGGTTCTTCTTGTGCCAATAATTCGAGCTGCTCTTCGTTGCTCGAGTAACGATACAAAGCAGCGGGGGTCGCGAGCACCGCTGTTAAATCGACCATTGCTTCTTGAAGCGCCTTGCTTGGCATACGCGTGACCAAATCTGCGTACAATGCATCAATCGGTAGCGGGTAGATTCGACGCCCATGCTCAGTAGCTAAGCCTTCCGCAGTGATGGCATCCATACCCAACAAGATTGATTTAGCCTGTTGTAATGACTTTTCAGGCAGAGGATCAACAAAACTGAGATTTTCTAGAGAGACACCACAACTCGCAGCGGCAAGCATGGCTTCGGTTAACGCTTCCCGATGCATCTCTGGCGGCGTGACTTCTGAGAGCGCGGCATGCTCACCGAATAACCTAACGCAGATGCCATCCATCACGCGTCCTGCACGACCAGCCCTTTGTTTGGCACTCGCTTTGGATATATGTTTCAGACTCAGTGTGGTTTTACCATTCCGCTGTTCTGTACGACGCTCTAGCCCTGAATCAATCACAGCGCTGATATTAGGAATGGTGAGCGATGTTTCGGCAACATTCGTCGCCAATACAACCTTCTTGCTTGTCTGAACGTTGAGCGCAACATCGCGCTGAGCGTCAGAAACCGACGCGTGTAACGGTGCAACAACCACATCATCAAGTGCAGACAACATAGATTGGCATTGAGCTATCTCTTTTCTTCCTGGGAGGAAAACCAAGATGTCCCCTTCCATATCCAACAACGCAGTCACTTCTTGCTTGATGCGTTGTTCAAGGTTACGGGAATCTGGCAGTTGGCGAGAGTCAGTCGCTCGGTGCGCAACCGCAACATCAAAGTTTCGACCTTCTGCGTACAAACGTTCAGCGCCTACGTACTTCGCCAGTTTTTCACCTTCGATCGTTGCTGACGTGAGAACAATACGATGCGATTGTCGCTGCTTTAATAGCGCAACCAGTAGATCGGTATCCCAACGTCTTTCATGGAATTCATCGACGATGATGGTGGTAAAATCTGCCAATCCTGTTTCAGACAACCACCTCAGCGCGACACCGGGCGTCGCAAATACAATCTGGGTATTTTCATCGCAGCGATTTTCCAGCTTAATCGAATAGCCAATACTCTTACCCACCTGCTCGTCTTTTTGCTGAGCGAGAAACTGCGCTAAAGAGGTACAGGCAATGCGTCTTGGCTCGACGACCAGTACTCTACCCTGCTCTGCAGCCCAGACAGGTAAACGGGTTGACTTACCCGAACCTGTGTCAGCTTCAACAATTAAATCAGAGTGAGAAAGGTGGTCCAGAAAGCGCTTTTTGAGAGGATCAATCGGTAAGCTAGTCATCGTTTGCGTAATGTTGTCGGTTTAGCGCGAAAGTATATATGGAAACGTGTCGAGATTGCAGGAATATCAGTTTACAACGCGACAGCGAATCCCTATCATTTTCAGGTTCCTAGTTCCAAAGGTCTAATGACCATTTACCCTACCGAAGGCATGTGATGAATAACGATAAACGCCCTTTATATATTCCTTATGCGGGACCCGCACTTTTAAGTACACCGTTACTTAACAAAGGCAGTGCATTTACTGCAGAAGAACGTAGCTCCTTTAACCTAGAGGGTTTGCTACCAGAAAATACTGAAACGATTCAAGAACAGGTTGAACGTGCATACCTACAATATTGCAACTTCGAAAGCGATATGGATAAGCACATCTACCTGCGTAACATCCAAGATACTAACGAAACGCTATTCTACCGCCTAGTTCAAAACCACATTTCAGAGATGATGCCAATCATCTACACACCAACGGTAGGTGCTGCGTGTGAGAACTTCTCAAACATTTATCGTCGTGGCCGTGGCCTTTTTGTGTCATACGCGAACCGCGACCGTATTGACGACATCCTAAATAACGCATCAAACCATAACGTAAAAGTTATCGTTGTAACGGATGGTGAGCGTATTCTTGGCTTGGGTGACCAAGGTATCGGTGGTATGGGTATTCCTATCGGTAAGCTAGCGCTATACACCGCGTGTGGTGGTATCAGCCCAGCTTACACATTGCCTATCGTTCTCGATGTGGGTACCAACAACCCGCAACGCCTGGCAGATCCAATGTACATGGGTTGGCGTCATCCTCGAATCACTGGCGCAGAGTACGACGCGTTTGTTGAAGAGTTTATGCAAGCGGTTCAGCGCCGTTGGCCAGAAGCGCTAATTCAGTTTGAAGACTTCGCACAGAAGAACGCAATGCCGCTACTAGAGCGCTACAAAAACCGCGTGTGCTGCTTCAATGATGATATTCAAGGCACAGCAGCGGTTACCGTTGGCTCTCTACTTGCTGCATGTAAAGCAGCAGGCAGCAAACTGTCTGAGCAACGTATTACTTTCTTGGGCGCGGGGTCTGCAGGTTGTGGTATCGCGGAAGCAATCATCGCGCAAATGGTATCAGAAGGTATTTCTGATCAGAAAGCTCGCTCTCAGGTTTACATGGTTGACCGTTGGGGTCTGCTCCAAGAAGGCATGCCTAACCTACTCGATTTTCAGCAGCGTTTAGTGCAAAAACACGCTAACACAGCGAAGTGGAAAGCAGAAGGTAACGGCTACTCGCTACTAGATGTTATGCGTAACGCAAAACCAACGGTACTGATTGGTGTCTCTGGTGCGCCGGGTCTGTTTAGCGAAGAAGTGATCACCGAGATGCACAAACACTGCCCTCGTCCGATTGTCTTCCCACTATCGAACCCAACGAGCCGTGTCGAAGCGACACCAAACGACATCATCCGTTGGACAAATGGTGAAGCATTGGTGGCAACAGGCAGCCCGTTTGACCCTGTAGTACACGATGGTAAAACTTACCCAATCGCGCAGTGTAACAACAGCTATATCTTCCCGGGTATTGGTCTTGGCGTGTTGGCAGTTCAAGCGAAACGCGTAACGGACGAAATGTTGATGGAATCAAGCCGTGCGCTAGCAACGTGTTCACCGCTAGCGATCAACGGTCAGGGCGCGCTACTTCCACCACTAGAAGCTATCCATTCGGTATCGAAGAAAATTGCTTTTGCTGTAGCGAAGAAAGCGATCGAACAAGGCGTTGCGTTGGAAATCACCGACGAAGCACTAGAAGAAGCGATCGACAACAGTTTCTGGCAGCCGGTTTACCGCCGCTATAAACGCACAGCGTTCTAATTCAGACTCTAATCTCAGCCCCGTAATTGGGGCTGAATTACTTTCAGGATGATCATGTTTGAATATCTAGCCCCTGCCGGGCGATACCTTGTCCCTTACCTGCCAGAAATTTCAACGGCACTGATCGCGTGTTTGCTCGTGATGGGTGGTGGAGAAATAAACGGTTTCTTAAGGCGTGTTCTTAGAAATCAGAATTTCGTTGTTCGAACGGTAGCCTTTGTCTTGGTTAACGCATTTGGTTACGGATTAATCATCGTAAAAGCAACACCTTACCTAACTCGGACATTAAGGAACATCGACACTGGCATGATGTTTTCAATTGTTATTGTTAGTTTTATCCTTATAGGAACATGGGCGCAGCGGAACCGACAAATTTAGTGAAGTATCCAAATCTACATAAACCCAATCGCCGTAATTCAACACTGTTCGTGAAGGTCTTCAAGTACCTAGCACTGACTGTGATTGCTGTGGCTATCGCACTGCTTATGATTGACCGATGGGTCTCATATCAAGCCAGTGACCAAGTGTACATGTCGCAAGCTGAAGTAGAAAACGTCGATGTTGCGGTCGTGCTGGGGACCAGTAAATACTTAGGGAAAGTGCTCAACGAATATTATACCCAACGTATCGATGCCGCCATTTCTCTCTACCAAGAAGGTAAAGTCGCCAACTTTTTATTAAGCGGTGACAACGCCCATCGTTCATACAACGAGCCTTGGACGATGAAACGCGATTTACTTAAAGCTGGCATACCAGATGAGAAGATTTTCTTAGATTATGCGGGCTTTAGAACCCTTGATTCGGTAGTCCGTGCCAAAGAAATTTTTGATACCGATGATTTTTTGATTATCTCGCAGAAATTCCATTGCGAACGCGCGTTATTTATCGCCAATTTCCACGACATTAACGCTAAGTGTATTGCGGTTCCGGGACCAACTAGCCATTCAGGTATCAAAGTACGTGTACGTGAAGTATTTGCTAGAGCGAAAGCAGTATTGGATTTATATATCACCAATGCACGCCCTAAGTTTTTAGGTCCTAAAGAGCCAATCATTACCACAGAGCCAACACCAGAGCAGATTGCCGAAGAAGAGGCGTTTAACCAAGCGCAACTCACTGACCTTGTCACTGACGCCCCCCAACCTGCAATGTCAGCCGCTACACCAGTGGCTGATTAACGACAACTCGGTTGCGACCTTGATGTTTCGCCGCGTATAACGCTTCGTCTGCACGTGCGAGCATTTCACTCGTGCGTTCATTATCCGCTAATGACGTCACACCAATACTGGTGGTGACTCCCCCGCCATGCACCCACTGGTGCTTTTCAACGTTAACGCGGATAATCTCAGCAAGACTGCTCGCTTGATTCAAATCTCGGTTTGGGCAAAAGATAACAAACTCCTCACCACCCCAACGAACTAAACGGTCTTCCACACTCAAGCAGCTCAGCACCACCATAGTGAACTCTTTCAGTACGTCGTCTCCAAGTAAATGACCATAGCTGTCATTGATCGATTTGAAATGGTCTATGTCCAGATAAAGAATCGACAGTGTTCTCGGCTCTTCTAAGCGACTGTTGTAATTTTGCTCCAACCAATCACGAATTGAATGCCGATTCATTGCTCCTGTGAGCGCATCCCGGTTGGCAATTTCCGCAAAGTTAACATTTTGCTGTTTTAGTTCACGGTTGAGTTCACGTAAATGTTCTTGCCGCTGCTGCGAGTATCGGACCAAACGTCTTGCATTGCGAATCTCTAGAATGCTGATTGCCAATGCGGTCGCGATCCAGACCATAAGTAACGCCAGCATTAAATGCTCACCAGAGACATAGTGCCCAATCAATTCCACTTTTCTCACCGTCATTCGATACTGGCCCGAGTAATGCCCCGACCCACTCGCAAGATCGATGCGGCTTACATTGGTGTATTCTGGCGCAGAGTGCTCCAGCGGAATGTAGTTATCCGCTAGCCACCAGGTCAACACCTGTAAGTTGTTGATTGGAATATCCAAATCACCATTACCCGTGCCTGGCGTGTAAGACAAACCATTGTATTTGAGACTGTACTCAACACCGGACGTTGAGTAAGCAGGATTGAAGTTTCGCAGATAAAAGCGTAGAGACGGTGTTTCGTCACTGTCTAGCTGTTCAAAGTCTACGTTGAGGCGAATTGTGTGAAACTGTGAAAAGTCGATCCCTTGAGAGTCAGTATCGCCAAGCAGAATAGTGATGCCACAATACGGCCAATCGTAGTTATCGGATTTGCTTAGATTACAATTGAGTGTCGCCAAACGGTCGTCCAACGCTAAGTCGGATGTCGATATCCCGCCTTGCTCTCTATCATCGGTAGCAATATAGCTGAAGTGGTCGGGAGAAATTTCATATACACGCGTACTGCCGAAATTCCAGTACAACTGGATAACCACAAGCGTGATAACAATCAGACCTAATATAACTTTGTTCGCTGCTTTCAATCTTTATCTTTACCTATGCCCAAAACATAACTAGTAACAGAATGGTAGACTATTAATTTTATAACCTTACTTCCAAATACACCTAACCTTATTGATAAGTTACATGCAAAAACTCGAGCTGGATAAGGTTCACGCACGGTTTTGATCGGAACTTTCTTACCCATAATCTCTGAGGCGGACTTTAACAAAGCGTGATGTTTTATTGTTATACTCTCCTACCAAGTCGCTGTGATTACATCCGTCATACTGAGCATTCTGTTGAAAGTTGCATAATTGCCACAATCGTCAGCAATCGTTCAGCGTTTTCAGATTGAGTTCAAAAAAGCGAACGTTTTACAATTACTAAAAAGAGCAATGTCATGTCTTTAATCGCGAAAGGTACGCTAAACAAAATGCGTGCTTCTTTGGACGGTGAAGTCCATTACCGTTTACCTGTTGGCGATGAACTGGTAGACCTAAAACCTTTCATCGGCAAAACACTGACTTTAACCCACACGGGCAATATCTATTGTTGCTCTTGTGGTAAGAAAACTAAGAAAAGCTATTCTCAAGGTCACTGCTTCGTATGTATGAAGAAACTCGCGAGCTGCGATATGTGCATTATGAAACCTGAAACCTGTCACTACGATCAAGGTACCTGTCGTGAGCCACAGTGGGGCGAAGAGAACTGCATGGTCGATCACTATGTCTACCTATCCAACACGTCGAGCTTGAAAGTGGGCATTACCCGTCATACTCAAATTCCTACCCGTTGGATTGACCAAGGCGCGACGCAAGGTTTACCTATCTTTAAGGTAAAAACACGTCATATTTCAGGCCTGATTGAGGTGGAACTGGCAAAACACATTGCGGATAAAACCAACTGGCGCACCCTACTTAAAGGGGATGGCGAGCCAATGGCGTTAGAAGAGAAATTCGCAGAATTACTGCCGTTAGTGGAAGAAAAAATCGCGGAGATTAAACAGCAGTTTGGCGACGATGCTATCGTGGTCTTAAACAGCGAAATTACCCCGATTAGCTACCCTGTGAACCAACACCCGACCAAAATCACTTCGCACAACTTCGACAAAAATCCAGAGGTGACTGGCGTCCTACACGGTATTAAAGGTCAGTACATGATCTTTGACACTGGCGTTATCAATATCCGTAAGTTTACCTCTTACGAAGTTGAAGTCAGCGCCTAATAAAAAAGCTCCCAACCGGGAGCTTTTTTGATCGTGGCTTTAGTTGAGAATTCTCTTCAACTCTTCAAAGAAAATGTCTACTTCTTCTAGCGTGTTGTAGTGCATAAAACCGATACGTACCACGCCGCCTGACTCTTCTAAGTTCAATTGACGAACCAAGCCGAGCGCATAGAAATGGCCATTCCAAACGCAGATATTTCGCTCACCGAGCTTTTTCGCGATTTCACCTGGAGAGTGATTGTCAAACGTTAAGGCAAAGGTAGGGGTGCGTAACTCACTGTCAGCCTCCTCTCTGCCCCAAAGTTTCACCCCCTCCAACTCATCCAACCGTTTCAGGAAACGTTCACTGATTGCAGACTCATGGTTGTTGAACTGCTGGAACGAGTCGACTAAACGCGCTCGCAGTGAATCGCCCTCTTTGCCCCACTGAGCAAGATACTTAACCGCAGAGATCACACCGGCCAAGCCCTCAAAACTCTGTGTGCCCGTTTCGAAGCGCCCTGGTCCAAGGTTTGTCGCTGGCTCAACTTTGTACGGTTGCAGCGTTTGCAGCCATTTCGGCGCAATGTAAGCAATACCAACGTGCGGTCCGAAGAACTTATATGCAGAACACGCGAGGAAATCACAGCCCAGCTTTTGCACATCAACAAGATGATGAGGCGCGTAATGTACGGCATCAACGTATACCATCGCGCCCACATCATGTGCCGCATCAACCACACGTTTGACGTCTACAATCGAACCTGTTGTGTTAGACGCATAAGTCAGCGCCACTAACTTGGTGTTGGCGTTGATGAGCGATAACAGGTGATCAATATCCAACGTGCAGTCAGACTCAACGACGCGTGCCTGATGGACGGTCACACCTTTATCATCGGCCGCTTGTTGCCAGCTTGAGACATTCGAATAGTGATCGAGTGAAGTAACAATGACTTCATCACCCATTTCCCAGTCTCGGCTGTTCGCACGACTGAGCTGGAAGGTCAATGATGTCATGTTCGCGCCAAACACGATGTTGTCGCTCGATTCAGCATTTAACAGCGCGGCAGCGTGTTCACGAGCTTGCAGCATTAGCGAAGTCGTGTGCTGGCTCGAAAAGTAATGTCCGCCAAGGTTCGAGTTAAAATGGCCTAAGTAATCCGTCATGGACTCCAATACAGACTGAGGCACCTGTGAACCGCCGGGTCCATCAAGAAACATTACTGGCAAATCATTATGAGTTTGCTGCAGAGCGCTAAATTGCGCTCTGACTAAATTAGGAGTGAAGTTCATTCACTGCTTCCTTTGCGGTTAGTACAAATACATCCATATAGCCTTCTTGGCCATCAATCACAGATTTGATTGGTGTCGCGTTATGCCACAACTTATTGTCAGCCAGCATAGCGATTTCACCGTTTTGTAGCACTTTGCGGAAGAAAGGCGCTTCGTTGAAGCTGTTGTAAAGCATGATGTCGCCACCTTCCACGTTATGGCGTCCCATGCCAATCAGTGCGATGTGTTCAAAACCATCTTGGTGTACACCCTCTGGTGCGACTTGCGTTTCATCATAAATTGCTGAGATACGGATCTGATGGATCTCGATTTCTTGACCGTCGCTCAGTTTGTTTGCCTCAACAAACACTTGGCAGATCTCTCGCATCCCTTCGCATTCTAATGTGGATTTTTCGACTGGTTCAAATTGGCGAACAACGTTACCTTGAAAACGGTTGATATCGTCGGTCTGCATAAACTCGTTTTTTTGCAGGTCGATCACTTGGCCACCCTTAAACTGGATGACAGAGTAACGGCGTAAACGGTATTTCCCGTCCGCATGCTCTGTACTTGGCAGCTTGCTGAATGATGGCGCTAGCTGTGAAATCGCGTTTTCACTTAACTTGGTGAGTTGAAGGGTTGTTTCGCGGTTATGTAACATCATCTGCTCCTTAATGAATATACATATGTGTTATCGAATTAACATATTTTTCACAATCATTATTTGCGCATTTATATCGCGAGATCAAATGATTTTAGGATTTACATCCAACAAAAATATAAATACAACACATATAACCATTAACTCAAGAATAGGAAGTGATACATTCCAGACAAGAAAGCTAGATTCTTCAAAAACCAGTCAACTTGACTGCTCAACCACACATTGCCAATATCATTCAACAACTTAGATTATCAACGCGTGAACGTTTGCGTTCTAACCTATAACCATTTATTACACTTCCTGCCCTTGTGAATACGGTTGATAGACCCATATAATCGTTAAAGTTAAAAATAAATACGCGTCACCGCTAATGGAGCACAAATGAGCGACGTTAAACACAGCAAATTACTTATTCTTGGTTCAGGCCCAGCAGGCTACACAGCTGCCGTCTACGCAGCTCGCGCGAACTTAAATCCTGTTCTTGTTACCGGTATGCAGCAAGGTGGCCAGCTAACCACCACAACCGAAGTAGAAAACTGGCCAGGTGACCCAGAAGGCCTGACAGGGCCAGCTCTGATGGAGCGAATGAAAGAGCACGCTGAGCGTTTTGAAACCGAGATCGTGTTTGACCATATCAACGAAGTTGACTTCAGCCAGCGCCCTTTCCGTCTAAAAGGCGATAGCGGCGAATACACCTGTGATGCATTAATCATCTCAACCGGTGCTTCTGCCAAATATCTAGGCCTTGAGTCCGAAGAAGCGTTTAAAGGTCGCGGCGTTTCAGCGTGTGCCACCTGTGACGGTTTCTTCTACCGCAACCAGAAAGTTGCCGTTGTTGGCGGTGGTAACACAGCCGTTGAAGAAGCGCTTTATCTGTCAAACATCGCGTCAGAAGTTCATCTTATCCACCGTCGCGACAGCTTCCGTGCTGAGAAGATTCTAATCAATCGCCTGATGGATAAAGTAGAAAACGGTAATATCATTCTTCACACTGACCGCACCCTAGAAGAAGTGGTTGGTGATGATATGGGCGTGACTGGCGTACGAATCAAAGACACTCAATCTGACAGCATTGAGCAAATCGACGTGATGGGCGCATTTATCGCCATCGGCCACCAACCAAACACCAGCATGTTTGAAGGCCAATTGGAAATGAAAGACGGCTACATCGTGGTGAAATCCGGCCTAAACGGCAATGCGACGCAAACCAGTATTCCTGGCATTTTTGCAGCAGGTGATGTGATGGACCACAACTACCGTCAAGCGATCACTTCAGCCGGAACAGGCTGTATGGCGGCACTTGATGCGGAGCGTTTCCTCGACTCACTTTCAGACGCTGAATAATATTTTTCATTTTTAGCTCAAATCCTTAAAGCCCTGCGGTATTCCCGTGGGGCTTTCTTTTGTATAATGCCCCGCTCAAATTCCATAATAATTATCATTAAGCCTTCACGATGGATAAAAAGAAACAGCGCAGCTTGAATAAGTGGCTGAAGCAGCAGAGTAAGTTAGCGAAACGCTGGTTAATGTTTGCTGTCGGCCTTGGCGTACTTTCAAGCGTGTTCTTGCTGGCTCAAGCGGCCTTGCTCGCCAATATTCTTCATTCACTGATCATTGAACAAGTCGACAAATATGAGCTCATTCCCTATTTCGTCGGTCTAGCAGTAATTATCGCCATTCGCGCCCTTTGCTCATGGGGACGCGAGATCGCGGGTTATCGCTGCGGTGAACAAATTCGCATATACATTCGTCAACTAATCTTGGATAAGTTGCGCGAATTAGGACCTGCTTACATCAAGGGCAAGCCTGCGGGTTCTTGGGCAACCTTGTTGCTTGAGCAAGTGGAAGATATGCATGATTTCTTCGCTCGTTACCTACCACAAATGTCATTGTCAGTATTGGTGCCCTTCGTGATTCTGGTGGTGGTCTTTCCGGTCAACTGGGCTGCTGGACTGATTTTCCTGCTTACCGCCCCTCTTGTGCCTATGTTTATGGCGCTGGTCGGCATGAAAGCAGCCGACGCAAACCGAAAGAACTTTAAGGCATTACAGCGTTTATCAGGTCACTTCTATGACCGCCTACAGTCGATGACAACCATTCGCTTATTTGACCGCACTAAAGCGGAAACCGAAGTGATGCGTGGCGCCTCGGAAGTCTTCCGTACCCGTACCATGGATGTGTTGAAAATTGCTTTTCTCTCTTCCGCCGTACTGGAGTTTTTCACTTCTATCTCCATCGCCCTAACCGCGGTTTACTTTGGCTTTGCGTTTATCGGTGAACTTAACTTTGGTGATTACGGCTTAGGCGTCACTCTATTCGCCGGTCTGTTTATTCTGATTCTAGCACCAGAGTTCTATCAGCCTCTGCGCGATTTAGGGACGTTCTACCACGCCAAACAACAAGCCGTTGGTGCCGCAGAAAGCATCGTAGAATTTCTTGAAACCGACGTCAGCACCGTTCGTTCAGGCGAGACGAAACTGGCAGGCGACGACCACATCACCATTCAAGCTAAAGATCTGGAAGTGTACTCTCCTGAAGGTACCAAATTGCTTGGCCCAGTCAGCTTTAGCTTGAATGCACAACAAACCACCGCCTTGGTTGGTCCGAGTGGCGCGGGTAAAACCAGCCTTATTAACGCTATCCTTGGTTTCTTACCGTATAAGGGGTCTTTGACGATTAACGGCATTGAGCGCACTGAGCTTGATCTCGAAAACTGGCGTAAAAACATCAGTTGGGTCGGCCAGAACCCACTACTCCTGCACGGTTCGATTCGTGACAACATCACGCTAGGCAAAGATCAAGTCAGCGACAGCCTAATTGAAACAGCGCTCGCAGAGTCATACTCTAAAGAGTTTGTTGATAATCACGGCCTAGACTACCTAGTGTCTGACCGTTCAGGCGGCCTGTCTGTTGGTCAAGCTCAACGCCTTGCGCTAGCACGAGCTATGGTTCAAAACGGTAAATTTTGGCTGCTTGATGAACCAACCGCGAGCTTAGATGCTCGTAGTGAACGCCTAGTGATGGACGGATTATCGGGTCAAATTCAAGGCAAAACCACACTAATGGTGACGCACCAATTAGCACCACTACAAAACGTCGAGCATATTTTGGTGATGCAAAGCGGTGACATTGTGCAATCAGGCACATTCGCTCAGCTCTCGACACAAGATGGTCTTTTCCAACAAATGCTGCAATCCAACCAAGCATTAACACAAGCGAATAAGGGGAATCTTGATGCGTGATTTAATTCCCTACCTAAAACTGTATAAAAAACACTGGTTCGGGCTTTCACTGGGCATGCTGCTCGCCTTCCTAACGCTGTTTGCGTCTATTGGTCTATTGACGCTGTCGGGCTGGTTCCTATCAGCGGCGGCGATTGCGGGTTTGACTATCGCCCGAGAGACCTTTAACTACATGCTACCCGGTGCGTTTGTACGCGGTTTCGCTATGGGTCGTACCGCGGGTCGTTGGGGAGAGCGCGTTGTCAGCCACAACGCAACGTTCAAACTGCTTACAGACCTACGTATTTTCTTTTTCTCGAAGCTGGCACCGTTGATTCCAGGTCGAGTATCGAACCTGCGTGATGCGGACTTACTCAACCGCTTGGTGGCAGATATCGATGCGATGGACCATGTCTATTTACGACTGATTAGCCCTATGATCGTCGGTACACTCGGCATCGCTGGCTTAACCGCGGTAGTGTGTTGGTTTGACGTTGAACTTGGTTTAACACTCGGCGCTATCTTACTAGTATTGCTGCTCACATGGCCGCTACTGTTCTACAAACTAGGTAAACAAAACGGCAGTGAACTGACGCAAAACAGAGCAGACCTTCGTATTGCCACCTTAGATTGGCTACAGGGATACAGTGAACTGACGCTATTTGGCGCCGAAAAGCGTTACCGCAGCGCGATTTTCACCATGCAAGAACGTCTGCTAAAGAATCAAATGTTCAATGCTCATTTTGCTGGATTGGCTCAAGCACTGTTAATGCTGGCAAACGGTTGGACATTAGTACTAATGCTTTGGTTAGCGGCGGACGGTGTGGGTGGTAATACGCCAGACCCGATGATTGCTTTGGTGGTATTCGCCACAATGGCGAGTGTTGAACTGTTGATGCCAATTGCAGGCGCATTCCAGCACCTGGGCCAGACATTAACCTCTGCACGTCGCCTGAACGAAGTCATTCTTGCTGAACCTGACGTGCAATTCCCAGCAGACGAAACCCATCACAACGCTGAGTACTCCATCGAATATCGCGATATGTCATTCCACTACCCTGATGGTGACGCCCTCGTTGTAAAAGGCATCAATCTTCACATTCCAGCACAGCATCGCATCGCCATTGTAGGCCAGACTGGTTCGGGTAAATCTACCCTACTGCAACTGCTCAATCGCTACTGGGATGTTCAGCAAGGCGAGATCCTAATCGCGGGTCAACCGATTCAAAACTGGAGCGAAAGCCAACTACGCCAAGCAATCAGTGTGGTTAGCCAACGTGTCGACATTCTAAATGGCTCACTACGCGATAACCTGTTAATGGCGAGGCCAAACGCTGACGATGCTGCGCTCAATGACGTATTGAACAAAGTCGGACTAGCTAAGCTGCTTGAAGGGCAAGGTCTGGACACATGGCTAGGTGACGGCGGTCGTCAGCTATCTGGTGGTGAAAAGCGCCGTGTAGGCATTGCGCGAGCACTGCTGCATAACGCGCCGATCCTGCTGCTGGATGAACCAACCGAAGGCTTGGATAAACAAACCGAGCAGCAAATCATGCAGCTGTTCGAAACTCACTTTGAGGACAAGACCGTGGTATTCATTACCCACCGTCTAGTTGATCTCGATAAGATGGACTCAATCTGTCTTATTGAGCAAGGTGAAATTGTCGAACACGGTAGCCATTCTGATTTACTAGCACAGAACGGCCGCTACTTCGAGTTAAACCAAACTTTGTAACCGCAAGCCGTTGAACGAAAAGCCGACGCATTCAGCGTCGGCTTTTTCGTATTTACTTGTCTCGTTCGAAATGCGCGAAATAAAAAAGCAGCCCAGTGGCTGCTTTTTCTCTAATGCTTAGTCGTATTAACGCTGGCGCTGCTGCTTGCTGCGCGCACCATGTTCGCCAGCACTTTTCTTCGGCTTGCGACGTGATGGGTTGTTGCTGCGACCACCACCGTTGTTCATACGCTCTTCGTGACGTTTCACTGCGCGACGGATTTTTTGACTACGAGAACGCTCACGTTTACGTGATGTGTTCGCTTTATCTTCATCCAACAATGTTTCTTTCTCTGGGCGAAGGTCAACCATCTCACGAAGGTAGTTCACTTGCTTCAGGTCCAGCTCCATCCAACCGCCACGAGGCAGTTTCTTGTCTAGATAGATATCACCGTAACGCACACGCTTCAGGCGGCTTACCGTAGTATCTTGAGATTCCCATAGACGACGGACTTCGCGGTTACGACCTTCGTTGATCGCTACGTAGAAAGTGTGGTTCATACCATCACCGCCTGCGTATACAACGTCTTCGAAACGCGCCATACCATCTTCAAGTTCAACACCACGAACCAAGTTTTTCACTTTCTGTTCGTTAACTTCACCAAACACACGCACTAGGTATTCACGTTCTACCTGACGGCTTGGGTGCATCAGACGGTTTGCAAGTTCACCATCCGTTGTGAAAAGTAGTAGACCGGATGTGTTCGCATCAAGACGGCCAACTGAAATCCAGCGAGAACCGCGGATTTTCGGCAAACGGTCAAATACAGTGCGGCGACCTTCTGGGTCATGACGAGTACATAGCTCACCCTCGGGCTTGTAGTACGCGAGTACGCGACAAACCACTTCTTCCTGCGCTTTAGCAGAAACAATGTGTCCATCGATACGAACTACGGCGTTCTCATCTTCTAATCGCTCACCAAGCTTAGCAACCACTCCGTTCACGCTCACGCGACCAGCTTTAATCAAAGCTTCTAGCTCGCGACGCGATCCGTGACCAGCTCGTGCTAATACTTTCTGTAATTTTTCGTTCATTTATTTACCTATGTGTCGTCTTCTCAGACGTCGAATAAAATGTGCGACCCAAAATCGCGGTCGCACATTATCGCAAATACTGTGTCTAAAATCACGTATTTTTGATTACTCGAACGGTTGGGGATCACCCGCACCAATACGTGCCACAACTGGCTCACCGTCACTGAAATCAATGACTGTGGTTGGTTGTTCACCTAAATAGCCACCGTTAAGAATGCAGTCTACCGCGTGCTCTAGTTTGTCACGGATATCTTCCGGATCCGACTCAGTCACCTCGTTCCCTGGTAGAATCAATGACGTTGACATCAACGGCTCGCCTAATGCTTCCAGCAAATCCAACGCAATACGGTTATCCGGAACACGGATACCAATGGTCTTACGCTTAGCGTTCATCAGACGGCGTGGCACTTCTTTTGTCCCCTTGAAGATGAACGTGTATGGCCCCGGTGTGTTGTTCTTTAGCAAGCGAAATGCTGAATTGTCGACGCGTGCGTACAGTGAAAGCTCTGATAGATCTCGGCAAAGCAGAGTAAAATTGTGTTTTTCGTCTAAACGACGAATCTTACAAATACGCTCTAAAGCCTGCTTGTTTTCTAGCTGACAACCAAGTGCATAGCCTGAATCCGTTGGGTAAATCACTACCCCGCCATTACGAATGATTGCTACAGCCTGATTGATCAAGCGAGCCTGTGGGTTTTCTGGATGAACGTAAAAAAACTGGCTCATTGTAATTCCTCATTAATGGGTCATTAGACCCTATCGAATCTCGCGACTCTATATTTCGATGTATTGATATAATTCAAATAGATACGTCTGTTTGTGAAGGCTCAATACCCCAATCTTTCCAGACAGGTTCAACACCTGACGGCAGCCAAAGGTTTCGACCTAATTCCATCCAAGGGGACGGATAATGAAAGTCACTGCCCTGGGAAGCTAATAGTTTGTATTGTATAGCATAATCAGCCAAGTTGCGTCTTTCTTGTTGCCCTTGTTGAGGTTGAGCCACTTCCATAGCATCACCGCCCACTTCAACAAACGCTGAAATCAGTCGTTTGAGCCACTTAGCGGTCAGATCATAGCGTCCAGGATGAGCTAACACCGCCTTTCCGCCAGCAGCATGGATCGCTGTAACCGCCTCTTCCATTGAACACCAAGTCGGTGGCACATAACCTGGGTTATTCCGCGTCAGGTACTTTTTAAACACCATCTGCATGGTTTTCGCGTAACCGTTGTCCACCAGCCATTTAGCGAAATGAGCACGAGTGATAGGCGCATCTCCCGCTATCAACTTAACTTCGTCCAACACCCCTTCACGGGTTGCTTTGCTCAAACGGTGGGCAATCAATTCTGCTCTGCCTTGCCTGTGGTCTTTTTGTTGATGGATCAGCGCATTTAAAGCCTCAGACTGTGGGTCAATATTCAAACCAACAATATGAATATCTTTATTCTGCCAAACCGTCGAGATTTCAATGCCATTAATTAGCTTTAGCGCATAACCTTGCTGTGCAATATAGTCTCGAGCTGGTTGCAATCCATCGACGGTGTCATGATCTGTGATAGCCAAAACATCGAGGTCAAAGCTGACAGCACGCTCGATCAACTCGTTTGGAGCTAGTCGTCCATCAGAAGCTGTCGTATGGCTATGTAAATCAATTCTCATAAATATCTTTTTTTAGTTGACTTTTTACCTCTGCACTAGTTAACTAGTACATAAATACGAAGTACCTGAATTAAGGCTCACCATGTTACAAGAAATTAACCAAAACCAGAAAGTGAAAGTTGCAGCTTGCTCGACGAGTCAAAGCTCAATTGATCTATCTTGGTGGCGCACTTGGACAAGTTCTTGGTGGGCTAACGTGTACTTCTAGATTATAGAATTAATGTTACTAAAGCCCGCTTATCTCAGCGGGCTTTTTTTGTTTTATCCTCTTCCACACGTTTAAGTGCTCAAAGAACCACCAGTTTGGAAAAATTCCGGATTGGGCATGACCAAACTTTATGCGAGTATGTGTGAAAGGAAGAAATTATCTATGGAAAGGAGGTCTTGTGAACAAGGCCATTGAAATCAGAAAGCTAGGCGAACTGGAAGTGATTCACACTTCAGCGCCATATGCACAAGACCCGACTCGTCTGTTCCATACTCTTTGTGCAGACAAAACGGATAGCTTGTTGTTAGAGTCTGCTGAAATCGACTCGAAGCAAAACCTCAAGAGTTTACTTATCGTCGACTCAGCGGTTCGTATCGTATGTTACGGCCACGAAGTCACCATGACTGCGTTGACAGAAAATGGTCAACACCTTCTGACGCACCTGAACCAAAATATTCACGCGCAAGTAAATAGCGCATTTGATGGCACAGTACTTCACCTTAAATTCGAAGCGCCATGCGACACTCTTGATGAAGATTCCCGCCTACGCGAAGCATCATCATTCGACGCGCTGCGTTTGGTGCAACATAGCTTCAACCTAGAAGACCAGCACAAACATGCTATCTTCTTAGGCGGCCTGTTTGCCTACGATTTAGTAGCGAACTTTGAACCGTTAGGCGATGCCGAACAAGCCAACCAATGTCCTGATTACGTTTTCTACGTTGCCGAAACCTTGTTGGTTGTTGACCACCAGCGTGAAACCTGCGACCTGCAAGCGACACTGTTTGCTAACCAAGAGCAAAAAGCAACGCTGCAAACGCGTATTGATTCTATCGCTCAGCAGTGTTCAAACCTTACCGCGCTACCACAAGCGAACAAGCTAAAAGACGTCGAGGTGGCTCCAAGTGTCTCTGACCAAGACTTCTGCCAGATCGTGCGTGATTTGAAGCAGTACGTCGTAAAAGGCGATATTTTCCAAGTTGTACCATCTCGCCGCTTCACTTTACCTTGTCCTTCTCCGCTAGCAGCATACAAGGAACTCAAGATCAGTAACCCAAGCCCATACATGTTCTACATGCAGGATGAGTTATTCACTCTGTTCGGCGCTTCCCCGGAGAGTGCTCTGAAATACGAGACTGACACCAACCAAGTTGAAATCTACCCGATCGCCGGGACACGTCGCCGTGGCAAACGTCCAAATGGCGCGATCGATTTTGACCTAGACAGCCGTATCGAGCTAGAGCTGCGTAGCGACAAAAAAGAGAACGCAGAACATATGATGCTGGTCGACTTGGCTCGTAATGACGTTGCACGTATTTCTCAGGCGGGGACTCGTCACGTCGCTGATCTTCTCAAAGTAGACCGTTATAGCCACGTGATGCATTTGGTTTCTCGTGTTGTTGGTCAGCTCCGCAATGACCTTGACGCGCTGCACGCTTACCAAGCATGCATGAACATGGGCACGTTAACAGGCGCACCTAAGATTCGTGCCATGCAGCTTATTCGTGATGTTGAAGGCGCTCGACGCGGCAGCTACGGCGGCGCAGTTGGCTATCTCACCGGCGAAGGGACGCTAGATACCTGTATCGTAATCCGCTCAGCTTACGTTGAGAATGGCATCGCTCAAGTACAAGCTGGTGCGGGGGTTGTATTCGACTCAGACCCGCAATCCGAAGCAGACGAAACTCGCGGTAAAGCGCAAGCCGTTATCTCTGCCATTCAAGCCGCGCACAAGGAGTAGTAGAGATGGCGAATATTGTATTTATTGATAACTTCGACTCGTTTACTTACAACTTGGTCGACCAATTCCGTTCATTGGGCCATGAAGTCACAATTTACCGTAACCACATTGCCGCTGAGGCGATTGAAAACGCGGTTGCCGAGTTAGATAACCCTGTCGTACTGCTTTCTCCAGGCCCTGGCGCACCCTCTGAAGCGGGGTCAATGCCTGAAATCATTCAGCGTCTGAAAGGTAAAGTGCCAATCATCGGCATCTGCCTTGGTCATCAAGCGATTGTTGAAGCGTATGGCGGCACAGTCGCTGGCGCCGGAGAAATTATCCACGGAAAAGTTTCCATGATGGAGCACCAAGACCACGCCACTTACGCTGGTTTACCGTCGCCACTTGCTATTGCGCGTTATCATTCACTGGTCGCAACTTTTGTTCCTGAAACACTGGCCGTAACGGCGGAAGTTGATGGATTGGTGATGTCTGTCGTGCAAGAGCAAGACAAAGTATGCGGATTTCAGTTCCACCCAGAATCAATCATGACTACGTATGGTGCCACTCTGTTGGCTAACGCTATTGACTGGGCATTGGAACCTCAAGGGAAAGAATAAGGAAATTTATCATGGAAACGATCATCAATAAGCTCTACGAGCAACAAGACCTGACTCAAGAAGAAAGCCAGCAGCTGTTTGACGTGATTATTCGTGGTGAACTAGACCCAATTCTAATGGCGTCTGCACTCACCGCGCTAAAAATCAAAGGTGAAACACCTGATGAAATCGCTGGTGCAGCAAAGGCACTACTAGCCAACGCGAACCCTTTCCCCCGCCCAGATTATGACTTCGCCGACATCGTTGGTACAGGTGGTGACGGACACGACACAATTAACATCTCAACCACCGCCGCGTTTGTGGCTGCGGCTTGCGGATTAAAAGTGGCGAAACACGGTAACCGCAGCGTTTCGAGCAAGTCGGGGTCTTCTGATCTGCTGGACTCATTCGGTATCAACTTAGCAATGAGCGCGGAAGATACGCGTACTGCGGTTGACCAACTCGGTGTTGCATTCCTATTTGCCCCGCAATATCACGGCGGCGTGCGACACGCGATGCCTGTGCGTCAAACCATGAAAACGCGCACCATCTTTAATATTTTAGGTCCGCTTATTAACCCAGCTCGTCCTAACATTGAGCTGATGGGTGTGTACAGCAAAGAACTCGTACGTCCAATCGCGGAAACAATGCTGCAAATGGGCATGAAGCGCGCTGCAGTCGTGCACGGAAGCGGTCTAGATGAGGTGGCGATTCACGGTGAAACCACCGTTGCTGAGATCAAAGATGGCAAAATTACTGAATACACCTTAACGCCAGCAGATTTTGGTGTTAATACTCATCCTTTAGAGGCGATTAAAGGTGGCGATCCGGAAGAGAACAAAGCCATCATCACCAACATCCTGACGGGTAAAGGGACAGAAGCTCAATTGGGCGCAGTCGCGGTAAACGTGGCACTACTGATGCGTCTATTTGGACACGAAGACCTCAAAGCAAATACCCTGCAAGCAATCGAAGCGATGAACTCTGGTAAGGCGTACCAGTTGGTCAAACAATTGGCACAACACGCGTAACCCGTTCCGCTATAGGTAAGTAAGATGACTCAGAAAAAAGACAATTTATCCGAACACGTCTCTGTGAAAGAAGCACAGATGGCGGAAGTGTTGGCGAAAATCGTTCGCGATAAATACCAATGGGTAGCTGAGCGCAAAAAAACTCAGCCATTGGAAACATTCCAAGCGGATTTAACGCCGTCAGACCGAAGCTTTTACCAAGCGCTTAGCGGCGATAAAACGGCATTCATCATGGAATGTAAGAAAGCCTCACCGTCGAAGGGCCTAATCCGCGCTGACTTTGACCTTGATTACATTGCATCGGTATACAACAAACACGCCAGTGCTATTTCGGTGTTGACTGACGAAAAGTATTTCCAAGGTCAGTTCGAGTTTTTGCCGCAAGTTCGCAATCAGGTATCTCAACCTGTGCTGTGCAAAGACTTCATGATCGATAGTTACCAAGTCTATCTGGCTCGTCACTATTTTGCAGACGCGATTTTGTTGATGCTTTCGGTATTGAGTGACGAAGAGTATCAAACGCTCGCTGAGGTCGCTCATTCGCTCGATATGGGGGTTCTGACCGAAGTGAGTAATGAAGAAGAGTTGCACCGCGCAGTGGCATTAGGAGCAAAAGTCATTGGCATTAATAACCGCAACCTACGCGATCTCAGTACGGATTTGAATCGCACCAAAGAGTTAGCACCTACCATTCGTCAGTTAGCCCCAGAGGCAGTGGTAATTTCCGAGTCTGGCATCTATACCCATCAGCAGGTTCGTGATTTAGTCGACTATGCCGATGGCTTCCTGATTGGCAGCTCTTTGATGGCAGAAGACAACCTTGAGCTAGCGGTACGCAAAATTACCCTTGGCGCAAACAAAGTCTGCGGCCTGACCCACGCTGACGATGCAGCCAAAGCGTATCAAGCTGGCGCGGTTTTTGGCGGCCTTATTTTTGTCAAAAGCTCACCGCGTTATGTTGAACGTGAAAATGCAAGACTAGTCATGAGTGGCGCGCCACTAAACTATGTGGGCGTATTCCAGAACGAAGAAGTGGATTTTGTGGTCGAGGCAGTCAAGGAACTGGGACTAAAAGCGGTGCAATTACACGGCAATGAAGATCAAGACTTTGTCGATACACTAAGAGCGAAACTGGATAGCGATGTCGAGATTTGGAAAGCTTACGGTGTGCGCGACCAACAGCCAGCTCTATTGACCGCAAACGTTGACCGCCATCTCCTCGATACCAAGATTGGTTCTCAAACTGGCGGCACAGGATTGGTGTTCGACTGGAGCTTGATTGGCGACCCGTCAAAGGTGATGTTAGCGGGTGGTATTACTCCATTCAATGCTCAGAAAGCATCGCAACAAGGCTGTCTTGGATTGGATCTTAACTCGGGCGTTGAAAGCTCACCGGGTAAAAAAGACGCCACGAAATTGCAACAAGCTTTCGCTGCAATACGCGACTACTGATTAACGAATTTTACTGGTGTGAATCTTCGTACCAATACAGATTAAAGGAATGTAAACATGGCAAAACTAGATGCCTACTTTGGTGAATACGGTGGTCAGTACGTACCGCAGATCTTAGTTCCGGCTTTAGAGCAGTTAGAGCAAGCGTTTATCGACGCACAAGCTGACCCAGAGTTTCGTAGCGAGTTTATGGGTCTGCTACAAGAGTACGCAGGCCGTCCGACTGCGCTAACACTGACGCGCAACCTGACAAAAGGCACCAAAACCAAACTGTACCTAAAACGTGAAGACCTACTTCACGGTGGCGCGCACAAAACTAACCAGGTTCTTGGTCAGGCATTGCTCGCAAAACGCATGGGCAAAAATGAGATCATTGCTGAAACAGGCGCAGGCCAACACGGTGTAGCTACGGCACTGGCTTGTGCACTGCTAGGTTTGAAATGTCGCGTGTACATGGGCGCAAAAGACGTTGAACGTCAAAGCCCGAACGTGTTCCGTATGAAACTGATGGGTGCCGAAGTTATCCCAGTACACTCAGGATCTGCGACGCTTAAAGATGCGTGTAATGAAGCGCTACGTGACTGGTCAGGTAGCTACGAGGAAGCGCACTACCTACTAGGCACGGCTGCTGGACCTCACCCATTCCCAACAATTGTACGTGAGTTCCAACGTATGATCGGTGAAGAAACCAAGAATCAAATCCTAGCACGTGAAGGCCGTCTACCTGATGCGGTTATCGCCTGTGTCGGCGGTGGTTCGAACGCGATCGGTATGTTTGCAGACTTCATCGAAGAAGAATCAGTTCGTTTGATTGGCGTTGAACCTGCAGGCAAAGGTATCGATACCGACCAACACGGCGCGCCACTTAAACACGGTAAAACGGGTATCTTCTTTGGTATGAAAGCGCCATTAATGCAAGATAATAATGGTCAAGTTGAAGAGTCTTACTCCGTTTCTGCTGGTCTTGATTTCCCGTCAGTCGGTCCACAGCACGCTCACCTCAACGCCATTGGTCGTGCTGAATATGACAACGTCACCGACGACGAAGCATTGGAAGCTTTCCAAGAACTGGCTCGTAGTGAAGGAATCATTCCTGCTTTAGAATCCTCTCACGCTTTGGCGCACGCTCTACGTATGGCGCGTGAAAACCCTGAGAAAGAACAATTACTAGTGGTGAACCTATCGGGTCGCGGTGATAAAGACATTTTCACTGTACACGCCATCTTAGAAGAAAAAGGAGTGATCTAATGAGTCGTTATGAAGCTATGTTTGAGCGCCTAAATGAAGCAAAACAAGGCGCGTTCGTACCGTTCGTAACGGTTTGCGATCCTAACCCAGAACAATCGCTGAAGATTATGGAAACCTTGGTTGCTGCTGGCGCCGATGCACTTGAACTAGGCATTCCGTTTTCTGACCCATTAGCAGACGGACCAACCATTCAAGGGGCAAACATTCGTGCGCTAGATTCAGGTGCAACGCCAGATATCTGTTTTGAGCTTATCGCGAAGATCCGTGCTAATAATCCAGATTTACCGATCGGTCTATTGATGTACGCTAACTTAGTGTTCGCACGTGGTATCGATAACTTTTACCAGCGCTGCGCTCAAGCCGGGATTGACTCTGTATTGATTGCAGACGTCCCGACCAACGAAAGTGGCGAGTTTGTCGAAGCGGCGAAAAAACATGGTATTGAGCCTATTTTCATCGCTCCACCAACCGCGTCTGATGACACGCTTCGTTCTGTTGCAGAACTTGGCGGTGGTTACACTTACCTACTTTCTCGTGCAGGTGTGACTGGCGCAGAAACCAAAGCCAATATGCCCGTGGGTGACATGCTGAGTAGACTCAACCAATTTGACGCTCCGCCGTCGCTGCTAGGGTTCGGTATTTCTGAGCCGCAGCAAGTTCAACAGGCTATCCAGTCTGGTGCCGCAGGCGCAATTTCCGGCTCTGCAGTAGTGAAAATCATTGAAAGTCACGTCGAGCAACCTGAGCAGATGCTAGAGAAACTGTCTGAGTTTGTTTCTGCAATGAAAGCGGCGACGGGTAAATAAAACACTCAAACAAATAACTCAATGCCTAGGCGCCCAACAGGATATTTCTGTTGGGCGCTTTTCTTTTATCCAGCATTGGTGGGCCTTAACAACCTTGAATAAAAAACGACCTACCCAATAGTTTGAAGCTCAACTGGACACATACTCCACTGCACGCTCAATAATCTATCTCAATTGAACAAATTGTTAACATTAACCAGATTTTCACAAAATCAAACTCATCCATCTCAATAGCGTTTTTAGGCGCAAATCATTAGCAAAACAAATAGCAATCGTTTGCCAACGAACAAAAAGTTAGCACCTGTCAATGAATCATCGATTTATTTATCAATAACCCCCGTACTGATATTGCCAATTGTAAAAATTACGTGTACAAAGCAAGACGAAATTATCATCCGAATTTGAGTTTTTGTTCAGTTGGTAATTCTGGAAATTTAAATTTTATTAGCACAGAGGTTATGGAAGTGTTACAAAATAAGAGTTTACTAAGCAACATTGGCGTGCAAGTCGTTATTGCTATGATCGCGGGTACTGCCGTTGGTGCCTTCATGGGTCACAGCGCATCGATGTTTGCACCGTTAGGCGCAATTTTTATCAACCTAATTAAAATGCTGGTTATCCCTTTGGTTGCAGTAGCACTGATTTCTGGTGCAGCAGGTCTGGGTAATAGCCAATCAGCAGGTAAAGTTGGTCTAACAACACTAGGCTACTTCGGCCTAACTTCCGCACTAGCAGTAGCACTAGCGCTATTGATGGGCGAAGTATTCCAACCGGGCACAGGCATTGACGTTTCTGGCGTTGAAGGCATGTTCTCATCTGAGTACGCTTCAAAAGGTGAACTACCAAGTTTCTGGGCGACCATCACTGGCATGATCCCAACCAACGTTTTCCAATCACTGAACGAAGCAAACATCCTACAGATCCTAGTATTCTGTATGTTCTTTGGTATTGCGATTTCTAAGCAAGCGAAAGAGCGTCGTGAACCAATCATCAACGGCGTTAACTGCATCGTTGACGCGATGGTTTGGATGATCAACAAAGTCATGGTCATCGCACCCATCGGCGTATTTGGTCTGATGGCAGAAGCAGTTGGTACATTCGGCTTTGGCGCACTCATGGTAGTGTTTAAGCTATTCGTTGTTTACGTTGCCGCTATTCTTATCTTCGGTTTTGTGGTTTACCCACTGATGGTGCACATATTCACTAAAACCTCTGCGAAGAAATTCCTAACTGCGATGAAGAAGCCACAAGCAGTTGCACTGTCTACCGCATCTTCAATGGCAACACTTCCTGTTACAATGGATACGTGTGAGAAAGAACTAGGCGTGAGAAACTCTACTGCGTCATTTGTTCTGCCTTTAGGCGCGACAATCAACATGTCTGGTAACGCGATTTACTACGGTTTAGTCGCAATCTTCTTTGCACAGCTGTTTAACATCGACTTAGGCATGGGCGCGTACATCGCGATTATCGTGACTTCGACTCTAGGTGCCGTTGGTCAAGCAGGTGTCCCTGGACCTTCTTTCCTAGTGGTAGCAGTACTACTAGCGGCTGGTATTCCAATCGAAGGTCTGCCACTACTGTTCGCACTTGACCGTATCTTCGATATGATTCGTACGGCGCTAAACATCACTGGTGATGCTGCGTGTGCGGTAATCGTTGACTCTTTGATTGAAGAAGAAGCGCAAGCTGCACCAGCAAAGCAAGAAGCATAATTTCCTGCGAATACTTTGAATAACAGAGCCACTTTTACAGTGGCTCTGTTTTTATTTCGCTTTGCAAAAACTACTTGCCTTCCAGATCCGATACAACTCACTGATTTTCTGAACCTTCGTCGTTACCTTTTGATATGCAATGCTTATAATAGCTGCAGACTTAGAATGGAGCCGTCACGTCATGGAACAGAATGAAGAAGCGAATCGCCGCCCACTGGCAGTAAGAAACCTTTCCCTCACCAAACGAATTGCCGTCTGGATTTGTGATAAAAACATCACACCAAACCAGATCTCTTTACTAAGCATCCTATTTGCCGCGCTCGCCTTGTTATTTGGTGCGCTGTATTTCAGCTACTCCAACATGATTTGGCTATTACTCTTCCCCGTTGCAATTCAGATGCGTCTACTGTGTAACTTGTTTGATGGCATGGTTGCGGTAGAAGGTGGCAAACAGTCCGCTGCTGGTGAACTGTTTAACGACGCCCCTGACAGGCTCGCCGACCTATTGATTATCTTAGGCGCGGGCTGTATCGCTTTGAATCCTTACGCAATTCACTTAGCTTGGCTGACGGCTGTTTTGGCTGTATTAACTGCCTATATCCGCGTGCTAGGCGTCAGCATGGGCTGCCCAGCTGATTTCCGCGGCCCGATGGCAAAACAACATCGCATGGCACTGCTTACCTTTACCAGTTTGATTATGTTCGCAGACCAATTCTTTAGCTTTATCAAACTAGAAACGTTGAACCTGATGGATATTGCACTCATGATTATGGCGCTTGGTTGTCTCGTGACTTGCTGGCGCAGATTGATTCATATTTATCAGCTTAAAAATGGCGCACTCGCGGAGAAGACCAATGACTAGTGTTCCTGCTCATTCTCTGCATATGATGGCGACGATTGTCTTAGCGCTCATCATTGGCACTCTTACATATCTATTCCTGTCACGCAAAAATCCGGACAAGGATTACCACGAGCTAAAACTACGTATTCGCTCTTGGTGGTGGATGGTTGGGATTGTTTTCGTTGTGCTTGCTCTGCCGCTTCAATATACGCTGGTTTTCGTCGCCTTTCTTAGCTTTATGGCGCTTAAAGAATTTCTCTCCATTGTGCCAACACGCATGACCGACCGCAGAATTATCTTCTGGGCGTATTTATCGATCCCGTTCCATTACTACTGGCTTTCCATCGGTTGGTACGGCATGTACATCATCTTCATTCCAGTTTACATGTTCCTGTACTTACCTATGGTGGCGGTGTTGATTGGTGATACCAAGGGCTTTATTCGCTCTGCGGGCATCATTCATTGGGCGCTGATGTTGACGGTATTCTGCGTCAGCCACATGGCGTATTTACTGGTGTTGCCGAGTAAAAACCCCGATGCAGGCTCAATGGGTATGTTGCTGTTTTTGTTGGTGTTCACTCAGTTTAACGACGTGTGCCAGTACGTATGGGGCAAGAGCCTTGGCAAACACAAAATTGTGCCTAAAGTCAGCCCTAATAAAACATGGGAAGGGTTCATCGGCGGCGCGGCAACGGTTATCGCTGCCAGTTATTTCTTCGCCCCTTACCTTACGCCATTAACGTCGCTTGAAGGTATCGTTGCCGGGATGATCATCGCGTTCAGCGGCTTTATCGGCGACTTGGTTATTTCATCAGTTAAACGCGACCTTAAGATCAAAGACACCAGCCAGTTTATTCCGGGTCACGGTGGGATTCTGGATCGTATCGATAGCCTGATGTTTACCGCACCGCTGTTTTTCCACTACATCTATTACCTTTACTATTAAGAGGACGAAATGAAGTTACTTAAGATTCTGTTTGTCCTGCTATTCGTAAAGCCATTGGTCTTTGTTGGCTTAGGGCTGAATATTATCCACCGCCAACATCTACCAGAAAAAGGACCGGTTGTGGTTGCCGCCAACCACAACAGCCATTTAGACACCTTGGTGTTACTCGCACTCTTCCCTATTAGCTTGGTGCATAAAGTGCGCCCCGTCGCGGCGGCGGATTACTTCCTCAAGAACAAACTGACCACTTGGCTATCGCTGAATGTACTGGGGATCATTCCGATTCGCCGCTCTCCGTCGAAAAGCGAACGAGACGCTATCTTCGATGAATGCCATCGCGCGTTAGAAGATGGTGATATTTTGATTATCTTTCCAGAAGGCAGTCGTGGCGAGCCTGAAGTAATGAGTGGTCTTAAAAAAGGCATTTACCATCTGACCAAAGAGCACACTAACTGCCCTGTTGTTCCAGTGGTAATGCGAGGACTAGGCCGCGCTTTGCCGAAAGGGACGGCAATGTTTGTTCCGTTTAATTGTGATGTCGTCCTTGGAGAGCCCATCGAGCAGTTTTCGGATGCCGATGACTTCCTTTGCAGCATGCAAAAGCAATATGTTGAGCTCGCGCAGCAGTGCATCGTGACCAATTACGACGAGTAAATCCACACAAAAAAGCCCAGCAAATTGCTGGGCTTTTCATTAAAGACTTTTCACATTATAGGAAGTGGAAAGTGGCGTTTAGAGAGAAGTTCTCGATTTCGTCTTCTTCTAACGTGTATACGTTGTAGCTAGCACCTAAAGAGATTGGGCCCATCATAAAGTATTCAGCGCCTACACCGTACATAGTATTGATTTCTTCTTCTTTAAAGCCAGCGCTCTTATCTTCTAGCTTGTAAGAGTGAAGACCTGCTTTAGCGTAAACATGTAGAGGACCGAAGTCGATGCTTGGCTTTGCAGCAAAGTAAACCGCTGAACCGTCAAGGTCTAGCGTTTTGTTGTCGTATTTCGCATTATCAAACTCGCCAAATGTCTGGTAACCCGCTTCCAAACCGATGAATGGAAGAATACCAGTACCCACGTGCACGTTGTATGAAGATGCTGATTCACCACCTAGGTCAGCTTGGCCGACACTCGCGCTACCATAAATCCATGAGTCCGCAGAAGCTGTTGCTGATGCGCCAATCAGAGCTAGCGCTAATAGTGTCTTTTTCATAATGAACCTTCTCTAGTTACTCGGCAGCAGCTTGTGCGGCAAACTGCTGCCTATCAAGTCAATTTACTTAATGATTATTTATAATTATGCAATTGTTATGCCTAACAGGACTCAATTGCGTTTTTAACTCGCTTGTCGGAGATTGGATATGGCGTACCCAATTGCTGAGCAAAGTAGCTCACGCGCAGCTCTTCCAACATCCAACGAATTTCTTTGACGTTTTCCGGTACCGCAACGCCTTTTGGAATCTTGTTCAGCAGCTCTTTGTAGTCGTTGGCGACTGACTCAATCTTAAGCATGTGCAAGCGATCTTTGTTCGGATCGATTGGGAGTTTTTCCATTCGACGCTCAATCGCTTTCATGTAACGCAGAATATCCGGAAGACGCTTCCAACCACATTCCGTCGCAAACCCTTTAAAGATAAGCCCTTCAATTTGCGCTTTGATGTCAGAGAGCGCAAACGCCATCGTGAAATCGATTTTTCCTTTCAGCTTCTTATTGATGCTAAAAGCCGTCGTTAGGATCGTTTCTACTTGTTTTGCGATATCAACAACCGTATCACCTAATTCTGCGCGAACATGCTCTTTTAACGCTTCAAATTGATCTGGCTGCCACACTAAACCGCCCTGCTCTTCGATCAGTTTATCGACACCACAGGCGATACAGTCATCAATCAAGTCAAGTACCTTACCGTAAGGGTTAAAATACAAGCCTAGTTTTGACTTGTTCGGTAAGTTCGCGTGTAAGTACTTAATTGGCGATGGCACGTTAAGTAAAACCAGACGACGCTGACCTGCTTTCATCGCTTGAAGCTGTTCTTGCTCGGTCTCATAGAGCTTAATCTCAACGCTATCTTTGCTGTCAACAATCGCAGGGAACGCTTTCACATCGTAGCCACC
Organism: Vibrio hepatarius; assembly: GCF_011806575.1. Taxonomy (GTDB): domain Bacteria; phylum Pseudomonadota; class Gammaproteobacteria; order Enterobacterales; family Vibrionaceae; genus Vibrio; species Vibrio hepatarius_A. Next base: position 159,177 of record NZ_JAATOO010000001.1, read on the forward strand.
GCGCTTTTGTTGGTAAACTTTTGGCAGTTCACCAAAGCTCCAAGTGTGTAGCCCTTGTTGTTCAATATCGTCATCGGCGACTTTAGACAGCGTTTCTTGAACCTTATCTTTCAGGCTATCTTTCAGCTCGTGCAAATCACGGTGCTCTTTCAGCTTACGATTACGATGGTCTACCGCACGGAACGTGACTTTTAGGTGGTCAGGTACCTGCTCCAGATTCCAATCTTCACGCAATACCTCAACCCCCGTCATGCGGCGAAGCTCTTTTTCCAATGCATCAAGCAGAGGCGCTTCCATCGGCGTCACGCGCGCTAAAAACGCATCCGCGTAGTTCGGCGCTGGGACAAAATTCTTACGAATGGTTTTTGGCAACGATTTAATCAGGCTAACTACTAACTCGTGACGCAAACCTGGGATCTGCCAATCAAAACCTGCTGGCTCAACCTGATTTAAGATTGGCAACGGCAAATGTACCGTGACGCCATCGTTATCTTCGCCAGGCTCGAACTGGTAGCTCAGCTTTAATTTAAGACCGTTTTGATGCCAAAAGTTAGGATAGTCTAAATCGGTGACATGGCTTGCGTCACCTTTAAACAGCATCTCTTTTTCAAAATTGAGCAATTCGCTGTTTTCTTTTGACGCTTTCTTCCACCATGTATCGAAGTGACGGCCTGAAACCACTTCAGTGCTCACACGTTGGTCGTAGAATTCAAACAGCTCATCGTCATCCACTAGGATATCGCGACGACGAGACTTGTGCTCAAGCTCTTCCACTTCTTGCAGCAGTTTGCGGTTTTGCTTGAAGAACGCGTGCTTGGTTTCCCACTCACCTTCAACCAACGCACTGCGAATAAAAATTTCACGGCTTACAGCTGGATCAATGTTGCCATAGTTGACCAAACGCTTAGGCACGATTGGCACTCCGTAAAGCATCACTTTCTCGTAGGCCATAACAGCCGCGCGCTTTTTCGACCAATGCGGTTCGCTGTAGCTACGTTTAATCAAATGCTTCGCCAGTGGCTCAATCCATTCCGGCTGAATTTTGGCGATGATACGTCCCCACAGCTTTGAAGTTTCCACCAGCTCCGCCGACATAATCCATTTCGGCTGCTTCTTAAACAGGCCGGATGCCGGGAAGATATGAAAACGAGCATTTCGGGCGCCTTGGTATTCGTTTTTCTCTTGGTCTTTGATACCGATATGAGATAGTAAACCTACCAAGATTGCACTGTGTACTCCCTGATAACTCGCTGGCTCATCATTGAGTTTGAAGTCCATTTCACGCATGGCTTGGTGAAGCTGGAAGTAAACATCCTGCCACTCACGGATACGCAAGTAGTTAAGATATTCCTGCTTACATTGCTTGCGGAACTGGTTGCCCGTCAGCGCTTTTTGCTGCTTCTGAATATAATCCCACAGGTTCACAAACGTCAGGAAGTCCGACTCTTCGTGGAAGAAGCGGCGATGCTTATCATCTGATGACTGCTGTTTGTCACTCGGACGCTCGCGCGGGTCTTGAATCGATAACGCAGAAGCGATGATCATCACTTCTTTCAGCGCACCGTATTTCGGCGCTTCGAGCACCATACGCGCTAAACGCGGGTCAATTGGTAAACGCGCAAGTTGACGACCGACGGCCGTCAGGCGCTTTTTCGGATCTTTGGCGTTTTCATTAATCGCGCCTAGCTCTTCAAGCAAGCGCACACCGTCTTGAATGTTGCGCTTGTCTGGCGCTTCGACAAACGGGAACGCCTGAATATCGCCAAGACCGAGTGCCGTCATTTGCAAGATAACCGACGCCAAGTTGGTACGTAGGATCTCAGGATCGGTAAACTCAGGACGTGATGCGAAATCTTCCTCAGAGTAGAGACGAATACAGATACCTTCTTCAACACGACCACAACGACCTTTACGCTGGTTGGCACTTGCCTGCGAAATTGGTTCGATTGGGAGACGCTGAACTTTGGTTCGGTAACTATAGCGACTGATACGCGCCGTACCAGGGTCGATAACGTACTTAATCCCCGGTACAGTCAACGAGGTTTCAGCCACGTTGGTCGCCAAGACGATGCGTCGACCTGCGTGCGGCTGGAAGATTTTATTCTGCTCACCCGCAGAGAGGCGCGCGTATAGTGGAACGATCTCGGTGCTTTTCAGATTGCGTTTCGACAACGCATCCGCTGTATCACGAATCTCACGCTCACCATTCATGAAAATCAGAATGTCGCCTAAGCCTTCGTCACATAGCTCGTCAACCGCTTCAAAGATACCTTCAAGCTGGTCGCGGTCATTGTCGTCATCACCACTTAGTGGGCGATAACGTGTCTCAACCGGATAAGTACGACCAGAGACTTCAATGATTGGTGCATCATTAAAGTGCTGAGAAAAACGCTCAGGGTCAATGGTTGCTGAAGTGATGATGACTTTCAGATCGGGACGACGCGGCAGCAGTTCTTTTAAGTAACCGAGAATAAAATCGATGTTCAGGCTGCGCTCGTGCGCCTCATCGATAATGATGGTGTCGTATTGGTTAAGAAAACGGTCGTGTTGAATTTCCGCCAGCAAGATACCGTCGGTCATCAACTTGATTTGGGTATTTTCCGAGATTTGGTCGTTAAAACGGACTTTATAACCAACAAACTCACCCAGCTTGGTTTCCATCTCTTCGGCGATACGGTTAGCTACCGAACGCGCGGCAAGACGACGTGGCTGAGTGTGACCAATCAGGCCAAACTTGCCTCGGCCAAGCTCAGCGCAGATTTTAGGCAACTGAGTCGTTTTACCCGAGCCTGTTTCACCTGCGACGATAACCACTTGGTTCTCTTCAATCGCCTTAGCAATATCCGCTTTTTTCTGACTAACAGGAAGAATTTCTGGATATTCGATAGTCGGTTTAAAGCTATCTCTTTGTTCCGCTTCCATCATAGATTTGGCGATATCCAACGCGATTTCGTCAAACACGGCATTACGCGAAGCTTCTTTCTTGATTTTACTTGCTCCGGAAATACGTTTGTTCAGACGAAAGCGGTCACGCAGCATACATTGTTGTAGGGCTTTGCGTAACGAAGCGGGCGTGTTTGCCTGAACCTGTTGTTCAGTCGCCTTAGAATCTGTTCTTGGGGGCTGTGACGAGGTCAAAGCGTTTCCTATTCATTTGTATCGATAAAACTGCGCGGATTGTAACATAAGCTATGGGTGCGATTTAAATAAAAACGCCCACAACCAAATAGCCGTGGGCGTTGTTTAACCAATGTTGTTTCTTAGAAGTGGTACTGAAGATAGAGCGTGTTGTAGTTACTGCCACCTTTTATACGGCCAAATTGAGACGCTTTTTCGAAGATCGCACTGCGATGATGGAGTGAATACCCCAGCCACACGTTCTTCAAGTCAGAGACATTAATCAAATCACCAACATTCACATCTACAGAAAAGTCTAGATAGTTCAGTAGGTTGCTTGGCGTGTAACCTTTCTCATCCATTTCCGTCTGCTCAATGTTAGTGATGCTGTCGATGTATGACACCCCTTCTGCAACACCGAATCGCCACTGCGTCGGCCAGTTAAAGGTATAATAGGCCTTCATTGCCACCACATACTCGGTCGAACTCGACTGAGAATCCGACGACCAATGATGCGCCACGCCCGGCGTTAAATAAATGTCGATTGGTAAACCAAAAAGCTCGTCGGTTAACGGGTAGCCATAAAACACCGAGCTCATCTGGTTGTTTTCCGGGTCGGTTTCACTTTGGAACTTAAAAATTTCACCGATGTTTGACGGCGTTGCCCAACCATGCGCAAAACGCAGATAAGACTTGTTTGAAATCTGACACTTTCGCTCGGCGGTTTTGTCATTAAAGAAGCCGAAACCAACAAACATTTCGCCTTGATAGCGGTCGTTCATCAGCGGGGAGTCGTAAGCGTTGTCATCAAAACGGGTTACGCTCGTCGAACCAAGTAAATAAAGGTTTGATACTACGTGATAGCGCGCGTCTACCCCAAGTTTTACGTCAACCCCCGCGCCAATGCGGTCACCAGTTCGGTCTGAAAACGCGTAGTAAGCGCTATTAAAATCGGCTTCTTTATACCGCAGGGTTAAATGTGGCTTCACGTTCCAACTGCCCTGCTCAAACTCACCGGCAACTTTAAGATTACCGTGCAATCGAAACTCCGAGTCTGTCATCAACTCAGTGTCTGCATGCCAGTTGTCGTCAAACTGATAGCGAAGCTGTAAACCGAAATCGGAAGAGTCACCTTCATTGGCGTTCTGTACATACGCTGGCAGGTCAACATATCGGAGTCTTGCGAGCGTATTAAGCTGCCATGTTTTGTCTTCGCTATCGAATAGGTGTAAACCACCTTCTGTGCCGTCTAAAAACACATATTGATTGTCAAAGAAAATCATCGGAACAAACGTGCTGACCGTTTGATCACCATCGTCGGTATCGAACGGAATTGACGCAACGCGATACATTGCTGCAATTCCCCATTCCTGTTCATCTGAGTCAAGTAACTCGGTTGCTGATGATTGAGATGCAAAGCAAGCAACGCACATCCCTACTACGAAGCGAGAAAAGTCCCACTGTTTTGTCATTTTTTGCTTCCAACAACTCAGTTTTTAACCAACTGAGCGTCTTAATACTTATGTTTCTTGGTACTAAGCCGTTAATATAAAAGCGTATAATCTACTAAAGCTGACGATTGTGAAAGCATCTGAATTAAAGAACTTACTGAATTCACTTAATATTGACACTGATCCTGAGGTGGTTTGCGGTGAATACTGGCTACCAGAACGATTGGTTAACGTGCAACAAGAAAACGACCTGCTCTTTCTTGAGTTTGACTCTGCGCCTGAGGAAAACCAAGGCGAAGAAGAAGGACGAGGCTTTGTCGAGCACGAAATAGAACTTATTCGTGAACGCGTAAAACAAATCCTAGAAGAAGGTTCAGATACAAACGCCAAAGCAGATGCTATGCTTGCACTTTTCTTAATGGGTCACGAGCGTTCTAGTTCGGAAGTCATTGAGTTACTTGAAAACCCTGAACTGATGGAAAAACCAGCTGATTAATCAATGACATCACAAACGATTCCTTTCCTCATCGCAGGTCCAATACTGCGTAAAACGACATCAAATCAGCTGGTCTTTTGGCTCGTTACCCGCGAGCCAATCCAAGGCGCTTTCAAACTTTACCGACACCAAACAAAGCAGGAAATATTCAGTGCTGACCTAAACCACTGTGAGTCCATTCAAGTGGGCGAACACGCGGTGGTCACACTGGCGAACTTCACGGGTGATTTCCCACTTAATCAGCCACTTGAGTACGAGTTTGAGACGCAACACGGCGCGATATCGACGCTCTCTCCTGAGCTTTTGTATGAAAACGAAAAACGATTAACCATCGTGATTTCTGACAAGGCCGACTACGTGCTACATGGCTCTTGCCGTAATCCACATCATTCCAGTGCAGATGCGCTCGTTGCTGCCGACAAAAAGGTCGCACAATTGCCGTTTGAAAAGCGTCCGGATTTATTGATGATGAGTGGCGATCAGATCTACGCAGACCATGTGGCAGGAGCAACATTAGACGCAATCGATCAGGTAATTGACTTGCTCGGATTGGCCGGGGAATCGTTTCAAGATGCACCGATTGCAAACAGTGACGAACTGCGCGCGCATCCAGACTACATCTATGGGCGCGATAAGATTTTGCCCCACTACGTTGATGATGGTCGCTTAATCACCAAACTTATCCCTAAGTGGAATGTACCGATATTTAGTTCTAAAGAGTGTGAAAACCACTTGATTACCTTCGCTGAATTTTTTGCCATGTATCTGCTGACTTGGTCACCTGTGTTGTGGAAACTGGTAAACCCAAGTCGTTTACTTGACCAGGGCTTTGAGTTCAACGGTAAGCAGATAGAACCCAATTGGCAGCAAGTCTGGCGTGAAGAAAAACACAACTTAGACGGATTTATTCAAGGCTTACCCAGCAGCCAAAGGTTAAGCGCCCACATCCCGACCTATATGATCTTCGATGACCACGACGTCACCGATGATTGGAATCTGACGATCGGTTGGGAAAAAGCCGCTTACACCAACCTGTTTTCCAAACGCATTATTGGCAACGGGTTGATCGCTTACTGGTTATGCCAAGGTTGGGGGAACGAGCCGGATAACTTTAACGACGAGTTCTTTGACTTCGCGCGCGCCTATTTCTCGCAGCCAAACAGCGATACTCAAGACGAATTTATTCAATACCTGTATAGCTTTGAGAAGTGGCACTACACCATTCACACTTCACCGAAAGTGGTGGTGCTCGATACAAGAACACGACGCTGGCGTTCAGAATCACGCATGAACAAACCATCCGGCTTGATGGACTGGGAAGCATTGATCGAGTTTCAACAAGAGCTAATGCATCAAGACAAAGTGATTGTCGTTTCAGCCGCACCGATTTTTGGTGTTAAGTTCATTGAAACCTTACAGCGGGCGATGACCAGCATTGGTCATCCTCTGGTGGTCGATGCAGAAAACTGGATGGCACATCCGGGCAGTGCCAATACTCTGCTGAGTATCTTTACTCATACCAAAACCCCGACCAACTTTGTGATCCTTTCCGGTGATGTTCACTACTCCTTCGCGTACGACATTAAACTGCGTTTTCGCAAAAGTAGCCCAAACATCTACCAAATTACCTGTAGCGGTTTTAAAAATAATTTCCCTGAGCCTTTATTGGCATTTTGTGACCATGCAGACCGCCTGCTCTACTCACCCCGCTCGCTACTAAACTTCTTCACCAAACGTAAGCGTTTGAAGATCAAAAAGCGTGACCCGAACACGCCAGGTAGGCGTCGCTTGGTGAACATCAGTGCAATTGGCGAGCTAAAACTGGACAGTCAGGGAAAACCTCAGCGCATTTCAATCTTGACTGCCGATGGGCAAGAAATCGATTTCCCGCCGATAAGTGAAAAGTAAGTGTTGTGTAAAGCCACTTGTGATCCCAACCATTAATCACTATCTATAAAGATAAAGGCGTAAGAGATACACGATATGATCAATTCGATAACTAAATTATTTAAGCAGTTGCTGGACGGTAATGATTTAGGTAAACAATCGACCGCAGACCCCAACTTAGCGATTGCTTGCCTATTGTCGGAAGTCGCGGGGGCAGACTACCAAGTTGACGAAGCGGAAACGAAAGCCAAATTTAGTCTGCTAGGTAAATTACTTGGGCTCGACGAGGCTGCTGCACAAGGATTATTGGATCGCGCTCAAGTGGCTCGCAGCAACTCCGCATCGCTATACGAGTTTACCTCACAGCTGAGAGAGCTTAGTCAGGAAACGCGTTTTGCGTTGATACAAGCGATGTGGGAAGTGGCCAATGCGGACGGAAAAATCGACCCGCTAGAAGATGCGGTGATCAGAAAGACAGCAGAATTGCTCTATGTCGACCACAGTGAGTTTATTCGCGCTAAACTGTCAGTGACCAATCCGTCGTCTTGAGACTTGCTACACCAACAACCAGATCGCAAAAAGGGAGCCTCAGCTCCCCTTTTTTATGTTCAGTAGGTCTTAATTTACAGCATGGTTAATGCGAGCTTCGCCAGATTGTAGGCGTCCACATATCCAGAATGCTGGCGTCCTTCCCATTCAATACCTTTGGCTTCTTGAGCCGCTTTGTGGCCAATGCGTTTATCTTTAAGACGATTTTGCACTCGGTAAAGTGTTGCCAAGTTAATGAACTCTCTAAAGGGCATCTCAATACCTTTTTGCTCGCACTCTTGTGCCAACACGATGTCGTCCCGCCCCCAAGAGGCGTAAATCTTATTCGCACCGCCGAAGTTTTTGATCATAGATTTGATCACTCCAGCCAACGGACGACCTTGTTTTTCGATTTTCCTTGGCGTGATACCCGTTAATTGAGAACAGAACAGCGAAACCTCATCTTGCTCTGGCCTAACATAGTATTGTGCACGCTTGACGATCTCGCCTTTTACTAGGTCGATTTCAGCCAAACCGACTTCGATGATTTCACCAGTGGTACCGACCCCGTTTTCATTCCAGCAACACATCTCTAGATCGAAGCAAACTATACGGTTATGGTTCATCACTCGCCTTTCATTGTCATTATTTCGAAAAGGCGGGATTCTACATCAGAACTCAGCACAATTCGAATTTTGCCGCGTTAGGTGCTTAGTTATTCTGCAACCGTAACGCTGTTGCGACCTGCTTTCTTACTCTTATATAGCTGGGTATCGGCCATTTGCACACTATCTTCGGCGTTTTCCGTTGTTCTGACGACTCCACCGATACTAAGCGAGCTGCGCACTTTTAAGTTGCCAAATGACAAATAAGACGACGATACCGCACGACCAATATCATTTAAGTGCTCGTACAGCTCTTTGTAATCGGTGATATTAGAAATAATATTGAACTCGTCGCCGCCCGTGCGGAAAAAGAGCTCATCCGGACGCAGATGCTTTTCCACCTCGCGTGCAATGTGGACCAACATTTCGTCACCGGTCGTATGACCGAAACTGTCGTTAATCTGCTTAAAGTTGTCGATATCAAAACTTGCCAAAGCAAAAAGCTTGTCATCCATCACTCTCGCCTGCAGTTCTTCGTTAAACGCGCGGCGATTAAGTAGCCCCGTCAACGCATCGTGATCCACCATAAATTGCAGCTCTTGTGTGCGCTCATCAAGCAAAACTGACAAGCGCTCTTTACCTCTGACTTGCAGAAATACGATGTAACTAAACAGGCACGCGATCACCAAACCGCCTATCCATACGCTGCGTTGGACTAATAAATCGTTGTTGGTAAAGCGCTCCGCGAGCTTGAAATCCACAATCCATTCGCGGTTAGGCAATTTGACGGTTTTGCTGATCTCCATCCCTTGAGTTTCTTGCCAGCCTTCACTTTGATAGAGCACAGGATCATCTTCGGCATCAAACCCCATGTCAGTGACCTTGATCAGTAGGTCCTGACCGGAAGCGGTTCGAGTCACTAAGTTCTTAAAGTAATTGGTGGTACGAATCACCCCTACCACAACGCCGATCAGATTCTGCTCTGACTCTTGGTCAAACACCGGGTGATAAACCAACAAGCCTGTTTTCTCTAGCGAACGGTCTAAGCCATCTTGCAATAAGCGCACCTTATCAGACACGCTTGGTTGGCCCATTGCACGAATCCCATCCAGTACCAGTTGGAAGCGAACGCGAGAAGAATAAAAACCCAATAAACCGATATTGGCGTCACTCATCGGGTAGATATCCGAAACCACATAAATTGGTTCGTTATGCGGCATGATATAGCCAAATGTCTTCGGTCCGTCTTTAGGGACGGTATAGAGCGTAAAGTCAGGATAAGCCTCGCGCATTTCGGCGGTATATTTAGGTAGCTGATGCGGCTCTACCCTGCGCATCCACTGTAAACCGATTAAGGTATCTGAGGACGACAGTAGCGTTTTAGCAAAGACAGGAAAGGTATCCCAATTCTCTGGTTTGGTGGAGTGGAAGTAATTGGCACCTGTGCCGATGAAGTGCAAGTCACTTTCCAACACTTCCTGTAAATTCCCCGCTTGTTGTTCAGCAAGATTATTAAACAGATCGCTGGCGTATCTTAACTGCGACTGGAAGGCAAAATAAACTAAAACCGCAGTTACCAGTACGGTCGATAAGAAAGCCAAAATTGGATAAAGAATCTTTCTCGGAATCGGGATTCGCATAAACCTGTAGTAAGCCGTTTTATTCTCATTCATCTTAATCTTATAGTCAGATAATCAGCAACATAAAGCGTTTCTAAACTTTTGCATGAAAAAACGGCGCAGAGTTCACTGTCTAGATTAAAATCATGACAAAAAGCGCATAAAAATACATCAGTCAACTGACAAATCAGGGCGCAAAGCTAGATTTCTACAAGCGTGAAAGATTGAATGTGATACTATTTGCCCCAATTTATTATCATAATTTGGCCTCCTATTGCAGGGATAGCCAATCTAGAGATTGAGTCAATCTCTCCAGAATAGTAACCATAAGAGAAATGTCATGACGTTCGATTTACAAATGATCCCTCAAACGTTCGATATGCTACATGCTGGCTTAGCGGCATCTAGTGTTCTTTTGCTGCTGATTGCAGTTTCTCGCAAATCTAAAGTTATCGAGAAAGTCGTAGAAAAGCCGGTTGAGAAAATCGTTGAAGTAGAAAAGCCTGTCGAAAAGATCGTTGAAGTTGAGAAAGTTGTCGAAGTAGAAAAAGTGGTAGAGAAAGTTGTCGAAGTGGAATCTAAACTTGCAACCGCATCTACTGACTCAGCAATGCAACTGCTATCTATCATGCAGCAAGAAGCGCGCTTAATTGATTTCCTTAAAGAAGACCTAACTTCATTCTCAGATGACGAAGTGGGCGCTGCGGCTCGCGTTATTCACACTGGTGGTCAAAAAGTCCTAAACGACTACGTAACGCTTGAGCATATTCGCAACGAAGACGAAGAAACTCGTATTACAGTGGAAGCAGGCTTCAACCCTCAAGAAATTCGCTTGACGGGTAACGTAACGGGTCAGGCGCCATTTAGCGGTACGCTAGTACACAAAGGCTGGAAAGCGAGCGCGATGAACCTACCTAAGCTGGCTGAAAACTACGATGCGTCGGTTATCGCTCCTGCAGAGGTTGAGCTGTAATGGAACATCAAAACCCAGTGGCTGAGCAGCCACAAACACCTAAATTCAGCGTTGGTATCGACTTAGGTACCACGCACTGTGTCATGTCTTACGTTGATACTCACGATGAAGACGCACGCGTCGAAGTGATGCAAATTCCGCAACTTACTGCACCTGGCACAGTAGAAACGCGTAGCCAGTTAGGCTCGTTCTTGTACCAACCACACGAGCACGAAATGAACCCGCAATCACGCGTATTGCCATGGTCAAGCGAGCCGAAAGCATTAGTGGGTGCAATCGCTCGTAACCTAGGTTCTAAAACGCCGATTCGTTTGGTGGCGAGTGCGAAATCTTGGCTTTGCCACGGTGGTGTTAACCGCCGCGATGCATTTTTGCCAGCGGGCAGCCCAGAAGAAGTCGAGAAAGTATCACCACTTCGCGCAACTGAACTGTACTTAGAGCACCTAAAAGATGTCTGGAATCATGCTCATCCAAATGATTCTCTGTCTGATCAAGACGTAACGATTACCGTACCAGCGTCGTTTGACCCAGCGGCACGTGACTTAACAGCAGAAGCTGCTCGTAACGTTGGCTTGGTGCATTTGACTCTCTTAGAAGAGCCACAAGCGGCACTGTACAACTGGATCGATAATAGCAACGACAAATGGCGCGACGAAGTGTCAGTTGGTGATATCGTGCTGGTGGTTGATATCGGTGGCGGTACCACGGACCTTTCTTTGGTCGAAGTGACAGAAGACAACGGCAACTTAACCCTTAACCGCATCGCAGTAGGTGAGCACATCCTGCTTGGCGGTGACAACATGGACCTTGCGCTTGCATACCGCTTGAAAATGAAGCTCGCGCAAGAAGGCAAAGAGCTACAGCCATGGCAAGTTCAGGCGATGACACACGCTTGCCGAGATGCAAAAGAAGCGCTATTGAATGACAGCGAATTGCAATCAGTGCCAATCGTTGTTCCTAGTCGCGGCTCTAAACTGCTTGGCGCAACGTTAAAAACGGAACTAACACAAGAAGAAGTTCAGCAAACTCTGGTTGACGGTTTCTTCCCTAAAATCGCGGTTACTGAGCACCCAGTTCAACGTAACCGCGGAGCACTAACGCAAATGGGTCTGCCGTACGCTCAGGATGCGGGTATCACTCGTCATATCGCGGCGTTCTTGTCTAAACAAGTGAATGCTCTTTCTATTGCTGGAAATAACAGCGAATCGGCAGCAACGCAAGATTTCAATCCATTCGCAAATATGCCGGGTATGCCTGGTGGCGAAGCGCGATCAGCTGATTTCATCAAACCAACGGCGATTCTATTTAACGGTGGTGTACTTAAGTCACAACTGTTGTCTGATCGTCTTGAAGACACCATCAATGAATGGCTTATCGACGCTGATTGCGAAATGGCAAAACGCTTAACGGGCGTTGACCTTGACCTTGCGGTTGCATGCGGCGCATCTTACTACGGCTCTGTACGTCGTGGTCAGGGCGTGCGTATCCGTGGCGGTATTGCATCAAGCTACTATGTTGGTATTGAAAGCGCGATGCCTGCAATTCCGGGCATGGCGCCACCAATGGAAGCACTTTGTGTCGCTCCGTTTGGTATGGAAGAAGGTTCGAGCGTTGAAGTCCCAAGCCAAGAGTTTGGTTTGATCATCGGTCAACCTGTTAACTTCCAGTTCTTTGGTTCTACGGTTCGTCGCGATGATCCAGCTGGTACACACCTAGACCACTGGGGACAAGACGAGTTGGAAGAGTTACCAGAGATTCAGGTAACACTACCCGTTTCTGAAGGTCGCCGAGAGGGTGAAGTAGTCCCTGTCACTCTGGCTTCTCGCGTTACTGAACTAGGTACACTTTACCTAGAGGCGATCGCAGCCGACAACGGTCAGAAATGGCACGTTGAGTTTGATGTCCGCGAAGACAACAAACAAGATTCAAACGAAGAACAATAAGTAAATTCAAACGGCATCCTTTGGGGTGCCGTTTTTAAATAAGGTTTTGTCATGGCATCCCCTCGTTTCCTTGTCGGTATCGACTTGGGCACCACCAATACGGTTGTCGCCTTCTGTGAAATTACCGACGATTTACAACAATCCAAAGTATCCCTATTCGACATTGACCAACTGATTGGCCCAGGAGAGGTAGTACGTAAACCCCTACTCCCTTCTTTCCGCTACCATCCAGCAGAAGGTCAAATATCACCAAACGACCTCACACTACCTTGGGACGAACAACCTGTCGAAGGCGACATCAAACACTTGATCGTCGGTGAGTGGGCACGTGAGCTGGGCGCAAAAGTAGAAGGTCGCCAAGTATCCAGTGCGAAAAGCTGGCTCTCACACCAAGCGGTCGATCGCAGCTCAGATATCTTGCCATGGGCAGGCGCGAGCGATGTCGACAAGGTTTCTCCGGTTATCGCCAGTGCGAGTTATCTTAACCATATCCGCCAAGCATGGAACTATCGCAACCCAAGTAACAAGCTTGAAGACCAAGAAGTCGTGGTTACGGTACCTGCATCGTTTGATGAAACCGCACGTAAACTGACACTAGAAGCGGCGCAACTCGCAGGCCTACATAAGATTGTCTTACTCGAAGAACCACAAGCCGTGTGCTATGACTGGTATGCTCGCCACCAGCAAACGGCGGCAGATGAGCTAAAAGACCTGCCATTGATACTTGTTTGTGACGTTGGTGGTGGTACCACTGACTTAAGCCTGATCGAAGCTAAGTTCAATCAAGGTGAACTTGCGCTTGACCGTATTGGCGTTGGTGAGCACTTGATGCTTGGTGGTGACAACCTTGACTTAGCCCTCGCTCACTTGGCGGAAAGCCGATTCAGTCAGAGTAAAAAGCTCAACGCCGCTAGCCTTACCAAACTTATCCAACAAACCCGCAAAGCTAAAGAGCAGTTACTCTCTTCTGGCGCACCGGATGAAGTGAAAATCACGATGCTAGGCAGCGGTTCGAAACTGCTCGGTGGCACTAAGAGTATCGGCCTAACCAAGCAAGAAGTTCATCAGATTGCGCTGGATGGGTTCTTCCCGCTTTCCGACTTCTCACAAACACCAGATAAACGTCGTAGTGCAGTGGTTGAGTTTGGCCTCCCTTATGTAGCAGATCCAGCGGTGAGCAAACACGTGGCCGAGTTTTTGGGCTTACACCAACAAGTGTCCTACGCAGCACTTGGTCAAGACGATACTAGCAAACCGGCTATCCCGGTCGGTGTACTTCTTAACGGTGGTGTGTTTAATAGTGACCTTGTCACGGAACGAGTCACACAGTTACTCTCTAACTGGCGCGGTGCTCCTGTCACGGTGTTAGACAACCCTCACCCAGATTGGTCTGTGGCGTTAGGTGCCGTAGCATTTGGTAAAGCGCGCCGTGGTGCGCAACTCAAAATTGGCGGTGGTGCCGCTCGTTCGTATTTCTTGCATCTTCAAGAAAAGAACAAAATGGGCAAAGCACTTTGTCTACTCGCCAAAGGAACTGAAGAAGGTCACGAGATCCGTTTAAGTGGTCGTCGCTTCTCGTTAACGCTTGGCGAACCAGTACGCTTTAATTTATTGACTTCAACACATGACACATTAACCAACGACACCCAGATTCAAAACGGCGTCATGGTCGACGTTGACCCAGATATATTCGCCCCGCTGCCACCTTACATCTCCACCTTGGAAGGTGAAGGAGCCGAGCTTCAAGCCAACCAAAAGGAACGCGTTGAGGTCCAACTAGCGTGTCAGTTAACGGAAGTCGGCACACTGAAAATGGAATGCGTCAGCGTCGATAACGACGCGAAACGCTGGGCACTTGAATTCGAGGTACGGAACCAGAAAGCAGAACAAGGCGAAGAAGAAGTGCTCTCCCCTCGCCTTACTGAATGTAAAGAGCTGATCACACGCATCTACAGCGGCAATAAGAAGAGTGCCGATTCAAAAGAGATCAAAACGCTAGCCAAGGATCTTGAGAAGAAGCTCGGTAAGCGCGACGAATGGGACTTTGCAACGCTGCGCCAGTTGTTCGATGCCTTTGCTCAAGGTCGCAAACGCCGTCGCCGTTCTGAGCAACACGAAAAAAACTGGTTACGTTTGGCAGGTTTCTCATTGCGTCCCGGTTTTGGTGACGCAACGGACTCTTGGCGTATCGAGCAAGTTTGGGGGCTCTACCAACAAAGCATTCAATTTAAAAACCATCAAGGTTGGACCGATTGGTGGGTGTTCTGGCGTCGCATCGCCGGTGGTTTGAACCAAGAACAGCAAGAAACAATCCTAGCTGATATCGCAAAGTATCTTCATCCAGGTGCGATGAAAAATCCTCAGTCGGCAAAAGCGGCTCAGGAGATGGGTTACGAGTCGATGGTACGTCTTGCGGCCTCACTAGAACATCTGGAAGTCGAAGACAAAGTGTTGCTGTCTAGCTGGTTCCTAAATAAAGCACTCAACTCTAACCAGTTTGAACAAGCGCACTGGTGGGCTTTAGGTCGCTTGGCTTCACGCACGCCACTTTACGGTAGCCAACACAATGTTATTCCTCGCGAGCAAGCAGAGCAGTGGTTGCCGAAACTATTGGATAAGAATTGGCAGAAAGAGCCAATGATCGCCTTTGCTGCGGTGATGATTTGCCGTAAAACAGGTGATAGATTATTCGATATTTCCGATGAGTTTCGCAATCAAGTATTGGAAAAACTTAAACAAAGTAAAGTTTCACCTTCTTGGGTGACGCTTGTCGAAGAAGTGTCAGAACTTTCTGAAAGTGAGTCGAGACGCGTATTCGGAGATGCACTGCCAAGTGGTCTAACTCTGGTTAACCATTGATGATAATGCGATTTGTCAGCATTTCATGTACTGACAAATCGCTCTTAATACCCAGCTCAGAACTGGCATTTTCAACGATTTCCTGTCACCTCTCTTGCTCCGCCAAACATTAACAAAATGTAACCTGATCCAACTTTTTGTATCACATCGTATATAGTGATTAATGTTGATAAAACGATTACGATGTAAAACATCCTATCAAGTTTCAGCTTGTCGCTGCTCAACACTGGTATTCCATTAACAACAATAAAAATAGGATCTATACATGTTTTTCAATCGCTCTTTGCTGCAAGAAAACCAAAATTTAAAAGAGAAGTTACACGCTCTAACACAAGTTAGAGAAAGTCTTGAACTCGACATGCTGGGAATTTCTCTCGACCCACGCGGCCAAGTGGTTTCAGTTAATGATAAGTTTTGTACAGAATTAAACTTGCCCGAAAGTAAGCTTCTAAACCGACACATCACGGAACTGGTTCCTGAATTTGCTCGTAATACCGAACACTTTAGACTAATGAAAGCTGCAGTAGCCGAGGGTAAACACTGGAACGGTGCGCTGCAAATTGCCAAAGAGAATGGTGAAGAAGCGTGGTTACGTGCGATTGTTCAACCAATCCGCGATATCAACAGCAAGCTGTTATCTATTGTTGTGTTTGCCTCTGAGTTGACTCGCACTATTCAAAATTCGCGCGAACAAGAAGACATGCTCAAAGCGTTGAACCGCTCCACAGCAGTGATCGAATTTACCCTGTCTGGTGAAATCATTCGCGCAAACGATAACTTCCTAAATACCATGGGTTACACCAGCGAGCAGATAGTCGGTAAACATCACAGTATGTTTTGTGATACAGAAGAAGCCAACTCTCCTGAATATCGAGAGTTTTGGAAACGACTCGCGAGTGGACAGTTTGTATCCGAGCGTTTTAAACGAATTGACAGCCGTGGTCAGGTCGTTTGGTTGGAAGCATCGTACAACCCAATCCACAACGACCGTGGTGAACTGTACCGAGTGGTTAAGTTCGCAACCGTCATTACTGACCAAATCAATCAAGAACAAGCGGTAGCTCAAGCGGCTCTGATCGCACACGATGTTTCGCAAGAAACTGGTCAGCAGACAGAGCAAGGTCGTGAAATTGTTAGCTCAACCATTGAGCGCATGACAGCGTTAACCGAGCAGATGAGTCAGGTCAGCGAAAGTATCGAAGCATTAAGCCAACACTCGCAAAAGATCAATGGGTTGGTGAACAGCATCAGTGATATTGCAGACCAAACCAACCTTCTGGCGTTAAATGCTGCTATCGAAGCCGCCCGGGCTGGTGAACAAGGTCGTGGTTTTGCGGTAGTGGCTGATGAAGTAAGAAACCTTGCCTCAAGAACCAACTCAACCACAGAAGAGATTGGTAGCGTCGTTGCTGAAAACGTTCGTAGAATGGCGGAAGCAGTCGAACTTATCGCTAAGTGCCACGCTCAAGCGGGTGAAGCGCTGGCACTGTCTACCGAAGCAGGCCAGACCATGGAAGATATCCAAACAGGTGCGAACAAGGTGGTCAACGCGGTTAATCAGTTCAGCCGAAACCTCTGATTAATTCTATTGAAAAAATCGTTTATTGAAGCGGCTTACGAAAGTGAGCCGCTTTTTTGTTTTTCGCCATTTTTGTTAGTTTCACAAAATTAACCTTGAGAATATATATGCATAATTTTAGAATGCGCACGCAAAATTAAGTACATCATTTTGCATAACAATAATTATATTTAAGGTCAGCCAAAGCAATGAAACTAAAAGTGTACTTTCCAACTGGGAAAACAGTAACTTACCACAACAATCTAGAGCACCTGATGAAGTCGTTTGACATCGCAGGGATCAGCTACCAGCTCGTTGATGGTACCAATGCACTAAAGCACTCTCCACGCTAACGCTAAGAGACAGGCCAGAGTCACTCTGGCCTGATTTAGCAATTGCCCTTCTTTGCTTGTCCTGGTGGACAAAACGAGCGTCGACCTTTGCGCTTATAGTCGTAGTCAGACCCCTTAGTATTGAGTTTAACTTCAACGTCTTGGTATTCCCCTTCTACTCGGGTCAACTGACAACCAGACAACAATGCCCCCATCACCAGTGCAACTAAAATACTCTTCATGAATCAACATCCTCCATATATGTCGCAGACTTTAAGCGCTGAGCCATTTAGAATGTCATTGACTGGTTATCTTTTGTTTAGACAATGTTAAACCCAACAAGATGGAGAACAGCACCGTGGTTTTAGAAAAATACGAAGACATTTATCATCGAGCTGCCGAGCGTAAAGGCGGAGAAGCCAAGCTAGAAGCTCTTCTTTCTACACCACTAACTAAAGAGCAGGTTGCTGCAATCCCTAATGATCGCTGGTTATCCGCGTTTAGCATGAAAATTTTCCAAAGTGGCATATCTTGGAGTGTGGTAAGAAACAAATGGCCAAACTTCGAAGAAGTGTTCTTTGAGTTTAAAATCGAACCTTTGTTAATGCTGTCTGACGAACAATGGGACAATAAAGCCGCAGACACGCGTATTATCCGTCATCACGCGAAAGTGAAGTCAATTCAGGCGAACGCACAAATGATTCATGAAGCTTCATTAAAGCACGGTTCATTCGGCAATATGGTTGCCAACTGGCCGAGTGAAGAGATCACCGAATTATGGGCGCACCTCAAAAAACACGGTAACCGTTTGGGCGGGAACACTGGCCCTTATTCGTTGCGCCAGTTGGGCGTAGACACCTTTATCCTATCGGGTGACGTGGAAGCGTATTTACGTAACTGCAAAGTGATTGAAGGTGGTCGAGATACTCGACGTTCGCTTCAAGCGGCGAGCAAGGCTTTTGCTCAGTGGCAAAAGGAAAGTGGGCGTAGCCTAACGCAAATCAGTCAAACTATCGCCTTTAGCTCGGGAGACAACCGAGTGCTAAGCCCTATTGAATAAACACGCATTTTTAAACGGGTGGCTTTTCTTGCCTCGAAGCGTGGGCGTCATCTCCTGACGCCCAATCATCAAAACTGATTCAAGTACAATTCTTCAGTCGAGCTTAGTCAGAATTTTTTTACACAAGCGCTTAAGCTCGAGCATTTCGTCCAGTTCAATATCAACCTTGCACTTAATCGCATTCGGCACTTGCTGCGCTCTCAGTTTTAACTCTCTGCCTTGCTCGGTGAGATTTAGCACTCTCACACGCTCATCCTGAGTACTGCGTGCTCGCTCCACATACCCTTTGACTTCTAAACGTTTTAACAACGGTGTTAGCGTTCCTGAGTCGAGATGCAGACGATGTCCCACATCTTTAACACTGACACCATTTTGCTCCCATAACACCATCATCACTAAATATTGAGAATAAGTCAGGTCAAGCTCATCCAGTAATGGGCGATAAGCTCTGATCACCGCATTCGCGGCGCTATATAACGGAAAACAGACTTGGTTATCCAAGCGCAATTTTTCATCATCGCGTAATTGGGAAGCCCCTTGGCATTGATTCATTAAACATCACTCACAAAATAAATTGCGCACAATATACTTGTGTTACTCGATTATTTCGATATAAGATTGCAAGCAATTAGATTGTACGCAATATAAATTATTGAGGAATACCCAATGACAACACTATACAAAACTCAAGCTACTGCTCTTGCTGGTCGTAACGGTCAAGTTAAAACTGATGATGGATTACTGGATGTCGGTTTGTCTTATCCCAAAGAAATGGGCGGTAATGGCCAAGCAACTAACCCAGAACAATTGTTCGCAGCTGGTTACGCCGCGTGTTTTTCCAACGCTATTTTACACGTAGCACGTGAAGCGAAAGTGGCATTGAAACAAGCGCCTGTGACGGCTGAAGTCGGTATTGGTCCAAATGATAAAGGTGGGTTTGCACTTACTGTCAGCCTTGCTGCTGAGCTTGAACTGCCAATCGAACAAGCGATTGAACTGACGCGTACTGCTCACCAAGTGTGCCCATATTCAAACGCGATACGTGGCAACATCGATGTTCAAGTTACCGCCAACGGTGAAGCGATTTGACTGGTTTCATTGCCCCAAACAAAAAATGCCGACCTAACTAGGTCGGCATTGGTCGTTAAACGTAAGTGAACGTTATGCTTGCTCTGCGAACTCTTTACGCAGCTTTTTCGCCGCAGAAACCATGTTCGCTAGAGACGCTTCCGTTTCAGCCCAGTTACGAGTCTTAAGACCACAGTCTGGGTTTACCCAAAGACGCTTCGCAGGGATCTTTTCAGCGGCTTTGTTGATAAGACCTTCAATCCAGTCTTCACTTGGAATGTTTGGCGAGTGAATGTCGTAAACGCCAGGACCAATCTCGTTCGGGTAGTTAAACTCTTCGAACGCTTTCAGTAGTTCCATGTTTGAACGTGAAGTTTCGATGGTAATCACGTCTGCATCCAACGCGGCAACTGAATCGATAATCTCGTTGAACTCTGAATAGCACATG
The DNA here is from genome assembly GCF_011806575.1 of Vibrio hepatarius. GTDB lineage: Bacteria > Pseudomonadota > Gammaproteobacteria > Enterobacterales > Vibrionaceae > Vibrio > Vibrio hepatarius_A. The sequence continues at coordinate 179,121 of NZ_JAATOO010000001.1, forward strand.
TGCGTGTGGATCTGTGTTTCTGGTTTCGCACTCGCCGCAGAAATCTTAAATGCGTTAACTGCCCAGTTTAAGTATTCCGCGTGGTCACGTTTTTTCAGCGGTAGACCTTCACGAATTGCAGGTTCATCAATTTGAATAATGTTGATCCCAGCATCTTGTAAGTCAGAGACTTCGTCTCGCAACGCTAGAGCAAGTTGGTCGGCAATTTCTTTGCGTGAGATATCTTCACGTGGGAATGTCCAACACAGAATCGTTACAGGGCCAGTCAGCATGCCTTTCATTTGCTTTGAAGTTAGCGACTGAGCGTAAGTGGACCATTCAACTGTCATTGGTTTTTCACGCTCGATATCCGCGACAACAATGGCAGGTTTCACGCAGCGAGAACCGTAGCTTTGTACCCAACCGAATTTGGTTGTTTGGAAGCCCGCTAAGTTTTCTGCGAAATATTCCACCATATCGTTACGTTCCGCTTCGCCGTGTACAAGAACATCCAGATCCAGCGCTTCTTGACGTTTTACTGCGTCTGCAATGTGACCTTTCAGCGCTTCGACGTATTCGCTTTCAGAAAGTTTACCTGTACGGTACGCACTGCGCTGCACGCGGATTTCACTTGTTTGTGGGAACGAGCCAATTGTCGTAGTCGGGAACAACGGTAAACCAAGCACTTCGCTCTGGTGAGCCGCACGCTCTGCGTATGGCGCACTTCGCTCGGCCAACGCTTGGGTCACCTTGCTTAAACGTGCCTGAACTTGAGGTTTGTTCACTTCTTTCGAAGTCTTACGTGCCTGAATCGGCGCACTGTAAGTATCGCAAGCTAGGATAGCTTCTTGGTCACCTTCTAGTGCTTTACCTAGTAACGCCACTTCCGTCACTTTCTGTTTGGCAAAAGCAAACCAGCTTTGTACATCTTCAGATAAAGACGGCTCAAGGTCGAGGTCTACCGGGCTGTGAAGCAGTGAACACGAGCTTGCAACCCAAAGCTTGTCACCCAATTTATCTTTAATTGGCTGCAGTGTTTCGCGTAGTGTCGTCAAGTCTGCGCGCCATACGTTACGACCATTAACGACACCTGCTGACAGTACCCAACCTTCAGGCAGTTTATCTGCTACTTGTTGTAATTGCGTTGGCGCCGCTGATAAGTCCACGTGCAGACCGTCAACATCCAGCTCAATGATTTTGTCGAGTGAATCGGTTACCGAATCGAAGTAAGTGGTCAGAAGAACTTTTACATCACTACGGATCACTTGGTATGCCAGTTTAAACGAATCTAGCCACGGTTTTTCCAATTCAAGAGACAGAATTGGCTCGTCGATTTGTACCCATTCAACGCCCTGCTTCGCCAGTTTTGCTAGGATCTGTTGGTAAGCCGTTAGCAAACGCGGCAGCAGCGTTAAGCGATCAAATCCTTCTTCAACTTCTTTACCCAAGTACAGGTAGCTGATAGGACCTAATAGTACTGGCTTAACTTTGTGGCCCGCTTTAGTCGCTTGATTCACTTCTTCAAACAGCTGCGGCCAACTGACTTCAAAGCTGTCGTCTTTGCTAAACTCTGGCACGATGTAGTGATAGTTGGTGTTAAACCACTTAGTCATGTCTGATGCAGCGCTGCCTGCACTACAACCACAACTGGCTTGAGATTGTCCGCGACCAACTTTGAACAGCGTATCTAAGTCAGGGAAGCCATTGCGGTGACGCTTTGGCACGTGACCAAGTAGCAATGTGGTTGTGAGTACATGGTCATACCATGCGAAATCGCCAGCGGTAACAAAGCTAAGTCCTGCTTGAGCTTGTGTATCCCAGTTTTTTTGACGCAGGTCTGAACCAACATTTTTTAGTTCAGCCTGGTCAATTTCACCACGCCAGTATTTTTCTAGAGCAAATTTTAGTTCTCGTTTTTCGCCGATGCGTGGATAGCCAAGAATGTGCGTTGTTATAGCCATGTTCATAATCCTTTTTAGAAGTCATTTATTGTTCGGTCAGACTACGCTTCGACAGTGTAATGTTATTACCGAAGATGTCTGGATGGCCAAACTATCTCGCTAAACCCTGCTCACTACAACATCCAATTACTCAACTTGTTTATTAAAAAAATTCATGTCAGCTAATCTATACATTAGCTACTCAAATAGTCACACCTTAAAAAACAATTAGACGTCTAGATGTTTACACATCTTAAAATACGGGTTAAGTTAAGAGTTCTTCATAAAGAATGGACAAGGTTGAAAGGAATTCATGATAGAGCTTAAACATCTAAAAACGCTAAATTCATTACGCGATACCGGCTCCTTGACTGCGACCGCAACCTCGTTGCATCTCACTCAGTCGGCGTTATCCCATCAAATAAAGGACCTCGAGGCACGAATTGGTGGTCAGTTATTTCTGCGTAAAACCCGTCCGGTGAAATTTACCTCTGAAGGCGAAATATTATTGAAGCTGGCGGATGAGATACTGCCTAAGTTAGCCAAGGCTGAGAACGAACTCGCAAGTCTGAAAGAAGATGTGAATGGCCGGCTGCACATGGCAATTGAGTGCCACTCTTGCTTCCAATGGTTAATGCCTGCGCTGCGCGAATATCAAGTCGCGTGGCCTAGCGTCACGCTCGATTTCTCTTCTGGTTTTGGTTTTGAGCCACTGCCAGCGCTAATGAATGGTGAACTCGACTTAGTGATCACCTCAGACATTCAACCTCGTTCAGAAGTCCACTATGAGCCGTTATTCGACTTTGAAATGCGCTTGGTTACAGCGACCAATCACCCATTAGCGAATAAAACGTACATTGAGCCGCAGGATTTAAGCCAAGAAACCATGCTCTCTTACCCTGTTCAGAAAAATCGCTTGGATGTAGTTAAGCACTTCCTGCAACCCGCGGGAGTAGAACCTGCAAAGTGGAAACAAGCCGACAATACCTTGATGCTCGTGCAGATGGTCTCCGCTGGGCTGGGCGTTGCCGCGCTACCTAACTGGGCAATCAGTGAGTTTTCCCGTCAAGGTTTGATCACCAGTATTCCATTAGGGGACGGTTTGTGGCGCAGACTGTTTGCCGCCACTCGTCATTCAGACCGCAACAAACGTTATCTACAGGCGTTCTTTACCACCGCGAGACAACAATCCAAGAGCCACTTGGAAGGGATAAAGACGGTTTAATCGAAAACGAAAAAAGGAGGCTCATGGCCTCCTTTTTGTCTATTCCAGCAACAGAACGTTATCTGTCGTAAGATTTAAACTGATTGGTGAGCGGGTCATATTGATAGCCGAGAACGTCTAACTTACCGACCACGCTTTCAACATCCATTTCGTACATGCTCGCCAGCTCTTCGAAGCTATCGCATTCTAGTCGCAGTTTCTCATTGACGATGCCTAATAGGATGATGCTATCCAAACTGCCTACATTGCTCAGATCCATAGCTGCACTCCTCTGCTTACCTTATACAAACAAGCGTAGCTACAAATCGCTAAATTTAAAGTGAGTCAGTTCTAAAGAACAAACAATCCTTGGTTAAACGTCGTCGCAGCCAACATAACCACCAGCGCGATAGACAGTTGTACTTTCTGGATCTCTTTTGACATCAACATGTGCCAGCACCAGATAACAATTGCTGAAAGCAGCAGTGCAAGGCCAATCAACAATGGCTGTGTTGCACTCATCAGCGCTTCGTCACCCAAACCCGAGGCTTTAAGTAATATTGCTAACGACATCAGCATTGCCGCTACAACACCAGACACTGGCAAGATTCGGTGGAATGCTTGTAAACGGGTTCTGGCGATAGTCAGCAATAAGTGAGCAAAGAGCGCGCCCAGCAGTAGCACCTGCACTAAAACACTTAACCCAGCAGCGATACTCTGTTGCTCCGCGACCACAATACCGACATACGCTAATGCCAGACCATTGGCCAAATACATCACCCACATTGGTCCTTGGTCACGGGTTTTCTTGGTTTGAACCTGAGAGTAAAAGTAAGCGATGGCAAACACCACCATCATCGCTTGTATCTTCAGTGACGCGACAGCAAGCCAAAGAATGGCAATAGCTGGGAGGATTTTGTGAATGCGCCCACGTTGACCCGGACAGATGTCACCTTTGATAAGAATAAGCGTCAAGATGAGTTGCGCGCCGAGTAACATCGGGGCGAAAACGGCTAACAGTTGCTGAACCATAGTGTAAGTGTTCTGTTTTACTTTTTAATGGCTGCGGATAATAACAAACTTCATCTGACTACGTAAGTTGTCGCCGCAACAAACCGATAGTTTGGATTAGATTGACACTATGACGTTTCGCGTTTTAGTAGATAGCGCAATGCCGCATGTTGGTCAATCAATCCCAAGTAGTTACCAGTTTCACTTACCACAACCGCAGGCAGCAAAAATCCGTCTTTGAGCAGAGCGGTAAATTCGTCCAGAGAGACTTGATAGGAAATGGTTTGAAAGTCATTGTTCACTGTGTCAATCAATGAGCTTTGCCCTGCCCCCTTCGCTTGATAGAGCCGTGAAGCCCGCACTAATCCGATACACCTTTTCCCTTCCAATACGGGAAGCACTTCCAATTCGTTGCCATTACGCAGTATCTGCAGTGCCTCATCGACGCTATTTTGTATTGAGATGCAAGGTGCGTTGGTATCGGTAATACTAAGAAGTCCTGAGCGCCTGACTTTGTGGTATCCCCAGTCAGATTTTCTCAACCTTTGTTTAAATCGCAGCGCATTTTGTAATTGATCCAACGTCAGCGGCTCAGAGATAAAGTAACCCTGAACTAAGTCGATGCCCAGCTCACACAACGTTTCGAGTTCAGCTTGTGTTTCGACACCCACAGCCACCACCTTGGTATTCAACGCATGCGCAAGCTCAACAATCGCTTTGGTTGCGGCATAATTTTCACAACCGGGAGCGATACCCTGAATCAGATGTCTGTCGATTTTGATCTGGTCAAAATTTCCTTTTGCCAGCGAGGTCAGGCAACTGTGACCAGAACCAAAGCGGTCGATAGAAAAGTGCAAACCGCTTCTCTTCAGGTTGCGCAGAAGCGGCGACTCTTGGTATTCACAATTGAAGTAGTCGCTTTCAGAGAGTTCAACGGTAACGCTGGAACGGTTTATCGAGGATTGTTCAACCATAGTGCGCAAACTTTCCAATACCTCGTCCACTTGCAACTTGGAATTCAGTGAACGGTTAATTGCCACCCCCACATTACGACCAAATTGACGCTGTATATCGCCAACATCTTGCAGCACTTTTCGCCCAACATACCAATCTAAGTCTGCAATTAAATCCAAATCTTCTGCGACCATAATCGCTTCAGCGGTATTCAGCAGTTGCCCCCGCTCACCTCTGAAACGGCACAATGCCTCAAATTGAACGACTTCCCAGTGAGTCACGTCGACAATCGGTTGGTAGAACGTTTCTAAATTTCTATCTTTAATTAGATCACTGATTCTGTTTTCGAGCTTAGTAATCTGCATGGTTTGTTGATTTAGCGCACCGTGATAAAAGCTAATCGCCCCTTTACTTTGATCAACTTGAGCTAACGTTGCCTGAACAGCATGGGGCACTAAAAGCTTTGGGTTGTGAGTATCCAACTTATACACCGACACACCGATTTTTCCCGACATTAAAGTACGATACAAAGACAGCCCCGCACTTCGGCCTATGTCATTACACAAGCGGCGTATGGTTTGATGGATGTTTTCTGTCTGTTTTGCAGGGTCAACATCGCTACTCTGCAACAACACGGAAAAATGATTGTTACCAAGGTAACCGACCGACTTCACAAGCGGGCTTTCCGCTAAAGCCTCAGCCAAAGCAGACTTTTGCTCGATTTCATCACGCTCAGAAAACTGCGGTGTAAACACAACCACAAAACTCAGACATGGCAGGTCATTTTCTAGAGTTGACACAACTAACTGAGTGAACTGACTTTCGCTCGGCAGCTGAGTTTTGATATCCAGCCCATCATTCTCGATATCTTCTATTCGATAGAGTTGCTTCGACAAATCATAAAACAACACTAATACCAGTGATTGACCTGTAAGTTGGATACGTTTAATGACGACCTTTTGCGGGTTGTTTACGCCTGTGGCATTAGGCACCAGCACAATTCCAGACCAATAGCCACTTGCCGCAAAGCGTCGCCATATCTGTTGATAAAAGGCCTCACTGTGCTTTTGGGAAGCCAACATTTCCAGCGAATGATTGAGTAGTTGCGTGCGTGAGTATCCCGTTTGAGATAACAACATGGAGTTACATTGTAAAATACGGCCGTTGTCATCTGCGACAATCACGCCGCAATCGGGGATATCCAGCAGTTGCGATAACAGATGTCTAACTGTTATCGAATCTGAGCAAAGGCAGAGCATTGGAGTGAGTTGCCCTGTCACGGCTCCTGACTTTGTGGCTGAAAATGACAGCAACACCCAATAAGCTCGGCCATCTTCCAAGTTCATACAACATGAATAAGCTCGAGGTTGTAGATCACTAACCGCGGCGCCGATCATCGAACTCAATTGGCATTGATCTTCGTAGCTCAAATAGGACAGCAGTAAGTTGCCTGAGACATTCGGCAATGTGGTCGATAGCAAATGCTCCAACTCGGCTTTGTCGATCTGCAATTTATGTTGCTGTATGTCCCAAACCCAATCGATTGAGTTGAGCGGCTGCTTTTGTTCAGCATCCCGATGAGAAGTAACAAGCATCTGCTGCGCCTCTTTGTCTCGAGCTAATTGACGACCCATGATTTAACTGTAGGACAATAACGAACTGAAGGCAGGCAAATGCAACTTATCGCCCGTAAGAGCCACTTAACCGAAGTTTTTACTGCATGACCAACTATAAAGATCATGTCACTGTCCAGTCAGTAGATAAATAGACGATGACTAAACTATCATCAATGGCACGCTGAACCGCAAATTAACCTAAACAAACTAGGGATATGTTGAGGTAGATAGATGAGCTGCAAGCCGCTATAATTCGCGCTCCTTGAATCAGAGAACAAAATATGTACAGCGAAATCACTCCTATTCACGAGCATAAGAAATACTGGGCAGAATGCTTTGGCACTGCACCTTTTCTTCCAACCAGCCGCAAGGAAATGGATGCCCTTGGATGGGATAGCTGTGACATTATCATCGTAACTGGTGACGCATACGTCGACCATCCAAGTTTTGGCATGGCGATCATCGGCCGCCTACTTGAAGCACAAGGCTTCCGCGTTGGTATTATCGCTCAGCCGGAATGGAGCAACAAAGATGCCTTTCTGTCGCTAGGCAAACCGAATCTATTTTTTGGTATCACCGCCGGCAACATGGACTCGATGATCAACCGCTACACGGCCGACCGTAAACTTCGCCATGATGACGCGTACACACCAAATAATGAAGGTGGCAAACGTCCTGACCGCGCAACTTTGGTGTATTCGCAGCGTTGTCGTGAAGCATACAAAGGCGTGCCTATCGTTTTGGGCGGAATCGAAGCGAGTTTGCGTCGTTTGGCTCACTACGATTACTGGTCTGACAAAGTACGTCGTTCAATTTTGTTCGACGCGAAAGCCGATATTCTGTTGTTTGGTAACGCGGAACGCGCGTTAGTTGAAGTGGCTCACCGCTTAGCCAATGGCGAGGAGATCAGTTCGATGACTAACGTTCGCGGTACGGCAGTTAACCTACCCGCCGAGCCAGAGAGCTACACGATCATCGACTCTTCACGCATTGAAAAGCCGCGTAAAGAAGCTTTCATTCCGCCTAACCCATACGCGGTGGAAGAACAGTGTGACACCAAAGCAAAAACAGAAGAGCCAGAAGCGAAACCGATTACGATTCGTCCTTCTCGCCATGACGCCGCGACTACCGCCGTTCGTCTACCTCCTTTCGAGAAGCTGAACAACGACCGAATTCTTTACGCGCACGCTAGCCGTATCATGCACCTTGAGACTAACCCATACTCAGGACGTGCACTGATTCAACGTCATGGTAACCGAGAGCTTTGGGTAAACCAGGCGCCGATTCCATTGACTACTGAAGAAATGGACTATGTCTTTGGTCTACCGTACGCGCGTGTACCACACCCGATGTATGGCAAAGCGAAGATTCCTGCGTATGACATGATTAAGACATCCGTCAACATCATGCGTGGTTGTTTTGGTGGCTGTTCATTCTGTTCGATTACCGAACACGAAGGTCGAATCATCCAAAATCGTTCTCAAGAGTCGATTCTTAACGAACTGGAAGAGATCCGCGACAAAGTTCCGGGCTTTACTGGCACCATCTCAGACTTGGGTGGACCTACGGCGAACATGTATCGCCTTGGTTGTAGCGATCCAAAAGCCGAGATCAACTGCCGTCGCCCTTCGTGTGTCTTCCCAGGGATCTGTAACAAGCTGAACACCGACCACAAGCACACGATTGATCTGTACCGCACAGCTCGTCAGGTGAAAGGCGTTAAAAAGGTGATGATCGCGTCAGGTGTGCGCTATGACTTGGCGATTGAATCACCTGAGTACGTGAAAGAGCTAGTGACGCACCACGTTGGCGGCTACCTAAAGATTGCACCGGAGCACACGGAAAAAGGCCCTCTCAACCTGATGATGAAACCAGGTATGGGTACCTATGATCGCTTTAAAGAGATGTTTGAAAAGTACAGCGCTGAAGCAGGCAAGAAACAATACCTTATCCCTTACTTTATCTCTGCGCACCCGGGTACAGAAGACGAAGACATGCTTAATCTTGCATTGTGGCTAAAGAGCAACGACTTTGAGTGTGACCAAGTACAGAACTTCTACCCATCGCCGATGTGTAACGCAACGTCGATGTACTACTCAGAAACAAACCCGCTTAAACGCGTGAAGTACAAACAGCGTGAAGTGGTACCTGTCGCGAAAGGTGAACGTCAACGCCGCTTACACAAGGCACTGCTGCGTTACCACGATCCAGCGAACTGGCCGATTATCCGTGAAGCTCTGATCAACATGGGCAAGAAACACCTTATCGGAGACAAGCCAAGTTGTTTAGTCCCAGCAGAAGACGCTGACATGCTGACACCAGCTCAACGTCGCAAGTCTGGCCGTCACGGCTCAAACCGCTTTGCGACGAAACATACCAAGAGTCAGCCTGGCTTTGAAAAAATGAATGGCTCAGGACGTAAGTCTGGAACTAAGCCAGGTAATCGCAAACCAAGCGGTAACAGCGCGAATCAAAATTCTAATGCGTCAGGCAAGCCAAAGCATAAACAAGGCGGCAAGAGTCAAGGTGGTCGCCCAGCAGCTCAAGGCAATAAGCCAACGACGAACAGACAACCGAAACGTCGCTAAAATGAAAAAATCGCAGTCATCGCTGCGATTTTTTATTTCCAACCTCATACTTCAAATACAAAAAAAGCTTAGCCCATACGGACTAAGCTTTTTTGCGATAAAATTAAGGTAAACTACGCGTTGTTTGCTTCAAACTCTTTCATAAAGTCAACTAAAGCCTGAACACCTTCAACCGTCATTGCATTGTAGATAGAGGCACGCATACCACCAACAGCACGGTGACCTTTCAACGCAACCAATCCACGCGCTTCAGCTTGCTCTAGGAACAATGCATCCAGCTCAGGTTTAGCTAGTTGGAATGGCACGTTCATGCGTGAGCGATTTGCTGGGTAGATATCGTTCTTGTAGAAACTAGAGCTATCGATGTAACCGTAAAGAATTTCTGCTTTCTCACGGTTAGTTTGTTCCATTGCTGCCACACCACCCTGCTCTTTCAACCACTTAAACACTAGACCTGATAGGTACCACGCAAACGTTGGTGGTGTGTTAAACATTGAATCTTTTTCAGCAAGGACCTTGTAACTGATGAAACTTGGTAACAAATCGCTCGCGAGGTCTAGCAAATCATCACGAACAATGGCAATACAGATCCCAGCAGGACCAATATTTTTCTGTGCACCTGCGTAAATAACGCCGTATTTCGATACATCGATTTGACGAGAAAGGATGTTTGAAGACATATCCGCAACGATTGGCTTATCTGTCACTGGCAGATCTGAGATTTCAATACCGTCGATAGTTTCATTTGGACAGAAGTGAACGTACGCTGATTCTGGGTCAATTGTCCATTCGCTTGCGTCCGCAACGGCTGATTTACCGTCTTTTTCTACTTTCGCGTCGTAAACGTCAACTTCACAGTATTTCTTCGCTTCTTTGATAGCGCTTTCAGCCCAGTAGCCCGCATCGATGTACGTTGCTTTCTTTGCGCTTCCAAGTAGGTTTAGTGGCACAGCTGCAAACTGAGCACGAGCGCCACCTTGGCAAAACAGTACTTTGTAGTTATCAGGGATATTTAGCAGATCACGCAGATCCTGTTCTGCTTCTTCCGCTACCTTAATAAATTCCTTACTACGGTGACTGATTTCCATCACTGAAGTGCCCAGTCCATTCCAATTGATGAACTCTGCCTGCGCTTTTTCCATAACCGCTTTTGGCAAACCCGCAGGGCCAGCACTAAAGTTGTACACATTATCCATTCCGACTTTCCTTGCTCATGCTTTAATTAAACAACTAACAGGATTAATACCATGTTTTCCGACGTATAAAAAGCAAGAAATGAGGTCTTCAGACCTCATTCCCCGATTAACATGAAAAATTCTAACTTATTGCTGCATCATCGCAGGCAGAAGTAGTGCCAGTAGAGGGATTTGCTGACCGTTAGGGAACACCAAACTACCATCTTTTAGCTCTGCTTTGACTTCATAACCTTTCTCAATTTTCTGAACAAATCCGGCATCCATTGCGCTGTCCACTTCCTGTTCGATAAATGGATACAGCTCAACTAAGCCGTCAGAGAAGAAGGTTTCGAGGTTACCTGTCATCACGGTCATGATGCTGTCTGGGCTTTGGCTAATGTTGTCTGTACCTTCTGGAATTTGCAGCTTCCACTTACTTTCGAACTCACCTTTGCCACCAAAAGTTAGCGACATCTTATTCATCGCAAGGTAGAAACCTTTCGAAAACAGTGTATCAATGTATGGTAAAGCGCCTTCAATATCGGCTTGCGTAAGCTGAGGGTTATCTTGGTACAAGTTGACCAAATATTCGAATGAATCTGCGTCTAGATCACCCAGTTCAAAGTCCACCATTAGATTATCCGCTTCGCCTTGTGGCATAACGACATTGTCAATCGTCACAACATGCTGGCTGTTTACACGCTTTGATACTTCTTCAAGCGCAGATGAAAAAGCGTAGCGCGCATTTTTCATCGTCAAGATTGGCTGTTGAGATGTTTCCACCACAGAGGTGTCGGCGATACTCATCTCTTGCTCACCAAGCCAAAAGCCGTTTTGCATCCGACCATCACCGGAACCCGTAACCCCAGACACCAACAGTTTCTCACCAGACACAAAATCCACTTCTACGGACGGCATTGTCAACTCATAGGTCATTTCACCTAGAACCGTGACATAACCTTTCAGCTCTGACGCGGACACTGACACCATGGCACCATCAGAACCGTTTATCGCCGTATTCCAGGTATCTAATGTCAAGGTGTAGTTAGTATTCCCGTTTAGCTGGGTCACCGTATCAAGTTGCAGCGGAAAATCACTGACGTTTTCAAGAACAGACTTCGCGCTAACGTTAAACAGACCATGTGTCACATGGCTATTGACGATGTACTCGCTTGGTAAGCCATCAAGCTCCAACTGGTACGCTAAATCAGGGTCAGAGACAACATAACGTGTTTGCACTTCAGACGAGAGATAACCTCTGTCGTAACTCACGACTTCTGCCGTTACAGCGGGAGTATTCAGGTGCTCAACGCCATCACGAATAACGTTTTGGCCAATCTGACCAACGGCTAAGGGCCAACATAAGACGAGTGATATAGCGCCGCCAATAGCGCCAATTTTTTTAAGCTGCTGCATGAGAGTTCTTCTTTGAGTGTTTTGTCCAGTTTACACCAAAAAACATTGAGATAAATCAGAGTATTGTCTTAATACAGAAATCCACAAAAATTCTAAAACCTAGCTCCCAATAAGTTATTTGTATCCCTGTTACAGTAACCTGTGTGTATATGCCATAAGTGACGAACAAGTGAATCAATTCGCCATACTCTGTTTAGACAATAATCCAATTAGTATCGAGCAACTGCGCAAAGAGCTGACGCTTTTTGCCTCCCGCTTTGATCTCCATACCGCAGACTCTTTTGAAGACGCCGCCGCTGCGCTGGACTACTGCTCGGAACAAAAACAAGTTGTGGCACTGGTGATTGCGAGTCATCACGAAAACTTTAACGGCGCCGACTTTTTGATCCAATTGGATAAAACGCCACATACACAAAGTGCCCGTAAGATATTGATCAGCTGTGGACAGGACATTCAAGCTATCCTCTCTGCGGTCAACGACGGACGATTGGACCACTGCCTCACCAAACCTCTTCAGGACAACTTAGTCAGGCAAACCGCGCAAAAAGAATTAACTACTTTTATTCTAGAAAATGACAAAGAAAACCTGCTGATTTATAGCCAAATTCTCGATCAGCAGCGACTGCTGCGAGCACACATCGACCAGAAAATGCGGAGCTACCGGGAAGGTTTCATCACCGAACAGCACCGTTTATCTGACCAAGAACTCGCACAACAAGTTACAGACGCACTGTTCGGTTTCTTCGCTGATAAAGACGAAACCCGAGCCTGCCGTACGTATTCAGCCGATCACCTGCTAACAAAAGAAGGCGAAGAAAACCGCTTTTTATGGTTTATCACCAAAGGCGAAGTTGCACTGTATAAAAAAGACGATGCCGGTGTTCAACGTGAGGTTGTACGTTACACGCAAGGTAACATCGTCGGCGGGATGTCATTTGTGACTGGCGAACCCTCTTTCTCAACCGCTCTAACGCTCACTGCGACTGAAGTGATCAAGCTAGACAGAGAAGTGTTTGCCAAGGTCATGCACTCCAACACAACTCTACTGCCTCTGTTCACTAACTTGCTACTGCGCCACTTTAACCGCAGACTGCAACGTAGCATCACAACCAAGCTTGAACTGCAGAAGACTCTAGAGTCTTTAGAAAGCGCTCAACTCCAACTGATAGAGCGCGAAAAAATGGCCATGCTCGGCCAACTGATTGCCGGTGTCGCCCACGAGCTGAACAATCCAATCGCCGCGATACTGCGCGGGACAGAAACCTTAACAGAGAAAATCCAAACCTTGGTGGAAGCTCCGCATTCGGTGCCCAATAGCCAAAGTGTTGCGATTTTAACCAGCGCATTGATTTCGAAACCACGCTCGACTGCCGCCGAGCGAGAGTTAGTCAAAGCGGTGGACGAGCATGTCGGTAACCGACGTATTACCAAAAAACTTGTCAAGCTCGGTTTGGACAATCAGCCTGAATGGGTAGAAAGAGCACGCAATCAAGATACTCAGCTGCTTGAAGAACTCGAACAGCTAGAAAATTATCAACTCGCTGGTGCGACTTTACGTTCAATTAATGTCTGCGCACAACGAATAGCAGACTTAGTAAAAAGCCTGAAAGGTTACGCGCGTAGCGATGACGAACGCTTCCATACCACGGACATCCACGAAGGCATTGAAGATACGTTGGTCATTTTCGAAAACAAACTCAAAATGCATAACGTCGAAAAATGCTACGCAGAGTTGCCCCCTGTGCGCTGTTTACCTACTGGGTTACAACAAGTTTGGACCAACTTGATTTCCAATGCGATCGACGCTTTTCCAGAAAAAGGTCAACTCACCATCACTACACAACAGGTGAGCAAATACGGTAAACCATGGGCTGTGGTGTCGATTGAAGATAATGGACACGGAATCCCAGAGAACTTGCAACAACAAATATTTGAACTCAACTTTACTACCAAGAAAGAAGGGAATTTTGGATTGGGCATTGGACTGTCCGTTTGCCAACAAATTGTTCATCAACATGGTGGCCACATAGAAGTGGCTTCAGAACAAGGTAAGTACACGCGCATGTCAGTCTGGCTACCTTTGGGCCATTCCTAATTCACGACGAGGAAATCACAATGAGTAAATACCTAATCTTATGTGTCGATGATGAAAGAGAAGTCCTAGATAGTGTTGTTCAGGACCTTGATTGCTTTGAGGAGCACTTTGTCCTCGAAGCAGCGGAGTCTGTTCAGGAAGCGAAAGACATCCTTGAAGAAGCTAAACAAGACGAAACGAAACTCGCACTAATCCTGTGTGACCATATCATGCCCGATCAAACTGGCATCAGTTTTCTTATTGAGTTGAACAAGGACCCTGCCACTCAAGCAACTAGAAAACTGCTGTTAACAGGGCAAGCTGGACTAGAAGATACGGTGGAAGCCGTGAATCACTCTTGTCTAGATTTTTACATTGCTAAGCCTTGGAAAGGTGATGCGTTACGAGCGACGGTAAAAGAGCAATTAACTCAATATATGATCGCAAATGAACCAGAACTGATGCCTTGGGCTTCAGTTTTGGATACCGAGAAAATCTTCGATGCGCTAGCAAAGAATCGAGTAAATTTTGGCGAATAAGCACTCAAAGTGCGATTTACTGACCAAAGACTCGCTAAAACTCGACAAAACAACGACATTTTCTATAGTGACAACCGCTGCGATGCATTATCATGATAGGTCAATGTCCATGGCGCATTGTCGCTTAAGACCAAGGAATTTAACAAGATATAGGTTTATCGTCCGTATGCGTAAAACAATCTTAGCTGCTGCACTCGTATTAGCATCTGGCCAAACTCTTGCTCAGGTTGACCCAAACAGTCCAGCGGTAATGAGCAACTTTAGTTATGACTACATTGAAGCTCGTATCGGTGCTAGCCCTGTGACTTTCGGTACCGCATTTAGCAAAACTATCCACCCGAACGCGCACCTAATCGCTCGTATCGATTCTGAGTTTGAAGGTGACTACGATGCAGGCGCTGGTTTTGGTTTCCACGCTCCTATCAACAACTGGGCAGACTTTACTGGTGAAATGCTTTTCCGTTTAGTCGATGGTGAAGACACTTCTGGTACAGATTCTGGCCTTGAGCTCAACCTAGGTGTGAGACAGTGGCTTGGTCCTCAACTAGAAGTTGGTGGTAAAGTCGGTTACGTATCTATCGATGACGATGATGACTGGTTGGGTTCTGTGTACGCACGTTTCCACTCTACAGAGCTTTTCTCAATCGGTGTTGAAGGTCGTATTAACGATTTCTACGGCGAACAAGTCATGTTTACTACACGCTTTAAGTACTAGTTGCCGAGTAAGTGTTAAGGGTAGTTTTGCGCTACCCTTTCAGAGCAATAAAAAAACCGAGGTCATTGCCTCGGTTTTTTTATTGCTTGTAAATACTGGTTCAAAATTACTCACAGTTTGCCAATAACTGACGCTTACGCGGTTCTTGAATCAGTTTCCAGTGGATGCCATCGATCGCACCTGCAAACTTCCACAGCAGTTTAACATCGACATCACTACCGTATGTCTCTTTCACACGAGAGAACACGGCTGGCGCACCTAATTCAACAAATGTTTCTACGTCGTCAATACCAGCTTTTTTAACCATACGCTCTAAAGTGAGTTGCATATTGGGTAGGTCGCGTAATCTGCGGTTAGCGGCTGAACGCTTAAATTGACGCTCTGATACAGAATATTTAATTGATTGCTCGACCAACTCATCAATACGTGAATTGCGTGCTTCAAACATCTCTGTAATATCGTAGTAGTTTACTGTGGCAGTAGTTTGCTTTTTAACGTGGCGGTATTTTTCACATCCAAGCTTGGTCAGTTCGTTATCTAGATGTTCACCACCACGGATAAAAATTTTCTCTGCACTAATTAAAGCGAACATGGCATCGTCTCTGAACAACCCCGTGCCACCAAACATAGAACGTTTTTGGAACGTCCCAAACTTGTTTACGTATTGTATAAAATGTTGCTCTGTCATATCCATTGATCCTTCAAATCATATAACCCCGATTATTTGTGATCACCAGATAGCAGCAGTTTTAAGCGAAAAGTCTTTAAGTAATATAAATTTATTAGTAAAAAGTGAGTAAATCACCTAATTGAACTAAATAATAATTAATGATTAAAAATAAGTCTGTGCATACGTCACAACGTGCGAAATAAATTCACATTTATATGCGACATGTATCACGCCCATAAGATAAGAAATTAGTATATTGCTTACCTTTGATACATATATTTAGTTGAAAAAAATATCATTATTTTATTGCTAGTAATTGCCTATATATCAATATAAAAGTTAAACTAGCTAAGGCAACTTAAACTTCTAATACTTTATGAATCACTTATCATTTTACTGGCTTCCCCAAAACAACGACCTATTAGTTAAAGGTATCGAATCCGAGTTTTCGCAATTAGTGGAACACGCCGTTTCTAGAAAAAAAATTGCCCTACCTCCTATTCCTGAAGTCGTATTAAAGATTCAAAAACTATGCACGCAGGATAATACTACTGTTTCAGATGTGGCAGATTGTCTACTCGAAGACCCTGGCCTAGCCGCCATTGTGATACGTGTAGCCAACTCCGTCATATTCAACCGTCGAAACATCACCTGCACAGATTTGGTCACTGCCGTATCTCGTTTAGGTATTCTAAGGGTGCGTGATATCGTGACTGCCCAAGCCATTGAGCAGTTAAAGCACTCAGTGAACCTAAGCAGCGCTTGTAACCGTATCCTGATGAACAGCGCTATTAACTCACGTGAGCTTGCAGCAACAATGGTGATGGTTGTGCGAGGTTTTAGAGATAGTGGTTCAGAGGCTTACCAAAACCTAGAAGCAGACAAAGCATTACTAACTGGTTTACTTGCAGACATTGGACTGTTCTGTATCGTCAACGAATACCATTGTTACTTGGAACAAGGTAACTATCTGGCTGAAGACATTGCTTTCCAAGTGTTTAACCGACTCTGCTCGAATGCCAGTGAGCTAGTGCTTGATAGCTGGGGCTTCGATGAGGACTTCATAGAAGTGGCATCTAATAAGTTCCGAAATCGTTCCAATGTTGCGGTCAGTTATTTGGATGTAGCACGTATCGCCAACCACATCCTATTATTCCGTCGCCAAGACGATACAATAGACGATCATTCGGTAAAATTTGATGTAACAGGTGCCGATATACTGTACAAACTCAGTAATTTAAGTGATATTGAGTTTAATGCGCAAGTCGATGAACTCATGAGCGCAAGCGGATTATAACGATACAGGATGTACCATGTTCTCAGGGATGTTATTCATTTTTACCCCACTTGTTGTGGGGTATTTAATATCTATTGCAAATAAGTCACTACTCGACAAGATCAACACCACCACATCGAACTTAATCTACGTCATTTTAGCTTTGATGGGGTTGAGTTTAGCCGCTCTCGATAACTTAGGTGAAAATCTACAGATCATCCTAAAGTTTACTGCAGTTTTCTTCATTTGCCTTGGGCTTGCCAACTTAGCGGTGTTGCCATTTGTCGATAAGCTGATGCCTATCAAAACCGACAACACTCACACTAAGCTACCGCTCTCTAGCATGGCGCTTGAATCAGCGAAACTAATTTTGGTCGTTGGTGGTGGTCTAGTTGCGGGACTACTGATCCCTATCGACCTCAGTTGGGTGGATACCGCCAGCGAATGGATTCTTTTCCTATTGCTGTTTTTTATCGGAATCCAGCTTCGCAACAGCGGCCTGACACTTCGCCAAATTTTGCTCAACAAACACGGCATGGTCATCGCGCTGCTGATTATCGTCAGTTCTATGGTTGGCGGCGTTATAGCGGCGATGATTCTCGATATTGACCTCTACCGCGGATTGGCGATGGCATCAGGTTTCGGCTGGTATTCTCTGGCAGGCATTTTAATGGGTGATGCATTTGGTCCTGTGTATGGTGGCGCTTCGTTTATGATTGAACTGCTGCGTGAACTCATCGCTTTAGTTCTAATTCCGCTGTTTATTCGTACTAAGCCTTGCACGGCGATTGGATACGCGGGAGCGACTGCGATGGACTTTACATTACCCGTCATACAAACCACTGGCGGTGTACGTTGTGTGCCGATTGCAATAGTCAGTGGCTTTATTTTAAGTCTGCTTGTCCCGGTAATGATGTTATTCTTTGTCTCACTTGCAGGCTAGATCGCATGATTCTGTGCTCAAATTCACTATATTAAGCAGCAGTCATGATTTAAGATTTAGCGAAAGCTAATATACAGCCCATATAATAACTATTCTTCAAAAGGATTCATTATGAAACGCCTAATTGTTGCACTTTTGCTAGGTGCTTCGTCTTCCATGGTTGCCGCAGCAGACAACGCATGTCTTTCCAAGAAATACGACGCATATATCGATGCCTCACTTCATTGGTATGAAGACCTAACCAAATTGACTAGCGAGCAATACCCAGATCTTAAAGAAGTGAGCGAGTGGTTCTTGGAAGGCAGAAAAAACCATTTCGAACTAAACCGCGCCGCGGTGCACTATTACTTAGATAAAGACGCAACCAAAGTCGCAACTGAACAACCAGTAGAAGCTTGGCTGCAACTTGAGCAGAAAGACATTAAAACTCTCGCGTCCCGTAGCGATGAGCTTGGTCAAATTGCACAAGTGACGTTCAATGATCGCCAATCCAAACCACATGAAAAGAACTACGAGTTACGCTCAGCGTTTGCAGATTTACTTAGCCACCCAACTAAAATCGACTCAGCACTTAAGCGCTACAATCAATCGATCAAAGAGTTAGAATCGATTTCCTGTCAATAGTTGGTAACAAGAACTTTACGGGATAGCTAAACAAGCTTCACTTAGGTAAAACTAAGATTCGATAATTAAAGACGGGACTTTGTTCCCGTTTTCGTTTAGATTGTCGAGCCTGCAACAAAAATGATTAGAGCAATATAGCTGCATGGTATCTGAACATAGAACGGCTGATGTGAACTTCGAGAGCTTACTTCGAATCTTCACAGTACCTGAAGGGCCAGACTCAACGCTAACCCAAATCGAAGAAAAACTCTCTCGCAATCTTAACCAGTTTCTTCGCGAACACATCGTCGCAGAAGAAAAGCCGCTGTTAGAGATAGAGAAAGACTTCTCCAACGCTTCGATTCCAGAGCAACCTGAGTTTGTTTCAGACCACACTCAACACCTGCTTGATACGTTGGTATCTCACTCGGTTCATACCTCTGCACCAAGCTTTATTGGTCATATGACGTCGGCACTTCCCTACTTTTTGATGCCGCTGTCAAAAATCATGATCGCGTTGAACCAAAACTTGGTCAAAATCGAGACTTCAAAAGCATTTACTCCGCTTGAACGTCAAGTGATCGGCATGCTTCATCGTCTGATTTATCAACGTGACGATACTTTCTACGCTCAGTGGATGCACAGTGCTAATCACTCACTTGGCGCTTTCTGCTCAGGCGGTACCATCGCAAACATTACGGCACTTTGGGTCGCGCGTAATAATGCACTGAAAGCTCAGGGTGAGTTTAAAGGCGTTGAAAAGGAAGGCCTATTCAAAGCAATGAAGCACTACGGCTACGAAGGATTAGCGGTACTGGTTTCTGAGCGCGGACACTACTCATTGAAGAAAGCGGCGGACGTTCTGGGTATTGGCCAAGAAGGTTTGGTAGCGATCAAGACCGATAACGACAACCGTATTTGTCCCGCTGCGCTAAAAGAAAAAATCGCTGAACTTAAGCAGCAAAACATCAAACCATTCGCAGTGATTGGTGTTGCCGGTACAACTGAAACCGGAACAATTGACCCTCTTCAAGAAATGGCGGCTATCTGCCAAGCAGAAGACTGTCACTTCCATGTAGACGCAGCTTGGGGCGGCGCGACGTTGATGTCAAACAACTATCGTCATCTTCTAGCTGGAACTGAATTGGCAGATTCGGTAACAATCGACGCACATAAACAGCTTTACATCCCAATGGGTGCTGGCATGGTGTTGTTTAAAGACCCCGAAGCTATGAAGTCGATTGAACATCACGCACAATACATTCTGCGTAAAGGCTCTAAAGACCTGGGTAGCCATACACTGGAAGGTTCTCGCTCTGGCATGGCGATGCTGGTTTATGCGGCAATGCATATCATTAGTCGCCCGGGCTACGAATTGCTCATCGATCAGAGTATCGAAAAGGCCAAATACTTTGCCGAGTTAATCGAAGCTCAACCCGACTTCGAACTGGTTTCTAAGCCTGAGCTGTGTCTTCTGACATACCGCTACTTACCTGCACATATTCGACAAGCGCTGATGGCAGGTAATTCAGAGCAAAAAGCAGAACTCAACGAACTGTTGAATGAATTGACGAAGTTTATCCAAAAACGTCAGCGTGAAACGGGTAAGTCATTTGTATCGCGCACACGCTTGAACCCGATTCATTTAGATAGATTAAACACCATCGTATTTCGTGTTGTGCTTGCCAACCCGTTAACCGGCAAAGATATCCTTGGTTCGGTACTGGAAGAACAAAGACGCATCGCGGCACAAGCACCAAACTTGATGGGCAAAATCGAACAAGTTGCCGAGAAAATCAACGCAAGTTGAAAGTTTCTTTCTCTAGAACTGTAATTTGACCAAAAATATTCGTCTCAATCTTCACAATAAACCGCCTATTGGTGCGGTTTTTTGTAGTTTTCATAAAATTTAGTTTGAGGCTTGTCATATTCTCATTAAATTAAGCAGAGAAAAGTTATAGTAAACCTTTGCCTTAGGTTTATACTGACTCAATGGCGCTGGATTGAGAGTACCTTTTAGGAAACATCTTGTTTTCTCTCGAATTAATCCGATTGGTACATCCAGTGAGATGTTCTCTATACCCTCGTGAACACTATGAACACATTAGAAAAAATTCAGAAAAATCTAGAGAACTTCAGTAAGTCCGAACGTAAAGTCGCTGAAGTTATAATGGCCTCTCCTCAGACGGCTATTCACTCTAGTATCGCTACACTGGCTAAAATGGCTGATGTAAGTGAGCCTACTGTTAACCGTTTTTGCCGCCGCCTGGATACAAAAGGTTTTCCGGACTTTAAACTTCACCTAGCTCAAAGCTTGGCGAATGGTACTCCTTACGTTAACCGTAACGTTGAAGAAGATGATGGGCCAGACGCATACACGCATAAGATTTTCGAATCGACAATGGCG
This sequence comes from Vibrio hepatarius, assembly GCF_011806575.1. Classification (GTDB taxonomy): domain Bacteria; phylum Pseudomonadota; class Gammaproteobacteria; order Enterobacterales; family Vibrionaceae; genus Vibrio; species Vibrio hepatarius_A. The sequence continues at coordinate 200,231 of NZ_JAATOO010000001.1, forward strand.
TGCTTGGACGTGGCGAAAAATAGCTTGGACCCAATGCAGGTTAACCGAGCGGTTGATCTACTGACTCAAGCAAAACGCATCTCTTTCTTTGGCTTAGGAGCATCTTCTGCGGTGGCTAAAGATGCACAAAACAAGTTTATTCGATTCAATATTCCAATTACTTGTTTTGAAGACATCGTGATGCAACGAATGAGCTGCATTAACTGTACAGACAACGACGTGATCGTGCTGATTTCTCATACTGGTCGCACTAAGAGCCAAGTTGAGATCGCCAACTTAGCACGTGAAAACGGCGCAACTGTTATTGCGATTACAGCAAAAGACTCACCACTGGATAAAGCGAGTTCGTTGTCGATCTCTCTAGACGTACCAGAAGACACCGACGTGTACATGCCAATGGCAAGTCGCGTTGTTCAGATGACGGTGATCGATGTATTGGCAACAGGCTTTACTCTGCGTCGTGGTACGGGTTTCCGTGAGAACCTTAAGCGCGTAAAAGACGCACTGAAAGATTCTCGCTACGACAAGCTATCTCAGTTTTAGACATCGAAATCGTTAAAAGAAAAGGAGCAATAATTTGCTCCTTTTTTTGTCTTAAAACGCCTGACTTCTCTTGTCGTTGAGGATAAAAAACTCCCAGCTTTCGCCCCACTCCCCTACCAATACCACGGCAACCATTTCTCTTTCTTAGCGCAGCAAGTGCAAATTTTCATCAATAGGTTTTCTCTATCGGAACAAGTGCCAAATGCTTCTTTATTTCCGCCACTGGATCGGGCATAGTGGCAACTAACAAAATAAAGGAGAAAGACATATGTTCGTAGTTATCTTTGGTCGCCCAGCTTGCCCATTCTGTGTTCGTGCAAAAGAACACGCTGAAACGCTAAAAGCGAAACGTGATGACTTCAACTACCGCTACGTAGATATTCACGCAGAAGGCATTTCAAAAGCTGACCTTGAGAAAACTGTAGGTAAACCAGTAGAAACTGTTCCTCAAATTTTTATCGACCAAGAGCACATCGGTGGTTGTGACGATTTCGAAGCATATGCGAAAGAGCACCTAGGTCTATTTGACGAGTAATCGCCAGCCTAATATTTTTAAGAAGCCGCTTTATGCGGCTTTTTTGTCTCTTGAACACCAGAGAAAACGTCTTTGCTATTCGTTATTTAGCACACAGCCCCCCAATAGCGGCTAAAATGGTGCTTTATAATTGACCTACGTAAAGTAATAGTAAATTCTAAAAAATTTCACTATTCATTTTGTAGCATTCAGATACAATTCGCCCACTTATACATTCTCCCGACACAGAACAAGAACTGCCCTGTGAACATCGACGTCGTACTTTTACTCGAGCAAAACCCTATCCTTCTTATTTTTGTGGTTCTCGCCATTGGTCTCGCCATTGGCAAAATCCGCTTTGGCAACCTCCAGTTAGGTAATTCCATCGGCGTACTGCTGACCTCTCTCGTGATGGGCCACCTCGGCTTTGCCTTCAACGCAGACGCATTAACTATTGGTTTCATGCTATTCATTTATTGCGTAGGTATAGAAGCTGGACCGAACTTTTTCGGTATTTTCTTCCGTGATGGCAAGCACTACTTCATTTTAAGTATGGTGGTTCTCTCGACTGCGTTGATGATCACCTATTTTGCTAGTCATTACTTCGGCTTAGGATTCGGGCTTTCTGCCGGCATGATGGCAGGTGCGTTAACGTCGACACCGGTGTTGGTAGGTGCCCAAGACGCATTAACATCCGGCTTAGCTGAAGTCCCGCGCGGTATGGACTTTACGTTAGTACTGGAGAACCTTTCGGTTGGTTATGCGATGGCGTATTTGGTCGGTTTAATCAGCATGATTATGTTTGCTAAATTGATGCCTAAGCTGCAAAAACACAATCTGTCTGATTCGGCACAACAAATCGCGCAAGAGCGCGGTTTAGGTAATTCGGGCCAACGTAAGGTCTACTTACCTATCATTCGCGCATACCGTGTAGGCCAAGAGTTAATTAACTGGATCGACGGTAAAAACCTACGTGAGCTGGGTATTTATCGCCAGACTGGTTGCTACATCGAGCGTATTCGCCGCAACGGTATCCTAGCCCACCCAGATGGTGACGCTATTTTGCAAGAAGGTGATGAAATCGCACTCGTCGGTTTCCCAGATAGTCACGCTCGTCTTGACCCTAGCTTCAGAAACGGCAAAGAAGTGTTTGACCGCAACCTACTTGACCTACGCATTGTCGAAGAAGAGATCGTGGTAAAAAGCGACGCCATTGCTGGTAAGCGTCTGTCTGACCTTAACCTTTCTGAGTACGGCTGTTTCCTTAATCGAGTAGTCAGAGCTCAGATTGAAATGCCGATGGATCTAGACATCGTATTGGCGAAGGGTGACGTGCTTCAAGTGAGCGGGGAGAAAAGTCGCGTTCACGGCCTTGCTGAACGTATTGGTTTCATTTCAATCCACAGTCAAATGGCCGACCTTCTAGCGTTTTGTAGCTTCTTTATACTTGGCTTGTTATTCGGTTTGATCACCATGACGTTTGGCCAGATGTCGTTTGGCTTAGGTAATGCGGTCGGTCTGTTGCTGTCAGGGATTACACTTGGCTTTTTACGTGCCAACCACCCGACTTTTGGTTACGTTCCTCAAGGCGCGCTGAACATGGTTAAAGACCTAGGGTTGATGTTCTTCATGGTAGGCATCGGCTTAAGCGCAGGCGGCAAGATGTTCGAGCACCTTTCCCAAGTTGGTCCACAAGTCCTTGGTTTAGCATTTTTGGTCAGTGTGGTTCCAGTTGCGCTTGCATACTTGGTTGGTGCATACGTTCTAAAGATGAACCGTGCTCTGCTGTTTGGTGCGATTATTGGTGCAAGAACCTGTGCACCTGCAATGGATATCGTGAACGACTACGCGAAGTCGACGATTCCAGCTTTGGGATATGCAGGTACTTACGCTATCGCCAACATCTTGATGACGCTGACGGGTACCGTTCTCATAATTCTGAGCTGACCACCTAGACTCATTGCTATTAACCATAACGGCATGCACAGTGGTATTGCTGATTTATTCGTGCTTCTTACACTAATACCGGTAATTGCAGGAAGTCTAATAAAACAACGAGTTAGAGTAGTTACCCTTGGAGCGGGTTATTGAGCTTTCGGTAGCGAATGAAAAATATAGATGAAAACGGCACCTTTCGGTGCCGTTTCACTTAACTTAGAGGACGAGAATACGCAAGGAATCGCTTTTCTGCATGTTTGAAACACCACAGAATGATGAATGTCAGTCCCATATAGAACAAACCAGCAGTTAAAAACGACTCAAACGGTGCGTAATAGCGAGAGTTAACCAGTCTCGCTGCGCCAGTAAGATCCAAGATAGTAACAATACCCGCGACCGCACTACCGTGAAGCATAAAGATCACTTCGTTACTGTATACCGGAAGAGCGCGACGCAATGCGCTCGGTAAAATGATACGACGATACGTTGCGAACTTACTCATGCCATACGCTTTTGCCGCTTCGACTTCACCTTTCGGCAAACCGTTGATCGCACCGCGAATGATTTCCGCAGTGTACGCAGAGGTATTTAACACGAATGCCACCAAGGCACAGAACCAAGCATTTTCCCAAAGTGTATCTTTTACTGGGAAAAACTGATCCATGCCGTAGTAAATCAGATACAGCTGAACCAACAAAGGTGTACCACGGAAGAAGTAAATAAACGCCCAGCTAGGTCCTGAAATAAAGAAGTTGTGACTATTTCTCGCCACAGCCAGAGGAATCGCGACGCTCAGACCAATAACTAACGCCAAACCAACCAGCCAAACCGTTGTCCACAAACCATCAAGGTAAATTGGTAAACTTTCTACAATCAATGAAAAGTCCATAACTTACCTCGCGTGAATACTGAATTTACGTTCAACGACTTTCAATAAGCCCGTTGAGATACTGGTAAACAATAAGAAAATAATGGCGACAACCATGTAGAAGGTAAATGGCATCTTAGTTGAGCCAGCAGCTAATGAACTGACACGTACCATATCTTCTAAGCCAATAATCGAAACCAGTGCGGTTGTTTTAAGCAATACTAACCAGTTGTTACCAAAGCCAGGTAATGCGTGACGAATCATCTGCGGAAGCAAAATTCTGCGGAAAGACAATGTCGCACTCATTCCGTACGCCTTAGCAGCTTCGAGCTCGCCACGATCAACCGCCATAATCGCACCACGGAAAGTTTCAGCCATGTACGCGCCAAAGATAAACCCAATCGTCAATACACCAGCAATGAAAGGGCTAACGTCGATATAATCGGGTAGGTAAGAGACCCACTCATGGTTAGGGTCGCTCGAAGCGAACCATTCATTAAGTGACTCGTTGATGGAATAAAGACTGTTATTCAGTAGAATCTGACCACCAAAGAAGATAAGCATCATCAGAACGAGGTCTGGAATACCACGAATAACCGTTGTGTAGAGTGTTGCAATAGCACGGGCCCAACGATAAGGAGCCATTTTTGCTAATGCGCCAAGCATGCCTAAGATTACCGCCAGCAGTAATGATAGTAGTGCCACCTCGATAGTGACTATGGCCCCTTTTAAAATAGAGGCTTCGTATCCTTTTAGATCTAGCATAGGTGAGTTCCTAATCCCTAAACTCATAAGATCGACCGTTAGCTACTTCTAGGAACAAGCCAACGGTCGCTTAATTACGACTTACTCGCCGTATACATCGTATTTGAAGTAACGTGCAGCAATCTCTTGGTAAACACCTTTGTCACGTAGAGATAGAATCGCAGCATCCAGCTTCTCAGTCAGGTCTTTGTCTTGCTTACGTACCGCAATACCAAAACCGTCGCCAAACCATTTAGGATCAGTTAGAGAAGGACCAACAAACTCGTAGCCTTCGCCACCTTCTTTGTTTAGAACACCTTCTTCCAGTGCCGATGCATCACCCAGTACAGCGACAACACGGCCGTTTGCTAGGTCTAGGTAAGCTTCATCAAAAGAGCCGTAACGTACGATTTCTACTTTGTCACCGTAGTTATCAGTTAGGTATTTGTCGTGAGTCGTTGCACGTTGAACCGCGATTTTTTGACCGTCTAGGTTATCGAAATCTAGGTTAGCACCTTTCTTCGCGATGAACTTGTTTGGGATAAGTGCGTATTTACCAGTGAAATCGACTTTCTTTTTACGCTCTTCAGTAATTGACATCGCCGCGATGATTGCGTCGTATTTGCGGGCTAATAGAGATGGAATGATACCATCCCAATCTTGTGCTACGATTTTACACTTCACTTGCATCTCTTCACAAAGTGCGTTGGCCATGTCAACGTCAAAGCCTTTCAGAGAGCCGTCACCTTCTGTCCAGCTAAATGGAGGATAAGCGCCTTCAATACCGAAACGAACTGTTTTCCATTCTTTCGCTTGGGCAACGCCTGTCACTGCTGTTGCTGCTAATGTTGCTGCTAATAACCACTTTTTCATTTCCATACTCCTGTGATTTTTATACTTCGATTAATGTTGTGTTTGCCGCTTATTGTTGGTTTGCGACTAGTAAATAGATGATACGAACTGTTTTAAGCGTTCCGAATCTGGGTTAGTAAATAGCTTTGAAGGATGACCTTGCTCTTCAACCAAACCTTGGTGCAAGAACATAACGTGGTTTGATACATCACGGGCAAACGCCATTTCGTGTGTCACCACCAGCATGGTACGGCCTTCTTCTGCCAAGTCACGCATAACGCCAAGGACTTCACCAACCAATTCCGGGTCAAGTGCGGAAGTTGGCTCGTCAAATAACATAACTTCTGGGTCTACTGCGAGCGCTCTTGCAATCGCCGCACGTTGTTGCTGACCACCTGAAAGGTGACCTGGGTAGTAATCTTTACGTTCGTACAAACCCACTTTTTTTAACAGCATTTCAGCGTTTTCAATTGCCTGTGCTTTAGGCACACCAAGTACATGCACAGGTGCTTCAATGACGTTTTCCAATACCGTCATGTGTGACCATAAGTTAAAACCTTGGAATACCATCGCAAGACGAGAACGGATTCGTTGTACTTGCTTTTCGTTTGCGGGTACAGCCTCCCCTTGGCGGTTATTCTTCATTTGAATGAGCTCACCATTCACCCAGATTTCGCCAGCGGTTGGAGTTTCGAGAAGGTTAATGCATCTAAGAAAAGTACTTTTACCCGATCCTGATGACCCGATAATTGAAACGACGTCCCCTTTGTGGGCTTCTAGTGAAATGCCCTTTAAGACTTCATTTTGTCCGAAAGTTTTGTGTAGTTCTTTTATATCTAGCGCTGGTACTTCATTCATGCGCCTAACTCCCTGTTATTATTTTGTCCCACTATTTTCGAATTTTGATGGTGGGTTTGTTGCAGGTCTCCACCTACATTGCGATACAAACTAGCACTACAATTTATAACATGCAACAAATTATTAACCTACAAACAGAGGATATTTAGCCATATTATATGACTATACATTCACTTTTCAGTTGTTTTTTCTTTTAATCACGCATAAAACGGTTCAAACACCGATATCTTAACCTGAAAATGAATTTTACATTTTTATAAAAATAAGATCTGTCTCAATATTCAATTTATCTTCTTCTATTTTTGGCGTTTTATTATTAACTTAATTTCATAGCAACCTGATTATGTAAATTTATTTCAGACAAAATTGCTATTATCTCGACATGCGACGCTTGTTGTGTAGTTTTCTTTCACATTCTTTCATATAGTGATCTAAATCAATCACTCCTTAGGGTTAGCAAGCTAAACTCGCCCCAAAGAATAAGCCTAAATTACGCAAGTTTTAGTTTCTTTTCGCTTCTCATCTTTAGCACGTAGGGTTTGAGCCACAGATGAGTGCTTATGGACCAACAAGCAGGACGCTAAAAAGGTTTTAGAGATCGTCACCGCACAATAACTAATGACGATTCAATAAAGATTCATTAACTTTTTTAATATATGAGGAATCTATGTCAGACGCAGTCAACAAATCGCACTCTGATTCGGATATAGAGAATAAGAGTTATCAAGAGCTGCACCGCCCGGCCTCTGAGTTTGCCAGCCGCAGTGATTACCTTGACCACGAACTACAGATCATGAAGCCTCGCCGCTTTGGTCTAAACCTTCCTGGTCGAGATTTCCGTTTCGAATTAGAAGACTTAGTACCCGCTTTAGCAGGTACCATCGGCATCATCGCAATGTACTCAGCGGTTATGATGTCTTGGGCTGATGGTCTTTCAGCCGCTTGGGATCACGTAAACCTTGGAAAAGAGTTTGCGATAGAAGTTGCTCGAGTAGAAATGCTTATCCCTGCCCTTCTTTTCTGTATTCTGTCTTCAGGTATCTTTAACCCACGCGCCAACCTTGCAGGTAACCACGGACCAATGATCCCATTGATCGGTTCAATTGCCCTTGCAGGTGCCCACCCTCTTGCTCTTGCCATTTTACTTGGCGTGTTCGGTCTGCTGTTAAGTTACTTTAAAGGTGGTTCCAAGCTGGTTAACCTCACCTCGGAAGGTACCGCAGGTGGCTTACTTATCTTCTTGGGCTTCACCGGTACCATGAGCCAAATCGGTTCGATTCAGTCTTGGGCTACTGGTCTTCAGTCTGCAGATATTGCAGCTGGCAGCATGGGCTATGTTGGCCTGATTGTTTTAGGCATCACTATCGCGATCTACGCATTCTTGGCGAAAATCAACATGCGTTGGCTTGCCATCCCGGTATGTGCGTTCACTGGCCTACTAGTTGCCCTAGTACTTGGCACAGGTTTTGACCTTCAGTTTGAAACAGAAATGGGTCTACCAAACCTAAACCCTGTTTACTGGTGGGGCAGCACTGAGCAAGGTTGGCAACTTGGCCTACCAAACTTAGAGCACTTTATTGCGTCACTCCCATTTGCGATTCTGGCGGTAGCAATGTGGTCTCCTGACTTCTTGGGCCACCGTATCTTCCAAGAGCTAAACTACCCGCGTAAAACTGAAAAAGTACTGATGGACGTAGATGACACCATGACCATGTGTTCTATCCGTCAGATGGTTGGTACAGCAGTCGGCGGTGGTAACATTACTTCGTCTTGGGGTACTTACATGATCCCAGCTGCTATCGCGAAACGTCCAATCCCTGCAGGTGCAATTGTTCTAGGTACGCTGTGTATCATCGTTGCTATCCTTGGCTTCCCTATGGACGTAGCGGTATGGCCACCAGTTATGCGTGTTGCTCTGTTGGTTGGTGTATTCCTTCCTTTATTAGAAGCGGGTATGCAAATGGTGCGTGATACGAAAGATTCACAAGCTGCAGGTATCTGTATCTTTGCATCAGTGGTAGCAAACCCTGTACTTGCTTGGGCACTAACCATGTTCCTAGATAACAACGGTCTGATTGGTGATAAAGAACGTGCATCTCGCCTCTCTTTCGCTGACAAGATAGTAATCCCAGTAGGTGTCTTTGTTATCTGTTTGGTTGCTATGCTTGCAGTTGGTATGCTAGAAAGCCAATATGGCATCAAAGCTTGGCTATAATAGAGAAATCCGTTTGGGTGGCGTCAATGCCACCCAAATTTTATTGCAACTTTTGAAGATTTATTGATTTAGTTTAAGGTTTGCAATTTTTTTTTAATTTATCCTAATAATCAAGTTGAGGGATTTAGCTTTAAAGACAGTAACAATATCTATGTTTTTATGACTGCTTTCGGTGATTGGGTTTTAAGACTATACATATTGTTATTCATTAAGAGTGTACCAAACCAGTAATGGGAGTCTGACTGGCTCAACGGTCTGACAGGTACGTGTTTTTACTACTAAAAAGGTAGGTATGTCATGGCAGAGCAATTTGCTAAAGCTTGGGAAGGTTTTGCTGCAGGTGATTGGCAAAACGAAGTAAACGTTCGTGATTTCATTCAAAAGAACTACACACCGTACGAAGGCGACGAATCTTTCCTAGTTTCTGAAGGTACTGAAGCGACCAATAAGCTTTGGGCTAAAGTAATGGAAGGTATCAAACAGGAAAACGCGACTCACGCACCTGTTGATTTTGATACTTCTGTTATTTCTACCATCACTGCTCACGATGCTGGCTACATCGAAAAAGACCTTGAAACAATCGTAGGCCTTCAAACTGAAGCACCGCTTAAACGTGCAATCATCCCTAACGGCGGTATCCGTATGGTTGAAGGTTCGTGCAAGGCATATGATCGTGAGCTTGATCCTCAAGTTAAGAAAATCTTCACTGAATATCGTAAAACTCACAACGCTGGTGTTTTCGATATCTACACTCCAGACATCCTTGCATGCCGTAAATCTGGTGTACTAACTGGTCTTCCAGATGCCTATGGCCGTGGTCGTATCATTGGTGACTACCGTCGTGTTGCACTTTACGGTATCGACTTCCTAATGAAGGACAAACTTGCTCAGTTCAACTCTCTACAAGAGAAGTTTGAAAACGGCGAAGACCTTCATATGACTATGCAACTTCGTGAAGAAATTGCAGAGCAGCACCGTGCTCTTGGTCAAATCAAGCAAATGGCTGCGAAATACGGTTTCGATATCGGTCGTCCAGCTGAAACGGCACAAGAAGCTATCCAGTGGACTTACTTCGGCTACCTAGCCGCTGTTAAGTCTCAAAACGGTGCGGCAATGTCTCTAGGTCGTACTTCTACTTTCCTAGACGTGTACATCGAACGTGATATCGCCGCAGGCAAGATCACTGAAGAACAAGCTCAGGAAATGATCGACCACTTCGTAATGAAACTACGCATGGTTCGTTTCCTACGTACTCCTGAGTACGATGAACTATTCTCTGGCGACCCTATCTGGGCTACAGAATCTATGGGTGGTATGGGTCTTGACGGTCGTACGCTAGTAACGCGTTCTAACTTCCGTTTCCTAAACAGCCTATACACTATGGGTCCTTCTCCAGAGCCAAACATCACTGTACTTTGGTCTGAGCAGTTACCTGACGGCTTCAAACGTTTCTGTGCGAAAGTATCTATCGATACTTCATCTATCCAGTACGAAAACGACGACCTGATGCGCCCAGATATGGAGTCTGATGACTACGCTATCGCTTGTTGTGTATCTCCAATGGTTGTTGGTAAGCAAATGCAGTTCTTCGGTGCTCGTGCAAACCTTGCTAAGACAATGCTATACACCATCAACGGTGGTATTGATGAGAAGTTAAAACTTCAAGTTGGTCCGAAAATGGACAAGATTACTGGTGAGTATCTTGACTACGATGAACTGTGGGAAAAAATGGACCACTTCATGGACTGGCTAGCTAAGCAATACGTGACTGCACTAAATTCAATTCACTACATGCATGACAAGTACAGCTACGAAGCATCACTAATGGCTCTACATGACCGTGATGTTAAACGTACTATGGCATGTGGTATTGCAGGTCTGTCTGTTGCAGCTGACTCACTATCAGCAATCAAGTACGCAAAAGTAAAACCAATTCGCGATGAAGACGGCCTAGCGATCGATTTCGAAATCGAAGGCGATTACCCTAAATTCGGTAACAACGATGCTCGCGTTGATGACATCGCTTGTGAACTAGTTAGCGTATTTATGGGCAAAATCCGTAAACTGAATACGTACCGTAATGCTATCCCAACTCAGTCAATCCTAACGATCACTTCAAACGTGGTATACGGTAAGAAGACTGGTAACACTCCAGATGGTCGTCGTGCAGGTACTCCATTTGCACCAGGTGCTAACCCAATGCACGGACGTGATGAGAAAGGTGCAGTAGCATCATTGACTTCAGTAGCTAAACTACCGTTTGCTGATGCTCAAGATGGTATCTCTTACACATTCTCTATCGTACCTAACGCACTAGGTAAAGATGAAGGTTCTCAACGCGCTAACCTTGCAGGTCTAATGGATGGTTACTTCCACCACGAAGCTGGCATCGAAGGCGGTCAACACCTGAACGTTAACGTTCTTAACCGTGAAACTCTAGAAGACGCAGTTAAGCACCCTGAGAAATACCCTCAGCTAACAATCCGTGTATCTGGTTACGCTGTACGCTTCAACTCGCTAACAGCAGAACAACAGCAAGACGTTATCGCACGTACATTCACTGAGTCTCTATAATCTCAGTCAATTATTGAAAAAGCCCCGCATAAGCGGGGCTTTTTTTGTTCGGGTCTGGAACAACGGTATACTAATTGCTACATTGATACCGACTCTCCTTCTTTTGCAGTAACATAATGAAAATAAAACCGATTCACTTGGTACCTCTTTGCCTATTGTCGCTTAATGTTTTTGCGTCAGAGCGTGCCACGCTCTCATTTACCTTGGACAATGACGGTGTGTTCGGCGTTGACCAAGACTACACCAATGGCGTATTTTTTAACTTTGCCACCGGCGCTATTAATCCATACCCTATCTTTAGCCCCCTAAGCCTGTCTTACTGGGGCGGAGCGTCTTTAGATAAGTTCGAGTTCGCTCTTGGGCACAAGATGTATACTCCCTCGGATATTGAAACAAAAGAACCCCTCATCAATGACCGTCCATACGCAGGCTACTTACATACCGAGTTCAATTACATCAGCTTACACCCGCAGCAGGCACAACGATTTAACCTAACGCTGGGTACAACAGGTGAGAGCTCTCTCGCTGACGAAGCGCAAAACATTGTGCACGGTATCACGGGTTCTGATGAACCGAATGGTTGGGAATACCAAGTAGAAGATAAATTTATCGGTAGCGTGGGTTATCTAAGTCACTTCAACATTGCTCGTATCCGCTCTATCGCTAATACCGATTGGGAAATCTCAAACATCTCCGAGGTCAATGTTGGTAATTTCCGCTCTGATGTGTCTACTGGTTTCATGTTGCGCTGGGGAGCGGATCTCGCAGGAAGCATGGGCGCTGCAAACATCGACAATGAAAACCCGTTTCGCGCAAGCATGTTAGGTGCCTCAAAATCAGGCTGGTTCTTATACGCGGGTGTCGAAGGTCGTTATCGCTTTAACGACTTTACTGTGGAAGGTGACCGTCCAGGTATCGAGGACAACCCATCAATTTCGAACCCCGATGCCTACGATGTATCGCTGCAAAATCTGCAAGCATCAGGTGTGGCAGGCTTCGCAATCTATAGTCACAGCTTTGGTGCTACGTTAAGTGCCACCGTGAAAACTCCAGATTATAAACACGCGCCGGAGTCTGTTTACGGTACGGGTAGTCTTTCTCTATATGCGTTTTTCTGATTGCGCTAAATAGTAAACTTCTGGCAGTCTTTATTGAGGCTGTCAGAGCGCTGTTCTACAACACCACTAATACTGCGAAGGAGTTCATTGTTCTCTTCTAACTCTTTCATTGCAGATGAAATCTGCGTCATGTTGTCTGCCATTGACTGGCTGGTCGTCGCCAACTCTTTAATTGAGGTAAAAATAACCTCGGTTTGGTGAGACGCTTCATCCGCTTTTTCTGTAATGAGCTTAAGCGCCTCCATCGCCTCATGTCCTCGTTCACGACCAGTGTTCATTGACGACTCAGATTGTCCTATGTATTGAATGACCTCTGCACTCTCTTTTTTCATCGTATCTATAGTGCCGGAAATCTCAGAAACGGCATCAACTGTTCTTACCGCAAGGCTGCGTACTTCATCAGCAACGACGGCAAAACCACGCCCTTGCTCACCGGCCCTTGCCGCTTCAATTGCCGCGTTCAACGCCAATAAGTTAGTCTGCTCGGCAATGCCATTGATAATGTCCATCACTGAGTCAACTTTCGATGACGCTTCTTCTAACTGCTTAATATGGCCCGCTGCTGAAGTTAATATGGCCCCGACTTCCTCTAAAGAACCGATCGCTGAACCAATCACTTTCGCGCCTTCTTCTGCTGCCTGAGTTGAAGAGCGGCTGATGTCTGCGACAAATTCTAACGAGTTAGAGACTTCTTGAGTCGTGACACTGACCTCTTCGGTCGCCGAGGCAAGTAGTTGAGTTTGTCCCAACACTTCTGACTGGTGATGCGCGAGTTTATCTAAGCCTTGATTGAGTTCTACCGCGTTACTACTCAACGCTAAACTGCTCGTCTGAACCCCCGATACCAACTCACCGAGGTTAATACTGCTCTGGTTGATACTCGCGGCTAATTGATTGAACTCATCATTCGGATTTTGACTTTGCTCCATACGCTGCGATAAATCGCCTTTCGACAAGCTATGCAAAATCTCTTTAGTACGATTGAGCGAACGTGACAATGAAACGTTTTGCATCGCAAAGATTGCGATAGTGAAAACCGCCAGTACCACACACGCAATCATAATCGACCATAAGGTCTGCTTGGATGAGCGCTCTGCAACATTTTGATATTCAGTACTAATACCGCCTAGTTCAGCAGTAATCGAACCAATCAGTTGCGTCATAGTTGCTTTCGTTGCCGCTACTTTTTGCTCAATCGAGGTCAACTGCTTGGAAAGGTCACTGACAGTTTGAAATGTCTGTTTGTATTGCTCGATTTCTTTTTCGTACAATTCCAACATTGCGTAGACATTCGACATACTTTCAAATGCACCCATTGCCCGGTTAAACAGCTTCAGGTTCTCTTCCGTCGGTTGCAGTAGGTAATTTTGCTGCGCTTTCACCATCGCCTGAAAGTCGGAGTTCAATGTCACCATTCCTGTCTCAGCGATTTTCTGCTCTATGATGGTTGCGAGTTGCTTTAATTGTCCAAGCTTACCCTCGTCAATGCTGAATCCGAGTTCCTGTTTCATCGACAACCATGGCGATACCGCTTGTTTAAAGTCACCCACACTCCTGGAGAGTTGTTCTCCCTGAGTGACTAGCCCAACCTGACTCAAAAACTGTGAGTCTTTGCTAATCGCGGTAACAATCTCCTCGATGCGTACCTGGGTGTCCGACACCTTAGTACCAGTCATACGATCAAGCTCACCACCTAAAGTCAGAATTTGACTTTGAGTTTGATAGATTGACAACGATCCTGCCGCAATATCAGCACTGCTTTGATATTGGCTTGTCATTTGCGACAAGCGTTCAGAAGTGAAAAAGGCGAGAGAAGCAAATCCTATCGTCAATACAAGCAAAAACAGTGTGACTTTCTGTTTCTGCGAAAGTGCAAGCATATCCATATAAAACGTCCTTCAGCAACAATCAGATGTTTAACACCTTGCCTGACGGTGAACATTGTTTGTTATTCTTATATATGTCATTTAACACTTTTATAACATAAATTTTAGTCCGTAAGTTTAATTTTTCTTATTTTCTGTTTTCTTGCCACCAAAGCCGAGAAAACCTATTTTATCCCTACCATTTGTAATAAAATAACACGCAAATAACTAAGACGAGATGAGCACATGTCAACAACTGGTCGTATTCATTCTTTTGAATCCTGCGGAACGGTAGATGGACCTGGTATTCGCTTTATTGTCTTCATGCAAGGCTGCCTAATGCGTTGTATGTATTGCCACAACCGCGATACTTGGGATACTCACGCTGGCAAAGAAGTCACAGTTGAAGAAATTATTAGTGAAGCAAAAAGCTACCGCCATTTTATGAATGCATCAGGTGGTGGTGTGACGTGTTCAGGTGGCGAGGCAATGCTTCAGCCAGAATTCGTCCGAGACTTTTTCCGCGCGGCTCAAGCTGAAGGTATTCATACCTGTCTAGATACAAATGGTTATATCCGTAAGCACACAGAAGTCATTGACGAAGTGCTGGATGCGACAGATTTGGTCATGCTCGATATCAAACACATGAAAGATGAGATTCACCATGACTTCATTGGGGTATCGAATAAACGTACGTTAGATTTCGCACGTTACTTACATAAGATCGGGCAAAAAACTTGGATTCGTTACGTCGTCGTGCCTGGTTACACCGACGATGAAGAAGCAGCGCATATGCTTGGCGAGTTTATTAAAGATATGGATAACATCGAAAAGATCGAGCTATTGCCTTATCACAAACTGGGCGCGCACAAATGGGAAGCCTTAGGCCATGATTACCCACTCGATGGTGTCAATCCTCCAAGCAAAGAAACCATGGATAAAGTTGTTTCGATTCTTGAGCAGTATCACTCAAATGTAAAATACTGATACCATCGCATTACCTTTTCGTAAAAAATACCAGTCGTTATCGGCTGGTATTTTTTTGGAGTTAACGTGCTGCTCAAAGAGTTGTTTGCATTCGTCTTGGTTTTATTGTCACTGGGGTCAATCTGGAAAGATGTAACCAAGGTATTTCTACCCAAGCTAAAAAATGAGCGTACGTTTCAACATCTAACCTTTGCTGCCATTTTTGCCTTAACCACACTGTGGTCGGCGCAAGCCAGCGTAAAAGAAGGCTTGGCGATTCATTTCCTCGCCCTCACCACCTTAACGCTTATGTATGGCTGGCGAAGCGCTTATGCGTTATCAATCGTTATCTCCATTGTATTGGCGATCATAGGCACTATTGAGTTCAGCCAACTGCCTGAGTATCTATTATTTTCTTGCTTGTTACCTATTTGGGTTAGCTATGCGGTTTTTCTCCTCAGTTACCGTTTTTTACCTCGCAATATTTTTGTCTTTATCTTTGTCGCCGGTTTTTTCAATGGCGCAATAACGGGCAGTACACACCTTCTTTTCAATAGCCTATACATCGCTTGGCATGGAACCTACGACTGGCCGACAATTATCGACAACTACTTGGTATTTGTTCCCCTGCTCGCCTTCCCCGAAGGTTTGCTGAATGGTATGTCTTTAGCTATGTTTTCAGTGTTTAAACCGGAGTGGCTAAGGGTCTTCTCTGACCGAGACTATATCTACAACCATTACCACAAAAAATAGGCTGTTTTTCTGCTGAATCTTTGTGCTTTTCATATTAAATATGTGTTGAGATCATGTTTCACTCCCGCTTGAACAGATAACCTAAGCACATTAAAAATGTATTAGATTCTTTTAGTGAGGCCACCATGGAAATGACCAATGCTCAACGCCTGATCCTATCAAACCAATACTACTTGATGTCTCAGATGGATCCGGAAAACGCAGCAAAATACCAACGCTTACAAACGATTGTTGAGCGCGGTTACGAACTACAAATGAACGAACTGAACAAAGACTTTGGTCGTTTGAGTGACGCAGAATGTAGACAAGTTATTGATATCATGGAAATGTACCATGCAATGCAAGAGTCTAACAAAATGTTGGAAGACGCTGAGCGTAAAGATGTAGACCAACGTCGACTACAGTTTCTAGGCTTTGATATCGCAACAGAGTGTCAGTTAGTGAACTACGTGCGCTTCCTTACTGACTCTGAAGGTTTGTATCCTCAATTTGATAAAGCAGACCACCACTTCAACGCACAAATGCCGATGTTAGAAAAATATCGTCGTATGCTAGCAACGTGGCGTAACTGCCCTCGACAGTACCACTTGTGCGCAAATGAATTAAGACAAATTTTTAACGCTTAAATAAATAAGCAGGCCACCAAAGAAGGTGGCCTGTTTACTTTCATAACCATGACTATCCCAAAAATCGCACTCTTACTCTAATTCCCTTCACCATTCGCCAAAAAAGACACATCCGCTGTTTACTTCTCAAGCAATGACCAAATAGCCACTGAGATATTCACCTTATAAATGTATAACTTCTCATTACCCACTCTTCGAGTTATCCAACCATAATTAGTTATCTATCAACCTCTTTGTTGGTCACTGCTGACATTCTGTGGTTCATCACAATTTGCAAATAAACACATATTTTTTAAGCAAAATTCGAAAAACAAACTAGTCTTAATTAAGAATGGAATAGCTTTTTCTATGCGGGTTGATTGCCGTTAAGGCAAGTTCAGAGGGGAATTCATTATGAGTATTTTTGACCATTATCAAGCACGCTATGAAGCAGCCAAGGATGAAGAGTTATCTTTGCAAGAATTCTTAGCACTTTGTCGGGATGATAAGAGCGCGTATGCCAATGCCGCCGAGCGTTTGCTGATGGCGATTGGAGAACCCGAGCTCATCGATACTTCGCATGATCCACGCTTGAGTCGTATTTTCTCTAACCGGGTGATTTCTAGATACCCAACGTTCAAAGACTTCTACGGTATGGAAGATGCCATTGAACAAATCGTTTCGTATCTAAAACACGCTGCTCAAGGGTTAGAAGAACGTAAACAGATCCTTTACCTACTTGGTCCTGTGGGCGGTGGTAAATCATCACTTGCTGAAAAACTGAAAGCGCTAATGCAGCAAGTACCTATTTATGTTCTGTCGGTTGACGGTGTACGAAGCCCCGTAAACGACCATCCATTCTGCTTGTTTGACGTCAATGAAGACGGCGAACTGCTTAAACGCGAATACGGTATCGATCAACGCTACTTACGCTCAATCATGTCACCTTGGGCCGCGAAGCGACTTCATGAATTTGGTGGCGACATTACTAAGTTCAAGGTCGTAAAAGTTCGTCCATCTATCCTCGATCAAATCGCGGTAGCCAAAACAGAACCTGGTGACGAAAACAATCAAGATATCTCATCATTGGTTGGTAAGGTTGATATCCGCAAACTCGAGCACTATTCACAAGACGACCCAGACGCATACAGCTACTCTGGTGCATTATGTCGTGCCAACCAAGGTTTGATGGAGTTCGTAGAGATGTTCAAAGCGCCAATTAAAGTGCTTCACCCTCTACTGACTGCAACTCAAGAAGGTAACTACAACGGTACCGAAGGCCTTTCTGCCCTACCGTTTGAAGGCATGATTCTCGCCCACTCAAATGAATCCGAGTGGCAAACCTTCCGTAATAACAAAAACAATGAGGCATTCCTAGACCGTGTTTACATTGTCAAAGTGCCATACTGTTTGCGTGTATCAGAAGAAGTTAAGATTTACCAAAAACTACTCGACCATTCAGAATTGGCCAAAGCGCCATGCTCACCGAGCACATTGGAACTCCTTTCCCAGTTCAGTATTCTGTCTCGTCTGAAAGAGCCTGAGAACTCGTCTATCTTCTCTAAAATGCGTGTATACGATGGTGAAACATTAAAAGACACCGATCCAAAGGCAAAAAGCTACCAAGAATATCGCGACTTTGCGGGTGTTGATGAAGGTATGTCCGGGCTATCGACCCGTTTTGCCTTCAAGATCCTGTCACGCGTCTTCAACTTCGACCAAACCGAAGTGGCGGCGAACCCAGTTCATCTATTCTACGTTATTGAACAGCAAATTGAACGAGAACAGTTCCCACAAGAAACCGCAGAGAAGTATCTTGAGTTTTTGAAAGGCTACTTAGTACCGCGCTATGTCGAGTTCATCGGAAAAGAAATCCAAACCGCCTACTTGGAATCTTACTCTGAATACGGACAAAACATCTTCGACCGCTACGTCACCTACGCTGACTTCTGGATCCAAGACCAAGAATACCGCGATCCAGAAACCGGACAGCTATTTGACCGCTCTGCACTAAACAACGAATTGGAGAAAATCGAAAAAACAGCTGGCATTAGCAACCCTAAAGATTTCCGTAACGAAATCGTTAACTTCGTCCTACGTGCCCGTGCAAATAACAAAGGGCAAAATCCGGCGTGGACCAGTTACGAGAAACTACGCACGGTTATTGAGAAGAAAATGTTCTCCAATACCGAAGAGCTACTACCCGTCATCTCCTTCAATGCGAAAACGTCTTCTGAAGACCAGAAAAAACACGATGACTTTGTCGCTCGTATGATGGAGAAAGGATATACCGAGAAACAGGTTCGCCTACTATCCGAATGGTACTTACGCGTACGTAAATCTTCATAGTAATGAGCCTCAACTCGACTACGCTAATAAATAGAGTAGTCGAGTACCCAAGATGTCCCTGCCAGAGCTGTTAGCTCTGGTAGAGGCGGGATGCACGATCAACATTAGTGCTTAGGCTGCGTGTACGAAAAGGGGTGACTCATGGCGCAATTTATTGACCGACGACTAAACGGCAAGAATAAGAGTGCGGTAAACCGCCAACGATTCTTGCGTCGTCACAAGGAACAAATTAAAGAGTCTGTTGCAGACGCGGTAAATCGTCGCTCAATTACCAATACCGAGACTGGCGAGGATGTCTCGATCCCTCATAAAGACATCAAAGAACCTGTTTTTCATCAAGGTCGAGGCGGCCTTAAAGAACGTGTTCATCCAGGTAACGACCAATTCATCACAGGCGACAAAATTGAACGCCCTAAAGGTGGCGGTCAAGGCGGCGGTTCAGGCGATGGCGACGCAAGTCCTGATGGCGAAGGCCAAGACGATTTTGTGTTCCAAATTTCAAAAGATGAATATTTGGATATTCTCTTTGAAGACTTAGAACTCCCTAACCTAGAAAAGAATCAAATCAATAAGATTACCGAGTGGAAAACGCATCGTTCGGGCTATCAAACCGCTGGTGTGCCCGCCAATATCTCTATTGTAAAGTCGCTCCAACAATCGCTGGCTCGTCGCACCGCGATGACGGCTGGTAAAAAGCGCTTCCTCCATGAATTGGAAGAAGAACTCGAACGCATCAAAAATAGCGAGCCCGCCCAGCTACTCGAAGAAAAACGCCTCAAAGCGGAAATCCAAGAACTGCGCGAGAAAATTGCTGCAGTCCCGTTCATTGATACCTTTGACTTGCGCTTCAAAAATTACGAGCGTCGCCCTATTCCATCTAGCCAAGCAGTGATGTTCTGTTTGATGGACGTCTCTGGTTCTATGGACCAAGCAACCAAAGATATTGCCAAGCGTTTCTACGTTTTGCTCTATTTGTTCCTAACTCGAACTTACGAGAACGTCGAAGTCGTATTTATTCGTCACCATACCCAAGCTAAGGAAGTGGATGAACATGAGTTTTTCTACTCCCAAGAAACAGGTGGTACGATTGTTTCCAGTGCTCTAAAACTCATGAAAGAGATCGTCGCAGACCGATTCCCAACCGGTGAGTGGAATATCTATGCGGCTCAAGCCTCAGACGGTGATAACTGGGCGGATGACTCGCCTCGCTGCCGTGAACTGTTAACCAAGCACCTACTGCCAAACTGTCAGTACTTTTCTTATATAGAAATTACGCGCCGCTCTCATCAAACGCTGTGGCACGAATATGAAAAACTTGAGGGTAGTTACGACAACTTCGCGATGAAAAACATCCGTAGCGTAGAAGATATCTACCCGGTATTCAGAGAGCTCTTCAGAAAGGAAACAGCATAGGGAGGCCGCTATGGCGACAACAACTAAAAAGCCAACCAAAGAGAAGATGCTGCCTGATGGACCAGATTGGACCTTTGACCTGCTCGATCGTTACCACGTTGAAATACAACGTGTTGCCGAGCACTATCGTCTCGACACCTATCCAAATCAGATTGAGGTCATCACTTCTGAGCAAATGATGGATGCTTACTCCAGTATTGGTATGCCGATCAATTATAACCATTGGTCATTCGGTAAAAAGTTTATCCAAACCGAGCAAGGGTATAAGCACGGGCAAATGGGGTTAGCGTATGAGATCGTGATCAACTCCGACCCGTGTATCGCTTATTTAATGGAAGAGAATACCGTTGCGATGCAAGCCTTGGTGATGGCTCACGCTTGCTACGGTCACAACTCTTTCTTTAAAGGCAACTACCTATTCCAGACTTGGACGGATGCAAGCTCCATCATTGACTATCTATTGTTTGCGAAGAAATACATCGCAGAGTGCGAAGAGAAGTACGGTGTCAAAGAAGTTGAGGAGTTGCTCGATTCCTGCCACGCGTTAATGAACTTTGGCGTGGATAGGTACAAACGTCCTGAGAAAATTTCAATCGCGGAAGAGAAACTGCGCCAGGAAGAGCGCGAGGCTTATTTGCAGTCTCAAGTAAATGATTTATGGCGCACCGTTCCTAAGTCCAAAATCGCTCAAGAAAAATCTAAGCAACGTTTTCCATCTGAACCTCAGGAAAACATCCTGTATTTTATTGAAAAACACGCACCTCTGCTTGAACCTTGGCAACGTGAGATTGTAAGAATCGTACGTAAGATCAGTCAGTATTTCTATCCACAGAAGCAGACTCAAGTCATGAACGAAGGCTGGGCAACATTCTGGCACTACACGATTCTCAATCATCTTTACGATGAAGGGTTGGTAAGTGAACGATTTATCTTAGAATTTCTTCATAGCCATACCAGTGTCGTCGCGCAGCCAGCGTATAACAGCCCCTATTTCAGTGGTATTAACCCATACGCATTGGGCTTCGCGATGTTCCGTGATATTCGCAGAATCTGTGAAGAGCCTACCGACGAAGATAAAGAATGGTTCCCTGAGTTAGCGGGCTCCGACTGGCTGGAAGCGGTTCACTTTGCGATGCATAACTTCAAAGATGAAAGCTTTATTAGTCAGTACCTTTCACCAAAACTGATGCGTGATTTTAAACTGTTCGCAATCACCGATGATGACAGAAAAAACTATATCGAAGTCACCGCAATCCACGACGATATGGGCTATCACGCGATCCGAGAAAAATTAGCCGCGCAGTACAACCTGAGTAATCTCGAGCCGAACATTCAAGTCTACAACGTGGATGTTAGAGGAGACCGCTCGTTAACGCTCCAGTACGTACCTCACGATAGAATTCCGCTCGATGAGAGCTACGATGAAGTACTTAAACACCTTTACCGTTTATGGGGTTTTAGCGTGGTTCTGGAAGAGGTCAAAGAGTCGGGACATCGTGAAATTTTATCGACCTGTCCGAAGAGAAATGAATACGACGGAAAAATCTAAACACAATAGATCGAAAAAGGCCCACAATGGGCCTTTTTCTTTATTGGTTAGCAATGATGTTTCTCACTACTTCCAAATCTTCTGGTGTGTCTACACCCGCAGACGGCGCTTGTTTAGCGACTTCAACATGGATTTTCTCACCGTACCAAAGCACTCGAAGCTGTTCCAAACACTCGATTTTCTCAAGTGTTGTCGGCTCCCAGTTGATGTAGGTGTTGATGAATCCAGCGCGGTAAGCGTAGATACCGATATGACGCATTAGTGGTTGAGCGATCGTCTTGCCACCGTTTGCAAAATTATCACGGTCCCAAGGAATCGTCGCGCGGCTGAAATACATCGCGTAACCGTCTTTATCTGTCAACACTTTAACCGCATTTGGATTAAACACTTCGGCTTCGTCTTCGATTTCTACTGCCAATGTCGCCATCGGTGCTTGGCTTGCCGCAAGGTTATTAGCAACTTGAGAGATGATCGAAGGCGGGATAAGCGGCTCATCACCTTGAACATTAACGATGATGTGGTCATCAGGAATGTTCTTTAACTTAACCACTTCTGCCAAACGCTCAGTGCCAGACTCATGGTCAGGAGATGTCATACAAACGTCGCCACCAAAAGCTTTGACGGCTTTTTCCACACGCTCATCATCCGTTGCGATGATGACCTGATCCGCGCCAGCTTGAATCGCTTGTTCGTAAACCCACTGAACCATCGGTTTACCACCAATATCCGCCAGCGGTTTACCCGGCAAACGTGTGGACTGATAGCGCGCTGGAATAACGACTGTAAATGACATTATCGTCCCTCATCCATGCTCATTTGACGAGCTTCAGGTTCCAATAGAACAGGAATACCTTCCTTGATTGGGTACGCTAGGCGGTCCAGTTTGCAGATCAGCTCTTGCTTATCTTTATCAAAAGTTAGCTTACCTTTACATACTGGGCATGCGACGATTTCAAGCAGACGGTGATCCATATTTTTCCTTAACCTCTTTTATTTTGTTCAAAATACGCTGCTCATCTTGTTGATTAAAGCTCGCGGTAACGGGTAAATACCACCAGTTATCTTTCGCATAGTCAGCGCATTTTACTGCATCTTTCTCGGTCATTATCAGGTGCTCGCCACGCTTGGACAAGGCCTCTAACTCTGCCGGTATAAAATCTTTATGATCAGCAAACCCTTGGGCATAGTTTAGTTTAGCCCCAAGCTTTTCTAATGTATTGAAAAAGCGTGGTGGATGCCCTATCCCCGCCATAGCGACCAGATTGCTTAGCTGACTAACTGGCACTTGCTGACGGTTCTTTAGGTTCACAGCAAAACTTGGTGAGAGCGACATAGCAGCTTCACCGCCGTGCGCTTTACCACCGTTGGTAATAATGAAGTCAACTTCATTGAGGCGCTCGACACTTTCACGCAATGGACCCAGTGGTATCAATGATTGGTTACCAAATCGACGTTCACCGTCAACCACCACTAGCTCAATATCGCGTTGTAGTGCATAGTGCTGTAAACCATCATCGGTAATGATGATGTCAACGCCAAGCGGCAACAACGCTTGCACCGCTTCGCTACGTATCGGTGATACCGCTACTGGTGCCCCAGTTCGTTTGAAAATCAGTTTAGGTTCATCGCCACAGTGTTTGGTTGACGTGGTATTGTCTACGACTAATGGGTAACTTGGTGCTTTCGCTCCGTACCCGCGAGAAACCACACCCGGTTTGTAACCCAATTTCTGCAGATGCTCGACCAACCAAATCACCACCGGTGTCTTGCCATTACCACCAGCGGTAATATTACCTACTACGATAACAGGCACTGGTGCGCGATAGCTTTCTTTCGCTCCTGATTGATATTTGCTACGTCTTGAACGACTGATCACACCAAACAACACACTCAGTGGCCAAAGCAATGGCCACAGAAGATATTTCATCGGGTGATTTTCGAACCAGATTTTTTCAATCACGCTTAGCCACCAAACTGAATGCGGTGTAACTGCGCGTAAGCACCATCTTTTTCGATCAGCGTTTGATGATCGCCACGCTCTACCACTTCACCTTCATCGATTACCAAGATTTCATCAGCATTTTCGATAGTCGATAAGCGGTGTGCTATCACAAGTACTGTCTTATTTTTCTGCAACTCGTCCAGCGCTGACTGAATCGCTTTTTCTGATTCCGTATCCAGAGCCGAAGTGGCTTCATCAAGGATAAGTACAGGGGCGTCTCGCAACAGAGCGCGGGCAATCGCGATACGCTGTCTTTGACCGCCAGATAAGCTTGCGCCGTTCTCACCAATCATAGTATCTAAACCGTGTTCCATTGGTTCGATGAAATCCATCGCGTACGCTAGGCGTGCCGCTTCTTCGATTTGCTCGCGGGTGTATTTATCTTCTGCTGCGTATGCAATGTTGTTGGCGATGGTGTCGTTAAACAGGTGTACGTTCTGCGACACTAAAGCGAAATGAGAACGCAAGTTCAGTAGTTTGAAATCACGAACGTCATGATCGTCGAGCATAATGCTGCCAGAATCGACGTCGTAGAAACGGGTGAATAGGTTTGCAATGGTACTCTTACCCGAGCCAGAGCGACCGACGAGCGCCACGGTTTTCCCTTGAGGGATCTTGAAGCTTACGTTGCGAAGCGCCGGTTTTTCTTTACCTTGATAGGTAAAGGTCACGTCTTTCACTTCAATCTCACCACGGACATGGTCAGTTTCATAAGTGCCCG
Organism: Vibrio hepatarius; assembly: GCF_011806575.1. Classification (GTDB taxonomy): domain Bacteria; phylum Pseudomonadota; class Gammaproteobacteria; order Enterobacterales; family Vibrionaceae; genus Vibrio; species Vibrio hepatarius_A. The sequence continues at coordinate 224,678 of NZ_JAATOO010000001.1, forward strand.
TATCTTTTTCAGTTTCAAGATCCATTAGCGCGAACAGGGTTTGGCTCGCTGCCATACCACGTTGGAAGTCAGAGGTTACATTTGTCAGCGCTTTAAGTGGGCGCATCATACCGAACATCGCAGAGAATACGACGGTAAACGTCCCCGGAGTCAACTGGCTACGAATTTCTTCAAAGCTTGCCAAGAACAGTACGACAACCAACGCAAATGAAGCAATCAACTGAATCACAGGGTTAGCAATCGACTTAGCCGCCACCAATTTCATAGACTGTTGACGCATGCGGTTACTGACTACATCGAAACGCTGGCTTTCGATGTTTTGACCACCGTAGCTGAGTACGACTTTATGGCCTTTTAGCATTTGTTCTGCAGATGAAGTTACGCGCCCCATCGAGTCTTGCATATTCTTTGAAATCTTACGGAAACGCTTAGAGACAAAGCCAATCGCCCAAGCGACGACAGGAGCAATGACGATCAGAACCAGCGAAAGTTGCCAACTGTTCCAAAACATCAAAATTAGCAGACCGATAATGCTCGCACCTTCACGAACAATGCTGACTAACGCGCGACTTGTAGCACCTGCAACCTGTTCTGAATCATAAGTAATTCGAGAGAGCAAACCACCCGTTGATTCTTTATCGAAGAATGCAACAGGCATGTGCATAAACTGCTTGAAGATGCTGCGACGCATCAACATGACTACGTTGCCGGATACCCAGCTCAAACAGTAGGAGGAGACAAATCCACTTAAACCGCGAATAACCATCATGCCGAGAATAATCAATGGGAGTACACGAAAGAAGTCAGACTCAGCGTTACCAAAACCTTCATCAAGAAGTGGTTTAAGTAAAGACACCATGTAAGTGTCTGCGGCAGCGTTAATAATCAGAGCAACTACGGCAACCGCAAGGCCCGCTTTGTACAGGCGGATATAGATCCACAAACGCTTAAATGTTTGTAAAGTAGTTTCGTCTTTATTCAGTGACATAGAACTGCTTATTTTTCTTACAATAATCCGCCTATTCTACCCCCTTACGTAGCATCTGCCTATACCAAGCGCCGCCTTTGCTCACCCTAAGTTGGTTCACTGAATAATGTTCTGAATAAAAGCTCACCACTATTTGCCCTGAAGTTCCGGTATCAAGCCACTCAACTTGCTGGTTTTGGTAGCGTGCAACCACCGCTGGATGAGGCAATTCCCATCGCCCGGATTTTGCGGTCGAAGCAATCGCAACTTCGGGAGAGACAGCTTCGATAAACTTCGGTACAGAAGAAGTTTTACTGCCGTGATGAGGGACAAGCAAAATGTCCGCATCCAACCCACGCTTGCCCTGTAAGAGCAGCCATTCAGAAATCGCATCGATATCACCCGGCAACAATACCGAGTAAGGGGAGCCTTGATGACGTAACTTGATGACGCAAGATTGCGGATTATAAGCACGCGGCACACTTTGTGGAGGCCAAAGCACATCAACAGCAATTGAGCGCCATTGCCACTCTTCCCCTCCGACACACTTGGTATTTCCTACTTCTCTCTGGCTGGTAACAAAACGTTGTGTCCCCATACGATTTACCACCGCTTGCCAATCTCCTGCGTGGTCACTATCAAAATGACTGATCACGAAGAAATCGAGTTGGCGTACACCTTTATTAATCAAGGTTGGCAATAGCACTTGCTGAGCGATACTCGAATCTCCCCAAGCGACGCCAGTGTCATAAACCAAAGCATGCTGCTCCTGTACGGCAATCACCGACAAACCATGTCCAACGTCTAGTACAATCAACTGCCAAAGCGGCTTGGGGTTCCAGTCGTATCTTACGCATACTAAGACAACAACCTGCACAATCAGCGCCTTATGTGTTAACCATCGACTAAGAAAAACGATCAGCACCGAACAGATCAACAACTCCACTTGAGTAGCAGACAATTCGAACCATGTATGATCAGAAAGCGACGCTAGGTAAGCAACTGGCTCAAGACTAAGATTCACCAGCGGCCAAAGAAAGTTCGACTCCGAAAACAACAGCGAACCCAGCAAGCCAAGAAAACTAAGCGGAACCACAACAAAACTAAACCAGGGTACGAAGATAAAGTTGTAAGCGATAGCACTGAGGCTGACACCATGAAATAGCAGCGCAATCATGGGCGCCATCGCAGTGACGATAAATACTTGGACTTCTAGCGCCATTTTCCAACCGCTGCGCCGGTGTGTGTTTAACCCTAGATAAACAAAGATAATGCCGACAGCGGTCATAGATAACCAGAGGCTGACGTCCACACTGGAAAATGGCGATACCACCAGCAAAATACATAGGATAATTAACCACTTTAACGGCATCGGAATTTGCCGCTGGCTAGTTTGGAGCAAACAAAACAGTACACACATTAATAATGCACGGCGCGTGGGAATTGAGAACCCTGCTAGCCAGGCATAAGCAACGGCAAAGGCCATCGCACAAAGCAGCGGCATTAAGTAATACCGAGCGTTTACGACAAGTGCGATACGTCCAAGCCCCCAACCAAGAGTAAACATAATCCCAATATGTAGCCCTGAGATCGCAATCAGATGGCTAAGTCCACTGGATTGTAAATTTTGCCACGTTTGCTGAGATATGTTGTGCCGCACTCCAAACAGTAGCGCTTCTATCAACCCCCTGTGTTGCAAACTTTGAATATCACTGACTAAGCGATCATATAACGTCTGTCTCAGCGAAGACTGATTAACGATAAAGAAACTGGTGGAAGGTTTGATCGACGCTCTTGCAACAACTGAACGTGAAAGCGCAAACTTTTCTGCGTCAAAGCCAACATTGTTCATTAAACCAGCAATTGGTTTCAATGAGACTTGGGTGGTGACTTGATCGCCTATTTTCAAAGGATGTGGAGAGGTAAGCCACAAAGTTGGACGTTCAAACATGCTCAATCTTCGTCCATTGATTGATCTAACTACAACTCTGCCCTGAAAGCCGTGACTTATTTGCTTAAAAAAGCTGTCAACCTCCGCATTTATGATAATATCCGAACCAGTTTTAAAAAGCTTATCTGTTTGGTGGCGCAGAAGATTTCCATGAATGAGTATGACTCCACATGCGAAAGCTAAACCAATACAAACTCTTAGCGTTTTGACTTTTAGTGAAAGTGCGATTAAACCAATACAGGGAGCAATCCAACCCCAGTTTGGCAATGTAGGCCATGTGGGGGCGGTAAAAATAACGATCGCGAACGACACAAGCGTCCAATAAATTAAGTAGAGAGTCATTTTCCCCCATGCCAAGAAAGTTCATAAAACGCTTTATGCCTGACCACGAAGTAATCAAGCGTCAGAAGGCATTAAAGATTTTTGGCAATGTGCTATACAACCCCAACTTATGGTGTCTGAACCGCCGTTCAGCGGCTGGTGCATTTGCTGTTGGGTTATTTATGGCGTTTGTACCGCTTCCAAGCCAAATGATCATGTCAGCCGGGCTAGCTATTGTGTGTGGCGTAAACCTACCTCTCTCCGTCGCGCTAGTTTGGGTCAGCAACCCAATCACCATGCCAGTCCTGTTCTATTTTGCGTACAAGATTGGCGCCTGGGTAATGCACGTACCACCGCAACCTTTCCACTTTGAGCTTTCCTGGGAATTTATCGTCCAACAAATGAACACCATTGGCCCACCGTTTTTACTCGGGTGTATGATTTGCGGTTTGGTTTCCGCCATGCTGGGCTATTTTGGCATTAAAGCACTATGGCGCTACTCAGTGGTTCGTAGTTGGCAGAAACGCAAAATCAGATTAGGCGGACTGCTTAAGAAGTAAAGTTGGCGCTGTATAGATTTGAGTTGAGTTAACGTCAGAGTGTAACTGAGCTGATAAACAAGTATGAAAAAAGGACCGTGATGGTCCTTTTTGCGTTTTGAGGTGGTATGCGTTACTTGGAACTAAGTACCGCAGCCGGGTTAAGCTTACTCGCTCGAGAGGCAGGATACCAAGTCGCCAGTAGACTAAGAACAATCGCAGTCGAAGAGACCAACACCACATCTGCCACATTGACTTGAGACGGTAAGAAATCAACAAAGTATATGTCACCAGACAAAAACTTATGCCCGATTAAACGCTCCAATGCTGAGATTATCTGCGTCAGATTCAACGCAACCGCGACGCCAATCACACTACCGACCAAACTGCCGAGTACACCCGAGAATACGCCTTGCCAAACGAAGATTCGTTTCACCAGACCGTCCGTTGCGCCCATTGTACGTAAGATGGCGATTTCAGATGCGCGGTCTTTGACAGCCATCATCAGAGTTGACACGATATTAAAACTCGCCACTCCGATCACCAGCACCATGACTAAATACATAATGGTTCTTACTAACTGAATGTCTCGGTACAAGAACCCGTACTTCTGCTGCCAGCTACGCAGATAAACATAGACATCTAGAGTGTTGCCCGACTCGCGTATAATTTGTGTTGCATTTAGCACGTCAGAGACTTTCAGCGATACACCCGTCACGCCTTGGTTCAACTTCGCGTATTGCTGAGCGTCTGCCAACGGCACTAACGCAAGGTTGTGGTCAATCTGGCCATTTAACGTCAACAATCCTGCGACTTGAACTCGCACACGTTTTGGTGCTTGAACCTTGCTGGTTGAGCCCATAGAAGGAATCATCAAGGTTAGATAATCCCCTTGTTCAACACCCAATAAACTCGCCACGCCTTGACCTAGAATGACTTGCTTAGATCCCGCAGCGAAGTTATTCCACACATCACGTTCGATGTACTGGTTGAGATTAGAGACTTTTTCTTCTTGCGCTGGGTCAACGCCACGCACCTCGATCGCTTTAAGTTGTGAGCCTTTCTCTGCCAAAGCCGTCAACCTGACATAAGGTGCCGCCGCTTCGACCTCTGGATGCTTTTCGGCTTGATTGACGACCGACTGCCAGTCAAGAATCGGTTCTTTCACACCTTCAAACTCACCATGTGAAATGACCGAGAGCACACGGTCTTTCAGCTCACGCTCAAAGCCATTCATCGCAGAGAGACCGATGATGATCACCGCGACGCCAACCATAATACCCAACGTAGAAGAGAGCGAAATGAACGACACCATTTTGTTACGCTGTTTCGCGCGACTAAAACGTCGACCGATAAATAATGAAAGAGAAGAGAACAACTTACGCCTCCCCTACATTGAGCAGCAACCCATCTTGCATATGTAGTTGTCGGTCCATCTTCGCTGCTAACTCACCATCGTGGGTCACGACTAAAAAGGCAGTCCCAGACTCTTTATTCAACTCACGCATCAGATCGTAGATCGCTAGTGCTGTTTTGTGGTCCAAGTTACCAGTCGGCTCATCTGCTAGTACCAATGCTGGGCTATTCACCAGCGCGCGTGCAATTGCCACTCGTTGTCTTTCACCGCCTGATAACTCTGATGGACGGTGGTCGATTCGATGACTCAAACCCACTTTATCCAACAGGACTTTGGCTTTTTCTTTCGCCGCTCCTGTTCTCATGCCACCAATCAATAGTGGCATTGCAACATTTTCTAGCGCGCTGAAGTCAGCCAAAAGATGGTGGAACTGATAGACGAACCCCAAGTGTTGGTTACGAATCTTTGCCTGTTTATTAGAACTTAGCGCCGACAACTCATCGCCAAGAAAAGTGACATGACCTTCGGTCGCATCATCAAGCGCACCTAAAATATGCAGTAAGGTGCTTTTGCCCGAACCCGACGAGCCGATGATCGACGCCAACTCACCTTCTTTCAGTTCAAAACTCACACCTTTTAATACCTGAGTATCGAGTGTCCCTTCGCGGTATGTTTTACAAATATTGTGACACTGTAGAAGGTTACTCATATCTCAAAGCCTCAGCTGGTTTTACAGAAGATGCACGGTAAGAAGGAAAAAGTGTCGCGAGTAAGCTAAGTGCAATTGCCAATACTACGACCACCACGATTTGAATCGGGTTAATTAAAACAGGTAGTTGTCCGCCAACAGAGAATAGTGCGACACCCGCACTTTCCAGTAACGTGTTGAGGTTGTTCGCCAAAAGCACTCCCAGCGTGCCGCCGATCAATGCGCCCATCACACCACTACTCGCGCCTTGAACCATAAAGATGGCAAGAACTTGTTTGTCCGTCATGCCTTGAGTTTTTAATATCGCGACTTCTGCCTGCTTCTCCATCACCACCATGATAAGCGCAGAAATGATGTTAAACGCAGCAACCCCGATAATAAGTCCCAGCATCAGCCCCATCATGTTCTTCTCCATACGTACAGCCTGGAAAAGTTCGCCACGTTGGTCACGCCAGTCTTGCCACTTCCAACCTTGAGGTAAATCGGCTTCACTCAACTCAGAAACTACAAACGGGTCAGCGAAAAACAAACGCCAGCCCGTCATCGTGTCACTTTTCAGTCTCAATAAGCGCGCTGCATCGTCGATATGCGTCAGCATTAACTGGCCATCCACATCGGAGCCCGTATTGTAGATGCCAGCAACGGTAAACATACGTTGGCTCGGGATTCGCCCTAACGGTGTAAACTGGCTGGCGCTGGTTACCATCAGCCTGACTTTGTCGCCTATCGACACCCCCATATTGCGTGCCAAAGTATGACCAAGAAACACCTGATATTTACCCGCTTGCATGTTCGTCAATCGGCCAGCAATTAAGTGCTGCTCAATGGGGTCATGGTCGCTAGGCTTAATCCCAATCAGCAAACCTGCCGTTAGTTGTGATGAGCTTTGAATAACGGCTTCACTCTGAACTATAGGTTCAGGATGCGCCGCGCTCGATAAGTTTTGTATAAACTGAGGCGCTTGTTCCGTTCTCGTTGTTTTGCCGCCCTCTTGAGAAACAATCGCTTGTGGAAGTACGCCGAGGATGCGTCCTTTAAGCTGCGCTTCAAACCCATTCATTACCGATAGCACGGTAACCAGAGACATCACCCCGATGGTGATACCCGCTGTAGACATATAAGAAACAAATCGACTGAATCTATCACCGGAACGTCCACGCAAATAACGTAGCCCGATAAAAGCCGAAATCGGATGAAACATAAAATAGACCGTTAACGTTTGATAGCTGCTAATGTACCGATTTATAACGGGTGGGTGTAGCCCTTATTTGCTAATTACACGTCAAAATGTGTGATAAACAATGACATACCTTGATTAGTTGCTTCGTATGGCGATAATCAGAAGATTAAAGAAGGAAATTTCACATGTCTGATCAAGAATACTTTAGCGTCCACCATAAAATGACGATTAACGTCGAACCATTAGCAATGGGCGAGTCATTCCCTTCTTACGATCAGTTTGAAAGTGAAATACCCGCCCCTTTCTTGGTTGCGAGTGAGTTCAGTAATCTTGATTTACTCAACGACAAAGCACGCGCCGAACTCAATAGCGGCGAACTAAAACACGTCATAGAGCTACTTGATACACAGAACGCCAAGTTGAACTTACTGCTGACCTTTATGCTGTCACAACAAGACGACGCAACACTTAGATTTAAAACCACTTCATTTGGTGCGAGTCAATTTAGTTTCCTCGCTCAAGAGCCGCTGCCTGTTGATGCTAAAGTCCGCTTAAAATTGTTTTTAGACCGACCAGCCGCAGCCATTTATAGCTACGGCCATGTCATCGCATGCGAAGCTCAAGACGAACAACATCTAGTGACCGTGAAATATGACCTGTTACGAGATATGGATGAAGACCTGTTAATTAAAGCCGCGCTTTACCAACAGCAAAAAATCCTACGTCAGCGTTCACTAAACCGAGACAAATAAACCTGTTTTCTATGTCCGATACTACTCTTTTAAAACTGGCGAGCCCAACAGGTGTTGGCGACAAAAAATTCGTCGGTAATCTCCAAGGCGCAAGCCTAGCGTTGGCCATTGCTGAATTAGCTGACCAACATTCAAGCCATACCTTACTCGCGGTACCTGACCCACAAACTGCGCTCAAACTGTTGCAAGAAATTGAACAGTTTACACACCAAGAAGTCGCGCTTTTCCCTGACTGGGAAACTCTGCCGTACGATAATTTTTCTCCGCATCAGGAGATCATTTCTGACCGTATCGCCAGATTATATCAACTGCCGACGCAGACCAACGGTATCACGATAGTCCCGGTCAGCACCCTACTACAGCGCCAATCGCCGCGTGAGTTTCTGATGCAGCACACTTTGATGGTCAAAGTGGGCGACTTGTATTCGCTAGATAAACTGCGCATTCAGTTGGAGAAATCAGGCTATCGACACGTCGACCAAGTGTTTGGTCCGGGTGAGTACGCAAGCCGTGGTTCAATTTTAGATCTATTCCCGATGGGCTCGAACGCTCCCTTCCGCATCGACTTCTTCGATGATGAAATCGACACCATTCGTACTTTTGATCCTGAGAACCAACGCTCAATCGACGATGTAAAAGAAATCCGTTTGCTACCAGCGCACGAATTTCCAACCAGTGAAGCCGCAATTGAAGATTTCCGAATCCGTTGGCGTCAACGTTTCGAAGCTCGCCGAGAGCCTGAATCCGTCTATATGCAGGTTTCCAAAGGCACATGGCCCGCAGGTATTGAGTATTGGCAACCGCTATTTTTCGAGCAAACCGAAACTCTATTCGACTACATTACCGATGACAGCCAGCTGATTACCGTCGGTGATATTGAAGCATCGATTGACAACTTCTTAGCCGACGTCGATTACCGTTACGATCAACGTAAAGTTGACCCGCTACGCCCGTTACTTCCACCAGAAGAACTGTGGCTGAAAAAAGATGAGCTGTTCGGTAAATTCAAATCACTGCCACAGTTACAGCTTTCGATTGAGCCTATCTCAGAGAAGCAAGGCCGCAATAACGCCAGCATCCAAGCACTTTCTGACCTTGCCGTTCAACACCAGAACAAAGAGCCGATGGCGGCACTGAGAAAGTTCAGTGAAAGTTACACCGGTAAGATCATTTTTTCAGTCGAATCGGAAGGTCGACGCGAAGCGCTGTTAGAGCTATTGCAACCGATTAAACTGCGCCCTAAAGCTTGCGATGACTTTACCTCAGCACTAAAAGCCAAAGATAAGTTCACGCTTATCCTCGGTGCTGCGGAGCACGGTTTCTTATACGGTGATGATCACCTTGCATTGATATGTGAAAGTGATTTGCTCGGTGACCGCGTCATCCAACGCCGCAGAAAAGACCGCAAAGCGACTAACAGCGATGCGGTTATTCGTAACCTTGCAGAGCTAAAGCCAGGTCAACCTGTAGTGCATATCGACCACGGTATTGGTCGCTACATTGGTTTACAGACATTGGAAGCGGGCGGCATGACAACCGAATACGTCACGCTCGAATACCAAAACGAAGCGAAACTTTATGTCCCTGTTGCCTCATTAAACCTGATTAGCCGCTATTCTGGTGGGGCAGAAGACGCTGCACCTATTCACAAACTGGGTGGCGAAGCATGGGCAAAAGCACGACGTAAAGCGGCGGAAAAAGTACGCGATGTGGCAGCGGAACTGTTAGACGTTTACGCCAAGCGCGAACTCAAACCGGGCTACAAATTCGCGCTCGACAGGGGTCAATACGCGACATTCAAATCGGGTTTCCCATTTGAAGAAACCGACGATCAGTCAATGGCGATCAACGCCGTCATGTCAGACATGTGCCAAGCCAAAGCCATGGACCGTTTGGTTTGTGGTGATGTGGGCTTTGGTAAGACCGAAGTGGCGATGCGCGCGGCATTCTTAGCGACCGACAATGGTAAGCAAGTCGCGGTGCTTGTCCCGACCACACTACTCGCACAGCAACACTTTGAGAACTTCCGTGACCGTTTTGCCAACTTGCCTATCCGAGTCGAAGTGCTTTCACGCTTTAAGTCTGCAAAAGAGCAAAAGCAAGTCATGCAGGATGTTGAAGATGGCAAAGTGGATATTGTCGTAGGTACTCACAAGTTGCTGTCAAACGACATCAAGTTTAAAGATCTTGGCTTGTTGATCGTCGATGAAGAGCATCGCTTTGGCGTACGCCAAAAAGAGAAAATGAAAGCAATGCGCGCCGACGTCGACATTCTCACGCTGACAGCGACGCCAATCCCAAGAACGCTGAATATGGCCATGAGTGGCATGCGAGACCTCTCGATTATTGCCACTCCACCAGCGAGACGTTTAGCAATCAAAACCTTTGTGCGTCAGCGAGAAGACGCGGTAATTCGCGAAGCGGTACTGCGTGAAATCATGCGTGGTGGTCAGGTTTACTTCCTGCACAACCAAGTCGAAACTATCGACAAAGTGGCGGCAGATTTGGAGAAGTTAATCCCTGAAGCGCGTATTACGGTAGCGCACGGGCAAATGCGTGAGCGCGAACTAGAGCGCATCATGAACGATTTCTATCACCAACGCTTTAACGTTCTGGTTTGTACCACAATTATTGAAACTGGTATCGACGTACCAACCGCCAATACCATCATCATGGATCGCGCAGATAACCTTGGTCTGGCTCAGCTACACCAATTGCGTGGTCGTGTGGGTCGTTCTCACCACCAAGCTTACGCCTACCTACTCACGCCACATCCGAAAGCGATGACTAAGGACGCAATTAAACGTCTTGATGCGATCGCCTCTTTGGAAGACCTAGGCGCAGGGTTCACGCTCGCAACACACGATCTAGAAATCCGCGGTGCAGGGGAACTCCTTGGCGACGAGCAGAGCGGCCAAATCCAATCGGTCGGTTTCACCTTGTACATGGAGATGTTAGAGCAAGCGGTAGAAGCGTTAAAAGAAGGGAAAGAACCGTCACTAGATGACCTGCTGCGGGAGCAGACGGAAGTCGAGATGCGCTTACCTGCTCTACTGCCTGACGATTATATCCCAGACATCAACACTCGTCTTTCGATGTACAAGCAGATTGCCAGCGTCGGTGATAAACAAGAGCTCGATGACCTCAAAATCGAGTTGATTGACCGCTTTGGCCTGCTGCCGGATGCGACCAAGAACTTACTCACGATTGCAGAGTTAAAACTGCAAGCGGCAACGCTCAAAGTGAAGAAGATTGAAGCGCACGAAAAAGGCGGATATATAGAGTTCTATCCAGATGCTGACATAAACCCGATGTATTTGGTTAAACTATTGCAGTCTCAACCACAAAAATTCGCAATGGATGGGCCAACTAAGTTCAAGTTTACGGTACCATTAGTCGATAGACGTAAGAGAATTCAATTCGTTGCTGACATGTTGGGTGAATTCCAACAAAACCTTTTACCTAAAGCCTGATAGGTTCAGGCTGATTAATTATCCACGGTGAGACCACCTGGTTATGGAGTTGTAATGAAAAAGCTGATCCCACTATTACTCTTGTTTGTTGCCCTACCATCTTGGGCGCAGCGACAATTTGATATAGAAGTGATCATTTTTAAGCGTGATGTAAATCCAGAGCAAACTGAAGAGTCATGGCCAAACACCTTACCGAAAATTGAGTTGGAGAAAGCGGGTACGTTTGCTGATTCTGATTTTCGCTCGCGTAAAGGTGTACGCATGCTTCCGTATTCTTCATACCAGCTAACGGACGACGCACAAAGACTCAAACAGCACGCTGGTTTTAACGTTCTATTCCACAAAGCATGGCGCCAGGGGGACCGTGGCCGTTTGTCAGCACCAATCTTCCATATCCAAGCGGGTAAAGAGTTCTCTGACGCGTTCAATGCTGACGGTTCGGCAAAAGGATCTCGCCAAGGCGCAGAAGTCATCGATGGGGTGCAAGAGCAAAACGTATCCAACTCTCTATATGAACTGGACGGTACGTTCCAAATCTACGTTGAGCACTACTTGTACGCAGATGTAAAAATGGACCTTAAAGCACCAAGCGTACGTGAAGTCGTGCTGCAAGAACCAGTTGAGCTAGAATCAGACAAAGCAACCACAATGCCTTCAGACAGTGTCGTTCAAGCTGGTTTGATGGAAGAAGTTCAACCAACGGTTGAAAAACAAGAGTTTCTTAAGAGCTACCGTATCGACCAAAAACGTCGTATGAAGAGTTCTGAGACGCACTACCTAGACCATCCGCTAATGGGGATGATTATTCAGGTTCGCCGCGTCAATTAATCCGCCTATAATTATATGTAGCTCTCTATTTAATTTAAGCAGCCCAACTTGGGCTGTTTTGCTATGCAGGCTTTAGAATGACACCCGACTATAAGATCATCACGCCTAGACTGGAACTGAAACTGATCCCAAACGAAGACGCTCAGCAGCTACGTGAATGCGTCAACCATTCTCCAACCCTACACCGTTGGATTGATTGGTGTACACCCGACTTTACTCTGGAGCAATCAGAGCGTTTTCTCCTTGCCACCCGCTTAAATTGGGTCAAGTCAGAAGCGTACGGGTTTGGCGTGTACAGACGCTATGACGAAGAACTGATCGGTATGGTCGCCATCAACGAGCTTTACCATACCTTCAATATGGTTAGCTTAGGCTATTGGATTCGAGACAGTTTCCAAGCGAATGGCTATGGAAAAGAAGCGCTGGAAGGACTGATTAACTTTTGTTTTGAGCAACTCAAAGTGACTCGTGTTGAAATCGTCTGTGATCCAGACAATCTACCCAGCCAAAAGCTTGCCGAACGTTGTGGTGCGGTATTTGAAACCAAAGCACGAAATCGTTTTATCTATGATGGAAAACCTAAAGATGGCATGGTCTACTCCATCATCCCATAAAAAAAGAGCGCCTAAAGCGCTCTTTCTTATAGATAAACTCGACCGAATTAGTGTAGCTTCAAGTTTGGACGTAGAACGCGGTTAATACGTCCCATTAAAATGATCAGTGCAGTTTTGAACACTCCGTGCAATGCCATTTGGTGCATGCGGTAAAGCGAGATGTAGACCACGCGAGCAATGCGCCCTTCAACCATCATCGAGCCTTTCGTCAGGTTACCCATTAGGCTACCCACCGTTGAGAACTGGCTTAACGAAACCAAAGAACCTTTGTCTTTGTATACATAAGGTTTAAGGTCACGGCCATTTAGCTTCGCAACGATATTGTAAAACGCACGGCTTGCCATTTGGTGCGCAGCTTGTGCACGTGGCGGAACAAACGAACCGTCAGCTTGAGTACACTGCGCTAAATCGCCGATAACGAAAATGTTGTCATCGCGCGTGGTTTGCAGCGTATCCTTCACGACTAATTGGTTGATGCGGTTTGTTTCTAAGCCCGCGATGTCTTTAATAAAGTCTGGAGCTTTGATACCTGCGGCCCAAACCATGATCTTCGCAGGGATCTTCTCGCCGTCTTTGGTTGTCAGGCCATCCGCTTCGGCTTTTGTCACCATAGTCGCAGTGCGAACATTTACCCCAAGCTTAGTCAGCTCTTGGTGAGCTGCACTTGAAATACGTGGTGGTAGCGCTGGCAGAATACGTTCACCCGCTTCGATCAGGTTTACATTCAGTTTGCTCGAATCTAAATCATCAAAACCGTATGAACGCAGCTCTTTGATCGCGTTATGCAGTTCAGCAGACAGTTCAACACCCGTTGCACCTGCACCCACAATCGCAATATCAACCGTACCATTACCGTTGTTCGCATGAAGCTTCATGAACTCATTATTCATCTCTGTACGGAAACGGTGTGCCTGCTCTGGGCTATCTAAGAAGATACAATGTTCGCGGACACCAGGAGTGTTGAAATCATTCGAGGTAGAACCAATCGCCATCACCAGAAGATCGTACTCTAGTTCTCGGCTTGGGATAAGCAGTTCGCCGTGTTCATCAGTGAGCTCGCTTAGCTTAACAATTTTACGCTCACGGTCGATATCTTCGAGACTGCCCATTTGGAAATCAAAATGATGGTTTTTAGCGTGTGCGCGATAGCTTAACGCGTCAACGCCTTCATCCAGTGAACCGGTTGCGACTTCATGCAAAAGTGGCTTCCATAAGTGGCTGGCTTTACGGTCAACAAGAGTGACTTTAGCTCTTCCCTTTCGTCCAAGTGTACGACCAAGTTTGGTTGCAAGCTCAAGACCGCCTGCACCGCCACCTACAACGATAATTCGTGTCACAGCAACATTCCTCAAAAAGTAAATAAACGTGTTTCAGCTCGATTGTTCAAGCCGATAAAATTCTGTTCTTTTCATGGTCAGACTGCTGGCACGGTTGAGCTCAGTCTTACGTACACTGACCGGTAGAGGCTTCAATTGTGTTTCGACACACTTACTGGATAAAAGCGAGCCTTTAGGCTCAAGTTCAACTCTATTTTAGAGTGATTATTCTTGGACAAGCTTTGTGCCTGTTCTCAATTTATTTGATTGATATCAAATTTTTTCATGCTTCGAATATTATAAGGAGCAAAAACCGCATCGCAACCAAAGAATGCACACAACATATTAAAACAGGGTGCAGATGCGCAAGAAAAAAGCGACGTGGCATAACCACGTCGCTTTATACAGTTCATTGCACGTTTTAAATGTCTAGTTTGCTTCTTTAAACGCCTTAATTGCCTGCAGATGTTGTGAGATTTTCTTAAACTTATGGGTTTGAGTATCGTCCCAAATAACCTCGTAGTAATCTTCCAGCTCTTCTGCCGTTTTGTTGTTGTCGTGCACTTCGTCTTCTTTCGACAAAATAACAAGGCAACGGCCATTGTTCTTCATTCTGAATTGCTCAATGCACTTAGTCGCAATATCTTCATACTCTTCAGGGCGGTCAATACGCCCCTGCATATTGCGCTCAGGATGAAGATTTGGGTTAAAGATAACCTGCTTGATACCACATAAGAAACCAACGCGTTCGGACCAGAAACCACCCAAACCAACCCCACAAATCACTGGGTCTGGGTCGTCCGACTGCTCAATCACCTTTTGCACTTCCTTGAGCAAATGTTGCATATCGTGTTTGGGGTGCAATGTGCTGTAATTGATAAAGCGCACATCGTCATCGATGAACTGCAATTGCAAGACTTTCTCATGGTTACCAGGGCTGGTTGAATCAAAGCCATGTAAGTAAATAATCATTCTGTTTCCCCCACTCCTTCTCGTTTAAATCTATCACGAAAACTAGGGTTTAAAAGCGCACATTCTAAGAATCCTATTTTCGATATTTGAAACAGTGATCTTAACTGCAAAATGTGTCGAGTATTTTTTCCGCTTGGGTTAAGTATTGTTCATCTCCCCATAATTGGTAAGCGAGCAAATACCATAACATCGCCATCATGGTGGCACGTGGCTTCCACGCCATAACACCTTCAACCCAATCATCAACACCGTCAATGCCACGCAACTTGCAGTATTGATAAACCACTTCGAGTGGAGACGCATCCATCACATCGATACTCAGAGTGAGGTCAAGCCTTGGGTCTGCCAGCGCGGCGTATTCCCAGTCGATGACTTTGTTGCCTTGCTCAGTTTTCACCATGTTATAGCCCGCCAAATCAAAATGGCACAGTGTGGTACCCACATCGGCGAGCACTGGGGCTTTTCGCCATCCTTGATAAACATCATGGTAAGGTTGGGTTTTCAAGTCTTCGCGCAGCAGCATCCAGTAGTGGTCGACTCTGGCGGTGAAGTTGAACGGTGCGACAGGAATTCGCTGTGTGTTGAGATTGTGGATAGCTGCCATGGTTTCCAAAAGCGAATCAACATCTAACGACGCCGTCAATGACTCGCCTTCAACCCACTCGACTAATAAACCTTGGTCATTGATGAAAATAGGCGCTGGAGATAATTGCGAATCACGAATCGCAGATAAGATCTGGTATTCCTGAAAACGGGAAATGGAAAAGGCTTTGGTGATTGGGGTAGCAGGTCGCCAGACATAAGCTTCACCGTTTGATGAAACCACTTTCCAACATCGGTTTGTCAGGCCTCCAGTCAACGTCTGTGCGTAGTCTGGAGGCACTGAAAAGAAGTGATCGAGTGACAACAATGAACTGTCGAGTTGACATGCTTCACTCCATGACATCCTTGCCATACATCACCTCTCGATAGGATTACAAGCCTAAAAGGCTTTTTGACTCTTGTTTACGGATTTCTGTTTCATCTGCCCATTCGATAAGGCCTGACTCCAAGTCCATAAGACGCATGGTCATTTTGTAGTACACGTCTTTGTCGCTACCCGCGTTTTTCGCGATGCTCGATAGGTTGCCGTATAGCATGTATTGTGCGCCAACCATTTTACCAAACTGAATCGCGTTGCTCTGGTTCACTAGCTGGTCGTTGTTTTGGAAGTTTAGCTGTTCACGTACCGCTTCTACGCGGTCCATATCAACAAAACGGAATTTACCAGAATTCAGCATCTTAGTGCTGATTGTGTCAGTAATTGACTCCGTATCGATGTGCTCGCTGGTTTTGTTTTTGATACGTTCAACAAACACGATTGGTCGAGAGTTGCGAGTAATCGCCGCAACTGAACCAGACATCATCATGCTATCGACCATGTCGCCCGCAATCTTTTGCAAATCTGTCGAACCGAAATCGATCGTCGTCGTTTCCACTGCTTGCGCATCACCATAGCTTACTTTATTCGAACAACCGCCTAAGATGACAGCTAAGCCAAGGAGTGCAATAACACTTTTTTTCATTCTTGGATCCTCAAGATTCTCTTGAATTTTTACTCTATGACTAAAGAAATAACGCTTTAGTTCGGATTAATTATCGTTTTCGCGAATTTGTACACGGAACTGAGTGCCTTTTGGGTTTACCGATACTTCAGAAATAACGATGGTCTCCATGCCTCTCACGATAGCCTGACGCCAAGGTCCTAGTTTTGTATTCACTTCTAGACCTTCATCGTCGTACCAGTAAAAACGGTATTGAATCGCTTGGTCACCTTTGTACTGGCTCTCAAGTCGAACAAGTCCGCGTGCACGTCCGTCAACATCGTTTGTCGATATATCGTCAATCTTCAAACGGCCTGCAAGGACGTTGTCACCAAACAATACAGTTTGTGTCGCGCCATCAATGCGCAATCCAGCGGTATTGTCCGCACAACCCAATAGCGTTAATGCGGTCAAAGCCGCGATAGCCCATTTTTTCATCGGATATTTCCTAATTGTTTATGCCAAAGTGTAGCATTATCGCCTTGGCGAGAAACCCAAACCAACACTGTGTCACCAGCATTAACATTAAAATCAATACGTTTGTTACCCACCGACAAAGACTGCTGCCCCGCTTCCACCATAACACTGCTACTGCGGATTTCACCTGGAAGTGTCAACCAACTGCGAGTATCTGGTTGCTCAGTCAGAACGTTCCAGACATTGAAAATCAAGTTACCAACGTCGTCTTCTTTTGCGGCTTGACGTCTGAGCTGATCTTTTGCCCACACGCGTAACGCTTGTCGGATGATAATACTTGGCAAACGCTCAGACAGGTCCTTTTGCGCCATCAGGTTGACATCCGTCAGCAAATCGCTAGAGACGCTTTGCTGATTAACAAGCAACGGCGGGAAGCTTGGTTTACTTACACTCGGGTAATAAGGTAATGAAATAGAATACCAAACGCCCTGCCCCCGACTGTCAAACAACGGCAAAGCTTGTTTCCAGCCTTGCATGCTCTGCACTACTCCTTGTTCTTGAAGAACAATAACGCGTGCTTGATTAGGTTCGAGTCGTTTCACTTTGCCATAGCGCTTCTCGAGTAGACGTAAGTCCTCGCTCATCCCCAAGCGCTGAGCAACACGCTTAGCGCCGTTAATCACCTGTTGGTTGTCAGGCATTACCGCGAGCGCACGGCGATAGTCAACATACGCACTGTTTAAATCGTTATCAGCTTCATACAGCAACGCGGACAAATACATCAAGTAACCGTTCTGTACCGCTTTGAGCGTATCTCCGGCGTCAGGGTACTGCGATAAGATACTGCCAAGGTTAGGAGATAAGCCTTGCTCCTGCATATCTTCTTGAGCTGACTCGAGTTCCTTTTCACGATCTTTTTTTGCCCTTTCTTGAACTTGATTGGCACGGCGCATTTCGACCAACGCCCCTTCTAGGTCATTGCCTTGAAGGTAGTTCAAACCGAGATAAAGATGGAGAAAACCGAGTTCATAGTCAGCGGGTTGGTAGATGTTCAGGTTATCGTTGACCGCTAAGGCACTTAAACTGGTCGCGGAATCCGAGACAGAAATGGTCGCTTTATCTTGTTGCTCACGAACAGCGCCATCACTCAACTGAAAGGCACTTTGACTTTGCTCGTACTGCCCATTCAACAAGTGAACTCGACCTTTTTCAAAGTTATCGAGTATCGGTCCAGCAATATCTTCTGGGAGGGATTCTTCCGCTTGTTGGTACTGTCCGCTCTGGACAGCCTGGTAAAGCTCCTGATTTTGCGCACTGTAATGGCTAAATAAATTGCCAGCAGAAAAGTTGGCGCATGCAGAAAGATATAAGGAGCTAACGACAATGAATGCGAGTTGAACGTTTTTACGCACCTCGTACCCCGGGAATCTGAATAAATAAGTAATAATGATGGCTATTAGTGGTTCGAGTCGGAGAAAAGTTCCACCGACTCAAACATTTATCGTTGCTTGTTAGTTCATCAACATCGGGCCTAGAGGACGGCCGCCGACAAGGTGCATGTGTATATGGTAAACCTCTTGGCCACCGTGAGAGTTACAGTTAACGATGAGACGATAGCCATCTTCATCAATGCCCTCTTCTTTCGCCAGTTTGCGCGCAACCACAAACATGCGCCCCATCAACGCTTCATCTTCGTCAGCAATATCATTCACCGTTGGAATGAGCTTATTTGGAATGATCAAGATATGGCTCGGTGCACGAGGGTTAATATCACGAAACGCCGTCACCATATCATCCTGGTAAACAACATCTGCAGGAATTTCTTTGCGAATAATTTTACTGAAAATGGTTTCTTCGGTCATGAAGCGCTCCGTCATCTTGTCTTTTAAAAATTGTCTCAACTGCCGAGTATGCGCCAAGCTGTACAAAATAACCAACTAAAAACAATCGTTAAGTTTAAATATTGGCATTTACAGCAAGTCGTACGCTTTGTTTTTGAGCTGTGAGTCGTAAAAGCCCCCAGCCACTATCAATACATTACTCTTTTTTTGTTATTTTTTGTCAATAATTATGTCTCAGGGAGATGTCTATGAAAGGCTCTGTCATACGGCGAATGTACGCTGGTTTTGCATTGATCTTAGTAATGTTTATTATCACCACAATCGTTACCACACGTGGTATGCAATTGATTCACGACAACTTCGAGAGTGTCTCTAATCGTTCTTTACCACTAGTTTCTCAATCCAATCACACCAGTGTTTCTCTCCTTTCTGCGGACAAGCTCTTTAAAGACTTTTTAACGACACAAAGCTTCGAGCGCATGGACGAACTTTCTGCACATTTTGCCGACGCCCAAGCTGACTATCACCAAGCGCTGGCTGACTTAGAACAAGCGACCTCCTCGATTGAAGAGCTTGAACAACAAATCGTCCAGCTTAAAGAAAAGGAAACCAGCTATTTCGAAGAAGCAAACAAAGCGATGGCAAACTACCGCGCTATGTTTGAAGCACAGGCCGAAGTACAGCAATCGACGCGACGTTTTCAGCGCTTACATGCAGAGCTAAGTAGCGGCATGAAAGATTATGTGGATGAGCAGAGCAAAATCTCCGTCAAAGTGATGGCCGAAAGCTACTTCATTAAGCTAAAAGACGCTGAGGTGATCACGTCGGACGCTCTGGCTAGCAGCAATATTGAGTTTGTTGCCAAAGCCGTCACCAATAACAAAAAAGCAGTCACGCACCTTAACTATGCGTATCGTGGGCTGACCGCACAAATGCCAGAGCTCAAACAAGTCTTTGATCAACCTGTGGAACAGTTTACTGTCGACATCGGCAAAAAAGGCGGCGTTCTAGACCAGCACAGTTCTTATCTGCAAGCTAAAGAAGCGTTGTATCAGAACATCGCGAACTTGACCGCTGAAGTTGACCAAACTATGGCGATATTAAACTCATTCAGTGACGTCGCTGAGCAAGGACTACACGCCTCCTTATTGGAAGCAGGTGAGGTTTATCAACAAGGCCTCACAACATCGATCATTATTGGTGGTGTGGTGGTTGCGCTTGCTCTCGGTATCGGCTATCACATTGCCCATAGCGTACGTGAACCTTTGACTCGCATTCTGAAAACGTTGGAATATCTGACCGAAGGCGACATGACCCATCGGATTGATATTCGTTACAACAACGAGTTCAGCCGCGTCAGCGGGCACATCAACACCCTCGCCGATAGCCTGCACAACATTTTGGTCAAACTCAACGATGCGTCAGACAACCTGACGAAGACCGCCGATTCCAACCAGAGCACTTCGTCGCAAGCACAAGAGCAATTAAGCCAGCAAAGAGAACAAACCGCGACGGTTGCGACAGCGATGACAGAAATGTCTCATTCCGTGCAGGAAGTCGCGCAGAATGCGCAGAACTCGCAGCACATGGTCGAGCAAGTCGAAGTCGCATCGGAATCCGGTCGACAAATCATGAGCACCAACATCTCTACCATCAATCAATTAGAAACTCGGTTGTTGCAGTCGGTGGAGGCAGTGAAAGATCTGCAAAGCATGAGCAGTAAAATTGGTTCGATTCTCGATGTTATCCGCAATATCGCAGAGCAAACCAATCTACTAGCGCTGAATGCAGCCATAGAAGCCGCACGCGCCGGTGATCAAGGAAGAGGATTTGCAGTGGTTGCCGATGAAGTACGCGTTCTGGCCCAAAGAACCACGGCGTCTACGAGCGAAATCGAAAACATGATCAGTAGTTTGCAATCAAGCTCGTCTTCAGCAAGCCAAGTGATTCAAAGTTGTATGGCAGAAATGGAGCAATCTGTTGAACAAGCGTCCAACGCCAATAGTGCAATGGAGGAGATTCAAGCACTGATTATTGAGATCAGCCGTATGAGTGGACAGATCTCGCAAGCGGCGACTGAACAAAGCGCAACTTCAGGTGATATTGCGCGCAATATCGAAGAAATCAACCTGATTGCTGAGCAGAACTACCAAGCGATGGCACAGATCGCCAAAACCAGCACAGACTTAACTATTCTCGCCAACCAACAAGGCGAATTGGTTCATCAATTCAAGTTATAACAACAACTAAACTTATGCCAAGGGCGACTAATTTTGTTAGTTGCCCTTGTTTTTTTTAACCCATGACATTATATGGGTAATAGGCTTGCCCGTTTTCTGTCACACTTTTTTGCAAGCCATACTTGAGGAACAGTTATGGCAATTCATGTTGGCATCATAGACAAAGACCCAATTCGCTTGGTAACCCCGCTATTAGACAATCGGACGATCAGCAATCACATCGTTTTCATCGGTGTAAAAGCTCAAGAAGAAATTTACACCCGCCTTCACAACGTATTAGCAAAACGTCAAATCACCTCCGAGTTTTTCGAAATCCCTAACGTTGCCAATCCGACCAAGATAAAACAAAGCATTTGCGCTCTCGCCAAAGACTTAAAACAACGTGCTGAAGACGTAAAGTTAAACGCAAGCTGCGGTTTACGTCATCGCCTGCTTTCCGTTTACGAAATATTCCGTAGCTATCATTGGCCAATCTTTGTTGTCGAGCCAAGTAGCGACCGCTTGTGCTGGCTCTACCCAGACGGCAAAGAAGATACACAGGTTCAAGACCGCATCACCATTGATGACTACTTGACGATATTCGGCGCGCGTGGAGAGTTCAGCGAACATGAGATCTCTCCCCAACTTGACCAACAGCTTTATGAACTTGGCGAGCGCTGGGCAAGCAACGCACTGGAACTTGGCCCAGGCTTAGCAACGCTGAACTACCTAGCCACCACGTGTCGTAAAGAGCAGAAACTTGATGTTGAACTCACTGAGAAACAACAAGGCTACCGCGAGCTCAATATGCTGATCACCGACTTGGTGGATACTGGCATAGCGACTTATGAAAACGGCACCTTAACCTTTGCTAACGAGGACGCGCGTCGCTTCTCGAATGGCGAATGGTTAGAAACGTTAGTTCACAGCACGGTACGCCAAATTCAGACAAGCATGCCTACGATTCAAGACCGTTCTTTAAATGTGCAAGTTTATCGACAACTGGGCGAGCGTGAAGTGCGTAACGAGCTCGATGTCGCGTCTGTGGTTAACAACAAGCTGCACATTATTGAGTGTAAAACCAAAGGGATGCGTGATGACGGCGATGATACCTTGTATAAGCTCGAATCGTTGCGTGACTTACTAGGTGGCCTACAAGCACGCGCGATGTTGGTGAGTTTCCGTCCGCTTCGCCACAATGACATTACCCGCGCAGAAGACCTAGGCCTTGCTCTGATTGGACCTGACGAACTCAAAGACCTTAAGACGCACCTAACCAACTGGTTCCTTGAAGCAGGCGGCAATGACGACGAATGTGCCGATTGCTAACCTTATAGGTAAACAGTTTCTAAATACAAAAAAAACCGCCTTTCGGCGGTTTTTCTTTTAATCCAGATTAGCTGTCGTCTTCCGTAAAGTTGGTCGGCAGAGTCATCTTCATCTTATTCCAGATTTGGGCACTTTCCATACCGTAGTTACGTACTACGATCAGGATGCGTTCACGGTCACCTGTTTCACATACATCTAACAGGTCACGGTAGAACTTCAGTGCCAAACTACGCGCTTCTGGGTTCGAGAAGTAGTAGCTACCAACACGGTCGTACAGTTTTTTCAGACCGTTAAAGATCAGGCCGTAAATCTGGTTACCAGAATGAAACGCTAAGCGTTGGAACAGCATGTAATCGTAGAAGTTGAATGTTTTTGCAACCAAAATCGACTGACGAATCGCTTCGTCTTTTTCGCCGTCATCTTTCACATGTTGCAGAATTTTATCTGCGTAAGCTGAAGACTGCATAAACGCATCCCAAGAGTCAGCGGCAAGCAACGCTTCACAGGACTCGATAACCGTTGAGATGGTTTTCTCTGAGCTCTCTTTGTTTGCTTTAAACGCATAGCGCATAAAAATTGGGCTGATATTGGTACGTGCTGCAAGTAGATCTTCTACAATCGAAGTGGCGTTTCCAGCGTCCAACGTCATGAGTGTATCGAGGATATGCAAACCTGACGTTTCCATAAACTGATTCACTCGAGTGGGTTTACCGTGTTGGATCGTCAACCAACCGTCGCGCGCCAAACGCTGTAGTACTTCACGCAAAGTTGTTCGTGTTACTCCGATAAGTTCAGAGAGCTCTCTTTCTGCAGGTAAGATAGAACCAGGAGGAAAGCGTCCTTTCCAAATGCTTTCAATAATATATTTTTCCGCAAATCCAGCTGGACTCTTTGCCTTTATGACCATTTATGTCTTGTCCACTATTTGTATTTTTATGGGTATATTGCAACTCATCATACCACTAGTTAAGTTATATCGGAAACCAGAACCAAGTAAACTTGCAGTCAAACAACAATTGAGTATTAACTCTAATTGTGAAACGAGCATTTTGCATATTCACATCAATGAATAACCCGATTATTTTCAAGTTTAATAAAAATTTAACACAACAAAGCCCCAGAAATAAAAGGGAAAGCTCACAAATCCTAAGTGTGACTATTTACAGAAAACTCTTTGATTTCCATTCAGAACATTCACCTATTCTCTGTTATTCTTACACTTCGACTCCGTCACGGCACTAAGTGCAGGTTTTCGCAACTATCTACAGATATTTACGCCACTCAGATCGCGTTTTTAGACAAAAATGAATGAATATAATTGCCTAACTCCACTTTATGATTGACTAAATTTTGCTGGAGAGTAGAGTGGCGACCGAAGTAAGGAGTGCTTGTCTTTCTCAGGGAGTGACTTGGCAAGGCCACATTCAATCTCTTAATGTTGTTTTTCTAAGTCACTGTTGGATCGGGTTTAATACCCAAAATATCAATAAGAATTGCACTAAACCAAGAGTGCAGCTTTTGTTTGGTATTGCTCCGATTTATGAAGCAAGCACGTTCAGTGTCGATTCATAACAACTTATAAGAGTATTACGATCATGCCGATTTCACTCGGAAATGCGTTTATTAAGAACTTTCTTGGTAAAGCCCCAGATTGGTACAAAGTTGCCATCATTTCTTTCTTAATCATTAACCCTCTAGTTTTCTTCCTCGTAAACCCATTCGTAGCAGGCTGGCTATTAGTCGCAGAGTTTATCTTTACTCTGGCAATGGCATTAAAGTGTTACCCACTTCAGCCAGGTGGCTTATTGGCGATCCAAGCGGTTGCCATTGGGATGACGAGCGCAGAGCAAGTCAAACATGAGCTGGTCGCAAACATCGAAGTACTGTTACTGCTAGTGTTCATGGTTGCGGGTATTTACTTTATGAAGCAGCTACTGCTGTTCATTTTTACCAAGATCCTGCTAGGTATTCGCTCTAAATCAATGCTATCTGTTGCGTTCTGTTTCGCAGCAGCATTTTTGTCCGCATTCTTAGATGCACTAACGGTTATTGCGGTGGTGATTAGCGTAGCGGTCGGCTTCTACGCGATTTATCACAAAGTAGCATCAGGTAAAGGTTCAAGTACTGCCCACGACCATACACAAGACGACCACTTATCTGAGCTGACTCGTGATGACTTGGAAAACTACCGTGCGTTCTTGCGTTCTCTGCTAATGCACGCTGGTGTGGGTACTGCACTCGGCGGTGTAATGACCATGGTGGGTGAACCACAAAACCTGATCATTGCAGACCAAGCGGGTTGGCAATTTGGTGAATTCATCATTCGTATGCTGCCTGTAACTCTACCCGTATTCATTTGTGGTTTGATTACTTGTGTGTTAGTCGAGAAGTTTAAAGTATTCGGTTACGGCGCTCGCCTACCTGATAACGTTCGTCAGATCTTGGTTGATTTCGACAACGAGGAGCGTAAAAACCGTACTAACCAAGACGTCGCGAAACTTTGGGTTCAAGGTTTAATCGCGGTATGGTTGATCGTCGGCCTAGCATTGCACCTTGCAGCGGTTGGTCTAATTGGCCTATCGGTAATCATTCTCGCAACAGCTTTCACCGGTGTGATCGAAGAGCACTCATTGGGTAAAGCGTTTGAAGAAGCGTTGCCATTCACTGCCCTACTCGCGGTTTTCTTCTCTATTGTTGCAGTTATCATCGACCAAGAGCTATTTAAGCCAGTTATCGATGCAGTACTGCACGTTGAAGACAAAGGCACGCAGCTCGCGCTTTTCTACGTAGCAAACGGCTTGTTGTCGATGGTGTCGGACAACGTATTCGTTGGCACGGTTTACATCAACGAAGTGAAAACAGCTCTGATTGAAGGCATGATCACCCGCGATCAGTTCGACCTACTTGCTGTCGCTATCAACACCGGCACTAACCTACCTTCAGTTGCAACGCCAAACGGCCAAGCTGCGTTCCTATTCTTGCTAACGTCTGCACTGGCGCCACTTATCCGCTTGTCATACGGACGCATGGTCATCATGGCACTGCCTTACACCATCGTTTTAGCGTTAGTTGGCTTAGCTGGTATCGTCTTCTTAGTCGACCCAATGACAACTTGGTTCTACGATGCAGGCTGGATCTCACACCACGCTGGTGACGCTGTTCAAGCGGTATCTGGTGGTCACTAACTCCAAATATTGAAAAGTTTTTATTGCTACTGAAACTTTTACACGATAAAAAGCTCTGATTAGTCAGGGCTTTTTTATTTTCAGGACACTGTTGTGAATTTACTTTCCACACTTAAAACATTTTCCCAAGGACGTCTTTCTTGGTTCCTTCTTCTTGCATTTATCGTGTTCTTTGAAGCGTGCGCGTTGTTTTTCCAGCACGTTATGATGCTTTCACCTTGCGTGATGTGTATCTACGAGCGTGTCGCGATGCTAGGGATTGGCGGTGCTGCGTTGATTGGACTGATTGCTCCGAATAACCCAGTGTTTCGCTGGTTGGGCTTAGCCGCTTGGGGCGCTAGCGCGTACAAAGGCCTTGCACTATCAATGCAGCACGTTGATTATCAGTTTAATCCATCCCCATTTGCGACTTGCGATCTATTTGTCACATTCCCAGATTGGGCGCCACTTAACCAATGGGTTCCGTGGATGTTTGAAGCGTATGGCGACTGTAGCAAGATAGTTTGGCAATTCTTAACCCTATCAATGCCGCAATGGTTAGTGATCATTTTTGCTGCAAACCTTATCGCTTTAGCGGTAATTGTGATTTCTCAGTTTGCCAAAAACAAATAACTTGGCTCTTTTCTAGAGACTAAAAAGCGCAGGTCATACCTGCGCTTTTGTTTTTATCTTCGTTCGTTTTGATTAGTTCATATCACGACTTGGGGCTGGAGCTAATACCTCGCGGTTCCCATTATGGCCTGGCGCGCTGACAATACCTTGTGCTTCCAACTGCTCAACGATACGCGCGGCACGGTTGTAACCGATTTTAAAGCGACGCTGAACACCAGAAACCGAACCACGTCGAGACTGAACCACGTGCTCAACCACTTGGTCAAATAGCGGATCCATCTCTTCATCACCTTCTGGCTTTTCACCCGGCAACAGCGCTTCTGGGCCTTGGTCACCATGCGTAATTTCATCGATGTAATTTGGCTTACCACGCGCTTTCCAGTTATTCACTACCGCGTGAACATCGTCGTCCGAAGCAAATGCGCCGTGAACACGGATTGTGTGGCTTGAACCCGGCGGCAAGTAAAGCATGTCACCCATACCCAATAATGATTCAGCGCCGCCCTGGTCTAGGATAGTGCGCGAGTCGGTCTTAGTCGAAACGGTAAACGCAACTCGAGTCGGAATATTGGCCTTGATCAGACCCGTAATAACATCAACCGAAGGACGCTGGGTCGCTAGAATCAAGTGGATACCTGCAGCACGTGCTTTTTGAGCTAGGCGAGCAATCAGCTCTTCCACTTTCTTACCAACCACCATCATCAGGTCAGCAAACTCGTCCACCACCACAACAATGTACGGCAGTTTCTCGAGTAGTGGTGGCAGCTCATCCATACTGTCGCCTGGTTGCCACAATGGATCGTGGATTGGGTGCCCAGCTTCTGCTGCCATCTTAAGCTTATCGTTAAAACCTTTGATGTTTCGCACACCAAGCGCTGACATCAGTTTGTAGCGGCGTTCCATCTCACCCACACACCAACGTAGTGCGTTTGAGGCATCTTTCATGTCGGTCACAACTTCAGACAATAGATGCGGGATACCTTCATAGATAGAAAGTTCGAGCATCTTAGGGTCAATCATGATGAAACGTACATCTTCTGGCGTCGCTTTATAAAGCATACTCAGAATCATTACGTTCACACCGACCGACTTACCCGAACCTGTAGTACCTGCCACCAACACGTGTGGCATCTTCGATAGGTCTGCAACCACTGCTTCGCCAGCGATGTCTTGGCCTAGCACGACTGTCGTTGGCGATTTCGCATCAATAAACTGAGGACTGCCTACCACATCTGAGAAGTATACGGTTTGACGGCTCATATTAGGCAATTCTAGGCCGACATAAGGTTTACCCGGAATCACCTCTACGACGCGTACCGCCATTGCAGACAATGAACGAGCCAAGTCCATTGAAAGTCCAGAAATACGGCTTACTTTCACACCCGGAGCCAGATCTAGCTCAAACCGAGTAATGACAGGTCCAGGGAATATGTCCACAACTTCCGCTTTGATTTTGTAATCCGCCAGTTTTGCTTCTACCAAGCGCGCGATCTCTTCCAATGCTTCACGGTCGATGAAGTTTTCACGCTTTTCTGGATGGTACAATAGCTCCAACGTCGGCATTGGTTCTTTTGGTTTAGGCAGGTTCGTTTCTTGTTGCACCAAGAATGGATTTTGCTGTGCAGCGACTTTTGCCTGAGCATCAGAAACGATGTTTTGGAATGCCGCGACGTCTTGGTCTTCTGGGTCGACTTCTTCGACGTCTGCCATCACAGGTTGTTGCTCATCGTCGTCCGCCACATCAAAGGTGGAAATGGTCGGTTCTTGATGGTCCGATTCTGGCTCAATTGACGCCGAGATGTCTTCCAATTGCTCGGTTTGCAGCGCAGGTTGAGTGAGCTCTTCTTCCGCCGCTTCTTCAGCATTGTTCCATGGGAGGTTTTGCTCTACAGACACTTGCTGTTGAGATTGTTCGTACTCATAGATTGTCTGGAAGTCATTATGAGGTTCAACTGGGTTTTCGTCGGCCGCTTGTTGAGCAAAGTCATCTTCACGCTGCGCTGCCGCTTCTAATTCTTCAATCGTTGCACCCAACTGGCGCGTACGCTCTACCTGCGGCTCATCTTCATGATCTGGCGCAGGTTGTGGTTTAGCCGTTGCCACAACAGGTTCAGGAGCAACAACTGGCTCAGGTTGAGCTTGAATAGGTTCAGGCTGACGAGGCGGCGTTTGCGTCGATTTGTCTTCAAACACAGGTTCATCAACGCTCGGGGCTTCAAAGAGTGGGTCCGCACTAATAACAGGTTCTTTGCGTGCCTCAGGCATGTGAATGTTGAAGCGACGTTGCGGCTCGGCAGCGTCTTCCGCCATTTCTTTAGCAGCAAACGGCAATTCTTCACGCTCTAGATCATGCGGAGCTGAATTCGCCATCGCCAGTTGGGCTTCGAGGATTTCTTCTTGTTCACCACGAATCTTGTTCAACAAACCGGTGAATGCAGATATCGCCAACGCGCCTAGTTTATCAACGATCGTTAGCCATGAAACGCCCGTGAGTAAGGTTAAGCCTGCGCCCCAAAGGAACAACAGTACCAAGGTCGTCCCCAGTACATTTAGCGTTGGCAGAGCGAGGCTGGTAAGCACATCACCAATCACGCCACCTGAAGAGAAATACCAAATATCGTCAAAGTTAATATCGGCAAGACCACAGCTGGTGAGAATAAGTATGGTTAGACCAAGTAGACGCGTGCCCCAGAGCATCAAATCTAAAGGCTCGTCTTCATCACGGTTACGCAGAAATACCCATGCTGTGACCGTAATAATAAACGGAATTGGGTATGCCAAAGAACCAAAGGTAAAAAATAGCGTATCCGCCAGCCAAGCACCGACGAGGCCACCAGCGTTTTCAACATCAACTCCCCATGCGGTTTGAGACCATGAGGGATCAGCAGGACTAAAAGTCAGTAGTGCGACAGACAGCAAAATAGAAAGCAGCACAATCACAATAAGTGTGCACTCCTTGAGACGTTGCGGACCTGTCAGGCGAGAAGGCTGAGGCTCTTCCCCTGTTTTGATTATTGTTTCAACTTTACTTCTGTTCTCTTTGAACATAACCAACTTATCTTTGTAGCGAAAAAAAATAGCCCGAGCAGCTATGCTACTCGGACTATCGATTTAACCATATAAGGGCCTAAAACCCAATTGCCTAAAGTCAGAATATCGAAAGGTATTCAGACTTATACGCAATTATCGAGTTTTGATAACCAATTGGTTCGTTTGCTTAACTTCTTCCATTACCACGTAGGTACGTGTGTCGTTTACACCTGGAAGGCGTAGCAGTGTGTCACCTAACAGTTTACGGTACGCACTCATATCTGATACTCGCGTTTTCAACAAGTAGTCAAAGTCGCCCGATACTAAGTGACACTCTTGAATATCATCTAGTTTCTGAACTGCAGTATTAAACTGCTCAAACACGTCTGGCGCACCACGATTTAAAGTGATTTCAACGAAAACGAGTAGTGATGCATCAAGGTACTGTGGGTTCAGTAATGCTGTGTACCCAGTAATGTAACCTTGTCGCTCAAGACGACGAACACGTTCTAGACATGGTGTAGGAGAAAGACCCACACGCTTGGACAGTTCTACGTTTGATATGCGACCGTCTTTCTGCAATTCATTAAGAATATTGCGATCGATACGGTCTAGATCCTTGGACGGCTTCTTATTGTTGTCTGCCATTTTTTATTCCACCTTGTTACTTCCTTGCAAAAAAATATACTACAATCTTTTAATATTTAGTATCAAATATTATTACATCCTGTCTATACTAGACGTTAATTCGAAGATTTACCCTACACTTAGTTATTCAAACCAGATTTCACAACCAAAATAGAATAAGGAGTCAGGATGATCATAGGCGTACCTAAAGAGATCAAGAACCACGAGTACCGCGTAGGCATGATCCCAGCAAGCGTTCGCGAGCTAGTGTCTAAAGGCCACCAAGTTTTTGTTGAAACCAATGCCGGCGTAGGCATTGGTTTTTCAGACGACGATTACATCGCTGTAGGCGCATCCATTCTTCCTACTGCTGCAGAGGTTTTCGCAACAGCTGAGATGATTGTCAAAGTCAAAGAACCTCAAGCTGTTGAGCGTGCCATGCTCCGCGAAGGGCAAATTTTATTTACATATTTGCACCTAGCACCAGATTTTCCACAAACTGAAGAGCTAATCAAGAGCAAAGCTGTCTGCATAGCATATGAAACTGTAACAGATAATATGGGTCGTTTGCCACTACTAGCTCCAATGTCTGAAGTCGCAGGACGCATGTCTATTCAAGCTGGTGCACAAACCTTAGAGAAATCTCACGGTGGTTGTGGACTTCTTCTTGGCGGCGTTCCAGGCGTTGAACCAGCTAAAGTTGTCGTCATCGGCGGCGGTGTCGTTGGCGCCAATGCTGCTCGCATGGCCATCGGTCTTCGCGCGGATGTCACTATTCTTGATCGCAACGTTGATACACTACGTCGTCTAGACGAAGAATTCCAGGGTCAAGCAAAAGTTATTTACTCAACTGAAGATGCAATCGAAAAACACGTCCTTGAAGCTGACCTAGTCATTGGCGCAGTGCTTATCCCTGGTGCTGCGGCTCCTAAACTTGTCACCAAAGAACACATTGCCAAAATGAAGCCTGGTTCTGCGGTCGTTGACGTAGCGATCGACCAAGGTGGTTGTTTCGAAACTTCACACGCAACCACTCACGCGGAACCAACTTACATTGTTGATGATGTAGTTCACTACTGTGTTGCGAACATGCCAGGTGCTGTTGCTCGCACTTCTACTTTCGCCCTTAATAACGCAACACTACCTTATATTATCAAACTAGCCAACAAAGGTTATCGCGAAGCGCTTCTTGAAGACAAAGGTTTCCTAGAAGGTCTGAACGTTATCCACGGTAAAGTGACGTGTAAAGAAGTCGCAGAAGGCTTTGGTCTGGAATACATCGAACCAGAAGCCGCGATTGCGATGTTTAACTAATTGGCTAAAAGCCCATCAATGACAAAAGCGCCTTATAAAAGGCGCTTTTTGTTTGCTCTGATAACATTTTAGAACCAACGTTCTAGAGATGATTTGTCGAGTTGTCTGAAGGCGCTATTGAGAATGCGTGCCAACTCTTTGTATCTAGGGCGAGATTTAATCGGCTCGACCGCACTGCCACTTTCCACAATCTTTTGATGAATTTCTCGATACCAACCCGCTAATGATGGAGGCAACTGGGTGTTCGCCCTATTGCCCAACCACCAGATACCTTGAATCGGCATACTGATCGCAAACAGAGCGATGATGACCGATTGAGGCATTGAGCTGTAGTTATCAAAAGCCATCTGAGTCAAAACACTGATGGCGGCGATCGCTGGCATTACTTTTACCCCAAAGCGAGTCGCTTTGATGATGCGCTGCTCAGGAAACAATAAGTTGAGCTCTTTGCGCATAGGCCAGGTATCCATGTACTTCTGCCCATCTCGTAGGCTATGAACTAATCCGACTTTATTACTCATACGACTCTCTCACTTAATAGCTTCAGGCCTTGATTAAAATTTAATTGAAACATTCAACTTTAAACGCAAAAAAATGATAAAAGTTAATATTCTTTCAAATTTTTTTTGTTATCATTAGCGCTTATCGCTATTCTTTGCAGACCTACAATCTCATTGTTGCCGTTATTTACCAGATAAGCAACTCTTGAGACCTATCTGCAAGGATGCAAACGCGGTGACTTGGAATCATCACGTTCATAATTATACGGAATTCGAAGTTTTTTTGACCAAGATTAGTACACGCTATTTTCAGCATCGTCTATTCTTGTGATTAATTTTCATCCTTACTGATTTTGTAATCAGACGAATAACAGGTAGTCATACATGTCTAAGCTAGTTTTAGTTTTAAACTGCGGTAGTTCTTCTCTTAAATTTGCCGTTGTTGATGCCGAGAACGGCGACGAGCACTTATCAGGTCTTGCTGAGTGTCTTCACCTTCCTGAAGCTCGCATCAAGTGGAAACTTGATGGCAAGCACGAAGCTCAACTAGGCGAAGGTGCAGCTCACGAAGAAGCACTCGCGTTTATGGTAGAAACTATTCTTGCTTCTAAGCCAGAGCTTAAAGCTAACCTAGGCGCAATCGGTCACCGTATCGTTCACGGTGGCGAGCAGTTCACTCAATCTGCACTAATTACTGATGAAGTTCTAAAAGGTATTCAAGACGCTGCAACATTTGCACCTCTTCATAACCCTGCGCATATCATCGGTATCGAAGCGGCTAAGAAAAACTTCCCTGAGCTGAAAAACGTTGCTGTATTTGACACTGCATTCCACCAAACAATGCCTGAAGAGTCTTACCTATATGCTCTTCCTTACAACCTATACAAAGAGCACGGTATTCGTCGTTACGGTATGCACGGTACTTCTCACCTGTTCATCACTCGTGAAGTCGCTGGCCTACTAAACAAGCCTATGGAAGAAGTGAACATCATCAACTGTCACCTAGGTAACGGCGCATCTGTATGTGCAATCAAGAACGGTAAATCAGTAGACACTTCTATGGGTCTAACTCCGCTTGAAGGTCTAGTAATGGGTACTCGCTGTGGCGACATCGACCCTGCGATCATCTTCCACCTACACGACGCTCTAGGTTACTCAGTTGATCAAATCAACACGATGCTGACTAAAGAATCTGGTCTTCAAGGTCTAACTGAAGTGACTTCTGACTGTCGTTTCGTTGAAGACAACTACGGTGAAAAAGAAGAAGCAACACGTGCAATGGACGTGTTCTGCCATCGTCTAGCTAAATATGTAGCAGGTTACACTGCTTCAATGGACGGCCGTCTAGACGCAATCACTTTCACTGGCGGTATTGGCGAGAACTCAGGCCCTATCCGTGAAATGGTTCTAAACCGTCTTGGTATCTTCGGTATCGAAGTAGATAGCGAAGCAAACCTTAAAGCACGTTTTGGTGGTGAAGGTACTATCACGACTGCAGAAAGCCGTATCCCAGCAATGGTTATCTCTACCAACGAAGAGCTAGTTATTGCAGAAGACACTGCACGTCTAGCAGCTCTTTAATTGACTCAACCGGTTGGCACTGAGCCAGCCGGTTCTCTTTAGTGGGGCTTAACTCCTATTCCACGCCAAGGAATACGCAGTTGAGCTTTTATCCCAATAGCAAAAGGTACTCTACGAATGTCTCGTACTATTATGCTTATCCCTGCAAGTGCTGGTGTTGGTCTTACTAGCGTAAGCATGGGTGTTCTTCGCGCTATGGAGCGCAAAGGCGTTAAGGTTTCTTTCTACAAGCCTATCAGCCAGCCACGCAGCGGTGGCGATCAACCAGATCTCACTTCAACCATTATCGGTGTTAACAGCGATATCAAGATCGGTCAACCTATGCCGATGTCAGTTGCAGATTCTCTAATCGGTAACGACAAAATGGATGAGCTGTTAGAAACAGTGGTTGAGCGTTACAACCAAATCAACAAAGATGCAGAAGTAACACTGATCGAAGGTCTTGTACCAACTCGTAAGCACCCATTCGCTAACCAAGTGAACGCGGAAATCGCTGCGACACTTGGTGCAGAAATCGTATTGGTTGCAACTCCGGGGACTGACAACCCAGCTCAACTTAAAGAGCGTATCGAAGTAGCATGTTCTAACTTCGGTGGTACTAAGAACAAAAACATCTCTGGCGTTATCATCAACAAACTGAATGCTCCAGTCGATGAAGCAGGCCGTACTCGCCCTGACCTCTCTGAAATCTTTGACGATGCAGATAGCGCGAAGCAGAACGAAATGAAAGTGATGGAGATCTTCAATACATCTCCAATCCGCGTTCTAGGTTGTGTGCCGTGGAGCATCGACCTAATCGCAACTCGTGCAATCGACATGGCGAAACACCTTAAAGCGGAAGTCGTTAACGAAGGTGAAATCAACACTCGTCGTATCAAGAGCATCACATTCTGTGCACGTTCTCTACCGCACATGATTGAGCACTTCAAGCCAGGTTCACTACTTGTAACTTCAGCTGACCGTCCAGACGTTATCGTTGCCGCTTCTCTAGCAGCAATGAACGGTGTAGACATCGGTGCAGTATTACTTACTGGTGGTTATGACATCCCTGAAGAGATCGCTGGCCTATGTAAGCCTGCTTTCGACACAGGTCTACCAATTTTCAAAGCGAACGGTAACACATGGCAAACGTCTCTGAACCTACAGAGCTTTAGCCTAGAAGTACCAGCTGACGATAAAGAGCGTATCGAGTTTATCAACGAGCACGTGGCAAGCCACATCGACGGTAACTGGATCGAGTCAATGACGGAAGGCACTCAGAAGTCTCGTCGTCTAAGCCCACCAGCATTCCGTTACCAACTAACTGAGCTTGCTCGCAAAGCTGGTAAGCGTATCGTGCTTCCTGAAGGTGATGAGCCGCGTACAGTGAAAGCAGCCGCTATCTGTGCAGAACGTGGTATTGCAGAGTGTGTGCTTCTTGGTAACCCAGCAGAAATCAAACGCGTTGCAGCACAGCAAGGTGTTGAGCTAGGTGCTGGCGTTCAAATCATCGACGCTGATGCTATCCGCGAAAACTACGTTGCTCGTCTAGTTGAGCTACGTGGCGCAAAAGGCATGACGGAAGTGGTTGCTCGCGAGAAACTACAAGACTCTGTATTCCTAGGCACTATGATGCTTGAGAATGACGAAGTTGACGGTCTGGTTTCTGGTGCGGTTCACACCACAGCGAACACTATCGTTCCTCCGTTCCAAATCATCAAGACTGCACCTAACGCGTCTATCGTATCATCAGTATTTTTCATGCTTCTGCCTGATCAAGTACTGGTTTACGGTGACTGTGCAATCAACCCAGATCCAACAGCTGAGCAGCTGGCTGAAATCGCGATCCAATCTGCAGATTCTGCAGCAGCGTTCGGTATCGACCCTCGCGTTGCAATGATCTCTTACTCTACTGGTGAATCTGGTAAGGGTGCAGACGTTGATAAAGTACGTGAAGCGACCAAACTGGCTCAAGAGAAACGTCCTGACCTAATCATCGACGGTCCTCTTCAATACGATGCTGCGATCATGGAAAACGTTGCTGCTTCTAAAGCGCCAAACTCTCCAGTAGCAGGTAAAGCGACCGTATTCGTATTCCCAGACCTAAACACTGGTAACACGACTTACAAAGCGGTACAGCGCTCTGCAGACCTAGTATCTATCGGTCCAATGCTGCAAGGCATGCGTAAGCCTGTAAACGACCTGTCTCGTGGTGCACTAGTAGACGACATCGTATACACAATCGCGCTAACAGCAATCCAAGCGACTCAAGAGCAGAAGTAATCCTCTCTCGATTGGATAAAATAAATTGAAAGCCCTCGACTTAGTCGAGGGCTTTTTTGTATCACTCGCATACCAGTTAAACCATCAAAATAAACACCGTGGCCCCCGTCAGAACGCTCAACAACATCGCAGGCGCAATTCTTCGCGCCAAAGACTTATCACCTAATACCACCACCATACCCATTTTGACCAAAGTATTTACCGAAGCGGCAATCACAATGCCGAGAGCAGCAGTAGGTAGCGAGAGCGTTAGCGGACTTTGCCTCGCTAGCGCAAGTGATATGGCGTCCACATCAGTGATCCCTGAAAGCGCAGACAGAATCAGCGTACCGGCGTCACCAAACCACTCAGACAACGCATGTGAAAGCAGCATTATCATCGCCAGTACAAGACCAAAAAATACCGCGGATTGCAGTGCAAGTGGGTTCTTCTGCTTGTTGTCCGGCTCAATGTTTTCGATATCGACTTCGCGCCATATTCGCCAAGCCATAAAATACATCGCTACCATCATCGATAAAATGATTGGCCACAGCAGTTTCACCAACGGTGGATTTAACACCGTCAGTACCACGATCAACCTTGGAAACATGGTGCCGCAACTGAGTAAGATTCCGCTCGCTAACAGCGGACTGATTCGGGGTTGTTCTTTGGAAAGTTGAGAAAACTGCAAGGTAAGCGCGGTCGAGGAGCTGAGCCCAGCAAACACCGATGTGAAGAGAATTCCTCGCCGTTCGCCACCAATTTTTATCGCAAAGTAACCAACAAACGAAATGCCGGCGATCAACACGACCATCCACCAAATTTCGTAAGGGTTTAGCGCATTCCAAGGACCATAAGTTTGGTTCGGCAGCATTGGCAATAGAACAATCGAGATCAGCAAAAGCCTTAACGCCGCATCCAGTTCGTACTCTTGAAGCTTTTGCAGCGCGTCGTGCAGTTCTCGCTTATTATCCAGCACTAAGGCGGTAATCACAGCGGCAGATGCCGCTAAGACGGCCTGCCCCGATGCCGCAAGGCTACCAATGACAAAGGTAATTAATAGGCTGACTACGCCAGTAATACTCAGATCTTCACTGAT
Source organism: Vibrio hepatarius (assembly GCF_011806575.1). Classification (GTDB taxonomy): domain Bacteria; phylum Pseudomonadota; class Gammaproteobacteria; order Enterobacterales; family Vibrionaceae; genus Vibrio; species Vibrio hepatarius_A. The sequence continues at coordinate 261,235 of NZ_JAATOO010000001.1, forward strand.
TCGCTGGCGTACAACAAACGCAACCCCTGCGAGACAAACAAGCGCGATAAGGGCAAAACCGAGCAATAAAGGCGTATATAATTGCGAAAGCACAGCGACTAAACCGCCGAGTAATCCGACTAACGAAAAAGTACGAATACCAGCGACTCGGCTGCCTTCGACACCGTGACGCATCACCCAACCCCGCTGAGTGCCGATAATTGCACCTAATAGCAGTGCGATAAGCAGATTCCAGATGTGATTGTCACCGCTGACAAACTCACTGATGTCCATGTTCCACCAAAAGTTATAAGCCTAATCATAAGTTTAAGCGCTTTTGGCGATTTATCTGTGAATCAGGCAAAACAATTGTGATTAAAAAAAGCCCAAAGCAGTTTTCACTTTGGGCTTTCTCCAATTGGGTTTAAACCTTATCTCGGCCGTGTGGGGAGTCGAGGTCTAATTCCGGGCCGACTGGCACAATTTGCGTCGGGTTGATTCCAGTATGGCTGTAGTAATAATGGCGTTTGATATGGTAAAAGTCTGTGGTCTGTTTGACCCCTTTCACTTGGTACAGTTCTTTTAGATAGCCCTGCAAGTTGGCGTAATCTTGAATGCGTTTCTTATTACACTTGAAGTGACCGACATAGACTGCATCAAAACGGATCAAAGTGGTAAACAAGCGCCAATCAGCTTCTGTTAGCTTATCGCCTACCAAGTATCGGTTTAGCGCCAAGTGGCTATCTAACTTGTCGAGAGCTGAGAACAACTCCTCAAACGCTTCTTCGTAAGCGTCTTGTGAAGTTGCAAAGCCACAGCGATACACACCGTTGTTAATGTTCGGATAGATAAACTGGTTCCACTCTTCAATCAAACCATGCAATTCCGCTGGATAGTAGTCATCGGTATTCCCGGTAATATGGTTGAATTCCGAATTGAACATGCGGATGATTTCCGACGACTCATTGCTGACAATCGTGTTGTACTTTTTATCCCACAATATAGGCACAGTCACCCTGCCCGTGTAATCTGGTTTTGCGTGTGTATAGAGTTGGTGTAAGCGCTTATAGCCAAACAGTGGTTCAGGCAGGCCCATTTGCCAGCCTTCGCTCAACATATCCGGACATACAACCGTAACATCAATGTGCTCTTCCAGACCCTTCAGTGCGCGGAAAATCAACGTTCGATGCGCCCATGGACAAGCTAATGACACGTAAAGATGATAGCGCCCCGATTCCGGTTGGAATTTGGCGTCAGGTTCATTCTTGATCCAATCACGAAAACCGGCGTCTTCGCGAATGAATTTACCACCTGTGGTTTTTGTGTCGTACCAGACATCATGCCAGATGCCTTCTACTAACTTACCCATCTCGTTCACCTCGTTAGATTTTAATTTAGAGTAAGTATAAAAAAGATCGCCGCACTCTAGCCCCAAGTCTTTTGTCTTAGTTGTTCGAATAATCTGAATGACAAAAGCACATTGTGTTTTCCGATTTATTCTCATTGAAAAACAGCTAGTTAAAATCGAAGTTTTGTAGGGACATAAAAAAAGCGCGGTCCCGAAGGATACCGCGCTTAAGCCCGTCACAGGCTGAATGGTTTACACTTGTACGTGCAGACAAGATACCGCGTGAACGTCGTTACCTTGTATTGTCGGCTTGGTCTTCGCACACTCTTCCGTTGCTTGTGGGCAACGAGTGCGGAATACACAGCCCGACGGTGGGCTGATTGGTGATGGAAGATCACCTTCCAGCATTTGGATTTTCTTGCTGCGCTCGATCTTTGGATCTGGAATCGGTACAGCCGACATCAGCGCGCGAGTGTAAGGGTGTTTTGGATCAGCAAATAGTGCGTCCGCTTCACCCAGCTCTACTGCGTTACCTAGGTACATAACTAGGACGCGGTCAGAGATGTGTTTTACCACTGACAAGTCGTGTGCGATGAAGACCAGAGAAAGCCCCAACTCTTTTTGGATTTCTTTCAGCAGGTTCACGACCTGAGCCTGAATCGAAACATCGAGCGCCGATACTGGTTCGTCACAGATGATCATCTTAGGCTTAAGAATAAGCGCACGTGCAATACCGATACGCTGACACTGACCACCTGAGAATTCGTGAGGGTAACGGTTGATCACGTTTGGTAGTAGACCAACTTTTGCCATCATCTCTTTAACGCGGTCTTTTACTTCCTGCTTAGACAGCTCAGGATAAAAGGTTTCTAGCGGCTCAGCGATGATGTCACCGACAGTCATACGCGGGTTAAGCGATGCCAATGGATCTTGGAAAATCATCTGGATTTCTTTGCGCGTTTCACGGCGCTGCACGCTTTTCATTTTTGTCAGGTCTTGACCCAACCAAACCACTTCACCGTCGGTTGCTTCAACCAAACCGATGATAGCGCGAGCAAACGTCGATTTACCACAGCCTGACTCACCTACTACGCCTAGCGTTTCACCTTCGTAGAGACGAACGTTAACGCCGTCGACTGCTTTAAGGTTTGAAGGCTTCGACCAAGGCCATGCCGATTTTGATGCGATGCTAAAGTGAACTTTAAGGTCTTTAACATCTAATAGTAACGATTTATCTGCACTCATTTCTTCCAAGCCTCCCATTCAGAAAAACATGCGCGCTGACGACCATCACCAAATGGCGTCAGGATTGGCGCTTCTTGCTTACAACGGTCCATCACGCGGTGGCAACGTTCCTGATAAGGACAGCCAGGTGGTAGGCGAAGTAAGTTAGGCGGGTTGCCCGGGATAGTTGGCAGAATTTCACCTTCTGTATCAAGGCGAGGGATTGCTTTCAACAGACCTTCCGCATATGGGTGGCTTGGGTTATAGAAGATTTCATCAACCGTGCCGTATTCCATTGTACGACCAGCGTACATCACTAACACTTTGTCACATGAACCCGCAACAACACCTAGGTCGTGCGTGATCATGATGATAGCTGTGTTGAATTCGTCTTTTAGCTCGTTCAGCAGGTCCATGATCTGCGCTTGAACCGTTACGTCTAGTGCCGTGGTAGGTTCATCCGCAATCAGCAGTTTAGGACGACATAGCAGCGCCATTGCGATCATTACACGCTGACGCATACCGCCCGAGAACTCGTGCGGGTACATGGTAATACGCTTACGTGCTTCAGGGATTTTCACCGCTTCGAGCATGCGTACTGATTCTTCAAACGCTTCCGCTTTACCCATGCCTTTGTGCAGCATTAACACTTCCATCAACTGGTCACTGACTTTCATGTAAGGGTTCAGTGACGTCATTGGGTCTTGGAAGATCATCGCAATCTGTTCAGCGCGAACTTTGTTCAGTTCTTTCTCAGACAGGTTTAGGATTTCTTTGCCTTCAAACTTTGCGCTACCAGAGATAATACCGTTCTTAGCCAGTAGACCCATGATAGCGAATACTGTCTGAGATTTACCTGAGCCCGACTCACCTACGATACCTAGGGTTTCGCCTTGCTTCAGAGAGAAGTTCAAATCATTTACTGCGGTTACAATACCATCTTGAGTGGTAAATTCGACGCGCAGATCTTTGACATCTAATAAGCTCATCATTGATTCCTTAATCTTATCTTTTAATTATCTGTCTTTTGGATCCAGCGCGTCGCGCAGACCATCACCAACGTAGTTGAAGCAGAATAGAGTCACAACCATGAACGCTGCTGGGAATGCCAGCTGCCAGATTGCCACTTCCATTGTCTGTGCACCTTCTTGAAGAAGTGCGCCCCAACTTGTCATTGGCTCCTGAACACCAAGACCAAGGAATGATAGGAATGATTCCGTCAGAATCATGCTCGGAATAAGCAGCGTTGAATATACCGCTACGATACCCAATACGTTCGGTACGATATGGCGAGTAATGATCTTCCAGTTACTTACACCACAAACGTGTGCCGCTTCGATGAACTCTTTGCTACGTAGGCTTAGTGTCTGACCACGTACGATACGCGCCATATCCAGCCATGCGATTGCACCAATCGCAACGAAGATAAGAATAATGTTACGACCGAAGAAGGTGACTAGTACGATAACTAGGAACATGAACGGTACTGCGTAAAGGATCTCAAGAATACGCATCATAATGCGGTCAACTTTACCACCAATGAAGCCAGATGCCGCGCCGTAAAGCGTACCAATCAGTACCGCTACGAATGCGCCCATCACACCCACCATTAGCGAGATACGACCACCAATTAGCGTACGAACGTACAAGTCACGCCCTAAGCTGTCGGTACCAAACCAGTGTTCTGCGCTTGGCGCCACGTGCATCGCGTACCAGTCAGTGTCGTCAAATGTGTACGGTGCAATCATCGGCAGAATAACCACTGCCAATGTCATTAAAACAAGGATGAATAAGCTCACCATCGCCGCTTTGTTACGCATAAAGCGGATACGAGCATCTTGCCAAAGACTACGACCTTCAATCTCTAAGTTCTCAGAGAATTTTTCAATCGCTTCTAGGTTTTCTTTTTTCGTCAACATAACCAAACTTCCCTGTTAGTAGCGAATTTTCGGGTCAATCATTGCAAGTAGAATATCTACAATCGCGTTGAATAAGATAAATAGGAAACCAATCAGAATGGTCACACCCATTACTAGCGAGTAGTCACGGTTAAATGCAGCGTTCACGAATAGCTTACCGATACCTGGTAAACCAAAGATGGTTTCGATAACAACTGAACCCGTGATGATACCTACGAATGCAGGACCCATGTAAGAAACAACAGGTAGTAGTGCTGGTTTTAGAGCGTGCTTGATGATGATGTAACGGTAACTTAAACCCTTCGCACGAGCGGTACGGATAAAGTTACTGTTCATCGTTTCAATCATCGAACCACGCGTAATACGTGCGAATGTTGCGACATAGAGTAAAGACATACCAATAACTGGCAGAACTAAGAACTTAGCACTACCGTCTTGCCAGCCACCCGCTGGGAAGATATTGAGATGCAGAGAGAATAAGTAGATTAGCGCTGGCGCTAATACGAATGATGGCATTACCACCCCGAGCATTGCGGTAGACATAATGGTGTAGTCTACCCAGGTATTCTGCTTCAAAGCGGCGATCGTCCCAACCGTTACCCCCATAATGACGGTAAAGATGAAAGCAATAAAACCCACTTTTGCAGAAACTGGCAATGCAACTGAGATCAGCTCATTTACTGAGTAATCTAGGTACTTGAATGATGGTCCGAAGTCACCTTGGACAACGTTAAACAAGTAAGTCGTGTATTGCTCGAACACTGGCTTATCTAGGCCATATTTAGCTTCGATGTTCGCCATAACTTCTGGTGGTAGAGGACGCTCGCTCGAGAATGGGTTTCCCGGCGCAAAGCGCATGAGAAAGAAAGATACGGTGATCAAAACCAACATAGTTGGGATCGCCTCAAATATCCTTTTTGCGATGAATTTAAGCATAAACTCACTCTTTCAGTCTGTGACAATATTAATTAAAGAGAATAGTCCAAATTTGTTTGGACTGAACATAGGCGCTACATGCAATTTCTCACATGTAGAGCCTAATTTTTATAGTTCTATCGAGTTAAGAGTTACTCTGTGATGTATAGATCTTTAGAGTAAATTTTCTCTTCTGGGTTGTTAGCTGGGAAGCCACCAACTTTCGGAGACAGTAGACGTGACTTCACGTACTGGTAGATAGGTGCGATAGGCATATCTTTAGCCATTAGCGCTTCTGCTTCTAGGTAAAGAGCGTTACGTTCTTCTTCAGAAGTAGAGTTAAGCGCTTTGTCGATGATCTCATCGTAAGCTTTGCTATCGTAGTGGATACCGCCAGTGGTGTTGTTGCTCTTCATTAGAGTTAGGAATGAAGATGCTTCGTTGTAGTCACCACACCAACCTGCACGAGCAACTTCAAAGTCACCAGAGTCTTTAGTTGATAGGTAAGTTTTCCACTCTTGGTTTTCTAGAGTTACGTCAAGACCCAGTGTTTTCTTCCACATAGAACCTAGAGCAACCGCCACTTTCTTGTGGTTCTCTGAAGTGTTGTATAGAAGGTTAAATTTCAGTGGGTTGTCTTTACCGTAGCCTGCTTCTTCTAGAAGACGTGCCGCTTCCGCGTTACGCTCTTCCTGAGTCATCTTACCGTATGCTGGCATTTCTGGGTTGAAGCCCGCAGTGATTTCAGGAGTTAGGAAGTAAGCCGGTTTTTGGCCTTGGCCCATGATCGCGTCACTTACGATGTCACGGTCGATCGCGTAAGAGATCGCTTTACGTACGCGTACATCATCAAATGGTGCTTTCTTAGTGTTGAAGATGTAGTAGTAAGTACATAGGTTACCCACTACTGACAATGATTCTGGGTGCTCTTTCTTCAGACGTTTGAAGTGCTCTACTGGCACGTCGTAGCTGATGTCGATTTCACCCGCTAGGAAACGGTTCATCTCTGCAACTTGGTTTTCGATCGGTAGGAACGTAACCTTGTTTAGAGTGGTGTTTTCGTTATCCCAGTATTGTTCGTTACGCTTAAGAACTAGACGCTCATTCACAACCCAGTTGTCTACAACAAACGCACCGTTACCTACGAAGTTCTCTGGTTTCGTCCATTGATCACCAAACTTCTCAACTGTCGCTTGATGCACAGGCTTCACTGTCGTGTGACCCATCATCATCACGAAGTAAGGTACTGCTGTATCCAGCTCAACAACCAATGTGTTGTCGTCTACCGCTTTAACACCTAGCTCGCTCTTGTCTTTCTTACCAGCAACGATGTCTTTCGCATTCTTCATCTTGGTGTATTCCATGTACCAAGCATATGGAGAAGCGGTTGCAGGATCGACTGCACGCTGGAAGCTGTATACGAAATCGCCAGCAGTTACAGGGTCGCCATTTGACCATTTAGCGTCTTTGCGTAGGTGGAAAGTAAAGGTTTTGTTATCCGCCGTTTCCCAAGATTCAGCAACACCAGGAACGGTATTACCGTTTTCATCTTGGTTAACTAGACCTTCAAGAAGATCACGAATTACGTGAGACTCTGGAACACCTTGAGATTTGTGTGGGTCAATTGTCGCTACCTCAGTACCGTTACCACGCACAACTTCTTGAACTGCTGCTAGTTTTGGTGCTTGAGAATCAGACTTAGCTTCTGGTGCAGGAGCTGGGGCTGGTTGAGTTGCTTGCTTTTCTTCTGGTTTATCACCACAACCAGTAAGAGCTAGAGAAAGGCCCGCGCCGATAAATAACGTGCGCGTGATTTTGTTCTTATACATGCGTAAAACTCCAAGTTTTTCATTTGCATCCATGACTTCTTTGCAGGTTCACTAGAACGGACAGTGATTTAGATTTTTTTAGCACAAAAAGTAGGCATAAAAAGCTAAAACCATACAAAGATTGCGGCACACATTATCAATCATTGAAGCAATTTGCCATAAAAATGTAGCAAAAAGTCGTATAATCCACCGATAACTTCAACATTTCAGATGATAATGTCAATCAGATTGTAAAAATTAGTATATCTGATTAGCTCACACCCTGGAGATAGAGCGATGCACCACATTATCTAAAAAGACGCCGCATTTTAGCATCTTGTGCTATAAATTATGCAAAAAAATTAACAATAACTGTGCACAACCGCTAACATTTCGCGACATTCATCTCATCTGACGTGGTTTTTTGTGACCTTTATCACTGGAACGAAACGGCGTTTTAATCCAAATATTCAACAATAGAAATATCACTATAGATGCAGTTCTACACTGTGATTTTGTAAAGTGAAACGTCAGAATTACACCAAATATGCAATGACAGAAACGGACGACACGGCGAAAGTCGTAGTTCCATTTATCGAAGCGATTTCGGGTAAATAAGGGAAGATTTAACTCAGTTTGAGTTAATTATTCTTTGTCGAAGCTGTCTACCACGATCGCTCCCATTGAGGCAGGCATTGAAATCACGATGATTCGTTTGAAAGCGACTAGAGGCTCGCTAAACAAAGGAAGTTTATCGAGACAGAGCAAAACCAGCGCAACAACGAAGGTCGTCATTAGGTAAGCTATGAAAATTCTGAAGAAGAACACCCAATGCCGAGATTCAATGTTCTTCTGAAACACGCTTTCATACGTATAAAGACCAAGAAAAGTAATCGAGAGAGTGAACAGAAGCGCGAGATTTGACGGAGCAAGCGTCTCCCCCAACCTCCACGCTTCTTCAGAAAATGAAATCGGCACAGCGAGTGCAAACGCACCAACAAAGATTTGGCTGGCATCTTCGATATTAAAACTTAACTTCATAAATGCACTCGCTTAATTTATCTGATGATCAAGTCTTACTACTTTGCTTCCTGTGCAGGGCTAGACACTTGAGTTGACGACTGAGCCACCAACTTAGTCACGCCTTTCTGTAAGATCAAGTTGTTAGGGTAAGTAATGATGTTACCGCTACTATGACGAAGAATAACGTGAAACATAGTGATATCGATGATTACCCCGCTGATGTCTTCGTCTTTTTCCGCGACTTTAACGCGATCACCAATACGATAAGGAAAGACAAAGAATATCAGCACACTAGCGGTCAAGTTGCTCAGTATTGACCACTGAGCAAACAACGCGACACCTAATACAGCGAAAATCGATGAGAGGAATATCGATACATCTCCAAATCCGACATCCAAAATAATCAGAAAAAAGGAGATGAACAGGCCAAACGCAATAACATTAAACGCCTTAACGACAAACTGAGTACGCTTAAATGACACTCTTTTGTTGTCTGCTAAAGCTTCTATCCAGCGACGCCCTAGCCTCTTAATAACGAGATAACCGAGAATCAGCAAACAACCGAATAAAATCTGTTTAAACAACATGTTGGTTTGAATAAACTCAACCATCAAATAAACCTTAACTTCTTAAGAATCACAACTTCAACCGCCACGATAGCCAACAAGCTTACACAGAACAGCGCAAACGCAAATGGGCTTTCTGTTCCGGGAATGCCACCAATATTGACCCCAAGCAACCCGGTAAAGAAACCCGCCGGTAAGAATATCCCCGCAATCACAGAAAACAAATACGTGTTTCGATTCATTTTTTCCGTTTGCTGCTGATTGAGGTTCATTAGATACACTTCAATCTGGTCAATGTAAAACTCTACCGACTCGTTAATACGCGCCATCATATCCAAACAGTTTTTCAATTCATTCTGTTTGTTGTCCATCACTTTAGGATGCGTTGCTAAGATATCTTCCAACACATACTTCTGCGGCTTTAGGTAGCGTTTTAGACGCAGCAGGCGGGTGTGTACCGAGTTTAAGCTTTTTAGCTCAAGGTCTGAATCCAAACTTAGCGAGTCCAACATTTCTTCAACTGGAGCAAGAAACTCTGAAATGTTGTTATTGATTCGGTTAACCATAGCCAAAATCAAATCTTGTAACGTATTTGGCCCCTGCCCTTGTTCAAGCTGATTAATCAACGAAGTCACGGCTCTTGAAGGTACTTTTCGGGTCGAGATCACCGCACCTTTATACCAAAGAATACGCAGACTGAGCATATCATCCGGTTCTGCGCCTTGGTTAAAGTTGATGCCGCGCAAGATGATCAGAAAACAATCTTCGGCATACTTTTCAAAACGTGGTCGAGTATCGTCAGCAAGTAAAGAATCTACAATGGCATTGGAAACACCATTTCGGCTCAGCCACTCTTTTAAACCTGATGCATCACGTTGGCAGTGATACCAAATCGCAGGCATGATCGAATCATCACTTGGCTCATTTTTCTCCACCTTGTCGGTGCCGAAACGCCAACTCGTAATCAAAAACTCTGCCATATCCTGACCTTATTTCTTTTGTTGTGTGTGAACACGGTTTCACTTTTATATTAGCTTAATTTATCAGAGGTTTACGTAGCACTCTATCGAATAAGCGGTTAAAGCTTCATACAGTACAAGCGCTGCACTCATACTCTGAGTGCGGCGAATAATCAACGAGCTTCAATAGATTAGAAAGAAAAACATTATGATGTTAACGATAGAAATTTTTTATGGATTGTAGACAAGGTGATGCGGCAACGTTGTTAGGCTACCGCGTGTTTGTGTTCGTCAATTTTCTCTTTGACTTGTTCAACCAACGCTAACGCGCGGTCGAAGTCATAACTTGAAACGGCGTCAAACAACTTGCTGTTTAATTCTGGGCTAAGTTGCTCAAAACAATGCTGGTGCTGTGAATAGAATTGCTCTGATTCTAAATCGCTTTCTTTTAGTAAGATTTCCAATTGCAACACTCTTTGTTCAAACTCGTGCAAGTTCTCTGCATTGCATTCCATCACTTGATGAACTTGGTGCACAGAGTCGCTCTCTGAAACCTCTTTGCTTCGCGCAGGCGCACTCACGCCAGAATGATCGATGCTGAGCTCAATAGTGAACAAGAACGTACTGCCAATACCACATTCACTTTCAACTTCGACTGTCCCCCCCATAAGAGCCGCAATACGCTTACATATCGTTAACCCTAAGCCTGTACCACCATATTTGCGCGTTGTTGATGCATCGGCTTGCTGGTAACTCTCGAAGATTTTCGCCTGTTCATCGAATGATAAGCCAATGCCTGTATCCGCGACACTAAATTGAATCCGAGCTTTGTCGTTAGACTGGCTTAGCAACTCTACATTCAGTGCGATTCCACCTTCTTCGGTAAATTTAATCGCGTTACTCACGTAGTTGAGCAAGATTTGCTTGATTCTGAGTGGGTCGCCGACCAGCACTGGAATCTCACTCTCAATACTGGCGACGAAAGAAATACCACGCATACTCGCTTTATAGTCGAACAGGTCATACACGTCCTGTATCAAGGGCTCGACCTCAAACGGAATGTACTCAATATCGACTTTGCCAGCGTCCAGTTTCGATAAGTCGAGAATGTCATTAATCAGAGACAACAGGTGTTTGGCAGATTTATCGATCTTCAGTAGATGACTTTTGTGTTCGTCACTCAGGTTGGAGTTGAGTAACACGTGTGATAAACCCAAAATCGAGTTCATCGGCGTTCGCACTTCGTGGCTGATATTAGAGATAAACTGGCTCTTCGCGACGTTTGCTTTCTCAGCTTCAAGTTTTGCGTGTTTCAGCTCCGTCGTAAGGGTATCTAATTCTTCCCCCATTAGAATGATTTCGTTGGCGGTTTCATTAAGTTCCGTAAGTCGGAATCCATCGTGGGAGAGCTTGAAATCACCGATACTCGCCCTATGTACCATGTCTTGGATTTGGCTAAGCGGCTCGGCGATAAAATCACTCATCTTCTTCGAAGAGACCCAAATAAAGATCAAGAACAAGGTATAGAAAGCTACCAAGCCCGCAATCATCAGATAACCGATATTCTGATACTTATCTTCTAGCTGTCTAGATGCCGCGTACATCTTGTTCTCATCTACGATCAGTAGTAATCGCCACTGAGTTTCTGGAATGGTTGACCAAGCGACTAATTTGTTCGCATTATCCAGTTGTAATTGCATCAAACCATCAACACTGTTTAACAGACTTTGGCTTAATGTTTTAGTGTCTTCGCGTTTTAATAAGTTAAACGCTTCGGGTTTGAATATTTCTTCGGTAATCGCTTGCTGGTAGCTGTAATCGGTTAACTCTTTTAGGCCAAAATCCTGCTCCCCTTGGGGTGGCAGCGCCATAATAGTGCCATTCGCGCTGGCGAGCACCGCATACCCTCCCCAAGGTACGGCGAGGCTTTGAATACTATCGACAATCGCACTCACAGTAACATCGAGTCCGACAACACCTTCTAAAACACCATTGTTATATACAGGTGCAATTGATGATGCCATCCAACCATTCCCAGCAGGATCAATGTAAACATCCGTCCAAACGTTTTGTTGTTCTGGATTGTGTTTCTGGTCCGCTAGGTAATAGAAATTATAATCTGGGATCACCATGTCGGTCGGATATTGCTCCAAGGTGTTAAACCAAGGATAGATTCGGTTGTAAGAGTCCCAACTGTTGAAATACGCCGATGCAACCAAGTCATTATTATCGACCAGTTGCTTCATTAACGGATCAAGACGGGACAACTTGCTGACTTTATCCCAATCTTTATTCTCTGTATGAGCAGAGTAAAAAGACGCCGCACCACCTAAGTTTTGTTTTGAGTACATGACACCACTCTCGCTCATAGCAAGGTTGGTATGCTCCTCCGTGGTGTTAGATAGCGGCTCCTGAAGAATTCTGGCGGTTTCGTTGCGATAAAGCGTCGTCATACCTGCTACCGATTTAAGCTTCTCGCGGATAACACCAGACTCTCGAACCGCGGAAATTTTCAGTTCTTCATCCACTTGGGTACGAATGTACTGCATGTTGTCTCGGTTGATGAAATGGTTGCTGAGCAAATAGGCCGCGATAAGTACCGATTCAACTAAGATCAGAGGAATGATTCCGGTTTTAACCATTGAGCGCCATACCCAAGCGCGAGTGGTTATCTTATTGGCTCGCATGTTTTGTCCAATCAATTTAACTAAAGTCATGCTCTTTCAGGCTCATGTTTTGCTTCGCAACTTGATAAAGCTCGTCGGCGATATCAATAAAGGCATCAATGATTTCTGGGTCAAACTGAGTACCTTTGCCAGACAAAATGATTTGTACCGCATCCTGGTGAGTAAAAGCGGGTTTGTAGATTCTTCGGCTAATCAAGGCGTCATACACATCCGCAATCGCCATTAAACGAGCCGAAAGAGGGATTTCATCACCGACAAGCCCTTGCGGGTAACCTTTCCCATCCCAATGCTCGTGGTGAGAATGGGCAATCTCTTTGGCATATTTAAGAAAGTCCATTTGCTGACCACTGACCTTTTCCGCATTGCTGATCGCGTCGTAGCCAATCGTGGTGTGGGTTTTCATGATTTCGAATTCGTCTTCAGTCAGGTGGCCTTTTTTCAGCAAGATATAATCGGGAATACCGATTTTACCAATGTCATGCAACGGTGCCGATTTACAAATTAGCTCAATAACATCATCACTTAACTGATTCGCATAACTCGGGTTTTGACGAAGTTTTTCGGCTAGGTGTTTTATGTAGGTCTGAGTACGTAAAATATGATTGCCAGTGTCGTTATCTCGCGTTTCAGCCAGAGATATCATCGCATAGAACGCCACGTCCTGAATTGCATGCAACTCTTCTTGTTGTTTGATGGCTTCACAAGTCCGGCGCTGGACCTCTTTCTCCAACGCTTCATTTTCTCCTTTTAACATGTCTGACGAGAGTTTAAGCGACACATGCGTTTTGACCCGAGCTTGGACAATTTCTGGATTGACTGGTTTGGTAACGTAATCTGCCGCTCCTAGCGCCAGGCCTTTTTGTTCATCGATTCGTTCAGATTTTGCGGTTAAGAAAATAATGGGAATATCGCGGGTAGACGGTTGGGATTTGAGTCTTTGACATACCTCATAACCATCCATCTCGGGCATCATAATGTCGAGAAGAATTAAGTCTGGCTTTGCAGACTCTGCTAAAGCGATACCCCGAGCCCCACTGTTTGCACCTTTTACACGATAATCATCTTTTAATAGCTGATACATCAGCGTTAGGTTTTCCGGGATATCATCAATAACGAGTATGATTGGCTTGGAAGACGACATTGCGTACATCCTCTCCTCCTTGAACATCCAAAAGCATCCGTTTTAGATATCTAGCATTCACTATAGCTTCAACAGCAAAAGTAGTATTCTTTTGCCTAATTATTATTTTTCTAGTTACTACTAATGTAGTAGAGGCTTAAATAAAAATCAGCGCATTAATTTAACCAGACTAACTTTATTCAGTAACCTCCAGTTAAACTAATCTAATAATCCACTGAATTACAAGGACAAAATAAGGTTAAGCAGAACTTTTGACTACTTTCTCAACCTTGAAGAACTGCCGCTGAAAAAGTGAGATAAAGATTTCGCCAGAATGTGACGGGAAAATGCTCTACGCCGTTGTGATTGAAGTCAGTACTGAACTGCGAGAACAAAAGAATCGCCCACAGGATGCAGGCGATTGAGTGTGAACTTATATAGAGCGGACGGTTGGTTTATCCAGCTTGCTCGGCGTCTTGAGCAATACTCCAATCCCCGCCAAGCGATTTATACAACGCGATGGTTGCCTGTGCTGTTTGCAGCTTCGCCGCAACTCGCTGGTCTTGCATCATTCGTTGCTGGCGCTGTGCATCTAGCACAGACAAATGATCAATGAGTCCCGCGCGATAGAGTGATTTTGCTTTACTCACCGCTTTATCGGTCGCGATCATCGCTTCATCAATACGGCGCTGATTTTCCTGACTTCTGCCATAGGCGAACAGCGTCGATTCCGTTTCCGCTAACGCAGCGTCAACCGTGTGTTGATAAGACAGTTTCGCCGAATCAAACCGCGCTTGATTGATCGCCTCCATTGCATCCCCACGACCGCCATCGAACAGGTTCCAACTTACACCTGCTGCGCCCATCCAACCAAAAGAATCACTACTGAATAGGTCATCAAAGCTAGATGCGGATAAATTAGGTGCACCCGTTAAGAAGAACTTAGGGTATTGGTCTGCAATACTCGCTGCCAGTTCTTCATTCAACGCAGCCATTTCACGCTCAGCCAAACGAATATCGGTACGACGCTTGAGCAAATCAGACGGTAATCCCACTGGTACCATATCTTGCATCGCAGGTACGCCCTGAGTCTGCGCCAAACGAATCTCTACTTTTGTTAGCGGCTCACCAAGCAATACCGCTAAACGGTGCTTATGTGTCTGCTGCGCGATCTCGAGTTGAGGAACGATCGATTCCATCGCCGCCAACGTCGCTTTTGCCTGTGCTAAATCGAGCTCTGAGCCATACCCGCTGCGCACAACTTTCTCGACCAAATCTAGCGTACGTCTTTGGTCTTCTAGATTCGATTTCGCTATCTCAAGGCGCTCACTCGCGCCTTGGTATTGCAGATAGTTGTGAATCAAATCAGCAGTAATCACTGTTGTTAGACCGCTTTGATAAATCTCCGCTTGTTCGATCCGAATCTGCGCTGCGTTTGCCTGACGATCAATACGACCAAATAAGTCGATTTCCCAAGCGATACTTGCACCTGCGAACACACCATCGTGCTGGTTGTCCATCAAAGTGATGTTACCCACTTGCGGTGGCAAACCAGATACCGAATCGCTTAACGGATTCAATATCGGGCCAAGTGAAGAGTCGTTCTTACTCATTTGATAGTTCACATAGCCAGCCCCCAAATTCACTGTCGGAACTTTGAATGACTCCACCATGGTCTTGTAGCTGTTGGCCATTTTCACGCGTTCAGCGGCGACTTTCAGTGGAATGCTCTGGCTCTGCATATCTTGAATCATCTGATTCAGAATTGGATCTTTAAACTCTGTCCACCAATATTCATTTTGCTGCGCTTCAGTACTCAGCCCGGATTCTTCCGCATTCAAGTAAGTTTCTGCCATGCTGGTACTCGGCTCTTGGTAATCAGGACCGACCGCACAACCGGTTAAACTCAGTGCCAGAACGACTGGCGCTAGGATGAACTTTTTCATGATGACGCCTCCTCTAACTTAGCGTTTGTTTCAGTTGATGGTTGTTCGTCTTTGTACGCTAAGCGATACAATGCTGGCATCACAAACAGAGACAATACCGTAGCCGCTGCCAAGCCACCGATAATGGTTGCTGCCATTTGGTCAAACAACAGGTCCGTCAGCAGTGGAATCATACCCAGAGCAGTAGTCAACGCGCCCATAGAGATCGCCATAGTACGGTTAACCGTCGCCTCTTTAATCGCATCAGACAAACTCATGCCATTGGCTCTTTCCAGCTCGATTTGGTCCATGAGTACAATACCGTTTTTAATGATCATCCCCGTCAGCGTGATGGCACCGATAATCGCCATGAAACCGAACGGTTTATCAAACCCAAGCAAAGCAAACGCTGCGCCTGACGCCGCTAGTGGCAAGGTCGCCAAGATAATGATTGGCTGCTTAAAGCCGTTAAACATCGCCACCAAGATGATCACCATGATTAACATCGCTTTCGGCTGCTGCTTCATAATGTCAGTGACGGACTTGTTCTCATCATAATATTCACCACCCCACTCCATGCTGTAGCCTGCTGGTAGCTCGATGGCTTCAATTTGATCTTTAATCGCGTTTCTTACGTTTGCTGGTGTCGTGTCGCGACTAACACCTGCCTGTACTGTGATGGTTTTCACTCGGTCACGACGCCAGATCATGCTTTCTTCGGTCACCAATTCAAATCCGTCAACGACCTGACCTAGTGGCACACTGTTAAAGCCAATCAGAGAACGAACAGGCAGTGTTTCCAGCGATGCCATGTTCTGTGACGTAGCACGTAGGTGGATTGGGATAAGCTCATCGTTAAGATTCATTTGTCCCAGTGGCATACCGTCTGACGCGCGTTTTAGTGCAAAGGCAACATCGGCACGGTTAATACCCGCGTGGCGCATCTTGTCTTGGTTTAAGATTGGCTTGAGCACTTTGCTCTCTTGGCGCCAATCATCACGGATGTATTTTGCATCGGCTTGTGAAGCAAAGATTACTTTCGCTTGTGCTGCTAACTCATGCAGTACGGCTTCGTCAGGCCCAGAGAAACGTGCTTCAACCGCAAACTTGTCTTTTGTTGCCAACTTCAGAGCACGGAAGCGTGGCTCTGCGTCAGGAAACTCTTGCTTTAACCATTCATCACCACGGGCAACCAAAGTGCTGATGCTCGGGTAGTCGACGGTATTAATCAACACCTGACCATAAGCAGGATCTAGCGGCTCTGGTTCTACCGTTACCGAGAAACGAGGTGCGCTCGTACCAACATAACTAGAGATATTTTTCACCTCTGGCTGCGCTACTAACCATTCTTCGACTTTGCGCATATCCGCTGAAGTCTGTTCAATTTTTGCGCCATTCGGTAACCAGTAGTCTAAGAACACGATCGCGCGGTCTGATTGCGGAAGAAAGTTCACCGCAACGGCAGGGATCACCAATGCTGTGGCAATGATTAACGGAACCAAAGCCGATAACGCTCTACGCGGATTATCCACCGTCCAGAAAACCAGCTTCTTGTAACGACTCGGTTTTACTTCTTCATTGACCGCTTTAGGTTTAATGAACATCCAAGACATCAGCACGGTGAACGTCATCGCCACAATCCAAGAGAGCAGCAGTGACGACGCCATGATGTCGAAGACGGAACTCGCAAATTCAGCCGAGTCTGTTTTAGAGAACAATACCGGGCTCGCACCCATGATCGCGATGACTGTTGCACCGAGTAACGGGATGGCAGTTTCTTTAACCGAGTCAATCGCAGCTCTCGTACGTTCGATACCTTTGTTGAGCTTCACTATCATCATGTCGGTAATAACAATCGCGTTATCCACCAGCATGCCGAGAGCCAAAATGAAAGTGCCGAGAGAAACACGGTGCAAGTCGATACCCGCAATGTTCATGTAGCTTAGCGTGAGCAAAATAGTCAGCAGCAAACTCGCACCAACAATTGTCGCACTCTTAAAGCCCATAAACACCAGTAGGACAACGAACACGATCGCGACACTTTCAAGCAGGTTTCCGACAAAAGCATCGATAGACTTTTGGACTTCTTCCGGTTGGTACGCGACAGCAGAAATATCGACACCTAGTGGTAGCGTCTGCTGAAAATTCGCGATGATTTCTTGAATCGTATCGCCGAGAGAAACAACATTGATACCTTGTACCGGACTGACCGCCAAAGTAACCGCAGGTTCACCGTTGTAACGATTTTCCGACAATGCAGGCGTTTGATAACCCATTGAGATATCCGCGATATCCCCTAAGCGAATTAAACCAGAACCTAAGTCACCCGACCCACCATTGATTACCAGATTACGAATATCTTCCAAAGACTGAAATTCACTGGTTTGCGCGATACGAATACGTTCAGTACCCGCATCGAATTTACCCGCTTCAAACGTAGTATTTTGCGAGTTCAACTGGTTCCAAACTTGCGCGATAGACAAACCGTACTGCGCCAAACGTTCATCAGGCATGTCGATGTTGACTACGCGTGGTTGAACACCGTGTAACTCGATTTTCTTAATCCCATCTACGGCTTTGATCTGGCGTTGTAGCTCTTCCGCGTAACGGCGCAATTCTTCTGGCGCGGCGTCTTCACTATGGATAGAGAAAAGCATGCCATACACTTCTGAGAACTCGTCTTGAACGATGCTGATCTGCGCCGATGACGGTAATTGCAGTTTTACATCGTCCACTTTGCGTCTTAGCAAGTCCCACTGTTGGGGCAATGCTTTGGAGTTGAGACTCTCTTTTAAGTCAACAAACACCATCGACATGCCCGGACGCGACAACGAACGCAAACGTTCTAACTCTGCCATTTCTTGCAGTTTCGTCTCGACGGTGTCCGTCACTTGTTGTTCGACTTCTTCGGCAGAGGCGCCCGGATAAAGCGTCACCACAACCGCTGTCTTAACCGTAAAGCTAGGGTCTTCCAATTTACCCAGGTCAAAGTATGAATAAACGCCAGCAATCGCGCTAAGGACGATAAAGAACAATACGAACTTGCGCTGACGAATAGCGAATTCAGCTAAATTGATCATGGATTCGCACCTACAGGGTCTTAATGGTTAGATTTGGGGTGAAATCACCCTCACTCAGGTAGTGACTGCCGCTGATGACAACATAATCACCTTGAGCAAAATTACCGGTCACGCAGGCTTGGTACGCATCGATAGACTCAAGGTTTACCGATTCTTCATGCACGACTTCATCACGTACAACGTTGACGTGTAAGCTGGCTTTTTCACCAATCAGAGCAGAATATGGGAAACAGTGGCTAGACGCGTGCGGCGCAAACTGCGTATTGACCGTCACCGCTTTACCGTTGAAAAGTTCAGCAGATGCGGAATCAACATCTAACGTGACAGTGTAGGTTTGTTTTAATAGATGTTTCTTAGGTGCGATTTCACTCACCACCGCTTGATACGGTTGATCTGAGCCGTACCATGTTAGTGAAGCACTCTGACCTAGCGTGAAATCTTGGATCATATTTTCAGGTACATCGATATCGACTTCCCAGTTACCGTCTTGTTGCAGCGTAACGACCGAGAAACCCGGTGAGGTTTGCTCAAACTGCTCGACATTCACTTCACCGATAATGCCAGAGAACGGCGCGCGCAGCTCGGTATACCCCAACGCATCTTTTGCACGCTGGATATTCTTCTCGACCACTTTCACTGCCGATACACTGCGCTCGTAACTGCTGATTGCACGGTCTAAGTTCACGCTTGCAATCGCATCATCTGACGTCGCTTGCTTTACGCGCTTCAATTCGGCTTTCGCTAACTTGTAAGAAGATCTCGCTTCTAACATGCGCGCCTCAAGCTCATCGAGTGACACTTGATAATCATGTGGGTCCAAACGAGCAATGACTTGCCCACGCTCCACATAGTCGCCTTTGTTGACCAAGACGCTTGATACAGTACCCGGTACACGGAAAGAGAGTTCGGCGATCTCTTTTGCTTCAACAATCCCGCTGAATGATTTGTTTAGTGCGCGGTTGTCGCCATCAACTTCAATCACTTGGATTGGACGTGACGCAGTCGTTGAGTCTTCAAGAGGCTCTTGTGTTTGGTTACAACCAAACAAAGCGAGTGCAACGGTACTTAGCGCTGCTGTTTTTATAATGTGATTCATAAGATAGCTCCATAAGTTCGGCGCTATCTTATAATTGTACAGTGTTCAAATAATTACTCTTCTACATGAATCACTGTCATGAATACTATGACAATAAAATTTAACCTAAACGAGTTTGGGGATTTCTTCGATGAGCTTTTTGATCAGCAAGCGGCTAGCTTGGCTAAGCGTTTTAGGTTGTGGGTAGAGTAACCATCCAGGCTCTTGTGTTAGGGTCAATTCGGTAAGTATTTGCACTAACGCGCCACTTTCAAGCTCTTTGCGGATCAGCAATTTGGGAACAAAGCTAATACCACGGTCGAGCACCGTCGCGTTCTTTACAAAACCGATGTTATTGGAAATCAGTTTAGGGTGCAGTTCAACACTCTCTTCCTGAAACTGCCAAACATTGTCGACTTCACCACTCGGCCAGCGAGAACAAACAATATGATGATCTTTCAACTCTTGAACGGTTTTAGGTTCACCAAACGTTTTTAGATAATTTGGCGACGCGACGATACATTTATCCAACATCAATAGTTTGCGCGCGACTAAGTCAGAGTCAAAAAGCTCACCGCCATGAAAGGCGATGTCCAGCCCCTGTTTGAACATATCGGTGAATCCATTATTGATATTGCGAATATCGAGTTCAACATGAGGATACTTATCTTGGAAATTGAACAATATCGGCTGCACCAGTTCATAGGTTTCTGGTAATAGGCCGATTTTAATCTTGCCACGAACTTCGTTGTTTTTGTTGCTCACTTGCTCATTGGCAAAGTCCAAAAGATCAACGGCTTTTTGCAGGTTCTCAACATACCCTTCTCCGCTAGTCGTTAACGACAAGCTACGCGTTGTGCGATGGAACAATGGCGTACCCAGTGATTGTTCCAGCTCACCGATACGTCGACTTACGTTTGCCCGAGGGAGATCTAGCGCGTTTGCCGCCGCGGTAAAGCTTCCCAGTTCAACCACTTTCAAGAACAACTTGAGGTCATCTACTTTCATTTAATTATCAACCTGTAGATATAAGTTGGCATAAATGTGAACTATTCGTTTTGTTTTAGCAAGGTGACAGATCGATTGGTTTAGTGATTGATGAAAAATGATACAGCGCGACAATACGAACAATCTGATGTGCGTGTTAACTATTCGACGGACAGAGCAAGGGCAATAACAGACATTACGCCTGCTATGGTTAACCAAAGCTCATTGTGTATTCTGGTTGGTTGGTGTGCTCATCGGCTTGCTCACTAATCACTGTGAAGCCCTGAGACAAATAGAACTGGTAACTGGCGTGGTTTTGTTTGTAGACAGACAGCGTAAGCTGATCTCGTTGTTGCTTGGCATGGTCGAGCAATTGCTTACCAAACCCTTGCCCTTGACGCTCAGGCGACACGAATATCGCTGCCAAGTTACTTTCATAGAGCGCGTAAAAGCCAACAACTTCACCTCGATATTCAAACACATAAACATCAGAAGCAGGTAGATAGATTTCGCGCATGCTACCGAGTTGCGATTGCCAAAACTCTGCTGACACAAAGTCATGCGCTTTCACTGACGCGGTCAACCATATATTTAATACAGATTCAGTATCATTCTCGGTATAGTTTCTAATCATGGTTTCGCTCTGAATTACCTGTTGCCGTTAGGGTGTGTTGACTAGCTATAAAACACAGCCAACCAAACAGTAATCTCGCCTGGTGCAGTGCTCTGGACTTTGTGTTTGACGCCAGCGTTGATATTGATGTGGTCACCTTCGCAAAGCGTCACCGTTCGTCCATCCTCAAACTCTAAAACGCCTTGCCCTTTCAGTACCAAGACCCACTCATTTTCACGTTGGTCATACCAACCGACGTCAGGTGAACTATGACCATAAGAAAGAATCCGTTCTATACGAAGATTACCTGTAGAAACAATATCTTCAAATATCTCGTCGGGAAGTGATTCTGGCAGGTTAGCGTAGAGGTTCGTCAAAACGTCCTCCCTTGTAATTGACAAAAACGTACTCGTTTTATACCAAATATAACCTTAGGCAACCACCTAACAGTAAAAACGCAACGGCTACCCAAACGGCAGATGTCAGCGACAATATCCAAGTACGGCTGTACTTATAATTGAAAAAGTAGGCTGCAATTAAATCCCCGCATAAGGCGCTACACGCCAAGCAAATAAAAAGCCGCGTTCAGGTTGAAAGGCGGCTTTACAACTAGACTCGACAATTAACGAAATTGTGGCATGTAATCTAAATTAGCTTCGATGGTTTCTTGTAGCGCCTTGTCCAGAATTGTACCCGTAGTCACTAATGGATTTAGTATTAATGCCCGGTGTGCTGCATTTCGATCACCAGTTACTGCGGCTTCTACTGTCAACGACTCAAACTCTTTCATCAATTGAATCAAACGCAACGTGTCGGTTGGAAACGGTGCTACGCTAAGTGGCACTGGCCCGGCCTGAGTAATTATACAACTCACTTCTACCGTGCAATCATCTGGTAAACCGCTTATCGAACCGTTGTTGAGTGTATTGACATGCATAATAGTGCGTTTGTCATTGTATATAGAACTCATCAACTCACACGCTGCTTCTGAATAATATTGTCCGCCTCGTTTTTCTAGCTCTTGCGGCTTTTCATTCAGCTCTGGGTTGCGATAGATATCGAATAGACGCTTTTCCATCGCCTTCACCACTTCACCACGCGTACCTTCGCCATTCGCTTCTTCCATTTCCTGCTGCATAATATCTTCGCTGGTGTAGTAATAACGTAGGTATGCACAAGGGATCATCCCCATGTTGCGAAGCAGTTCCGAAGGCCACTCAAATGGCGGAATATTCTGTGGTACCAATGGGTCATTGCCGGACAAGATCTCTTCCACTACCTCTTGCAATTTATCGCGACCGTCATGCAAAATCTGACGCGCCCAAATAAAATGGTTAAGACCTGCCACCTGTAAGACAAAGTCTTTTTCATCCGCATTTAGCATCTCCGCGATACCTTTTTGCATGATCACCGGAACGTTACACAAGCCTACCGCTTTGACTTTCGTGTGTTTCAAGATAGCTTCTGTCACCATGCCAGACGGGTTAGTAAAGTTCAGCAACCAGGCGTCCGGACACAATTCTTCCATTTCTTTGCAAATCTCTAAGGCAATAGGAATCGTACGACATGCGTTTGCAAACCCACCAAGTCCATTCGTTTCTTGTCCTATCATTCCGTACTTAAGTGAAATTCTTTCATCACGAATACGTCCTTCAAGGCAACCCGCGCGGAACTGAGAACAAACAAAATCCGCACCTTCTAAGGCAGGCTTACGTTCCAGAGTGACATGGACATCAATATGGGACATGTTGTTTTTTGCCAACATTCGACGGGTTAAGTCACCGATGATGCTGACTTTTTCCGCACCATCTTCGATATCCACCAGCCAAAGCTCACTGATAGGCAACTCGTGATTACGTTTGATCAGGCCTTCAATAAGCTCCGGGGTATAGCTTGAGCCTGCACCAATGATAGTAATTTTTAGATTCTTGTTCATTGTGATGTTTCTCGTCATGGATAAGATAATTTGATTTAAAACCACCACCATAGACTTCACAAACGAAAGGAATCTTGCTATGCATTAGCTAGATTAATCTATAAAGAGTACCTCATGGACCGCACACAACAAATACTTGCTAACATGTATACTTTCTCCGTCGCAGGTAAATGCTTAAGTTTCACTAAAGCAGCGGAAGAATTGTTCATCACTCAGGGAGCGGTCAGCCAACGCATTAAATTGTTAGAGAAACAGCTTGGGTTTAGTTTGTTTGTTCGTATGACACGTAAACTCGAACTGACCAAAGAGGGTGAACGATTACTGCACGCTTTAAACCAATCATTTGACATGATTTTTTCTGAGCTGGAAGACATCAAATTTAATGAGTTGCGCGGAGAGTTATACATCGGCGCCGCACCAACGTTTGCACAACGCTGGCTTTTGCCAAAGCTGCCTGAGTTCCAAAGATTATATCCCAACCTGAATATCAAGCTTAGAGTAAAAGCGAGCAGACTCGACTTCCAACACGAACCCGTAGACGTCGCGATTTACTATAGCGGTAGCGAACATCCGGGCTTTTATCACCAAAGGTTGTTTGATGAAGTACTACTTCCTGTGTGTAGCCCTGAGTATTTCAAAGTCCATTTAGCCAGCAAAGATCAGATAGCAGACCAATTAGCTATCGCAACGTTTATCCATTGCACAGAATCTTTGGAAGCAAGTGAACCCAGTCAAGAATGGAAAATTTGGCTAGAAAACCAAAACAACGAAGGCTTAAAGTCACTCAATGTGATGAATAAGACCTACATTTTTAACCACGCCGACATGGCAATTATCGCCGCAAAAAATAACATGGGTATTGGCATCGCACGTGAGTCTTTGGTTAGAGACAGCCTCAACGCTGGCGAGTTAGTCGCCCCGTTTGAACCGGTCAAATCAGGACGAGGTTATGACTTAATTTGTCTTAATGGACAGCAACTCAGACCGAAAAATGCTGCGTTTATTGAATGGCTGAAAGAACAACTCACTCAGGACATACAGGCGATGAACGCTCATTAAACCGCATTGTCCAGATTAAAGTGCCCTATCACAAAAAAGAAGCGACAATAGCCGCTTCTTTTTGTTCAAGAGTTTTGTGAGCTTGTTTAGTCTTCTTGAGGCGCTTGATACGCCAAGGAGCCTGCTAGCTTCATCGCTTCGACACCTTTTTCGAATGAGATCATTGGCGTTATATGGAAATGACGCAATCCACCACCAGCCATTGCCGCCATGGAAAACGCTTTGATGTGCACGTGGTCTGGCATTTCAATCACCGCGATTGAATCATACTCACCAAACGAGATCCAACTGCCAATGAACTTACCGCCCATCTTTTCCACAATGGGAATCATACTGCTTAGACGATTCTCAGGATGTTTAACCAAACCCGCCATCGCTTCTGCAGTAAAGGCCACTTGAACCAAATAGGTTTCTAACGCCATCGCTTACTCCTTCTCTTTCAAACTAAGTTCAAAAGTGCCTGACATACTGTTACTGATGGTGCAAATGGCTTTCGCATCTTTCAGCAACTTCTGGGCAACCTCTACGTCTGGGTGAATATCGCGACTAAGTGCGATTTCGTAATGAGCGAAATGCGCCGGAAGTTCAGTACCTTTGTGGCCAATCACTTCAAACTGAAACGGTTCGATAGCAATCTTTTTACGCTTGGCAACCATCTGAAGCGACAACACCATGCATGACGCAATCGAATAGAGTAGTGTCATCGCTGGACTTTCCAATGATGGCGACGCGGTGAAATCGCTGTCAGCAGAAGCAAACACCAATGCGCCTTCATCATTAGCTTTAGCGAACACGGGTCCGTAACTGGCTGGTTTGACTTTGATTGTCATACAAATCCTCTAAAAAATCGCATTAGGCAAAATCAGCACCACACTTGGAACCAAGGTAATGATGCCGATAGCCAATAATAAAATGCCCCAATATGGGATGGTGGCTATCGCGGTACGTCCTAAACTGATTTCACCATTAGTAATTGCCGTTAGTACAGAAAGGTTGAGACCAACAGGCGGTGTAACCTGCCCGATTTCAATTAAGATGGTGATCATCACACCGACCCAAATCGGGTCAAAACCGAGCCCAGTTAGCAACGGAAAAACAATCGGTAGCGTCATCACCATCAAAGACAAACCATCGAAAACGCAGCCGAACATAACGTAAATCAAAACGATCAGCAGGAAGATACCGTACTTACCTAAACCGCTGTCGATCGCTGCTTCAAGAATCGCCTGCGGGACACCAAGAATGCTGACCGATTGGGATAAAATGGCTGCGCCAAGGACAATAAAACCGATCGAAGCGAACATCAACGCACTACGATAGACTGATTCACCTAGCCCTTTAAGCGTTAGATCCCCCCAGATAAAAGAAATCACAATCGCCACTGCCACACCAACGCCTGCTGCTTCCGTCGGGGTTGCTACACCAAACATAATGCTACCCATGATCGCCAGAATCAGCAGTAAAATCGGCCACACGCGCAGCATGCCATGTAAGATGAAACCTAAGCTGTAAGCGGTATTGTCTCGCGGAGCAATCGAAGGGTTGTTCACACTGCGCAAGAAGATATACAGCATAAACAGGGCACTGACCATCACACCCGGGACAATGCCTGCGGCGAACAGTCTGCCGATCGAGGTTTCCGTCAGTGCGCCGAAAATCAGCAATGACAAGCTTGGTGGGATCAGTAATCCCAACGTACCTGCGCCCGCTAAACTTCCGACGACGGCTTCTTTGTTGTATCCACGTTTACTCAGTTCTGGATACGCGACCGAGCCAATTGCTGCTGCGGTAGATAAGCTTGACCCACTGACCGCCCCAAACAAGGTACACACGGCGACGTTTGAATGTAACAAGCCGCCAGGGACTCGAGCGAAAATCGGCGTAAACGCTGCATAAGCTCGTTCACTGATACCGCTTCTTAGTAAGATTTCACCCAGCAAGATAAACATTGGCACAGCGCTAAGGGTAAACGAGTTGAAAATACCCCAAATGGTATCCACCGCCAGATAGGCAGAACCATAGTTAAAGAAGTGCAGCAGGATAAGACCAGTAAAACCGAGTGCAGCACCTAATGCGATGCCACTGCTTGCACTGGCGACTAATACAGAGACGAGGGTCGTCCAAAACATCTTAACGTTCCTCTAATTTGATAAAGCCGAGTAGCCTTGCGAAATAGATAATGCAGCACAGCGCCATCGATACCGGAACCACAGACATTAATGGATACAGCAGGATTCGCGCGGTTTCAGATTTAAGCTCTCGCTTAATCGCAAACTCCATCCACGGAATCGCTTCCCAAAGGATCCAGCCACAGAAACCGAGCCCAACTAAAAGGCCGAGCGTAGAAATCGCTTTCGCCAAAAATGGCGCGCGGGCTTTTATTGAATCAATTAGCAGCGTGACGCGAATGTGTTGCCCTTTGATTGTTGCCATCGGCAAGGCTAAGAACAGACTGGCGCTCATCAGCAAGCCGACCAACTCTTCTGCGAAAAACAGGGGCGCGTCAAAGAACTTACGCAAAACCACGCTCGCCACAATGACGACAAGAATCGCCACTAACGAGAGTGCAGACAGAATGGCAAGAAAAAGGGCTGAACGTTTCAGCCCTTTATCAATAAATGTTGAAACTAAACTCATATTGACATCAGCAACTATCGACCAAGCGCTTTTAGCACGCGCTCACGATATTCCGGCGCTTTGCCGCCAGCTTCTTTCGCTAGATCGCCCCATACTTCAGTGATCGCAGCGGTAAACTCTTGGCGGTCTTTTTCAGGGAAGTCATCCAGCCAAGTCACGCCGCCTTCAGCCAGTTTCGCTCGCGCATCAAGCTCTTTCTGGTGGTCGTCTTCGTAAGAGTTGGTGCGTTGCCATACCGCGTCGCCAGCTTCGGTTAACGCTTGCTGGTGCTCTTTTGACAACGAGTCCCATTTATCCTGAGACATACCAAGAATGTATGGACCTGACGCCATCGGGTATAGGTACGCAGCGTACTTCGAGACTTCTTGCAGCGACACTGTGTGAGCGTAAAGCGCTGGATAAACCGCGCAATCGACTACGCCAGTCTTCATTGCAACGTACATCTCTTCTTGAGGAATGATTTGCGCTGAAATACCAAGTCGACCAAAGGTATCTACTTGGTCTTTTGCCCAAACACGTAGCTTTTTACCACGTAGGTCGTCGAGTGAGTTAATTGGGTCTTCACGGCAGAAAATAGACGCTTCCAGCATAGGTAACGCGACATAACCTGTGATCGCCACGTCCCAATCAGAGAACTCTTCTTGGTAGATTTTCTTTACTTCAGGCAGCGCAGCGTTCAACTCTTCTACGGAACCAATCGTGCCCTGAACCATAACTGTACTTAAGCTTTCTGCATCACGACCTAAATAGTTCGCCCAAGCAAGGCTCATATCCACGGCGCCACGCGGTAGAAAGCGTAATACGTCGGTGTTTTTCAGGCCTAAAGAACCACCACTGAAGACTTTGATATCGATTTCGCCATTGGTTTTAGCTTTCACGTCCGCCGCAAACTGCTCGAGCTCTTTCGTCTCTGGGCGTGTTTCAGGCAGGAAGTTATTGAATCGCCACTCTTGAGCTTGAGCAACAGACATAGACAGCAAGCTTGCGCTTACTCCCCCGAGGATAAATTTGGTCAGATTTTTCACTTAGAACAGTTCCGTGTTGTTATTTTTTTCGACGCTTAACTATAAATTAATCTATCAATTGCTCATAAACCAATTGGTTATAATCTATAACTGCGATGCACCATAATTGTGCAGACAAAAATCCGCTGCAGTTAAGCATAGTCAATTTTCGAGCCTTCCCGCTTTGCGTGACGCCACAGTTTTGCCACCGAAATGAAAAAGCCATGGTGTTATTCCATGGCTTGACTGGCAATGAACTGTGGTTACCCCCACACCCCTTGTGTCGGCTCAACGTCACTCTGACGATAGTTCAGTGCTGGCGTTCTATCTTCTGAGAGCAGCAACGGGCCATCAATATCCACCCAACGCGCTTGCTGAGCTAACAACAGCGCTGGCGCCATCGCTAAAGACGTACCAATCATGCAACCGACCATAACTTCAAAACCCATCTCTTGCGCGTCTTTAAGTAGCGCTAAGGCTTCGGTCATACCACCAGTTTTATCCAACTTGATGTTCACTGCTTGATAGCGCCCTTTCAACGCTGCTAGAGAGCTGCGGTCGATACAAGATTCGTCGGCGGTGATCGGCAGTGCTGGCGTAATGGTTTCCAGCAAATGCTCTTCTTCGAACGACAACGGCTGCTCGACCATTTCCACGCCCAACTCGGCCAATGCAGGCAAGTAATCAACTAACTGGGCAAAGCTCCAACCTGTGTTGGCGTCGATAACAAGGCGTGTATTGGGCGCGGCTTCACGCACTGCGCGTACGCGCTCTAAATCACCATTTCGACCAAGCTTAAGTTTAAGGATTGGACGATGTTTTTGCGCTGCCGCCGCTTTCGCCATGTTCTCTGCGCTATCAAGAGACAAAGTAAACACGGTCGTCACGGGTTGTGGTTCGTGAGCAAAGCCCGCCATTTGCCAAGCGGGTTGTTGGCTTAGCTTGGCTTCCAGTTCAAACAATGCACAGTCAATAGCGTTGCGCGGCGCGGCGGACGGTAGCAAGTCACGCAGTTCTTCACGGCTAATGCCCGCTTCAACTGCGGCAACGGCCGATTGTACTGTCGCTAATACGTCATATGGATAGTCAGGTTCAAAGACATCCATGCGCTCACACTCTCCGCGCCCAACATAGCCGTCTTGTTCTATCTCAACCACCACCACTTCACCGTGTAGCATGGGTTCCATACGAGAAATGACAAACGGCTCATGCAGCGGCCATTTCTCGACACGCACACTCATTTTACGCATAGCACACCTCGGTAAGAGCATCGACGATTTTTGACACGCCAGTACGTACTGGGTCAACGACAGGGACACCAAATTGTTTCTCGATACGTGCGATCTCTGCCAGTGCTTCTTCTTCACTTAGATTGACCGTATTTAACGCAATGCCGCCCAAACGAATATCTGGATTGGTGACGCGTCCCATCGTTAAGTTGATATCGATGGTAGTTTGCAGATCAGGCACAGTGAAGCCTTCCATTTCATCCATCTGAGTGCGACCAGCTTCGTGGCACACGATAATCACGTCCGCTTGCGCGCCATGCAGTAGACCTAAGCTCACCCCCGCGTACGCTGGATGAAGCAGTGAACCTTGGCCTTCAATGATGTCCCAATGGTCAGGCGCGTTATCCGGAGACAATGTTTCAACCATGCCGGAAATAAAGTCCGACACGACCGCATCCACTGGCACACCGCTGCCTTCAATAAGAATGCCGGTCTGCCCTGTCGCACGAAATGTGGCTGGAATACCGCGCAGTTCCATCTCACGATGAATCGCCAAGGTTGTGAACATTTTACCGACGCAGCAGTCAGTTCCGACGCTAAGCAGGCGTTTACCACTGCGAGGAAGCCCAGTTCCGCAAACCATCGGACCTTGAGGTACTCGCACATCCAACAACTTTTGACCTGTACGCTGCGCTGCGGCAACCAGTTCAGGAATATCATTCAAGCGCATGTGCAAACCACTTGCGACATCTAGGCCAGCTTCCATCGCTTCAATCAGAATATCAACCCACGCCACTGGCAAGGTTCCACCAACCGGAGCCAGACCAAGAATAAAGGTTTTCGCCCCGCACGCTGCCGCTTCGCGCGGTGACATCTCTGCTAAGCCTAAATCGGCTTTTGCGCCTGGCAGTCGATATTGTGCCAGACATTTTTCTGGTCGCCAGTGCGCCACACCTTTGGCTACTTTTGCCATCAGAAGATCATTTGCATCGCCGAGAAACACCAAGTAAGGCGTTTTCAATTCAATCTTATTCATTATATTGATCCTTTTTTAAGTCAAACGAGCCCACAAGAGCTCGAGCTCCTGTTGCCAACAGGTTGTGGTTTGGGTTTAAAAACTAGCTTGCTGCGACCGCGACGGACTTAGCGCCCGGCGTTCGCTGGATTTGGTGACGGTATAAGTAACGCTCAACCTGACGCCAGGCCATGACGAACAACGTGGCGATCACTAGGTACATTGCCGCCGCCAAAAAGTAGGTCGAGATATCAAACGTTTGTGAGAATGCGCGACGGGTTTGTCCCATCAGATCCATCACGGTAATCACACTCGCTACCGCGCCCCCTTTAAGCATTAAAATGCATTCATTGCCCAGCGCCGGAAACGCGATTCGATATGCCAGTGGCAGAACAATATGACGGTAAAGCAGACTGTTTTTCATACCCATCGATTTCGCCGCTTCAATCTCACCTGCATCGACAGACTGAATCGCCCCGCGCAAGATCTCCGTCTGATACGCTAATGAGTTAAGGGTAAACACCAACAACGCGCAGTTCACTGGGTCACGGAAAAAGTGCCACAACCCCATATCCATCAACCAAGGGCGAAACTGACCAGAGCCGTAGTAGAGTAAAAACAATTGCGCAATCAGAGGTGTGCCACGAAAGAAAGAGATAAACAGTTGCACCGGCCAACGGTACACACGTGACGGCTGGATACGCAGTATCGACATCGGTAAAGCAAATAATGCCGCCAATGAGACCGAGATAAAGGTTATTTTTAGCGTCATCCAAGTACCGTCGAGCAACATTGGCGCCACTTTCGCAATAAAATCCGTCATTAGCTTCTCCTTAGCGACTCACACGAATGCCACGTTTCGAGTGTTGTTCCATTGCCGCTAGCAGTCTTTCACAGCACACACATACCGCCCAGTAGGCGAGACATACCGTTAGATAAAACAGAAACGGCTTTTTGGTCGCGCCCACAGCAATGTTGGCTGCGCGCATCAAATCATCTAGAGCAATCACCGATACCAAAGCGGTATCTTTGAGTAGGTTGATCCAAAGGTTACCTAACCCAGGTAGAGCTAAGCGCACCAATTGCGGACGTTCGATGAACCAAAATATCTGCAGGCGAGTCATCGCCAGCGAATACCCTGCTTCACGCTGGCCTTTGTCCATCGCTTTCCAAGCGCCGCGCAGAACCTCTGCGGCATAGCCGCTAAATACGAGGCCTAGAGCGATTACACCCGCGCCGAAGGGATTGAGTTCGAAAAAGCCATTACTTGGGTCAATCCACTTAAGCGTTTTGTTTATCAGGAGCCCGACGCCGTGATAGATGATGAACAACGTCAGCAGCTCAGGTAGGCCTCTCAATACTGTGGTATATACATTGGCAAACCAGCGATGGCTTTTACGAGCGCTAATTGACAGCCCGGCCACACCGGTGCCTAAAATCAATCCCACAGGTAACGCGCAAAGTGCCAACCCTATCGTCACCGCTAGACCTTTGAGTAGTTCATCACCCCAGCCGCTGTCACCCAGACTCAAATACGTCAGATAATCCATCGCGTTGCTCTCTCTTTTATCTACAACTTAGTGGCGACCATCGCCGCCACCATCAGCCAGCTTATTTCAGTGTCAGCAGGTTGATTGAGAAGAACTCGTCGTTGATTTTCTGATACGTGCCATCTTTGATGATGTTCGCCAACGCCTTATCGATGCGCTGACGCAGTTCTTGGTCTTCTTTACGCAGTGCAATTCCGACACCATCACCAACGTAAGTGCGGTCAGTGATCAGTTCACCGGCTTTTTCGCAGCACGCGCCGTCTTCAGAACTGAGCCAATCGGTCATTGGCATAATATCGCCGGCTTGCGCATCAATACGGCCGCTGACCAAATCAAGGTTCACTGCATCTTGAGTCGGATAGAGTCGAATTTCTGAGTCTGGATATTTTGCTAATAGGTATTCAGCCTGTGTCGTCGAGCCTTGTGCACCAATGATCATGCCTTTCATCGCTTCTGGCGACACGTCCTTAATGCCTGATTGCTTATCCACAACAAACGTCATCGCAGAGGCTTGATAAGGTTCACTGAACGCCACTTGTTGTTTACGCGCATCGGTAATAAACATCGATGCGAGAATCATGTCGTATTTGCCCGCTAATAGCGCAGGAATGATGCCGTCCCAGTCTTGCGCGACAAACTCGCACTCGACTTTCATCTCACTACACAACGCTTTGCCAATTTCGATATCGAACCCAGCCAACTGACCGTCAGCGGTGTAATAGTTAAATGGAGGATACGCGCCCTCGGTGCCAATTCTGATTGTTTCAGCTTGGACACTCGCCGAGGTAGCGACTGCAACTGAGGTAGCAAGCAAAGCGCCTAATAGTTTTCCTTTTGCCATCATGGATTCCCTTCTACTTTTGTTATGGTTTATTTCGGTTTATCGCTCGCCATGAAGACAACTCCCTTCTACCTCGGCAAACGATCACAAGGACACTATTGAGTATGTTAAAAATTGGTTAATATCCATAATGATGAATAAGTATGATATACATAGCCTGTCGCTATGGATAAAAGATTCAAGGAAAGAACTTCATGCTCAACGCCAAAGACCGCCTGCTGCGTAATCTTGATTGGAACTTGCTGTACACGTTTTTAACCATCGTCAATGAAGGTGGGATAAGTGCCGCTGCACGTAAGCTATCACTGAGCCAGCCGAGTGTGAGTAACGCACTCAAACGACTCGAAGAGCACGTCGATAAGCAACTCATCTTGCGTAAAAAAGGCGTCTTTTCTCTGACTCTGCACGGGATGCGAGTCTATGAATATGCGTCGTCAGCCAGCCGGATTATCGGCAATATGGCCGATCAATTTGTCGACCAAGCGGATAATATTCAAGGTGAACTCACGATAGAGATCGCCAGCCACCTGCAATGTCAGGCGTTTGATGCGACATTAGCGCAGTACCATTCGCTGTTTCCCAACGTGATTTTTAACGTCAACACACACCCAAGCGCAGATATTGTCAGCCATGTTGCCGATGGTCTATTGAGGATTGGGTTGAGTAATAAAAAGATCGCCAAAACCGGGATTCGTTGTGATTTTCTCGGCTACGAACAAATGGGCTTTTATTGCGGCCGAACGCATCCATATTTTGGACGCGATGACTTAACCCTCGAGGAGATTAAAGGCTTGCCGTATATCTCATTTGAGAGCGATCAGCCCGGTGAAGGATTGGATGCGATTGCACACTTTCGCGAGCAGCAGCAGTTTTGGGGCAAGTTGGTCGCGGTATCGTCCAACCTAGAAGAAGTACGCCGCATGATCATGGCTGGAATTGGATTTGGCGCGTTAACCGTAGAGAGTGCCAAACCTTACGTTGCACAAGGTATGCTGTGGCCTTTGCCACCCTATGAATCACTGCCAGTCACGGAGATGTATCTGGTAACACCTGAAACGGTCTCACTGAACAATATAGAAATTCAATTTGTCCGCTTGCTCAAACAACAGACTCAAGAGCTAGTGCGTGATGCATTGAATGCCATACAAAGCGCTCACCATCAACCGACAGGTGAATAAGATCACCAGACGAGAATGGAAAGCAACTAAAACCTAAATGGCATCTTTCCATTCAGAGGGGGAAACGCCAAACCATTTTTTAAAGGTTCGACTGAAAATGGCCAGTTCTGAGTAGCCCAACCTTAACGCCAACATTGTGACATTGACGTGGCGTTTCCCAAGCTCTTTCAACGCTTCTTTTTTTCTCACGTTTTCAAGAGTTTCCCGATAAGATGTACCTTGAACGCTTAGGAGTCGCTGTAACTTTTTAGGATGGAGCCCCATGCACTTAGCAATATTGTCTTTTGAGCAATCCCCTGTTGGGAGTAACGCTAAGATAGTTTGTTCAATACGCTCTATATTAGTAGTCTGAGCATTTACTGGCGCTTGTGAGGTCATTTCGTTATATAACCATTGATTAATCAATGATTCATCTAAGCGCGGTTTTAGCCTTAAAAAATGGCTTTGGAAACACAGCGAATCCTGTAATGCATTAAACTCAATGCGGCACCCAAAAAAATCTTCTACTTCATTTACGTCAAAGTTTACGACAGGTTGGCGCAAACAAACTTTATCAGCACGCCAAGTTGGACCGACAAGATCCTTTATTATCTGGTAAGCGGTTGACAATGTAATTAATACTTTTTGCGTTGATAAATCATATATTGTATTCGTACTACGCACAGTCAAAGCGCAACTATTTTGACTCGTTGTATCGATCATTAATTGGATGGCATCTGCATGCAAATAAATAAACTTTTGAGCGACGTTTAATGCATCAAGCAGTGTTGACTGCCTGGCCATATAAGTTCCCATGATACCTAACGTTTTAATACTTTGACTTTTACCTAGCCTCAACCCAAACAATGGATCCTGGCAATGAGTAACAGCCAATTCAATAGCCTTTAAATACGCATCATACTGAATAAAGTTATTGGGCTCGCGTAGCTGCGATTCAACAATCCCTGCTTGTGCAAGAAGGTCATTTGGATTGACTTGATAACTTCTGACTAATTCTGAATAACCATTTAAGCTGGCGGTACGTATATAACAGTTCATAACTCTTTCTATGGTGACTAAAGCTCTGCAAACGGTATGAATCTAATAATGGCGTACAGAGATATGAATCGACCATCGCCAAATACGTGACTCACACTAAACTCTTATCGAATTGATGTCCCAAAATGTCAATCGAGTGTACCAAATCGTCAAGATCACGACCACTAAAAGTGCAACATTAACCAAACAAATGTTTAACATTGCTATTACCGGAGGCAATATGAGTCAAATTTTTCAAGAGTCACCTCAAGTGACCGTACTCAATCGTGGCAATTATTCTGATTTAGACACTTGTTTGTCACTACAACGTCAGAGCTTTCTGACAGAGGGCCAAGAATCAAAGTCCGTGCGCAAAAATCATTTACTCAATCTGAAAAGAATGCTGAATGAAAATCGTACAGAGATTATCAATGCAATAAATAGCGATTACGGGAACCGCTCTTACCATGAAACTTTGTTAGCCGAAGTCATAACAGTAACGGACGATATTAATCAGAATATCAAGCACCTTAATAAGTGGATGAAAGTACAAAAGAGAAAAGTCGATAAATCTATGTACTTTGGTGCTAAAAATCGAGTCGTCCCTCAAGCTTTAGGTGTTGTCGGACTTATTATCCCTTGGAATTTCCCTCTCAATCTGAGTTTTGTCGGATTATCCGCCGCCTTTGCTGCAGGCAACCGAGCAATGGTTAAAATGTCTGAAAATTCCTATCATTTGTGTACTTTGCTTCAGCAACTTTCTCCAAAGTATTTTCCAAGAGAAAAATTGGCTTTCTTTACTGAAACAGGAAACGTCGGTGTAGAGTTCTCAAAACTACCTTTTGATCACTTGATGTTTACCGGCTCTGGAACAACGGGCCGAAAAGTGATGGCATCCGCTGCTTCAAACTTGACGCCAGTTACACTGGAATTAGGTGGTAAATCGCCAGCAATCATTGACCCAGAGTTCCCACTAAAAACTGCAGTCGAGAGAATAATGTTTGTTAAGCAATTTAACGCAGGACAAATATGCACCACCGTTGACTATGCGTTTGTTCATGAGGATCAGATAGATGGATTCGTAAATGAAGTTATGGCGTGGGTGAACAAACACTGCCCAAGTATTATGAGTGATGATTTCACGTCCATCATTGATGATAAATCGTTTGAGCGGTTGAATGAAACAATTAAAGACGCTGAGCAAAAAGGTGCTCAAATCATCAACGTAAACGATGAATCTCCCAATCAAGAAAAGAGAAAGTTTCCTATTTATCTCGTTTTAAATACGACTGATGAAATGATTATCAGCAAGCGAGAAACTTTTGGCCCAATTTTAATGGTCAAAACCTATAAAGAACCAGATGACGTGATTGAATATATCAATTCAAAAGACAAACCTTTGGCCATGTATCCATTTAGCAACAACAATCAATTAGTTGATCGCTATATAAACTCTATTCTGTCCGGCGGCGTTTCGGTCAACGACGCGTTATTTCATGTTGGTCAACACGACCTTCCTTTTGGTGGTATAGGCGCAAGCGGCATGGGCCATTACCACGGATATGAAGGTTTCCTCACTTTTTCAAAGCTGCGCCCAGTCTTTTATCAGGCTCGCTTTTCTAGCATGAAATTCCTTATGCCTCCATACGGAAACTTTGCAACAAAGACTTTGAATTTTCTTGCGAAATTAAAATCGTAGAATGTAAATGGAGACGATTATCATGGAAGATAATTATGATTTTGACCAAGTAATTATTGGGTCTGGATTTGGTGGTTCTGTCAGCGCACTAAGGTTGACGGAAAAAGGCCATCGAGTTTTGATACTTGAAAAAGGAAAACACCGCAAAGACAACGAATTTCCAGAAACCAACCTAGATAAGCCCAATTACCTATGGATGCCTAAGCTTGGATGGAAAGGCATACTTCAATTTTCGTATACGAGTAAAGCGACCATATTACATGGCGTAGGTGTCGGCGGCGGTAGCCAGGTATATGCTAATGTCCACTTAGTGCCAGACGATGAAGTGTTTCATTCACCATCTTGGAGCCGAATTCGTAATGACTGGAAAGAAGTATTAACACCATTTTACTCTCTCGCCCAAAGAATGTTAGGGACCACCCAAAATCCTTATACCAACATCGCAGATGAAACACTTCGTCAAGTAGCAATTGATATCGGCACAGAAGACTCTTACAAAACCGTCACTACTGGTGTGGTATTTCCACAAAGTGATGGTATCAAAGGCAAAGCGATACCTGATCCCTACTTCAATGGTGATGGACCAGAGCGTAAAACATGTAACTTATGTGGTAGCTGCTTAATAGGATGCCGAAACAACGCTAAAAACACATTGATGAAGAACTACCTCTACTTCGCGCAACGAAATGGGGCAGAAATTAGAGCCGAGTCTGAAGTACTAAAAATTGAACCTATCTCAGTTAACGGATGTAGTAACGGAAAGAACGGATACGTTATTACAGTTAAAGATACGTCTGGTACCTCCCCGAAAATTACTCAGATAAAAACCAGAGGCGTTGTTGTTTCGGCAGGTGTAATGGGCACAGTCCCGTTACTGCTAAGAATGCGAGACCAGCATAAAACGTTACCTAACATTTCGTCATTGCTCGGTCGGCAGGTTAGAACTAATTCAGAAACGTTGACTACTGCGAATGATATGGACGCAAATGTTAGCGAGGGTTTATCTATCAGTTCATTTATTTCGGTGGATAAAGTCACGAACATGGAGATTAACCGCTTTCGCGAAGGCGCTGATGGAACGTGGATGTATCTGCCTTATGTACCAATGGTTACTGGAACCGGCGTTGTACGCATTCTAAAACTGGTACGTAATTCCGTTCTTCATCCAATTAAGACATTTAAGGTATTAAACCCGAAAGGAAAAGCAGCTCGTTCTATCCTTTTTTTGGTGATGCAAACGTCAGATTCATTTATTCATTTCGAATGGCGACGTAAATGGTATCGTTTGTTCAAGAAAGACATTACCACCGTTCAGAATAAAGAAGATACTCCTTTAACAGTCTCGTTTCCGGCTGCAGAAAAAGCGACTCAACTATACGCCAAGAAACTCGGGGGAGAAGCCGGTTCTTCACTTTCGGAAATATTGACGGGTGCACCTATGACTGCCCACATTATGGGAGGAGTGGCGATTGGAA
The DNA here is from genome assembly GCF_011806575.1 of Vibrio hepatarius. Classification (GTDB taxonomy): domain Bacteria; phylum Pseudomonadota; class Gammaproteobacteria; order Enterobacterales; family Vibrionaceae; genus Vibrio; species Vibrio hepatarius_A. The sequence continues at coordinate 299,103 of NZ_JAATOO010000001.1, forward strand.
ATAACGAATCAGAAGGTGTAGTGAATCAAAGCGGCGAAGTATTCGGATACGAAAATCTACGCGTTATTGACGCAACGATCATTCCTGGAAATTTAGGTGTTAACCCTTCATTAACGATCACTGCTCTTGCTGAGTTTGCAATGAGTCAGCTTCCAGTATTTAACAAAATGCGAGCAAAAAAAATAAAACCTATCCATTTTTCTCCGCCAGTAGAAGGACAGGTTTCTATATTAGCCAACTCTGACAGCATTATTAATGCTAACAATGCATAAAGTTTAATTTTCACTTAATTTAGAAACATAAGTGTGCAGATTTCAAAGAATAAAGAATATTACAAGCGAGCATTCCCATGGGTCTAATTTCAAATAATTCCATAGCAACACTAACTGACATTCAACACATCGAAAAAACACCATTTTCTGAACAAAATTTACCTGAAAGCACTTATAGTCTATTAAAAGAATCAGCACAGAAGTTTGGTGAGAAAACAGCGTTACGCTACCTTTCGAGAGGAACCTTGGATGAAGCAACTACCTGTTATAGCTATAAAACCTTATTTCATCGTGTAAACCAAACTGCAAACGCATTTATACAGCTGGGAGTGACTAAGCATGATGTTGTATCGATGATTATGCCTAATATTCCTGAAGCGCATTTTACAATGTGGGGGGCCGAAGCTGCCGGTATATTTAATCCAATTAATCCGCTACTTAACCCAGAGCACATTATTTCATTGCTTAATGAAGTGAACGCAAAAATATTAGTTACATTATCACCAGGATGTGACCAGGAATTATGGAATAAAATCACTCTAGTCAAAGATCGAATTCCTTCTCTGAAATACATTATTACAGTAGGTGACCCACATATCATCGATGAACATCTGGGTGAATCAATTCTCGATTTTATTTCATTAGTGACGCCACAAAATCCATACGCATTGAATAATGGGCGAGTCATAAAAAGACAAGACATTGCATCAATGTTCCATACGGGTGGCACTACAGATACACCTAAATTGGCTCCACACAGCCATGAGAATGAAATTGCCTGCTGCTTTCAAATCGTTATGGCAGGTGACTTACATAAAGAAAGCCGTTCATTCTGCGGACTGCCGTTGTTCCATGTAAATGCGGTGTTTGTAACTGGCCTTGCGTCTTGGCTAGTCGGAGGTGAGGTCATATTGGGCACGGCATCTGGTTTTCGCTCTCCACAAGTCATTGAAAACTTTTGGGGACTCGTAGAGAAATATCGTATTTCATTTTTTAGCTGTGTTCCCACGATACTCATGATACTCCTTGAGCAACCAACAACTGGGCATGATTTAACGTCATTAGATGTGGCGCTTTGTGGAGCTGCTCCTTTATCGACAAGCCTTATGGAAAGCTTTGAAGCTAAGACCGGAATTCGCCTATTAGAAGCTTATGGGCAAACGGAGGGAGCCGTTGGGACAACATGTAACCCAAAATATGGGCAAAGGAAAGTCGGTTCTGTTGGATTACCCTTACCCTACATGAACATTCGCATTGTTGAAGTAGATGATGAAGGAAACATTGTTCGTGAATGCGGCGTAAATGAAGTTGGCTGTGTAGCAATTTGCGGCCCAAACGTGTTCAGTGGGTACCATTTGGAAAAACACAACAAAGGTCTTTGGATCGACAAACAGTGGTTTAATAGTGGTGACCTCGGTCGATTAGATGAAGATGGCTATTTATGGTTAACAGGTCGAAGTAAAGACTTAATCATTAGAGGAGGACATAACATTGACCCACAAGTGATCGAAGATGCGTTCTACAAACACCCTGATGTTGCTCAGGTTGCTGCGATAGGCAAACCCGATAAGCGCGTAGGAGAGGTGCCGGCAGTATGTATACAACTTAAAAAAAGTGCAACTGGTGTCTCGATTGATACCTTACTTGATCATGGTGCGCAACATATTCATGAGTGCGCGGCTCGCCCTAAAGATATCTTTATCGTCGAACAAATCCCATTAACAGCTGTTGGAAAAGTATTCAAGCCAGAGCTAAGAGACTGGATGACGAAAAATGTCGTTGTCGAAGAGCTCACCAACGTATCGCTGAACTCATTTGATGTACACGTCGAGCAAGATAAGCAGTACGGACAGCTTGTCAGGGTCCAATGTCAGCCTGAGCAGAGCGAAACCGTACTCAGCGCATTGGAAAAATACGCTTTTAAGCTAAATGTCGACGTTCAACAAACGACGACTAACTAGAAAATACGCGAAGTGATCATAATAAAAGAAGGAATTTTTTATGTATAAAAACAAAAGCCCGTGGACTAGACGGGCTTTAGTATGGACAACAGTTTCTATCTTGGAATTAAATTATGGAGTGACAACACCAAACCACATATCAAATTTCTCGAACACGGACATCAGCTCACTAAACTCGGCTTGATCAGAGACGCTAAAGTTACCTGCTTTGATTTCATCCTGAAGCGTGAATTGTTTAGTCAGGATATTTTCGAACGCTTGACGAGTCATTGAAATTGTCAGGTCTGCATCATCAAACTGCTTGTCGGAGTATGATTTCAACACAGAGTTGCTTAGGTTCAGCGCATACTGACCGTCCCCTTTCACATTGATATTCACTTTAATATCTAATCCTTTCGCCGCTTCTGGGTTCACCGTTACACCTAAGTAATTCATGAATTGATCAAACGGCATATTCTTCGCAATTGCAGCCGTATCTACTGTTGCTGTTGGTGTAATACCCTGACGAAGCTCTTTCGCTCCCCCTAGGTAGTAGTTGCGCCAAGGGCCAGACTCCGCTTGATAACCAAGTTGTTCCATTGCATCAGCTTCAAGATAACGTGCATCCATATTCTCAGGATTTGAGAAAGTGACATTATTAAGTAAAGTCACTGCCCAACGATACTCACCTTTTTCAATCGCCGCTTTTGCTAACGCAATGACTTTATCCTCACCCCCTATCGCCTCAACGTACTTCGTACCTTGCTCAGTTGGTGTCAACGGATTGAGGTTAGCTGGATTACCGTCCCACCATGCGCCAAAGTAGAAATCGTAGGTCGCACGTGCATTGTGCGATACCGTGCCGTAGTAACCGCGGTTGTACCATTCTTTATTTAATGAATCTGGCAACTTAATCGTCGCTGAAATCTCGTTGGGTGTGTAACCCTTATTCGCCAAACGCAGTGTTTGATCGTGTACAAACTTATACATGTCACGCGTTTTTTCTAACTGGCTCGTGATTTTTTCTTTTCCAAAAGTTGGCCAGTGGTGCGATGCGATCATCGTATCGGCTTTGTCACCGTATGCTTGTAACGCTTCATCTACGTATTTTGCCCAGGAAGAAGCATCTCGTGTCTTAGCACCGCGTAATGTTGAGATATTATGAATGGTACGAGTCATGACTTCCGCGCCCATCAAGGTTTTGTACTGAGGGAGGTAGAACATGAATTCGGATGGAGCTTCTGATTCTTGAGCCATGACGACCTCAAGCTTAACACCATCAACTTCCATCTCTTGACCAGTAACATTCGCGATATGCGTTGGTTTAACAATACCTGAAGATCCCGTAGAGGTCGTCTTACCTAATCCACCGTCGACTTGACCGATACGACTCGCTTCTAACAAGTTTCCGTACATGTATGAAGCGCGACGTGACATGGTATTACCTGCCATAACATTCTCAGCAATTGAGCTTGAGAAGAAACCTTCTGGGGCAAGAATATCAACCTTTCCTGCATCGATATCAGCTTCACTAGTGATACCTAAAATGCCGCCGAAGTGGTCTACGTGCGAATGGGTAAAGATAACGCCTGTTACCGGTAAATCTTCCACGTTATCACGTAGTAATTTTAAACCGGCGGCAGCCGTCTCGGGAGAAATCAGAGGGTCAATAACAACCCAACCATCATTTCCACGGACAAATGACATCACCGAGAGGTCAAATCCACGAACCTGATAAATGCCATCTTTAACTTTGAACAAACCGTCAATATTATTTAGCTTCGCTTGACGCAATAGAGACGGATTAACAGTATCAAGGTTTTTATCTTTTTCCACGAAGTCGTATTTAGTGAAATCCCAGACCACTTTACCGTTCGCATCTTTGATGTTGTCCTCAGGCCAAGTCGCAATAAACCCACGTGACGCATCTTTAAAATCACTTTGGTTAGTGAAATCAAGATATTGCTTAAGTTGTTCGTTTTTCGTAATCGTAAAGCTTGAAGCTTCTTTAGGGGAGTTTGTGATTGAGGCAGCAAAACTAATTGCCGGAGAAAACGTGGCAAGAATTGCCAAAGATACGATCGAGTTTTGTAGTTTCATAGTTATCTCTCTTATTACAAGGCGAACGGTTATACGTGTCTCGGTAGAGAGATATTAGAAATAATGAATTTAGCGATCCATAGACTCAAACTTAAATGTAAATTTAGTTTTATTTAATCCACAAGCAAATTGCGATGTAAACTCGTGACTTCTAGCAATGACTGCTTAAGCCATTGGTGTCCCGTATCTTGTTGCTGAGACTGATGCCAAGTCATATAAACAGGTAAAGTGCTCAACTCGAAAGGCACAGGTAATACTTGTAGCGGGTGTCCTGGAGTGAGCAAATCAGCGTGCCATTGACTCGTAACGCATAACCAATCCGTCTGAGCCGCAAACATGACAGCATTACATATCGAGTCTGTTTTATAGACAATGTTTCGATTTGGCTGAGGGTCACTTGCTAATGAGTCCACGATGTCTCTATTAAGACGTTGCGTTTTCCACAAAATATGCCCCTCGGAAAAAAATTGCGAGTGGCTCAAAGTATTTTGAATACGCGGATGATTTTTCCGACAAACAACGACGAGCGGCAACTCAAGTAACAGTTCGTTAAAGTAACCATGCTCCTCAAGCGGTGTCGTCGTTAGAATGAGGTCCACCTTACGCATTCGCAAATCTGCGTGTCGATTACTTTCGTCAATATGTTCAATATCAGCTCTGAACTTGACTTTGGGAGCATGCTGGTCACGAAAATGGACAAGTGATGGAATAATTATTAGGTCAAGGTCTTTATGACTTGAAAGGCGAAAAGTACGTTGACTGGATTGAGGATTGAATTGTTGACGTGACTTAGCACCGTTTAGCAGTAGGTTGAGAGGAGCTTGGATCTCTTCGTGCAACTCGATAGCAAAGTTGGTTGGCGCAATACCACGACCTTTTCGAATAAAAAGTGGATCTTGATATTGTTCTCGCAGTCGATTAAGAGCATGACTGACAGCTGGCGCTGTAATCCCCAAACTCTCTGCAGTGGCATTCACACTACGTGTTTTCATTACAACATCGAATGTTTTTAAGAGATTGAGATCCATACGAGTCCTATTCACCCCGGCATTTTTACTATGTTACGGCCGCATAATATCTGTGTTAGTTAAATTAGGATACATTGAGATAACGAGAAATAGAACTACTGCCACAGAGGCTAAGCGATTAATCGCATTAAGTTTTTTAATCAGCCGATCGGAAAATAAATAGCAATGAGAATGTTCAGATAGAAAAAAGCCATATCTAAGATATGGCTTTATGAATGACACTAACCGAAATTAATCATTGAGAGTGCCTCTCAACGCAACACTACTGAACAATAGAAGTCGTTACTTTTTCTATTTTTTGGTTGAACTCAAATGGAGCTTGGTAGTCTTTACTTACTGCGCCACCTTCATCTTCACCAATACCCACACCGTCATCGAGTGAGAATAAACGAGAGATGGTATTCGGTATTAGCTTCTTATTCACAAGCTTGCCGTTAACGTATAAGTAAGCATTACCACCTTTACCAGCACCAGCAGCGTTGCCTTTACCGCCAACACCATCTTCATCATAGCGGAACTCCACTTTGATCTCATTGTCGCCTTTCTTCAACTTATCGCCAGTCACTTTCGTGTATTCATAGGTTAGCCAGTTGTATTCAAATGTCGGAACACCATTTTTTACATACAAAGTCCAACCAGCAAAATTACCACCTTGAGCGATAATAACACCATTGGTGTTTTTCACATCATCTGTAGAAATGTTCGCGACTAAATCAAACGATTTATTTTTGATATTCAAGAAAGAGTTTTCAGGTATACCTTTAGCGCCTTCGTACAAAGTTAGGCTCTGCTTACCAAACATCGCATCTGGTCGGCCTGCGACTTCGGCGTTCATACGCTCAAGAGTACGATCATCAATTGGGTACACATGATTATCTTCTGCTTCTTTATCGAAGAGTTTCTTCATTTCTTCCAATTTTTCAGGCTGTTCTTTCGCTAAATCTTTAGATAGCGACCAGTCTTTAGTGGTATCAAACAACTCCCACTCATCCTTTTGCAAGGTTTTGAACTTCGCTGATGTTTCGGTTAATGCCCAATGTGTAACCCTTGCTAACCAACCATCTTTGTAAATTGCGCGGTTACCTGCAAGCTCAAAATATTGGGTTTTATGCTTAGTTTCTGCTTTTGGATCGGTAAATGTCTGAGCAAAACTCACACCCGCCATTGGTATTTGTTCAACACCTTCGACTTGCTTTGGTTCTGGAAGGTTAGCTGCTTCTAACACTGTTGGTGCAATATCGACGACATGAGACCATTGACTACGAATAGTTTGACCGTTCTTTTTAATGCCATTAGGCCAACTTACAACCATCCCATTTCGAGTACCGCCATAGTCCGACGCCATACCCTTCGTCCAAACAAATGGTGAATCACCCGCGACAGCCCATCCTGAAGCATAATGGCCAAAGCTCTCTGGTCCACCGAGTTTGTCAATGTTCTTAAGTGCATAAGAAGGGTCTTCTTCAATGCCGTTATAAAAAGCAAGTGAGTTCAAGCTGCCGTTTCTATTCCCTTCCGCACTCGCTCCGTTGTCGCCGACAATGTAGAAAATGAGCGTATTGTCGTACTCGCCATTTTTCTTAAGCGTATCAACGATTCGCCCAATCTCATAATCCGTGTGTGCTAAAAACCCTGCATAAACTTCCATTTGACGTTCGAATACACGCTTTTCATCTTTAGTCAGTGAATCCCAACGAGGAACGAAGTCAGGCATTGGTGGCAGTACTGTGTCTTTCGGAATAATCCCATTGGCCTTTTGACGCTCGAAGGTCTCTTGCCTTAACTTATCCCAGCCCATTGAGAACTTGCCTTTAAACTTATCAATCCATTCTCGCGGCGCTTGATGAGGGGCATGAGCAGCGCCAGGCGCATAATAAGCAAAGAAAGGTTTATCGGAGTTGTAACTGTGTTCCAGGTTTAACCACTCGATGGTCTTATCGGTCATATCGGCAGTAAAGTGGTAGTTTTCTTTACGTGGCGTTTTAATGCGTGTATTGCCATCAATCAAGACCGGTTGGAACTGATCAGTTTCACCGCCAAAGAAACCATAAAACTTATCGAAGCCAACTTGTTTTGGCCATAGCGTTTGGTCACCTGCTGGGCCTGTTTCCCAAGGTGGGATCTCATGGTTCTTACCAAACATTGCCGTGCTATAACCATTGTATTTTAGGATCTTTGGTAAAGCCGCAATGTAGTTAGGCCTTACACCAGTATTGCCTGGAAATGCCGTCGCAGTTTCAGCAATCGAACCCATATTGTTTTGGTGATGATTACGCCCTGTCAGTAAAGCGGTACGAGTTGCAGAGCTAACACCAGTGGTGTGGAATTGGTTATACATCAAACCTTGTTTAGCCAAAGCATTCAGCGTTGGCATCTCAATGGCCCCACCAAACAGTGATGATTGGCTAAAGCCAACATCATCTAACAAGATGACCAAGACATTGGGCGCGCCCTCTGGCGCTTTTACACGTGAAGTTGGTTCTGGACGTTGTACATCTCTTACATCTAATTGAGAATATGTTTGAGGCTCTACATCTGGAATAGGAAGCTGAGTTCTGTCTGGTGCTCCTGCGGCTGTAACCAAGCACGGAGCCAGTGCACCGGTGAGGGTGACCGTCGCTTTCAATAAAGTCATTTAATTTTCTACCTTCTACTTTGACGTGGTTAGGATCAATGGGCCATTTAATGCTTGCATGACGTAACTCGCTGGATAACCGTTCGCGAGTAGTGTTGTCATAGCCTGCAAATACTTGTGTATTGAATTGAAGAAGAAGTAATAACCGTCACAAAGAACGTTTTCATACTCTCCAGAATCAGACAGATAACGGTGTTTTGGGCATCCACCATTACAAAGTTGTAAAAATTGACAGTTTGTACATCGCTGAGACAGACGAGATTCTTTGTTAAATACGTTTTTATTGTCATCTTTAATCTCTTTGAGATCTGTTGTGACGACATTTCCGATTTTGGATTCTGGGTAGGCTACATGATCACAAAAGTAAACATCACCGTTAGCTTCAACAGCGTATGACGATCCACAGTTTTTCGCATGAATACAATTGGGGGATGGATTACCAATGTGTTGGGTCAATGCTTGCTCAAAATTAGCAATGAAGACTTTACCGACGTCTTTAGCAATCCAAAGATTAAAAATATCCACCAGAAACTGGCCGTATGCTTTTGCATCTACCGCCCAAGAAACCGGGTTATATCTGTGCTCATCTAGCTTAGCGGTTGAAAAAATCAAGTTGCTTCCAAAGTGCTGCCCACGCGACTGCTCAACTTCTGTGGGAGCCGACTCCACCAGCGGTGAAAATTGAATGTGTTTAACTTTATGCTTGCGAAAAAATGTGTAAATAGCCTCAGCATGCTGACAATATTCTTTGCTTACACATGCCAGCACATTGAACTCAACGTTCATTTTTTGGAGTAGCTTCAAAGCTTTCATTATTTCATCGAAGGCGCTTTTGCCTTGTTTCGTTCGGTATTTACCTTGAAGCCACTCCGGACCATCAAGGCTTAATCCAACAAGGAAGTTGTTTTCTCTGAAAAATCGACACCATTTTTCATCTAATCTTGAACCATTAGTTTGAAGTGTATTTTTAATAATTTTATTGCCAGCGTATTTTCGTTGGAACTCGACAGCCTTCTCGAAGAAGCCAATCCCCGCTAACGTAGGCTCTCCACCATGCCATGCAAATTCAACTTCTGGCGTACTCTGGCTACTAATATAATTTCTAACATAAGCCTCAAGGGTATCCAGGCTCATCGATTTGTGTGAGTTGAGAAGAGATTCTTTTTCTAAATAGAAACAATATTGACAGTCATAGTTACATTTTGAACCAACAACTTTTACCGTCGTATGCAAGCCTTTCATAAACATGCCGTTTATCTGAACATTGTTGCTTTATTGTAGTCCAATTTGTAGGTGTCACAATTGTTAATTATGATACTTGATAGTTATCACTTATGATAACATTGAGCCATATCGATATTAGAGAGCTTTGTAATGGAATTTAATTACAACTTGTTGAAACCACTCGCTTTACTACTAGAAAATCAAAGCATTACCGAAACCGCGAAGCAAATGTCTACAAGTACTTCTGCCATCAGCAGAACGCTCAAAACATTGCGAGAGATATTTAAAGATGAGTTACTGATACGAAAGAACAGTGGGATGGAGTTAACGCCAAAAGCCGTGTCTCTACGCCCTAAAGTCAATGCTATTGTTAACAATATAAACAGTTTGTCTGAAGAGCTGTCTTTTGAGCCATTAACGGCTCAATTAGAACTAAACATCGCTATGAATGGCTATATTGCTCATTGGCTTGCACCAGCGATTATCCAATATTTGGCTCAGTATGCTCCTAATATCGAGTTGACCATCGAAGATTGGAATGAACTAACCCCAGAGCGTATCAATACTCAACGGGTCCATTGTGGTATCCATTACTTTCCTTTGGATCTAAACAAAAACTTAGTACAAAGAAAGATAGGTGAAGATAAATCGGTGATAGTTTGCCGCAAAGACCACCCAATCGTAGATCAACCGATAACAATGGAAACGATAGCTGCCTATCCTCTCGCGATCCATCTACAAAAACACTGGAATGAACGCCAAGATCAGCTGTCAAAGCTGCTACAAAATCACGGTATAGATTTCAACGTTAAGCTAAAGACGACACACGTTAATGTCATCATCAACGCACTAGAAACAACAGATCTACTGTTCCCCTGTTCGATTTACTTAGCGAAACAACTTGACGAAAGATTAACGTATATAACGTCAAATGATGAAATGTTATCGACAATACAAAATAAAGAGTTTGCGTTTATTTGTGATAAAACTCATAGAGGTGCTCCTTTCATGATTTGGTTACAAAATGTGATTTCTAATTTAATGAAGAATATGCCTCAAGAATTGAATCAATAACTTTGTTCTTTAAACGCAGAGGGCTGGTACATGAAGCTGCACAAGGAGGTTGTTTGTTTATCAACTCGCACCAACGAGCACTGAGTTAGTACCATTACAAAAGATGAGTCATTGAAAAAATAAGTTATTGATTTAAAGAAGATTGCATAGCAAAAAGCCGCTAATAAAAGCGGCTTTTTTAAATGGTAATGTTTGCAACATAAGTATTCATAAGACTAACCTACGTTCAAACAGTTAGGGGTAGAATTGCATCATTAGTTCTCAGAACTTTGCATCAAAAGATTTCATATCCAGATGAGGTTTTCAATTTGAGGTTGAAAAGATCAAATGTATATCACACACCGTAAATTGGCTTTGTAATTCATTATTGGACAATAGTTTGTCAGTGTCTTTGCTAAATTAGCCATTTATGAATAACTACAGATATGGTAAGTCGCTTAACTTAGTGTCCATATTGATGGTGCAGTTTCAGAGAGCAGAGTGCTTGGTTTAAGAAGGATCGGGGCATCCGTGAGTCAGCTAAGTACAGAGGTGTGGCACGTAGATAAATATGGCACACCTCTAGACAACAGCGAAATTAGCGACTTGCTCCTAATTCTGACATTTATTGAGAAGCTGTTGCGCTTTTTTTGGTGACCACCGTTAGATAGACCTGAGAGATAACAGTCATTGCAACAATTGAGAAAACTATCCTAGCCCACAGAATCATATTTAGGTCAGCGCCAAGTAACATAATCAAAGCGGTATCTTCAAATACACTATGAACCAAGTTCAGAAGTAACACTGTGATTACCGCATCATGTTTCGCGAGACGCCCTTTTTGGGATTCATTGATAATTAAACCACCACCATAGGAAAGGCCCAATGTGATGCCGATAACAGCCAAGTTTGCCGCCTCCCGACTGACTCTTAGCACCTTCAAAAAAGGCACCATCAACAACGACATTAAATGCTCGATTCTAAAGAGCTTTAACAATCTCAGCACCACGATAAGAACAGATATCACACAAAAGATGGCAACGAGATTTTCAATCTGACCTAACGTCCATTCATAGTAATTGGCATAACCCTCTGTATCATTGCTCCATAGGATCTGAGCAAGCTCTTGGCTTTGTTCTGTATGTGCGTAGTAGATAGCTTGTAGCCACGCAAATAATAAACCACCACCAATTCTCACCGCTAACGTTGCCCACACTGGCACGCCAGCTCGCTTAGAAATCATCCCTTCAACGGGAAGGCCATGGCAGACAAGTAATAGGCTGCCAAGAACAGTTACTTGAGCAACACTCAAAGCAACATCGGTATTAACTAGGACTAGCAAGCCAGCGTACAAGTTGGTCAACATGGTTGTTGCCCATACAAGAGCCATCGAGCTAGGTAGCCCCAACACACTCATCAACGGCTCTAACAGCTCACTAAGAAGCTCCACTCCACCTAACTTATCTGCTATTTCAACCAGAATAATCATAGGGATCATCACCTTAAATAGTGTCAATGTTGTTGACACTATGTCTTTGCATAGCTGTTGGATCTCTGCAAACACTCTCTTCATTTCAGTACCTTGGGAAATGTGATTACTTGGTGAAAATGATAATACGAACGTTAATTAATAATTCCCTCTATTTATAGCAATAGAGTGGAGACATATTTTGTATTTTTGCTATATTTTACGAATTATTTCCCAATTGACCCGCTGTAGGAAATTATGGAAATCGACCGTATTGACCGTAGCATCCTGATGGTATTGCAAAAAAATAATCGTATTCCAAATGTTGATCTCGCTGAGCAGGTAGGGCTGTCTCCGCCAGCTTGTCTCAAAAGAGTGAAGCGTTTGCGAGAGGCTGGTGTTATCATTGGGGATGTATCGATCATCAACCCTGAACTTGTGGGGAATCGTATTACATTTGTTGTTTCGATCGAAATGGATAGTGACCGAGGTGATGTCTATAAGAGTTTTCGTCAGTCTATATTGAAATACCCAGAGGTAACACAGTGTTATCAAATATCGGGAAGTTATGACTTTCTACTGATTGTGCAGGTGGAAAGTATTCCTGTATATGAGCGTTTTATCGAGGGTTCATTACGAAGAGACCTAAATATACGCAAATTTCACACCTCGATTTCGTTGAGAACAGTGAAGTTTACTACAGAAGTAGCTCTAAGCACGCCAAGTTGTGGTCTAGACAAACTCTTCTGATGTAACTTACTTCCTACCTGGTCGAATTAATCAGTATTGATGTTGATTTGAGTTGCTATCATCCATTACCAAAAGTGTGGCATATCAATTAGATATTTTAATCAATCTAAAAAGAGGTCGAAACTCATTTTGGGGCAAAAGTAAGTTTTATAACGAAAGTTGCGTAACTGAACCTGCATGATTGATTTGTAATGCAGAGAGGAGCAAATTTAAGTAAACCTCTCTGAGTTAGTTAGATCGGCTTCGTGACAGAACCTATAAGCTATACATCAAACGAAATAGTGGTATTTGTCATTTTCGCAATTAGCCCACTTACTCTTTTGCGCATCTCCCGTCTATCAACAATCATATCGAGTGCACCATGCTCTAAAAGAAACTCACTTTGCTGAAAGCCTTCAGGCAATTTTTCCCGAACCGTTTGTTCAATAACACGACGCCCGGCAAATCCGATTCTGGCTCTAGGCTCTCCAATATTGATGTCACCTAGCATAGCCAGACTAGCTGAAACACCACCATATGTCTGATCTGTGAGTACGGATATATAGGGTAACCTAGCGATTGACAGTTTATTTAAAGCAGCACTGGTTTTAGACATTTGCATCAAAGACATAAGCGACTCTTGCATGCGAGCCCCACCACAAGCAGAGAAGCATACTAACCCGCAATTAGATTCAATTGCAGCGTCTACAGCCTTAACGAAACGAGCACCAACAACGGAACCCATCGAGCCAGCCATAAAAGAAAACTCAAATGCACAGGCAACAATAGGTAAACCCATTAAGTTTCCTTTCATCACAACTAACGCATCTTTTTCTCCTGTGCATTTCTGTGCCAAAGCAAGGCGTTCCTTATATCGTCTAATATCTTTAAAGTTCAACAAATCTTTAGGCTCATGCTCTAGGGCAATTTCCATGCGTTCGCTCTTATCCAGAAAGGTTTCTAAACGACGGCGTGCCGCCATCCTCATATGATGGCTGCATTTGGAACAGACGGATAAATTCTCTTCCAAGGCAATACGATACAGAACCTGATCACATGATGGGCATTTGGCCCACACCCCCTCTGGAATCGACGCTCTACGTGTCGCGTTCAACTTGTTCTTATCTAATAACTTTTCTAACCAACTCATAGCAAACCTTTGCAGACCATTTAAATTTACAACCATTGTATAAGCCTGTTTTTGGTAATAAAGTCACTTGTATGGGTTTAATAATCCAACAAAATGGGATTAAAGATATGTTTGATAAGATTGACCAGCAGTGGCTAAAAAGTTTTCACTGTGTCTATGAGAACGATAGTTTTAAACGAGCCGCGGAATTTCTCAGTTTGCCAACCTCAAACGTCAGCCGCCATATCGCTTTACTGGAAGATAAACTAAATACGCGATTATTCGACAGAACCACACGACAAATCGCTCCAACAGATGCAGGAGACCATCTTTATCTACGTACTCAACCATTAATCGAAAGACTGGATGATGCGCTTGAGGAAGTAGCTCAACATTCTCAGGAAATTATTGGGCAACTGAGAGTTTTGATGCCCGATTCACCACATTTAGCTCAAGCTGTGGTTTCTTTCTGTGCCCAACACCCCTCCATATCATTATGTTGCGATACCAGTATAAACCCAAAGGAAGACTTCCTAGATGGTTTCGACATCATCTTAAGTTTTCACCGAGGAAAGCTCGACGACAACAACTGGATAGCGAAAGAGATCAAACGTTGGACAAGTTCTGTTGTGGCATCCCCCAAACTCATACAGAAGTATCCCAGACCTTTTAAGATTACCGATTTAAAACATGTTCCATGTATCAATACCTTTACCGCGTTAAATGGAACACCATGGATCTTCAAAAATGCTGAAGGTGCGCTGGTTACTCAAAAGGTACAGTCTTCATTTAAAATTAACAGTGGATATCTAGCTAAATCAGGCGCATTAGCTGGGTTGGGGTTCGCGATACTACCAACCGAATCCTGTCGTAATGAGATAGAAGCTGGTTCACTGGAAATAATAGAAATGGAATACGAACCTGAAGATTTGGTGTTATATGCCTTTTACGCTTCAAGAAAACACTTGGCAAAAAAGATCCCAACGTTTATTGAACACCTAAAGCACCAAGCACATTAATATAAAAGCACATATACAGACGAACAACGGCTGTAAAAAGCTTAGTCTGAAACGCGCATTTTAATTTAGGTGATAATCTACTTAAATTGGTTACTACTCGGTATCCGTGGAAAGTCAATTCTGAGAGTTTTAGCATCACATTCTAGTTCCCAGACATAAGGAAAAGTTCGATGATTACGATCGAGCGCTCTAAAATCAGGCACATCAACTCTAACAGGACATTGACTCGCACACGCTTTGCACGCTAGGCAGCCATTCATCACCTCATGAACTTCATGCGATAGATCATCAGATGCGGGGCGAAATATCAGTTGACTCAGCTTCTGAGCCAAAAGCTTGACCGACAACGTTTGATTGAGAAGTTGTTGTTCGTTAGCGAGCAAATCGAAACCACTGTCATTAAGGCGACGCAACCATTCACGCATTATCCCAGCCCTCCCTTTAGGAGAGTGGCGATGATCGGCTGTTACTTTAAATGAGGAAGTTGCTGGTAGACGCTGTTATCAGTCGCCATACTCAATCGAGTGGTATAGCGAGCATCAGTATCCCCCTTGAAACCAAGCTGTTTAAGGGTGTTAAAGAACTTGATAACCACAGGATCAGAGGAAACCTGTAGCGGAAGTGCAGGAAGCATAATTTGAATCAGTGCCTTACAGTTGTCTTTCTAGGTTGGTAACATGAATGCAGAGTTAAAAGCGGTAGAGGCGCTTGGGGTTATCGACCAGAATCTTGCCAAACAGTGTCGTATCTTGCGTCCAGTGCCACAAGGTATCTAACAACTGGCCATCATTTGGCATCTCAGCATCGAAGCATGGGTGAGGCCAATCCGATCCCCAGACACATTGCTCTTCATTCGCTTCTAGTAAAGCTTGAGCAAATGGAGAAACGTCATCATAAGGCGGCGATTGAGGCGACAAACGATACGGCGCCGACAGTTTTGTCCACACTTTCCCGTCGGCCTTAAGCTTCAATAAGGTTTGAAAACCAGGATGAGAAATAAGCTTGCTTGTTGGCATATGTCCAAGATGATCAATCACTACGGGCACTGGTAAAGCCCTTAATCGGTGATATAAGTGATCAAACTGCGAAACATCAATTAAGCATTGAAGGTGCCAGTGTCGCTCTGCAAGGCGAGCCGCTAAACGTTCAACATCACGCCACTCAATACCACCTTTAAACAGCAAATTCATCCGTACACCACAAAATCCGGCTTCTTGTAGCTCATCCAGCGTTTGCTCGGAAACATCCGCATCCACGACTGCGACACCTTTGTAGTCGTAACCTTGCTGGCGCAAATACCTTAGCGCATCAAGATGCAACTGGTTGTCATTGCCATACACACTCGGCTGAACCAACACGCCATGACGGATACCTAACTGCTGGTGTAAATGCAGGTACGCGCCGACGCTGGCATCGGGTGGCGTGTAGGTTCGCGTTTCACAATACGGATAACGTGAAGAAAAAACGTGGGCGTGACAATCAACCGCGCCTTCAGGAATCGCGATTGTCGGTTTATTTACAAATGGGTCAGCCGCTTCACAAAATGGAATTATGCTCATCGAAAATCATCCTGTCAGAAAGGTAGAGGTGCCATCAACGAAAGCACCTCTTGTAAACTTAACTGAAGTTCTCACTCAACCAGTTCGCGATCACGCCAGAGAACTGAATAAACTTAGGGTCGTCGTCCAACATCCACTCGGTGTGACCACCTTCCGGCAGTAGGAAAAGAGATTTAGGCCCAGGGTATTTCGCGTACAGCGACTTTGCTTCGGTCACTGGGTGAAGGTCATTTTCTGCACCGTGAGCAATTAAGATTGGCGCGTCTGCAAATCGCTCGTCCAGTAGAGCTTCCGGTTTGAAATTGATTAGAGAGTCCGCAAAATCCAGATCAGATGTCACGCCGTAGCCCGGCGCTTTGACCAGTTCAGTGAATACATATTCGCGGCTTACTGGATCAAGCGGGTAGATTTCAAACGGATCAATCCCCTGCTTTTCTCCACCAAGAGCAAGACGTGTACGCTCTTCTAGCATAAATTGACGGAACGCTTTCCAACCGTGCTCGCCACGTTGAGCAACCTGAACACGTACCGCATCATAAAAGCCATTCATGGAGATAAGGCCATCAATCGCATCTTGGCAAACGCGGTAAGCATCAAGGATTAATCCACCTGCCATGCCCCAGCCAGCCAGTACGACTTTACGTCCTTCCTCGTTAGCGCGCTGTTTCACAACCGCAACTGCATTGGCGATGTCTCGTACTTGTTCATCCAGGATAACTCGCTCACGAATCCCCTCAGATTCACCAAAGCCACGGTAGTCAAACCCGAATACCGTAAAGCCCTTCGCAGTTAAGGCTCTCGCGTAACGTTCTGGGTGAATATTTTTTTGCCCAGTAAAGCCTGAGCAGACAATAACGATCGGTAAGTCTGGGTTGTTAACGTTCTCGTCAGTAAAAAAAGCGCCATCAAGGCGTAGACCATCACTAATTACTGGGGCTTTTTGTTCAATCATAATTATCTCGTCCAAATGAATGTGTATGCTCGACAAAGAACTCCTTGTCTTAAGTCACATCATGTGCGAATTCCGATAGCAATAATTTAACAATTACGACATTCTTATCCAGAAATACGACATAAACGAACTGCCCACTTGGTGACCACTGAGAATGAAAACGACACACACGTATCGCATTGGTTTTTTCCTTATTCCTGATTTTTCGATGCTCTCTTTTTCGGCGGTTATCGAACCTCTTCGAATGGCCAATCGCCTCGCTGGTTGCGATTTGTATCAGTGGGATATTTATGGATTCGAAGATAAAGAAGTGTCGGCCAGCAATGGCGTTTCATTCTCGCCAACACAGTCAGTCAATAACATTGCTCATTTAGACTTGCTGCTGGTTGTAGCAGGTATTGGCGCCCATGTTGCTGCCGCAAGTAGCTCGATGAATCAGTGGTTAAAGCAAGCGCTTCGTCAAGGTATCGCCGTGGGTTCGACTTCGACAGGCAGCGTATTGTTAGCAAAAGCTGGGCTATTAAAAAACAAAACGTGTACGGTGCATTGGGAGTCCGCCAACAGTCTGGCAGAGGAGTTTCCAAACATTAAAGTGACCAGTGAGTTATACGAATTCGACCCACGCACACCAACTTGTTCGGGCGGCTTAGCAGGTTTGGATATGATGCTTCATTTAATTACAAACCAACATGGGAGTGACTTGGCGAATCAAGTAGCTGAGCAATGCATTCACCCCGCGATTCGACCGGCGCATGATAAACAGCGCATGTCATTAATTCGTAAACACAACATCCGCCACCCGCGCCTGCTCGACGCTGTAGAGATCATGGAAGCTAACATGGAAGAGCCGCTAAAGTGCTATGAAATTGGTAAGCAAGTCGGGTTATCGGTCAGGCAGATGGAAAGGTTATTTTTGCAATACTTGCAAGACAAACCAGGCAATTACTACCTTCAATTGCGCTTAGAACGCGCTCAACATTTGTTGTTGCAAACCATGTTGTCCATCACCCAAATCAGCACCGCTTGTGGGTTCAGTTCTACATCGTATTTTGCTCGCTGCTACAAAAAACGCTATGAGAAAACGCCGCGCGAGGAGCGACGTTTAGCTTAAGATTAAGTAAAAGAAAAGAAGTTCGCTCTCATCTTGACGTTTCAGACGACTTGTCAGACAAAGTGCCTTGGTAAAGCAGTGATAGCCAAGCAAGCACCTGCTCTTTACTCGCTTTATCAAGTTGCAAACAACCCTCTTCTATCGCTGACACGCGCGAAGCGGACAATTCCTTCTCTGCCAAAGTGCGAAACTTACTTCGCATCTCGTCTCGACTGAGAGGATTTTCAGGATTACCTCGCGCAATACAGGGAGGCGAAGTCAGTTTGTCGCCATTTTTCAACATCACCACGACATACGCCCAGCGTTCAGCTGGAAACTTATCATTGTAAGCGGGCTCTTCAATTAACCTCATCCGCTCCGTAAGTGCCAAGCGAGCCGGATGTTTCAGTCCTTTGGTGACGGCTTCTACCGTGACCGTATTATCCATGACCGCACTCGCGACTGAAAACGGCAAACTGTACTGAGCCTGCTCGGTTGTCTCTGGACGCTTGGTATGCAGACACACAGCCTGGTGAAAGCTATGAACTTCGATAAGTTCAACCTCATCAGGTTCTAGTTTATTTTCTTGTTGCAGCGCTCTCACTGCTTCAACTGCGGGTTGAGCCCAGCGACAGACCGGGTACGGTTTAACGTATTGCTCCAGGATATACCAGCGCTGCCCTAAATCTGCCCACAAAGCATGAGTTTGTTGGCCCAGCAGAGTTACGGCTGGCGCGCCAGTAAAGCCCTCTCCTGCTAGCTCTGCACTGGCGAAACCCGCCATCGCTCCCCAACCAGAGCCGTCTTTGAGCATGGTTGGATGTTCAATACAACGCATCATTTGGCTGCGCGGACCATAAAACTCGGCAATGCCGAGCGCGTGCTCTGTTTGTGAATCCGTTAAGCCTTTCCTTCTTGCAGACACCGCGGCGACGCCCAACGCATTCCAAGCACCAGAAGTATGGTAATCACAAGCGGTTTGATGCAGAGCAATTCCGGCGCGAGTTGCTATTTCGTAGCCAATGACGAGGGACGTTAATAACTCTTCTCCCGTGATCGCTGACTCATGCATACTGGCGAGCAGCCCCGGCAAAACAGCGACGCCAACATGACCTTTTGTCAACACTTGGCCGTCGTGCGCGTCCATACTATCAATCAACATGCCGCCATATAGAGTCGACCCACAACCACTGGCCGTGTGATCAGAAAACAGCATCGGCGTATCACCGGCAAACTGCTTCTGCGTGAGTTTGGCTACCATGTTTTGCAACTGCGTCGCTTTACCGGCTGCGGCGACACCTAACAGATCCAAGACACAATATTTAGCCTGTTCAATAACGTCAGCAGGAAGCTGTTCAAAGGTCAATTCGTGAATGAATCGATGAATAGATTGCATCGTCTATTGCTCCAGTTTTAGCGTTTTGCCTTCGACAATAGCGTTGTGATCAATGGTGTATTGCTGTCTCGCACGGTAGGCAGCTCGAATCTGGCTTTGTCAATATCGTCCAATGACAAGGTTGCAGTTATCAAGGTTTCACCGTCTTCTGCCTGTGCCAATAGCTCACCCGTTGCAGACAAAATACAGCTTCCTCCCCAAAACCACGCTTCGCCCTCTGTCCCGTAACGATTGGCCATCAAAACTGGGGTTCCGTAGAGCACCGCATAAAATTTAACGTTAACCAGCCAGTTGTCTTCATTGGAAAAATCTTTACTGACAATACTGCTGGCCGAGTTGATCGGCGCGAGCAAGATTTCAGGCTTATCGAGTAGCGCGCAATGAACCAAAGGTGGGTTCCACAAATCGGCACAGATTAAAACCGAGCCTCGCCAATTATCATCAAGAGAAACACTGGTGGTTGCGTCTCCCGAATGAAACCACTTGCCTTCTTCAAGCCCACCATAGGTTGGTAAATTAACTTTGCGATGCACAGCAACCACCGTGCCACCGAGCAACCAAGCCATCGCGTTGTAGTACTCTCCCGGAGCAGCCTGTTCAACAAAGCCGACAATCACGGACATCTGCGGTGCAAGTTGCGCAAGCTCTTTAAGCCGAGCATCATCACGCTTCATGGCAACTTCACGCACTGAGGATTGGAGCTGGTATCCGGTCAAGGAGAGTTCAGGAAACAGCAATAACTGCGACCCCAAGGCCGCAGCTTGCTTTATGTAATCCTGATGAGTATTCAGATTGGCATTCACATCGCCTAACTGGGCGTTGATTTGGGCCACACTGACTTGCAGGATAGCCATGGTATTACCCCAAGTTATGCTCAGATAAGAACTGGCTTGCGACTTCTGAAATCGAACGTCGCTCAACATCAACTTGTTGATTCAATGTCGACATCGTATCGCCATCAATCGCCGCAGAAAGCGCGTTCATTTGCTCGGCAAGTTCTGGGTTCGCATCTAGCGTTTCTTGGCGAACGACAGGAGTGATCGCATAATCAGGGAAGAACTGTTTGTCATCCGTTAAAACGGTAAAACCGAATGCTTTGATACGACCATCTGTTGCAAATACGAGCGCAGCATCGACTTCTTTCCCTTTTAGCGCATCATAAGTTAACCCCGTATCCATACGTTTCACTTGATCTCGTGAAGCTTTGAATTTGTAGGCTTTCTGTAAAGGTCGGAAGCCATCTTTTCGAGCATAGAACTCTGCATTCAAAGCAATGGTCAATGGCGGCTCTTGGCGCATTCGCTCGGCAAAGTCGGATAAGGTTGAGATGCCACGTTGCTTCGCATCGTCACTGCGCATAGCGAGCGCGTAGGTATTGTTCGCCTTTGAAGGGTTGAGCCACACTAGGCCTTTCTTCGCATCCAGTTCCTTAACGCGTTGATACACTTGCTCTGCTGGGAGCTTTTCTTTGACTTTGTTGTAAATGATCAGTGATGTGCCCGTATATTCCCAATAAAGATCAATCTGGCCGTTTTCTTGAGCTTTACGCAAAACCGCACTGCCCATGCCCGAACGCTTATCAACGTCGTAGCCTTTTTTGGTTAAATATTGAGATGTAATCTCCGTTAAAAGCTGTTGTTCTGTAAAGTTTTTACCACCTACGACGATTTCCGCAGATGCGTGAAAACTTGAAAGCAGTACACCAACGGCCAGCAAGCGGCGAGTAATTTGCTTCAACATGTTTGACTCCTGTCTGTGTTCAATTTTTAGGATTGTTATTGTCTAGCTCTAATAGGGTTACAGCCTTTAGGTACAGTGACATAGGAAACGGCTCCTACCACACTGTCGATAACGATAGCCAGCATCGCTGTAGGAATAGCGCCTGCCAGCATCATGATGGGTTCATCCAGATCAATACCGGTAAAAATGAGCTCCCCTAACCCACCGCCACCAATTAAGAAAGCCAGTGGAACGGTGCCCACGTTGACAGCTAACGCCGTTCGGATACCGGCAAAAATGACGAACAGCGCATTAGGAATTTCAACCTGAAACAACATTTGCAACTCGGTCATACCAATGCCTGACGCCGCTTCTTTTAAATGAGCAGGCACTTCTTTCAGTCCAATGTAGGTGTTTCTGACAATCGGCAACAACGAGGCAATCGTCAGTCCAAATACCGCAGGCACGGTGCCAATGCCAAGAAAGCTCATTGCCAGCGCGAGAATAGCTAAAGTAGGAATCGTGGTCCCCACATTCAAAACCTGCATCGCCGATTCTGCGACTTTCTGAAAACGAGGACGGCTGAGCAATACGCCGACGGGAATCGCGATTAAGATCGCCAATCCACCAGACAGCAGCACCAGTTCAATGTGCTGAACCGTCAAATAAACAATGTCTTCTTGATAGTAAAGAAAATCATCGATCGTGCCCGCGCCTTGTAAATAAACACCCAACGCAAAGACACACGCCAATAAAACGAAATAGTAGGTTTGTTTTAGCTGGTTGGTCACGATGCCTCCTTAGCCTGATGCAATGGTTGTGGCTGGCTAGGAGAGGTATCGCGCTGATAAGTTGCGCCTAGATAATGGGTAATGCCGCGCTGTGTGACTTCGCCCACTAAGCGGCCATTCTCGTCAACACACGGCATCCAAACAATGTCGTGCGTGAACATTTTAGACGCCACCTTACGCAGATCATCCGTGGTTCGGGCTATCGTTTTCAGACCGACATAATGTTCGCCGCAGTACCCCTTCATATTGATTGCGGTAGCTTTTGGCACATAACCAATAGGTTGGTGTAGGTCATTCACTAATATCACGGCGTCGCGATACCCATACGCGTCAATTTTGGTTAGAGCCTCGGCAAGCGTATCGTTAGGTTTCACGTACGCGAAGGTGGTCTGCATGACGGATTCAGCCGTCACTAAGCGAAGACGTTTAAGTGCGCGATCATCTCCGACAAAGTTTTTCACGAAATCATCTTTCGGGTGTGCAAGCAAATCGTCAGGCGTATCGTACTGAACCAGGTGACCATCACGGAAAATCGCAATTCTATCGGCCATTTTGACTGCTTCATCAATGTCATGACTGACAAACATGATGGTCTTGTTGAGCTCTTGCTGCATTTTAAGGAACTCATCCTGGATTACTTCACGGTTGATCGGGTCAATCGCGCCAAATGGTTCATCCATCAGCATGACCGGAGGATCCGCCGCTAGCGCTCGGGCAACACCAATTCGTTGCTGCTGTCCACCAGACAACTCATTTGGATAACGATTAAGGAAGATACTAGGATCAAGAGCCACCATCTCCAATAGCTCTTTGGCGCGCGTCATGTACCTTGCCTTATCCCACCCTAATAACTTGGGAACCACCGCGATGTTTTCGCTGATCGTCATGTTGGGAAATAAGCCAATTTGCTGAATAACATAACCGATGTTGCGGCGCAGAGTGACCGTATCCATACCGGAGGTATCTTCACCACCAAGATAGATCTTGCCCGATGTCGCGGGAATAATTCGGTTGACCATTTTCAGCGTGGTGGTTTTGCCACAACCAGACGGGCCAAGTAACACACAAATTTCACCACTGGGAACTTCCATCTCAATGTGATCTACGGCAGTCACCGGGCCATTAGGTGTTTCAAAAATTTTAGTTAGCTTGTCAATTTTGATCATTTGAATGTCCCTATTATTTGTCCTTTATCGAGCAGCGGTGAGGCCCGGTGGCGTTAATCTTTTTTGTAATCGAATCAATCCATAATCTGTGATGATAGCCAGAAGGCTGACGGCGATGGCACCAACGATCAGTTGTCGAGGATCACTTTGCGAGATGCCACGGCTGATAAACACGCCCAGTCCTCCCGCTCCGATATACGCGGCGATCGCCATAACGCCAATATTCATTACTACTGCTGTTCTCACACCCGCCATAATCACCGGAATAGCCAACGGAATTTCCACCATTTTCAAACGCTGAAAAGGTGTCATCCCGATGCCGCGAGCAGCCTCTCTGAGTGACGGTTCTACGTTGTGAATGGCGGTATAAGTGTTGCGAATAATAGGCAGCTGAGAATAAAGCAGTACAGTAATCACGGCGGGCACGTAGCCAATCCCATGACCAATGGTCGATAAGAGAGGAATCATCAAACCAAACAGTGCGATTGAAGGAATGGTGATAATGATGGACGCTACGTAAAGCACCACTTTCGCAATGCGCTCATTTTGTGTGATAAGAATGCCGATAGGTACGCCAGTTAAGATGGCAAGCCCAACAGCCAGAGCGACCAAAGAGATGTGCTCCATGGTAAGCGTACCTAGCAGCGCTAAGTTATCTATGGTGAAATTTAGTAAGTCCAAGTAGGTCTCTCCCCAACTGTGATTCGCAACCAAGTTAACAGGAGATCAAATTACGCTACTTTTTATTAACAGTGTTGTAAAATAGCGACACGTTGAGATAGAAATACGAAATATTAATAATTAAACTTGGCGTTGTTGATCAAATCAGCGTCAAGTTGAACGAACCATATACCTGTTCAACTTGAAGATGTAGGTTTCGGTAGTTGAAAATTATCCGTAATTCGAGATATCAGCGAGCCTTGTGCACTTTTGGTAACGTCACATCAAAAAATTCGTTGCTCTCAGATATCCTTCTACTTTACTGAATTCAGGATGCGTGGAATCCATATAGGTTTGGGGCTGAACCTTCTTAGCCGATCTTCTTACACAACACGTCTCTGGACAGAAATGTGTTTAAAGTTGGTCTAGTGAATGTCAGGAAATGGAATAGAATTACCGCCCCCAGCCACTAAATTTCTACTACGCTCTGCACCTGATAGTGATAGAATCTTCGCACCAAAATTATCGAGCAAATCTATGTTTATCCATCATGTTAACGGCATCGACTGGCTGGTGATTACAGCTTTTGAAGAACTGAAACCTATATTCATCGAAGACGCTGGTGAGATCCCCTCTTGCTTCTCTATCGACAGCGCTTTGAACCTGATTGATCAAGCCAAGCGTGCTTATGGATATTTGCCAACACTCAGCGGCGTGATCACAGATACTGGCACGTTTCAAAGCCAAGGTAACGAAGAAGATTTAAACCCACAGCTAGCATGCCTAGTCGAGGGGCGTGGTCGGGTGTTTATCTATCACGGCGGCTTTGTAGCTTTTGTGGATGATGATCAAACCTTTATTACACGAATGGACTGAAAGTTATTCAATAAGAAAGGCAATGCTGCCATTAGCATGCGAGGTGCATCACTAGCAAGGAATGGGACTTTTTTGAGCTAGAAAGTGCCACGGGTAAAGATTATACCTATGAAGGTTCTAGACAATTTTGAGTTACCAAATTCGTTTGAACCTCAGTGAAGACAGCAAATCATTTTTGTTTGCTAGCCTTCGTTATTAACTGAAACTCCATACCAGAACGTTTAGTGTTACGGGTTTTATAGCGCGTAGGATACTTATCGAAAAAGTCAGACAACTTCTTTAATCCGTAATTTCGAGGGTCAAAATCTGGTTTCAATCTCTTTAAATATTTGCCAATTTCACCTAGTTTTGCCCAACCCGATTCATCTCTATAGTTCTGCCAAGCTTGATGCATTAATCGCCATAATTCTCGCTCTGCGTCTTGATTAGAGCTTGATTGTTCCTCCCCAAGATCAACATCAGCGTTTAAGTTCTCTATAGCTACAAAATCGTCACAAGCGTTTTTAAACGAGGTCGGCGTCGTCGCTTTTCCAACACCGATGACGTGTATCTCCGACTCTCTTAATCTCGTAGCAAGACTTGTAAAGTCACTATCACTGGATATCAAAGCAAAAGCATCAAACCTTTGGCTGTACAGGAGATCCATTGCGTCAATAATCATTAAAGAGTCTGTCGAATTTTTTCCAGACGTATAAGCGAATTGCTGTTTAGCTTGAATCGCTAGCTCATTTAGAGGCTGCTTCCAGTTTTTTAGTTGTTCAGCAGAAAAATCACCATATGCACGTTTAACGATGATCTGCCCAAAACTAGATAGCTCTTCAATAATCAGGTTTAGCTTTGAGTGTGGAGTGTTTTCTGAATCAATCAATACAGCGATTTTTCTGTTGCCCATAATCCGTGCGTGACCATTTTTATGTAGTTAGTTGCACTATATAGGCATTAGTAATATTTGTTCAAATGGGAGTTATTCATAAATGTTATGAGTAACAACTCTAAACAGAAAAGGGGCACAAATGCGTTGACCCGTTTGTGCAATAGACTCTTGCACAATTGGCGAAGTAACTAAGCCCATGAGCCAACCTTATTAAAAAAACAATGCGATATGAAAAACTGAGGGGCAGATAGCAAAAAGCCGCTAATAAAAGCGGCTTTTTAAATGGGTGGAAGCCCCAGCCACATCCCGGCACACAAGTCACTCGCTGCGGCTGCTTCCTTCCGGACCTGACCGAGTTCACGAGCTATTGTTGCGGGAGGACCAGGGCCTCCATAGATTCGTTTTCCTTAGCATCGCTAAGGAGTGGGAGGATTATCAAGCATCCCTGTGAGTATTTCAAGCGATAAACCAAATAAAACTCGCGTTTTAGGTTTAACTGCTCAGTGAGTAACCATGAACTTGGTCGTTTGCATAATTCATCGTCGCTCACCGCTACGCTTTTGTTTTTATACGTCTTGTTCTTCCTCGACGCTTTTCAGGATGTAATCCGTCATCCAAGCCGTGGTGAGTAAACATAACCAAACAACAAACACAGGATTAGGCACATCGATGTTTGGCGAAACAACCAAAGCGGCGAAACCTACCGTCGGCAGTGTCCAACAAAGTAACTTGCTCCACTTAAATGTTTTTAGCCGCGATAAGCTTTCCATCGAAGCGATAATCCCAGTGACCGACAATGCCACTAACGCCGCATAAGAAAGGTCAGCCAACCATAGAGGAAGAATCAACCCTAACACCCACCAGCTGTGTTTGCTTGACGTTCGCCATTTGTTAGCCGTCCACCAAATCACCATCACCGCCAGCGTTTGCACTACCGTCGCGAGAGGTTCGCCTTCTAGTTTTCCGCCAGATTGCGTCACCATGATGCCGACTTGAAGCGTTACGACGATCAATGCCGCTACCGCCAGCACACCGATACTACTGCGTCTTGAGAATACCACCATCAACAAAGGGAACAATATCCATACGCTGACAGAAAGCGCGATAGGTTGATGTGGCAGCGTTAATCCGTAGGTCACCATAGCGGCCATTAGGATAAGCCCTTTCACCCCACCTTGAGGAAGTACCCACAATGCGGGTATAAGTAATGCGAGGATTGGAATATCACCTTCGCTCAAGCTGATAGCTCGCGCACAAACCACCGCGAGTAGAGTTGTCACTAAGAACTGAAATGTAGAAAATACCATGCCCTCTCCTTATCCCTTCCATGGAAAAATTCGAACTAGGACAACGTCATTATGGACCAGTTTTTAGCGCAAATCTTTGCTGTAATTCACCAAATTCCAGCTGGAAAAGTAACAACTTACGGTGAAATTGCCAAACTTGCGGGCTACCCAGGGTATGCGCGTCATGTTGGTAAGGCGCTAAGCAACTTACCCCAAGGAACACAATTGCCCTGGTTTAGAGTGATTAACAGTCAAGGAAGAATCTCTTTGAAAGGAGAAGATCTGGTGAGACAGAGAGAAGAAATGATCGCCGATGGCATCGAAGTAACGAGAGATGGCAAAGTGAGCTTGAAAAAATACAAATGGCAGCCGTAGCTGCCATCATAAATAAACCTTGAGGACGGCTTATTAGTTTACAGAGATCAAACGTAGGTTTACGTTGTCCGTGTTGTTCTCATCGGTAATGACCGCGTAGTTCATATCGGTAATGAAGCGAAGCTTACCGTCAACTTCGATACGAGCACTTACGCTGTAACGGTGACGCGGTTCAATTTTGTTTGCGTCATACGTTAATGAAAACTCAAAAGGAACTTGCGCACCATTGGTTTCGAAGCGATGGGTTGAAATCACTTTCGCTGGAGCATCTGCGAGTGAGATGTCTTGAAGTGACACTTCAACAACCGCGTTGTCTGGTAGAGCAATACGCTCACGGTACGCGACCGTACCTGTGATAGAGTCATTTTTCACTTCTTCAACTTTCTCTTCTGAAGCTTGGCAACCCATTAAAACCGCGCCTAATACAACTGACGTTACAAGTGCTAGTGCCTTTTTCATAAAGCCTCTCTTAAATCATTAAATTCACAATGATTATAGGTAGGGAATATGCAAATGTCATTGCAGGCAACCTAGTGTTGACAGGTTTTTTACCTACAAGACGTTTAATGACACTACGCTTATACAGATGTTTAAATTATCGCTAAACCACGTAGAATAACTCGACATATTGAGCTAAACAGAACAATAACTAAGCTAGGGAGGATGAATGAGTAAAGCACTGAGCGAGCTGTTAAATCTGCTGCAATTAGAAAAACTAGAAGAAGGCCTGTTTCGAGGTCAAAGTGAGAATTTAGGCTTGCCACAAGTGTACGGCGGTCAGGTGATTGGCCAAGCGCTTTCTGCTGCGCGTTACACGGTTGACGCAGACAGGACCGTTCACTCATTTCACAGCTACTTCCTTTACCCTGGGGATCCAGAAAAACCGATCATCTATGACGTAGAAAACCTTCGCGATGGCCGCAGTTTCAGTACTCGCCGCGTCAAAGCGATTCAAAATGGTCGCCCAATTTTCTACCTCACCGCTTCTTATCATGGCGAAGCGCCAGGTTTTGAGCATCAAAACACTATGCCAGATATTCCTGGACCAGAGAATTTTGCTTCCGAATCTGACTTAGCGGCGCGCATAGAGCACGTTCTGCCAGAAAAGCTCAAACGTACTTTCTGTGGTGAAAAGCCAATTGAAATGCGTCCTGTGAATGTGGTTAATCCGCTCAAGCCAGAAAAGACCGAAGCGAAGCAATATCTGTGGATCAAAGCGAACGGCGCGGTGCCAGATAATCAATTGATCCATCAATACCTGCTTGGTTACGCTTCTGATTGGGGATTTTTGGTGACAGCATTGCATCCTCACGGCGTGTCGCTAATGACACCAAACTTCCAGGTCGCGACGATCGACCACTCAATCTGGTTCCACCGCCCATTCAAGATGGACGACTGGTTGCTTTACGCTATCGATAGCCCAACTGCGAGTAATACTCGCGGATTGGTGCGCGGTGAAATTTACAACCGCCAAGGCCACTTAGTAGCGTCTGCGGTTCAAGAAGGCGTGATGCGCTTCACCAAATAATCGATATCCATTGGCGGAGGACTACTCTCCGCCAATTGGTAGCGCGGTTGTGTACTTCAATGGTTCCATCGCAAACGTCGAAGTCACATTCGAAATGCCCGCAACCGAGTTCACCAACTTTTTATAAAAACGGTCAAAACACGGCATATCTTTGACCAATACCTTCATCATATAGTCGTATTCCCCCGCCATGCGATAAAACTCCATCACTTCGGGAAACTCGGCCGCTGTCGAAACAAAGTGGCTATACCATTCATGGGAATGATCACTGGTCTTGATCATTACAAACGCGGTAAACGACAAATCGAGCTTTTCAGGATTGAGTAGCGCTACGCGTTTTTCAATCACTCCTGCTTCTTCAAGCTTTTTCAGTCTTTTCCAGCATGGTGTGGTTGTCAGGTTGACCGCTTCGGCTAAATCGTTCAGTGAGAGCGTTCCGTCTTGCTGCAACAGATTGAGCATTTTTCGGTCAATTTTATCAAGTTCAATTTCCATATCTTTTATATCGTAGAAATATTTTCTCCAAATAAAGCAAATCGAAGCAAAAATAGCAAAGTTTTTCTCTAGGTGAAGCGCTACATTGTCAGCATAACAATTCTAAGGAGTTCCCTACCCATGTGTACTGACCACAATTGGATTAACGACGCAGTGCGTAAGATTGAAGCGGACTATCAGCGCAGTGCCGATACCCACCTAATTAAACTTGATCTACCCAGTGTCGATGGTATCGATATCTATCTCAAAGATGAAAG
This sequence comes from Vibrio hepatarius, assembly GCF_011806575.1. GTDB lineage: Bacteria > Pseudomonadota > Gammaproteobacteria > Enterobacterales > Vibrionaceae > Vibrio > Vibrio hepatarius_A. The sequence continues at coordinate 328,724 of NZ_JAATOO010000001.1, forward strand.
TACACACCCGACAGGCTCGCTGAAACACCGTTTAGCACGTTCACTGTTCTTATACGCGATCTGTAATGGCTGGGTAGGACCGAATACACCGATTATTGAATCCTCTTCTGGTAGCACCGCAGTTTCTGAGGCCTACTTTGCTCGTTTGTTAGGTCTACCATTTATTGCTGTAATGCCAAAGTGCACCGCACGTAAGAAAATCGAACAAATCGAATTTTATGGTGGTCAGGCACATTTGGTCGACCGCTCAGACCAAATCTACGCAGAGTCCAAACGCCTCGCTGACGAGTTGAATGGCCATTACATGGACCAATTTACTTACGCGGAGCGAGCCACCGACTGGCGCGGAAATAACAACATCGCCAACGCTATCTTCAGTCAGATGGAGCTAGAAGATCACCCAGTACCAACTTGGATTGTCATGAGTCCTGGCACAGGGGGTACCTCGGCAACGATCGGGCGCTTTATCCGTTATCAAAAACACGACACCAAATTGTGCGTGGTGGACCCAGATAACTCAGTATTCTTTGATTACTTCCAATCTCGCAATGCGGATTTAACCGGCGACTGCGGCAGTAAAATCGAAGGTATTGGTCGCCCACGTGTCGAACCAAGCTTTATTCCTGGTGTGATAGACGAAATGCGCAAGATCCCAGATGCCGCCTCTGTCGCGACTGCGCACTGGTTAGAGAAAATTCTTGGCCGTAAAGTGGGCGCATCGACGGGTACTAACTTATATGGTGTGTTGCAGTTAGCCAGTGAAATGAAATTGAAAGGTGAAACAGGCTCAATTGTCACATTGTTATGCGATAGTGGTGAACGTTACTTAGATACCTACTACAACCCAGAATGGGTCAAAGAGAACATTGGCGACTTACAACCTTATTTAGCCAAGTTAGAAGGCTTTGAAGCGACAGGTCATATCGCCTAACGAGATAATAAATAGCAACGTCAGCTAGAAAAAAACGCCACCCACTTAGTCAAAGTGGGTGGCGTTATTATATACAGCGTTATTTTTTGTTTTGGCGCTCTTCAAATGCAGCTAACTGCTCTGGTGTCGCTGCTGGCTGGTGGTTTTGTTTCCACTCATCGTAAGTCATGCCGTAAACACGTTCACGCGCGTCGTCGATGTCCAGTTCCAAACCTTGGCTGTCAGCTTCCGCTTTGTACCATTTGCTGAAACAGTTACGGCAGAAGCCAGCCAGAATCATCAGGTCAATATTTTGCACGTCTTTGTTGTCGTCTAAGTGCGCAAGCAAACGACGGAACACCGCTGCATCTAACTTGTCTTGTTCTTCCTGAGATAAATTTTTGTATTTAAATTCAGCCACTTTACTTACCTTTTTATCTTGTTTGTTTTAATACTACCAAGTATACGAACATAGAAACAATACAAAAACGCCCGAGCATCAGCTCAGGCGTTTATTTCATTTCGGCTTATCTTAACCTTGAATACCAACAATCAACCATGGTGCATTTGGTGTTGTCAGGTCACGCTCCAAGTGCCAGATATCTTCGATGTTCTCTTCGATACCTTCAACCGCATCACGGTAGCGACCGCTAAACTGCAGGCTAAGTTGAGCTTTAGACGCATCGTAATCTGCACGTACGATTTCTGCATCTACGTACATTACGTCAGTGTGTTGCTCGCCTTCTAGTTTCGCACGCTCTGCTTGCAGATCAGCAAACAAGCTTGGAGAAACGTACTCTTCAATCGTATTCAGTTGGTTATGGTTCCAAGCGCCTTGCAGGATTCGGTAGTGCTCACGCGAACCGTTGATAAATGCGGCTTGATCAAAACCCGGTGGGTAGTTGTGTGGAACGTCTGTTTGAGTACCGAAACCAAAACCACCTTGTGCATTATTTTGAGGTTGCTCGAAATTATGAACATTTGGTTGTTCAAATTTAGGTGCAGAACCGCCGAATGCAGGCTGCTGACGATGCTGGTTCATACTGCCCTGCTTTGCTCCGAGAAGCCCACGCATAAGCTTGAAGATGAGGAACGCCAGTAGACCAAGGATTAGGATATCCATAAATTGGATACCTTCGAATGCGCCGCCGAAGAAAGCCGCCAACAAGCCACCAGCAAGTAGACCACCTAACAAGCCGCCCATTAGACCTTTCTTACTTGAACTTTTAGCACCTGCGGTCTGATCCTTACCAACCGTGCTGGTATTTTGGGTTTGCTGCTTAGGTGCCGGTGCCGTCTTGTAGCTCTTACCAAATGACTTACCGCCACCAAACTTCTTCGCTTCTGCAATCGGCGTGATCGCCACAGAGACCATTAGCAAAGCAACAAGTGAAAACAATCGCTTCATATTTATCCTTTCAGGGTTCTTTCGAGATGTTAGATTCTAGTTATACTTTCATAATAATGGTTCATTCACCTTAAGCAAACTAATTACTCGTGTGCACTTGTATCAGAATATTGCAATTTCTCATTTGCCTAAGTTGACGGTGCAGAGAGTCACTCATAGAATATTGAACGTTGTTCATTTTATATTGATTACCATGGCCAGACGAAACGATCATACGAGAGAAGAACTTATCGCCCTCACCCTAGATACGGTGAAGGAGTTCCTCAAAGAAAATTCATACCACGACCTAAGTTTGCGCAAAATCGCGAACATGATTGGCTATGTGCCAAGCACTTTGGTTAATGTGTTCGGCAACTACAACTTGTTATTGCTTCACGCAGTGGCACAAACCTTAGATGAACTTTCTGCAGAGGCCCGCTCGTCTGTGTGCGAAAACGATGACCCGAAAACAGCGTTATTTAAACTCGCCTACTGCTACCACGACTTTGCTCATAAGAATCCATACCGCTGGCAGTTGATCTTCGAACACAACATGAACGGTGAACAGTTACCTGAATGGCAAGCAGAGCGAATCAATCGAATGACGGGAATGCTTGAGTACTTGCTTAAAGTCTTGGCACCAGAGCGCACTGACGTAGAAGTATTGGAAGCAAGCCGCGTACTTTGGTCTGGTGTTCATGGCGTGACGCTTCTGAGTGTCGACGACAAGTTCTTCGCTTCACTACCTATCGACGGTAAAGAGCTGATTGACAACCTATTGACCAACTATCTCGCCAACTGGTAATCGACGCCCGTAAGGAATTTAGGTAATCATGCCAAACAGCCAAACTTCTCTGTTAGGGCAGAAACGTTTTCTGCCCTACTTTATCACTCAATTCTTCGGCGCATTTAACGACAATATTTTCAAAAACGTTCTTCTGCTCTTTGTCGCTTTTGCTGGCGCGGGTTTACTTCCTGTCTCAAGCAATCTCTTCATCAACCTAGCTGCTGGCTTATTCATTTTACCTTTTTTCCTTTTCTCAGCCTCAGCAGGTGTACTCGCCGATAAATACGAAAAGTCTTGGTTCATCCGCAAGGTCAAGTTGGCCGAAATCGGCATCATGTGTTTAGGTGCGATTGGCTTTATCACTGAGAGCTACTTAATTCTATTGTTGCTGTTGTTTTTGATGGGGACACAATCGGCATTTTTTGGCCCGGTGAAATACGCCCTGCTTCCTCAGCAGTTGAAACAAGAAGAGCTCGTCTCTGGCAACGCGCTAGTCGAAACCGGCACCTTCCTCGCGATCTTACTCGGCACTTTAGGCGCGGGTGTAATTGCATCTGCCGAGAGTGCGAAATATTGGGCAGCCGGTTCGGTGATTGTATTTGCGCTATTGGGTTATATTGCGAGCCGCTCGATTCCAGAAGCGCCAGCCGCAGCGCCAGAGCTTAAATTCCGCTGGCAGCCAATTCGACAAACGAAACAAACCATCGCTATCGCCAAAGCCGACCGAACCACGTTTCAATCCTTAATGGCGATCAGTTGGTTCTGGTTTCTAGGTGCGGCATACCTTACCCAGTTTCCGAACTTTACCAAGGTCTACCTCAACGGTAGCGAAAGCGCAGTGTCGTTCTTGCTGGCGCTGTTTTCTGTCGGTATCGCCGTCGGTTCATTGGCTTGCGACAAGTTATCCAACCATCGGATTGAAGTCGGCATCGTACCCATCGGCAGTCTAGGTATTACGATCTTTGGTTGGCTAATGGCAAGCTCAGTGCCTGAAACGTTGCCCAAATTTGAAAACTTTGCTGATTTCATTGCTTACCAACCCTTATGGTCAGTATTTGCTTATTTATTATTGCTCGGCGCTTCTGGTGGGATATTCATTGTTCCTTTGTACGCACTGATGCAGCAACGTGCGAAACCGTCCGAGCGAGCACAAGTTGTCGCTGCACTTAATATTTACAACTCATCTTTTATGGTCGGCAGCGCTGTACTAGGCATTGTCTGCCTGAGCCTGATCGGCATGACAATCCCACAGCTGTTTATGCTGCTGGCAGCGTTGAACTTGATGGTCGCGGTGTATTTATTTATGCAACGACCAATCTTTGTCGTCCGCTTCTTGGTTTGGGTATTAACCCATACCATGTATCGAGTGAACCACAAAAACTTGCATTACTTGCCGAAAAAAAGCGGCGCGCTGATAGTTTGTAATCACGTTAGCTATATGGATGCTCTGCTACTTTCCGCAGTTTGCCCACGCCTGATTCGTTTTGTAATGGAAGAAGATTATGCCAACCTGCCACTATTACGTCGCTTCTTGAAACGTGCGGGGGTGATCCCTATTTCGGCCAGCAATCGTAACTCTATTCGCCGTGCGTTCAATGAAGTTGAGCAAGCGCTAGCGGAAGGCCATATCGTGTGTATATTCCCAGAGGGTCGCTTGACGGCTGATGGCGAAATGAATGAATTTATGCGCGGAATGGATATCATCCTTAAACGCAGCCCTGTTCCTGTCATTCCACTGGCATTGAAAGGTCTATGGGGAAGCTACTTTAGCCGTTACAAAGGTCGCGCCTGTCAAGGTTTGCCAACACGTTTCTGGTCTAAACTAGAAATCGAAGCTGGCGAGCCCGTTTCACCAGATATCGCCACCACCACATTAATGCACGAAAAAGTGTCCACGCTACGCGGTGATTGGCGTTAAGTAAATCAACACCTGTTCAGATTTTCTGAACAGGTGTTAAGTTGATTCAATTATCTTTATCAAACCAAGTCGCCTACACTATGGCCTTTTCTGGTATTAAGCTGTTGCAATAATGAATAACCTAAAAAAGCAATTTCCATTTTGGCTTGCACTCGTAGTCTGTCTGTTTCCCTTTATTTCTTCACCAACCGCGCTGGTTATTGGCTTTTTCCTTGCCTCTTTAGGTTTTGTTCCTACGCATCTCAACATCGCCAAAATCACCAAAAAACTGCTCGCTTACTCGATTGTTGGCTTAGGGTTTGGCATCCAATTTCAACAAGCGTTAGCCGTTACAGCTGATGGGATTGGCATCATCATTGTCACAATTTTAGGCACATTAATTGTCGGTTGGTGGGTAGCCAAAGCGATCGGATTGAACAAGCAAACCGGGTATTTGATATCAGCAGGCACGGCGATTTGTGGCGGTAGCGCAATTGCAGCCGTATCGCCGGCAATCAAAGCCAGTGACGAGCAAATCGGCCTTTCGCTGGCAACGGTGTTTGTACTGAATTCCATTGCGCTGTTTATCTTCCCCGTGATCGGCCATGCGCTGAATTTAGACCAACATACTTTCGGTACTTGGGCGGCGATAGCGATTCACGACACTTCATCAGTGGTTGGAGCAGCTTCTGCCTACGGTGAGGAAGCACTCACAACGGCAACCACACTTAAACTGGCGCGTGCTTTATGGATCATTCCGGTTACGCTATTTAGCGCCTTTTTGTTCCGCAATGAGTCCAAAAAAGTCACCATACCCTACTTCATTTTGTTTTACTGTATTGCGATTGCGTTTAGCGATTTACTGCCACAATTCGAGGTGGTTTACCAAGGAATCTTCGATGTCGCGAAGCGAATGCTGGTGGTGTGTTTGTTCTTGATTGGTTGCGGCATTTCTATCGAAAAACTGAGAACAGCAGGCGCTAAACCGCTGATATTTGGCGTGAGTTTGTGGGTATCGATATCAACGCTCTCACTCGTGTGGCTGACGCTGAGTTAAAGCTCTTCTGGTTCAAACGCGGCCTTTTTGTGTCGCGTTTTCTTTATGCTGAACACTAACCCCAACACCAATAGAAATGCAGACAGCTCAGCTAATGAGCGTGTTAATCCTTCGCTCTGCGTCGCTAAAATCACCTGAAGCACAATCGCCAAAATCAATATTGCTTTCATCGCTTCGTCTTATACCCATATCCATAATTGAACCAGAACATTATGAATTAGAGTTATAAGCAGGTTAAATTCTCTTTTGGACTATGAAATCGCAAATTTAACTAAGTTGGGATGTTAGCCAATGCACGACTTTACTTCTTGACACTTTTATCCCTTCTGCCAGCAAGGCTTCCGGTATCGAATAATAACCGACTGGCCATTTGAATCGCGTCAATGATCCAAGCGCGGTTTCTACCTCTGTTTGCGATAGCTCTTTGCATGTTTGGATGACGGCAACGGGGCGATGCCCAAACTCGGCATCTTCAACAGGCACGACAATAGACTGAATGATCGCAGGGTGCTTGTTGAGCTCAGCTTCGATCTCTTCGCAATGGATGTTCTCTCCGCCTGAGATAAACAGGTTGTCCGCTCGGCCGATAATTTTCAGCTCGTCGTTAACCCATTCACCTAGGTCTTTGCTGTCAAACCAACCGTCTTGTAGCAATGGAGTCACTTGGCCTTGGTAATAGTAGCCTGACGCCAGTGTTTCACCGCCAATGAAGATACGCTGTCCTTTTAGCATTACTTTACGTTTAGGCAGCACGCTGCCAGCACTGTAATGTTGGTCGATTTGTTTCGCGGTCACCGTTGATGCCGCTTCCGTCATGCCATAACCCAGCCAAGTTTCAATCCCTTGTACTGCCGCCTGCTGACTGAGTGCCAAAGGCACATGACTGCCACCAAGCAACACATGCGTGAGTGATAGAGTTTGCTTACTTTCCAACAAACGCTTGAGTTGCGTTGCAACCAAGGAAGCATGGCTAACGCCGCAAATGTCTTTTTGTAGCTCACCGCTACCCACTTTTAAGCTCGCGCCCGCTTGTAGCCAGCGATAAACGATCGCTAACCCCGACACGTGATACATGGGTAGGCTCAGTAACCAAGTTTCTCCTTGTTGAAAGCGAAACTTCTCCAATAAGCCCGATGCGGAAGCAAGGTGTTGCTCACTGGTGTGCGCGACCGCTTTCGGCACGCCCATTGAACCAGAAGTAAATACGATGGACGCAATGTTCTTCGGGTCGTAATCGGATTCAGCTTGGTTAGAGGATTGTTCAGAGAAATGAATCGTCGCAAATTCGCTAAGCACGGCGTTGTGTTGGACTAACCACAATTTGCGTGCATTCACCTCTGCGTAGAGCGCTTCGAGTTTTGTTTCCAATTCCGCTTTTGTTTGTGGCATTGTCAGCGCACATATGGCGCCAATTTCCATACAGGCGAGATAAGTAAAGACTAACTCCGCGCTGTTCTTCCCAACACAAGTCAGAACCTGATTTTTTACTATGCCTTGAGCACGCAAAGAAGCGGTAACGCGCTCGACTTTCGCCGCTAACTGCTGCCAAGTGTATTGCCCCTCAGGAGTCGATAGAGCTAACAAAGATGGGCTCTCTTGAGCCCATTTTTTAAGTGGTGAAGCTTGACTTGTCATCAGCACTGCCAAATCAGCGACTGATCAGCTAAAGATGCTACTGGCAGTTCACAACCCGGCCATGCGACTTCAAGCTGCTGAGCAAACAAACCAACAGTATCTAACCCTGGAACTTCTTCAGGTAGCTGCCATTGAGCCAATCGGGCAAGTTGAGTCAGACCTATACTTGATTCAATACTTGAGCTGATTATCGCTTTGATTCCCAGCGCCTTAGCTTTTTCCATCAAAGCGATACAACGCTCGACTGAACCAATCAGTGTCGGCTTGATGATGATCGCTTTAGCACCGTTAAGATCTTGCAGAACAAAGTCATCTTTACGAATCGCATGTTGCAGTGTTTCGTCCCAAGCAATCGCAATCCCCGTATTGATAGCAAACGAGAAGCTGTCTCCCGGCACTTGGCAAGGCTCTTCAATGAACGCAATACGTTGACGCAACGACGGCGCAATTTTCTTGGCAAACTGTTGCGCTTTTTCCGCTGTCCAAGCTCGGTTTGCATCCAAGCGAAGCGATAGGTCCGGAATGGACTCTAAGAATAGATTGACTAGCATGCCGTCGCGGATTGGCTCGTACAGGCCGACTTTGATCTTCGCGACTTTCTCGCCTTGCATTGCATTGAGCTTAGGTAATAGCTCATCTGGGTCGCCAGAGCAAAGAGGCGCCGCTTGGTAACGACCTTCTTGTGGCAAGATGTTATCCAGTTCAAGTTGAGCCATCGAAATACCGAAGGCAACTGATGGGTAAAGCTCATCAAGTGCTAATTCTTCACCGCGCTGCCACTTAGCCAATTGCTCAACCAGCTGCGAGTAGACGTCATCCAACGACTCAATACTAAACCCCGGCAGCGGAGCAACTTCGCCTCTACCTAGTTGACCATCTTGTGCAAGCTCAACGATGAAACCCTCACGAACTTTCAACCGTTGTTCACGCAGTATCACGCCACTGTCCATCGGCAACTCATAGCGATACAGTTTGGCAGATCTCATACCAATATTCCCTTTCCGTTATCTAGATAAAACAAGCGTTGATTCAAATACGGATTCGATGTCAGGCAGCAATCACATCTTGCTGCCTAAATTGAATACGTACGACGACGCTTTATGGGTTACGAGGGAACTTATTAAAGTCTGGACGACGTTTCTCGTTGAATGCGTTGCGACCTTCCTGGCCTTCTTCGGTCATGTAGAACATCATCGTCGCGTTACCCGCTAGCTCTTGCAGACCCGCCTGGCCATCACAGTCCGCGTTTAATGCCGCTTTAAGACAACGCAATGCCATTGGGCTGTGTTGTAGCGTTTCACGACACCAACGTACCGTTTCTTTTTCTAGATCTTCTAGCGGCACAACGGTATTGACTAGCCCCATGTCTAATGCTTCTTGTGCGTCGTAGAAACGGCATAGGAACCAAATTTCGCGGGCTTTCTTCTGGCCGACAATACGCGCCATGTAAGATGCGCCCCAGCCACCGTCAAAAGAGCCCACTTTAGGACCAGTTTGGCCGAATTGCGCGTTTTCAGCCGCGATCGTTAGGTCACACATCATATGCAGAACGTGACCGCCACCGACAGCCCAACCCGCAACTGAAGCAATCACAGGCTTTGGACAAGTACGAATCTGGCGTTGGAAATCCAACACGTTTAGATGGTGCGTACCTGAATCATCTTGGTAGCCGCCGTAATCGCCACGGATTTTTTGATCGCCGCCGGAGCAGAATGCTTTTTCGCCTAAACCTGTCAGAATGATCACGCCAACGCCTTCATCATAACGAGCGTCTGCTAGAGCGTTGATCATCTCTTTTACGGTTTGAGGGCGGAATGCATTACGCACTTGCGGGCGTGCAATCGTGATTTTCGCAATGCCATCTTCTGATTTGTGGTACTGAATATCTTCATATTCACCTGAGCAGTCATTCCAGTAAACTGGAGCGTAGAGTTCTTCTTCTGAGATACCGACTGTTTTTGACATGGTGATTCCTGTTTGTTTCTCTAGCTAACTCACCCAACTAAGGTGTTAAGTGAGTTTCGATTTGATTGGAAATAATCTTCGCGAACGCTTGGGGTTGCTCTCGGTGAGCATTATGACCCGCGTGCGCCACTTGGCTAAAAGACAAGCCGCTTTGCTTGGCTAACTGGCTAAACTTGCTGTCTTCTTCGCCACAAATGTAGTGTGTTCTTACACCCGCCTCTTTCATCGAGTCGAGTAAATATTCTTGTTTGGCGAGCGATGTTGCCATCAGCATGTTCGCCACCGCAGGGCCAAGATTAGCACTGCGCTTAGCCACCAGTTCTTGTCTTTGCTCATGCTTTAGTGAGCTAAATACCGGCTGCCGATACCAATCGTTCAAAACCTGTTCAATTGGCTCATTGCTGAATCTATCCGCCCAGCGTGCATCATTTTTCAGGCGAGCTTGTTTATCCGCTTCTGATTGCAAACCAAAGTTGCCCCCTTCAACAATCAACTGTTGAATATTCAACGAAGGAAAGTACTGCTTGGCAACACCTGTCATGGCAATGCGAGATCCAAGCGAGTAGCCAACTAATACTATAGGACGATGCGGAGCAATTTGGGTAAGTAAGGTGTCAGATATTTGATTGCAACAATCTCGAAAGTCATTGCACGACTGTAAAGCACTAAGGCCATGAGCGGGTAAATCGATGGTGATATTGGGCAAGTCGCCGAGATGTTGCAATGGCGCATCCCAGTCTTCGCCAGAGCCGAGTAAACCGTGGAGGAAAACTACCACGGGTCCAGGAGTGCTATTGAGATTGGCGCTTGTTCGACTATAAAGCATAAACTTGTTCGGTAAACTCTTTGAGTTGTTGAGACGCTTGCTCTGGCGGAGTCTGAACTTCGATCAGTAACGTGCCTTTGCCTTGTTCTAAATGCTCAGTCAGTAAGTGTTGATACTCAGCCACCGTTTCAGGTTTTGCGTAAGCGAGGTTGAACTGCTTGGCAGCAAATTCAAACTCAAAACCGTGCGGCATTTGATACAACGCCTGCTTTTGTTGCTCAGGCACAGGCAGCAGGTCGAAGATCGCACCGCCGTCATTGTTGGTCACAACAATCGCCACCGGTACAGTCACTCGGCTAAGTAGCGCCAAGGAGTTTAAATCGTACAGTAGCGAAGTATCACCAATGTAAATAACCAGTGGCTGCTTATTGGCATTGACAACACCGGAGGCGGTCGCGATTAAGCCATCAATTCCCGACGCACCACGGTTGCTGTAGACCTCGTAACCATCGACACGACTGAACATATCGACCAAACGGACAAACAGACTGTTGCCAAGGAAGATTTGTGTCTCTTTCGGCAGTTGGTTGAGTGTCAACGCCAACGCAATTTCGGTCAGCTTGGTATCGGTCGACAGATGCAGCGACGCTAACTCGGTCAACTGGTTTGCTAAAGAGATAAGTCCATCGCCCCAACCAGACTGCTGCTCAGCCAGCACTGGCACAGCTTTGCTGAACGCGTTTAGCCAAGCTTCAATGTCACACTCATGATGGGTTTGCATTAAGTGGGCTTGGTTATTGCGGTCAACATTGGCTGCGACGTAATGATACTCAGCGCCACGGCCTTCAACTTGTTTTACCAACCATTGGTTTAAACGCTTCGAGACAATACGAGAGCCGATCTGAATCACTAGTTCACATTGGTTAAGTCGCTCAGCCTTATCGGCGTTTTGTAGCCAAAGATCATAATGTGCCCACCCAGAGGTTTGTCCTGATTGCGGGTCACACAGAAGCGGCCAACCGAGTTTGTGTGCTAAATGCTTAGCTTTGGTTGCTTCTTCTAACGTAATACTGCCAACAATGATCACGCCTTTCTTATCGATAAATTCCGCGACTTGAATATTTGGTGTGTTCGGAGCCGATAACTTGCGAGTATAAATTTCTGAGCCTTGCCACCAGCGAGCAACACCGTCGAGATAGTCTTGATAAATCGCTTTGGATTCTGCGCTGTATAGCGGCTCTGGAAACGGGCAGTTGATGTGTATTGCGCTGCCCTTTTGCGCTTGCTCGAACATGACTTGATCGACCGACGTTAGCAGCCACTTTAGCGGCGTTTGTAGACTTGGACTTGGCAGTTCAAGCGTGGCAGACACATGCTCAGAAAAAATGCCTGACTGATTGATGGCCTGATTGGCACCGCACCCGACTAACTCGATTGGGCGATCAGCCGTTAACACCACCAATTTTTCTCCGGTGAGTTTCGCTTCAGCAATCGCAGGCAATAAATTCGCGACCGCCGTACCAGAGGTGACGACAATCGCAACAGGACGCTTTGACGCTTTAGCCATACCGAGCGCCAGAAAGCCTAAACCACGCTCGTCAAAATGGGTATGTAAGGTCAGTTTGCTGTTTTCGTCTGCTTCAAGTGTTAGCGGTGTTGAACGAGATCCCGGCGCGACACAGATATCTGTCACACCAAAGCGACTTAATTCTTCTAAAATTGTCTGAGACCAAATTCGATTGATAATAGCCTGATGAATTGGATGATTACTCATTTATGATGCCACCCCAAGTGGCGCATGATCAGAGATCAGAGACAGTAGCGTCGACATTTTCTTATCCAGCTCTTGCCATTCATGTTCCGCAACCGACCCAGGGACAATCCCAGCGCCAGCAAATAGCTGCACTTCGTCACCGAGAACCAACGCACTACGAATCGCAACACAGAACTCTGCGCGCTGATGGCTAATAAAGCCCATTGAGCCCGCGTACCAACCACGAGCAAAAGGTTCGTGTTTTTGGATAAACGCCATCGACTCTTTGCGCGGTAAGCCCGCAACGGCAGCCGTTGGTTGCAAGGCGCTTAACAATTGCACCCCATTGACACCCTGCTTTAAGTTGGCGTGAATGCTGCGCTTGAGGTGCTGCACTTTACGCAGGCGCACCAAACGCGCTTCCTCTTCCACGCAGACGTCGTCTGAATGCGGAGTCAGGCGTTCAATGATGTCATCAACTACATATTGGTTTTCATTGAGGTTTTTCGCGTCGTTCGCCAACCAATTAGACAGCTCCATATCGTGACTGGCGTTTTTGCCACGGCCAATCGTGCCCGCAAGCGCCTCGGTATACAATTCTTGGCCTTGTCTCGCGTACAATCTTTCCGGTGTTGAACCGATGAAGCTATGCCCTTTGTCGAGTGACACCATAAAGTGGAAGCTATGATGATTCTGCAGGTAACTCGCTTTTAAGAATTGAGAAGCGCACAGAGATTCATCCAGCATTACCGAGGTTTTACGCGCCAGCACCACTTTCTTAAATTCATCGTTTTCAATCCCAGTGAGCACTTTGGCGACCAAATTACTCCATTCTTGCTTACACGGCGTGTGTTCGATGTGCTGCACATGCGCAGACACTGGTGACAGCGTGCTAACGTCAAATTGCAGTTTGTAGAGCGCGGCTAGCGTACGGTTCTTTTCGGCGGTAAGGTTCACCGCCAGAGATAACTGGTCGTCAAATCGAATCAGCTCGATTTGTGGTAAGAAGAAAAACGAAGACATGCAGCGGCGATTTTTATCGGTATGACCGTCGAATGAGCGACCGCCCCAAATGCGTTGCTCGCCAGAAAGAATCGCATACGCCGGTGCCGGGTCGACAAAGGTATGTAACTGACCCAGTGCGACAACTTCTTCACGAGTGTCACGAGACTGCCAATAGAACTTAGGAAATAGCGGCTGAGATTCCAGCCAATCGATAAATGTAAAGTCCGGTTTTTCCTCAAGAATTTGAACTAGACGGCGTTCTCCGTCTCCCGCATTCTTTACACGCTCAATCAGTTTCGTAACGGCTTGATGAAAATATGACAAATCAGCCTCGTATGCATGGGGATTGTTATTCATTTTAAACCGCTACTCTATTAATAGACCCTATCCAAATCAAGGTTGTCGCAAATGTTTTGCATAATCCTGTGATAATGCGCGTGCTACAAAGGTTAAATATCTTTATTCATTCCAGATTTTTATTCTAAAGAATCTATTTTTGATGTAGTTTAATAAAGAAACGCAATTAAATTTAGGTTTTATTCAATGCAAAATATCGGGATGTCGTCAAAACTCGACAATGTCTGCTATGACATTAGGGGTCCTGTACTCAAACATGCTAAACGCATGGAGGAAGAAGGGCATAAAATACTAAAGCTGAACATTGGGAACCCCGCCCCATTTGGCTTTGACGCCCCTGACGAAATCCTGGTCGATGTAATCCGTAACCTGCCAACTTCTCAGGGTTACTGTGATTCGAAAGGCATCTACTCGGCTCGTAAGGCTGTCGTTCAGCACTATCAACGTAAAGGTATCCGCTCGCTGGATGTAGAAGACGTATACATCGGTAATGGCGCATCTGAACTGATCGTCATGTCGATGCAAGCCTTGTTGGACAACGGCGACGAAATGCTAGTACCAGCACCGGATTACCCACTTTGGACGGCCTCGGTGTCTCTGTCTGGTGGTAAAGCGGTACATTATCTGTGTGATGAGGAAGCAGATTGGTACCCAGATCTTGATGACATCAAAAAGAAAATCACGCCAAAAACGCGCGGTATTGTTCTGATCAACCCGAACAACCCAACAGGCGCGGTGTACAGCCGTGATTTCCTATTGGAAGTGGTCGAAATTGCGCGCAAACACAAGCTGATCATTTTCGCCGATGAAATCTACGACAAAGTGCTTTATGACGGCGCAACGCATACCTCTATCGCGACGTTGACCGAAGACGTACTGGTTGTGACCTTCAACGGTCTGTCCAAAGCGTATCGCGTTTGTGGTTTCCGTGGCGGCTGGATGTTCCTGACAGGTCCAAAACATCAGGCGCAAGGTTACATTAACGGCTTAGAAATGCTCGCCTCAATGCGTTTGTGTGCCAACGTACCAATGCAGCACGCAATCCAGACGGCTTTGGGTGGCTACCAGAGCATCAACGAACTGATTCTTCCAGGTGGACGTCTACTGGAACAACGCGACCGTGCTTATGAGCTGATCACCCAAATCCCTGGCGTTTCTTGTGTGAAGCCAAAGGGCGCGATGTACTTGTTCCCGAAAATCGACACTAAGATGTACAACATCAAAGACGACCAGAAGATGGTGCTCGATTTCTTAATTCAAGAAAAAGTGTTGTTAGTACAAGGCACTGGCTTCAACTGGCCAAAACCAGACCACTTCCGTATCGTGACATTACCGCACGTTGAAGATCTGGAAATGGCGATTGGACGCTTCGAGAGATTCTTGTCTACTTACCGCCAGTAGTAATTAGCGTCTAACTTTCATATGCTTAAAGGGTACTCATTGAGTACCCTTTTTCGTTTTCAGGGAGTCGTTTATGTCAGAAGAAAAGCCAAAAGAAAGTCACTTTTTTGCCCATCTAGCACGTATGAAGCTCATTCAACGCTGGCCGTTGATGCGTTCGGTATCGACAGAAAACATTTCCGAGCACAGCTTACAGGTTGCCTTTGTCGCCCACGCATTAGCCGTTATTAAAAATAAGAAGTTTGGCGGTGATCTAAATCCAGAGAGGATTGCACTGCTTGGCATGTATCACGATACCAGTGAGGTGCTCACTGGTGATTTGCCAACACCGGTCAAATACTTCAACCCAGAGATTGCAAAAGAGTACAAAAAGATCGAAGCGATCGCCGAAAAGCGCCTGCTCTCGATGCTACCGGAAGAACTCCACGAAGACTTTGCGCCGTATTTGGTCTCTGACGCTACACATCCGGAAGACGCCGCAATCGTCAAGCAAGCCGACACGATTTGCGCCTACCTTAAATGTTTAGAAGAACTGAGCGCGGGTAACCACGAGTATGCATTGGCGAAAAAGCGCCTTGATGTCACGCTCAAGGAACGCCACTCGCCAGAGATGGAGTACTTTTTGACGATATTTGCCCCAAGCTTTGAGTTATCTTTAGACGAAATCAGTTAATCATGTTCAACTAGTGGCGGATAATAATAAGTAATTCAACGCCATCTCTGACATGCAACCGCGTAAAAGTTTACGCACAAACATGTATTTTAAAGAGTAAGTATTAAGAGTATTTCTGGAAGCCTGTTTATGACGTTTAATATCAGCGATTTATGGTACGAACGCCACGACGACGAACACAAGATTCGCCGTGACGACCATCGTAGCCCTTTTCAGCGCGACCGAGCGCGTATTCTT
>NZ_JAATOO010000020.1 GCF_011806575.1 Vibrio hepatarius
ATAAAGTAATAGACAACCTAGATGACCTAGAAGCATTTCTACTCAGCGTAGAGAGCGGCTTATTGGGTTTACAAAACGTCGCGGGCGTCGCAATGGCAACGCAAAACTCAACTGGTCGCCACTTTGTTGCAGTGCTTGACGACAAACATCAACTGCTACTTGGCCACTGGGTGACAGAAGAAGTCTTCAATACTGGTCAAGAACTGGTGCGCAACGGCCCAAAACGCCCACATTAACAAAAAAGCCAGCACTCTAACGTGCTGGCTTTCTTATTTTAGTGCCGCCATTTTCCGTAGAAACATTAACGCGCTTCTAACGGATAAGAACGGTAACTCCACATACCATACGTTCTCAGTGCATCACGGTAGATACCTAATACTTCGCTGTCGCTCGCTTCTTTTAACTCTTCAAGAGGCTTATCTGGGTAAGCAACAGTATCGAACGTAATGCCTTGTGGACCAGTTTGCCAACTTGCGATTTCAAACAGAGTTTGGCCACGTCGAACGTGACTGGCGGAACTGATAATGGTGGCGTGGTCGATATTGTGTCGCGCCAGTGCATAGCTACTGAATAACGCATTACCCACGGTGCTGGTTGCGTAGTTTTCTTCGATGATGCGGTCGGCGCTGACGCCTTTTGCGATCAACCAGTCTGCCATCAGTTTGCCTTCAGTTTTGTGATTCTTCGGCACCCCCCCAGTCAGAACAATCACCGCATCTTGGTCGGCTTTTGCCATCTTCAAGGTGGTTTCTAAACGCTGTACTAAGATATCGTGCATTGAACCGTCTGGGTTAAGCGCATAACCTAGCGTAACGATAGCGCGGTTGCCTGAGGTGGTGTTTTCTGCCTTATCTTTTAGCGGCGTTGCTATTACGCGGTCAACGGTAGCAAAGATCCTTTTCAAGTCGGCCTCGCGCCCGGGATTGAGTTTCGCCAGCGCTTGCATGTGCTTGGCTGAACTCGCGTCGTCACCTTTGAAACGAGTCCACACCGCTAGGTAAGAATGAAGATCGACATCATCCGGCGCGACAGACAGAGCTTGATTAAACAGTTCAATCGCTTTATCAACATTCTTGTTGTAGATCTGTGCATTGGCGGCAGAGATCAGCAAATCGGTACGGTAAGGTTCTAATTCATAAGCCTCCAGCAAACGACTGGTCACGATCTCCATATTGCTTGGCATTTTCGCGGTAAAACCCGCGTGCGAAATACGTGATGGCGATTTAAAAGCAGTCAACGCGTCTTGTAACAGTTGATCGACCACTTGGCGCTTAGTTACAAATTGCGAGTACTCCACCGACGACTGGATGGTTGAATGGTTATCAGCTAGTGAATACATAGGGGCAGATAGTGCGATAACACTACCCAAAGCGATGGCAATTATATTTTTCTTCATTGGTCTAATTTCCTAATACGGACAAGCAAGTGAATCATTCGATTATAAATTTCACCTGTGAAGAATATGTGACTTCAATCCCATGCATATTAGACTCACTGAAAAGTTGAGTAAATTCGTGACAATGAGCCCAGCAAAAATAAGGCGTTAGCACGCAAAAAGCCCTCCAGCGGAGGGCTTTGTCAGACAGCCTTTGCTTTATCGAACAATCAGGCCAAGAATGATACCGACAGCGCCGAAGTCTGCGTCACTGAAGGTGGTGTTCGCGTAACCTAAATCACCCAGTACTGGCATTAGGAACACTGGCAGGAAGGTGATCAAAAGACCTTGAGCAAATGCCCCTAAGATTGCGCCTCGGCGACCACCTGTCGCGTTACCAAATACACCCGCAGCTGCGCCGACGAAGAAGTGTGGTACAACGCCAGGGATAATTACCGTCAAGCCCATCATGTAAAGCAAGCCCATACCTACTAAGCCTGCCGCAAAGCTCGATAAGAAACCAACCAATACCGCGTTTGGTGCGTAAGGGAACACAACTGGGCAGTCTAGTGCCGGTTTTGCATTTGGAACCAGCTTATCTGAAATACCTTTAAATGCAGGTACGATTTCCGCGATAACCATACGTACACCTTGCAAGATGACGTACACACCAGCAGCAAAACTGATGGATTGCATGAGTGCGAACATAAACCAGTGTTTACCACCGCTGACTTCACGGACAAAGTCACCACCAGCGAACAGGCAAGTCACAATAAAGATGATGCTCATGGTAAACGAAATTGCGACTGGCGTATCACGCAAGAACAACAAGCTCTTTGGTACGTCCATATCTTCGGTAGAGTGCTCTTTGTTACCCAGTTTGCTACCGATTGCACCCGCTAAAACATAAGACAAAGTGGAAAAGTGACCAATCGCAACATCATCCGAACCTGTGACTTGCTTCATGTACTTGTTCGCCATCGCTGGGAACAGCACCATAACAATGCCCACAGTAATAGAGCCTACCGCAATCAATGACACACCTGACATGCCGCTTGATGCAAGAATTGCCGCCACCATCATCGACATAAACAGCGTGTGGTGGCCAGTCAGGAAGATATATTTCCATGGCGTAAGTCGTGCGATAGCGATATTGACTAACATCGCAAACAACATGATCATGGCCATCTCTTTACCAAACGATTTTTGTGCGATAGAAACGATCGCTTCGTTGTTTGGAACGACACCAGAGATGCCAAACGCTTCTTGGAAAATCGTCGCGAAATCACCCAAAGACGACACAACCAGACCAGCACCAGCGCCAAGGATGACAAAACCCATTATGGTTTTTACAGTGCCTTTAATCACCTCGGTGATAGGCTTTTGCTGCGCAACCAAACCGATCAACGCAATCAAACCAACCAAAACAGCTGGCTCGGACAACACATCCTGCATTAAGAAGTTAAAGAACTCCATTGCCTACCTCCTTTATAGTGCGCCCAACTCTTTTAGCGCTGCTGTTAAGCTCTCTTTCATCGCCGCTTTATCAACCATGTTTTTCAGCGAAACAATTTTGCCGTCTACACCTTGTGCGACGAGCTGTTCGGTAATGTCACTCGTGCCGACAAAAATGTCGCAGTCGGTCCCTTTCGCAGAACCCAAATCGCAGTGATCGACCGAAGCGTCAACGTTGAGTTCTTTTAAAATGTTTTTAATGCTCATTTCCATCATTAGGCTTGTTCCTAGCCCATGACCACAGACAACCATAACTTTCATAATGCTCTACCTTTTTACCGTTCTTGTTCGTATTAACTGACTTGTTTTAGTACTTTTCTATAATGTTGCGAATCGCCGCTACATCCGTCGCTTCGCAGATTTTCTGCACATGCTCTTCGTTCATAAACAGCTCGGCCAATTGTGCAATTGCGTTAACATGGCTACTGCTATCAGTTGCGGCGAGTGTCACCAGCAAACGAACCGGGTCGTTTTCATCCGCGTCAAAATTCACTCCGTTACGGATCACAGTGAGGCTCAACGCCAATCGATTCACTCCGTCTTCCGGTCGTGCATGAGGCATGGCGATACCAGGACCAACCACATAGTACGGCCCCATTTCAGCGTGCGAGCGAAAAATCGCTTGAACATAACTCGAATCAATTGCGCCATTCGCAATCAGAGGCTCACAAGCGAGTTCAATCGCGTTTTGCCAGCCGTCGGCAGATTCGTGAATACGAATAACGTCTGTGCTTAATAGTTCTTTTAGCAATGTCTGGCTCCTCTTCTACGTTTACCTCGTTATCAGCTGGTGCAATAGTAACCAGTCGAGTTATACGTTTTTGTGATTAAAATCTCATTTGATAGCGCTACCTGATAGCGCTATCAATAGTTGTGATAACGCTATCATTATTATTGGCTGGATTGATGATTTTGTGTGATAGCGCTATCATTTTTATGAGCAGTAGATAATCTAACCGTTTGGAATACGCATAAGTTGAGATATTTTTGAAGATGACTTTGCAGCGACACTCAAGCGAACCGAAGATCTCGCCGAGTTGATTTTGATAAGTAACCAGTCACTTATCCATAGTTATACTCAGACGGTGTTAGATGCTGAATGATGCTGTTAGAACGAGAAAAAACAGTTACATAGAGCACATTGCAAGTGCCTAACTCTCGCGTTGATAGCAAATTATGATAGCGTTATCATGATTGCCTTATGTAATGTTGTACCACTGAATTATCTGGAGTCCTGATGTCTGAACCGCGTAAACGTCGTAGCACTGGCCGAGTTACACTCGCCGAAGTCGCAAAGCTTGCTGGCGTGGGAACAATGACGGTTTCTCGAGCACTGAGAACACCCGATCAGGTTTCAGACAAATTAAGAGAACAGATCCAAAAAGCGGTTGATGAATTAGGTTATATCCCAAACAAAGCCGCTGGTGCGTTAGCTTCCGGGCAAAGCTATTCGGTCGCAGTGTTGTTGCCGTCTTTGAAAGAGAAAGCCTGTACCGATTTTATGGGTTCATTTCAGCAGCAGATGAACAAAAAAGGCTATCAACTGCTGTTGGGTTACACCAACTACTCTTCCGACCAAGAAGAAGAGCTACTGCAAACCCTGATTGCGAGTAGTCCAGCGGCTATCGTTTTGTTCGGCAGCGAGCACTCAGACAAAACACTGCAAACCTTACAAAGTGCCAGAGTTCCGGTGATGGAAATCGCCGAACTGAATTCAGATTCAACCTATTTGAATGTCGGCGTAGATCATGGCGAGATCGGCAAAGTCATGACCGACTTTCTGATCGATCACGACTTTAAGAACATTGGATTTATCGGCGCTCGCGGCAATCACTCTATTTTGCGTAAACAGCTGCGCGGCTGGCAAAATGGCATGCTTAAAGGCTACCTTCCACCTGACCATTTCTACACAACGCATGATGGTCCTAGCCTTGAGTTTGGCGCTGAAGGTGTGGCTAAGTTGCTGCTGCGTGAACAGAATTTAGACGCGATTATCTGTAGCCATGAAGAAATCGCGATTGGTGCGATGTTTGAATGCCAGCGCCGAGCGATCAAGCTGCCGGACGAACTGACCATTGTTTGTCTGGATGGCTCGCAACTGTGTGAAAAGTGTCACCCTCCGCTCACCGCAATTCATATTAACTACGAAAAAATGGGTATCGAAGCGGCAGAGCAATTAATTTCAGCAATTAATAATCAAGAAGAAGTATTTGAATCGACCAATATTGGCTTTACGCTTCGCCAAGCTTAGTTAATTAATAATCTTTATTAACATTTAAATATCATAATAAGCCAATAAAGTTATAATGAGATTAACTTTAAGTTGGCTTATTTATTAACATATAAAACAAAGAGCAGATATATTATTTCTTAAACTATAAGAAATGATATATCTGCTCTTCTTAATATTTAAAGTGGCAGATTAAATCACCTGCCACTTTAATTTATGCAAGTTATGCTTGAGGTGGAGTACCTTCGCCGTTAGAAACAACCGCGTCGATCTGTACTGATGCGCCCATTGGCAGAGCCGCAACACCCACTACCGTTCTTGCTGGTAGGTCACCGCTGAAGAAGCTTGGGTACACTTCGTTGATTGCATCGATATCGGCCATATCGGTTACGTGGATGTTCACTTTCACCAAGTCATCCATTACGTGGTTGATGCTTTCAACAATCGCTTTAATGTTGTTTAGACACTGAGCCGCTTGCTCTTTTGCACCGCTAGCCACAAGTGCATTGCTTTGTGCTTCTAGAGGAAGTTGAGCAGCAATGTGGTTGTAGTGAGAAAACGCGACAGTTTGCGTGTACAGCGGGTTCAATGGTGCTTGATCTGTGTTGTTTGCACGAATAACAATGCCATGGCGATCTTCAACTTCCTGAGGAGGTGTACCGTCACCGTGAGAAACAACCGCGTCCATTTGAACAAGCGCGCCCATAGGCAATGCTGAAGCCGCAACAACCGTACGTGCTGGAACGTAAGCCACCGTTCTAGCAATTGCAGAATCAGGGAAGAAGGTCATGTACACTTCGTTCACTGCTTCAACGTCAGCTAGGTTAGTGACGTAAATAGTCACTTTCACGATGTCGTCTAGTGGTACGTCGATGCTTTCAAGAATAGTCTTGATGTTACGTAGACACTGAGCAGATTGCTCTTTAATGCCGCCCGCAACCAGCGCGCCTGTGGTTGGATCAACAGGTAGCTGAGCAGAAACGTTGTTGTAGTGTGAGAATGCGACCGTCTGTGTAGAAAGCGCGTGAGTTGGTGCTAGCTCTGTGTTTCTAACTAACTTGATTAGGTCACAAGGCTCTTGGCAAGGCGTACCTTCACCGTTAGAAATTACCGCATCAATTTGTACTAGTGCGTCGCTCATTGGCAATGCCGCCACCGCAACAACCGTGCGAGTCGGCGCGTAGCCGTTGAAGAAAGTGGCATACACTTCGTCTACCGCTGCCATGTCTTCGATGTTTTTCAGGAAAACATTCACTTTTACGACGTCTTCCATTACATGGTCGATGCTTTCAACAATCGCTTTAAGGTTGTTCAAACATTGTTTAACTTGGTCTTTTACATCACCAACAACAATTTCACCCGTTGCTGGGTTAACCGGTAGCTGCGCAGAAATATTATTGTAGTGAGAGAATGCAACTGTCTGTGTAGAGAAAGCATTTACTGGTGCATTTTCTGTATTTCTTGAAACTTTAATGATACCGCCACTCATGAAATTCTGATCCTTATGTAGAGTAAAGAAATATTATATTTATCGTTATTTGAATAAATTCTTTTATTTATGAAGTGACGGAATAGTAAGTGAAATGGACCGGTGCAAATGTGATAAAAATCAAAATATAATTTCACTAGACTGGTTGGAAAATTCGGATAATTAATCAGTGCGCGACTAATTATCCGCATTATTGTTCTAAATTAAGCAAATGATGAATATTTAATTCTATTGATTCGTTAAACCTGAATATTCACCCACAGGGTCACCCTACGGAAGTCTGTGGTTTTTGTTCGGTTCTGATAGATTGTTCACAATAAAAACGCACAAATTGGCGCTATGTCACCTTCTAAGCGCTTGTTCAAACGATATAACTGCATAAACATTCTCTCGCTCTGATTTGCCCTTGCGCTTTCAAACCTGAAAGTGAATGTACTCGGCAGTTGCCTTGTATCAACTCACTAGTTCGCGAGAACACCATCACGCTTTACACAACTGATTACTCACATCCTGCTTGGTTTAGGTATAAATGTATCAATACCCTCATTCACTAGGACGTAAACAATGAAAAACTCGTTTGAACACTCAATGCCTAACAGCGAAGGATACTTTGGCGAATACGGTGGCAGCTTCGTACCACCTGAGTTGGAAAAAATCATGCGTGAGATAAATGAAGCGTATGAAGAATGCTGCAAAGACCCTGGTTTTCAAACTGAGTTAGCTCGCCTGTACAAGCACTTCGTCGGTCGCCCTAGCCCGATTTTCCACGCAGAAAACCTGTCCAACAAATACGGCGTTGATATCTACTTAAAGCGTGAAGACCTCAACCACACTGGCGCACACAAGATCAACCACTGCTTGGGCGAAGCGATTTTGGCGAAGAAGATGGGTAAAACCAAACTGATCGCCGAAACTGGCGCGGGTCAGCACGGTGTGGCACTGGCGACTGCAGCCGCGTTGGTTGGATTAGAGTGTGATATCTACATGGGTGAAGTCGACATTGCCAAAGAACACCCGAATGTGGTGCGTATGCGTATTCTTGGTGCCAACGTTATTCCTGCCACTCATGGACGTAAGACACTGAAAGAAGCTGTTGACGCAGCGTTTGAAGCCTATCTGAAAGACCCGATTACTCAGCTCTACGCGATTGGCTCGGTTGTTGGTCCTCACCCTTTCCCGAAAATGGTGCGAGATTTCCAATCGATCATCGGCAATGAAGCGCGCGTGCAATTTCAGGAAATGACCGGCAAGTTACCGGATAACTTGGTCGCTTGTGTTGGTGGCGGTTCAAACGCGATGGGTTTATTCAGCGCATTCTTAGAAGATGAGCAAGTGGCTATTCACGGTGTTGAGCCAGCGGGTCGTTCACTACAAACGCCAGGAGAGCACGCTGCAACCTTAACGCTTGGTGAACCTGGCGTGATGCATGGCTTTAAGTCATACATGCTGAAAGATGAACAAGGCGAGCCGCAAGAAGTGTATTCAGTCGCCAGTGGCTTAGACTACCCATCAGTTGGTCCACAGCACAGCTATCTAAAAGACTTAGGACGTGTCAACTACGGTTCTATTAGCGATGACGAAGCCATTGATGCGTTCTTTGAGTTGTCGCGCCAAGAAGGCATTATCCCAGCGATTGAATCATCACATGCCGTTGCGTACGCGTTAAAACTTGCCAAACAAGGCGTGAAAGGTTCGATTTTGATCAACCTATCAGGCGGTGGTAAAAAAGATATCGTTTTTGTGTTTGAAAATCACGCCCCAAAATAGGGGTTTGTGTTTTTAATAAAACCGCCATAAACGCATATAGCCACCTGAGTGTAGGTGGCTATATCCTTGTTAACGTTGAAGATACGCAGACTGGTGGTTACAACCTTTTTTAGAGAATCTAATAACTTTGCCGTTCAGACAGGGAATATATTCAACTTTTGGTATCGCTGGTTTCTTTTTTCATAGGGAAATCAAGCACCGCATAACGCTCTAAATTACTGACAACTCTATTCCTGCCTGTCGCTTTTGCTTTGTATAGGTTCTGGTCAGCCACTTCGAGCATTTTCTGAATGTCGTGGCCGCCATCAAACGCTGTGACACCAATACTAACGGTTACCTTTTCAACCTCTTCAAATTGGAAGTGCTCGATGCTTTTTCTCAGTTTTTCAGCGACTAATACCCCTTCTTTAAGTTCGGTATTGGGACAAACAACGATGAACTCTTCTCCCCCCCAGCGACCGATAAAATCTGTCTGTCTCACGTTATAACGTAATAGGTTTGATACTTCGACCAGAGTTTTATCACCGACTAAATGCCCATGTGAGTCATTGATGGTTTTAAAGTGGTCGATATCCAAGATCAGGACACTAAATGGTGCGGCATAACGCTGTGATCTTTTATATTCAGAATCCAGTACATGATTTAGCTTTGATCGATTGTAAAGGCCTGTGAGTACATCCTTATCGGAGATTGTTTGAAGCTTACGTTTGTCTGTAATATCTGAGGAAACGGAGATATAACCAACTTTCTGACCCTCATTATCGTAGCGAGGAGAAATATAAGTGTTTAACCAGAAGCTTTCCCCATTCCGATGTTGGTTGTGAAACTCACCTTGCCAAGTCTGTCCATCCGATATTTTTTGCCACATCTCAACAAAATCACTAGGCTCTGTACTATCATGTTGAAATATTGAACTCGGGCGTCCTACAACTTCTCCTCGTCTGTAGCCGCTCAAGTTACACATCGCATCATTTATGCGGGTAATCGTGCCAGTTAAATCAGTATCCACAATCGGAACATGCTTATCAACGATGCTGGTATAAAGCTCATGTTCAGTAGTTAATTCTGCTAACTGTTCAGAGTTTTTAGCCGGGCCATAAGCGACAGCCAAGCCTATGGGAAACGCCACGAGACTTACAATAAAAATGAATAACAAGCTTGACGTAAGTGCTTGTTGATTTGCTGTTTGGGTGAGCTTTTCAGAGGGGAATACCAGCAACCGTAACTCTTCATTGTTGCCCAAAAGCGCAGAAACATCGAGGTGTTTCATCGACTTAATCTCATTCACCGTTAGGTTCAAAACCTCTCGCGAAATAGCAAATTTGTTCAAATAGCGTGACCAGCTATACTCTTGATGATTCGAAAAAACGATATGCCCCTCTCCGTCAATTAGGTAGGCATCTAAGCCTTCATAGGACGTAAGTACATTTAGCATAAAAGTCGCATCTAAGTTGGCAGCCACCAAACCCAAAAATTCGCCTTTTTCTCCTTTTATTGCGCTGGAGACTCGCAATGTCGGCCGATAGGGAATCTCGTACACACCATATTCTTTATTCAGATCCAAATTTGAGACATAGTATTGGCCTTGCGGTAGCGGTTTGGTCGCTTGAAAGTAATAACGTCCGCTTTTGTTTTGTAAGTCTTGATAAGGCTTAACCGAATAATGTACATTTTCGTTTATGTTTGTATCAGCATTGATTTTAACCCTCTCATTTCCACTCGCATCCAAGAAGCGCAGTTGGTAGATTGACGAGTTAGTTTGTATCAAGCTGAGCATGAACTTTTCAAGTTTGAGTAAATTGTTAGATGTTGGTAGTTCAACATACTCACTTAAAGCATCACTCGTGGCTAAAATTTCAACATTCTTCTTTAGCCCATTAATAAAAAAATTGACGGCAGTGCCTGCTCTATCGAGTTGGAAGTCTATCTTATTGTTCACATTGTGTTGGTTGTATGAATGAAACTGAAAATAACTGATAACAGATGATAGCAAGGCAATAATTAAGCCAAAGGAGAAGAAGTAATAAAAATATTTTCGGTATATTTTCGACTTGATATTTTTCATTGATCCTTCTTCTGTATCTCATAAACCCTTAAATAAAAGTATTATATCAAATGTATATTGACAAGATTAGCGGCCTGATAATCAGATATGAACCACTGAGAGCTTTGTGTAACCTCGCGCCATGCAGCATTCTGACCAATACAGACATTTTTAGTGGTTCTTGTTGTTGCCTAAACTCATTTTGGGGCAAAAAAGAGTCAGCCTGACGGTCTGACTCTTTTGAATGGAAAACTCATGGTATCGGGGAAGGATTTAGGGAGTTGTGGCAGGTTACACTCGCTTACTTTTTGGTCTGATGACCCGTCTTCTTTGCAAGCTCTTGCATCGCCTCGGCAAACGTCGTTGTCCCGCCTTTGGCTTTAACCTGTACTACTTTATACCCGATCTTTTCCAACGCTTGGCGTTCTGCTAAAACAGCTTTGTCATCTTGCTGACTACCGTGAGCAGGCTGATGAATGTAACACCCCTCTAGTTGACCATCTTCGACCAATTGGTGGTGTTTCAGTGCATCGATATCAAAATTCATAATAAATCTTTTAATTAAAAATGAAGGAGTTTCTATGGCAGGTTATATCCGCTTCAAAGGCTTCACGACACTATCTAAACCTTCAATTTTCAGAGCTAAACACAACTTGAGCAAATCACCTAACTCCCCTTCTGGCCAACCTTTCTTGTCGAACCACAGCAGGTACTCTTCAGGTAAATCAATCAATACTCGGCCAGCATACTTACCAAATGGCATCTGTATTCTTGCCAACTTAAGCAGGTTTTCTTTTTCCAACATGACGTAAATTCAATGGTCAATTTTGCCAAAGGTTACCATTAAAACCCGATTCACTGTAGCGAGTTGAGCGCTTCAACCCGCAACTTAGTTTGGCAAAGAGTCGTCATCGTTGA
Organism: Vibrio hepatarius; assembly: GCF_011806575.1. Classification (GTDB taxonomy): domain Bacteria; phylum Pseudomonadota; class Gammaproteobacteria; order Enterobacterales; family Vibrionaceae; genus Vibrio; species Vibrio hepatarius_A. The sequence goes on from NZ_JAATOO010000020.1 coordinate 11,339, forward strand.
TGATATGCGCGTATTCCACAATCACTTGATTGCCTTCGATGTAAGCATTTTGTATTTCGCCATCAACGCTCATACGACTTTTCAGGTAAACCACTTTTGGCCCTGTATCTGACTGCTCTTTTAATGATGGAAAGACGTGATTTGGTTCTAAGCGCAACAGACGGCAAAAGTGGCTGATGAACGACATATTCAGCGGTTTTTCTCCACGTAGCATTTGAGAAAATGCAAGTTGGCTCATACCGAGTTTTTTGGCGAATTCCATCTGGGTCAAACGCATTTTGGACTTTTGTGACATCCAAGTTTGATAAAGTGCGTCTCTGTCGCGTTCTGTAAATTCCATGATGATTCCTTGTATGAGTTAGTGTCGCTGATTGTCAGCCTTTTCAGACAAGATCATGTCATCAAAACGTTAGAGCAAATTAAAGGTTCGGTTGAATAAAGCGCTTATTTGCTGTGGCTTCAGCCCTTGCTAGAACCTAAATATACCAAGCCAAGTAAAAAAGCAGACACGTTATGCGTCTGCTTTTCCATTAAAGTGAATCGCTTAGAACCAGCTGGCGACCAAACGTTTAACCCAATCAAGCATTCGCTTGAAGAATCCACCCTCTTCTACATTATTTAAGGCAACCAAGTCGGTTCGCGCAACTTCCTTATCATCGACCACGTAAATTACGTCACCAACTTTATCGCCTTTGCGAATGGGTGCAGTGAGGTCACCTTGCGTTTCCAGTACCGCTTTCAGATTGGAAAGCGCGCCTTTACTCAGTGTCAGGTACACATCTTCACTTACACCAACATCAAGGTTATCTTGCTCACCCATCCACACTCGTACCTCGCTCAGCTTCTCCCCTGCTTTGGTCGGAGAGATGGTATCGAAAAACCTGAAGCCATAGCTAAGTAACTGCTTACTTTCAGATTCTCGGTTCTTGGTACTGCTCGACCCCATCACTACACTGATCAAACGCATATCACCGTTGGTCGCCGAAGTCGCCAAGCTGTACCCTGCGCCGCTGGTATAGCCGGTTTTCATTCCGTCGACATTCAGGCTGCGGTCACGCAACAAGCCATTGCGGTTGTATTGGGTAATGCCGTTGTAAGTAAATGAGAGCTCACTGTACATCGGGTAGATCTGCGGTAAATCGCGAATAATGGCTTGGCTGAGCTTGGCAATATCACGCGGCGTCGAATACAGCTCATCGCTGTCTAAGCCGTGAGGATTGGAAAATGCCGTGTTCGTTAAACCCAGTTTGCTTGACCAATTGTTCATTAAGCTGACAAACGCATCTTCACTGCCAGCAACGTGCTCTGCAATCGCTACTGCAGCATCGTTACCAGACTGAACGACGAGCCCGCGATACAGGTCATCGAGAGAGACTTGTGTACCGACTTCAATAAACATCTTCGATGAGTCTGGGAAATTCCGAGCCCAAGCACGCTGGCTGATTGTCACTTGGTCATCCAGTGCAATATTGCCTTGCTTCACTTCTTGACCAGCCACATACGCTGTCATCAACTTGGTTAAACTCGCAGGGTTGAGCTGATTATCAGCGTTCTTCTCTACTAGAACCGTTCCGGTGTTGTAGTCCATCAAGATGTAACCTTTGGCACCAATTGCCGGCGGATCAGGCACTATGACCGGAGCTGCAACTGTGGCAAAAGAAAGAACCATTAGAGATAGAGCAGTAGTAGTGTTTCTCATAGTCACGTTCAAAGGCTTCCGAGTTAAAATCGTTTACTCAGTATAATCAAGCCACAGAAGGAATCAGCGGCTTTGTAAACAATCGTTACTTTTATTGAAGATTTATCGCAAATATTAGAGCTCGGTGTTCACTCAACACTAGGGCGTGTTGACTCGCCTCACATGCGGTTTCTAAGACGAAAACAAAAAAACCAGCATCTAAGTGCTGGTTTTTACAATCTGTTCAGAAATGAGTTTACGCGGCTGATTCAACCATCTGCTTTTTCATCAACTTGTCTTTGTGAGCGAACCAAACGTATGTTGCGACAATCGAGAAGAACAAGTAAGACAGAGCAAACACAAACGGTGAGCCAATCAAACCTTGGCTTACGCCCCAACTGACACCGGCAATCGTTACGGTGATCTTAGCTAACAGGCCACAGATCAGCAGGAGCAATGCCAACTGAGGAAAACGGCTGCTTCTGAAAGCAAACCAATAACACGCACCGACGGCCATGGTAGAGATGTAAAGGCCTAGCAGAAAGGAATGAAGATGTTCAGCTGACGCAACACCCGCAGTAACCGAAATTAACAACAATATAAACAGCTTCATATTTTACCTCGACTTAAAACTGGCAAAAGCTTCCTTTCATTTTTGCAAACTCATTTTGCGGATATTTTCGCCAATCTATTACAAAGATCAAGGGCTATTTTTTGTTGTTTTCTTAAACAAACTGACAAAAGACTAAGTTGTAATATTTTTGTTAAATAAATATTTTTAAAGGGCTCTTGTACTCTTAAGCCTCAGGCGATTTTGAACAAATAGCAGTTTTTAAATGTTACAGATAAATAACATTTGAAATATTTGGAAACTTTACGTTTTTGTGATCATTGGCCATAGGGATAAAAATTCACAGTTGCATATGAGAGTTGCAACGATAGTTTTCACTTATCTAATGAGAGCAGTAAATATCGGCAAATTTAGTGTGAGCTTAGCCACTGTTCGTTTTTTTTCAGCTCGTCTAGTGATAACGCCTCTGCTACCTTTGCGTCACAAATATTTAGCCCTTAACTCTCATGCCTTCTGAGTACCGAATTAAAAAGATCGTCGAGATCGGCGATACACTTCACCGCAGTGGTTGCGCCCCGTATAAATTAGAGAAATACACGCAATTTTATGCTCGTAAGCATGGGGTCGATGTCATGATCCAAGCGACGCCAACGACGGTGAATTATCAGTTTCCTGATGACAACAATGCGGTAGTGATGAAACGCCACCAGCCACCTTCTATTAACCTCAGTTTGCTGGCCAATACCATCATCCGTATCAACCAACCCAGTCAGGAACCAGTGCCTGAACCAGTCGGGTATCCTAAGTGGGTCATCGCTTTAGCCAATATGGGCATTCCACCGGCTTACCTAATGTTGGTTGGCAGCACCTTAGATGCTATCTATATCTCTGTGTTTATGGGATTTGTGGTCTGGCTTGCGCAGCAAGTTTGCACCGCCAGACGCCGTATCGCGGTCGAATTTATTGCGGCATTGCTGACGGGCATCTTGGTCGCTTTTTTTGCCAGCACCGCCGCCAATATTCCGGTGTGGGCGTTGTGTATCGCCGCAGTGATCTTGTTTGTTCCCGGCCTGTCGATCGCCAACTCGCTTGAATGTCTAGCGTTTAACGATCTGGTTTCCGGAACAAGCCTGTTTGGGCAAAGTGCTTTGACTTTAATTAAGCTCTTCGTCGGTATCGTGATGGGACTCAACATTGGCGAGTCGATCTGGGGGCAAGCCGAAGCATCCAAATACGTCAACGAAGTACCTCTATGGTTGCACATCTTTGGACTGTTCCTGCTGTCCATTTCGCTCGGGATCATCTTCAACGCGCGTCCAAAAGACATATTGCTGGGGTTACCTGTTGCGATTCTTGGTATGTGGGGGCCGTTCTATCTCGGCTTTGAAAGCGGCTGGGTCGTTGGCACTTGGGTAACAACGGTATTAATCACACTTTATGGCACTTGGTTGGCGAAAAAGATGGAGCTGACAGGCGCCATTTACATCGTGCAAGGGATCATCATTCTCGTGCCAGGAAGCCGAGTGTTAGTCAGTGCAGGTCAGTCGGTTTTTGAACAGTCGATTCTGCCAATCCCGAGTATTGGTCTCTCTGCGCTATTTATGTTTTCAGCGATTGTCGCTGGCCAAATTACGGCTTACTCGATCTACTCGCCAAAAGTCGAGCAATAGTCTTCTCGTCTATCTATACAAAGAAAGAGCCCTATTCAAACTTCGCTTGCTGTCTAAGCGGCTTTTGAATAGGGCTCTTTCCCCTTGTGCTTCATTTTACGGCAGAAGCTGCCTTTACCTTTTTTCGCTTTTTCGACTCTCACTTTGAACAGTGGACTGGTTACCACCGCTTTTAGAGCATTGTCTTGTATTTCACCTCGCCCGACTTCCAGCGTAGCTTGGAGTGAGGAACCCTGATTGCCTTTATGACGCTTATGCTTAGGCATGAATATTCTCCAAATCAAATATTTACGATCGACTCTACAATGCGCTAATTGCAAACGAAAAGATATAGATACGTTTATCAATAGAGCATTGTGACAAATATTACACTATTTATAGTTTGATAGGTATTATTTTAGAAACTGTACCTAGCGCAAGTTTCTCAGAAAAATCTCACTTCTAGGGTTCCAAATCAACTTATTTTGATTGACTTAGCATCACTTAGCTTTAAACTGGATTGCAGCTAGAAAACGGTACTTGTTTATCTCCGCCGTTTCGTTGGATTTCTTGTATCTCTTCCGTAACGTCGTGCGCAATAGCAATCTCCTTTTCCACGCTATAGTTGCCGTCATGGCTTTTACAAGATTCATCAAGGATACACATTATGTCTAACACTGTTACTGGTACAGTTAAATGGTTCAACGAAACTAAAGGATTCGGTTTCATCAAACAAGAAAACGGTCCAGACGTTTTCGCTCACTTCTCAGCAATCGAAGGTGACGGTTTCCGTACTCTTGCTGAAGGTCAAAAAGTTGAGTTTGTTATCACTCAAGGCCAAAAAGGCCCACAAGCTGAACACATCAAAGCTGTTTAACTTGTAGTGAAATAAGATTTACAATAGCCAGCACATTTGCTGGCTATTTTTATATCTGATATGGCACTAAAACCAACGATTTACAAATTTCGTCTCTCGATTTCTGACACCAACCGAGACATTTACGATTCCGCGCAATTAACCATTGCCCAACACCCTTCTGAAACGGTGCCTCGAATGATGGCACGTATTTTAGCTTTTTGCGTTAAATACCAACCTGACTTAGTGTTTACTAAAGGTCTGTCGACCATCGAAGAACCTGACCTGTGGGTCAAATCTCTTGACGATCAAATCCTGCATTGGATTGAAATCGGTGAACCTACCTTAGACCGCATAAAAAAATCGACCCGATTGTCCCCAAGTGTGGATGTCTTCTGTTTCAACACTAAAGCGGATGTATGGTGGGAGCAGACAAAAAACAAGGCTCACCAATACAACGCCAATATTTATCGCTTTAACTGGGACGCTATCGAAGCACTGTCGCAAGTGGTTGAACGTGGCATGGACTTGTCGGTGATGATCACGGGTGACAGCCTATTTATCGACTGCGCACAAGGCTCGTTTGAAGTTCAGTTAGAGACGCTGTACTCCAATGAGTAATGCGTTAGAGCTAGCGCTAAAGGCGATCAAAGCCGACCTGTTGCTTGAGTCACAACCCTTCGAGACGCAATGGGACCTGTTTTGTGAGCAGTACGAGCCGCTGTTTAAACACGTGACATGCAGCAAACCGCAAAACGCACCCACTCATCACTTACTTGGTATTTTGACTAAGGCCCACATTGACTCGCAATCAATGTTGCAGACACACCTAAATTCCGTGAAGAAGATGGAGCAAGTGTTTGAAGAAAACTTGGGCAAAGAGAAAGCGGGTCTGTTTGAGAACCAAAGTTTGGCTGGGTTAGTGTTTGTCACGCACCTTTGGCTTTATCTACAGGGTTATCTCAAGATGGATTTCAGCCTCGCTAATGACCATGCGCAGCAGACATCGACAACGGTGCATTCACTGACAGAGCAAGACATCAATATGTTGAGAACCGAGTTTATGGCTAGCTTTTATCTGGGTAATCAACTCTCGCCAGTCACTCAAAGTGCTCACCCGATCGTCAAATGGATACGCTCTTTGTTCGGCGAATAAGCCAGCGGTAAAAAGAACAAAGGCTTCCAAATGGAAGCCTTTTTGATGATTAAAGATAAGTATGTGGGCCAAACACTTCGTAGTGAATGCGATCACGACCTACCGCTAGGCTTTCCAACTGCTTGACGATGCTCTCCATAAACGCCACCGGACCACAAACATAAAAGTCTGCATTCGTGATCGGCAACTCGTCCGCAATCAGTGACAGATTCATCTGACCAGTAAAATCGGCCTGCTCATCTAGGTACCACGCAAACTGTTGCCAACCTTGCTGCTCAATCAATTGCGCGGTTTCTTGTTTAAAGGTGTGTTGCTGCGCGTTGTTACACGCGTACAGATAACTCACCTCTTTCTTACCCGCATCCGCTAGAGTATGAAGCATTGACTGGATTGGCGTTGCGCCGACACCCGCAGAGATCAATACCGCTGGCTTGTCGCTTTCTTGATAGTAAAAATCACCGGCTGGTGCGTACAAGGTCACCACGTCACCTTGCGACATTTCGTTGTGTAGGAAGTTAGACACCAAGCCATCGTGATCGCCAACTTCGCGTTTAACTGAAATGCGGTAGTTTTTACCGTTCGGCTTGTGTGACAAAGAGTATTGGCGAATCTCAACATGGTCACCCTTGGTTGGCTTTACTTCGATACCGATGTACTGACCAGGGTTGTAACCAAGCACAGGCTCGCCGTCGACAGGTTCAAGCACAAAACTGGTGACATACTCAGATTCAGGCTTTTTCTCGGCAATTCTAAATGCACGGCCATTTTCCCAGCCACCATTGGCTTGCTTGCGCTCTTGGTAAAGGGTTTCTTCGCGCTCGATAAAGACTTGCGCCAAGAATAGGTATGCAGCTGTCCACGCTTCTTCCACTTCGGCAGTGAATGCGTCACTCGCCAACTCACGAAGCGTCTCAATTAAATGGTGACCGACGATTTGGTAATGCTCGGCCTTGATGTTAAAACTGGTGTGCTTATGTGCAATACGCTCAACCGCAGCGGTTAATGCGGCTAAGTTCTCGATGTTTTTTGCGTACGCCGCCACCGCTTCAAATAACGCCACACTCTGACGCCCCGTTTTCTGGTGCGTCATATTAAAGATATCTTTTAACTCAGGGTTGTGAGTAAACATACGCTGGTAGAAATGTTGCGTCAGCGCAGGGCCCGCGCTTTCTAGCAACGGAATCGTACTTTTAACAACTTCGATGTGTTGATTGTTGAGCATGGAAATCTCCTCGTTGGGCTTTAATCATTGTAGTAGTAATAATTTTTTTCTCGCTGCTGATAGAGCACGATTGATGCCAACTCGTCTTCGCCCAATAGAACCAGCACTTACCAGAGCTCTCACCAAAACTTTATGTCATTTCGACTCACTTTACTTATGTCAAAATGACTCTAGAATAACGATATTACTCACACTGTGTGGTTACTGACTGTGCAAGCGGAAAACAACCACAAAACAAGCACTTGGTTTTGTTATGCAAGATATTTCAGTCTCAACCTTAATCGATATGACGATAGGTTTAGCCGCTGGTGATAATGACTACGAACGATTTAACAAACTGCTCGATGCCATCCGAAAAGCCATTCAATGTGACTGCGTTGCCCTACTCTCATTGCAAGGCGACACGCTTGTCCCGCTCGCTATGCAGGGGCTCACCCGAGATACGATGGGACGTCGATTCAAAGTCGATGAGCACCCAAGATTTAAAGCGATTTGCGAGTCAAAGACCGCGGTACGTTTTGACTCAGACAGCGACTTACCCGATCCGTTTGACAACTTGTTGCTCGACTACGATGGCGATCTGCCGATGCATTCTTGCATGGGGTTACCTCTTATATACGCCGACAAGTTGCTCGGCGTGCTGACGTTAGACAGCCTGACACCAGACTTGTTTAGCGATATACCGACACGTAGTCTCGACGCGCTTTCGGCTATTGCTGCATCAACACTTAAGGTTGCGTTTACCGTCAGCCAGTTGGAGCAGCAGGCAAAACAGACCCAACAGCGCTTTGAAGAACTCAATGAGGAAGCCTGGGAGCGCGACGGCGGTGAAATTGTCGGTTCGAGTATTTCGATGCAAATGCTCAAAGCCGATATCGAAGTGGTCGCACCGTCGAATTTCAATATCTTGATTCATGGCGAAACTGGCGTCGGTAAAGAGCTGGTCGCGCGTAGTATTCACCACCAATCTAACCGCCGCAAACAGCCGCTGGTTTACGTCAACTGTGCCGCAATCCCAGAGAACTTGGTTGAGAGTGAGCTGTTTGGTCACGTAAAAGGAGCGTTCACTGGCGCGGATAAAACACGTATGGGTAAGTTTGCCTTGGCAGACGGCGGGACACTATTTCTTGATGAAATTGGTGAATTGCCACTCGCGGCACAAAGTAAAATCCTACGCGCATTACAAAACAACGAGATTCAACCCGTCGGGCAAGATAAAGTCGAAAACATTGATGTACGTGTGCTCGCAGCGACCAATCGAGACTTGAAACAAGAAGTGGCAGAAGGTCGTTTTCGTTCAGACCTTTATCACCGTCTGAGTGTCTATCCGATTGACGTTCCCCCGCTAAGACAACGCGAAGGCGATGTGGCGCTATTGGCCGGTTACTTCCTCGAACAAGCAAGGCGTAAACTTGGTATTTTGCAGATCAAGCTTGGCAAAGAAGCTCGCAGTAAACTCAGTCGCTACAACTGGCCGGGTAACGTGCGAGAGCTGGAACATGTGATCAATCGTGCCGCATTAAAAGCACGGGCTCGTGGCGTCAATGGCAAGCTGATCACCGTCTCTTCCGATGATATTGGTGAGCTTCAACCGCTGGAAGAAATGAACGACGCGTCTTCAACTCGCCGCACTGACGTTTCTATGCCCACGATAGACTGGTCAAAAGGGCTCAGGGAAGCGACCGAAGATTACCAAAGAACACTCATCACCACGGCGCTGACCGAATCTGATTTCAATTGGGCTCAAACTGCTAGAGAGCTCAAAACAGACCGAGCTAACCTCACTCGACTCGCCAAACGCTTAGGGATCACTGTTACAAAGAGCCATAAGATTAGTACACTCTGAGTTACAACTTGGTTACAATGCGTCACATAAAGCTGGGAAGCCAATCGTGCTGACCCAGCTACTTAGCCTTCAATCATCGTTAACTAAAGGAACACTATGAAGTTTATTCGTTGGTTCTTGGGTCGCGTAATACTGCTACTCAACTTTATCTTTTCACCACGTGGTGTGAAACGCACACCAGATGCTCAACAAGCCGTTAATCAGAAAGCACAAGGGCTCGCCCTTTATCAGTTCGAAGCGTGCCCTTTTTGCGTAAAGGTGCGTCGCTCAATGAAGCGTCAATCGGTCAATTTTGAACTGCGCGATGCGAAGAACAATCAGCAACACCGTGGTGAGCTGGAAGCGGGCGGCGGTAAAGTTAAAGTACCGTGCCTGAGAATCGAGAAACAAGGCAAGGTTGAATGGATGTACGAGTCTTCAGATATCGTCGCGTACCTAGAGAAAGAGTTCGCCTAACCGCATAACAACAAGGATTGCCTATGTCATACGTGCCGTTAAATATCAGCCATCTCAAAGCGATTGTGTTTGATTTGGATAATACATTGGTCACGTCTGACATGGACTTCACTTGGTTAAGAGAGCAACTAGGATGCCCCTTGAGCAGCGATTTGCTCTCTTATGTTGAACAACTGGAATGCCAACAAGCGCGCGAGAAAGCGCATTCGGTTATATTAGAGCATGAACTGAATGATGCTCGCACTTCTCACCCGATGCCAGGTTGTCTATCTCTACTCGATTTTATTCAGCGCAAACGTCTTTTAACCGCCGTCATCACCAGAAACTGCGCTGAGGCGACACAACAGAAAATCGCGCATAATCGACTCAATATCCCACGAGTTATCACTCGTGAACATTTCCCACCCAAGCCATCACCAGACTCGTTACTGGCGTTAGCTCAGGAGTGGCAACTCCAACACCATCAGATCCTGTATGTCGGCGATTTCCTTTACGACTTACAAGCCGCGTTCAACGCCGACATGCCTTCTTGTTTGGTCACGCATGGTAAAAAAGTTCCGTTTAGCAATCAGGCGTCTTTGGTGGTTGAACACCTTCATGATCTCGAAGAGATTATGACTCAGCACATATAGGGGTGATGTCAAAAGCAGAGCTCTGTCATCAGACAAACTTAATACATCACTTAGACTTGAAAAAGCAGACATGAGTAACGATGTAAGGTTTACTCATATTCAGGCCGAGGCTAGTATGCCTCGGCTTGTCTTCTCATTCGACCTAAAGGTCTCAACATTTATATGGTTATGACTTCTACAACGCAAGATTCTTCGCCCTCTTTGGGGAAACAGCTGTTTCAAATGACGTGGCCAATGCTGTTTGGCGTACTGTCACTGATGAGCTTTCAACTGGTAGATAGTGCGTTTATCGGTCAGTTAGGTGTGCTGCCGTTGGCGGCACAAGGCTTTACCCTGCCGATTCAGATGATAATCATCGGCATTCAGGTTGGCTTGGGGATCGCAACCACAGCGGTAATTTCCAAAGCACTGGGCGCTGGACAAGAGCGATACGCGCAACAACTGGGTGGCTTAATTGTCACTATGGGCGGTGTCGGTGTCGCCGCGATTGCGGTGTTACTGTACCTGGTTCGCGAGCCAATCTTACTTCTGCTGAGCGCACCAGATAGCGTGCTGCCTATCATCGATACCTATTGGATGTTCTGGCTTGCCAGTGCATGGGTAGGCGCAATGTTGTATTTCTTTTATAGCATTTGCCGCTCAAACGGTAACACCATGCTACCGGGCACAATGATGATGGTGACCAGTCTGCTCAACTTGGTGCTCGACCCGATTTTCATTTTTACTTTGGATTTGGGCATCAACGGTGCGGCAATCGCGACGATTCTCTCATTCGGCTTTGGTATTTTGGTGGTCGCACCTAAAGTGACTCGCAAACATTGGCTCAACTTTGACTGGAGTGATCTCAACGTCGCCAAAAGTATTCGTTCCATCGCCAATATCATGGGGCCGGCAATGATCAGTCAATTGCTTCCGCCGTTGTCATCCATGCTTGCGACTAAACTGTTAGCAAGCTTTGGTACTGCAGCAGTGGCAGCTTGGGCTGTAGGCTCTCGTTATGAGTTCTTTGCCATTGTATCGGTATTGGCGTTGACCATGTCGATGCCACCGATGGTCGGGCGACTGCTTGGCGCAAGTAGGCTTGAGGACATTCGCAAGCTGGTGATCATCGCAGTGAAGTTTATTCTCGGTTTCCAACTACTCATCGCGGCCATCACTTGGCTCTCAGCCAAACCGCTTGCGGCTCTGATGACCAGTGAACAAAACGTGACTGACATTCTGAGCTGGCACTTGCTTATCGTGCCATTTAGCTTGGGGCCACTTGGAATCTGTATGCTGATGGTCTCGATCTCCAACGCGCTAGGCAAAGCGTATACCGCTTTAACCATCTCAGCGTTGCGCCTATTTGCATTCTTCTTACCGTGTTTGTGGTTGGGTGCTCAATTGGGTGGATTACAAGGTCTATTCTGGGGCGCTTTCTGCGGCAACATCTTGGCGGGTGTCAGCGCTTGGTTTACTTACCAGCAAGCATTGAGACAAGTCGAAGACCGCTTAGCGCGCCAGTAAACACAATCCTTCAAACACAATCAGAAATGGCCGCTTAATCAAATAAGTGGCCATTTTTATGTCTTTCGGCTATTAAGCCTGATTTTTCGACATTAAATACAAGTTTTTTGAATATCAACAACAACATAGTTAGATGACGTTCTTATCATAAACACGTATGATTCTGGCTACGATTTTTCTCTAACCAATATTATGACAACCAAAGCCCACCACCCTATTCAAGGCGCGAGCTGGATGCTAACCGCGGGTCTAGCGTTCGCGATTGTGAACAGCTTAGCTCAGATCGCAAGCATCAATTTCGGCTTATCCTCAACAACAGTCGCACTGATTCAATATGGCATTGCGTTGATCGTAATTCTGCCGTACTTAAAAACGCTCGGGATCAGAAAATCACTGCGCACTGAACATTTAGGGATGCACATATTCCGTGTTTTTCTCTCGGTTATCGGTATTCAGCTTTGGCTTTGGGCACTTGCTTACCCTGTGCCGATTTGGCAAGGCATCGCGTTGCTGATGACATCACCGCTGTTCGCCACGATTGGTTCGGGTTTGATCCTCAAAGAAAACGTCGGGGTCGCGCGTTGGATGGCGACTCTCACCGGTTTTGTTGGAGCGATGATCATTCTTGAGCCCTGGGCGGATGATTTTAGTTGGGCGTCGCTGCTGCCCGTGGGTGCTGCGTTCTTCTGGGCGTGTTACTCATTGATGGTAAAGAAACTGTCTTCTGATGATTCACCTTCAACCATGGTAGTTTACCTGCTAGTTTTGATCACGCCGTTCAACATTTTACTCGCGCTACCCGAATGGCAAATGCCGTCAGGTACAATCATCTGGACAGTCTTAATTGCAGCAGGCGCGTTTACCGCGCTGGCTCAATGGGCGATAGTGAAAGCTTACTCGGTTGCCGACGCGTCGTTTGTTCAACCGTTTGACCATGCAAAACTGCCACTAAACGTGCTGGCTGGTTGGGTTGTCTTTAGTTGGGTTCCACCAGGTCGTTTGTGGTTAGGTGCAGCGATCATCATCGTTTCAGTGGCTTTTATTACCCAATGGGAAACAAAAAAATCTAGGCAGCTGAAATAAAATATCGCCTATATCTTTCTATTATGGAAAGGTAGAGACAAGAGAGATATCCATGACAGATCCAATCAAAATTACACTTTACCGTTGGGCTGGCAGTTGGGGACCGTTTAGCATCAAGATCCCATGCGGTGAATGTACGCTGACTAAAGATATACTACAGGATACCTTCGACACTGAGTTGTCAGGTATTCCGATTCAACTGGAAGTAAAAGACTGGCTTTCAAACTGGTGGGAACCACTTAAAGTTGGTGCGTGGCACGCGCCGATTATCATGGTGGAAGGCAAAGTGATCAGCCAGGGCGAAGCACTCAACCGTGGCGTGTTAGTTCAATCTGTTATTCAGCAATGGACTAAGCGCGATACGCTCAGAGGCAACATCGTTTTTGGTAAAGCAACCTGCCCTTACTGTGTTAAAGCCAAGCGCTTGTTAAGCGACGCAGGTATCGATTATCGATACCATGACGTGGTGAAAGAGAGCGCAGCACTGTACAGAATGATCCCTGAAGCCAAAGCGATCATTGGCGAGAAAACGCCGGTCACTGTGCCGCAAATCTGGCTAGACGGTCAGTACATTGGTGGGTGTGATAACTTGGAAGCGTGGTTGGCCGATAAGGGACTTAACCAAGTGCCAGATAATGTTGTCAACTTGGGTGAGAATCAAAGCACTGGAAGTTAAGACAACGCTCCCCTTTATATAATAAGAACAAAGCCCCGCATTGCGGGGCTTTGTTTTAAATTCCATTTCAGCGCTTACTTCGCCATCTTCTTCATCATACGTTTGAAGAACGACGCTTTTTTCGCTTTAGGCTTGTTCATCGCTTCATACATCGCTTGTTTCGCGATTAGCTGACCTAAATATGCATTGCCTAGTTCGTGATTCATGGTTATCTCCTCGATAAGTCGATATCGGAAGCGTGATTTTAATCACAAACAAAACAAAAACAAGATCTAAATCACATTATTTTGCGCGTTTCGGTTGCTGATACGTCTTACCAGCCGCTTGATACGTGTCCTTGCGCTTTACTTCGAACATTGCGTCAAAGAACCAAGCGACAAAACGAATCACATCGTCACCTTCATTCATTACGTGCTCGATGAATTCTTGCTCTTCACCCTGCTCATTTTCTTGCACTGTCACGTGATAGATGCGTTTCTCACCGTCCACTTCTGCCAAAGCAAACTGACCAGTCAGAGACTGCGCCGCTTCGGCAACGTCTTCATCTTCACTCGCTTTTAATAGTTCTAACGCTTCAGGTAGGCTTGGCTTTTCGCATAGTGATTTTACGAGCAGTTCGAATTCTTTCTGGTCCATGGTGACAACCTCAATGGATAAATGGAGAGTTTTACTCTGTGCATTGTATCAGTCGCCTAAGGGCTTTCAAGCAAACTCTCGCTGCATCATTGTCTTACTGCGCGACAGCAGTAGCACAAATGCCATAAGACTCGCAGCAATCAAATAAAACACACCAATCGCAAATTGGCTCTGTATCCAGTGCTCCACCAGATAGCCACCGAAAAGTCCCGCCAAGCACATTTGAATCGATCCCGAAAGTGCAGATACGGCCCCAGCTTGGCGTTTATGCGGCTCTAACAACATGCTGGTCGATAGTGGAAAAGATAGCCCTTGCGCAATGGTCAAACAGGTAAACGCCCAAATCAGATTAAACAGCGTCACCTCTGTCACCAACAGCCATACACCAGCAAATGACATCAGAAAAATCGCTAGCCTCAGCAACTGCTTCGTCGACATATACCGATTCAAAACATTCAGCGACACACTACCGATCATCAAACCTGCAGAAGGAATGATCATCACAGAGCCATATTCAGCTGCGGTTAAACCAAGACGATGTTGCAAAATAAACGGCATCACTGACAACGACACCAAACTGGTTAAATAGCTAATCCAGTTGTAGCTGGCGCTCGATAACACCTGTTTGTTGGTGATCAGCCGACCGTAGTTTTTAACCACTTCAATGGGTTCAAAACGACGTTTTCCATAGCTGTTGGTTTCAGGCAACACAAAGTACCCAAGGGTAAAAATCGCCGCTAGGTAAAGCAGTACAAACATAAACACCGCTTGCCAGCCAAGATAAAACGCCATCCAACCGCCAAATACTGGCGCTAATATCGGCATAATCGACGCTGTTACGGAAATATACGACAGTGCTTTGGTGAGTTGCACGCCGTCATAGCTATCACGCAATACGCTTCGCCCCAACACAGACGCACTACCTGCACCTAAACCTTGTAGCAAGCGTCCTAAAATCAATCCGGTTAAGCTGTGTGAGAGTAACAAACACATCACCGTACCTAGCAAGTAAACGCCCTGACCGACAATAAACACTGGGCGTCGACCAATCGCATCAGATAGCGGACCGTAAAACAGCTGCGACGCACCAAAGCCGACCAGAAATAAAGTCACTAAGAGTTGAACGTCGGCTTGGCTTGCGTTAAGAGATTGGCTGATCAATGGCAAAGAAGGCAAGTAAATGCTCACACCAACCTGACCGGTGGCAATGATCATCATCGCAAGCAACATTGGGGTCTTTTTCATTGCATCTCCTTCTTTAAGCACATTACAAACCAGTGTAAATTAGGTACTGAAGAAAGATAATACTCACTGATGGAAACTGATTAGTTCCCACAAAGAAAGAATAAGGTTAGGTTTATGGATTGGCTTCAAAGTGTGCACAGCTACATTCGAGTCGTCGACGAAGGCAGTTTTAACGGTGCCGCGCGTAAAATGAATACCACCAGCTCTGCGATCAGTAAACGTATTCACTGGCTGGAAGAACGAATCGGCGTGCAGTTATTGAAGCGTACTACGCGAACCGTCACCCAAACAGAAGCTGGCGCCCTGTTCTACGAACGTGCCAAAGTGCAGATTGAAGGCTGGCAGTCGATTGTCGATGAGACTCGCTCGGTCAGCGAAACGCCCGCAGGGTTACTCAAAATCGGGGCGACTCTGGCGGTCGGTTCTAAGTTTTTGGTGCAATACCTGAATGATTTTCTGCAAATGTATCCGGACATTCGTATCCAGTTGACCACCACAACGCCTGGGCAGTTGCCTGAACTCAGCTTAGATCTGTTTATCAGCCGAGAGTTAGAGCAGCTCAATTCACTCAGTTTTAAAGCGTCCCCACTGTTTGAGCACAAAGCAGGTTTTTATGCGTCACCAAGTTACATCAAGAGATTTGGCGAACCGAGCGATACCAACGAATTGAAACAACACAACATGCTGATATGGGGAGAGAGGCCACATCGCGACATCAAACTTTCAAAAGGTCAACGTATCGCGGTTTCTGGAAACTTTGCGACCACCAATCCGGAAGCACTGTTTTATGCAGCGAAAAACGGCATGGGTATTTTGCTAAGTACCGACGTGATGATCAAAGATGAACTCAAAACTGGGACATTAAAACGTATACTGCCCGATATCACAGCTGATGAAGCGACG
Source organism: Vibrio hepatarius (assembly GCF_011806575.1). Taxonomy (GTDB): domain Bacteria; phylum Pseudomonadota; class Gammaproteobacteria; order Enterobacterales; family Vibrionaceae; genus Vibrio; species Vibrio hepatarius_A. Next base: position 27,454 of record NZ_JAATOO010000020.1, read on the forward strand.
GTATACGCCTACTATCCGAAACTGGACTACCAACACACGCGCACACAATTGTTCCTCGACTACCTTAAACAACGCCTAGAGCGGGAAGCAATGCAAGAGAATTAAACAAACATTTAACATTTTCAAGTTGCCTATTTATGTGTCCTGTACCATATTTAAGAAGAACCAAGACTAATAACATATGGCTTTTTTGCCATCTATAGGTTCCCAATATGGCTAGGAAAACAATACCAACGTCGCCGATTGATATCGATGTCGTCTATAAAACGCTGTGTTTAGATGGAAGTGAGTTACTCGATAACGCCACCTTATTGCTGCATAGGCATTTTGGATCACACTGCACCTGCATTGTCGAAATTAACCGTTTTCGCTCCAACGCCAAAACGCTCTCTTTCGCGTGTGATAACCAGCTCCAGTCTCCCGCCGAGTACGAGCTATACGGTACGCCTTGCTCGACGGTAAGCAAATCCCAACTCGATTATGTACTTTACAAAGGTGGAGTGAGTGACACATTTCCAGATGACACCAATTTAAAACAAGCTGGGGTTGAGTCTTACCTTGGTATTCCATTGCGCTCCGCATCCGGAAACGTGCTTGGTGTTTTACTCTCTTCGTTTACCAGCCAACTCTCTGATAGCGAAGATTTAATTTACTACCACAAGCTCTTTGCCAAAGTGGTGGTGCACAGCTTACGCTCCAAATGGCTTTCAGCTCAGTCAGAAAGCTTGGTTGAGCAGCTTAGTTTTGAAGTTTCCCACGACAACCTAACCGGTTTACTAAACCGCAGCTTCTTAGCTGACAAATTGGAAACTCTCACCGAATTGAGCAAGCAGCCGTTTACCCTCGCCTACATTGATATTGATAATTTCAAATCGATCAACGACTTATACGGCAGTTATATCGGCGACCAAATCATCAAGTTTGTAGCCCGCTCTATCGAAGAATGCATTGAAGACCGGCAACTCGCGTTTCGCATCGCTGGTGATGAGTTCGCGTTTATTTCACTCACAGGTGACCCATTTGAAATCTGCCGCCAGATTGTCGAGAAGGTATCAAGTGGCTACCAAGACCCCGCGCGTAACATCAAAGTCTCCGTCAGTATTGGCTTAGCAAGAAACAACTCTAACAGCCTGACAGCGGATCAAATCATTCTTAACGCGAGTTTGGCGTTGAAAGAGTGTAAGCAGTCACGTCAGACGTCGATTCAATGCTACGACACTCATCTAAGTGCTCAATACTACCGACGCGCGATCGTCATTGACGCGCTGCGAAGCGAGTTGGACAAAGATATTGAACACAGTGAGATATACGTGGTTGCCCAACCTATTGTTGCTCAAGGAAAACCACAGTGGGACTACTTTGAGATTCTCGCGCGTTGGAACAGTGATGTGCTGGGCGCTATCTCGCCGCTTGAATTCATTGAAGCGGCAGAACAATCTGGCCTGATCATCGAACTCGGTGAACGTATTATCGAGCTCGCCTGCCAAGCAAAAATAAAGCTGGAGCATGGGTTAGGCTATCGTGTCAGACTCGGGATTAACTGCTCGGCACACGAGATTAATAATGCCAATCGCTATGTTCAGCACCTTCTCCATACCTTGGGTAAATACGGTTTTAATGCCGAAGATTTCACCATCGAAATGACCGAGACAGTATTGCTGTCACGAATCAACGAAGTCAAAACCACACTGGATAAGCTCAGACTGCTTGGCTTTAGCATCGCTTTGGATGACTTTGGGACAGGCTACTCGAGTCTCAACTACATCCATACCTATCCGATTGATTGTATTAAAATTGATGCTACTTTTGTTCGAAATATGCTCTCCAACGAAAGCTCGGAGAGTGTCGTGTGGCTAATTATTCAACTGGCCAATAAGCTACATGTCAGCTTGATCGCGGAAGGTGTCGAGAGCGAAGAAGCGCTTCAAAAGCTCTATTCAATGGGCTGTAAAAAGATTCAAGGTTTCTATTTTTCTACGCCTAAGGAGCCAGAAGAGTTGGTTGAGGGCATCAAAGCGCTGACCAACATCGACTCTCAAGTCTCTAATGGGTAACAATCTATCCATGATTCGTAAAGGTTGATTTATTTGTATTTAGTTGATAATAATTATCATTACCACAAATAAACCACCGAACGACATGGATAGAACACAACCGCTATACAATGGCTTATTCAAAGCCAGAGATAGGTTTTTGGATACCCCCACCGCGTGTGGATTCGAACCCGATGTGATTCAAGAGTACATTCATTGGACACTCGCACTCGCATCCAGTTACGAGCGCGGGGCGAGAGACGAAAACCCTCTGCTCTATGAACTGTTTCTCCGTCAGCTTTACTTCCATTTGCTCGACGCGATCCAAGACCCGCAACGCAGCCGAATTTTTCGTCGTCTGTGTCTAGACTCTATTCATACCCCGTTACTGTGTTTAAAACGCCATTACGACCAGTGGGAAGACGGCGACATCAAATTATTACTTTTACAACAACAATTACAGCGTGTTCAAGCGCCGCTAGATTAAGCAAAAGGTACAGTCATGACCCAATCAGCCAACCAACCTTACCGAATTGAAAAAGACAGTATGGGGGAAGTCAAAGTCCCATCTGACGCACTTTACCAAGCGCAAACCCAACGGGCGGTCGACAACTTCCATTTTAGTCGTCACACCATGCCAGATGGATTTGTGCAAGCACTAGCCTACATCAAACAAACCGCGGCACTGACCAACGCACAGCTTGGCCACCTTGAAGGGGACATTGCCAACGCGATTGCCGACGCCGCGCAAGCCATCATCAATGGTCAGCACCGAGATCAGTTCCCAATTGACGTGTTTCAAACTGGTTCAGGAACCAGTTCTAACATGAATGCCAATGAAGTGATTGCTACGCTCGCCAGTGAATTGCTTGGTGGTGACGTTAGCCCAAATGATCACGTCAATATGGGGCAAAGCAGCAACGATGTTGTCCCGACCGCGATTCAAATCAGTTCGGTTATGGCGATAGAAAACCAGCTACTGCCCGCGCTAAGTCATTTGATCACTAGCCTGCATTCAAAGCGCCAGCAAATCGGGCACATTGTCAAAACCGGACGCACCCACCTGATGGACGCTATGCCAGTCACATTCGACCAAGAACTGGGCGGTTGGCAATTCCAGATCGAGCAAGCACAAAAAGGTATTCAAGCTACGCTTCCCGCAGTCAAAGCGCTGGCTCAAGGTGGCACTGCAGTTGGCACAGGCATCAACGCTGATGAAAAGTTTGCTCGATTGTTTGCGGATAACCTCTCTCAAGCGACGAACATTCAATTCAGCGCCAGCGAGAACTTCTTTTACAACCTGAGCAGCCAAGACGCCACTGTGGCCCTCTCCGGTCAATTAAAGACCGCCGCAGTCGCCTTGATGAAAATCGCCAACGATCTACGCTGGATGAACTCCGGACCACTGGCTGGGATTGGTGAAATAGAGCTGCAAGGGCTTCAGCCGGGCTCATCTATCATGCCAGGTAAAGTTAACCCAGTGATCCCAGAGGCCACCGCGATGGCTGCGGCGCAAGTCATTGGTAATGACACCACCATTACCATCGCTGGCCAATCTGGTAACTTCCAACTTAACGTGATGCTCCCTGTGATCGCTCATAACATTATCGAGAGTATCGAATTACTCGCCAACAGCGCGCGCGCCATGGCTGATAAGGCGATCAGCAGCTTCACGGTCAGAGAAGATAATCTTGAGCGAACATTGGCACGCAACCCTATTTTGGTGACTGCGTTAAATCCGGTGATTGGGTACTTGAAAGCCGCAGACATTGCCAAGAAAGCGTACAAAGAAGGACGAGCGATTATTGATGTCGCCGAAGAAGAAACCAGTCTAACAAGGAGTGAGTTGGAACGTTTACTCGCGCCAGAACAGCTGGCGAAAGGTGGCATAGCCGATTAAACAACAGGCACACTTCCTTGTGTGGTGTGCACTATACGAGCAGCAGCGATACCAACAAAAATGGCACGGCTAATGTCGATGCCATTTTTGCAAGCGACAGCATCTCTCTCGCCAACACTTCACGCTTTGGTGAAACCAACTGCGCTGCTGTAGACATTGCAGCAGTTTGAGCGGTATTCATTCGTCGACCTCTTTACGATCAAATGATTTGGGAGCGGCGATTTTAAGCCTTTCCCCCACTTCGAGCAAACCTTATAAGCCTTTAAATTTTCTAAATGCTAGATATAGAACAGCTACACAATAAATTGTAAGACATTGAAATATAATAATTATTAGGCATAAATTCATCATCTAAACAATAGTTGTTTAGTAAATTTAAAAAAGCCGAAGTTAATACCCTGTAAAAATTCTATTTTCAAGAACTTTTAAGTTTCTTTAACAACCTTGCCACTTTTGATCACATATACATCAAGATTCTCTGCGCTTGTATTAACAGATGTGATACTAATTCTGCCGTCATATCGACATTGTTTAACATCAATAACTATAAAACCTTACAAAAAGTAAAACATATAACTACATAAGTTGATTAAAAGTCGACAAGGAGATTAGCCTACCATGTGGAACATTCTTAAAATCGCGAGTGCGTTTATTGGAATTATCGTCGGAGCAGGATTCGCGTCCGGACAAGAGGTGCTGCAATACTTCACCAGTTTTGGTCATTGGGGGACAGCGGCGGCTGTCGTCGCGACCGCTCTTTTTGCCTACCTAGGTATGATGCTGACTATGCTGGGTTCACAAACTCAAACCATGTCGCATAAGAAAGTGATTTACCAGATCAGCGGACGCTGGGTTGGGATCATCGTTGACTACGTTATTATCTTCACATTGTTCGGTGTTGGCGTGGTAATGATCGCTGGTGCAGGTTCTCTGCTCAACCAACAGTTCGACTTGCCACCCTACGCGGGTAGCATCGTGTTGACCGTACTGATTGGTTTAACCGCCATGCTCAATGTTGACCGCGTTGTTGCCGTTATCGGTAGCATTACACCACTGCTGATCGTAGCGCTGGTCGTCATTTGCGGATACAGCATCACGACGATGGATAAGAGCTTCGATACGCTTGCGCCAATCGCTGAAAGCGTCGAATCAACGCTGCCACATTGGTTTATTTCTGCCGTGAACTACGTTTCGTTCAACCTTGCGGTGGGAGCGGCGATGGCACTTGTTATGGGCGGCGCTGAGACTAATCCACGTGTGGCAAAATTAGGTGGTCTTTTAGGTGGTGCTGGCGTTGGCGTACTTATCGTACTGAGCCACCTTGCGCTGTTCTCACAAATTGAAGTGGTTGCCAACTACCCGATGCCGCTACTGAAAATCATCGACATGATTTCGCCTGCGTTGTCTACTTTCATGACCTTCATCTTGTTCGGTATGATTTTCAATACTGCGGTCAGCATGTTCTACGCATTTGCTGCTCGATTTGTACCGATGAAATCAGCGAAAGCAAACAAGTTTATCTTTGCCACGCTAGCGGTAGGCTTTGTTGCGAGCTTTGCAGGTTTCACTCAATTGGTTGCGGTGTTCTACCCACTGATTGGTTACTTAGGTCTGTTCTTAGTGGGCGCATTGATCTATGCTCCATTTAAACTCAAGAAAGACCAAATGACGCTTCAAGAGCCAGCATTTGCAACAAAATAGCTCAATCTAACGTAAACATAAGCCGCTGAAAGTTTTCACAGCGGCTTTTGTATATCAAAGGGGTTATGCGTTAAAAAGGTGCCTACCACCCTATCAATATCATTCCGTATTTTCGTCAATCTATCCTCCTTAGCAATATTCCACTACCTAATTCAAACAAGAGACCTGCCGACTTCATTACTCGGTTCAATCCATCACGCACATACCTTTAAAATTCAACCTTAAATCCGGCCGCCAATAAACTTAATAGCAATGAGTTGCATTAAGCAATTTGCACTAATAAATGACTAACAAGCACCGACCTCATAAGAAATCAAACATTGATGCCCGATTCCCACACAAAATGCCCGATTTTTTGCGCAGTTATTCACCATTTCGGTCAAAAGTGGGCAAAACAGAACTTGCTGTGATCTCCGTCGTAGTATTTTAACGGGGTTAAATTAATACTCAGTTCATCCGAGATAAATGAGTAGTTTATTAATGCAAGCATTAACCCGAGCAAGCCATATTTTAAAAGTGATCGGAAAAGTTGGTCGAGTTTCTGTCAACGACTTAGCCGAAGAACTTAATGTCTCGGTCGAAACTATTCGTCGGGATTTAAAAATTCTCGACAATAAAGGAGAAGTTGTTCGAGTTCATGGCGGCGCAATATGCAAACAGTATCGTGACGAAGGCACCTCATTTAATAATCGGGCGAATAACAACATCGTCGATAAAAAACATTTAGTCGATAAAGTTATTTCCAATATTTATGAAGGTTCGGTTATAGGATTGGATGCAAGTTCATCCAGTTGGTTAGTCGCGCAATCTATGCCAGATATTCGTTGCACTGTGGTAACTAACTCGACCAATAATATCAGTGTACTGTGTGGTAAAAAGAATATTTCAATCATCAGTTTAGGTGGTCATTTTTCTGAAAAGTACAAAGCGTTCTATGGCATGATCGCGAAAAACACCCTATCAGAAATGGCGCTTGACCTATGTGTCATATCTTGCGACGGCTTTGACGAACTCAATGGTGTTTGGGACTCAAACGAGTACAACTATGACATAAAAAGGACATTCATTGAGGTTTCGGGAAAAGTTATTCTTCTCGCAGACAAGAGTAAATACAAGAAAAAGAGTCTACTTAAAATATGCAATTTCGATGAAATAGACATACTTATTTCAAACATATAAACAATAAATAAATACTATTTTTTAACATTATAAAATCCACAAACCAATAACGTGAAAATCCCTAATTTAACTATTAGTGGGATAACTGTATCTGAAGGAAATAAAAAATGACGGACACATTATCACCTGAAAAAGAAATTAGATTGGATAATAGTGGTAACGAAGTTATCCCTAAATCCATTTTGATTCCTTTTATCTTGCTAACCTCTTGCTTTGCTCTTTGGGGGCTGGCTAATAATATGACGGACGTGCTGATCGCACAATTTCGTAAAGTATTTACTTTAACTGATATGCAATCAGGACTAGTGCAAACTGCGTTTTATGGTGCCTATTTTGTATTGGCACTACCTGCTGCAATATTTATTCAGCGCTATAGCTATAAAGCTGGCGTATTACTCGGGCTAGGTTTATTCGCCTCTGGTGCATTGCTTTTCTACCCTGCAGCTCAAGCAATGGAGTACTTACCCTTCTTGATGGCGCTATTTGTATTAGCGGGCGGGCTATCAATTCTAGAAACCAGTGCCAATCCCTACATCATTGCGATGGGCCCGGAAGCAACGGCGACTCGTCGACTCAATATTGCACAAGCGTTTAACCCAGTAGGCTCTATCACTGGTGTACTGATCGGTAAAGTCTACATCCTTTCTCAGCTTAACCCTGCAACAGATGCAGAGCGTGCCGCGATGTCACCTGAGCAACTTGGCACAATTCAAACCGCAGAACTCAGCGCGGTAATGATGCCCTATTTAGCCGTTGCCGCTGTCATTATCGTGGTGTGGCTAGCGATCGCCTTCACTAAGATGCCAAATACTCGCGAAGTTGCACCAACAGGTGGTTCAAACCACTCACTGAGCGCAACGTTTGGCCGACTAATGAAGAAAAAGCACTTTGTACGCGGTGTGATCGGTCAGTTCTTTTACGTCGGCGCGCAGATCGGTTGTTGGTCATGGACAATTCGCTACGTGATGACGCAAGTCGGTGGCTCAGAAGCAGAGGCGTCTAACTTTCTACTCGCTTCAATTGTCGTGTTTAGCGCGTTCCGCTTCATCTGTGTTGGCCTAATGAAATACATCGCCCCTGAAAGACTTCTGGCTGCGCTGGCATTCATCGCCGCCTTGCTTGTCCTGACGTTAATGACTGTTGGCGGAACAACTGGCGCTTACGCTCTAGTGGGTATCTCAGCGTGTATGTCACTGATGTTCCCGACGATTTTCGGCTTGTCTCTACGCGACCTTGGTAGCGATTCAAAGTTCGGTGGCAGCTGCTTAATCATGGCGATTCTGGGTGGCGCGGTACTGACCGCCATCATGGGACAACTCTCTGACTCGATGGGCATTCAAGCGGCGTTCGTCATCCCGCTGATTGGTTTCGTCTACCTAGTCTACTTCGGCCTTAAAGGCTACCAGATCCAAAAATAATCCAACGTTAATGTGAAATAAGAGAATCAAAAAATGAGTAACTTAGTAAAAATCGGTATTCGCCCTACCATCGACGGTCGTCGTCTTGGTGTTCGTGAATCTCTTGAAGATCAAACAATGAACATGGCTAACAATCTGGCAAATTTCATCATTGAAAATGTACGCCATGTTAGCGGTGAAAAAGTCGAATGTGTCATCGCAGATACAACCATTGGTGGTGTTGCAGAAGCAGCAGCATGCGCTGAAAAATTCAAACGTAAGAACGTTGGTCTCTCCATTACAGTAACGCCTTGTTGGTGTTACGGCACACAAACGCTGGATATGGATCCGCATCTACCAAAAGCGATTTGGGGCTTTAACGGCACTGAGCGCCCAGGGGCGGTTTATCTAGCCGCAGCAATGGCTGGTCACTCGCAGCTTGGTTTGCCCGCGTTTTCTATCTACGGTGAAGAAGTCCAAGACAAAGATGACACCTCTATCCCAACTGATGTTCAGGATAAGATTCTGCGTTTCTGCCGCGCTGGTCTGACTGTTGCGACGATTCGCGGTAAGTCTTATCTATCAATGGGTTCTGTATCTATGGGGATCGCGGGTTCCATCGTGGACCAACCGTTCTTCCAACACTACTTAGGCATGCGCAATGAGTATGTCGATATGACGGAAATCAAGCGCCGTTTAGACCGTGAAATCTTCGATAAGGAAGAATTTGAACTGGCGTTATCGTGGGCAAAAGAGCATTGCAAAGAAGGTAAAGATTACAACCGCGTACCGATGACCGAAGAACGCAAAACTGACGATTGGGAAACAGTGGTCAAAATGACCATGATCATGCGGGACCTGATGGTCGGTAACCCGAAACTGGCAGAGATGGGTTACGCAGAAGAAGCGATGGGACATAACGCAGTTGCTGGTGGCTTCCAAGGCCAACGTCATTGGACCGATCACCTACCAAACGGCGACTTTAGCGAAGCGGTGCTTAACTCTACGTTTGACTGGAATGGTATCCGTGAACCGTTCGCGATTGCGACTGAAAACGACTGTTTAAATGGCGTAAACATGCTGTTTGGCAAAATGCTGACCGGTCAGGCGCAAGTATTCTGTGACGTTCGTACATACTGGTCGCAAGACTCGGTTGAGCGCGTCAGTGGCTATCGCCCTGAATCCGGGTTGATTCACTTAATTAACTCAGGTTCGGCGGCACTGGATGGCTGTGGTGAAGCGCGCGATGAGCAAGGCTCGTCTGTCTTCAAACCTCACTGGGAAATGAGCGCGCAAGACGCTGAAGCATGTTTAAGCGCAACGCAGTGGCCACCAGCCGATGTTGAATACTTCCGTGGCGGCGGTTTCTCTTCCAACTTCCTCACTCACGGTGGTATGCCATTTACGATGCACCGCATCAACATCATCAAAGGCATCGGCCCTGTGCTGCAAATCGCGGAAGGTCACTCAGTGACCTTACCAGCCGAGGTGCATGAAACGCTGAACGAGCGTACCAACCCAACTTGGCCAACCACTTGGTTTGCTCCTCGCATCACCGGAGAGGGTGCGTTTAAAGACGTTTACTCAGTGATGGCTAATTGGGGCGCGAACCACTGTGTTATCACTTACGGCCATGTCGGTGCTGACTTGATTACGCTGGCGTCTATGTTGCGTATCCCAGTTGCGATGCACAACGTTGAAGAACAAGAGATCTTCCGACCTCACACGTGGACGGCATTTGGTCAGGACAAAGAAGGCCAAGACTACCGCGCTTGCGCGAACTTCGGTCCTTTGTACAAGTAACCACTATCGGCGGGAGACTCTCCCGCCCTTTTAGGAGTCTCTATGTCCGTAGTGATTGTTTTAGATTGTGGAGCGACGAACTTACGTGCTATCGCGATTGATCCCAAAGGGGCAATCGTCGCGTCTCACTTCATCAAAAACGCAACCAAATGCGACGCGAAAAATCCAGATTTTCACATCTGGGATTTTGACGACATATGGCAGAAGTTGGTCGAGTGCGGTAAGCACGTCGTGAATCAAGTCGGCGCACAAAACATCCTAGCTGTAACGGTAACCACATTTGGTGTCGACGGCGCACCTTTTGATAGTGACGGAAAACAACTTTACCCCATCATTTCTTGGAAATGCCCAAGAACGATACCGATGATGAATAAGGTTGAGCAAGAGCTCGACCGTTTAGACCTGTATCAAGATAACGGCATTGGTGATTACAGCTTCAATACCCTCTACAAGCTACGTTGGCTTAAAAAACATCAGCCAAACGTCTACGCTAAGATGGACAAGTTTGTCTTTATTTCATCTATGATCACCCACAAGCTAACAGGCGTCATGACCACCGACTACACCATGGCGGGTACATCGATGCTGACAGACCTTAGCATGTGTGACTGGAATAAAAAGGCATTGGACTATCTCGGCCTAGCGCCAAGCCACTTTGCGCCGCTTGTTATGGCGGGTGAACAGGTGGGATTACTCAGCCAAGACGCCGCTCAAGAATTGGGCTTGGTCTCTGGTACGCCTGTCATTTCTGCGGGTCACGATACACAATTTGCCCTAGTAGGCTCTGGCGCAGAAGAAAACCAAGCGTTTTTAAGTTCGGGAACTTGGGAAATACTAATGGCACGCAGCCAACGCCCAGCCTTGAATCAACAAGCATTAACAAATGGTGTTACCGTCGAGCTCGACTCACAAAAAGGGTTATACAACCCTGCGATTCAATGGCTCTCCAGCGCTGTGGTTGAATGGGTCGCCAAACAGTTCTACGGGGCAGAACAAGGGTCTAGCGAGCTATACGCTACCATGATTCAAGAAGCAGAAGAGGCTGGCTTAGCAGCTGGTGGCGTGGTGTTTAAACCCAATCTAGCGGTTGACGAAAATGGTATCGGTCAAGGCTCGATCGAAGGGCTGTCTATCCATACCTCTCGCGGCCAAATCGTTCGCGCGGTGTTCGAAGGTTTAAGCCAACAACTGGCGCAGCGTTTTTCTTATCTCAATCAATTGTGCCAGCTCAACGAAGGACCAGTCGTTGTGGTTGGCGGCGGAACCAAGAACCCACTCTGGAACCAATTGCGCGCCAATGCGTTGCAGCGTCCGCTTCATATCGTCGAACAGGCAGAAGCGACCGTGATTGGCGCAGCAATGTACGCCTTTTACGGCGCTGGTTATTACTGTTCCATCAACGAATCCCAACAAAACATGAAGCCCAAACTTCGCGTCGTTTCTCCGCAAACGACATCTATCGAAAAGCCAGTTAATCAGGAATTTAGCCATGCTTAAAGGTATCCATCCTGCAATTTCGCCAGCACTGTTGGCCACACTGTCAGAAATGGGACACGGCGATGAAATCCTATTCGCCGATGCCCATTTTCCGGCGCATACCTTCAGCAACAACGTGATTCGCTGCGACGGCGTTGGCGTCGATACCTTACTCGAAGGTGTCACTCCGTTATTCGAATTGGACCAATACGTACCGCAACCACTGGTAATGATGCAAGCCGTGATTGGCGATGAACTTGACCCAAGTGTGGAAGCGAAATATTGCCAAGCTATGTCAGCAGTACAAGTAAACCGCAACCACATTCAACGTATTGAGCGCTATGCATTCTACGAGCGCGTAAAGCAGTGCTACGCCGTGGTACTCACCGGAGAAACAGCGAAGTACGGCAACATCATTCTCAAGAAAGGCGTAACCAGCATTTAAGGATTAATGAAATGAATCGAATTGAACTCTCTCAACAAATTATCGATACCTGTTTAGAAATGACCCGCTTGGGTCTTAATCAAGGCACCGCCGGTAACGTCAGCGTGCGCTTTGACAACGGTATGCTGATCACGCCAACCGGCATCCCTTACGAAAAGTTAACTCCTGAGCAAATTGTTTATGTCGCAGAAGACGGCACCTTTGAAGAAGGTAAGCTTCCCTCTTCAGAATGGCTGTTCCACCTAACGTGTTACCAGCACCGCCCAGACATGAACGCGGTAGTACACAACCATGCGATCAACTGTGCGGCGGTCTCGATCTTGAACAAATCGATCCCAGCGATTCACTACATGATCGCGGCATCGGGCGCGACAGAAATCCCTTGTGTGCCGTACGCAACTTTCGGTAGCTCTCAACTCGCTAAATATGTTGAAGAAGGCATTTCTAAGAGCAAAGCAATTTTACTCCAGCATCACGGTTTAATTGCTGGTGAAGCGAACCTAGACAAAGCCCTGTGGCTGGCACATGAAGTCGAAGTACTGGCTGACCTATACCTGAAAGCACTTGCGATTAACCCAGATGTCCCAACGCTGGACGATGCTTCAATGCAAGTGGTACTGGAAAAATTCAAGTCTTACGGTCTACGCGTCGAAAAGTAATCAGGAGTAAGTTATGGCTTTTGCTTTAAACCTTCCAAAGCTCAGCTATTCCGGCGTTGGCGCCGTTGATGATGCGATCGCAACGCTAAGCCAGCAACCCGTAAAACGAGCGTTGGTCGTCACCGACAACAACCTTGTAGAGCTAGGGATTTTGGATCATCTGTTTGAGTTGCTTGATCAAGCATCAATCGATTATGTGTTGTTTGACAAAGTGACTCCAAACCCGACAGCCACACTGGTGCGTGAAGGTCTTTCAACCTACATTGACTCTGAGTGCGACTGCTTCATCGCCGTTGGTGGTGGCAGCCCAGTGGACTGCGCAAAAGCGATTCGCATCGTGGCGGCCAACGCGGGTGATATTGTCAACTACGACGGAATCGGCAAAGTTCAGCACGCGGGTGATTTCTTTATCGCGATCAACACCACAGCCGGAACGGCGGCGGAAATGACCTCGAACTCGGTGATCACCGATGAAACACGTCAAGTCAAAATGGTCATCATCGACTCAAAACAGATTCCTGACATCGCCGTCAATGACCCAACCTTAATGGTCAATCTACCTAGCCATGTAACCGCGGCAACAGGGATGGATGCGCTGACACACGCCGTCGAAGCTTACGTGACACCGGGTGCGCACACGCTAACCAAGCCAACCGCGTTAGAAGCGATTCGTTTGATCAGCCAGTGGTTACCTATCGCTGTGGAAGATGGTCAAAACCTCAAAGCGCGTGAAGAACTCGCTAACGCCCAGTTCCTTGCGGGCATGGCATTTAATAGTGCAGGGTTAGGCCTGGTTCACGCGATGGCTCACCAGCCGGGCGCAACGCACAACCTTCCGCATGGTGTGTGTAACGCGATACTACTGCCTAAGGTCTGTGCGTTCAACGCGAAGCAATGCCCGGAACGTTTCCGCGATATTGCCAATGTGATGGGTGGAAAAACCGATCCGCTTGATGACCAACAAGCAGCGGAATTGGCGGTAGATTTGATTCGCCAACTTTCGAAGCGCGTCGGTATTCCTGCTGGATTTTCGAGTCTCGGCATCAAGCAACAAGATTTCCAGAGTTGGATTGACAAAGCTCTTGCCGATCCATGTATAGGTGGCAACCCTCGCCAGCCGACCGCCAGCGAGATCGAAGCGCTGTATCTGGAATGTTTATAAACGTCTGAACCGAACCTTAAGATCAAAAAAGCCGCTGAAACACAGCGGCTTTTGTTATGTATGGGCGTAAATTTGAATCTAAAACGTCAGACTTAGTGGCTTACAGTCACATCGTAATCCGCTTCGATAGCATTCGCTTTTTGGTAAGCAGGATGCTCTTCCAGTCGTGCGGCGTAACGCTTAATATTGCTAAATTGCTCCAGCATACCAAACTTATAAAGCATCTCAGCAATAAACGACATCATGATATCAGCACCTGTTAGACGCTCTTCAACTAAGTAAGTCTTACCTTCTAAGCTCGCATCAAAGTAGCTCATCACTTTTTGAGTTTCTACCTCTGCGTAGCCATCAAGAAAGTTCATTTCTGCACCATCTTTCGCGACAAACACTTTAAGCAGAAGCGGCAAAATCGCCGAGCTTTCTGCAAAGTGAAGCCACTGCAGATATTCGGTATACGCTTGAGTGCCACGCTTTGGCGCTAACTTGTCAGCACCGTATTTTTCAATCAGATACTCGGTAATCGCACCTGACTCAGTGATGACGATACCGTCTTCCTCAATCACCGGAGACTTACCTAATGGATGAACACTTTTAAGCTCTGGCGGGGCGAGAAAAGTGACGCTATCACGCTGGTAAGCAACGACTTCATATTCTAGCCCTAGCTCTTCAAGTAACCAGATGATTCGCTTTGAGCGAGACTGATTTAAGTGGTGAAGTTTAATCATTTTACTTTCCCGTTTAACGCTTATAGTGGTTCGTTAGTTTTAATCACAAGTTTGCCGAAGTTCTTCCCTTCTAGCAGACCTTTGAATGCTTCTGGCGCATTTTCTAGTCCTTCAACCACTTGCTCTTTGTATTGAATTCGGCCTTCCGCCAACCATTTGGTCATGTCTTCAGCGAATTCATTGTAGCGGTGAGCATAGTCGTCAAAGATGATGAAGCCTTGCATCTTAATGCGTTTTACCAATAACTGACCCATCAATAGCGCTAAACGGTCTGGTCCTTCAGGCAACGACGTCGCATTGTATTGAGAGACAAGACCACACAGTGGCACTCGAGCACCAGTGTTAAGCAATGGTAGAACCGCATCAAACACTTTGCCGCCTACGTTTTCAAAATAGACGTCGATACCCTTGTCACATACCGCTTCCAATTGCTGAGCGAAATCATTTGCGTAGTGGTCAAGACACTCATCAAAGCCTAGAACCTCTTTCGCGTAACGGCATTTTTCTTCACCACCCGCTACACCGATTACGCGGCAGCCTTTGATTTTACCAATCTGACCAACGGTAGCACCTACCGGCCCAGTTGCTGCCGCTACGACGAGCGTTTCGCCAGCTCTTGGCTGACCGATATCAAGTAAGCCCATGTACGCAGTAAAACCTGGCATACCCATAATGCCTAGCGCATAAGAAGGTTGTGCTGGGTTCTTACCTAAGTTGATCAAACCTTCACCGTTCGAGATGCCATAGTCTTGCCAACCCGTGTAAGCCAACACCCAATCGCCCTCTTCAAAGTCGGGATGACGAGACACTTCAACCTGACATACCGTACCGCCGACCATCACTTCGTCGATCGCTACAGGTTCAGCGTAAGATTTCGCATCGCTCATGCGGCCACGCATGTATGGGTCTAAAGAAAGGTACACACTGCGCAGCAGCATTTCACCGTCTTGCGGTACTGGTTTGTCTACGGTTTCGAGTCGAAAGTTGTCAGACTCTGGTGCACCATGAGGGCGTGACGCGAGTACAATACGGCGGTTGTTTTGCGAAGGTGACTTTTGCATAGGTGACATAGGAAGTTCTCCTGATTTGGACTAATCAATTAGACCAGTCGTCTAGTAATTATTTCAAAAAAACCGCCAAACAGATCAGCGGTGATTTTCAGGCAGTTTTTACTGCCCTTTGAGCAACAATTTGGTGTTTTCTAGGCACTGTTTCAGCCCTGATTGGTCTTGGTACAACTTATTCAATAGGCTGGCACCAACCCAAACATAATAGATTTGGTGTGCGGCTTTTTCGCTATCTTTGACGTCGATAGAGCCATCTACAATGCCTTTTTCTATACATTGAGCGATTGCAGCAATAATCTTATCCGCACCACATCTCAACGCTAAGCGCATAGGCTCTGATAAATCAGACACTTCCGCACTGAGTTTTACAATCAAACACTTATTCGCGTTGCAGCAACCATTATCCAACTCCAGCCAACGTTCAAAATACTCGGTCAAAGACTGATAGCCTGTCTTTGCCGGATTCTCAAACAGCTGCGCAATATCGCTCAGATAATTGGTGAAATAGTCTTGAATCAGCGACTCACCAAAGTGTTCTTTCGACTTAAAATAGTGATAAAAAGAACCCTTCGGCACATTGGCTGTTTTCAGTAGTTCAGATAGACCAACACTGGTAAAGCCTTTGGTCACGATAAGGTCGTAACCGACTTGTAAGATGTGTTGACGTGTGTCGTTTGTTTTTGCGTTCATGGCGGGCATAATAGATCCAATTAGACCAGTCGTCTAGAAAAATCATGATGAAAATATTATTGGAAGTACAAGTGTGTTTCTTACAAGGGATATGGTTCTTTGGTCATACTGTTGAATTGTCTGAAGAAACCGCTGAAAACACTGATACACCCACAAGAAGAATCAACGTAGGAAATTCGTTCACTCTGCTGATATTTAAAAATTCTTTATACCGATTTTAAAATGTTCAAGCGTTTTGTACGCCTCAAAGGCAGTGATCGCATCATCAAAATCAAACTCTGCCGTAATCAAGTCATCCAATGACAACTTCTCGATCATGTGCGCAGCGGTCAGAACACTTTCAATACCACATAAACTGGTCCAGCTAATGGTGATATTGGATGCGTACAAGTTGAGAAGAGGCAACGTGACTTTTTCTTTACTGCCGTAGTAAGTAAAGATTTTCATCGCTCCACCTTTAGACAAGTACGGCAGCGTGGTTTCTATCATATTGATATCCGAAGACGTTTCTATAATTACGTTGTAACCCTCGTGGTCACAACAATCAGAAAGGTCAAAATGAAAATCAGAAGAGTTTGGGTCAATGACAAAGTCAGCCCCATATTTCAAGGCTTGCTCGCGCCTTTCCGCCACTGGCTCAATGACAGTAATCTCACGCGCGCCACGCAGTTTAATAAACTTAACAAAACTCTGGCCAATGAACCCTCCACCAATAATCGCAACTCTAGTGCTGTAGCTGATATTGAGTGTCGATAGCGCTTCAACTATCGCTCCAACAGGCTCCATCATAATCGCGTGTTTGTAGTTGAGTTTATTGGGCACTTTGATCACTTGCCGACAACTACGGACGATAAATTGGCAAATTGTCCCCTGATGTATATGTGATTGATTACAATGTTGTGGTTTTTGTGCAAGACAGTAATGGCAATGTCCACAAAAGCTCCACGGTAATACCATCACCAAATCACCAACAGAAAACCCCGAATACTGGGCATACTCGCCCAACTCTTCAATGATGCCTACCGCTTCATGTCCCATAATTCCGGTATGGGCAAAGATGTCAGACTTATCTTCAAAACGCATATCGTCACGACAAAAACTTGAATACACCATCCTGATCTTTATATCGTCTTTCTCTTTGAGCTGAGGCGTTTCAACCTCAACGATGTCGAGCGTTTCAAATTTCGTTCTTACCAGTGCTTTCATCTTATTTTCTCATCTGTTCGCGGTACTCTTTAGGAGATAGGCCCGTATGCTTTTTGAATAACCGCGAAAAGTAATGAGGATCTAGATAGCCAACTTTTTCTGAGATCTCACTGATATTGTGCTGGTATTCAAAGAGATATTGCTTAGCGATAAACACTCTCAAGCACTGCAGTAACTCTAAGAATGTCATCCCCAACTCAGCTTTAAATACTCGGCTGAGGTAGGGCTTAGAGATGTTCAGATGCTCGGCCATTCCATCAAGAGAGAGCTCCTTATCGTAATGGTCAAAGACATAAGTTATTGATTTTTTGACATTGTCAGATAAGTTTCGCGATTTCAGCCCTGTCGATACTTGCGTAAAGAAACGATTCATCTCGTTAAACTCGTGTTCAATAGAGATAAAGCTGTGATGACTGGGTTTGAGATTTGGGTCTAATACGAACTTAAATAGTTCACAGGTGAAAGCAGAAAATTCTCTTAGTTGTGGAACCACATCTCTATCGTGATGAGTTGAAACCGTCTCAAAGTAAACGAATCTCAGTTGTTCGTTAAGTAAGTTAGCATCATTATTTATAGCGCTAACGAATACACTCTTAAACAATTCATAGTGATCAATAAATGAAACCTTCCTCGTTTCTCGTTCTGCATCTCGATCACGTTGCTCCGAGATTGACTCGCCACTATCGACTACTCGATTGTCTATGTAGCGACTAACATGCGCTAACTCATCCTTAGAAACAAACACGACATTGTTTCGCGTTTTTCGCTCTTCTCCATCGTCAATAACAATAACCTTGAAGTCTTTCCCGCTTTGAGAAAAGTCATGAATTAAGGTGTTGAGAGGTACCATCACATGGGCGTCGATGATGACAAAGTGCGGTTTATACGCAACAAAACTATCTAAAGCATCTGCACTGTAATAGACCAATCGTGGTTTTATCTGATGCTCTGTTTTGAGTAAATGACTAAGGCTTTTTAGCAACATTCTGTTTTCAGAAATAACCATTACTTCCGGCATAAAATCCACTCTACAACACGAACATCTCAAAAATTACAACCTAGCAGCACATAGCACTAAGTTAATACAATGTTACGATTATTTATATGAATTTCACATTACCCAAAATGTTACATACTATCAACAACTGAAGTGCGCTTACGTGCAGCGTGTTCACCTTTGTCGAGAGTAACCAAGATTACCAATGAATGAACACTCCTATAAAAGGCAAATAAAATAAAAAGATTGGATAAGCCATGTGAATGATTCAGTCGCATATTCCCTTATATAGTATGCAGCTAGAGTATGAGCAAGCCTAATACCAAAACAGTACATAGATAGCATGACAGCAACCAATCCGTTTTGCTGCCTTATCGCTAAGCTTTAAGTACTCCATACATTAATTTCATGACGGCAAGCTCACTGCTTACGTAGCCTTCGTATTTCGGCAAGTCATCCACGATGTCTTCAATACGTCGATGGTAAAACATATGGATCGCTGGAGGTGGTAGTTCGCCAGAGTCCTTAAAATTATTTGTCGGTATAAAAGCGATTTTTACTGGCCCTACCCCACCGATTTCAAGCGCTGGTTCACCGCACAGCTTACACACCCCACGGTTGATATTTGGCGGCAATCTGTATTTTTTAAACTCAACATTATCATAAGAGCTTGATTGTAATGCTTTGGCTTTGAATAACGTCACGTCTGCAAAGCGATTATTGTTAAATTGCTGGCAAATGGTGCAGTGACATATAAATCTAGCAACAGCCGTAGACTCCGCCAATTCGAATGAACAGGCTCCACATTGACATGTTGCGTGCTGAGGTGTAGTTAAATATTTGATCATAGATTGACTCTTAGACGGTCATTATAGGCAACTCGCATCGGACGAGATAAAGCCCGTTAGCGGCGAAGTTCCGCTATCGGGCTGCTTTTTATCGGTCAAAGTTAGCGCATTATGGTTTGATGATACCTTTGATATAGCTAGGATCACCGCTCTCCATCAGATCAAACCCATCCTGAATATCTTCAAGCGCAAACTCATGGGTAATCAGATCCTTGATAGGCAAGATACCTTTTGTACAAGCTTCGATACTTTCCTTCGCGACTTTGATGTAATCTTCAGCATACAGCGGGTGTACCGAATGCAGCACTGGTGAACGATATGCTAATTCATAGCCGATTTCTGGATCCCAAGTTTCTTCTCTTGAATACAACGATGGAATGAGCACTTTGCCTCGTCCAGCCGCCCCTAACAAGTCACCGTATCGAATAACTTTCAGTGCTGTTTTGAGGCCACGTAGACTACCTGTAATTTCTACGACGACATCTGCCCCTAGGTTATTGGTTAACTCATCAACCATATCCGTTAAGTCACATTGTGTTGGGTTGATCGTATGAGTTGCGCCAAATTTGCGCGCAAGCTCTAAGCGACTTTCCTGTACATCAACGGCGATGATTTTACTCGCCGCACTGTGTTTTAGACCCGCGATAGTCAATAATCCCATCATGCCACAGCCAACAACGGCAACCGTTTCACCTAAGCTTGGATTCGCGACTTTAACGATATTACCCACACACATTAATGGTTCAGCCAGGCAATATTTTAGCTCTTCGCGTGGCACCTCACTTGGAATTGGAATACAGAAAGCAGTTGGTACAACCAAGTGCGATGAAAAGCCAGCGACAGCAGGCATGAACGCAACATAGTCACCTACTTTGTAGTCTGTCACGTCACTGCCAATTTCTTTGATAATACCAACAGATTCATGGCCAATATGGGCAGGATATTGAATGTCTTTGATCATTGCCATATGACCGCGCTTATCAAAACCAAGCTGACTATCGCCAAGATACGTTGGCATATCTGAGTGACATAAACCTATCGCTTCAACTTCCACAAGGACTTCATGTGGCTGTACTTGAGGCAATTCTTCTTCGATGATCTGAAATTTTTTAGGTTCGGTTAGAACAGCACATTTTCTTTTCATGACAATACTCCTAGTTATTGCTTTTTGCTGATAGCCTGTTTAGCGGCTTTAGCAATGTTGCCGGCTGTTAAACCGTACTCTTCTTTCAAAAATTGCATATCACCTGTTTGACCAAAGCGCTCAAGAACAGCAACTCGCTCAACCGGACAAATATGTTCTTGCATCACAACCTGAGTCACTGCGTCACCTAGACCACCATTCACACTGTGATTTTCTGCGGTAACAATGGCACCAGTTTCTTTGGCACACTTAACGACCAAATCACGGTCAAGAGGACGGATTGTAAACATGTCAACAACACGAGCAGAGATACCTTGTTCCTCTAACAATTTCGCCGCTTTTAATGACTCAGGAACCGTCACTCCGTAAGCGATGATCGTAACGTCAGAACCATCCTGCAGTACGTTACCTTTACCAATTTCAAATGTGGAACCTTCTTCGTACACTTTCTCAACATTCGAACGAACCATACGGATGTAATACATGCCGTAATCTTTTTCGATCTGAGGAAAAAGCGCTTTGGCGGCAACATTGTCGGTGATCTCAACAATTTTGATTTCAGGAATCGAGCGCATGACAGCGATATCTTCAAATGGCATATGTGTGCCACCATTAAACGCTGCGCTGACACCAGGATCGGTACCAAGAATCTTAACGTTCGCTTTTGAGTATGCTCCGGAGATAAAAACTTGATCCATCACGCGGCGAGACATAAATGGACCAAACGAGTGCACGTAGGACACAAAGCCTTCTTGTGAAAGCCCTGCCGCGAAACCAATCGCATTGGCTTCTGCGATCCCCACATTGATGAGCCTTGTCGGGTAATTTTCCAAGAAGTTCATCATGTCAAATTTAAACAGTGATAAGCCTAAATCACATTCAACATGGACGATATCATCCGTTCTGCCCAAACCTTCGTAAAGGTAAGCGCTGTAAACCGAAGCTAATGTGTCTTCGTATTTTTCGTTAATGTTTGCTAGTTTTACACCCATGGTTCTATCATCCCTTATGCATTTAGTGCCGTAATCGCTTGTTCTGCTAGTTCTTCAGTAACGGGGACGTGGTGGTTCCACTCATTTTCAGCCCAGTTGACTCCCTTACCTTTTAAGGTATTGCAGATAATCACGGTTGGTTTTCCTTCACAGGCTTTCGCACTCTCGATAGAGCGTTTGATTTCGCAGATGTTGTGACCGTCGATGTTCTCAACATTCCAGTTAAAGGCTTCAAACTTTTTATCTAGTCCAGCAAGATCGTTAATCGCTTCTAAAGGACCATCCAATTGCATCTTGTTGAAGTCGACAAATAGCACCAAGTTATCAATCTTCTTATTTGCAATATTCATGATGGCTTCCCAGTTCTGACCTTCTTGCAGTTCCCCGTCGCCAACAATGCAGAAGACACGGTTGTCTAAACCTTTTAGCTTAAGCGCGTAGGCAGCTCCTGAAGCGACTGAAAGTCCTTGACCAAGTGAGCCAGTGGTAAAATCAATCCCTGGTGTTTTTTGCATATCGCAATGGCTAGGTAGATTGGTTCCGTTCTGGTTCAGCGTTTGCAACATTTCGACTGGAAAGAATCCACGTAGTGCTAGCGCAGAATATAGTGACGGCCCACAGTGCCCTTTAGAACATACAAGGCGATCTCTATTGACCCATCTCGGCTCTTGCGGGTTATGTTTCAGTTCATCCATGTACAGCACACTGATGATTTCGACCATTGACATAGAACCACCCAAGTGACCAAAGCCTCGGCTCGCAAACTCATTTAGCGTAGCGATTCTGATATTTTTAGCGAACTCTTCGATTTCCGCTTTTTTACTCTCTGCATACATATTTTCTGTCCCTGTAACTGTTTATAGTTAAGCCTGATGAAGACTATTCTCGATATTTAGTTCTTACAATGGACAAAATTTACATCAACTAAAAAAAACGGGGACAATATTTACCTTTTATTTGTTTAATATTATTTTTGTGAATAGCTTTACACTTTCAAATAGTCACTTTTGCTGAACTATATTCCATCGATGTATGCTTATATTTATTGATAATCATCATTCATATATTTAATTTAAGTTAAAGTGTTTTTAAATTAATTACATAACGATTTCTAAAAATCAAGTTGATGAAAAATAAGTATTATTTAAGTAGGTAGCTATGAATCAGGCAAGTATGTTAGTGAATGAAACAAGTGATCAGTTGGGGCATTGCTTACATGCTCAGAAAAGTGCGTTTAACAAGTCAGGCCAAGAATCGTATCAAGAGCGGAAAAATCACTTATTAAATCTAAAGAAAATGATTAATGAAAATCGTGAAGAAATAATTGCATCGATTAACAAAGATTATGGTAACCGTTCTTATCATGAAACATTGATTGCTGAAATTATTCCGGTAACTGAAGATATTACATTTAATATTAGTCACTTAAAAAAATGGATGCAACCACAATCAAGAAAGGTCGACCAAATATTATATACAGGTGCTAAAAATAAAGTCATTCCTCAAGCTGTTGGCGTGGTTGGAATTATTACACCTTGGAATTTCCCACTAAACTTAAGCTTTTCTGTTATTTCTGCCGCTTTTGCTGCTGGTAATCGTGCCATGGTAAAAATGTCTGAAAACTCTATCCATTTGACTCGCTTACTCAACCAAATCTCACCTAAGTATTTTTCAACCGAGAAACTGGCATTTTTTGAAGAAACGGGAGCGGTAGGGATCGAGTTCTCTAAGCTACCCTTTGACCATCTATTTTTCACTGGTTCTGGAGCAACCGGACGTAAAGTGATGGCAGCGGCTTCCGCCAACCTAACTCCAGTCAGCTTAGAACTAGGTGGTAAGTCGCCTGCAATCATCGCGCCAGACTACCCGATGGAAAAAGCGGTAGAGCGCATTATGCATGTGAAACAGTTCAATGCCGGACAAATATGTGTCAACGTTGACTACGCATTTGTACCAGAAAATAAGCTCAATGAGTTTGTATCTAATACACAAGCTTGGGTTAAAAAACATTGTCCCGATATTCATAGTGACGACTACACATCCATTATTGATAGTAAATCGTTCCAACGATTATTAGATACGGTGGAAGACGCGAAAAACAATGGTGCCGAAATCATTAACCTAAGTGACCAAGAGCCCGACGCGTTTTCTAGAAAATTCCCATTGATGCTGGCAGTTGATCCAAACGAGGAAGCGATTATCAGCCAAAGAGAAACCTTCGGTCCTATTCTGATGATCAAAACTTACCAAGATAAAGAGCAAGTTATTGATTACGTAATTGAAAGAGACCGCCCATTAGCGATGTACCCATTTACCAATAATAAACAGTTGGCAAACTATTACATTAATCGCCTACTTTCCGGTGGCGTCTGTGTGAACGATGCGCTATTCCACGTCGCGCAGCACGATATGCCATTTGGTGGTATCGGGGCCAGCGGCATGGGCCACTACCATGGATACGAAGGATTCTTGACGTTTTCAAAACTGCGACCAGTGTTTTACCGAGGTGGCTTTTCCAGCATGAAATACTTCATGCCTCCCTACAGTACATTTGCAGACAGGGCATTAAAGTTGATTGCAAAGCTAAAGTCGTAACGCCAGACTCAACGAAGACATCGTTCTACTTACATCTTAATTAGAACGATGTCTATATTCAGAGACCCTCTAAACTTTTTAAAAACCATCCTAACTTGAATGCCGCTTAAGCGATGTTGGACACTTACCAGTCCAGCGTTTAAAAGCACGGGAAAAGGTGCTGAGATCCGAAAAACCAAGTTGGTAAGCAATTTCTGCCATACTTCCGTGCGGATTCTCTAGCAAATAAAGCGCTTTCTCCATCTTAAATTTATCAACAATACCTTTGTAGCTGGTCCCGTATTCAGACAGGCGACGGTTAAGCGTGCGGATATTAACATTAAGCTCAGCCGCAAGATTCTTTCCGCTTACTTCCGATAAGTTGTCCATTTGGTTGAGTAAGTTGTATATCTTCAAAACAATATCTTCTTCTAAAATCCGGCCGACTTCTTGGCGAAGCAAGCCCAGTGATAAGAAATGAATGTCTTTGTCATAAGAAGGAAGCTTCATGTGTAGATCTTTCTTTGATATACATATTTTTCGCACTGGATACCCGGATTGTATCGATATACCGACTGTGCTCGCATACTTCTTAACGGCCTGGTTAGAAAAATAGTCGCTCGTCGTCTGAACTGTTATATGGATCGCGTTGAAGCGGCAGATTTGTCGTATCAACATCGTCATCGTTGTCATAAATAAAGCCGCCCCCATATAGGTCAGGTGGTTTTCCTTATTTGATGACTCACTGTTAAGTACCCATAACTCCACATCTCCCCGGATTGTTTGGTGGTACTTGAGGCGGATCGGTACACTGATGGAGGCTGAATAACGACACATGTTTTCCAGCAATGTTTTTACATCAGGCGCGGTCCATAAGTTAAGTGAAAAGCTACCAAAAGTTAGTGGCGTTACGTGCTTAGCAATATCAAAGAGCAATAACTCGTCATTCGCTTTCTCATAAAACTGATACAAAATCGACCTTAGTGTATACACCGACACCGCATCACCAGCTCTCAACGGCTGGATAAATGCTTCTCGCTCTAAACCTAGATCTTCAATCGTATCCCTAATCAGGTTAGACCAACCTTTGTGTAGCATAACTGGATTTTTTGACGATGAATCGTGCATAAAACGCCCTATTTTACATTGCAGCCTGTGACCGTTCTCTCATGACGCAGCTTTGGCTAAATCAGTAAATAGATTGTCCTAAAAAGCCAAATTATTTCAATGAAAATGTTTTACTGTGGTGGATGAAGAAATGGACATTCCTCTTACCCTCAACTCAAACAGAACACACAGCTCCAAGTGAACAGGATAGATAAAGACTGGAGATAAAGTCAGTTCTGTAATAAATAGAAAGAGAACTCTACTATGGTCGAATGGCAAAAAGACTACCATGACAAGTTGATTTCAATGGAGTCAGCAGTTGGCAAATTGGCATCAGGAGACAAAATATGGGCGGGTGGCTTGGTCTCCATGCCAGTGCCTTTTCTCAAAGAGTTAGACAAGCATCTCAATGAGTTTGAAAACTGCGAATTATATTCGGGCTTGATGACAACTCCGTTCGAGTTCCTCAAGCCTCAGTACAAAGATAACGTCAAACATATCAGCTTATTCATGGGTCCGTTGGAGCGTAAAGCTCAACATGGCGGAAATGTTGAGATCATTAATTTTCACTTCTCTAACTTCGGTCCTATTTTCGAACGTATCCAGCCAAATGTTGTGGTGATCGAAACCACACCGCCAAACGAAGAAGGCTACCTCAGCTTGGGAGCATGTGGCGGTATCGCCAATAAAGTCGCTCTCCAATACGCGTCTAAAGTTATTTTCGTTATCAATGATAATCAACCGTTCATCGGCAACCCGGAAAATACCGTGCATGTTTCGGAGGCAACTTACCTCGTTGAAGGACAACATAGTATTGCTTTTCCTAAAGCAGGAATGCCGAGTGAACTTGAGCAGAAAATCGCCGGACATGTCAAACCTTATATCAAAGACGGAATGACGGTTCAGATAGGGATTGGCACCATTTCCAATGCGATGGGCATGGCGTTAATGGACTGCAAAGATCTCGGTATTCATACCGAAATGTTCACAGAATCGCTGATGGAAATGTGTAAAGCGGGTGCGGTAAATGGCACGAAAAAGAACTACAAGCCGAATAAAATTGTCGCGGCTTTTTCTACGGGCTCTCAAGAGGTTATGGACTTCCTACACCATAATCCTGACGTAGAAATGGGCTCAATGGATGAGGTCGTTAATTGTGCTGAAGTGGCTAAAAATGACAACTTTGTCTCAATCAACACCTGCATCATGGTGGATTTAGTCGGTCAGGTCGCCTCTGAAGGTGTTGGATTCGCGCAAATTTCTGGCTCGGGTGGTCAACTTGATTTTGTTCGTGGTGCCAATATGTCGAAGAACGGTTTGAGTATCTTGGCTCTCGCCTCCACCCGTCAAACAAAAAACGGCTTGGAATCAAATATCCGACTCGCACTTCCAGTCGGGACACCAGTGACGACGCCACGTAACGACGTGCACATCATTGCCACCGAATACGGTGCCGCTAACCTTCGCGGGCTGACCAATGCAGAACGTGTCCACGCGCTAGTTAGTATTGCCCACCCCGACTTCAGAGCTTCTCTAATTGAAGAAGCAAAAGAAAACGGCTTAGTTCATTAGGAGAATACATGATGTATCACGGACCATTTTTCAAACTTAATCAACTACCAACTCAAAATAACATCGTGGAGCTGGTATTTGATTCTGAACAAGACTCAGTAAACACCCTGCGTAAAGAAGCGCTTATCGATCTAGAAAAAACTCTCAAGTTGCTAGAAAACGAAAACATTGCAGGTCTTATTATTCGCTCAGATAAACGTTTATTCAGCGCAGGCGCAGACATTAAATCATTCCGTCAGCTTTTTTCTGACGGGGCAAACGCGGTGCAAAGTTATCTAGAGTGGGTACACAGTATTTACAACCGAATCGAAGATCTGCCATATCCAAAAGTCGCGATTATCAATGGTGTAGCAGCTGGGGGCGGTGTTGAGCTGTCCTTGTTAGCGGATTACCGCCTCGCAACCAGCGACGCCAAAATCAGCATGCCCGAAGTAAAACTGGGGATCTTCCCTGGTTGGGGTGGCGTGACACGACTCCCTCGCATTATCGGTTTGGATACGGCTCTTAGCTGGCTCACCACGGGTAAAAACTTTAAAGCACCTGAGGCTTTAAAAGCACACATGGTAGACGGTATTGTTGATGCCTCACTCAACGCCGTAGACCAAGCGGTTGCACTTCTTAACAGTGCCATCAGTGGCGAAGTTAAGTGGCAAGAACGCCATGATGAAAAACAACAGCCGCTACCACTCAATAACTATGAACTGAGCATGTCTCTTAATGTCGCAAGAGGAATGGTGGCGAAGTCTGTCGGGACCAATTACCCTGCTCCTTTTCACATCCTCGACACTATTGGGAAGAGTGCTTACCTGCAACGTGACGCTGCGCTAGAAATTGAAGCAGAAGGCTTTGTCGCATGTACTCAAAGCCCTGTGACCGATGCTCTAGTAACCGTCTATCTCAATGATATGGCGGTAAAATCCATCTCGAAAAACTACGTCAAAAACGCGCCAAAAACAGAACATGTTGGTGTGATTGGCGCAGGTATCATGGGTGGTGGCATTGCTTATGTGAGTAGTGAAAGCAACCTAGATGTTACTCTCAAAGATATCAATAAAGCCGGTCTAGATCTGGGGCTGAAAGAAGCCAACAAGTTACTGACAAAACAAGTAGAAAAAGGTCGTATGAAACCCAATGATATGGGGGATGTATTAAACCGTATCGTGCCAACACTATACAACCAAGCACTGGAAAATACCGACCTGATCATAGAAGCGGTAGTTGAAAATCCTCAGGTAAAAGAGAAAGTCCTTGCGGAGCTGGAATCTGCCGCTCCAAACGCAGTCATTGCATCTAATACCTCTACGTTGAACATCTCTGGTCTTGCTAAAGCGCTGAAAAAACCAGAAAACTTCTGTGGTATCCACTTCTTCAACCCGGTTCATCGCATGCCGTTGGTGGAAATAATCCGTGGTGAGCACACCTCCGAAGCCACGGTCGCCAAAGCGGTGAATTATGTTCTTCAATTAAGAAAAACACCTATCGTCGTCAATGACTGTGCCGGATTCTTGGTCAACCGTTGCTTGACACCATACTTCTTAGCCTTCAACCAACTGTTGGTAGATGGTGGCAGTATTTCTCAAATTGATAAGGTGATGAGTAAGGGCTTTGGTTGGCCAATGGGTCCTGCTCTCCTGCTCGATGTGATCGGTTTAGATACGACCACACATTGTATTGATGTGATGAGCAAAGCGTTCCCAGAGCGCCAGGCTAAGCCAGAGATTAATATTATTGAACAACTCAATGACAAGGGACACCTAGGACAGAAATCGGGGCAAGGTTTCTACTTACATACGCCTGACCGCAAAGGCCGCCTAAAACCATCAGCGTGTCGGGAAACCCTCGACATGCTGGCGCAACAATGTGAAAACGTTGATGACTTTAGCGAAGAAGACATCCAGCTACGTATGATGTTGCCAATGTTGTTTGAAGTGACTCGCTGCCTAGATGAGGGCATCGTCAACTCACCTCAAGAAGCCGATACCGCATTTTTGTACGGCACAGGCTTCCCTCCTTTCAAAGGTGGCTTGTTCTACTACATGGATAGCTATGGCCTCGACACGCTTGTTGCTAAGGCGAAAAAATACGAACACCTAGGTCCGCTTTATCAGATTCCTCAGGGATTAATCACAAGAGCAGAACAAAACCGCCGTTTCTATGCATAATCCGGAGAGAAGAATATGAAAAATGTAGTAATTGTTGATGCCATTCGTACCCCGATGGGACGCTCAAAAAATGGGGTTTTCCGTAACGTCCGAGCTGAAGATCTCTCTGCCCACTTAATGCAGTCAATGCTCCAACGACAGCCAAACGTCAATGCCGAAGAAATTGACGATATTATCTGGGGATGCGTGCAACAAACCGAAGAACAAGGTGTGAATATTGCCCGCCTAGCATCACTTCAGGCAGGCTTACCGGAAACCGTACCAGCCACTACCGTTAACCGATTGTGTGGTTCTTCGATGGACGCACTGCATATCGCGGCGCGTGCCATTAAAGCCGAAGACGCGGAGATTGTGCTTATCGGTGGTGTTGAGCATATGGGCCATATTCCAATGACAAAAGGCATCGATATCAATGGATACAACCGCCATATGGCCCAAGCTTCAGCAATGATGGGGCTAACGGCAGAGGCTCTAGGCAAACTGCACAGTGTTTCACGTGAAGAACAAGACAAGCTTGGCGCTCGCTCCCACCGTCTGGCGCATAAAGCCAGCATAGAAGGCCACTTTGATAACGAAATCGTGCCAACGATGGGACACGATGAGAACGGCTTACCTGTTCTCGTTAAACACGATGAAGTTATCCGACCTGAAACGACCGAAGCGTCACTTGCTGAGTTGCGCCCTGTGTTTGACCCAAGTGGTACCGTCACCGCTGGCACATCTTCAGCGTTGTCTGATGGCGCATCTTGTGTGTTGGTCATGAGCGAAGATAAAGCCAAACAACTTGGTATCACACCAAGAGCAAAAATCTTATCAATGGCGACGGCAGGGGTACCCGCTGCAATCATGGGCTATGGTCCTGTTCCGGCGACGCGTAAAGCATTAGCGAAAGCTGGGTTAACAATTGATGACATCGACCACGCGGAAGTTAACGAGGCGTTCGCAGCGCAGGCGATTCCTTGCTTAAAAGACTTGGGTTTATGGGATCAGCGTGAAAACAAAGTGAATTTGCACGGAGGGGCGATTTCACTTGGTCACCCTCTGGGTTGCTCCGGCGCTCGTATTGTGACAACGCTACTTAACGTGATGGAACAACACGACGGAAGTAAAGGATTAGCGACGATGTGTATCGGTATGGGTCAAGGTATTGCGACCATTATTGAGCGCATTGAGGCTTAGAACACCATCGTAGATAAGAGCCGGCTACATTAGCGAGCTCAGCATAAAAGTGGGTGGGGAGGAGACGACGTCTCCCCCCCACTTTGTTGACCAATGGTGCCCCTCAATATAGCCCATGGTCGACGTGTTAACCTGAACACTCAAACACAACAATCACAGTTTTATTCGCCATCGACATTGTAAATGTCGTAGGAGAAGTATTTGCTCGCGATCTTTTTGTGCGTGCCATTGGCAATCACGGCTTCAAGACCTTTATTCAGTAGGGCTTGCAGATCTTTATCTTGCTTACGCACCGCAATACCGACGCCTTTACCAAACCATTTTGGCTCAGTGTAAGAAGGGCCAGTAAAGTGAAAATCTTGACCATCTTCGGTGTCCAAGAAACCGCTGCGTAAGCCAATCGCACCGCCAAATACGGTATCTAAACGACCGCTGATTAAATCTGAAAACGCCTCATCAAAAGTGTTGTAACGACGCAGTTCAATGTTCGGGTACGCGTGGCTTAGGTACTGATCACCCACTGTTGCTCGTTGGACGCCGACAACAATACCATCCATACCCTTTTCGCTTGGGTCGATTTCGCGCTCTTTGCTCATAACAAATCGTTGCGGCACCATCGCGTATGGTGTTGTAAACGCAACTTTCTTTTCTCTAGCTGAGGTGATGGTCATCGCGGCAATAATTGCGTCGCTCTTTCTCGCCAATAACGCTGGAATAATGCCGTCCCAGTCTTGTTTGCGAATAACGCATTTCACGTTCAATTCATCACATAGTGCGTTGGCCAAGTCGACATCGAAGCCGACCAGTTCCCCTTCTTCTGAGGTCCAGTTAAACGGAGGATAAGCGCCTTCAACCATAAAGCGAATCGTGTTCCACTCTTTCGCGAATGCGTTACTTGTTAATCCAAAGCCAACCAACAGCGCAAATAGTATTTTCTTCATTTTAGTTCCTTGTGATTTTTATCCCTGAACAGAGTTTTGGTGTTCACCGATCAATTCAGCTTCAGAATGGTCAAATGACGAGTCTTCATACCAAACTGAGTGAATAGGTTAGAATAATTGCACCTACGGTTAAAAATAGCCAGAACATATTGTTAACAAAAATAACACAAATCAGATTTAACCGGTAAGAGCAGCAACCGATCACTTCTCATCTAAGCGACTAGTTTTGATGGAATTACGAAGACAAAAAAATCCCTCGAGTTCATTCGAGGGATTTAAAGCATGTCTTAAGTATATAAAGTGGTATTCGCTACAAACCAACCGTCATATGTAAGCTGTAAAACAAACCACGTCCTATCAACTCAGACGCTAAGATCAATACTAGCGCTACGGTTAAGTTAACTGGGTTGACACTCGACTTATTGATCATCGGCAACACCCAGATGAGTAGACCAACCAGTAAAAGCGCTACTTGCACACTCAGATAGCCACCAAGTCCGTCCACCAGCTCAGAAGCTTTAACAATTGAACTTTGTACTTCACTCACAAGGTTCATTTTGCCCACCGTCACGACTACGCTAATCGCAACCGCAACAACAGCCAACATCACGATATTACGATCCACAGTGAAGCGGCTATCCTTGGCAGATACGATCACCAACTGCGATAGCAATAAGCCACACACCACCATCGTCATCGCAAAGCTGAGCGGAGTGTAAATATTGAACCAGGTTGGAACGGTATTGATCATGTACACATTCACCATGGAATACATAAAGATACAACCCAGAACCATCGCGCCAATCATTAAGATTTTTTGAAGTGCTGCACCGCCTTTATTCAGTACGGATAGCAACCACTGTAGTCCACCTACAGCAAAGAATGCTGCGCCAAAGAACACTTCGTTCGACAGCCACGCTGAACCTAGCTGGTTAAATGAGTTAAATGCGCGTAACGGAGAACCTAAATGGGTGATCGAGAACAGAAAGCCCAATCCCATGATCGCCCACAGCGCAAACATCGGCACTTTGTAGCTGTTGATTTTTGCTTCGTCAAAACCCATGGCCAACGCACGTGCGCTAACGAGTAGGTAACCACCAACTGCCGTTTGCGCCAGCACCGTAAAGAAGATTAAAGAATACTCATGGAAAATCATCTTAAACCTCCTGAGGGTTTGCTAAGTAGCCCGTTGTATCACCCGTTGGCTTAGCATTCTTGTTCAACTTAATCACAATATTGGGCAAAGTCAGGTGTGAAGAAGGTAGTGGCGCAACGTCAGCGGTTGTGCCGTATTTCTCACGTAATACCTGTATTTCCCCAAATTCCAACGCACGCAGAGGACAAGATTCAACACACATTGGTTGCTTGCCATCAGCCACACGCTCGTAACACCCATCGCACTTAGTCATGTGGCCTTTCTCTTTACTAAACTGAGGCGCGCCGTAAGGACAAGCATTGCTACAGTGCTGGCAGCCGATGCAGACCTCTTCGTTGACCACCACCAAACCATCTTCTTGGCGTTTGTGCATCGCGCCTGACGGACACACTTTCACGCACGCCGGATTTGAACAATGGTTACACGCGATAGACAAGTAGTAAGAGAACACATCATTTTGAATCCAGGTATCCCCATCTTGGACAAAGCCACCACCGGCGTATTCATACACGCGGCGATAATTGCGCTTCACGTCCAAGTCCCGATAATCTTTACAAGCAAGCTGGCAAGTTTTACAACCTGTGCATTTACTTGAATCTATGTAAAAGCCGTATTGTTTCATCTTTACCTACCTTATGCTTTGTTCGCCAATTTGATATCAACCAGATTGGAGTGTTGCGGATTCCCCTTCGCCAATGGACTTGGTCGTTGGGTCGTTAACACGTTAATCGATCCAGCATGATCGACTTTTTGTCCATCGGGGGCATACCAAGCGCCCTCACCTAACGCGACTACGTGAGGCAAGATACGTGGTGTCACTTTGGCAGGTATACGGACTTCACCGCGATCATTAAAAATGCTCACCATATCGCCGTTTTTGATGCCACGAGCCTCGGCATCTATCGGGTTAATCCATACTTCCTGACGTGCTGCCGCTTTAAGCAACGCCACATTGCCATAAGTAGAGTGGCAGCGAGCTTTAAAGTGGAAACCCGTCAGCTGCAGTGGATACTTGGCTGTTAGTGGGTCATTGTGTCCCTCAAAAGAATCCACATAGATAGGCAATGGGTGGATCACTTCATCTTCTTTTAGCGTCCACTCTTTGGCGATATTTGCTAATGTTTCAGAATAGATTTCAATCTTGCCACTTGGTGTTGAAAGCGGGTTGGCTTCAGGATCATTCCGGAAGTCTTGATAAGCGATGTAATCACGTTGGTATTGACGCTTATAAATGCCCAACTCTTTCATCTCTTCAAAGGTTGGCAAAGACGGATCTTGCTTGCGGGTTTCTGCATACAAATGTTCAACCCACTCTTGCTGCGTCCGCCCTTCGGTAAACTCTTTCTCTACTCCCATGCGTTTGGCGATCTCAGAGCACATCTCATAGATACTTTTCGCTTCGAACTGAGGCTCAATCGCTTTCTGCGCATAGATGAAATAAGGCGCATTCGATGCTTTGCCGTCCATTGCCCAGTCATCTTGTTCAGAAGTGGTTAAATCCGGTAGGATAATATCGGCGTACTTAGCGGAAGACGTCATGTGATTGTCGATCACTACGATCATTTCACACGCTTTGTCGTCTTGTAAGATTTCATGAGTTTTGTTGATCTCGGCATGCTGGTTAACCAAGCAGTTACCCGCGTAGTTCCAAATCATCTTGATCGGATTGGCTAAGCGCTCTGCACCGCGTACACCATCGGTTTTGTCTGTCATTTCATGGTGGCGATAAATCGCATCCGTCCACAAGAACATCGAGATCGAGGTTTTTACTGGATTAGGAACGGTTGGGAAACGCACAAACGGAATATTGATATCACTTTCACGCGCACCTGTTGAACCACCAGAGACGCCTACCGAGCCAGTCAGTAGAGACAGCATAGCAATAGCGCGCGATGCTAATTCACCGTTCGCAGTGCGTTGCAAACCCCAGCCCTGATGAATCGCGCATGGTTTGTTTGCGCCCATTTCACGACCGAGCTTGATAATGGTGTCGACAGGAATCCCTGTGATCTTAGAAGCCCATTGTGGTGTTTTTTCTACCCCATCGTCACCCAAGCCTAAAATGTATGACTTGTAGTCGCTGTTTTTGGGTGCAGACGCAGGCAGAGTTTTCTCATCATAGCCGATACAATATTTATCGAGGAAAGCCTGATCGACATAGTTCTCCGTGATCAGAACATGCGCTAGGCCTGCCACCAATGCCGCATCAGTAGAAGGACGAATTGGAATCCATTGGTCTTCACGCCCGCCAGCGGTATCGGTGTAACGAGGGTCAATAATAATGGTTCTAACGTTGGACTTGTTTTTACTCTCGACATAGTGATGGATCAAACCACCACCAGACATACGTGTCTCAGCCGGGTTGTTACCAAACTGAATGTTGAGTTTTGCGTTGGCTAAATCAGAGAACGAGTTGTTCATCGCCCAGCCACCATAAGTATGACTGAGGCCTTCCGCAATTTGCGCAGTGGAGTAATCACCATAGTGATTTAAATAGCCACCGCATAGATTCATTAAACGAGCAATCAATGTGGATGCTGGCGGCCAAGACTTAGTCACCGTGCCGCCAAGCGTGCCCGTACCGTAGTTCAAATAGATTGAGTCGTTGCCGTAGTCTTTAATTAAACGCTGCATCGTCTTGGCAACTTCATCGTAAGCTTCTTCCCAACTGATGCGCTTAAACTTACCTTCACCACGCTTGCCAACCCGTTTCATTGGGTACTTCAATCGGTCTGGGTTGTAGACTCGACGACGCATTGAGCGTCCACGAAGACAAGCTCTTACTTGAGGGCTGTCTCCAAACACGTCTCCACCGGTATTGTCGGTTTCAACATATTTGATCTCACCATTTTGTACATGCATGCGGAGCGGGCAGCGTGAACCACAGTTTACTGTACATGCGCTCCAAACAACTTTCTCGTCACTTGTTACTGATTCTGCCGCGCGCGTAGGGCTAGACTTAAATGGTAAGCTAATACCACTAGCCAACGCCGCTGCACTACCTACCGCAGAACTCGCTTTAATGAACCCGCGACGAGTCAGGTTCATCAAGTCAGATTGCTGTTTATTCTTCGTCATAATTGGATGCCTTAACATTGCTTGCGCATACCACTTTAGGGGTAAGCGTGTACTATTAAAATGACGAGAGCAGCCACTATTGATATAAATCAAAGTGAATATTAATTTAATTTTAAATTGTCAATTCTGTGATTAAATTTGACGTGGATATGAAAGAATAGAAACACACCTTAATTAAGCTAATTTATTGAAATGAAAATGATTATCCATACGCTTAAAATATTAGGAACATTGTTCTATCACAAACGCGGTAAAGCAGAATCGGTTGAACTGGTACGCTCTTTAGTGACAGAAAATGTTCTTCAAACAGAAACATTGAATGCACTCACTTCTTTGACGGACGAACAACTCGAACATGATTTCAGCATGCTATTTGAAGGAATGGGTACTATGCCAGTCCCACCTTGGGGATCGGTGTATTTAGACAAAGAGCAGGTATTGTTCGGCGAATCGAACACACAATATCGACTATTCTTACAACAGCACGGTATCGAATTAGATTCAGGTCAACGTGAGCCAGAAGATCAGTTCGGATTAATGTTGCTGGCGTGCGCACACTTTCTTGAACAAGATCAAACACAAGCAGCATGTGAGCTATTCGGAGAGCATTTGATGCCTTGGGGCTCAACCTATCTTGAGCAACTCAAAGACAAAGCACCAAGCCCGTTTTATCAGCGATTGGCAGCAGACGTCTCGAAATGGCTAAACGCGTTGATTCGACAACAACACATTGAAGTAGTGAAAAAGAAGATCTATTTAGATGAGTGAATCCATCGATAATAATCGACGAGGCTTTCTGAGCCGTTTTAGCCAACCAGTAAAACGGGCTCAGCAAGCAGAGATAACACCGCGCCCCGTCGCACGTCCGCCTCACGCGGTGGATGAAGCATTGTTTGCTCGTCTTTGTGACGGCTGCGGTGAATGCCTAAAAGTTTGCCCAAATAGTGTCATTGAACTGGATGCTCAACTGGCGCAGCTCAATCTCGATTACAACCAATGCAGTTTATGTGGCGAGTGCGTCAAAGCCTGCCCTAGCGATGCTCTGCATGCATCTGTGCCACTGGACATCAACTTGCGCCCGCACTTCTCGCAAAGCTGCAACAATTATCTTCAGATGGAATGCCAGCAATGCGCCTTTGCTTGTCCGCAGCACGCTATCTCGGTTCAAGATGATGAACTACCACACCTAAACAACGAACTCTGCAATGGCTGCGGGCAATGTCGCACCAGTTGCTACACCGATGCGATAACCATGCAGTTATATAATGCGAACTAAAAACTCATCCGTTCTCAAAAACACCACCCATTTGAGGCGTCCTAGAGCGATAGAAGCCAACCAATTTATCAAGAAACTCGTATAGCGTTTGATTCATTTCATCGTAGTCATGGGTCAATAACACCTCCGCAGACTCAGCAAAGCGGCATTGTCCTGCATCACTGAGATCGTCATTTTCGATCAGTAACGAAACAACCTCTTTGGTTAACTCCATATGGCATTGAAAGCCAAATACCAGCTCACTATAAGCGACGATTTGTCGTGGGCAACCGTCACCGCTTGCGATAATTCGTGCGTCAGGAGTCAGCCCCGGCATTTCTTTGTGCCAATGCCCTACCTCCAAACTCAGTGGACTTTTTTAATGCCTAGCACAGTTGATAACCTGTTTTCTGCTCAGCATGAAGCTATACTCGACTGGCTATAACTCCATTTCCAAACGCACAGGAATTTCGGGTTAGGGAATAGAGACCGACTCTGCTAGAATCGCCTCCCCTCCGACCTCGATGACACTTGCGCCACTGTCTTGTATAGAGCGGAAAACACACTACCCACCTCCTCGATTAAATAGATACTTAGGAACTCGTTATGATGACGGATGAAGAAAGAATTGAATTACAGAAAAATAACCCGCTACACGGTCTTAAGTTAGAAACTTTACTGCAAGAGCTGGTGGATTTTTATGGTTGGGACATCCTAGATACTGCGATGCGTTTTAACTGTTTCCACACCAATCCCTCGATTGCGAGTAGCGTTAAGTATTTAAAGAAAACCGATTGGGCAAGAGA
Organism: Vibrio hepatarius; assembly: GCF_011806575.1. Taxonomy (GTDB): domain Bacteria; phylum Pseudomonadota; class Gammaproteobacteria; order Enterobacterales; family Vibrionaceae; genus Vibrio; species Vibrio hepatarius_A. The sequence goes on from NZ_JAATOO010000020.1 coordinate 64,708, forward strand.
AAAGTTAGAGAACTTCTATCTATACCGCTTTAAACGCATGCCACGCGCATCTAGCGACGAGTATGATTTACCACCTCGAGCTCGCACTTTCCCACACGGTTTGAAACCGAAAGAACCGATGGCACTGACCGTTGACTCAATCTTAAAATCGCAAGCGAAAGCGGCATCGGCCCATAAAGAGCGCTCATCACGTAACCGCAACTCTCGTAGGTAGCTCGCTGCTTTTCATTCAGAGACATTTGAAGAGTCATACGCCGTTTATTCGCGTATGGCTCTTTGCTGCTACTCGACTAGAACGTCCCTACCTGCTGCGAATAGAACCTAGCACTTAATGTTATCGGCAACGTTCAAACCTTCTTAGGTCAACGGATTTTCGCTGTTAACACATCGTGTAAAGTTTTTATCACTGCTTTTCTTGGACTTGATTGACGTTCCACTATACCTATTTGCCTTTTAATTTGAGGGGAGCCAAAAGGGACTCTGTAAATGTTAGACATTTCAGGTCTGATAGACATTTGAGGAACGACTGAAACACCAAGGCCATGATGTACACAAGTGATGATCGACTCAATGTTATCTACTTCGGCGACATCGCTGGTCGAGATTTCCATTCTGGATAATTCTGTATTAATGAGGTTTGCAAGAGGTACATTGCTATTAAAGCGGATGAATGGAAATCGCGAGAGGATTTCTCGTAATGTCATACCACTCACCTCATACGAGGAGATTAACCAAAGAGGCTCATTGATAAAGGGACTCCACTTTAAGTTTGGCGGTATTTTGATATGTTCAGCAACAATAGCAGCATCTAATTGCCCTGAAGCTACGTCAGAGACCAAATCTTTGGAAAGGCCCACTTTCAAGCTGGTTTTAAGGTTTGGATACCCCTTATTCATTTCGACCATCGCTGAAGGCAGCAAATTTAGAGCACTTGAGCGCACAGCCCCAATCACAAATGTCCCCGAAACTAAATCTCCCTTTAACGATAGTTTTGTATCTTCTTCCAACCTTAGTATTTGGCTTGCCATTTCTACCGTCTGCATGCCCTGAGGAGTGAGTTTGGGAGGTCGACTGGTTCGGTCAAATAATATGATATCGAGCTCTTGTTCCAGAGCAGCGATTTGCTGACCTACGGCGGCAGGGGTTAAACAGACATCATCGGCAGCCTTTGCGAAAGTACCATGTTTCCAAATGGATACTAAGGTTTTGAGCTGTCTCGTGTCCATTATGTAAACCTTTCTTTTATTAAATGTTAAATTTCTTTAGCTACCATAAGATTTTTTTGTTTTGTAGTCTACGTTTCAAGGTTGAGAAGATAGAGAAATGATTCACGTATCACCAATTTTGTTTCTTAAACCTTCATGTACTGCTGATACCACTACAACAAAGACAATAAAATATGGAAAAAACAATAATTGTTACAGGTCCTGATTTAGCAAGCTCAGCTGTCGAGATGTTAAATAAAAAGGGGTTTAAGTTGGTGCATACCGCGCCATATAGCGAAGAGAAAGAGCTGATAGACTTAGTCAAGAACACTCAAGCGGTAGGGATTATTTCTCGTATGGGAAAGATCACACCAGCTATCATTGATGCAGGCCTTCCCCACCTTAAAGTGATTGCTAAACATGGTGTTGGCGTTGATAACATCGACATCCAAGCGGCAGCTGAACGTAGCATCCCGGTGGTTGTTGCATCTGGTGCTAATTCGGTTTCAGTTGCAGAGCATACTATTGCTCTAATGTTAACGGTAATTAAGCAAATTCAACCGTTGGACAAAGGGTTACGCAGTGGGCTTTGGGAAAAGCCTGGATTTTCTGGGTACGAAGTTGCAACGAAATGTTTAAGTTTACTCGGTATGGGCTCTATTGCCCAAGAAACCGCGAGAATAGCGAAAGGTTTAGGCTTAAGCCTATTCGGCTATGATCCCTATGCAGACGAATCTGTATTTGAGAAGTTTGGCGTTGAGCGCTGTGCAACTTTGGATGAATTGCTCTCTAAAAGTAACATTTTGAGTCTGCACTCTCCTTTGACTCCAGAAACTCGTCACATCATCAATAAAGATACCATTCATAAAATGCCATCAGGCAGCTTCATCGTGAATACCGCACGAGGAGGATTGATCGATGAAGAGGCATTATTAGAGGCGATTCAATCTGGCTATCTCGCTGGAGCTGGGCTCGATACTTTCTCAGTAGAGCCACCTTCCCCTGATCACCCTTTTTTCCAAGAAAGAAATATTGTTGTAACGCCACACATTGCTGGAGTTACTAATGAAGGAAGTACTCGTGTGAGCGAAAGTGCTGCGCAAGACATTATTTCGATCATTGCCGATGAAAAACTACCTACCTATCGCGTAGTCAATCACAAGTTAATGACGAGTGCAGACAAATTCGTAAAGATTGGAGAATAGAGAATGACAATAGGATTTAAGATAAATACTAGGACTCGTAAAGCATCTGATGAGTTATTGAATGCATATAAAGAACTACCTGTAGCGAACGTATCAGATTCTATGAATCGTTTATTTGCGGCAGGTCCCACGCTTCGCCCTATGCACACTTCAGGCCAATTGATAGGATCGGCAATAACGGTAAGAAGCCGCCCTGGTGACAACTTAATGCTTCACAAAGCAATTGATATGGCGGTACCAGGTGACGTCATTGTTGTTGATGGTGGTGGAGAAGTCGCGAATGCGTTAATGGGTGAGTTGATGCTTGCTTATGCGATTAAAAAAGGTGTGGTTGGGTTTGTTATTAACGGTGCAATTCGAGATTTGGATGCATTCCGAGAAGTAAACTTGCCAACTTTTGCTGCAGGTGTGACTCATAGAGGACCATTTAAAGACGGTCCTGGAGAAATTAACGTTCCAATTAGTATTGATGGCATGCTCATTAATCCAGGAGATATCATTATTGGTGACTCAGATGGTGTGTTAGCCGTACCACTAGATGACGCAGAATGGATACTCGAAAGCACTCTCATCAAGCAAGACAAAGAGGTTAATCAGATGAGGGCGATCAGCGAAGGTTTGAACGATCGAACTTGGGTTGATAGAACATTAAAAGAGAAAGGTTGTCTTGAGGTATAAGCAACAACTTTCAAATAAATACAATTATTAATAATAAACTATAAATTTAATTTAAAAATAACGTGAATTCACTGTTAAAGATATCTAGCGTGAATATATGAAGAAGGAAAATGTTTCCTATTCTAATTATTGATTTTATGCAACATGGGTAATATACCCCATATGCCTTGGATACACTTAGCATATACCGTGCTCTTCCTACATTTATAGAGCATGAGCTAAAGTCGTATCATCAATCAATTGAATAAGAAACTATCCAAATATAACAAGACGGAGAAAATGGATGTTTAACTCAATACTTAAATCTGCATTAACAGTTACCTGCTGCCTTACATCGACATTTGCAATGGCAAATTATCCAGAAAAGCCAATTACTTTAATTGTAGGGTTTTCTGCTGGTGGGGGCACTGATGTTATGGCTCGTAATGTTGTCCCATATCTAGAAAAATATCTTGGTGATGATGCAACAATCGTAGTAAAAAACATGCCAGGAGCAAGTGGTCAGATCGGTATTACCGAAGTCGCACACTCAGACCCAGATGGCTATACAATAGGGACATATAATTTGCCTGGTATGATGGCGCGTACATTAGATCGCGAGGCAAAATACAATGCAGAGAGTTTCACGTATCTCGCTAATATCGTCAATGACCCTAACGTCATTGTTACCTCAAAAAGAAGTGGTATCGATAACCTTCAACAATTCATTGGCGAAGTAAAAGAGTCTTCACGTCCTTTGGCTATTGGTATGTCAAGCCTAGGTGGAGATGACCACTTGGGGCTAATTAAGTTCGAAGGCTTAACCGACACTAAATTTAATATTATTCCATTCAAAGGCTCTTCAGCTGCGCGTACCGCTGTATTAGGTGGACACGTGAAAGCAGCGGTGCTTAACATCTCTGAAGTTACAGAGTTTAAAGATGAGCTTAATATTATTGGTATTTCTGATCAGGAAAGATCCGAATTTGATTCTTCTGTAGCGACGTTCAAAGAACAAGGCGTTGATATGGTTAATGGTTCAATGCGTGGATTTGTTGCACCAGAGGGATTGCCTGAAGAGGTTAAAAATAAGCTACTCGATGCTTTTGAAAAAATCGCTAAGGATCCTGAATTCCTTGCAAAAATGAAATCAACAGCAAACCCTGTCTCAGTGTCTATAGGCGAAGATTTTAAGTCTCTAAACAATGAAACTTACAAACTAGCAAAAGATGTTTGGGAAAAAACACCTTGGAAATAAAACAACATGTGGGTTTTTAAACCCACATTACTTAATTTTAGAACTGAGGTATATATGAGTAGCGTAAGGGAAGTATTACTTAAACCAATATCACTAGTATATTTTTTGATTGTTTTCTCAGCATTATTTTTACTTATCCCAGCAGTTGATATTAGTGATGAATCGGGCATGTTGTCCAAACTGATGTTGGTACTTTTGGTATGTTTATCATTGTTTTCTTTATTCAAGATAACAAAGCAAGCATATTATGGGGAGTTTAATCAAAAAGCAGTATTAAAGTCACCGATACGTGTTTTTTCTTCATTATTAGCAATGGTAATGCTAGTAGCATGCATCGATACTATTGGGTTTTATCCAACAATAATAGTGTTCGTACCTTTAATATCCTATTTCTTTGGCTGTAAAAACCTAAAAGTTTTAGCTATATCAACAGCTATTTTCGTATCGTTAATTTATTTAGTGTTTAGTTTCGCTATGTCGAAGGAATTTCCGACCGGTTGGATAATTTAAGGATGATTAACTATGTATCTTGATTTACTCTCTGCCTTATCCAATGTTGCATCGATGAGTAACTTTTTAGCCATCACGATTGGTGTACTTGCGGGTATCGCGGTTGGCGCGATGCCTGGGTTAAGTGCAACGATGGCTATCTCCGTATTAGTCCCATTTACTTTCGGCTTAGACCCTTTAGTGGCTTTGGGATTAATGGCTGGTATTTATAACGGCGCAATGTATGGCGGTGCGATTCCAGCGGTTCTTTTGAGAATTCCGGGTACACCTGCAGCCGTAGCAACGAGTTTTGACGGGTATCCGATGGCGCAAAAAGGGGAAGGCGGCTTTGCATTGCAAGTGGCGGTCATTTCTTCTTCGCTAGGGGGGATTGCAAGTGCGTTAGCTCTAATGCTTTTGGCACCACCGTTGGCCAAAGTAACGCTCCTATTTGGTCCTTCAGAGGTATTCTGGGTCGCTGTGTTCGGTTTGTGTAGCATCATCTTTCTATTAGGAGAAGATCCACTTAAAGGATTAATTGCTGCCTGCTTTGGTGTTCTAGTTTCGATGGTTGGTGTTGACCCAATCTCTGGTGAAGATAGATTCACCTTTGGTTACCTCGAACTGGTTGATGGAATTAATATTGTTATCTTATTGGTTGGCCTATATGCACTGCCACCAGTGATTGACTTGTTGGAAACACCTCTTGAAACAAAAGGCTTAAACAAATCACTCCAGACGGAATCTTTACTACGTTCTTTACCAAAAATGTTTAGGTTTTGGGCTACTTGGTTACGTTCATCATTCATTGGTATTTGTATCGGCATTTTACCGGGCGCTGGTGGCTCCATGGCGGCTTTCATGTCTTACAATGAAGCGAAGCGCGCCAGTAAAACCCCAGAGACTTGGGGGCACGGAGAACCTGAAGGAATCGCAGCATCTGAAACGGCCAATAACGCCGATACTGCCTCAGCTTTAATTCCTGCGCTAACATTAGGCATACCAGGTACAGCAGTCGCAGCAGTTATGCTAGGTGGTTTATTGGTTCACGGGTTACAGCCAGGACCGATGCTATTTAGAGATAACCCCGATATCGTGTTCGGTTTCATGTGGCAGTTTCTTTTTGGTGCGATATTGTTAATTTTCTTGGGTGGAACTTTGGCGACAAATAGCTTCGCAAAGCTGCTCAAGTTACCGAGACCAGTGCTAGGTTCTATCATCATGGTATTGATGTTTATCGGTGTATATTCGATAAATGAACGTATGTTTGATGTATATCTAATGTTGGGCTTCGGCTTAATAGGCTATGTGATGGATAAGTTTAAGTTCCCCTTACCTCCAGTAGTTCTAGGCCTTATCCTTGGAGCGTTTGCAGAAGAGAACTTGAGACTCGCGTTGCTTATCGGTGGTGGTGATTGGCGTATCTTATTCGAGAATACAACCAGCTTGGTCCTTGTCTGTTTGACCATAGCAGTCGCTGTAGGCCCTACATTGAAGAAAGCCATTCGCAAATAACCATACTCGTCCATTGCTAGTGATTAAAAAGTGAGTGATCTATCGTCATTCACTTTTTATTTTTCAGCCCTCAATCACCTACTCCAGTAAAGATACTCTTTCTTGGGGTGATAAGTGCAAGCTCTCTCGAATCAACAGTAAGAACCTAATCGGAAAGCTCTCGGTAGGATCAAAACCAATCTGATTAACGATGAAGCAAGTTAAGGTGGATAAACGAAAAAAGCCCGCTGATTACTCAGCGGGCTTTTCGAATGTGGCGGAGAGATAGGGATTTGAACCCTAGATACGCTATTAACGTATGCCGGTTTTCAAGACCGGTGCTTTCAACCACTCAGCCATCTCTCCGTTGCGGGAGGTATAGTAGTTTTTGCCATACCCCTTGTAAAGCACTAATTTGCTTTGCGTTGTTTAAATGGCGATAAACTAAGCACTTGATTCAATTGCTTCTATACTCGTATCAAAGGTTAAAGTACGATTTTATAGGTAAATTACTCTAAAGTTTATATTGCAATAAAATAGTGTTTTATTGCTAAGCTACTGAAAACAATAAAAAATACCAGTTTCATGCAACACTTGTACGCCCGAAAATCGTTGCACAAGATTGTGAAGTGTTTCAAAATTACGTAATTAACCGGCACAAATGGTAAATTTCAGAGGTTTTTATGAAAGTCGCTGACTTGTTTAAACATCGTGGTGAATCAGATTCAAAGCAACACTCAGAGTTTATGCAATGGGTTTCTCCTACTATGCGTGAGTATTGGGGAGAGTTCCTGAACAAAACCAATAACCGCCATTTGTTTACTCGTCTACGTGATCTTCAGCAACCAGCGGTTAATGATGAGCTTCAAGTTCAACCAAAGCCAATTGAGTTAAAACCAGAAGCTCAAGCGCTTTATGATGAACTGCAACTTAAGCTAGGTGAAGTGATCCATGTTGGCGATTGGCTGGACGTGTCTCAAGAGCGTATCAACCAATTCGGCCAAGTGACCGAAGATATGCAATGGATCCATACCGATCCAGAGCGCGCATCGACGGAATCACCATTTAAGACGACAATCGCGCACGGTTTCTTAACGCTTGCTTTGTTACCTAAGCTGACAGACAGCGTAGACCCAGACCAGAACCTATTCCCGACGGCAAAAATGGTGGTGAATATTGGTCTGAATCAGGTGCGTTTCCCTTACCCAGTAAAAGCAGGTAACCGTGTTCGCGCCGTCAGCACGCTATCGAAAGTAACTCCTATTCGTAAAGGGTTAGAGATTGAGCGTGAAATTAAAGTTGAGATCGAAGGCGTTCGTCGTCCAGGTGCGGTAGTGACATCAGTGATTCAATTGCACTTCTAATTTCAGATTCGTAAACAAAAAAGGATACGCAGTGTGTATCCTTTTTTCGTTTTGGTCCTTATTACTGACCCATGGTGTAGCAGCATTCTAGCTGGTAATCATCACCATTTTTCGCGGTGTATTCTTTTTCTTCGGTACACGCTCTTGGTTTACCTTTCTCATCACCTTGTACTAGGCTAATCCAGTGGCGCATTGCAGCAACTTCTGACGTGCCTTGTGGGAACATAGTGCATGTTTCTAGTTGGATGTCGGCAATCTGTACCAGTTGTACGCAGCCTGTGCCTTTCTGTTTGCCAAACGTTAGCTCTACGTGGCTACCAGTACCGTCACGGAACAGAATCGACGCTGGTGATTCCTTCTCACCGCTGAAAGCAACAAAGTGCTTCGGGTGTTTTAGACCGCTGTGACGGCCATCTTTGAAGTAAGCCATAACGTGGCGGTAATCAATTACGTAAGCGGTAACGTCTTGGTGAGAACCTTCTTCCAGTGGGAACAAGCGGTCTAGCAGCTGTTTTGCTTTTACTTGTTTCTCTGAAGTTTGTTTCGAGTCCATTTTCTCTACCGCGAAGACTGCTTCAGCGATAAATGGCATGTCATTATTTTGGATTTCTGTTTTATCGAATGTCAGCATGTTCATGGCGTTTCCCTCGCGGATATTTCACAACTTTATGTCCTGGAGCAAGTTTTTCACACTTAACGTTTTATTCATGTTCGTTTTGTGACCTTGCTTACTTTCTATACTAGTGAATTTTTTACTACAATTTCACAACAAAAATTTTACACTGTGAATTTTACAAAATTATGCTGTCAAAAAGTCTCATACGTCAGTCCCATTTTTTAGGGACCAAGATAAGAAACCTCAGGAAACGCAATCACTTAACGATGGAAGACCTGTCGGCTAGGTGTATAAGAGTCAACCCTGAGTACGCACCGTCGGTTTCTTACTTATCGATGATCGAGCGCGGAAAACGCGTTCCAAGCATCGATATGTTGGAAGTGATCGCCGAAGTTTTTCAAAAAGATCCTGCGTGGTTTTTAGATGATGAACCGGAGCAAGCGGACATCACGCCTGATAAAGGCAATCGTGGTGGTATAAGCGGTATGGCGTTAGAACCAAGCTTCTTGTTCTCTAACGATATCCTGCAAATCGCGATTCCAGAGATGTTGTCACAAACCGGGATTACGGGACGTCAATTTGCTCACTTGTTGATTCGCGCCCACCAAGAAAGCAACCAAAACCACTTCCCTGATTTGGAACGCGCCGCAGAAGAAGTTGGTTTAAAGCGCCTCAATCTATCGGCAGAAGATCTGATGGATATCGCCCGCAGCATGGGTTTGACCATTCGTTGGATTTCTCGCCCACCACAAGACATCGTTGATGAACTCGGTGTCAGCGCGAAACAGGTCGTCACGTCTTTCTTTGAGCCTCCGGGTTTTATCTACCTAAATGAAATCCTTAAACAGTACCCTACGCGCTTAAAATACGATTTAGCGGTCTACCTAGGGCATTGTGTGCTGCACAACAAAGAAGGGCTAAAGAGCGTGCTCTCTGTCGGTCATGCAAACAGCTGGGAGGAAAACTCTCAAGCCAACCCGACTTCTGAGCTGAATTCGCAAGACATACTGCAAGCGTGGCGCGATTTCGAATCGAGCTTTTTCGCCGGTGCGCTACTTTGCCCGAAAGTGCCATTTCGTCAGCTGTTAGACCGAAGCGGTTACGAGATCGACGTACACAAGAAAGCGGGCGTGTCACCGTCAGTGGCGATGCGGAGGATGACGGTTGTGTCCCCTTACCCACATTGGCACTACTTTGATGCTTACGGGCAGAATAAGCTTAAAGCGGTTTATCGCGGTAATGGTATCCCACTGCCTTGGGGTAACATGCGTAAAGTGAACGACCCTTGCCAACACTGGGCAGTGTTCAGAAGGCTGTCAGAGCCGCAAAACGGCAGCTCTGCCCAGATTTCGATTCTTAACGTTGGCGACGAACCAAGAATCTACTGTTGTGAATCCGTCAACATGACCGACCCTGCGGGTAACAACCGAGTGTTATGTGCGGGTATCGACTTAAACCCCGCTATCGATGCGCAAGGTGGCGACTCGCGTATGATTGCAGAAGAGTTAAAATCGCTCTGTGTGGGTAACGGCGGTACGGCCGCGATTCCAAGACACATCCAAAGAGAGTTCACGACGATTGCAAAAATTCTCAATATCAATTGGATTGAACGTGGAATTCAGTCGGATGCTCGAGTGATCTGTTCACGCGGTGCTGTGTGTCCAAGAAAGCCGAGTTGTTATAACGGGTGTCAGGATGTACAGGACGGTGAGGATTAGCAGGCAAAAAAAAAGCCAATCACAATTTGCGTGGTTGGCTATATTTGATTGTGAACAAAAAAGTTCACTAACAACGTCAGTTGGCTAGGTGACCCTCGGCTTAATAAGGGTCAAACTAGATAATGCAGTTAGCGTGCCAACTTTAAATCTACCTCTAAAGAGTTATTTTTAGCCTAATTTATCGCCTGTTTCATGAAAACATGGTGCATAGCATAAATCAATTTTGCGAATCGTCGCATTTTGCAAAATTAAAACTTCGCACTTTGCAATATCAAACACTCTCTCCAAGCTCAATTCGATAGCCGAGATCAATACAGGCAGGCCAATCTTGACTGCCCTTTAAACGCTCAATCAACTGCTGAGCTGCAACTTTACCTATTTCTTCTCTAGGCGTAAGTACCGTTGCCAGTTTCGGAATCATCACTTGGCTGATGTCGTGACCGTGAAACCCTGCAATCGCCATTCGCTCAGGAATAGAAATACCGCGGCGCTGACACTCGTACAACGCACCGATTGCTAAGTCATCGTTGGTACAGAAGATCCCATCAACATACGGATACTTATCTAGCACTTCGCCTAACAGTTTAGAGCCGAGCGTAAATGATGAGGCATCTTCAGTTTGCAGGGTAATCTCAGTTTTACCCACTTCCGCTAGAGCTTGTCGGTAACCTTCCATTTTCAAGCGAGTTCGTTCATCCATTCGCGCCGCAAAGTACGCGATATGTTTACGCCCTTGCGCTAACATCGCCTTGGTCATCTCTTTGGCGGCTTGTGTATTGTCAAACCCAACCGCTTGCTCGATACGCGGCGAGTAAGAATCCATGATTTCAACCACTGGGATGGAAGCGGTCTGCAGCATCTTACGTGCTTTTTCTGTGTGTACGTTCTCCGAGAGGATGATCGCATCCACGTTGTAAGAAAGTAGTGATGCAATGCTCTGCTCTTCTAGCTCTTCACTATAGCTATAGTGAGCGATCATGGTTTGATAGCCTGCTGGGGTTGTCACCGACTCAATACCACGTATTACTTCTGCAAATACTTGGTTGGTTAAAGACGGAACTAACACACCAATCGCGTTGGATTTCGCGTTGGAGAGAATGTCAGGAGCTCGATTAGGGATGTAGCCGAGGTCTTCGACGGCTTGTTCTACTTTTTCTCGGATCGCTTCGGAAACTTGAGCAGGGTCGCGCAGGCAACGGCTGACTGTCATTTTAGTCACTCCTACCCTGTCTGCGATATCTTGCAACGTTGGACGTTTCTTCTTAATTGCCATTGTCTAATTTTTATTCTATGTGTTGTGTTACTGGTAACATTGTACCCATCACGACAAACATTTTCGTTGGCATGGATAACAAAAAAGCGCTCACCTTGGGTGAACGCTTGAATTTATAGGCTGATTTGAGCTCTTTTTTCCTCGCTCCAGGAGATGTGGAACTTATGCTCCTCGGTTTCATCAACTCTTGAATAAGTGTGGGATCCAAAGAAATCCCGTTGAGCTTGCAGTAAGTTCGCAGGTAGTACCTCGCTTCTTAGTCCATCGAAGTAACTCAATGCAGAGCTAGTGCCCGGCATCGGCACACCACTCAGTGCCGAATTCGCGACGGTTCTACGCCAGCCTAATGAGCGCTGCTCAACCTCTTGCACGAAATGGCTCGAGAACAGCAGATTGTCCAATTCACTCTGTGCTTGATATGCGCTGGTGATTTCTTGCAAAAATGCCGCACGGATAATACAACCTGCACGCCAGATCTTAGCGATCTGCGCAAAATCTAACTGCCACGCTTCTTTTTCAGAGGTGCTCTTCATCAAGTCAAACCCTTGCGCGTACACCGCGAGCTTGGCGCAGTAGAGTGCATCTCGCAGATCATCCAGAGTTTGCTGCTTATCTAGATTGTGGTCTTTTACCACTTGGGTCTTCAACACAGCGCTCGCTTTTACACGCACTGCTTTTTGTCCACTTTGCGCACGCGCAAACACCGCTTGAGCGATAGTTGGTGCGGGCGTGCCCTCTTGCAAGCTGTTCACCGCAGTCCAAAGACCAGTGCCTTTTTGACCCGCTTTGTCCAGTACTACCTCAACAAAAGGCTTTCCTGTTATTGGGTCTGGCGTTTGCAAAATATCCGCGCTGATTTCCATCAAATAACTATTGAGCACGCCTTGATTCCACTTGGCAAATGTATCACCAATTTCATGTGCGCTCATGCCCAATACGTCAGACATAAAATGGTACGCTTCGCAGATCAATTGCATGTCAGCGTATTCGATTCCGTTGTGCACCATCTTCACATAATGCCCTGCTCCGGCTGGGCCCAAGTAGGCGGCGCATGGCTCGCCTTGATCAAACGGACCGACTGGTAAACCTTGCGTGTCCACTTTCGCTGCGATTGCATGCCACATCGGTTCAATGTAGTTCCATGCATCTCGATTTCCGCTTGCCATCAGGGCTGGGCCAAATCGCGCCCCCACTTCACCGCCAGACACTGCGGTACTGAAAAAGCGCAGTTGTCCTTGGTAGTGCAGCTCACGTGCTTCGGTGTCAGTCCATAGGCTATTACCAGTATCGATAACAATATCTTCGCTGCTTAAGCCTGCGTTAAGTAAGTCTTGTACGACATTATCGACAACCTCACCCGCCGGAACAGACAGTGCAATCACTCGCGGTTTAGTCAGCGATTCTAATAACGCTGCCAAACTGTCAACGGTGATTAACTGCCCTTTGTCGCTTTGCTGTATCAGCGCCTTGGCATCATTAAGGGCGGCTTGTCTGTGCTTGTCGCTGATATCAAACCCAGTGACAGAAAAACCATGATCAACTAGGTTTAACGCGAGGCTTTTCCCCATCACACCTAAGCCAATCATCGCGATATTAGATAGCGCCATTGTTTGACTCCTCTATCGCTTTTAATGCGGCAGCAAGTACTTGTGGTACATCGGCCGAAATATCAATAAACAGTGCTTCGTCTTGCTCTGGTTCGATCAGCGCTTCAAACTGGCTTTTAAGCATCACCTCTCCGTTGAAGTAATGGTTAGCGCGCTGTTGATGCCGCGACCAAATCGTCTCGAAATCACCTTGCAGATAGACGATCACTAACTCGTCATTGTTGCGGCGTAAAATATCGCGGTATGCAGGCTTAAGCGCCGAGCACGCGATCACCGCTGCCTCGTTCTCGACATAAATGCGGTTGAGCGTTTCCAACCAGCCAATGCGGTCATCATCATTGAGCGGGATGCCTTGCGCCATCTTTTCCACGTTCGCTTTTGGATGGTAGTCATCACCATCGTGAAAAGGTAAGCCCAGCGCTTTGGCAATCTCGCTGCCAATCAGGCTTTTACCACAGCCTGATACGCCCATAACTAAGATTTTTTTCGCTTTCATTGGACAATACTATCCTTAGCCTTCAGCTGTCACTGAAGGCTGAGTGACCCAAATGGGTGTGTTGCTAATTCAAAATTCGGTTGTGGTTATTTCCACCACATGGCCAGTTCAGGGAACATGATCACTAGGCTTAACACAAAGATTTGTAGGCCGATAAATGGCAGCAGCGACTGGAAGATTTCGCCAAGGCTGATGTCTTTCGGCGCAACAGATTTCAGGTAGAATGCAGCCGGACCAAACGGTGGCGACAAGAAAGACACCTGCATGTTGAGACAGAACACAACGCCAAACCAGATTGGGTCATAGCCCAAGCTAATCACGATTGGTACGAAGATTGGCATCGTCAGTAGTGCAACGCCTACCCAATCAAGGAACATACCAAGCACCAGTAGAATCGCCATCATGATAAGTAGAGTCAGCAACGCGCTTCCGCCACTTAAGCCAAGAATGACTTCTTCAACAAAGTCGATACCGCCCATTAGGTTGTAAATACCCACCAACGCACTCGCGCCGATACCAATCCACATGATCATGCCACAGGTACGCATGGTTGCGATGGCACTCTCTTTGAGCATTTTGAAATTCATCTCGCCACGAATAACGGCAGAGATCATAATACCGACTACGCCTAGCGCCGATGCTTCGGTCACTGACGCCACACCCGTGTAGATACTGCCAAGTACTACAGCGACAGAAAGCAGCGGGAAAAACAGCGCTTTAAAGTAGCTAACCTGAGGCTCTTCTTCTTCGCCAGAGTCACTTGGGATTGGCGCAAGAGCAGGGTTCAATTTACAACGAATTAGTACATAGGCGATGTAACAACCCGCCAGAATGAACGCCGGCAAGAATGACGCTTTAAACAGGTCACCGATAGAGACACTCGCCGTCATACCATAGATGATAAGAACGATACTTGGTGGCAGCATAGTACCCAACGCGCCACCCGCACAGGTCGTACCGATCGCCAGTTTGCGGTCGTAGCCTAAACGCAGCATTTGTGGCAGTGCCAGAATACCCAGCAATACCGTTTCACCACCGATTACGCCCGACATCGATGCCAACAGTACCGCAACCAATAGAGTTTGCACTGCAACGCCACCGCGCACTTTTCGTCCGACTGACTTCATCGCGTCAAACAGGTCTTTTGCAATCCCCGAACGGTCTAAAAGCGCCGCCATCAAAACGAACATAGGTACGGCTAAGAATACGTAACCCGAAGCAAAGCTGTAGGTACGGCTCGCGATAAGTGGCAGTGCGTCTGGACCAAACCAGCAAAGGGTGAAGAAAATCGCGACAAAACCTGTCACGAACGCCAACTGCATACCCGTAAGTAATAGGCCAATCATCATGACCAGCATGAGTAAACTACCCCATGCGATGCCAATAGAAGATAAATCAAACATCGTCTTTCTTCCTTAGCCCCATGATCTCTTGGATTAGGTGCAATACGTACTGAACAACAAGAATACAAAGGACGACAAAAATCAGACCTTTAAGTAGCGCAGGATAAGGCGCATTCAGCACCGAGCCTGACGTTTCGAGGCGTAACTCACCCCAAGGAGTAAACCATGACTCCATCGCCATCGCGTAAGCGGCGTACGCCAACATGCCTGCAAACGCTAAACCGACAATATGGTGGACCAAGTTAAGGTACTTGCGCGTCTGGTTGGAGACCGAATCGTAAATCAGCACGACTCGTACATGTTTGTTCGCCGCAAAAGCGTAGATACCGCCGACGATAAATAGTGAGCCACCAATAAATGAAGCCGTTTCATGCACCCAAGTTGTCGGCGCATCAAACACATATCGCATCAGCACTTCGTAAAAAGAAATCAGTACCGTAAAAATGAAGAACCAGCTCAGTACATTACTGATTTTAATAATCGTTTTATCAAGAACGTTTCTTGGCTGTTCTTCTTGCTCATGGGGAGCATGTGGGGTTTTATCAGTCATTACCATCTTTTCCCAAAAATAGGGAGGGCCGTGGCCCTCCTGAGAGAAGCTTACTGAGTCAGCTCGCTTATAGAAGGCCGTTTTCTTCTAGGAATGTTGTTACTGAGTCATACACTTTCTGTGCATTTGGAGAACGCTCAGCGAACACTTTCCATTGTGACTTAGCAATTTCACGGAACTTCTTGCGTTCTTCGTCAGACCAGTTGTGGATCGTAATATCTGGGTTTGCTTGTGCTTCTTTTACCGCCGATTGGTCAGCCATTTTTAGTTGGGTTGTCATGTCGTACGAGAAATCACGTACCGACGTTTGTAAAATTGTCTG
Source organism: Vibrio hepatarius (assembly GCF_011806575.1). Lineage (GTDB taxonomy): Bacteria > Pseudomonadota > Gammaproteobacteria > Enterobacterales > Vibrionaceae > Vibrio > Vibrio hepatarius_A. The sequence goes on from NZ_JAATOO010000020.1 coordinate 80,365, forward strand.
CAGGTCTGCTGGCATCTTGTCCCATTTCTTTTGCGAGATAGAGATGTCAATAAGCGGTAGTGAATGGAAGCCCGGCTGAACTGGGTGTGTCGCGATGTCATTCATGCCTGCTTTTTGGTTTGTTGAGAATACAGTGTAGTCCGCTGCATCGATAACGCCTTTACTCAAACCGGTAAATACTTCTGAACCTGGCAAGTTAACTGGTGTTGCACCAGCCGCTGCAAACACTTGTTGAACCAGACCTTCAGGTGCACGCAGTTTGAGGCCTTTCAGGTCAGCTACGCCATCAATTGGCTTTTTAGAAATGAAAGATTCTACGCCTGTCGTTGACGCACCAACGAACTTCACACCGTAAGGAGCATAAAGCTCAGTCATCAGCTCGTTACCACCGCCGTAGTTCATGTATTGCAGTAGCTGCGTTGTATCAGACCACGCACCAACCATGTTACCAATCAAACCAAATGCCGGATCTTTACCAGAAAAGTAACCCGTCGCGGTGACTTGACCATCAAGAATACCCATTTTGATCGCACCCAACGTTTCAGTGTGCTTCACCACTGCGCCGACTGGTAGTAAGTCGATATCGATACGACCGTTAGACATTTTCTCCACGCGATCAGCCCAGTTTTGCTGAACTTGGAAATTTAGGTCGCCTGAAGGGTCAGAAGACTGAATCTTTAATTTAAAGTCAGCCGCAAGTGCAGACACTGAAAACAGTCCGGTGATAGAGGCTGCAAGCAAAGTTTTTGTCAACGCTTTCATAGTAGGGGGTATCCTTGTTTTGTTTCATGTCTTCAATCTAGCTTAAACCAGCTGATTGGTGATCCGGTTAATTGTTATATGTTACCGGTAACGTTGAGGCACATGTTACCGGTAACAAGAAAACGTTTTCCATGACACTTATCACAAGTTTTAATTTTGTTAATAAATAGGAACGCAGTAGTAGTTAAGTTGTGACTGTGCGCACGGAATACCTTAAGAAACTGACATCACATCAATAAGAAAGGCGGACACCAAGTGTTAGTGCTTACGAAACACCCACACGGGTCCGATTAACAAATAAATCAAATCATCAAAAAAGGATGGCTTCTTCCCTTCTATTTTGTGACCGATAAACTGCAGCATCCAAAGAGCAGCAAAAGTAATGAGAGAAAACATAAATACCGGTACGCCTAGAAGTTCCAATGACCAGACCAACGAAATGCACGCTAAAGTAAAGCCGAGCATCATCAGAAAAACGCTAATAGACAGTTTGAGGTAGAAAAACATCACAGGTAGAAAGGCAACCCACACCCAGTTGAGCGAGATGCCGTACAGATTGAGAGGCGGGATCGACCAAATCAATCCGACGACCGATAAGAATATGCCCGGCACCGCAATGGTGTGGATCTTTTTATTGATTGGATTCTGATGGCTCTCACCATAATCGTGGAGCCATTGTGTTAAATTTCGCATGCGTACCTCAAAAACTGGCTACTTCTTATTTTCTATAGCATGGTTTTTCAGGTTCCGCTCACACCCAAGCGGTTTAATTAATACTGCGAGCGTGGCGACGTTTGACTAAATACATACTCGTATCGGCTTCTCGTAACATCTCTTCGACACTTTCATATTCTGGAGCATACAAGGCGCAACCGACGCTGACGTGTAAGTCAATCAAATGCTGGTCATAAATTACCGGACTGTGACTGATTGCCTTTTCAAGTTTCGCTTTGATGGAGTCTACATCAAGCTTATTCGCCATGCGTGGTAGTAGGATTAGGAACTCATCACCGCCAATTCGCGCGACGACGTCAGAGCTACGCAGCACGCCCTTGATTCGTTCAGAGGTCGCGATCAGTACTTTATCACCAGCACCATGGCCATGTGTATCGTTAATGCTTTTAAACTTATCTAAATCAATGGACAGAATAGCAAAACAGTCTTTAACGGTGTTTTTCTTCGCCGATTCAAAATGATTTTGTAAGGTGTACATAAAATAACGTCGGTTTGGCAATAGCGTCAATTCGTCTTGCAATGAGCGTCTGTTCGCAACTGAATACAAACGGAAAATCTGCCCAAACGAAAGTAGCAGCGCTAGGATCATCGGGTAACCAATCAATCGCACCGCGTGCACGCTGTACCAATCGGCGTAACTTAATAAATCACCTTTCTCTGCCGCCGCAATCACCCAGCTGCCGTAAGGAAAGTAAACGTGTTCAATGGCGAAAGCGTTATCAAATGTAGATTGTGTGCCATAAAATAACTCACCTTCCACACCAGAACTATCGGTACCGCGCATGGCCAGTGTGTACTTATGTTCAAACGCTTCTACGCTGGCTTCCTGGAACAAAGATTCTAGGTCGATAACCGCACTACATACACCCCAGTAACGTATATTGTAGGGTGGATCTTCAAAGATAGGCACACGCGCAATCAAGCCTTTGCCACCCTGCACTAGGTCGACTGGCCCCGCGATAAAGATCTCTTGCACTTCTCGCGCTTTTTGTACGCTGTGCCATTGTTCTGGCATTTGTTGGTAATCTAGACCAATCGCACGCTCATTACCTTCAAACGGATAGATATACTTAATAACATCGTTCGGCGCTAACCCAACAACGCGAATATGGCGACTCTTGCGCATAATGCTAGAAGCCATAAGATCCCATCCAGAAAATTCAAAGTCTGGATTAGCTGCAATTAACGTAGAAAGACCGTTCGCCACATAGATGTCTGACACAATCGCCGACTCCAGTTCAGAACGAACAATAGATAACTCTTCTTTAGCGCGTGCGCGAATACTCTCACGCAAAAATGTTTTCTGGCTGGCGTCTAAAGACTCAACCAATGTCACAGCGAGAACAGTCAGCAGCAAAATAAATAAAGTAACAGACCAGTGTCTGCTCAGGCGATCCCGCATCACTCCCCCAATAAAATCCACTACCACTAATGCGGTGCAAATGCCGAAAGCCAACTGAGTTGCTTTAGATACTGAACAAGATCATTGTATTTATATTTTTATTATTTATGTAAAATACATGACTCTGAATAAACTTTCACCGTAAATTGGCTAAAAATCGTTGTCGTGGCACGTTAAATGCCGCAATAACCGGCGAAAACACATCCATTTGACGACAAAACATCTCAATAAATGCTGTACTGCAACTATCTCCTTGTTTTTACAGAGCAACGTCTAGCGATTGTTCCTAATTATAGTCGCCACCGAGTTCGGATTTGATTAACTTAACCTTGTGGTGATTTATTGCGTCTATCTGACAGCAAGTTTACATCAACGCTAATAATGAGTGCTAATGTCGAAGCGAACGAATCTCACTGTTTGCTACACTCACTAAAGCCAGCGGCTTGATATTTTTATTAGGGATAACATCAAGTTTGCTAAACGTTATGGAGCTGAATATGCGCCAACAAATCCTTGCTTTTTTACTCGGTCTTGCGCTACTGCCAAGTGCCTTTGCAGACACCAGTTACCAAGAGTCTGCTGACATTATTAAAGAAACTTACGAGACCCAGTTATACACGCTCTCGGCATTCAAAGCAGGGCATTACGGGCTAAGAATGTACCGACAAACTCTCGACAACAAATATGCGGCTGCGGTGTGGAGTGACATGGCACGAGTCGCGAGTCGACTTAATCGCTTCGCGGCGGAAGTTCATACTCCCGAGCAAATCTTGCTTCATTCTGAAAAACGCATTGCTGGCTACTTAGATGAAACCGACGAGCGCAGTGTTCGACGTTACAACATCACTCGACATATGCCGGAATACCTATACTTAGGTGTCGATTTATTGGGTTCAATGGCGCGCGCGAATGAATACGGCTTAAAACACAAAGACGATGCGAAACTGCGTCAGGTGATCCGCCGTTACGATTTCAACAAATACGCCACCAACCCAGAAATGATTGAAGCTTGGGCCGCACAATTGGCTAATCAGGTCTTCTGGCTGCGTCAACTCGGTGAGCAAGACGTGGTTGAACCTTTTATTAAAGCGTTCAGAGAAACGTACCCTGACGAGAGAGACAAAACACTCAATACTCAGCAATACGGCAACAAACTGTACGGCTTAACCCATATCATTTTTGCAGACTCCGCTTACTACCAATATCGTGTAGACGAGAAGCAATACCAATGGATTTACGATTACTTCCGCGAAAACATCGATACTATTTTGCTGCGTGCTAAAGAAGACATCATCGCAGAAGTGGGTATTAGCTTCCTATTGGCGGGATTAGACGATGACCCGGTCGTCGAGAAGACAAGAGCCGCGATCCAAAAAGCGCTGCATAAAGATAAAGGTATTATTCCTTCTGTGCGTGGGGATTTTGATTTGGCTTACGGTGAACACCGCAATGTATTGGCCATCATGCTATTAGACTGGCAGAAAGTAAACCCAGCACCAACTGTCACCAGTCAACCGAAAGTGTTTTCCAGTATCCCTTACGGCTTAGTAGCCAAGTAAGGCTAGTGCTTCAACATGCAAAAACACCTCTCACTTTGAGAGGTGTTGAGTTTAGATAAATCAATTCGTATCAGCCTGACATATACATCAGCCAAAGTGAACAGAGCATAATCACGATCAACCACACGACGTAGCGAACGGTATGTGGTTTTTCCTTTCTCGGCACAATAATTGGTTTTAATGCGGCTTCTCTAGCGCTGCGCAACAAAGATTCCTTACGAGCAATTTCATCACGCCTTTTTTGCGCCTGGCGCGCCACTTTACCAAACCGGTGCAATTGTTCTGGCGTCATATCTTGGCTTGGATCATAGCCGGAGTTGTGGCCAGGATGTTTTGGTAACACTGCCATACTCACCTCCTCACCATATGGCTTCCTTAATGTTAATTATAGCCAAGGTTTATTTTGATAAACTTGATATTTGTTGGCTAAATCTTCGGCATTTCCGAATTTTTTTACCAGTGTGAGCAGAGATAAAGGGGTTAGAACAGCGCCGCTAGAAGATGCAGCGCTGAAATGGCTTACAAGTATTCGCACAAATAAGCTGTTGTCACAGGCAGACGCAAGTCGAATGATGAATCACCCGCAACTTCAAAAGAGTCACCGTCTTTATAGGTTGTCCACTCGCTATCGCCAACACGTTTAATGGTCATTTCTCCTTTAACCACTGTCATACGTTCTGGCGCAGCAGTGCCAAACGTGTACTCACCCTCAAGCATTACGCCCACACTTGAGTTTTCTTCACCTTGCGTAAAACCAAGGGACTTAACGTTATCTTCAAAGTAGCTATTTACTTTAATCATTGATTCCTCCATGAATACCCCAACTGGGGTCAACTCGAATAAGTGAGTAATCTTTTATCTCAATTCAGAGTGACGAGCAATAGAACAAACGGGTTCTGCAACGATTTAGTTACTGCTACCCCACTGATACTTATCACTTAAATCAAGCGATCATGCTTGAACGTTGGAGCTGATTGCGATTAATCTCTGAATGACTTGGCTCTGTCAGAAGCTTCTGTCGTTTTCTCGAGCGGGTAAATACAACAAATGAAAATTACCGCAAACTTTTGGACTAAGGTTCCATTTTTGGTTTGTAATAATTGCGTCAGTACTCAATATCTAACAAGCTTTATTGATTAAACGATAATACGTTCTGTATACGAACTCAGCTAATGGATTAAGCTTTACTCATGGCACGAGCCCAACTCATCAAAACCTTGTTCATCTCTTTAATTTGTGCCCTAGCCATTGGATTCTCGTCACTTCTGTACTTCAGCTATCAAGACTACGTTAACCCAGAGCAAGTGTATTCACGTTGGATTGAAATTGGCTCACCAAAGTACAACACCGAAGTACTGACTTTGAATGATAAAGGCGTATTTCGTAACGGCCGTTTGATCGCCACCAGTTTTGAGTACGATGGTGAGAAGATTTACATCACAACCGGTGATGGCACGTCGATTTATCAGGTAACTGGTACTTTCGATTCTCCACAACTAAGACGTATTCAACCAAACAGCCCAAGCCAACAGTTTGTTAAAGAAGGCTTTGAAAGCACAATCAACCTTGAAGGCGGCGGTGCGGCCAACCGTCGCGCGGCATTGAGCAATCACTTCGACGAAGAGTAATCGCAGCAACTTTCACTTTGTGTCACAAACAAGCTAGTTTGATAAAGATCAACACTTTATACTGGTTCCAAATTCTCGCAACGTAAAGCAAAAATATGGACCAGTTACTCGCACAATTGCCTCCGTCTGTTGTCGCACTGCTCGATAAGTGGGACAGCAATGTTCTCCTTATCACTATTGCCAGCTTCTTCGCTTGGTTAGTCTGGAAAGTCATCTACAACCGTCTGGAAATCCTTACCGAGAAAACCCGCTTTCATTGGGATGATTTGATCCTTGCTTCTGTGAGTGCCCCCATCAGCGCGCTGATCTGGTGTTGGCCAGCGACTATCTCACTAGGCTTTATCCTAGAAGATTACACCCAGTCGACACTGGATTGGCTGAGTACACTGAAGCTGATGCTGGTGATTGGTATCTTCGTCTGGATCACCATGCGTTTGGTCACCAATATCGAAGAGTATGCACTGACGCAGAAGAATCGCGACGAAACCACGGTGCAAGCGATCGCCAAAGTTGCTCGCTTGTTCTTTATCGTTATCGGTGCGCTGACGATTATGCAGGCGTTTGGCTTAAGCCTGTCAGGCTTACTGACCTTTGGTGGTGTCGGTGGTTTGATTGTCGGTTTAGCAGCCAAAGATTTACTTTCCAACTTCTTTGGCGGCTTGATGATTTACTTTGACCGACCTTTTAAAGTCGGTGATTGGGTACGCTCACCTGACAGAGAAATCGAAGGCACAGTAGAGAGAATCGGCTGGCGAATGACGATCATCCGCACCTTTGATAAACGACCTTTGTACGTGCCAAACTCGGTATTTAGCAGCATTGTGGTGGAAAACCCATCTCGAATGCTTAACCGCCGTATCTACGAAACCATTGGAGTACGTTACGACGATTCGCAACAAGTATCGTTGATCGTTGAAGATATTAGGTCGATGCTAGAATCCCATCCAGACATCGATGCAAAGCAAACTCTGATCGTTAACTTCAATGGCTTTGGCCCTTCATCACTCAATATCATGGTCTACACCTTTACCAAAACGGTGAACTGGGTGCGCTACCACAAAGTGAAGCAAGACGTGCTGCTAAAAATTATGCAGATCATCGAAAGCCGTGAAGCTCAAATCGCCTTCCCTACTCAAACGATCAAACTTGATGTAGAAAACGCCGGTGAATTCGCTGGCATGCAGCCGCAAAACGAACATCAACCTTAAACCATTCAGCCCCGATAGTTGGGGCTGTAATGTATCAAATTCCACATGGGACTCGCTATGCATAGCGTTTTGCTGTCAACCATCAAGTCAGGCTGACGAATAGTGCTCAACGCTCTTTAAAGTGAACATCACTTAGAACACGAAGACGCTGTGCCGCTTGTTCAGCCGTTAAATCCCTCTGGTTCTCTGCTAGCATTTCATAGCCCACCATGAACTTACGTACCGTGGCACTGCGCAGTAGCGGCGGGTAGAACAATGCATGTAGTTGCCAATGGTCAATATCTGTATTTTCTTCAAAAAAGGGGGCATAGTGCCAGCCCATTGAATACGGGAAGGAACATTGGAATAAATTGTCATAACGGCTAGTGAGTTTTTTAATCGCTAACGCAAGGTCATCACGTTGTTCATTGTTGAGCTCACTCATGCGACGAATATGTGTTTTAGGTAGCAACATGGTTTCAAACGGCCAAGCAGCCCAATACGGAACAAGCG
>NZ_JAATOO010000021.1 GCF_011806575.1 Vibrio hepatarius
CGGATTCGAACCATCGAAGGCAGTGCCGGCAGATTTACAGTCTGCTCCCTTTGGCCACTCGGGAACCCCTCCAGGGTATTTTTATACTTAAAAGACGTTTTCCCAACGCATCTCTCAAGTGCGGAGCGCATCATAGCAAACTCAGTAAAGCTGTAAAGATTTTTCTTAGAATTTTGAATTGAATGCTGCCTTTTTCAACAAAGAAGGCGAGAATTGAGCATAAAGCGTATTAAAACAACAGCTAAACTTACACTTTATTTCTCTCTCTTTACACTCATTGACGTTTTTATACCGTATAAGAGAGTACAATACGCACAGTTTTTCTAGGCAGAATAATAAACAATGAAGAATAAAATAATTCTGAGCATTTTGTCGCTTTCCATTATGGCGAGCGCACCAGCAGTGAGCGCTACTCGGCAAGGTCCATCCGCCGTCACCGTTGTGACTGAACAAGTTCAAACACATCAAGTTTCGCAATCTTTATCCTTGGTCGGTAAGTTGCAAGCGGAGCAATCCGTGGTGGTTTCTCCCGAGGTGGCCGGAAAAGTCGATAAAATCGCCGTCAAAGCGAATCAGGAAGTGTCGCAAGGGCAGTTGCTGATCCAATTGAATGATGACAAAGCTAAAGCCGCACTCGCCGAAGCAAAAGCTTATTTGAAAGATGAACAGCGAAAGCTAAAAGAATTCACCCGTCTGGCGAAGCGTAACGCGATCACTCAAACCGAAATCGACGCGCAAAAAGCCAGTGTAGAGATTGCGCAGGCGCGTCTGGACGCGGCTAATGCCGACATTCGAGACCTACACATCAGTGCGCCATTTGCTGGCACGGTTGGTTTTATCGACTTCAGTGTCGGTAAGATGGTCAGTGTCGGCGCGGAGCTATTAACTTTAGATGACCTTGCTGTGATGCGCTTAGACCTGCAGATCCCGGAACGTTACCTTTCTCAACTTGCGACCGGAATGAACGTGACAGCGACAACATCGGCTTGGGGTAATAAAACTTTTGAAGGCAAAGTAGTTGGCATCGACTCGCGCATTAACCAAGAAACGCTCAATCTGCGTGTGCGTATCCATTTTGATAATCCGAGCCGTTTACTCAAACCGGGTATGTTGGTGGCGGCCAATATCGATTTTCCGCCTCTAGAAGCGCCAATCATCCCAGTGCAGGCGCTTGAGTACTCAGGGACAAAACGTTATGTGTACGTTGTAGGTGATGATGCGAAAGCTAAACGCACAGAAGTCATTCTAGGCGCTCGTGTTGGTAATCAAGTTGTGATTGAGCAAGGTTTGGAGATCGGACAGAAGATCGTCGTACAAGGCATCGTCAATATGCGTGATGGCTCGAGCGTTGCTGAGTTAGGTGCAGACGGTAAACCGAAGACCGACAAGAAAGAGGGCAGTGAATAATGCTGTTGTCTGATGTTTCAGTTAAAAGGCCTGTCGCCGCGGTCGTTCTGAGTCTGCTGCTGTGTGTCTTTGGTATCGTGTCGTTCAGTAAATTGGCTGTGCGTGAAATGCCAGATATCGAAAGTCCGGTGGTCTCGATCAGTACGCGCTACGAAGGGGCGTCGGCAACGATCATTGAAAGCCAAATTACCTCGGTATTAGAAGACCAATTATCCGGGATCAGCGGCATCGATGAAATTTCGTCCACCACACGTAACAGCAGTTCACGGATTACTATAACGTTTGAGTTGGGTTATGACCTCAATACTGGGGTCAGTGATGTGCGAGACGCGGTGGCGAGAGCGCAGCGTTCACTACCCGATGAGGCCGACGATCCGATTGTTTACAAGAATAATGGTTCTGGTGAAGCGTCACTTTACATCAATCTCAGCTCTTCTGAGATGGACCGAACCCAGCTAACTGACTACGTTGAGCGAGTATTGTTAGACCGTTTTAGTTTGATCTCCGGGGTGAGTTCGGTAGATATCTCGGGTGGTCTGTACAAAGTGATGTACGTGAAGCTAAAGCCTGAACAGATGGCGGGTCGTGGTGTAACGACATCGGACATTACCTCAGCTTTGCGTAGCGAAAACTTAGAAAGTCCGGGCGGCGAAGTGCGAAATGACCAGATTGTTATGTCGGTCAGAACCGCACGCAGCTACAACCAAGTAGAAGATTTCCAATACTTGGTGATTAAGCGTGCCAGCGATAACTCACCTATCTATTTGAAAGATGTCGCGGACGTGTATATCGGTGCGGAGAACGAGAACTCGACCTTTAAGAGCGATGGTGTGGTCAACGTGAGTATGGGGATTGTGCCTCAGTCTGATGCGAATCCACTTGAAGTCGCAGATCTGGTTCACTTAGAAGTGGAACGTATCCAGAAGTTCTTGCCAGAAGGCACGCGTCTGGCGATTGATTATGACTCGACGGTGTTTATCGACCGTTCGATTTCAGAAGTCTACAACACCTTATTTATTACTGGTGGTCTGGTCATTTTGGTGTTGTACATCTTCATCGGTCAGGCAAGAGCAACGCTGATCCCTGCGGTTACTGTACCCGTCTCTTTGATTTCATCGTTTATGGCCGCCTACTACTTTGGCTTTTCTATCAACTTGATTACGTTGATGGCGTTGATTCTTTCGATTGGTTTGGTGGTGGATGACGCCATCGTGGTGGTTGAAAACATCTTCCACCATATCGAGCAGGGAGAAAAACCGCTGCTGGCCGCTTACAAAGGCACCCGTGAAGTGGGCTTTGCGGTTGTAGCGACCACGTTAGTACTGGTAATGGTATTCCTGCCGATCTCGTTTATGGACGGTATGGTGGGACTGTTGTTCACCGAGTTTTCGGTGTTGCTGGCGATGTCGGTGATCTTCTCGTCATTGATCGCTTTGACGCTCACGCCAGTGCTGGGCAGTAAACTGCTTAAAGCAAACGTGAAACCGAGCCGCTTTAGCGTGTTCGTCGAAAAGATGTTCCACCGTTTGGAAAACGGTTATCGCAACCTGTTGAAGCGTGCGCTGCATTGGAAATGGGCGGCGCCGTTGATCATCTTAGCCTGTGTCGGTGGTAGTTGGGGGCTGATGCAACAAGTACCTTCACAACTGACGCCTTCTGAAGACCGTGGCGTATTGTTGGCGTTTGTCCGTGGTGCGGATGCAACCAGTTACAACCGCATGTCGGCAAACATGGACTTGGTGGAAGAGCGCTTGCTACCGTTGCTTGGTCAGGGCTTCCTCAAATCATTCAGCATTCAATCGCCAGCATTTGGCGGTAATGCGGGTGACCAGACCGGCTTTGTGATTATGATTCTTGAGGATTGGGATGAGCGAGATGTCACAGCTCAGCAAGCTCTGGGACAAATTCGCCGTGCGTTAGCGGGCATCCCCGATGTCCGTGTCTTTCCGTTCATGCCAGGCTTTCGTGGCGGCTCTAGCGAACCAGTTCAGTTCGTGTTAGGTGGTTCGGATTATCCCGAGCTTAAGCAATGGGCTGAGGAGCTAGAACGTTTAGCGGAAGAGTCACCATTGATGGAAGGCGCTGAGATCGATTACTCGGAGAAAACGCCGGAGCTGGTGGTGACGGTTGATAGACAACGCGCGGCTGAATTAGGCATTAGTGTCGCGGATATTTCCGACACGCTAGAAGTGATGCTTGGCGGTAAAAGTGAAACTACGTTTGTTGAGCGCGGTGAAGAATATGATGTTTACCTGCGTGGTGACGAGAACAGCTTTAACAATGCCTCCGATCTGAGCCAAATTTATCTGCGTACCGCTTCTGGTGACTTGGTTACGCTCGACACAGTGACCAAAGTTGAGGAGGTTGCGTCGTCGATTCGCTTGTCGCACTACAACAAACAGAAGTCGATCACCATTACCGCTAACTTAGCGAATGGCGCGACGCTGGGTGATGCGCTTGATTATCTCGACCAAAAAGCGATTGAGCTGCTACCAGCCGATATTTCAGTGAGTTATTCCGGAGAGTCAAAAGACTACAAAGAGAACCAATCCAGTGTGTTGGTGGTGTTTGCTTTAGCATTGCTAGTGGCTTACTTAGTGCTGGCGGCGCAGTTTGAAAGCTTTATCAACCCACTAGTGGTGATGTTTACCGTGCCAATGGGCGTATTTGGTGGCTTCTTGGGCATGTTCATCATGGGGCAAGGACTCAACATCTATAGCCAGATCGGTATGATCATGTTGATTGGTATGGTGACGAAAAACGGTATTTTGATCGTGGAGTTTGCCAACCAATTGCGTGACCGAGGTTTTGAGTTTGAAAAAGCGATTGTCGATGCGGCAGCACGCCGACTACGCCCAATCATGATGACCGCCTTTACCACGTTGGCTGGTGCGATTCCGCTGATCATTTCGAGTGGTGCGGGTTACGAAAGCCGTGTTGCGGTGGGTACGGTTATCTTTTTCGGTATGGGCTTTGCGACGTTAGTTACCTTGTTCGTTATCCCCGCGATGTACCGATTGATTTCGGCGAGTACTCAATCTCCGGGTCACGTTGAAGCTGAACTCAACAAAGAACTGAGCCACGACGTTAAAGCACGCGCTTCTCACTAATGTTTTTTAGCCAACAAAAAGCCCGCTAATGCTGCGGGCTTTTTAGTATTCATCAGGTTTAACCGTAGTTTACTGTGTAGCGGGTTGGTTTGTGATTCATCGCCAACACGACGTTAAGCAAGATAGCGCCGACGATCGATAGGCCTATCACTTGCGGTGACACAAAGAAGAACGACGCGATCAAAATGCTAATGTCGATCGCAAGTTGCGATTTTCCGACTGAAATACCAAATTTATCCTGAATGAACAGACATAATACGTTGAAGCCACCGAGGCTTGAGCGGTGTCTGAACAGGATCAGCATTCCTAAGCCCATCAATAAACCGCCTGCGACGGCGCAATACACTTCGTTGATGGTTTCCAGTTTAATGACCAAATACAGGTGGTCGGCAAACACCGATACTAAGCCTCCCGAAATGGCGCTGTTAATCGCAAAGCGTGTACCGAAGCGCTTCCATGCCAGCAAGTAGAAAGGACTGTTCGCTAGAAAATAAAGCGTACCAAATGAGAGAGGCACAAATTGTGTGAACAGCAGCGCCAGACCTGTCGTTCCGCCAGTGAGCAAGTTTGCAGACTGGAGGAAGAAGACGCCCTGAGCGACGAGAAACGTACCAGTAAGGATCGCAATCCAATCTTCTTTGCGTGAGTGTTTTTCCATCAAATTGAAACTTTAACAGTAGATAATGGCGCGAATACTATTGAAAAAATGAGGATTTCGGTAGCTTGAGAGCCAAATTTAAGGTAAACCTATGTAATTATCGTTTTACGGGGTGTAAAGGATAAAATTGACATATCTCTGCCAATTGAGGTTTGAGATATGCCAATTATGACGCCTCTTGAAAATCATTATGAAAAATCTGCATGAGAAAAATTAGAATTTTCTCTTTATGACCCAGATCAAATTATGTAAAATGCGCGCCATTAGGTTGATGCAAACGTTTGCGTCAGAGTCGTAAGTAGGTTTTTTGCAACTTTAAGTCTTAATCTGAGTCAGGAGATACAGATGCTAAAGCGTGATATGAACATCGCGGATTACGATGCGGAACTATTCGCAGCTATCCAAGAAGAAACTCTTCGCCAGGAAGAACACATCGAACTAATCGCTTCAGAAAACTACACAAGCCCACGTGTAATGGAAGCTCAAGGTTCTCAGCTAACAAACAAATACGCTGAAGGTTATCCAGGCAAGCGCTACTACGGTGGTTGTGAGTACGTGGACAAAGCTGAATCTCTAGCGATTGAGCGTGCATGCAAACTGTTTGGTTGTGAGTACGCGAACGTTCAGCCACACTCTGGCTCTCAAGCTAACAGTGCGGTTTACATGGCGCTTCTTAACCCGGGCGACACAGTTCTAGGTATGAGCCTAGCGCACGGTGGTCACCTGACTCACGGTTCTCCTGTAAACTTCTCTGGTAAGCATTACAACGTTATCCCTTACGGTATCGATGAAGCTGGCCAAATCAACTACGACGAAATGGAAGCCTTAGCGCTTGAGCACAAACCTAAGATGATCATCGGTGGTTTCTCAGCATACTCTCAAATCGTTGATTGGAAGCGCATGCGTGAAATCGCAGACAAAGTGGACGCTTACCTATTCGTCGATATGGCGCACGTTGCTGGCCTTATCGCGGCAGGGGAATACCCAACGCCAGTTCCACACGCACACGTTGTGACTACAACAACGCACAAAACGCTAGCAGGTCCACGTGGTGGTCTTATCCTGTCTAACGCTGGCGAAGACATGTACAAGAAACTGAACTCAGCCGTTTTCCCTGGCGGTCAAGGTGGTCCACTAATGCACGTTATCGCTGGTAAAGCAGTAGCGTTCAAAGAAGCAATGGAGCCAGAGTTTAAAGCTTACCAAGCGCGCGTAGTGAAAAACGCAAAAGCGATGGTGGCTCAGTTCCAGGAACGTGGCTACAAGATCGTATCGAACGGTACAGAGAACCACTTGTTCCTTGTTGACCTAATTGACAAAGACATCACAGGTAAAGATGCTGACGCGGCACTAGGTGCAGCAAACATCACGGTAAACAAGAACTCGGTACCAAACGACCCTCGTAGTCCGTTTGTTACTTCTGGTATCCGTGTTGGTACTCCAGCAATTACTCGCCGTGGCTTCACTGAAGAAGACGCAAAAGAGCTAGCAAACTGGATGTGTGACGTATTGGATAACATCGGTAACGAAGAAGTTATCGAAGCGACAAAACAGAAAGTTCTCGCTATCTGCAAGCGTCTACCAGTTTACGCATAATCTGTCGCTTAGCTGATTGATTTGAAAAAGCTCCTTTTAGTTACTGTTTACAGTGGTTAAGGAGCGTTTTGTTAGCTAGGCAGTTTGAAAAACAAAAGGGTCGATGTAAAAACATCGACCCTTTTTTATATGTATAACGCTGAGGTTACTTAGTAATGCTCAGTAACGTGCCGGACTTACACTTAAACGAGTAGTACTTGCGGCTTTCGCTGAATTTACCCAGACCTTCACCATCACAGTAGTCGATGTTGATATCACGCATCGTCTCTAGTGTATCTTCGCTATCCAAAGCAAACTTAGAGCCGTCAGAACAAGAGATACGAACACGGCCATCATCGCTGACTGAGTACAACTCGACTTCGGTATTACACAGTTCAAAAGAAGCTTCACGGAAATTGTCTTGCTGTGTATTGGACGAGCAGCCCGCTGCAAGTGCGCTAAGTGCGATAGCAATAAACCCTAGTCTTTTCATAGTATTCCCAGTTATTTTTTTAGTGATAGAGCTAAGCCTATAGAAGAGTCGGTTTTCATTCAAGAATGGAAATGAAAAAGGCTGACGTTATCGGTCAGCCTTTAGAATATTATTTTAGTTGCATAAAGCGATTAGCTTACTTCAACACCTTGAGCTTGAAGGTCTGCGTGGTACGAAGAACGTACGAAAGGACCACAAGCGGCGTGGGTGAAGCCAAGTTCTAGCGCGATCTCTTTAAGCTCATCGAACTCTGATGGTGGAACGTAACGCTCAACTGGCAAGTGGTGACGGCTTGGCGCTAGGTATTGGCCTAGTGTCAGCATAGTCACGCCGTGTGCGCGCAGATCTTTCAGTACTTCAACGATCTCTTCTTTCGTTTCACCAAGACCCATCATCAGACCAGACTTAGTTGGAACGTCAGGGTGCTGCTCTTTGAACTTCTTAAGTAGCTCTAGTGACCATTTGTAGTTCGCACCTGGACGCGCTTTACGGTATAGACGAGGCGCAGTCTCTAGGTTGTGGTTAAATACATCTGGCGGATTGTCTTTCATTAGGTCCAGCGCCACATCCATACGACCACGGAAGTCTGGTACCAGAGTTTCAATCTTGATGTTTGGATTAAGAGCACGAATCTCACGATTACAGTCAGCAAAGTGCTGTGCGCCGCCATCACGTAGATCATCACGGTCTACTGAGGTGATCACGACGTATTTCAGTTTCATGTCTGCGATGGTTTTTGCCAACTTTTGCGGCTCTTCAGCTTCCGGAGGAAGAGGGCGGCCGTGGGCAACGTCACAGAAAGGACAACGACGAGTACAGATAGCACCAAGAATCATGAAGGTCGCAGTACCGTGGTTAAAGCACTCTGCCAAGTTCGGGCATGATGCTTCTTCACACACTGAGTGAAGGTTATTCTTACGCATCGCCGATTTGATATCTTGGATGCGCTGGCTGTCAGATGGCAGCTTGATCTTCATCCAGTCTGGCTTGCGCAGAATTTCTTTTTGCTCAGTTGGCATATTCTTTACAGGAATCAGTGCCATCTTATCAGCGTCACGGTATTTAACGCCTTTTTCCATTTGGATTGGTTTACTCATGCTCTTTTACTTCTCTTACTTCGTATCGCGTAGGGCGGCTTCTGTGCTGAATTCTACTTGCTCGTAACCAAGCAAAGTCACAAGTTCTTTGACCAGAGTCTGTTCGACTTGCTGAAGATCTGTTGGTCCACCAAGTTGGCTCACTTGAACCATTTCCATACCTGCATAGCCACATGGATTGATACGTAAAAACGGCGTGAGATCCATATTTACGTTTAATGCCAAACCATGGAAAGAGCAGCCTTTGCGGATTCTTAATCCTAAAGAGCAGATCTTTTTACCATCAACATAGACGCCGGGCGCATCTGGGCGTGCCGCTGACTCAATATTGTAATTCTTTAGCGTGTTAATCACGAGATTTTCGATCGTAGTGACGAGGTCTCGTACGCCTAACTTTTTACGACGGAGGTTAATCAGGAAATAAGCTACAAGCTGACCTGGACCATGATAGGTTACCTGGCCGCCACGGTCACTTTGCACCACTGGGATGTCACCTGTATTCAACAGGTGCTCTTCTTTACCCGCTTGGCCTTGTGTAAAGACAGGGTTGTGCTCTACAAGCCACACTTCATCACGGGTTTCGTCAGTTCGGTTGTCTGTGAAGTCATGCATTGCTTGCCAAATTGGCTCGTAATCCTGTCTTCCCAAATGCTTAACTACCAGCTGGTTTTGCATTCCCGATCCTATCGTCTATTAATAAAGTTCCCGGATTATAAACTGCTTCTGGTTTTTCAACTATATGCCAGTAACACATTTTTAACCTTAGAGAATTTGTAGGATTATTATCTAATTGATATTTAAAAAGAAAGCAGCTCGTGCTGCTTTCAAATAAAATTGAACTTATCAAATAATATTATAAAACCATGCGTACAATATCAATTTCACCCAACTCTTTGTACAGGATCTCAACCTGTTCAATAGAGGTTGCAGTGATATTGATAGACACTGAGTGGTAATTGCCCTTAGCGCTAGGCTTAACTTTTGGGCTGTAATCACCTGGAGCATGGCGTTGGATCACTTCAAGAACCTTCTCTGGTAATTCTGGTTTCGCGTGGCCCATTACTTTGTAAGTAAACGAGCACGGAAACTCTAGCAGGTCTTTCAGTTTTGCGTCTGAGTTAATAGTCAGCATAGGAAACTCCAAGTTGGAAAGTCGTTTTAGCAGCGCGGAATAGTACTGCTAATACCGGTAAATCTCAAGCGACCACGAGTTTTACCTCATGAAACAAAAAAGCCGCATTCAGCGGCTTTTGGGCAGAATTTTGATAACCAATTGAATCGTATGAGTTGTTTAAAAGTTAAACAACAAATCGGTTGTCAAACTCACAATCAGTCTGGCTTAGAAGAAGCTCTTAAATAGCATTACAATGTAATCCCATAGACGGCTGAACAAGCTACCTTGTTCGACATCTTCAAGCGCAAGAAGTGGGTATTCCGCGACATCGCTACCATCTAGTTGATAGTATAGTTTACCAACTACGTCACCTTTCATAATTGGGGCTTCAAGTTCTTTTTCAAGTACGAAGCTTGCTTTTAGGTTCTTAGCTTGGCCGCGTGGAAGTGTTACGTAAGTATCTTGATCTAGACCCAGAGCCACAGTGTTTTTGTCGCCCATCCAGATTTTTTCTTCAACGAAAGTTTCGCCTGCTTTATGCGGTGCAACCGTTTCGAAGAAACGGAAACCGTAGCTCAGAAGTTTTTTGCTTTCTGACTTACGAGCGTTCTGGTTCTTAGTTCCCATCACTACGGCAACTAGACGCATTTGACCTTCAGTCGCTGAGCTGACAAGACTGTAACCTGCGTTGCTGGTATGGCCGGTTTTAATGCCGTCCACATTCATGCTTTTATCCCAAAGTAGACCGTTACGGTTGTACTGGGTGATACCGTTGTAAGTGAATTTCTTCTCAGAGTAGATACGGTACTCGTCAGGCACATCGCGGATCAGTGCGCTACCTAGCAGAGCCATATCGTAAGGCGTTGAGTATAGGTCTGGGTTATCTAGACCGTGAACGTTGGCAAAATGCGTGTTCTTCATGCCAATCGTATCTGCCCACGCGTTCATTAGGTCAACGAATGCATCTTCAGAACCAGCGATGTGTTCAGCCATTGCAACACACGCATCGTTACCTGATTGAATGATGATACCTTTGTTTAGGTCTTCGACTTTTACTGTGGTGCCGACTTCGATGAACATTTTCGATGAGTCAGGGAAGTTCTTTGCCCACGCATTTTTACTGATGGTGACGTCGTCTTGCAGAGAAATGTTACCGCGCTCAAGCTCCTGGCCGATAACGTAACTCGTCATCATTTTGGTCAAGCTTGCTGGAGACAGCTTGGTGTTCATTTCTTTCTCAGCCAGAACTTTGCCTGAATGGTAATCCATCAGGACATAGCCTTTAGCGGCGATAAGTGGTGCGTCTGGTACAACAATTGGCGTTGCAAAAGCAGAAGATGCAAAGGTTGCAGAAAGCGCAATAGAAGTGGCAAAAACGGATTTGATTAGCGTTGTTTTTTTCATATTGACTACAGATTTGTCTTTAACTGTCCATATCTTAACAGAATCAACTGTATAGGCTAGTGTCGCAACAAAAGCCGAATAAGTTAAGACTTATAAGGATTTAATAAACGCACTCGGAAAACCGAGTGATTTTACTTGTTCTAAGGTCTTTTGTGTCAGCATATAGTCATCGAATGGACCCAGTAGCACTCGGTGTTGGCTGTTATCTGAGTTGATGTAGCTTCCCACAGAGAGTTTTTGACCTAAATCTTGCGCAAGAGTTCGCACCCGATCTTCATGTTGCGAAGATGCCACCTGAATCGCGTACTTTGGTAAGGCTTTTTGCTTGCGCGCATCGGTGGGTTTATCCACGGTGATGACTTTAATTGAGACGTTTGCCGTCCCTGTGCGAATCACATCCAGTTTGGTTGCCGCCGCGTAGCTCAGGTCAATGATACGCCCCGGATGAAATGGACCGCGGTCGTTGACGCGCACAATCGCTTTACGGCCGTTGTCTTTGTTGGTGACTTCAACGTAACTCGGCAGTGGTAGCGTTTTATGTGCGGCAGACATCGAGTACATGTCATAGACTTCGCCGTTTGAGGTCAAATGACCGTGGAACTTTTTTCCGTACCACGATGCTTGGCCTTCTTCGGTGTGTCCTTTGGCATCTTTGATGATGGTGTAGCGTTGGCCACGTAAGGTGTAGTCGCTGTTACCACCACGGCTGTAAGGTTCATACTGAGGATGAGCATCTTCAATATGGTTAACCGAAATCGGGCTGTCTGGCGCAATATCATCGTCGATCGTATAGCGTTTTGAAGGCGAAGAAGAGCAGCCTGCAAGAATAACGCTTGCACTTACTATTGCCAGCAGGTGTTTGTGATTCATCATTACGTCGCCTTAGAAAACGCTTTTCTGTGTGTATGGATAGACATAAGAATGCCGAAGCCGGCCATCAGCGTCACCATCGACGTGCCGCCATAGCTGATCAGTGGTAGTGGCACACCTACAACGGGTAAGATACCGCTCACCATGCCGATGTTTACAAACACATAAACGAAGAAGCTGAGGACGATACTGCCTGCCATCATGCGACCAAAAGCGGTTTGTGCTTTGCTGGCCATAAATAGACCACGTCCGATGATAAACAGGTATAGGCTGAGTAAGCCTAAAATACCAATCAAGCCCCACTCTTCTGCGATCACAGCGAAGATAAAGTCGGTATGACGCTCAGGTAGAAACTCCAACTGGGATTGTGTTCCCTGAAGCCAGCCTTTACCAGCAATACCGCCAGAACCGATAGCAATCTTACTTTGAATAATGTGGTAGCCCGCACCAAGAGGATCGGACTCTGGGTTAAATAGCGTTCTTACCCGTACTTTTTGGTATTCGCGCATCAGGAAAAACCACAGAATCGGTAAAAACGCGCCAAGTGCACACGCCGCGCCGAATATGATTCGCCAGCTGATACCCGCTAAAAAGATAACAAAGATGCCTGAAGCAGCAATAAGAATCGATGTACCCAAGTCCGGTTGTTTGGCGATCAGGA
Organism: Vibrio hepatarius; assembly: GCF_011806575.1. Taxonomy (GTDB): domain Bacteria; phylum Pseudomonadota; class Gammaproteobacteria; order Enterobacterales; family Vibrionaceae; genus Vibrio; species Vibrio hepatarius_A. The sequence continues at coordinate 12,390 of NZ_JAATOO010000021.1, forward strand.
TAGTCGGCACAAACACCATCACCAGTGACATTACCAGCGTTTGGAATGTGGGTGGTAGTGGGCGCTTACCAATGTAACGCGCGACCATCAATGGTACCGCGAGTTTGAGTAGTTCAGATGGCTGGAAGCGGACAAAACCTAAGTTAAGCCAGCGCTGCGCGCCTTTGGACGCTTCGCCAAAAAACAGCACTCCGAGTAGCAGTGCCACGCCGGAAAAAAATACCAGTGGTGCGAGTGTTTCATAGGTTCTTGGCGGGATTTGGGCAAGTAACAGCATGACACCAAGTGACAAGCCCATGCGCATTGCCTGGCGTTCCATCATCAATAGGTTTTGTCCGCTGGCGCTGTACATGACGACTAAGCCAAAGCCCATCAGCACCAAGATGCCAAGCAGCATGGTTAAATCTATATGGAAGCGTTCGAAAAGGCCTCGGTTTTGACCGGTCGCTGGGTTCAAATCCATTATTTTGCTGCCTCTTTTCTCTCTACGAGCACATGGTCAAAGATCTTACGTACCACAGGTCCACCTTGGGAAGAGCCACCTCCCGCATTTTCCAGAACCATAGTGACAATCAACTCTGGGTCATCCACCGGAGCAAAACCAGTAAATAGGGCGTGATCACGCAAGTGCTCTGCGATTTCGTCGGCGTTGTATTCCTCATTCTCACCTAAGCCAAATACCTGAGCGGTACCTGATTTACCTGCGCTGACATATTTGGTTTTGTAGAACGCGCGGCGCGCGGTGCCTTTCTTACCGTGGTTAACCAAACGCATGCCTTCAATTGCGATATCCCAGTAACGCTTAGGTACACCAGTAATCGGTGGGTAGCTTTCAACTTCAGACAGTGTTTGTGTCTCAAATCGTTCGCCGTTTTCGATCGTAGCTCGTAGTAGGTGAGGAGCGAGTACTTTACCACGATTAACCAATACAGATGTCGCTTTCGCTAGCTGCATTGGTGTTGCGGTCCAGTAACCTTGCCCAATACCGACCGGAATTGTATCGCCCTGATACCAAGGTGTGCGGTGTCGTGACATCTTCCAGTCTCGAGTCGGCATATTGGCTTTGCTCTCTTCGTAGATATCGATGCCAGTGTAATCGCCAAAGCCAAACATCATCATCCAGCGTGAAATGCGGTCGATGCCCATGTCATATGCAATCTGATAAAAGAAAGTATCCACCGATTCTTCAATCGATTTAACGATGTTGACTTTGCCGTGTCCCCAACGTAACCAGTCACGAAATGGTTTGGTTTTAGAGTTCGGAATCCGCCAATAACCTGGGTCATTACGTGTTGTGTTCGGCGTAACCACCCCTTCTTCCAACGCAGCCACAGCCATAAATGGTTTAATGGTCGATGCTGGTGGGTAAATGCCTAATGTAGCTCGGTTAACCAGTGGACGGTTTTTGTCGTTGAGTAACGCGCTGTAGGCTTTGCCGGAAATACCGTGTACGAACGCGTTCGGGTCGTAACTAGGACTTGATACCATCGCTAGCACGCCGTTGTCTTTTGGATCGAGCACAACTATGCTGCCCCGGCGTGAATCCAGTAAGCCATGTACATACAACTGTAAATCGATATCAAGGTTGAGAACAATGTCTTTGCCCGGAACCGGCGGGACATACTTCAAGGTGCGAATGATACGGCCGCGGCTGTTCACTTCTACCTCTTGGTAGCCTGCGGTACCGTGGAGTAAATCTTCGTAGTAACGCTCGATGCCCAACTTACCGATATCGCGAGTTGCCTGATAGTTGGCGTCTTTCTCTTCTCGAATCAAACGTTGCATATCGCGGTCGTTGATACGCGAGACATAGCCGATTACGTGAGTGAGTACTTCGCCAAACGGGTAGTTGCGTTTTAGTGCTGCGTTGACTGCGACGCCTGGAAATTTATGTTGGTTGACCGAAAACTTTGCCACTTGCTGTTGGGTAAGCTGGTTAAGTATTGGTACGGACTTAAAGCGACGTGTCTGCACACGCTCTTTGTGGAAGCGTTCGATTTGCTCTGGTGTGATGGTCAAGATTTGCTGTAGACGTGCAATTGTATCGTCCATATCATCGACTTTTTCTGGCGTGATTTCTAAGCTAAAAACGGGCTGGTTTTCTGCCAGAAGTACACCATTACGGTCATAAATTAGACCACGATTCGGCGCGATAGGGACGACTTTGATGCGGTTGTCGTTGGAGCGGGTCTTATAATCTTGAAACTGGTTAATCTGTATGTTGTACAGGTTGGTGACCAGTATGCCCATCATAGCCACAATGCCAATGAAAGCGAAAATAGCACGGCTTTTAAACAGTCGTGCTTCTTCTTGATAGTCCCTTATTTGGGAACGCTTCCTTAACATGAATACTTATTCTCGGTGGTACGGGTGGTTAGCGGTAATGCTCCACGCTCGATATAAACTTTCTGCCATAACAATACGGACAAGTGGATGAGGTAACGTGAGAGCGGACAGGGACCAGCTTTGATCTGCCGCCGCTTTACACGCAGGAGCAAGACCTTCTGGACCACCAATCAAGATTGATACGTCACGACCATCCAATTTCCAGCTTTCCAGCTGTTCTGCCAGTTGTGGCGTGTCCCACTTTTTGCCAGGGATATCTAGAGTAACAATTCGGTTGCCCTTTGGCACTGCAGCTAGCATCGCGTCGCCTTCTTTTTGCAGAATTCTTGCAATATCAGCGTTCTTTCCGCGTTTTCCCGCTGGGATTTCAACCAATTCTAATGGCATGTCGTGAGGAAATCGACGACGATACTCTTGAAACCCTTCTTCCACCCATTTGGGCATCTTAGTGCCAACGGCAATCAATTGGATTTTCATTGATTAGCCCCAAAGCTTCTCTAGTTGGTATAGCTCGCGTTGCTCTTCTTGCATCACGTGAACGATGGTTGTGCCCATATCCAGTACCACCCATTCGCCTTCTTTTTCACCTTCAATGCCAAGCGGTTCCATACCCGCTTGCTTGGCTTCTTGTGCGACATGGTCGGCGATAGAAGACACGTGACGTTTTGAAGTGCCAGTGCAGATGATCATGTAGTCAGTAATGCTGGATTTACCCTGAACATCAACGGTTTTGATGTCTTGCGCTTTCATATCATCGACTTTATCGACTAAAAAATCATTGAGCTCTTCAAGTTGCAAGGTGTTGTCCTCGTTGTATCAATTAGGTTCAAATTTGGGCGGCGAAGTATATCACGCTTTTTTAGTGCTTCATTGGTGGTTGGCACATCTCAGCGCCTAACTGGTGCAATAGTGGCCAGCTAGATTCATCATACTGGGTCTTGACCAGAAGCTCTATCTTCGCCAATAACTGGATTAGGCGGCGCAGGTCACTCATCTTCAGGCGGTTCAACGCGGCTGAGTAGAGTGGTCGCTTAGATTGCCATACCTTGAATTGGTCAAAGACTTTGCCCATCGGCACGCTTTGTAGCATCTGCTGCATTGAAAGCAGTTGGGAGAGTTCTTTTTGCACCGTTCTCGCCAAAATGACCAGCTCTACGCCTTCTGCTTCTAGTTGGCGCATGATGCGTTGCGCACGATTAGCTTTGCCAGCGAGCAGGGCGTCTATCCAATGGAACGCCGTAAAATGATTGTGTCGGCTGAGAGATTCTTCCAGTCGAATCAAGTTTAGCTGTCCGTCTGGGTAAATCAGCGCTAGTTTCTCCAAGCTTTGGGTTAACGCAAACAAGTTACCTTCGTGCCATTGTGCCAGCATTTTTACCGCTTCAGGGTCTGGCTTGAGGTTTAACGCACGGCAACGCGCTTGGACAAATTGAGGTAAGCGCTGGATGTCTGGAGTAAGGCAATTGACCCAACAACCTTGTGCTGATAGTGCTTTAAACCATTTGGTATTTTCTTGTGCTTTGGTCAGCTTGGTGCCGACGATCACTAAAATGATGTCGCTATGCAGTAACTCACTGAGTGCGACCAGCTCTTTGGCGATTGCGGCGTTCACGCCCGTTTCTGGTAGCTCTAATTCTATGATTTGGCGAGCCGAGAACAAGCTCATCGCTTGGCACGAGTCGTAAACCGGGCTCCAATCGAAATAATTATCGATAGAGAAACGGTGGCGCTCTTCAAACCCTTGGGCGAATGCAGCTTTTTGAATCGCCTGACGCGACTCTTGCAGCAGAAGTGGCTCGTTACCAAAGATTAAGTAAGTTGGGTGAAGCTGCTTGTTGAGCTGCTCCACCAAGCGATCAGCGAAAATTCGCATAGTGTTCCCTTACTGAGCTGAAGTTGATAACTCGTTCAGGTCAACTTCTTTGTTACCCACATAGGTTTTGATCTGATATTGCTGATCGTCTTGAGTTATTTCTGTTTCAGCAACTTCGTCATCGAAACGGTTGCGGGCTAAATCGGCTTTCAAACGTGCCATCTGACGAACAATCTGCGTGGCTGCCAGCTTGCGCATTTCGTCCTCAATCATGTCACGCTCTACCGATTTAGCCAGTGCGCTAAGCGGGTTATCCAAGTAGCTGCGGGTTACGCTGGTTGAGAGGGTTTTGGCGCCTAACCCTGGTGCGGTTACGCGGTATGACGCGCGGAATGTCAGTTCTTTTTCCGCTGCCCGCGCAGTTTGGTATAGCGATAGTGTGCGTTCACTAATTGATTCACCGATAAGGTGCAGGTTCGGTACGTTTGATGCTGGTGGCACGATTTCCACTTCGCTTAAACGCAGTTGGCCTTTCATCATGCGAGTAAAGTTACTGTATTCATCGTAACTGGTGAGGGACAAGGTGTTGAGTGACTCTGGAATTGAGTAGTCACCACGTAGGTGAAAACCACAGCCTGCAAGTAAACTGGCGACAAGTACCGCCGTTGTAAGCTTAATAGAGGAGAAAGATAACAGACGCGATGCTCTACGAAACATAGATTGATGGCTCTCAATTAATTATTGGATTATTTATCTCAGACCACTCAAGGAATAAGCTGAGATAAATAAAGCAGGGCGTGGTCACACCCTGCTTAAGACTATATGGCGATAAATTAGTTCGCTACGATATTCAGAAGTTTACCAGGAACGTAAATTACTTTACGTACGGTTAGACCTTCTGTGAATTTCACAACGTTTTCATCGTTCAAACCTAACTCTTCAACGTGCTCTTTGCTTGCATCAGCTGCAACGGTTAGTTTTGCACGCAGCTTGCCGTTAACTTGAACAACGATAGTTTTTTCGTCTTCAACTAGCGCTTTCTCATCAAACGTTGGCCACGCTGCGTTGTCGATGTCTGACTCGCCAAGCACAGTCCATAGCTCGTATGAAATGTGCGGAGTGATTGGGTAAAGCATCGCTACAACCGCTTTTAGCGCTTCATCAAGAATTGCACGATCTTGCGCAGATTCTTGAGGTGCTTTCGCTAGCTTGTTCATCAGTTCCATGATTGCTGCGATCGCGGTGTTGAACGTTTGACGACGAGCGATATCGTCAGTCACTTTCGCGATCGTTTTGTGAACGTCACGACGAAGTGCTTTTTGGTCACCAGACAGTGCTGTTGCATCAACTGCTTCTGCTGCGCCTTTCTCTGCGTGTTCTTTAACGAGTTTCCAAACACGTTTTAGGAAGCGGTTTGCGCCTTCTACACCAGATTCTTGCCACTCAAGTGTCATGTCTGCCGGAGATGCGAACATCATAAATAGACGTACTGTATCAGCGCCGTACTTGTCGACCATCTCTTGAGGGTCGATACCGTTGTTCTTCGACTTCGACATTTTGATCATGCCTGAGTGCTCAACGTTGCGACCTTCGTTGTCGGTAGCAGAAGTGATGCGACCTTTGCCGTCACGCTCAACTTTCACGTCAGTTGGCGCAACCCACTCTTTGCCACCTTTTCCGTTCTCGAAGTAGAATGCATCTGCTAGTACCATGCCTTGGCATAGTAGCTGTTTGAACGGCTCGTCAGACGTTACGTAACCTGCATCACGTAGCAATTTGTGGAAGAAGCGTGAGTACAATAGGTGCATACAAGCGTGCTCGATACCACCAATGTACTGATCTACTGGTAGCCAGTAGTTTGCTTTTTCTGGATCTAGGATGTCGTCCGCTTGAGGTGAACAGTAGCGAGCATAGTACCAAGAAGATTCCATGAACGTATCGAACGTATCTGTCTCACGTAGCGCTGGCTCACCGTTAAAGGTGGTCTTCGCCCACTCTTTATCTGCTTTGATTGGGCTAGTCACGCCGTCCATTACCACGTCTTCTGGAAGAATCACGGGTAGCTGATCAGCAGGTACTGGATGAACTTCACCATCTTCAGTAGTTACCATTGGGATTGGTGCGCCCCAGTAACGTTGACGAGATACACCCCAGTCACGTAGACGGAAGTTAACGGTCTTAGTGCCTTTGCCTTCTGCTTCTAGCTTGGCTGCGATTGCGTCGAATGCAGCTTGGAACTCTAGGCCGTCGAATTCACCAGAATCGAACAGAACCCCTTTCTCTGTGTAGGCTGCTTCAGAGATGTCTAGCTCACTGCCATCAACTGGCTTGATGACTGGCACGATGTCTAGGCCGTACTTAGTCGCGAACTCGTAGTCACGTTGGTCGTGAGCAGGTACTGCCATAACCGCGCCTGTACCGTAGTCCATCAGTACGAAGTTTGCTACGTACACTGGTACTTCACGGCCGTTCAATGGATGAATTGCAGTAAGGCCAGTCGCCATACCTTTCTTCTCCATTGTTGCTAGCTCTGCTTCAGCCACTTTGTTGTTCTTACATTCGTCGATAAATGCAGCAAGCTCTGGGTTGTTCTCTGCGGCTAATGCTGCAAGAGGGTGACCTGCTGCGATACCTACGTAAGTCACACCCATTAGCGTATCTGGACGCGTAGTGTAAACTTCTAGGTCTTGTTGGTCCTTAACTTCAAACTTCAGTTCAACACCTTCAGAGCGACCAATCCAGTTGCGCTGCATGGTCTTAACCATTTCTGGCCAACCTTCAAGCTTGTCTAGATCGTCAAGTAGCTCTTGAGCGTATTCAGTGATCTTGATGAACCACTGAGGGATCTCTTTTTGCTCTACTGGAGTATCACAACGCCAGCAGCAGCCGTCTTCAACCTGTTCGTTCGCTAGAACCGTTTGGTCGTTTGGACACCAGTTAACAGAAGATGTCTTCTTGTAAACTAGGCCTTTTTCATAAAGCTTGGTGAAGAACTCTTGTTCCCAACGGTAGTACTCAGGCGTACAAGTTGCGAACTCACGATTCCAGTCGTAGCCAAAACCTAGCAATTTAAGCTGGTTTTTCATGTATTCAATATTTTCGTAAGTCCATGGCGCAGGTGCAGTGTTGTTTTTTACCGCTGCATTTTCTGCTGGTAGACCGAACGCATCCCAACCGATTGGTTGCATTACGTTTTTGCCTTGTAGGCGTTGGAAACGAGATACTACGTCACCGATGGTATAGTTGCGCACGTGACCCATGTGTAGTCGACCACTTGGGTAAGGGAACATAGATAGACAGTAGAATTTTTCTTTATTTGGGTCTTCACTTACAACAAAGGTCTTGTTGTCATCCCAGTGCTTTTGAACTTTCTGTTCAATGTCTTGTGGGTTGTATTGTTCTTGCATCGATGATATCCGGTTATCTTGGAATTTGTGAGTTCGGTTAGAACAGACTTAAATAGATCGTCATAGAATACCTAAAGGAGCGAGGTACAACAATAGCCTACACTCTTCAATTCTCAGTAAGGAGGGTAACTATGCCAAAACGTAAAGAAGGTTATGAGGAAATGTTTGAAGACGTTGTCGAAGCGCTCAAACATAGCCCTGAAGAAGTTAACCGCGTTTTAGAAACATCCGGCAAAGTGGTCGAAGCTGCTAATGATCTGACTAAAGATGAATTGGCGTTGGTTTCGGCTTATGTAAAGTCTGATTTGAAAGAATTTGCTGAAAATTACGAAGAGTCAAAAAATAGCCCGTTTTCTTTGATGATTGCTGACTCGATTTGGCAGGGGTTGCTAGAGATTACTGACCGTACCAAAGTGGAATGGGTGGAGCTATTCGATGACCTAGAGCACCAAGGCCTGTATGAAGCTGGCGAGGTGATTGGACTCGGCGTGCTGGTATGTGACGAGTGCGGACACAAGACAGAGTACAACCATCCGACAGAAATCATTCCATGCAGCAAATGTGGCTGCACAGGCTTTAGTCGTCAGGCGCTGAAACCATAAAATCGCGTAGACGAAAAAAGGCACTGTCTGACAGTGCCTTTTTTATTCCCAATGCTTAAGCTATTAATCCTTAAGTCGCCAACCGATAACCAGGCTGATTAGCACCCAAATATACAGCGGCCATGTACCCAATGTGGTGTACGGAGTTAAGCCTTGCGTTGGAACCACTTCAGCGCGCAGGACGCCAGTTTCGAATTGAGGAATTTGCGCGGTGATGTTGCCTTTGTAGTCAGTGACTGCCGTAACACCGTTGTTGGTTGACCGAATCACTGGCTTACCCAGTTCTAGCGCACGCATACGTGCAATTTCCATGTGTTGCAGTGGACCAATTGAACGACCAAACCAAGCATCGTTGGATAACGTCAGGATGAAGTCTGTGTCATCGGTGATGTTGCGGCGTACTTGCTCATTGAAAATGATCTCGTAACACAAGGCGGGTGCCATCTGCGTGCCATTGGCGTTAATGTTTGGCTGGATAAACTCACCACGGCTGAATGAGGACATCGGCAGATTGAAGAAGGGGGCGAGTGGGCGAAGAATGTTCTCAAACGGGACAAACTCACCAAACGGCAGCAAATGGTGCTTGTTGTAGCGCGCATTTACATCGTAGTTATAATCACCCAGTGGTGTTTTACCAACGGTGAGAATGCTGTTGTAGAACTGCTTATTCTCAGCCTGATTTACTACACCAGTAATCACAGCACTGTTATTCATTTTTGCCGCAGAATCTAGGTTGCGTAAAAATGAGGCAATCTCAAATTCAAACGCAGGAATAGCGGCTTCCGGCCAAATGATGATATCGGCATCCCAGTTTTCGCGCGTCAGGTCGGTGTATTTCATGATGGTTGGCCAGCGTTGGCTTGGCAACCATTTCAGTTCCTGTGCGATGTTTCCTTGAATCAGCGCGACTTTAGACGCGTTCTCCGGCACTGGGCTCACCCAGTTTGCTGCTTTTAACCCGTAACCTGCTGCAAGGATGACCGCTGGAATCAACAGATGAAGCCATTGTCGGTTCAGTGCTGCATAAGCAATGCTAGCGGCAGCCACAATAACTAACAGCGTTAATAGCTCGACGCCTCCAATTGGAGCAAAGTTGGCTAATGGGCTTTCTATTTGACTGTAACCGAGCCATAGCCACGGGAAGCCCGTCATCACCCAACCACGTAACCAGTCGAAAACCAGCCATAGTGCAGGTGCCGCTAGGAAGAAATGAGTGCGGTTTGAGTTGGGGAAAAAGCGATTTAAGCTCCAGCTAAACAGAGCAGGGTAGATGGCCAGATACCCAATCAACAGCGCCATCAAAAATAGACTGGCCGCTTTAGGCATGCCACCGAAGTGGTCGATACTGATGTAAACCCAACTGATGCCAGTGGCAAACTGGCCTAGTCCCCAAGCGTAGCCAATACCAAGTGCGCGTTTACCGGATTGACCATGGAGCAAGATTAATAACAAGGCGGGGCTGATAAAAGCCAATGGCCAAAGTTGGTAAGGAGCGAATGCGAGTGTGGTGATAGCGCCAACAAAAACGGCCGCGAGCGGCCGTTTTAGGCGATGAAAAAAAGCGTTATTCATCGTTCTTAGTCTGAGTATCCCTAGAGTACACATCTAGGTGAGATTAGCGTTACTCTTCTGTTGTTTCTGGAAGAGACTCTTCATCGGGGATGGTTACTTGTATTTGCAACACACGGCGGTTATCCGCTGAGGTTACTTTAAAGCTATAACCGTCGATCTCCACTACTTCACCACGTGAAGGTAAGTGGCCGAAAGCCGTCATAACCATACCGCCAACCGTATCGACTTCATCATCACTGAAGGTTGTTTTGAAGCTGTCGTTGAACTCTTCGATGGTGGTTAGCGCCTTCACTGAGTAGGTGTGTTTGCTCAGTTTACGGATATCTAACTCTTCTTCATCGTCGAATTCGTCTTCAATTTCACCAACGATTTCTTCAAGGATGTCTTCGATAGTTACAAGGCCTGAAACGCCCCCGAACTCATCTACGACAATTGCCATGTGATAACGTTCCTCACGGAATTCTTTAAGTAGACGGTCAACACGTTTACTTTCAGGAACAACCACCGCAGGACGGATAACTTGCTCGATATCAAATGGCGCACAGTCTGAGCCTAAGTATTTAAGTAAGTCCTTCGCAAGCAGGATGCCTTCAACATGGTCTTTATCCTCACTGATAACTGGGTAGCGCGAGTGCGCTGCGTCAGTGATGAGGTTAACCAAAGCGTCGAGATCGTCGCTACGGTCCACCGTAACCATTTGCGAGCGTGGGATCATGATGTCACGCACTCGCATCTCAGCGATTTCCATAACACCTTCAAGCATGTCGCGGGTGTCATGGTCAATCAGGTCGTTCTCTTCAGAGTCGCGGATAACGTCCACTAGCTCTTGGCGATCTTTAAGTTCACCCTGGAAGATTTGACCTAAACGGCCGAAGAAGGACTTTCTACTCGGACCTTCAGATTTTTCTTTCTTACCTTCTAGAGATGAGGTCGAATTGTCTTCGTTCATTGTTTCTCATTTAAGTAACGCTATCAGAAGTGTGATAGCACACGTAAGCTAATCAAAATAGTATGGACTAGCTTTGCTTTTCAGCAATATAGGGGTCTTTAAAGCCCATAGATTGCATGATTTCTGTTTCGAGCGACTCCATTTCTTCAGCTTCGTCGTCCTCGATATGATCATAACCTAGCAGATGCAGACTACCATGTACAACCATATGCGCCCAATGTGCCATCAAAGGCTTGCCTTGTTCTTTGGCTTCACGCTCAACCACTTGGCGACAGATAATCAAGTCACCCAGAAGATCAATCTCTATGCCCGGAGGGGCTTCAAACGGAAAAGAGAGCACGTTAGTCGGCTTATCTTTACCACGATACTCGTGGTTGAGTTGATGGCTTTCTTCTTCATCAACGATACGAACCGTGACTTCTGCCTGAGGTTGAAACTTTTCAACGGTGTTGCTTAACCAACGTTGAACGTCTTCGAAACTAGGCAGACCATTTTCATTTTCGACAGCCAATTGTAGGTCGAGTTCGATACTCATGACTCTTTGCTCTCTTTTAGTGCTGATTGAGCGACGGCTTGAGCCTGGGCTTCGCGTTCTTCACGACGACGCTTTTCGTACTCTTTACGCTCTTTTTGGTCTTGCGCCTCCCAGTTCTCGTACGCGTTAACGATGCGCGCAACCACTGGGTGACGAACAACGTCATCCGACTGGAAGAAGTTGAAGCTGATCTCGTCGACTTCGTTCAATACTTCGATCGCGTGACGCAAACCCGATTTAGCACCACGTGGTAAGTCGATCTGGGTTACGTCACCTGTGATCACTGCACGTGAGTTAAAGCCAATACGTGTGAGGAACATTTTCATCTGTTCTACGGTGGTGTTTTGGCTCTCATCGAGAATAATAAACGCGTCGTTTAGTGTACGACCACGCATGTATGCAAGCGGAGCAACTTCAATTACGTTGCGTTCAATCAGCTTCTCAACACGTTCAAAGCCTAGCATTTCAAATAATGCGTCGTACAGTGGACGAAGGTAGGGGTCGACTTTCTGGCTCAAGTCACCGGGTAGGAAACCGAGTTTTTCGCCCGCTTCAACCGCTGGACGAGTCAACAAGATACGACGAATTTCTTGGCGCTCAAGCGCATCAACTGCCGCCGCAACCGCAAGATAAGTTTTACCTGTACCTGCTGGGCCAATACCGAAAGAGATATCGTGTGTCACCATGTTGACCAAGTATTGAGCTTGGTTTGGTGTACGCGGTTTGATTACGCCTTTCTTTGTCTTAATAAAGACTTCTTTGCCGTGCTCGATATCCGATTCGGTGTTTTGTTCCAAAATGCCGGTTTCTTTGATGGCTAAATGGATTTCTTCTGGCTCGATATCAGGGATATTGCCACGCACTGGCGCAGTATTGACGTAAAGCGTCTTGATAATTTCGAGTGCTGCCGCAGAGGTGTGAGGTTTACCCACGATGGTAAAAAAGTTGCCACGGTAGCTGATTTCAACACCTAAACGGCGCTCTAAGTGTTTGATATTGTCGTCGAAAGGACCGCAAAGACTTGCCAAGCGGCGATTATCTGAAGGTTCTAGATCGATTTCTAGAGTTACAATTTTATTGCTCAAAGTTGCCTCTCATTTTTTGCCATCTTGTAGAAGCCCGATTTAGACCGGGCTTCTAATGGCTTTACATACCTTTTTCTAAGATGGTCACTTAGTCAGGTATTTTCAAGCTTTAAGGCGTAAACGTTGCTACACCCAGCTCATCTTCGCGCTTGGTCTTCGCCATCATTTGTGTTGGAGAAATGATGGTACGCAAGTCCATGTCTTTTTCGGTACGTACGATTTCACCACGTAGTGAGTTCGCAAATACGTCAGTGATCTTCACATCAACAAACTGACCGATCAGGTCTGCACTACCTTCAAAGTTAACCACACGGTTATTCTCTGTACGAGCGCGAAGCTCCATTAGATTCTTTTTCGATGGACCTTCTACCAGAACGCGTTGCTCTGTACCTAGCATCAAGCGAGAGTAACGCATCGCTTGGCTATTGATGGTTTGTTGCAGTTCGTATAGACGCTCTTTCTTCACTTCTTCAGATAGGTCGCACGGGTAATCTGCCGCAGGCGTGCCTGGACGAGGAGAGAAGATAAAGCTAAAGCTCATGTCAAAGTCTACGTCTTTGATTAGCTTCATTGTGTCTTGGAAATCTTTATCTGTTTCACCTGGGAAACCGACGATAAAGTCTGAGCTGATTTGGATATCAGGACGCGCTTTACGCAGTTTACGGATGATCGATTTGTATTCGATACCTGTGTGCGGGCGCTTCATCATCGTTAGGATGCGATCGCTGCCGCTTTGTACTGGCAGGTGCAAGAAGCTTACTAGCTCTGGTGTATCTTCGTATACCGCGATGATATCGTCGGTGAACTCAAGCGGGTGACTTGTGGTGAAACGAATACGGTCGATACCGTCGATAGACGCAACCAAACGAAGCAGGTCTGCAAACGAGCAGATTTCGCCGTCGTGCATAGGTCCACGGTACGCGTTGACGTTTTGGCCTAGTAGGTTAACTTCACGTACGCCTTGCTCTGCTAGCTGTGCGATTTCGAAAAGTACGTCATCCATTGGACGGCTGACTTCTTCACCACGTGTGTAAGGTACGACGCAGTAAGTACAGTACTTAGAACAGCCTTCCATGATAGAAACGAACGCTGTCGCTCCTTCAGCGCGTGGTTCTGGTAGACGGTCGAATTTTTCGATCTCTGGGAAAGAGATATCCATCACTGGTGCGTCGTCTGTTTGAGATTGTTTAATCATCTCAGGCAGGCGGTGCAGTGTTTGTGGGCCAAAGATAACGTCAACGAACGGTGCGCGTTCGCGAATGTGGTCACCTTCTTGTGTTGCTACACAGCCACCAACGCCAATCACGACGCCAGGTTTCTTGTCTTTTAGCGTTTTCCAACGACCTAGCTGGTGGAATACCTTCTCTTGTGCTTTTTCACGGATAGAACAGGTATTAAGTAGTAATACGTCTGCTTCTCCTGGTTCTTCTGTCAGCTCGTAGCCGTTAGCCGCATTCAGTAGATCCGCCATTTTTGATGAATCGTATTCATTCATCTGGCAGCCCCAGGTTTTAATTAGCAGTTTTTTACTCATGTTGTTCGCTCGATCGTTAGTTTAAATTAAGGGAGCAAATCGCCCAATGTTTCCAGAAAGTCACCGATATAATAGCAATAGTGGTGACCAAGTTTTAGCCGCCCTCTCGGCGGTAAGCGGCGTATTGTACTGCTTTCAAAACCAACTGACCAGTGCTGACACTGATTCTCTTAAAAGCCATGTTACATAAGGGATTTGCCCTGATGGCCGATAAGGTTTTTCGTTACATTTTGATAATGAAATCGTACAATGAAAAACAGCCAAATAATCAATACGATGAAGTACAAAATATGAGCAAGTATGATGTTGCAGTCATTGGTGGGGGTATGGTCGGTGCCGCCGTCGCGATTGGCTTTGCTAAGCAAGGAAGAAGCGTGCTGGTTGTTGAAGGAAAAGAGCCAATAGCTTTTACACCTGAACAGCCGATGGATATCCGTGTCTCAGCGATCTCTGAGCATTCTGTGGAAATCCTCGAAAGCCTTGGTGCTTGGCAAGCAATATCAGACATGCGTGTGTGTCCATACCGTCGATTAGAAACGTGGGAGCATCCCGATTGTCGTACCCGCTTCCATTCAGATGAGTTGAACATGGAGCGTTTGGGCTACATCGTGGAGAATCGCTTGATTCAATTAGGTTTGTGGGCTGAGTTTGAGAAGTATCCTAACCTTACACTGCGTTGCCCTGAGACGTTGGAACACATCGAGTTTTCGGCGACACCTCAAGTGACTTTGTCTTCCGGTGAGTGTGTTGCAGTGGATCTCGTGGTGGGCGCAGACGGTGCGAATTCAAAAGTCCGTTCATTGGCGGGTATTGGTATTACGGCGTGGGATTACCGTCAGCACTGCATGCTCATCAATGTTGAAACCGAACTTCCTCAACAAGATATTACTTGGCAGCAGTTTAATCCAACCGGTCCTCGCTCGTTTTTGCCGCTGTGCGGTCATCAAGGTTCATTGGTATGGTATGACTCACCGAAACGAATTAAGCAGCTTTGCGGTATGTCTACTGAACAGCTCAGACAAGAAGTGCTGAGTCATTTCCCAGCAGAATTGGGTGACGTTAAAGTGCTCCAGTTTGGCTCTTTTCCATTAACGCGTCGCCACGCGCAATCCTACTATCAGCAAGGATGTGTTTTAGTGGGCGATTCGGCGCATACGATCAATCCGCTCGCAGGGCAGGGCGTAAACTTGGGTTTCAAGGACGTGGAAGCACTGCTAGACGTGACACATGGACAGCAAATCCTCTCTATGGACGTACTTAAGCAGTATGAACGTAAACGCCGCCCAGACAACTTGTTGATGCAATCGGGTATGGATTTCTTCTACAAGAGCTTTAGCAATGAGCTAGCACCGCTTAAGTTTGTGCGCAATGCTGCGCTGAAAGTGGCAGAGAAATCCGGGCCTATTAAAGCGCAAGTATTGAAATACGCACTTGGCTTAAAGTGATTGTTAAATCTACAGATACAAAAAAGCGCAGCTTGAGGCTGCGCTTTTATCGTTTGGCTAAGTAGTGATTACTTAGTTACACGTAGTACCGGTGTTTCACCAACAGTTACTGTACCAGAAAGCTTGTTCAGCTCTTTGATTTCGTCCATGTTAGAGATTACAACTGGAGTAAGAGTAGACTTAGCTTTTTCTTCTAGAAGAGCTAGGTCGAATTCGATGATAGTGTCACCAGCTTTAACAGATTGACCTTCTTCAGCGATGCGCTTGAAGCCTTCGCCTTTCAGTTCAACTGTATCGATACCGAAGTGAACGAATAGCTCAACGCCGTCATCTGATTCGATAGAGAATGCGTGGTTAGTCTCGAAGATCTTACCGATAGTACCGTTTACAGGAGCTACCATTTTGTCGCCTGCTGGCTTGATAGCAATACCGTCACCAACGATTTTCTCTGCGAAAACAACGTCTGGCACATCTTCGATATTTACGATTTCACCTGATAGAGGTGCGATGATTTCGATTGCACCAGCATCAGCGCTGTCATCAGATACAAGCTTCTTAAGTTTATCAAACAGACCCATTGTGTCATGCTCCTAACGTTTTTATGTAATTCTGTCGAATTATAGTATACCAATCTTAGAAGATAGACGACTATTTTTGCCGCCTATCTTATTGGAATTAGCTGATTATTGAGATTTCTCTGCGATGAATTTTTCAACAACAGCTTCGATTTCAGCTGCAGTTGGAAGCGATAACGCCTCTTCTGCCATCGCTTTCACTTCTGCGAAGTTAGAGTTACGGATCACTTTCTTCACTGCAGGGATAGAGATGCCGCTCATTGAGAACTCATCCAGACCCATACCAAGAAGAAGAAGTGTCGCGCGTTCGTCACCTGCTAGCTCACCACACATGCCCGTCCATTTGCCTTCTGCGTGAGAAGCGTCGATAACCTGTTTGATTACCGTTAGAACTGCTGGTGATAGTGGGTTGTACAGGTGAGAGATCATCTCGTTACCACGGTCAACGGCTAGTGTGTACTGAGTCAAGTCGTTAGTACCGATAGAGAAGAAAGCCACTTCTTTCGCTAGGTGGTGCGCGATAGCGGCTGCCGCTGGCGTTTCAACCATGACACCGATTTCGATGTTTTCGTCAAACGCGTGGCCTTCTACGCGTAGCTCTTCTTTGTACTCTTCGATCGCTTTCTTCAGTTCACGAATTTCTTCAACAGAAATGATCATTGGGAACATGATACGTAGCTTACCGTGTGCTGATGCACGTAGGATGCCGCGTAGCTGGTCACGAAGGATTTCGCGACGGTCTAAGCTGATACGCACTGCACGCCAGCCTAGGAATGGGTTCATCTCTTGAGGAAGATCCATGTATGGTAGATCTTTGTCACCACCGATATCCATAGTACGGATAATAACAGCCTGACCATTCATTGCTTCCGCAACTTCTTTGTACGCTTGGTACTGTTCGTCTTCTGTTGGTAGTGCGGTACGGTCCATGAATAGGAATTCAGTACGGTACAGACCAACGCCTTCACCGCCGTTGCGGATGATACCGTCACAGTCTTTTACAGTACCGATGTTGCCGCATACTTCTACGCGGTGACCGTCAGTCGTTTCTGCGTGCAGATCTTTAAGTTTTGCGAGTTCTTCTTTTTCCGCTAGGAATGCCGCTTTTACTGCTTTCGCTTCTTCTACTTCAGCGTCAGAAGGGTTGATAACGATTTTGTTGTTCATCGCATCAAGAATCAGCATGTCGCCATTCTTCACTTTCTTCGTGATGTCGTTGGTACCAACGATAGCTGGAAGTTCTAGAGAACGAGCCATGATTGAAGTGTGTGAAGTACGACCACCGATGTCACATGCAAAACCAAGAACGTAGTCTAGGTTGATTTGCGCAGTTTCTGATGGCGTTAGGTCGTAAGCAACCAAGATCACTTCGTCTTCAATATCGCTAAGAGAAACGATGTTGATACCTAGTGCGTTTTTAACGAAACGTGTACCGATGTCACGGATGTCCGTTGCACGCTCTTTTAGGTATTCATCGTCTAGAGATTCAAGTGCAGATGCTTGCTCTTCGATAACTGTGTGGATTGCGTTATCAGCGTGCATCTTGTCATTTTTGATAAGTGCTAGGATTTCTTCCTCTAGCTCTTCATCTTCAAGAAGCATGATGTGACCTTCAAAGATCGCTTCTTTCTCTTCACCGAAGGTTTCAAGTGCTTTTTGCTTGATTGTTTCTAGCTGAGCTGAAGATTTGTCGCGTGCTTCAAAGAAACGTGCAACTTCTGCTTCTACTTGATCGTCTGAAATAGTGTTTGTGTTTAGGACAATTTCATCTTCTTGAAGTAGTAGTGCTTTACCAATAGCAATACCAGGAGATGCTAGGATGCCTGAAATCATAGCGTTACCTTAAGTTGGTCAACTTTTAAAACGGGAGAATAATGAGTGCACTAACGATAATTAGTAGCTTATATATCGCTCTATTTCCAATAAAGCCATTTTGCTTTCACAAAATGGCTTTAAGAAATAGGAGACCGGATTAGTGTAGTTGATCCATTAGGGCAACTAGGTGGTCTACAGCTTGTTGAGCTTGTGGGCCCTCAGCAGAGATAGAAACTACTGTACCTTTTACTAGGCCAAGAGTTTGTAGTTTGAATAGGCTCTTAGCGCTAGCGCTTTTACCGTTAGAAGTCACAGTGATGTCCGCGTCAAATGCTTTCGCTTCTTTTACGAACTGAGCTGCTGGACGAGTGTGAAGGCCGTTTTCTGCAGTGATTTCTACTTGCTTCTCGTACATGTTATATACCCCAATTGATTTATTTTTTGATAGTTTCTTTGCCAGCACCAGCTTAGCTTGTATTGGTAGATTCTACTACTCGCTGAATGTCCAGTACGTGTCATAAGTGATACCGCTTGCAAAATTTTCACTTTTGATTCCAATCTTTGCTGGATCTCATAGTGTCATAATTTCTTAACTTAGCTCTTTTATTTTGAAGCTAGAAATAAAACTGTCCTGATATTACCAAAGGTGAGGTAAGGATCAACAAAAAAGCCCCAAAAAGGGGCTTTTTTAGACGAAAAATTGATTTCGCTACATGTTATTGTTGGTTCTCTTTTTCCGTAAAGATGCCGGCAAACAGCGCTGTGCTTAGGTAACGCTCACCTGAACTAGGTAGTACGGTGACGATAGTTTTTCCTTCAAATTCAGGTAGTTCTGCTAGGCGGTTTGCTGCTACAACTGCTGCGCCAGAAGAAATGCCGGCAAGGATACCTTCCTCTTCCATTAGGCGACGAGCCATTTCAATCGCTTCTTCAGAAGTGACTGTCTCAACGCGGTCAAGAAGCTCTAAATCTAGGTTGCCAGGGATAAAGCCCGCGCCGATACCTTGAATTTTGTGTGGTGCTGGTTGAATTTCTTCACCTGCTAGCGCTTGAGTAATTACTGGTGACTCTGCTGGTTCAACAGCGACAGAGATAATGTTCTTACCTTTTTCACCCTTAATGAAGCGGCTAGTACCTGTGATTGTGCCACCTGTACCTACACCAGCGACAAACACATCAACTTCACCGTCAGTTGCTTCCCAGATCTCTGGACCAGTGGTCTTTTCGTGGATTTCTGGGTTTGCTGGGTTGTTGAATTGTTGAAGCAGTAGATACTTGTCTGGGCTGCTAGCAACGATTTCTTCTGCTTTAGCAATCGCCCCTTTCATACCTTTTGCCGCTTCAGTTAGCTCTAGGTTTGCACCAAGTGCTTTTAGTAGCTTACGACGTTCAAGGCTCATTGACTCAGGCATAGTCAGAGTTAGCTTGTAACCACGAGCAGCGGCTACGAACGCAAGTGCAATACCCGTATTACCACTTGTTGGCTCTACAAGTTCAACACCTGGTTTTAGCTGACCTTGTTTTTCCGCTTCCCAGATCATGTTGGCACCGATACGGCACTTTACGCTGAAGCTTGGGTTACGTGCTTCGATTTTAGCTAGCACTTTACCTTTACTCACTTTGTTTAGGCGAACTAGGGGAGTGTTACCAATGGTCAGTGAATTGTCTTCGTAGATTTTGCTCATGGCGTGATCCTTCATCTCATTCATTCACTTCGAGAGCATAGTGCACTCAAAGTTATTACTGTTCAGTTTATATTTGACTGTGTAGAGAGTAGGACAGCTGAAAAAACTAGAAAAGGATTAAAAAGTTATATGATATGAAAGAGCTATGAAGAATATAAATAGAGAGGGGTAAGTCACATCGCTTCCCCCTGATTTCAATGATGGTGTTGGGTTTATTTCTTAAACTCGTTTACCCACATGGCGGTCGCACCGCATACCGCGACAGGCATAACAATCAGATTAAGTACCGGAATAGTGGTAAAAAGCGCGACTAGCGAGCCAAAACCATACGCTTTGCCCTGCTTTTGTTTCAAATTGTAACGCATGTCATCGAAGTGGATTTTGTGATTATCGAACGGGTAATCACAATATTGGATAGCCAGCATCCAAGCGGTGAAGATAAACCAAAGCACTGGACCGACGGTTTGCCCAAGACCTGGGATCAGCAACAATAGGAAAAGACCAATCGCTTTTGGTAATAGATACATCAGTTTTCGCCATTCGCGAGCGAGAACGCGAGGGACATCTTTCACTACTGCCAGCATGCCATCCTCATTCACCTTCTGGTTTGTCAGGTGCTCTTCCACTTTTTCAGACAGTAACCCATTGAAGGGCGCAGCAATGAAGTTTGCCAGCGTGCTAAAAAAGTAGGAGAAGGTCGCTAGGATAGTGAGTACTAACAGCGGCCATAAGATATAGCTCAACCAAGATAAAAATTCAGGTAACTGTCCCATCAATTGCCCAATCCAGGTATCTAGATGGGAAAAGAGATAAAACAGTGCGCCACCGACTAAAATTACGTTAGTCAGCAGAGGAAGAAGAACGAAGCGGCGAATCCCTGGTGTGAGTGCCAGTTCTAGGCCGTAAGAAAAATAACCGAAACCCGAACGTTGACGTGTTGATATATGCATATTTTAAGTCATCTAGTGGTTTAAAAACGAACTCCCACTATCTTAACAAGAAAAAAGCGTGTTCAAAATCACAACATTATAGGAACTTCTAACATTAAGTTGTTCTAAAACGGGGTGGAGTTTTGGTAGAGTTACTGATAGTTAGGTTTAACCAGATTCGATGCATACGTAACGTTCGTATGATTTATTGAGTAATTGAGAGTAAAAAATGCAGGAACTGCGATTCGTACTCATAATTGTCGGAGCCTTAGCGATCGCCGCTTTGTTGTTCCACGGTTTATGGACAAGCAAAAAAGAAGGCGCGGCTAAGTTTGGTAACAAACCGCTTCGAAAATTAGATGTCGATAATGAAGATGAGTCAGAGTCGGTGGCAGAACGCCCATTTGCACCGGAAGACGACTTTGAAATTATTCGTAAAGAACGCAAAGAGCCGGACTTTGTTACTGAAACCGTAACCGCAGACCCGTTGATTGACGGTTACTCAGAGCCAGAATCAGAGCAAACGGTTGAACCTGAAGAAAACATTGTTGAAGAGGTCGAGTTAGACATACCTTCTATTTCAACCAAATCATTTGATGAGGTTGAAGAGGATAAGATTGAACCTATCGTTGAAACTCCAGTGGTGGAAGACGAAGTGGTCACGGCTACTAAAAGTGAAGATAAGCCAGAACCTGAAATGCAGGTTATTGTCCTTAACGTACATTGTGCAGGGGAAGAACCGTTTGTCGGTACGAAATTGTTCGACAGTATGCAACAGAACGGCTTACTCTACGGAGACATGGACATCTTCCATCGTCACGCCGACCTCTCTGGCACCGGTAAAGTGTTATTTAGTGTGGCTAATATGATGCAGCCGGGGACATTAAAACACGATGACCCTGCAGAATTTACCACTAAAGGCATTTCATTCTTTATGACGCTGCCGTGTTTTGGCGATCCAGAGCATAACTTCAAGTTGATGCTTAAGACGGCGCAACTGATTGCAGATGATTTGGGGGCTAACGTGCTAGATGATGCGCGCAACCTAATGACGCCAAACCGAATTGATGGCTACAAAGCGCAAATTCAAGCATTCAAAGCGGCTAGCGCCTAAGTAACCTGAACATTTTTATAAGGGCTCCCAAGTGGAGCCTTTTCTTTTTACGAACACTCGTTTTCAATCGCTTCTCTATTGCCAAGTGAGAAAGGCGTGTTCATACTCCTTTGCAAGTCTTGCTCAGCCACCACCTCATATAGTGGCTGGGTTTAAAATAGTTACATACCAGAGTCAGTTATGTCGCAAGAGATTCAAGAACAGCTTAATCAGTTACGTGAGACCCTCCACTACCACGGAGTTAAATATTACGTTGAAGATAATCCAGAAATCCCAGATGCCGAATACGATCGTTTGATGCGCGAACTCATCGATTTGGAAGCTCAGCACCCTGACTTAGTGACATTGGATTCGCCGAGCCAAAGGGTTGGTGGGGCTCCACTGTCTGCATTTGAGTCTGTGGCGCATGAAATTCCAATGCTATCGCTGGACAATGCTTTTGACGATGACGAGCTTAATTCTTTCCACAAACGTATACGTGACCGTGCCCCAACAGGTGCGTTTGATGTGTTTTGCTGCGAACCTAAACTTGATGGTCTCGCGGTGAGTTTGTTGTATGAAAATGGTGTGTTGGTTCAGGCAGCGACTCGTGGCGATGGCACTACGGGTGAAAACATTACCGACAACGTCCGAACCATCAAAGCAATTCCACTGAAGTTACGAGGCGACGGCTGGCCTCAGCGAATTGAGGTGCGTGGTGAAGTTTTCATGCCTAAAGCCGGTTTTGAAAAATTGAATGAACTGGCATTAAAGAAAGGTGAAAAGGTATTCGTTAACCCTCGCAACGCGGCGGCGGGTAGCTTGCGTCAGTTGGATTCCAAAATTACCGCGACGCGTCCACTAAGCTTCTACGCATACAGTGTTGGCGTTGTGGAAGGTGCAACGCTTTCTGAAAGTCATTATGAACGCTTTTTGCAACTGAAAGGTTGGGGTATGCCAATGTGTCCGGAGACACGCCGCGTGGCCAACCTTGAAGAAGTAAAAGCGTACTACCAAGATATCTTGCAACGTCGAGATGAACTGCCTTACGAAATCGATGGTGTGGTCATCAAAGTGGATGATATCAAACTTCAAGAGCAGCTCGGCTTTGTCGCGAGAGCGCCTCGTTGGGCGATTGCTTATAAGTTCCCGGCGCAAGAGGAAGTCACTACGCTTAACGACGTGGAGTTCCAAGTCGGTCGCACTGGCGCTATTACGCCTGTGGCGAAGTTAGAGCCTGTTTTTGTTGGGGGCGTGACGGTTAGCAACGCCACATTACACAACGCTGATGAGATTGAACGTTTAGGGGTGAAAATCGGCGATTGTGTGATGATCCGCCGTGCGGGTGACGTTATCCCTCAAGTGGTCTCCGTGGTGCAAGATCGTCGTCCTGCCGACGCACGAGATATTGTCTTCCCTACACACTGCCCAGTCTGTCGCTCTGATGTCGAAAGAGTTGAGGGCGAAGCCGTTGCGCGCTGCACGGGTGGTTTAGTCTGCCAAGCGCAACGTAAAGAAGCGCTAAAGCATTTCGTCTCTCGTAAAGCGCTGGATGTCGATGGCCTTGGCGTAAAAGTGATTGAGCAGCTGGTTGACCGTGAGATGGTTGAAACGCCAGCTGATTTATTCAAGCTGGCGGCTGGTGTGATTACGGTACTGGATCGTATGGGACCAAAGTCTGCACAAAACGTTGTCGATGCATTGGTCAAGGCGAAACAGACTACACTACCACGCTTTTTATATGCACTGGGTATTAGAGAAGTTGGGGAAGCCACTGCTGCCAACTTAGCGCAACATTTTAAAACACTTGAAGCCGTGCAGAGTGCGACGCATGAGCAGTTAGTTGAAGTGCAAGATATCGGTACGATTGTAGCTAGTCATATCACGGCATTTTTTGCTCAAGAGCGCAATCAGCAGGTCATTGATGCTCTGATCGCGCAAGGTGTTCACTGGTCAGAGATTGAAGATAAAGCCCCTGATGCCCCGCAACCTCTATTAGGTAAAACTGTGGTTTTGACTGGTACGTTATCCCAATTGTCGCGTAGCGATGCTAAAGCCGCGCTACAAAATCTAGGTGCGAAAGTGACAGGCAGTGTATCTAAAAATACCGATATCCTGTTTGCTGGTGAAAATGCAGGTTCAAAACTCGTTAAAGCTCAAGAGTTAGGGATAGAAATTAAGTCTGAACAGGACCTAATTGCATTAATTTAAAGTCGCTTAACTGCTTAAAAAGCCACCGTTTGGTGGCTTTTTTTTGTCTCAAAATAACGATGTGATAATGGAGTTGTAGTGTAGAAAAGTACGTCAGTGATCGTGTTCAAATTCCCATTAATCAGCACTTAATCTTGTAAATGATGCGACGCACTTCAAGTTGATTTTATAGTTTTTTATTTTTAAGTATTTGAATTGTATTTGTTTTTATTGATTTTGTCGTACTTCGTTCTGTTTGTTGGCGATCATGATCACTATGCAACAAAAACTTTGTAGCGGCTCATATTTTTTTAGATAAAAACTAAGATCTGATTGATGTTTTTCTCCGCGAAGTTAGTCTGGAAACTATGGATACACAACGTGTATGCAGGAATAGAAAATCAACGATTAATGATTAATTAGAGATTTTCTAATATAGGAAATGCTTTCTCCCTTCGGCGGCCAACTTAAGGCGAGAAAAAAGAAAATACAGCTATATCCATTTTTAGGAGTTTTTCCATGGACAAAATGTTTAAACGTACGCTTTTAGGAGCTGCAGTAGCATTAGCATCAACAGGTGTAATGGCTAAGCAGGTAGGTGTTAACTCTGACTTTACTGTTGAAGTTTACGGTGTAGCGGCTATCTCGCTAGTAAACTACAACACTACCAGCAATGACGTTGCTGATAGCACTACAGGACAAGATCAAGGTTATGTAGTTGAGAACGAGTCACGTATCGGTTTCCGTGCTCACAAAGATATGTTTGAGAACTTTAAGATTACGATGCAAATCGAGTCTGGCTATGTAGACAGCACTGACTGGGGACATGGTGGTGTTTCTGGTGGTGTTTTAGGTTTCCGTGATACGTTCCTCGGTGCTTCTGGTGATTGGGGTAACCTTCGTGTTGGTCGTGTTCTGACTCCACTATACGAAATTGTTGACTGGCCATTTTCTAACCCTGGCCTAGGTTCAGTGTTCGATTGGGGTGGCATTGGTGCACACTATGATCGTCAGTCAAACCAAGTTCGTTACGATTCGCCTAAGTTTGGTGGCTTCTCTTTCGCAACATCTATTGGTCGTGATGACAACGATAATGGTGGTGGTCTAGCAACGGCTGATGACTCTTACTTTGTAAGTGCGAACGCTAAATACAGCTTTGAGAAAGTAACTCTAATGGGTGCTGTTGAAACAGGTAATGATTTCCGTAAAGTCGAAAACCAAGACAACACGACTTACTTAGTAGGTGCTGAAGTTAGCCTTCCAGCAGGCTTTGGCCTTGCAGCAGCGTATAAAATGGAAGAGTTGGATAACTTTGGTGGTGTAAACGGAGCTGATGTTGAACAAGCGTCATACTCTATCATTGGTCAATACTGGAACGGCCCACTAGGTATCAAACTAGGTTATGCAGCTAATGAAGATGCAGAATTAAATGGTGATAAGATAAATAACAGTGACAGCAATACTGTTTCTCTACAGGTTATGGGTGTAATCGACGGCTTTGTACCATACGTACGTGTAGCTGGTCGCACCGCTGGTGAGCTAGACACAGATATTGTAACTCGTTTTGGTCTAGAATACGGTTTCTAACTACATGTTCTAATTGCCTTTCTTTATAATATACGCCAGCATGTATGCTGGCGTATTTTTTCTAAAGGATCAAAAATATGAAAATATTAAGATGTTTGTTCCTATTATCAGCAGTATCTATCACTGCTGGTTGTAGTACCCTCAATAGCTCAAGTGACTTTTCTGATGCTGTTCTGAGTATTAAAGAAAGGAGTAATTATGTTGAAGTTGCTGCTAAGACTATAATACCCGACACGCAAGCGATAGTCGGAGCTAATCTAGTGAGATCAGAACTAATATATACATCTGTGCAACCTATAGGCGAAAGTAACTTAACCAAAAAGTCTACCATTGATATGACGGTTACATTCTTTAAAAGCTATGATGTTTTTCATAGTGCTAGCGTCTTAGGTCAAACTGTGGCGCTCGATAATTCAAAACCAATGGCTGAAACGTGCAGTGAACATTGCACTGTAACACAGTGGGTTAGTTTTCCTTTTAGCGAACGTGAGCTAGCAGAATTCAGCGGCGAGAGTGTTAATTTTACGATTACGTCAGGCGACAATAATATCGTTGAAGTAAATGTGCCCAAGGCATATTTCGAAGCTATTGAGCAAGAAGCTGACACACTTATAGCGAGAAATCAATCAGCTCAACCGTATGTCAATCAAACGCCTGAGGTTACAAAAGTAAATGACTCAGCTCCTGCGAGTAAAGCTCTCGAAATGACGCAGTATTGGTATGCTAAAGCTTCTGCTCAAGATATCGATAAATTTTCACAATTCGCTATCTCAAACCGTAAAGGTGTTGTACAGAAATTAGAGAGCACTTCTCAAGAGCTTAATATGATGCAATATTGGTATTCAGAAGCGAGTGAAATCGAGCGTTCTCAAATATTGCAGTGGCTAATCAGCCAATAGATTTGTTATTTTGATTAAAGCCCCATGACGATAGCATGGGGCTTATATTAATATTTGACGGTACCATTACTATGTTTGCAAATGAGTATAGGAATATACTTCATTTTCCCATCCGGCATAGTACATTCCACATTGGGGCCGGTTGTAGAATTCCCCGCACTGTTGTCCATTACTGCAACAGCATTACTACTAAAGAACACTATACTGCACGCAAGTAATATTATGCTTTTCATAAGCTCACCTCTCATGAGTTTAAATGTTAGACATATCGATAACTGCATCAGCTTTAAGTATGTTTGTATCCAATAAAAGATCAAAAATAATTTAAACTTTAAAAATTTCCTTTAATAAATAACTTAAACTTGTTGTGAGAGAATAATTAATAATTCACTGATTACTATTGTTTTAATTTTCAGGTTTTGAGTTTTATCGTTATTAGTAGAGTTGGATGTGACGAATTACTACCAAGTTTTTTCGCACTAAAGAATATTTAATGAGCTGATAAATAAGATAAAATAATCTAGATACGAAAAAAGAGGCGATTATCGGCCTCTTTTTTTGCTTAGATGAGTAAAGTAAGACTAACTTTTTTCTTGGATGGTGAGGACAATACCGTCGACTTGAGTAATTTCGACCAATGTTCCTTTCGCTATTGGAGCGTCAGACCTTGCAGTCCAAGTAGTATCACCGACCTTTAAACGTCCTTTGCCTGCTGGGAAGTCTTCATCAAGCAACAAGGTTTCACCGATGAGTTGCTTTTCTTTCTGATTCAAGGTTCGGTTCGCATCACTTTGCCGGTCGTTACTAAACTGGCGTCGCCACCATAGCCAAGTTGTTGCTAAGCAAAATACGCCAAATGCCGCCCATTGTAACTGCCAACTTATTGGTACAAGAGCTAAAACGAGGGCAACGAGTAACGCGGAGATACCGAGCCACAGTAGGTAACCCGCAGCCCCAAGCAATTCACATGCTAGCAGTGCTAAGCCAAAGGCAAGCCAGTGCCAGTGATTAATTGATTCCAAAAACTCTATCAAAACATACCTACTTGTTGTCTTTCGCTTGATGTTTAAACATTTCTGCAATGCCCGCAACTGACCCCATTAGACCAGATGCTTCAAGAGGCAGCATAATAATTTTTCCATTTTCTGCTTGGCCAATGGTTTTTAGTGCGTCGGTATAGCCTTGGGCGATAAAGTAGTTCACCGCTTGCATGTCACCTTTCGCAATGGCTTCAGACACCATGGTCGTTGCTTTCGCTTCCGCTTCTGCGGCACGCTCACGAGCTTCCGCTTGTAGGATTGCCGCTTGTTTTTCGCCTTCTGCTTTTAAAATCTCAGACTGTTTTTGACCTTCCGCGCGAAGAATTTCCGCTTGACGGATACCTTCTGCTTCGAGGATCTCTGCACGCTTGTTCCTTTCCGCTTTCATTTGCGCGTTCATTGCGGCAGTTAGGTCGGCTGGTGGTTGAACGTCTTTTATTTCGATACGAGTGACTTTTACACCCCAAGGGTTCGTTGCGTCATCGACGATCGTCAGTAGCTTAGTGTTGATCATATCGCGTTGGCTCAACATTTCATCGAGCTCCATTGAACCCAAAACAGTACGAATATTGGTTAAAGTCAGGTTTCTGATCGCATGTTCTAAGTCGTTGACTTCATAGGCGGCTTTTGCTGCGTCAATGACTTGAACAAAACAAACCGCATCAATGGTGACGTTGGCGTTGTCTTTGGAAATCACTTCTTGTGCAGGGATATCCAGAACTCTTTCCATCATATTGACTTTATGACCAATGCTGTCGATGAATGGAATAATGATGTTGAGTCCCGGTTTGAGAGAGAGGGTGTATCGACCAAAACGTTCGACTGTCCAGTTATTACCTTGAGGGACGGTTTTTACGCCGGCAAAAATAAGCGCAACTACAACAACTAGAAAGCCGCCAATTGCAACCAATGAGTCAACTGCCATGTTTATTTCCTTTGTTAAAGTGATATGTCGATTGTTTCTTAATTAAACCGTTTAAACAAAGAAATAAATGAGAAGTGGGACTAACTTTAGACAAAATAAAAGCCGGTATTCCCGGCTTTAACATATTGATTTAATTCTATTCTAGTAAAGCAGAGAATAGAGCTGACGGCGATATTTAGCAGAAATCGCGTTGCCTTGTCCAAGAGCAGCCAATATATCCATAAAGTGTTTTTTAAGTTCACCGTCTTGTGCGTTGAGGTCTTTACGCAAGAAGCCCCACAGTAGTTCCAATGCCTCTTCATCTCGGCTGACTTGGTGATAACTTAGCGCAAGCTCCGCCGCGACTTTGCTATCAGTCGGGTTATTTGCAAGCGCAGCTTCGAGCGATTGAATTTCTGGGCTATTGGCAGATTGCTCATGCAACTCCAGTTTTGCGACTAAACTCTTGTAATAGTTATCTTTATATTCCAAAGGAATATTCTCTAACAGAGATTTGGCCTGCGTAAAATCTTGTGTTTCAAGGTAACACTCGATCATTGCCAACTTCACATCGCCTTTTTGCTGCATTTCCGCCGGAAGCTGCTGGAGGATCGGTAGTGCCTGGGCGTACTGTTGTTGCTGCACGAATTCCAGCGCTTGCTTGAGGCTCATTTCTTCTTGGCTTGGCAGATGCTTGGCTAACATAGCTTGGATAGCGGTTAGTTCTTGCGGACCACCCAATCCATCAACAGGCTGCCCATTGATAAACAGTGCAATTGTCGGCAAGGCTTGAACGCCAAATTGAGAAGCAATCAGTTGTTCTTGTTCGCAGTTAAGTAGTGCGAGCGTAAATGCTCCGTTGTATTGCTGAGCCAGAGTTTGCAGATCAGGAATAATTTGTGCACTTTCTTGGCTCATTGGAGCCCAGAAGTGAATTAGCACAGGTGTCTGTACTGAGCCTTCTAGTACTTGGCGGAAGTTCTGTTCATTTAGCTCGACAATAAAAGGTGATTGCATCTAACGGTTCCTTGCAACGTTTGAGATAGTTCAAACATATGGGCTTTGACTAGGGATATCAAGGTGAGTACGAGACAAAACACACCGAACAGTGAATGCGGTGTGCTTGTCTTGTGAAGAGCGCGGAAGTGTTTACAGAACGATAAATAAAACGAGCGCAACACCCACACTAAGCCAGTTTATTTGGTTTAATGACATGTTATCTTTCCGAATGTAACGCTTGAATTGGTCAAGGAGTGTTCGAATATGAAGATAACGCTCGATTGTTACGATAAAATTACATTGCAATACATTATTTATGCCGCATGTATCAATATTTTATCGAGCAACCGAGTTGGCAATATTCTTTTCAAAACCGCAAACGCTTTGGTGGGCGTGGTGATGCGATAACGAATCTTAGGATGAGTCGATTCCAACGCGTCAACAACAGGCGCAATGCACGATTCAGCGGGTAGAACAAAAGCGTTACCGGACGACTCTTTATCCAATCGTTGCAATTGTTGCTGATACGCATGTTGGTGGACACTGGTGTCGATTGCTACCCACTTTAGAAAGGCGGCTTTCGCGTTGGCGCGAAATTGTGTTTCGATAGGGCCGGGCTCAAGCAAGCTGATATGAATGTTTGAATCCATCAGCTCTAGTCTGATGGTATCGGTCCAACCTTCAATCGCAAATTTAGACGCGTTGTAAGCGCCGCGGTACTTCATTGCCGCAAAACCCAATACAGAACTGTTTTGAATGATTCTGCCATGTCCTTGTGCACGCATGACGGGCAAAACTTCTGTTACCAATTGGTGCCAGCCAAAAAAGTTGGTGTCAAACTGTTCTCGTAGTGCTTGGGTTGGTAAGTCTTCTAAAGCGCCAGGCTGTCCATACGCACCATTATTAAACAGCGCGTCGAGCTGGCCGCCAGTGATTTGTAGCGCTTGCTGGACGGCTAAAGAAATACTATCGCTATCGGCTAAGTCGAGCTGAAGACTTATCAAACCTTCAGCCTTTAATCTCTCAACATCTTCAGCGTTGCGACAAGAGGCAATAACTTGGTAACCGCGTTGCTTTAATGCGTGCGCACAGACATAACCAATCCCTGTAGAACACCCAGTAATGAGAATTGACTTATTCATGAATTCCTTTCTTTATCCGTCGATTAAGTGACTAGAGTAAAAGATTATTCATGATGTTGTAATAAGTTTTTTAATGCCGGAGCTAAGCGTGAGTAGCTAAATTTAAAGCCTAACTCAGTTAGTTTCTTGGGTTTGGCTCTAATGCTGTCAAACAACAATACCGAGCTTTCCCCCATGGCGAGTTTTAGTACCCATTTAGGCGTGAATAAAAAGTGTGGTCGCTTGAGCGTTCTTGCCAGCACTTTGCTGAAATACTGGTTAGTCACAGGGTGGGGGGCGCACAGATTGAACGGACCTTGTGCATGCTCGGTTTCAAGCAGATAGACGATGGCTCGAACCATATCGAGCATATGGATCCATGGCATGTATTGTTTGCCATTGCCGATAGGGCCACCAACGCCACACTTATACGCAGGAAGCATTTTCTGCAGTGCTCCGCCATCTGGCGCAAGGACAATACCAGTGCGCAAAGAGCAGACGCGTGTGTATTCGGAACGCGCTCGATTAGCAATATTTTCCCATTTGGCACATACGTGATGGGGGAACCCTTGGTGATGGGCGTGAAGGTCTTCATCAAACGGGTGCGCTTGTTGATCGCCGTAATAACCCACAGCGGAGCCACTGATCAGCACTGCTGGTGGCGCTGTACTGGCGTGAATGAGATCGACCAACTTTTCTGTTAGGCCCCAGCGGCTATCACAGATTTCTTTCTTCTGTGCTTTGCTCCAGCGTTTATCAGCGATCGGTTCACCGGCTAAGTTAATTACCGCATCAAACTCGTTGAAGTCATGGTACTTATCTAGACTTGAAACATAACTGATGTTTCCCATATCCGCGTGGTTGACTGCCGCTTTTGCTCTCGCTGGAGACCGCGTAAGCATAACCACCTGATGAGTTGTCAGGTGCTTGACCAGTTCGCGACCAATAAATCCAGAACCACCGGTGAGCAATATTTTCATCCATTTCTCCTAGAACGTCCGTGCTCTGCTGCAAATGTCAGTAACGCTATTAATTATAGCGAGTTAGCTCCTCTTCGGAACTGGGATTATGCAAAGCAAATGATTATCACAAAATTAACATTTTGTTACGTTTGTTTGTCGTCACCTTGTTTTCGTCACATCAAACCATTAACCCATTTGTCATTATAAAGTTAACGAGCATAAGGATGGGGTGCATATGGAAGCAATTACCGCGCTAATGAAAGCGTTTTGGGCAAGTTTACGCGACTTGCTACCGATTATTATCGTGATTGCTTTTTTCCAGCTAGTGGTACTTCAAGAGCCGCTGCCTAACTTGTTATCTATTCTATTTGGTTTAGTTCTGGTTGTGTCAGGGCTGACCTTTTTTATTTTCGGTCTTGAGATGGGGCTGTTCCCAATCGGCGAGTCGATGGCTCAAGCCTTTGCCCGTAAAGGTAGCGTGTTCTGGTTAATGGTCTTTTCATTCTGTTTAGGGTTTGGCACCACAGTCGCAGAACCAGCACTGACAGCGGTTGCCGACGAAGCGGCAGAAGTGGCTGCTGAAGGAGGGATGATCGCCCATAGTGAGATGGCGATGGAGCAATATGCCACTGGATTACGCTTAACTGTTGCCCTGTCTGTGGGGCTGGCGATTATGGTGGGAGTACTGCGTATTCTCAAAGGTTGGTCTATCCAGTACATGATCATGGCGGGGTATATCGGTGTTGTTGTCCTCACCCTGTTTGCTCCTGAAAGTATTATTGGCGTGGCGTATGACTCGGGAGGCGTGACAACCTCAACCATCACGGTTCCTTTGGTGACCGCTCTTGGCGTTGGGCTTGCTTCAGCGATTAAGGGACGAAATCCGATGATCGACGGCTTTGGCTTGATAGCGTTTGCTTCGCTACTACCAATGATGTTTGTGATGATATTCGGAATGGTGGTGGCATGATGGATTGGGCTCACTTTGCGGATACTTTTTTGAGTACGATTCGGGACGTTTTACCTATCTCGGCGATCATCTTTGGTTTCCAGTTTGCCGTCTTAAGACGACCCGTGACTAACCTGCCAAGGGTACTGTTGGGTTTTGTTTATGTCATTCTTGGGTTGTCGTTGTTTCTGATTGGCTTAGATCTGGCGCTGTTTCCGCTCGGGGAGACGATGGCAATGCAACTGACCGCGCCAGATTTTCTAAGCCAGTTCCGTCTTTCTGAGGACGCCACTATTCACTGGCAGGATTACTATTGGGTCTACATTTTTGCGTTTTGTATCGGTTTTAGTACCACCATCGCAGAGCCTTCACTGATCGCCGTCGCGATAAAAGCAAACCAAGTTTCTGGTGGCTCGATCAGTATAAACGGCTTGAGGATCGCAGTCGCACTTGGTGTGGCGATCGGTATTTCGCTCGGTAGCTATCGAATTGTGGTGGGTGACCCGATCCAGTACTACATCATTGCAGGCTATATTGTCGTTGTTGTACAAACTTTTTATGCACCTAAGTTAATTGTGCCGTTGGCATACGATTCGGGTGGTGTAACCACATCGACGGTTACTGTGCCATTGGTGGCAGCGCTGGGCTTAGGCTTGGCTTCAACAGTACCGGGTCGAAGTCCAATGATTGACGGCTTCGGGTTGATCGCTTTTGCCAGCTTGTTTCCGATAATTTCTGTTATGGCTTACGCCCAAATCACTCGCTGGCTCAACCGTGAGTCGGAGTTGGAGGATAATGAAAATGCGCTTTAAATTGATACTCGCTTTTGTTGAAGATAGCAAAACGGACTCTGTATTAGACGCGGCAAGAAATGCTGGTGCAACAGGGGCAACGGTTATCAATAACGCTCGAGGAGAGGGATTAAACAAGAAGACGACATTTTTTGGTTTAACGCTAGAGGCGCAAAAGGATGTGCTGCTATTTGTTGTTGAAGAGCATCTTTCACGACATATCCTCGAAACCATCAGTGATGTGGGAGAGTTTGACCAAGAGTCAGGGCAGGGCATCGCGATTCAAATCGATATTGAAGACGCGGTTGGGGTTGCCCATCAGGTAGAAAAATTAACCAAGGTGGTAGAGGACGAACTATGAATAGCCACGTAAAAATCAGCGTTCGAGATGTCATGGCCAGTAACTATGTCATGATTGATGGTTTGACCACGGTCAGAGAAGGTATTCAATTGGCAAAGAAACACAACGTCAAGGCGTTGGTGGTTAATAAGCGCAATGCAGACGACGAATATGGTTTGGTGCTGATGAACGACATTGCGAAAAAAGTACTAGCGCAAAACCGCTCGCCTGATCGTACCAATATCTATGAAATCATGACCAAACCGGCGTTGTCAGTTTCACCCGATATGAATGTAAAGTATTGCGCGCGTTTGTTTGAGCGCTTTGGTATCAGTCGTGCGCCTGTCATTGAAAACGATAAAGTGATCGGTATGGTCAGTTATAACAATATAGTGATCAACGGCATGGCGCGGGATGACGGCTAAACGCAAATTACGTACAATCTCCTCACTTATTTTTGAGGAGATGATGTCGTGAAACTATTTTTTGCCTCAGACCTGCATGGCTGTTTGCCTGCAACAGAGAAAACACTGCGAGCGTTTGACGCATCAGGATGTGAGTATTTAGTCCTGTTGGGCGATATTCTCAACCATGGTCCACGTAACCCTATTCCTGAAGGCTATAACCCGCCTGAGGTTGCAGAGTTACTGAATCAGTACGCCGATAGAATCATTGCTGTGCGTGGTAACTGCGACAGTGAAGTCGACCAAATGCTGTTGTCTTTTCCGATGATGATGGATTTTGCTTGGGTGGTGTTAGAGTCCGGACAACGACTGTTTGTTACGCACGGACACCTTTATAACGCGAGCAAACGCCCACCGCTAAAGCTCGGAGACATAATTGCCCACGGCCATACGCATATCCCTGTAGCGGAATTAGATGGTGAGCAATTCGTGTTTAATCCAGGCTCTGTGACTTTTCCGCGCAACGGCTTTGCGCCGAGTTACGGTGTGCTGCAAGATAATCGGTTGAAAGTGATGACATTTGATGGGGATGAGATCGTATCAACCTCGATTGAATAACCGCCAATATAAAACAAGCTGCGGTACTTGCAGCTTGTTTCGGTTATTTTCGGTCTGAATGACCGAGATCTCGCTCTGGGTCAATGATGTCTCTGACTTTTTGCTTCAGTACTTTCGCCTCTGGGAAGCCGCCGTCGCGTTTTCTTTCCCAAATTAGGTGGCCATTACAATGAATTTCAAACCGTCCGCCCGTATCTGGATGAAGCGACACGGTGTCGATTTCCTCACTAAAAGTATGTAACAACTCTTGTGAAAGCCAAGTTGAACGCAACATCCAGTTGCATTGGCGGCAATAGTAAATATCAATAATCGCTTTATCCATACATCCTCACAGTAAAAGCTTAATTCCAACCGCAAAGGTCAGTAGTTCAAAACAAATTTTAATCACTTGGTTACTGTATTTGGTGGTTAAATGAGCGCCCAAACTGCCGCCCAAGAAAGACCCCAGCAAAAGTATTGGCAGCCACGGCCAATAGATAGGCGCACCTGCCATGGCGACCGCTACACCTCCGATGCCATTCCAGAATAGACCGACACATAACATCGTTAGTGCGACGGCTTGCTTGTAGCTGTAGCCGAACCAGCGGACAAGAAATATCGTGACGAGTAAACCCGAGCCAGCAGTTAGTGAGCCGTTGATAATGCCGATCACAACTATCCCCAATCCACCAACAATCCAGCCTTTAACATCGCGATGGGTTGGTTGCGCGGTTTGTCCCAGTTGCTTTTTCAAGCGAGAGTAAATACCGATCGCAAGGATCATAAGCCCGAGCATCTTTTCAGCGATGTGTTCTGGAATCAACAAGACAATATTGGCGCCGATAATAACGCCGACACTCCCAACCAATACCAGATAGGTCGCGACTTTTAGGTTAAAGCTCTTGTGCTTGATATGTGTATAGGCTGCGCCTAACCCGAGTGCAACACTCGCGACTTTATGCGTCGCTAGAGCGATGGAAAAAGGCAGACCGAAGAATATCAGTAACGGGAACTGAAGTAAGCCAGCACCGCCACCTGAGAGCGACGCCAAGGTGTTGGAGATAAATGAACCAAAAAACAGTAAAAGGGAATTGAGCCAGTCCATGAGCAAAGCTTAAAATTAAGGGGCATCATGCCCCTTATTTAAATGAAGTTAGTTAGAGAAAAGTACCGTAGAACCGTGGTTTAAGCTAGTTAAAAGCAAGGTTTTCTCATTCACAATATCGATACGGCGGCTCTGTTGTGCGTCCATCTTGAAGATTTGCGTAATCAATGCGAGCTGCTTTTCGGTAAAGTTTTTGCTTTGGTCAGAAGAGATATCTTTGAATTCAACCGGAGAAACCAGCAAGTAGTTGTCGCTAATTTCCCACTGACCCGTTTCAGAAATGTTAATGACACTTTCACTATCTTCGTTTTCGGCAAACAGTTTTACCGTCGCCACACGAATGTAGGTTCCGTTTGGTAAGTACTTAACGTTCGAGCTAATATCGACTTTACGCAACGAACCCACTGCGGTGTCTTGCATCTGTTCGGTGATGAAAGTAACCATCTTAGATTGCCATTCACTCGACGTAATCGCTTGTTCTACTTTTAAGTCGCTTCCCCAGTAAAGCCAACTGCTGAATAGCGCGGAAAGAGCAAGTAGTCCAACTGCAACTTTTTGTTTCATGTTCTTGTTCCTATTTGCACACTTTACTTAGGTCTTCTTGGCTCGCGTAGATTTTAAAGGTGATATTCTCACCGGAATGCTCTAGCGAGTGAATGTAGTTCAGTACCAAGTTGTTGTTCTGACCGCCTGTTGCGATCACTTCTACCGGAGCTAACTCCCCAGTATGTGTTTCGTTGTAGCGTTTAACACACTGTTCGATGGATTTCGTCCAGCGGCTGAGGTCTGGATGATTAGTTGGTGTTAGTACTGGCGTATTATCGTAGACACCGACTTCACGGAATCGAGACTCACTTGGGGTAGTAAATAGGATGACACACAGTGGCAATAGCAATGCTAGGAGAATCAGTACTCGAGGTGGCCATTTTTTGTCCGTTTTCTCATTAATAACAGGGGCGACAGGCGCAGACTCTGTTTCTGCTGGAGTGACCTCTGGCTCTAGAACCGACTCAACATAGCTGCTCTCCTCTGGTGTGAGTAGTGCTGCGTCTTGCTCTTCAATTGGTTCTTCAACCACAGCTTCACCGCTCATTAACGGTACCGTTCTTTCAACTGACGCGATAAGTTGGTAGCCACGCTTTGGCACAGTTTTCACAAACTGAGGAGATTTGGTTGAGTCTTGGAGAAGCTTCCTAAGCGTTGAGATAGCTTGGGTTAAGCTTGAGTCATCCACTTCGAAACCTTGCTGACGCCAGACGAAGTCATGCAACTCATTTCGAGAAACGATGGCTCCCGGATTCTCACACAACAAAGTCAGAATACGACTTTCATTGCTGCCTAGATGCGTGGTTTCATTATCGTTTTCTTTATCTACAAGCGAATTTGTATTGGGGTCAAAGGTGAATCTATTCGCCAGATTGAACTTAGTACCTATGTTGCTCATCAATTTCGGCCATTCTTAGGGGTTTTTGTTATACAGAGTGCTCAATAGAAAGCACATACACTAAATTTGAGAGATGCTTATTTTTTTTGATTTTTTTGCAACTAGCAAGGATAGTCAAAATAAAAGTAAAAAAACACTGTTTTTATCGATTCTAACCTTGAATTTACAATTGTCACCCTCATTTTTATCACCAGATTGTATCAATCACCGCCTATTAGAGGCTTGATCAGTATAGATGTAATGGAGTTATCATGAGCGAGACAACAGTACCAAATAAAGAAACTCGTGGCTTTCAATCAGAAGTAAAGCAGTTACTTCATCTGATGATTCACTCTCTTTACTCCAATAAAGAGATCTTTTTACGTGAGTTGATTTCAAACGCGTCCGACGCATCGGATAAATTGCGTTTCCAAGCTCTATCTAACCCTGAGCTTTACCAGGGCGATGCGGATTTAGGTGTAAAGCTGTCGTTTGACGAAGCAGCAAATACGCTCACTATTTCTGATAACGGTATCGGTATGAGCCGTGAAGACGTTATCGAACACCTAGGTACGATTGCGAAGTCGGGTACCGCAGAGTTCTTCTCAAAACTGTCAGAAGACCAATCTAAAGATTCACAACTCATCGGCCAATTCGGGGTGGGTTTCTACTCCGCGTTTATCGTGGCTGATGCCGTGACGGTACGCACTCGTGCGGCAGGTTTAGCGGCAGAGCAAGCTGTTCAATGGCATTCTGCGGGCGAAGGTGAGTACACCATCGAAAGTATTTCAAAAGAAACTCGCGGTACAGACATCATTTTGCACATGCGTGACGAAGGAAAAGAGTTTCTTAACGAATGGCGTCTGCGTGAAGTGATCAGCAAATACTCTGACCATATCGGCATTCCTGTCTCTATCCAAACCGTCGTTCGCGACGAAGAAGGTAAAGAAACCGGCGAGAAAAAGTGGGAGCAAATCAACAAAGCTCAAGCACTTTGGACGCGCAACAAAGCGGATATTTCTGAAGAAGAGTATCAAGAGTTCTACAAGCACGTATCGCACGATTTTGCGGATCCATTAACTTGGAGCCACAACCGTGTGGAAGGTAAGAACGACTACACAAGCTTGCTTTACATTCCGTCAAAAGCACCGTGGGATATGATGAACCGCGACCACAAATCAGGTCTGAAGTTGTATGTTCAACGCGTGTTTATCATGGACGATGCCGAGCAATTTATGCCGTCGTACCTACGTTTCGTTCGCGGTTTGATTGATTCGAATGACCTGCCATTGAACGTGTCTCGTGAGATTCTGCAGGACAACAAAGTCACTCAATCATTACGTAATGCGTGCACTAAGCGTGTTCTTACTATGCTTGAGCGCATGGCGAAAAACGACGCAGAAAAATACCAGTCGTTCTGGAAAGAGTTTGGCCTTGTTTTGAAAGAAGGCCCAGCAGAAGACATGAGCAACAAAGAGAAGATTGCTGGTCTATTGCGTTTCGCTTCAACAGAAGTGGACTCGGCAGAACAAACGGTGGATTTAGCTTCTTACGTTGAGCGTATGAAAGAAGGTCAGGATAAGATTTACTACCTGACAGCAGACAGCTACGCAGCAGCGAAAAACAGCCCGCATTTAGAGCAGTTTAAAGTAAAAGGCATCGAAGTTGTTCTGATGTACGACCGCATCGATGAATGGTTGATGAACTACTTAACGGAATTTGACGGTAAGCAGTTCCAGTCAATCACTAAAGCTGGCTTGGACTTAAGCAAGTTTGAAGACGAAGCGGAAAAAGAGAAGCAGAAAGAGACCGAAGAAGAGTTTAAATCTGTGGTTGAGCGCACTCAGGCTTACCTAGGTGACCGAGTTAAAGAAGTTCGCACAACGTTTAAACTGGCGTCGACACCAGCGGTGGTTGTGACAGACGACTTCGAGATGGGGACGCAAATGGCTAAGCTACTTGAAGCAGCTGGTCAAGCGGTGCCTGAAGTGAAATACATCTTCGAAATCAACCCACAACACGAAATGGTGAAGCGTATGGCTGACGAAGCCGACGAAGAAGCGTTCGGTCGTTGGGTTGAAGTTCTGCTCGGTCAGGCAATGCTGGCAGAGCGTGGTTCTCTGTCAGATCCTTCACAATTCTTAGGCGCGGTGAACTCGCTTTTGACTAACGGCTAATAGCTAAAGATGTTCGAAAAGCTCGCAATTTGCGGGCTTTTTGATTTATTTGCGCTTATCGTGAATAAAAACTGCAAAAGCGGCGGCTAAGTGTGAGTGTTTAAGCATTCTTTAGTCGTACTGCGCGCTTACAACCAAGATTGTATGATAGAATGCAATCTTGAAACCAAGCGTACAGGTGTGTAATGTGCACGCCTGTCAGATGCCAACTCCATCAATTATGTGCTCATTGTTGCAATAGAGAGCGGTGGATACCGAGATGTGGACCGAAACTTAATTGCTGCCGTCTACATTGTTTGTCGGTAACGACGCTCAAGCAATCGATTAAATGCGTAATACATGGCGTTGGTTTTTTACTGTAAAACAGTTATACCGAAACTTACCGTGAGCTGGGCTAACCCTGTTAGCTGGCATAGTGAGCTTCGGTATAAATTATTATTATCTTAAGAGGATTAAACATGCGCATCATTCTTCTAGGTGCTCCAGGTGCAGGTAAAGGCACACAAGCTCAATTCATCATGGAGAAATACGGTATTCCACAAATCTCTACTGGTGACATGCTACGTGCTGCAATCAAAGCAGGTACTGAGCTTGGTAAACAAGCTAAAGCTGTAATTGATGCTGGTCAGCTAGTTTCTGATGAAATCATTCTTGGTCTAATCAAAGAGCGTATCGCTCAAGATGATTGCGAAAAAGGTTTCCTACTAGATGGCTTCCCGCGCACTATCCCTCAGGCTGATGGCCTAAAAGAAATGGGCGTAGACGTTGACTACGTAATCGAATTTGACGTCGCTGATGACGTAATTGTTGAGCGTATGGCTGGTCGTCGTGCTCACCTTGCTTCAGGTCGTACATACCACATTGTGTACAACCCACCTAAAGTAGAAGGCAAAGATGACGTAACGGGTGAAGATCTTGTTGTTCGTGATGACGACAAAGAAGAAACCGTGCGTGCACGTCTTGGTGTTTACCATGACCAAACGGCTCCTCTTATCGCTTACTACGGTAAAGAAGCTGAAGCAGGCAACACTAAGTACCTAAAATTTGACGGTACTAAGCAAGTTGCTGAAGTAAGTGCAGACATCGAGAAAGCACTGTCTTAATTTGTGACTCAATTATTTGAGCAAGACTTCGAGTAAGTTTTGAAATTTGTTATAGTGAAGGCGACCTTTTTAGGTCGCTTTTTTTATGCTTACACATTGATCTATAACGGTGTTATAACGTAAATAGCTAATTTAGTGGCGGTAGGATTCTATGCAAAATAATAACAAACAAGGTGTGTTGCTGGTTAACCTAGGCACACCAGACGAGCCAACTGCGCCTGCGGTGAAACGTTTTTTAAGCCAGTTTCTACACGACAAGCGTGTGGTAGATATGACACGTTGGTTGTGGTGTCCGATTTTACACGGTGCGATTTTACCGATCCGTGCACCTAAAGTGGCCAAGTTATATCAATCAGTGTGGATGGATGAAGGCTCGCCGCTGATGGTTTACTCTCAAAGACAAGCCGCAAAGCTCAAAACGTTGCTACAGGTGCCTGTCGAGCTCGGTATGACTTACGGTAATCCGAGCTTAGAAGCGGGTGTTAAGGCGCTAGTCGAGCAAGGTGTCGAAGAAGTGATCGTATTGCCTCTGTATCCTCAGTATTCAGGAACCACCACGGCGGCAGCGTTTGATGGACTCGCGAAAGCACTCAAGCAAGTGCCTGTGATGCCGGCATTGCAGTTTATCAGCGATTATCACGATCATCCGCTGTACATCAAAGCACTCGCAGAGAGCGTTCGTCGTTCATGGGAGCAAAAAGGTAAGGGTGACTACCTACTATGTTCTTACCACGGTATTCCTAAGCGTTATGCGGACAATGGCGACGTTTATCCAATACATTGTGAGCGTACAACCACGTTACTAGGGCGTGAGTTAGGTTTAGAGCCAAACCAAATTGGTATGACTTATCAGTCTCGATTTGGTAGAGAAGAGTGGTTGAAGCCATATACAGATAAGACGTTAGAGACGTTGCCTAGCAAAGGCGTACAAAATCTAGATGTTATCTCTCCGGCGTTTTCTTCTGATTGTTTAGAGACACTTGAAGAACTCTCTGACCAGTGTCGTGAGCTGTTTATGGAACACGGTGGTGGACGATTTAACTTCATCCCTTGTTTGAATGATGACGATTTGCACATCGAAATGATGGTGGATTTGATCAAAAACTAGTTCTTTCTCCTATCAGAAACCTCAATAGAAAAGGCCACTTGCGGCCTTTTTTCATTTCTACCGCTGTTCTTTTGTCTTGTTACACCGCTTCCTACCTAGAATCGACCCCTGTTTGAAATCCTGATTCGAGTGATCGAGATCTGATTTTTTTTATCGAAAATTAACTCGCTTAAAAAAGTCTGCGTGATCCATTTATCGTTATTGATGACTTTATTGGTATTTTATGTGTTTTAGATCACTAAAAGTCATTTTTTGTATTTTTGTATTTTTTATAACTAATTGTTTTTATTTGATTTTAATGGCGTGTGATTTTTAAAAGTGAGGAAGATCTCACTAGTGAGAGATTTATTTTTCTTCGTGAATTAATTTAGCCAGTATGAAAGCCAAGCCAGGGAGGCTCTCCCATTTTGCGGTTAATTAGTGATAAAAACTAAGTTTGTGCCGCGGCTAATTTTAAGACTAAGGTAGATTAAACATGAAAAAACAATTCACTCTAGGCGCACTTTCGCTACTTTTCGCTTCAACTGCTTTTGCCGGTTCTTCGTACGTAACGGGTAACGTACAGCTTCACTCTGATGCAGATAAAATGCACGGTTCAGATGTAACTTCAACACTAGAAGCAGGCCACACGTTCGACAACCAAATGGGCGGTTTTACCGTTTACACTGAGTTTGATGGTATTCAACTTGGTGAGATCGAAGAAGTAAACGGTCAATCTATGCAAGACGAAGTGTACGTCACTGTAGGTGGTGAGCAGTCTTTTCAAATTACCGACAATCTATGGGTAGCCGCGGGTTACCAACACTTGTTCCATGAAGGTGAAAGCCTACAGTACCGCCCATTGGTTAAAATTGGCTACAACTTTGACAACGGTCTATCAATCAGCAACCGTACTCGTGCGCACATCGATGCAACTAGCAACGACGCTGATACGGACTACCGCATGGACAACCGCATTGCTTACACGGTGAATGAAGACCTAGCACTAAGCTACAACAACGTGTACATGATCGATGCAGAAGTTATGGATCATGAGTTGCGTGCTACTTGGACGCGCAACGGCGTTCAACCATATTTTGAGTACCGTAACCAAGGCGACAACACAAACAACGCGTTCGTGTTCGGTGCTTCTTACGGTTTCTAACCTTTTTCTAAAACTGTCCTTGTAATAAAAAGCCCGGCTCATCACCGGGCTTTATTTGATCGCAATGTTTGTATTAAGCGACTTTAACTAAGGTTACTTTCCTTCGTAACGACGGTACTCAAACACTTGGCCTTTTTCGTTAAAGGCGTAAACCGTGTAAGCGTCTTGTTTGTCACCGTATTCCATTCCCGGTGAACCCATTGGCATACCAGGAACCGCTAAACCTTTCGCGTTGCGTGGTGGGTTTTCTAAGAATGCTTTGATGTCTTCTGCTGGGATATGACCTTCAAAGACGTAGCCGTCGATCTCGGCAGTATGACAAGATGCCAACTCCGGAGTGATACCAAGCTTTTGCTTTATCGGGTTCATGTTTTCGTGCAGTTGTTCGGTGACGTCGAATCCTGCGTCTTTCATGTGTTTTGTCCACTCCGTACAACAGCCGCAATAAGGCGATTTATGATTCAGTACGTCTGTCGCCAGTGCTTGACCTGATAGCAACATAAATGCTGCGAGTGAGAGAGCTTTAACTTTCATAGGAACCTCTAGGAACGAATGGATGTTTTGAATAATCTTAGTCGGTTTGCATTGCTGACAACGGTAATCGAAGACAATGCCATGGCGGCTCCCGCGACTACGGGGCTAAGAAGAAAACCAAATGCTGGGTAAAGTACGCCTGCAGCAACTGGGATACCCAGTGTGTTATACACAAAGGCGCCAAATAGGTTTTGCTTCATATTCTTTACGGTGGCTTTCGACAATTCGATGGCTTTAACCACGGCAAGTGGTGATGAGTTCAGCAGCGTCATTTGTGCACTTTCAATTGCAACATCACTGCCGCTGCCCATCGCGATACCAATATCGGCAAGCGCGAGAGCTGGTGCGTCATTGACACCATCACCAATCATGGCGACTTTCAACCCGCTTTGTTGTAACTGTTTAATATGGCCTGCTTTTTCATCCGGTAATACCTGAGATATGACCTGCTCGATACCGATTTGCTCTGCGATGGCTTTCGCGACGTGATGATTGTCACCCGTTAACATCACAGGCGTAATATTTAGCGCTTTCAATTCTGCGACGGCCTGCTTGGCGTCTTCCTTCAACGAATCTGCAATCGCTATGATGCCGACCACTTTTTCATCTAGAGCTATGACTATTGGGGTGGCCGCGTTTTGCTCACTTTGCTGGATAGCATCTTTGAGTGGTGATAAGTCCCAACCTTGCTTTTCGGCGTAATTCAAAGAGGTCGCCGAC
The DNA here is from genome assembly GCF_011806575.1 of Vibrio hepatarius. Taxonomy (GTDB): domain Bacteria; phylum Pseudomonadota; class Gammaproteobacteria; order Enterobacterales; family Vibrionaceae; genus Vibrio; species Vibrio hepatarius_A. Next base: position 55,872 of record NZ_JAATOO010000021.1, read on the forward strand.
AGTGTTTGCGACTGGTACTGACCAAACACGCCTTTACCACGTTCATTGCTAAACGCACCCACCTCGACCGGAGTCACGTTACGGTTATTCGCTTCGTTAACGATGGCTTTGGCTAACGGGTGTTCAGAGTGCTGTTCAATACCTGCGGCAAGGGCGAGTAATTGCTTGTCATCACCATCAACCGAATATAGTGACTGAACTTCTGGCTTGCCGAGCGTTAATGTTCCTGTTTTATCAAACACAACCGTATCGATCTTGCTAGCACTTTGTAAAACATCGGCGTCTTTGATTAGTATGCCCATTTCCGCTGCTTTACCGATACCCACCGTCACGGAAAGTGGCGTCGCTAAGCCGAGCGCACAAGGGCAGGCGATAATCAATACTGTTGTTGAAACTACCAGCATGTAACTGGCTTTCGGATCTGGGCCAACCATAAACCAAACTGCGGCAGCAAGAATGGCAATCGCGACGACCACAGGTACAAATATTGACGAGATCTGGTCTGCCAATTTAGCAATCGCTGGTTTGCTGCTTTGTGCTTCTCTCACTAACGAGATGATACGAGACAACATGGTGTTGCTGCCAATGCCTGTTGCCTTGATGATCAATCCGCCGTCTTGATTTAGTGTGCCCGCAGAGACAAAGTCTGATGTCTGTTTATGAACAGGTACAGGCTCCCCTGTCAGCATGGATTCATCTAGGTAAGATTGACCCGAGACAACTTGCCCATCGACAGGTACTTTTTCGCCCGGTTTGATTCTTAACTGCATCCCCAACGTAATGTCGTTAATTGAAACGGTGACATCGCCATTGTCGGTTACTTGGGTGGCTTCGTTTGGCTGCAGGTTAATTAAGGCTTGCAGTGAGCGCGTTGTTTTCGCTTTTGCTTTTGCCTCTATATAGTGACCAAGCGATATCAAACCAATGATCATCGCGCTGGCTTCGAAGTAAACATGACGCGAGGCTTCAGGGAACCAAGTAGGGAACGCAACGACCAGCATTGAGAATAGCCAAGCTGCGCCCGTTCCGAGTGCCACTAGGGTATCCATGGTAGCGCGCTTGTGAGTCAATGCTTGCCAAGCGTTGCTGAAGAAGCTTTTTCCTGCCGTAGAAAGAAGCACTAAACAGATGATGCCGATAGCGCCCCAAACCAGTTGGTCGCTGGTGGAACGGATCATCATATTGCCGCCAGCTAGGCCCCAGAGCATCAGTGGACCACCGACGAGTAAGCCCGCCCAAGCACTTTTCTTAAAGTAGGCTTGCGTCTGAATTTGTTGCTCGAGTTGTTTGCTTTGTTGTTGCTGTGGGTCGTCAATGACTTCCGCTTGGTAACCCGCGCGCTTAACCGAATCCAATATGACTTGGATCGTTTGCGAATCCTCAGATGTCACGAACACTAAAGCGCTTTGTTCAGCCAAGTTGACCTGTGCCCGCTCAACATTGGCATTGCTGAGCAGTGCCTTTTCAACCGAAGTCACACAGCTGGCGCATGTCATGCCGGATAATAATAAGTGAATAGCCGTTGCCGAGTCAGAAGGTTGTTCATTTTTCACTGTTTCAGTAACAGGTTTTTCTTCTACGACTTCAGTGGGAACCGGGTCTACTTTTTGTTGGTAGGCGTGATAACCACAATCCTCTATAAGGTCGATGACATCTTCAAGTGCAAGAAGGGTAGATACAGTCAGTTCTGTTTTTGATACATCAAATTGCCCCACCAATGGTTGCTCTTCGAGCTTCGCTTTCACCTTGCTAACACACTTGCCGCAACTTAACCCTTCTAAGTAAAGGTGGAATTGATGACCCGCTTGATAGCCGAGCGCGTGAATCGTTGTTTCTAGATCCGCGAACGGATGATCACTCGTTAAAACGACCTGAGTTGGAGACAGCTCTTTGATCGTGACGTTGTATTTTGATGTGAGTTCTCTTTCTACTTTCCTTGCACAACCCATGCAATTTAAACCAGAGAGAGGAATATCGAACTGATACATACCTAACACCTTCAAATATTGGATTGCTATTGAGCATAAACCTTTCCTCAAGGGAAAGGTCAAGCTTTTAGGAATTGTTTTTAAAAACGTCAAAATCACCTTGCTAAGTCTCTGTTTTGACAGTTTTTTATGCGAGTTATATCAATATTATCCAATCGCAAATCTAAAGTTCCGTAAATTGGAAAAAAATCGCTGTGAAGTGCGACGAAATTTTATTGCTTTCTGTCTGTTTGCAAGTGATGAAAAACAAAATTGACGTTTATGTTTAACGTTTGCTTGTTTTTAAGGCTTTGATTTTAAATGATTTATATCGGTTTTTATTTTTTGACTTTGAAGGAGGTCAGAGTTTTTTTTGAGCTAATTCCTAACACGAAAGAAGTTTGCCAACATTTCCCCTGTCCATGCAGGGTCTTTACGTAAATCGAGCTTTGGTCTGCGTAAAGACCCATATAAATAAAATTCTAAAATAGGGGTTTTTATTATGTCTCAATTCAAAAAAACAATAATCGGAGCAGCGATTGCAGCGAGTACTTTGGCCACAGGTAGCGTTTACGCAGATGGTGCGAACAGTGATGCAGCAAAAGAGTATCTAACCAAAGACTCATTTGCTTATGAGGTTTACGGCATTATCGCAATGCAAGCCGCTTACCGTGACTACGACTCTGGTAGCTCGGCGACAGACGACGACCTAGGTGGCATGCAGCTAAATAATGAATCTCGTGTTGGTTTCCGTGGTAAAAAACAATTTGCAAACTTTGGCCCGACTTTTATCTGGCAAATTGAAGGTGGCTACGTAGACCCAAGTTTTGGTGGTGAAGGCGCAGGGCTGGGTGAGCGTGATACGTTTGTCGGTTTTGAAGGTGAATCACTGGGTCAAATCCGATTAGGTCGCGTTCTGACACCAATGTACGAACTTGTCGACTGGCCTGCGTCTAACCCTGGTTTAGGCGATGTTTATGACTGGGGCGGTGCTATCGGTGGTGCGAAATATCAAGATCGTCAGTCCAACACAATCCGCTGGGACTCTCCTTTATACGGCGATGCATTCTCTATTGACGCCGCAGTCGGTGCGGGTGACAAAGCTGGTCTAGGTGAAGGCGACGACTACTGGGCGGGCATTGCAGCGCACTACAAACTCGGTCCGATTCAATTTGACTTAGCTTATGAAGGTAACCGAGATATCGTCACAGAAGGGCAAAACTGGGATAACAATACCTACTTAGTTGGTATGCAAGGCTGGTTTGATAACGGTATCTCATTCTTCGCTCAGTACAAATACATGGAAGCGGATGCAAGTAATGGTGTAGACGAGAAACAAGACGCGGTTTCTGCTGGTTTGATGTACACCACTGGTGACTGGCAATACAAGCTGGGCTATGCAGCGAACTTTGACCTAGAGCGCGATGGTAAGACAATCGACGATACCGCGGATGACGTACTGTCGGCGCAAGTGATGTACTTTGTTGACCCATCAGCAGTGCTTTACGTACGTGCGCGTACTCTAGATTTCGGTGACGGTGCAGAGACATTAGACGATGCAACAAAAACTCGTTGGAAATCGGCAGACTACGATGAGTTCTCTGTCGGCGTAGAATACTACTTCTAACGCTAGCCATAAAAAGGGCGGCAACGCCCTTTTTGGTGTGAGTACTCATTTACATAGATCACTGAAATACCCGGCCTGTTGTTTCAGTGATTTATCTAAATTGGTACAAGATGAGAAAACCATGATGAAAAAAACAACGACAGTTTTAAGCCTTTGCGCCTTGCTTACTTCGCCTGTATTTGCCGCTCAACTGACTCTCCAGCAAGAACTCGTGCCTCGAGTGTTAAACGGAGAGTTTGTCTATCCTGAGCGCATTTCTGCCAATAACAGCATTCAAATTGAAGAGGGGCACAACCAACTTGCGGTCACCGTGGGCCAAATTGTGTTTGAAGATGGCAAGCGCCGTAAGTTTGATTCTCAACCGTTGATCTTGGAATTTAGCGCAGAAAAAGACGCCGAGCTTACGCTGAGTTATAACAAGCTGCGCACAATTGAAGAAGCAAAAGCGTTTGACCGCGAACCTAAAGTGACGCTGTTAGATGATAGCGGCAGCAAAGTAGAGTTCAGCATGACTCAGTTGCGTAAAGGGGGCATGCAAGGCTTTAGGGATTATGAGCGCGAAGTCGCGGACTACAATCTGGCACTGAATAAGCGAGTGACCAAAGAGAGCATCGCTCAGTCTCCGCAAGAAACCCAAAGTCTCAAAGCGTCATTTAACAATTTAAGCCGTGAAGAGCAACAAGAGTTTATGCAATGGGCAATGCGTAATTTGAAATAGTCCTGTAAGACGAGCGAAGAGTTCAATGGGAAGGCAGTTCATTTATCTGGGCTGTCTTGCGGCTATTTCTGGCGTCAAACCACACGCAAGGATTGTAACCTTGCTTTACGGTGGTAAAATGTCGCCACTTTTATCCTTGATATTACAACGAGCTCACTCGTTGCTCATTACCCCTAAGGAACTCAGATGACGGTTAAAACTCGTTTTGCTCCTAGCCCAACAGGCTATCTTCACGTTGGTGGTGCACGTACAGCACTGTACTCTTGGCTATTTGCTAAAAACCAGGGCGGTGAATTCGTTCTGCGTATTGAAGATACTGACCTAGAGCGTAACTCTCAGGAAGCTGTAGACGCGATCTTGGAAGGCATGCAATGGATGGGACTAGAGTGGGACGAGGGTCCTTACTTCCAATCAAAGCGTTTTGACCGTTACAACGAAATGGTTGATAAACTGCTAGCAGAAGATAAAGCGTACAAGTGTTACGCGTCAAAAGAACTGCTAGAAGAAATCCGCGCTGAGCAAGAAGAGAACAAACAGATCCCACGTTACGATGCTAACCACCCTAAGATTGTTGCGGCAAATGCAGCGGCAAAAGAGGGCGACCCTTGTGTGATTCGTTTCCGCAACCCGAAAGAAGGTAGCGTAATCTTTGATGACCAGATCCGCGGTCGCATCGAGATCAGTAACCAGCAACTGGACGACTTGATCATTCGCCGTACTGACGGTTCTCCAACTTACAACTTCGTCGTTGTTGTGGATGACTGGGATATGGGTATCACTCACGTTGTTCGTGGCGAAGACCATATCAACAACACACCACGTCAAATCAACATTTATGAAGCCTTGGGTGCGCCAGTACCAACATTTGCACACTGTGCGATGATTCTAGGTGATGATGGTGCGAAATTGTCTAAGCGTCACGGCGCGGTATCGGTAATGCAATACCGTGATGAAGGTTACCTACCAAACGCGCTAAACAACTACCTAGTTCGTTTAGGCTGGTCTCACGGTGACCAAGAAATCTTCTCTCAAGAAGAGATGATTGACCTGTTCAGCTTGAACGCGATTTCTAAGTCAGCGTCAGCGTTCAACACTGATAAGCTGCTTTGGTTGAACAACCACTACATCAAAACATCTGAGCCAGAATACGTGGCTAAGCACCTGCAATGGCACTTAGATCAGCAAAAACTGAATGTAGAAAATGGTCCGGCGATTACGGACGTAATCAAACTGGTTGGTGAGCGTTGCAACACCTTGGTCGAGCTTGCTGAGCAAATCCGATACTTCTACGAAGACTTTTCTGAGTTTGAAGCGGGCGCAGCGAAGAAACACCTGCGCGGTGTAGCAAAAGAGCCTCTAGAACTTGCGCTTGCGAAAGCAGAAGCTCTGCAAGAGTGGACAACTGACAATATCAAACAAGGCGTAATCGCAGCGGTTTGTGAAGAGCTAGAAATTGGTATGGGCAAAATCGGTATGCCACTGCGTGTTGCAGTGACTGGCGGTGGTCAATCACCATCAGTTGACGCTGTGATGGAACTTGTGGGCAAAGAGCGTGTGATTGCACGTATCAAGATGGCTCTAGACTTTATCGCTGAGCGTGAAGCGAACGCGTAAGCCAACGACTTATTTTGTTTGAAAAACCGCAGCTAATGGCTGCGGTTTTTTTATATCTCGAGTATCAATAATTAAACTTAGTTGCATAACAGTTGTGTAAAAGCCCTTATAAATTAACAGGATATATACTATTTAGACGAGTGCTTAGGTCGCCCATATCATCGATTTGTTCGTCTTGAAAGTGAGAATTGCGTAAAATCGTAATCAAATAGTTAAAATTGACACAAACCAATTTGTACTGCTTATGAGATGAAGTTAACATTGTGCCTGATTCATACTGTAACGCATTACTATCTGGAGCGTGGAGTGTATCTCTAGATAGTGTCAATGTACGTGTCAATTAGGAATATAATAATGAAAAAGTTAGCAGCAGTAATTTCAACGACTCTTATCATGGCATCAGCTTCAGCCAACGCTGAAGTGTACTTAGGTGCTAAAGCGGGGGCGACCTTCCTACACAGCTTATGTGACTCTGGTACATCAGGTTCGTGTGATGAAGATTCATGGGCTCTGGGCGCTTTTCTAGGCTACGAAATCAACGATACGTTTGCTCTTGAAGCAGGCTTTGATGCGCTGGGTGAGACAACTAGTGGTGATCTAGACGATGAGTCTTTAAAAGCTTACACCATCGCACCTCGTTATACTCAAGAACTAGCCGATGACCTAGATGTGTTCGCGAAACTAGGTGGTGCATTTGTAGATTACGCAGATGAAGAAGATTGGGCACTACTAGGTGCAATAGGTTTGTCATACAACCTAACTAAGAACATCGATCTTCAAGCAGAATACCAGCACATCAACTACATCGATGTTGACGTTCGTGAGTTTAACGCTAACTCATTCACGCTTGGTTTCCGCACTAAGTTTGGCGGCAGCGATGACGAAACGGCTGAGCCAGTACAAGAAGTCATGGTTGAAGAAGCAGTCGAGCAACCAGTTGAAGAGCCAGTAGAACCAGTAACGAAGAAGTTTGAAAAAATCTCTATTGATTCTGGTAACTTTGAACTAAACAGTGCTGAGCTAAACTCAGAAGGTAAGCAAGAAGCGGATCGTCTAGCAGTACTGATGAACGAGCACCCTGAAGCTAAAGTTGAGCTAGTCGGTTACACCGATTCACTAGGTGCAGCTTCATACAACCAGAAGTTGTCTGAGAAGCGCGCGCAAGCTGTTGCTGATGAGCTAATCGACCAAGGTGTTGATTCATCGCGCATCACTGTACGTGGTGAAGGTGAAAACAACCCAATCGCATCGAACGACACTAAAGAAGGCCGCGCGAAGAACCGTCGCGTAGAGATCTTGGTTCCTGAATTCGAATACGAAGTGAAGTAATTCACTACTCAATCAATACGAAAAAGCCTTGGTTAATCCCAAGGCTTTTTTATGCATTTAGTACGGTCATTTCAAATCGATACTATTGAGTCTACCCATAAACTCTAATATTTCTAAGTTGTCTTTGTTGGCTTCGAGCAGTGCTTTCTTTGTTTTAGTGTAAGCCGCCAGACGGCCATGTTTTTTGATTGAGCAGACAACGCTTTTGTAAATCAATTTACCGTTGTCATCATAATTTCGCCATGCGGCAATATAGCATTCGTCTTTCGCGTCAGGGTCGTCTTTGGTTGGTCGAGGTTTAAAGATGATTTTTGGTTCCACAGAGTGAGGCAGCCTAGTCATCAAATATGGATCTTTTAACAGTCTACGCCAGAATTTGCCCCACATCGCAGAACCCAGTTCATTACGCAGTTTGATCGCTTTCTTTAAGCCTTTCTTTTCTCCGATACGCACATAACCCACAGAGCGATGAAGAACTTTATCGTCTGGCGTATGGATATGTATCTTAAACGCAGTCTTCGCTTTAGAGATAAACCGATGACCCGTATTTGTGGTCAAGTTACTCTTTTTCATTCTATTACTATCGACAACTTTGTTAGTTATATTTTAGATGACTGTTACGATAACGCGCAGTTAGATGGGCATATAACGGAGTGATGTACCGATTGTCTCAAAATTGAATCTCATTGACTTATTGAGATGCGAAATTGCGACGTCAGAGAGCAGTTTGGACATTTCTGATAATGAAAAGATGAAATATTCTTAAGCTTGGTAAGAAAAAAAAGCCGACATGAGTGTCGGCTTGAGAAAAGTTGGCGCTCCCGACAGGATTCGAACCTGTGACCTATCCCTTAGGAGGGGATCGCGCTATCCAGCTGTGCCACGGGAGCGTGGGAGTATCATACTAAAAATATCGCTGATGTTAACCTTTAACTTACTGATTTAAAGTAGTTTGTGCATAACGTCGCCAATTTGGATACTGGTGGCGAGTTCCGCTTGATCGACCGTCAGTTCCGCTTCGCCATCATATACGCGAGAGACCGTTAAAGTAATATCTGTTTCGGTCACTTTGTTACGCGGCAAACCACGTTGGTCGATGAAAGAGCCTGTATGCCAAAGCTGCAGTTTGTCACCTTCTTCAACGCCATGGATACGACCTAAATCAATGGTAATCGTGTTGCCCCATTTCGCCACGACTTCCGGCAAAGTGATTTTACAAGAGACTTCAGATTCTAAGTCCAGCATGATGTTGCGGCTAACACGTAGCATCATGTCACCAAACGTCGACGCCCAGAAGCGTGCGCTTCGTGTATCCACTTGGCTGGTTTTTGGAAATGGCCAACGCGCCACTTCACGGTAGTTTCGGTTGTACACTTCGTTGCCGGTCTTGCCGTCGAACACGGTCATCTCAAGCGCAAATTGGCGGTTAATCACGTCATCTTTAATTAAGTTTTGGTCGATAGTTGCCGTTAGGTCGGTAATCACGCCGCCGATAATGTACTGTGCACCGCGGTCTTGAGCGATCATCTTGAGTCTTTCAGGGAAGCGTTTATCAATTTCGTAATCGGTAGTACCCACTGAGACGAAGTTCACCGACTCTTGATCTAACTGGCGATTAATCACATTAGCGAAATCATCACCGATGCTGTAAATCTGTCCCATGACTGCTTGTTGAGGTGACGCTACATCGATGTTGCCGACTAGGAAGGTTTTTTTATATTGCTCAACGTGGCAACTCGTTGCCGACGGATAAATGTCGATTCTTGCTTTCACGAACATTACACCACGTCTTATCCCTTGCTCTTCAATCAGGATGTAGCGAACTTCGCTGTTGGTAAACTGGTACTCTTTGTTTTCACTCTCTAAGAATGGTCGTAAGTTAGAAATACTGCCGATGTCCGCTCCGGAAAACTGAACGGCTTTATAGAGTGCGTCTTCCAAAGCGTGGACACGCGCGACTTCTTCAGACGAAACCACGGTTGCCGTCCCTGTTACTTCATACCATCCCGCTACAGCATTGGCTGAAAATAGGCTGATACACAGGCTTGAAATAAGGATAAGAAGCGATCTTTTCATGAGTGTTTACCAAGTTGGTTCGTTTTTTGCTTGTTAAAATTTAGCTAATTTTGGCATTGCTTTCGAATTGGTTTGCACAGTTAGAAAAGCAAGGAGTGTTCCACTTTTGAAAGAGAGCAAAAAGCGGAGCGCTTTAAGGCCTTAATGTATCGGAGATTAGAGAATGAAGAAATGGTTATCGTTAGTGCCTGTGGTTTTTCTTACCGCCTGCGCTTATGCGCCAATCTATAACGGTAAGGAACCTTATCCAGGTTCTCAGTTTATGTTGATGGAAAGCCCACGTCATACCCTCGACTTTTTTATCGAGAGTCTGACTGAAGACTTAATGATTTCAAACACCAGTGTTTCAGCGCGTACACCAATTGCAGTGACTTCGTTTGTTGACTTGCAAAATATGGACGCGACAAACTGGTTGGGTAACTCGGTGTCTGAAGGCTTTATCCATCAGTTCCAACGACGCGGCTTTAAAGTCGTCGATTTCAAAACGACAGGTTCTATTCAGGTGACGAACCAAGGCGACTTTGCCTTTAGTCGTGACTGGAAAGATTTGGCGCGAGAGCAAGACATTCAGTTCGTTTTAACGGGGACAATGTTGCGTCAAGAGGGCGGGGTCTTAGTCAACGCTCGTGTTGTTGGCATGCAATCACGCGTTGTCGTAGCGACCGCACAAGGCTTCTTGCCAGCGGATCGTATCGGTCGCGACTTGGATACATTGAATAGTATCCGTACGCAAGATGGCGTGCTGATTCGTTCAGACCCAATGTTCTCTCAACCTTACACTGTGATTTTACGTCCATAGGAGCGGGTATGAAAAAGTTATTATTACTCGCATTCACTGTGGTGCTGTTTGGCTGTCAGCCACTAACTAACATGCGTCCAGGAGACTTTCTGACCGCGGTGGGTTACGCGAGTATCAGTGAACAGAAAGGCCGTAATGAAGAAGAGAAACAAGTGCGAGCGATGCGCGCATCAAAAATAGACGCTTACCGAGAGCTGGCAGAGCAAGTTTATGGTATGCGAGTCAGCGGCAGAGCAGATTTGCTTGACCAAAGATTGGGTACCGAGCAAACGTCAGGTGCGGTAGATGGCGTGATCCGCGGTGCGGAAGTACTGCGTAGCTACAAAGTTGGCGACAGCTATGTGACTGAATTAAGACTTGATATTCAGAAAATGAATCGACTAAGAGATTACGGCGAAGTACAACAAGTGCCGGAGAAGCGTCAACAAACTCTCTTCTAGTTGCGCTCCACTCTTTAATCTCCAAATAAAAAAGCGGCAAATATTGCCGCTTTTTTATACTTGTTATTTGCCGTAGCTCTCTAAGCTTTCAGGTTCGTGCCTAAAGTGGTTACGTTCTTAGTTTGTCCCTCGGCTGTGTAGGTCATGCCTAACTTACCTTGAGATTGCTGCATCAAATTGTTCAACTTATTGAAACTCAGTTGTGCACGCTGCAGGGCTTCGCCGTTTATGGCATTGGCTTGCTGGCAATCTGCGATGATACTTCTGATCTGTGTCACCAGAGGGCTCAACTCTGGGTCACTAGTCAGACTCGCGACATCTGGGTGGCGGCTGATACGTTCATCCGTCACTTTGAGCTGCTCAATCAGCGTGATCTTTTGCTTTGCCAGTTGTTCAATGTCTTTGGAGTTTCTGCTGGTAATGGCGAGCTTTTCCTTCTCTAGTAATAGAGAAAGTTCTTCGGCACTTTTAAGTTGAAACTCAACTAAACCTTGTAATGCTGCCATAATCTTCTTGCTTTAACTTATAAGCCGCCAAGTTCTTTTTCGAACTTCATCATGTTGTCTGCGAGCTTTTCAGGGTCAACAGTGTAAGAGCCATTAGCAATCGCTTCTTTGATTGCTGCGACTTTCGCTTTATCAAAACTTGGTTGACTGGCCATTTGGTTATGCATTTCACCCAGCGCTTTACCTTGAGTGCTGAGAGAAACTGCATCTTGTGCAACGGTGGTTTTCTTTGCTGACTCAGTATTTTCTGTACTGTTGTCGCTACGAACCGAACTCCTCGTTGAAGTACCGATAGGGTGTCCAGTTCTAATGTTATCAATGCCTGCCATGTGTGAGCCTTTTACTTGTTACAAACCTGTAATGTCAATATCGGCCAAGCTGCATTTTACTTTAGCCTTTTTTAACACATATTTAGAACACAACCGTTACTTCAGATATCCCGGTTACACGTCCCTCGATTATACGGTTACTTTTGCTGTTTTTCACTCTTATCTGCTCACCGTGGGCTCCATCCGTGAGCGCGGTGCCTTTTGTTGTAATGGTCATACCAGACTTTGTCGCTTTTATTGTCACGATCTCGTTACGACATACCACGCAAATGTCGCGTTCTTCGACGATATCGCCGCTTTGTAGATTTTTTTTGGTTTTTGCGCCAATAACTTCTGATACTGAAGAGAAACCTTGTCTTCTAAACCGTTGTAGATCGACCATACTTATAGTGACATCATTAGAAGAAATAATCTGGCCACGTGAGAGTGGGGTGGTTAATGTGACTTGCGGACCTGTGCGGGTTAAACGAACTGGAACGTAGATACGCCAGTCTTCTTCTGGGCATTCAACCAAAACAGTGATGTTACTAGCATTTGGGTTGGTTGAACTAGACGAAGTTTCTAAGCCACTTGGGCAGTTTGTTGCAAAAATTCGACTATCTATTGAAGCTGCGTCTGCTTTTAATGTGCCACCAATAGGATTGTCAATAGTGGATGTGACATACTCTTCTGCAGCATCGCGAATCTGAGAAATCTCACTTTCCGTTGCAGAAAAGACAGAAAAACTAAAGAAACAAAGCAAAAAGCCGATAAATATATTAAAAATTTTATAGAACGCTTTACACTTTATGTCGGAAAATGAGTTTGTGAGTGATGAACTGTATGTCATTCTGATCCTCTATTTTTTCATGGCATAGTGTAGACTACCATTTTTTAGCACGAAAGTTTGAGACGGAGATGAGCTTATGTCGGGTGTTTTGGATTCTGTGAATCAGCGTACACAACTCGTCGGTCAAAACCGATTAGAACTCCTAACGTTTCGCCTAGCTGGGCGTCAGCGTTACGGAATCAACGTATTTAAAGTAAAAGAGGTTTTGCAGTGTCCTAAGCTTACTTCTATGCCGAACTCGCATCGATTAGTTAAAGGCATTGCGCATATTCGCGGCAATACAGTCTCAGTGATTGACTTAAATCTTGCGATTGGTGGACGTCCGACAACCGATGTTGAAAAGTCGTTTGTGGTGATTGCAGAGTTTAACCGTACGATTCAGGCGTTCTTAGTGAACTCTGTAGAGCGTATCGTAAACATGCACTGGGAAGCGATTTTGCCGCCACCAGAAGGTGCGGGTAAAGCGAACTACTTAACCGCTGTGACCACTATAGATAATGAGTTGGTTGAGATTCTGGACGTAGAAAAGATCTTGGCTGAGATAGCACCTGTTGATGAGACGATGGACGCATCAATCAGTGAAGAGATTTCTCGTGCTGAAGCGGAAAAACCAATCGTTCGCCGTATCTTGATTGCTGATGATTCAAGAGTCGCACGTAAACAAATTGAGCGTGCAATTGCGTCGTTAGATTTTGAAGTAATCTCAGTGATTGATGGTAAAGAAGCGTATGAAAAGCTGTTAGAAATGGCAGCGGAAGGCAGCATATACGATCAGATTAGTATGGTCATTTCCGATATCGAAATGCCAGAAATGGACGGTTACACACTGACTGCTGAAATCAGGCGCCATCCGGACTTGAAAGACTTGCACGTCATACTTCACTCTTCTTTGAGTGGTGTGTTTAACCAAGCCATGGTGGAGCGTGTCGGCGCCAATACTTTTATAGCCAAATTCAACCCTGAAGAATTTGGTAATGCGGTCAAATCTGCGTTTACAAATTAAAGAGAAGTGAATGACAGTGATAACTATAAGCGATCAAGAATATCGCGATTTTTGCCGCTTCCTAGAATCTCAATGTGGCATTGTATTGGGTGATAGTAAGCAGTATTTAGTGAGGAGTCGCCTAAGCCCCTTAACTACAAAATTTAACTTAGGCTCTCTATCTGAATTACTCCGCGATGTTGTGAGTGGACGTAATAGAGAACTACGGGTAGCTGCTGTAGATGCGATGACGACCAATGAAACACTTTGGTTCCGTGACACGTATCCGTTTGCTGTATTAGCCGAAAAGTTGTTGCCGGAAATAGCGGCAAACAAGCGCCCGATCAAAATCTGGTCGGCGGCTAGCTCGTCTGGTCAAGAGCCATACTCGATGGCGATGACCGTATTGGAAACCCAGCAGCGTAAGCCGGGCATGCTGCCGAACGTATCGATCACCGCGACAGACATTTCTGCGCGAATGTTGGATATGTGTCGTGCGGGGGTGTATGACAACCTTGCCTTAGGTCGTGGACTTTCTCCTGAGCGTCGCCGTGCTTTCTTTGAAGATGCAGGTGAAGGCAAAATGAAAGTCAATGATAACGTTAAGCGTTTGGTCAACTTCCGTCCGCAAAACTTGATGGACAGCTACGCGCTACTGGGTAAGTTTGATATCATTTTCTGCCGAAATGTACTGATTTACTTCTCGCCAGACATGAAGTCGAAAGTACTGAACCAAATGGCCAACAGCCTTAATCCAGGTGGTTACCTGCTGTTAGGTGCGTCTGAGTCTTTAACTGGCTTGACCGACCGTTTCGAGATGGTGCGTTGCAACCCAGGCATCATCTACAAACTGAAGTAGCCAACCCATCGATTAAATTGAAAGCCCAGCGTTCTTGCTGGGCTTTTTATTATCTCCACTTTTGATCCCTTTCAGCTGTTATACTTATCGAGACATTCCAAACCATCAGTCATTAACTCGTTGCGTATAAGTTGGCGTGTTTATTGCTGATAACTCAATGAAAGATGAGTAATCGTAGAACGACTTTTAAAGTTGGTATGCTAATTGCTTTGTCTTTAGTACTAAACGGTCAGTTCTTTGTGTAGAGGTTAAGATGGCTATTTCTTTCGACAATGCTTTGGGTATCCACCAACACACGGTGGGTGTACGTGAGCGCAATGCTGAGGTGATTTCCACCAACATTGCTCAAGCCAACACGCCTGGTTATAAATCGAAAGGCATGGACTTCCAAAAAGCTTTGCAGGCGGCAACGTCGGAGGCAAGTATTGGTCTTAACCGTACGGATGGTCGGCATATTGCTGCCTCTACACGAGTGACAGGGGAAGTGATGTATCGTCTTCCAACGCAACCTGACACTGGTGACGGCAACACGGTAGATATGGATTTAGAACGTAACTTGTTCATGCAAAACCAGATCAGACACCAAGCGTCACTGGACTTCTTAGGAAGTAAATTCAAGAACTTAACGAAAGCGATCAAAGGGGAATAATTAGATGAGCTTATTTAATGTATTCAATGTAACTGGTTCTGCCATGAGTGCTGAATCTGTTCGTCTAAATACCACCTCAAGTAACTTGGCGAACGCGGACAGTATCTCTAGCTCGGCAAAAGATACCTACAAAGCTCGTCATGCTGTATTTGGCGCTGAATTAAGTAAGGCAAAGTATGGTAGCGACCATACGGTGCCGGTGAAAGTGATGGGTATCGTTGAAAGTGATAAGCCGCTTAGCGCGGAGTACAACCCTGAGCACCCACTCGCGAATGACGAAGGGTACATCTACAAACCTAACGTCAACGTGATGGAAGAAATGGCAAACATGATTTCTGCTTCTCGCTCGTACCAAACAAACGTGCAAGTGGCAGATGCAAGTAAACAAATGCTGCTGCGTACGCTGCAGATGGGTCAATAGGGATAAGGAGGTAACGTATGGCCGATGGCATTAATAATGTTGGTCAAAACAGCTTGTCCTATATCGACCAGCTAAAACAGATCCAAGACAAGAATAAGCCGAATGAGACCACAGGTAAGCAGGACCTCAAGCAGGAAGACTTCTTATCTCTACTCACCAAGCAGCTTGCTCAGCAAGATCCGTTTAAGCCGGTTAGTAATGACCAGATGATTGCGCAAATGGCGTCATTCGCTACTGTCGATGGTATCGGCAAAATGAACAACCAGTTTGAAACACTGAACGCTTCGATGACGTCCAATCAGGCGCTTCAAGCTTCATCATTGGTTGGTCGTGATGTATTGGTACCGGGTGCAGCTGGCGTGAAGAAGAATGACGGCGGTATGGCTGCCATGGTGAAACTACCTCAATCTGTCGATAACTTGATGGTGAGAATAGAAGATCAAATGGGACAGCTAATCAGAACATTTGATGTGGGCTCATCACCAGCAGGTGATAACCGCGTGGAATGGGATGGTAAAGATCAAAACGGTAACCCATTGCCGGCTGGCAAATACAAGGTGAAAGCCGCTGGTTTGCTGGATGGAGAATCGAAAGAGTTTGAGGTTTCGACCTACGCAAACGTCAATAGTGTTCTTCTTGGTAAAGGTGATGGTAACGTACTGCTCAATCTGGCTGGCTTTGAGTCGCCAGTTCGACTTGCTGAAGTACTAGAAGTTGGTAAAGCGTAGCTCTTGATAAAGTAGATATGCTAGCTAGATAGGAGATTTTGGAATGTCATATGTTGCATTAAGCGGGCTATCCGCAGCTCAGTTAGATCTGAACACGACAAGTAACAACATTGCGAACGCGAACACGTTCGGCTTTAAAGAGTCACGTGCTGAGTTTGGCGATGTTTACTCTAATTCACTGTTTACGAATGCGAAAACCACTCCTGGTGGCGGTGTGCAGGCTCAAAAAGTTGCCCAGCAATTCCATGAAGGTTCGAGCATTTACACAAACAACCCAATGGACCTACGTATTAGCGGTACGGGTTTCTTTGCGGTGGCAAAAGATCGCCTAACACCAGTTAGTAATGAGCTAACACGTAACGGCGCGTTCCACCTAAATAAAGATAACTACATGGTCACGTCTAACGATGAGTTCCTGTTAGGTTACCAAGTGAACAAAGATACAGGCGATGTTCTGTCTTACGAGCCTACGCCACTAAACATTCCAAAAGAATTTGGTAAGCCAAAGCAAACCGCTAACATCGAAGTCGGTGTTAACCTACCTGCTGGTGGTGAGCTAAAAGACCCGGCTCTGTTTGATTTCTCAGACCCTGAGACGTACAACCGCTCAACATCTTCTACGATTTATGACTCTATGGGGCAGTCGTACAAGATGACCACCTACTACCTAAAAGATCAGACCCAACCGAACACTTGGCAAGCGTACTACACCGTGACTGATAGTGCGGGTGAGAAGCCCGTCAATATCGCTGGTGGTGACGCGAGTTCACCAACGGGTCATGTTGGTCATACGATGAAGTTCAACAACGATGGTACGCTGGCAAGCATTAACAACGGCCAAAACATCGTGACTGAAGCGTTAGGTGCAGGGGCAAACCCAATCGATATGAACGGTGCGGATGTTAACCAAACCCTGTCGTTTGGTCTAAGTGATGCCACTCAGTTTGCTGCACCATTTGAGTTGACTAAGTTCGATGAAGATGGCGCGACAACGGGTTTCTTAACCAAAGTCGATTTTGATGAGAACGGTAGCGTGTTGGGTACATACTCAAACGGTGAAAACGTGACACTCGGTCGTGTGGCACTGGTTCGAGTCGCTAACGAACAAGGTCTGGACAAAAAAGGTGGCACTCAATGGGACTCAACTCAGTTCTCTGGCGATAAGATTTGGGGTGAATCTAACAAAGGTTCGTTCGGTTCTATCAACAGCGGTACTTTGGAACAGTCAAACATTGATATGACGCAAGAGCTGGTAGACCTGATTTCTGCTCAGCGTAACTTCCAAGCGAACTCTCGTTCACTAGAAGTACACAACCAAACTCAACAAAATATCCTACAGATCCGCTAATCTCGGATTGATTGAGTTAACCATTCGCAATCTTCTGCATAGTAAGCTGGCGGCAACAGTCAGCTTACTATGATTGCCACTCGCGGCAATGCCCCCTCTATCAACACATATTTTCACCGCATTTATTGTCCAACCAATTGAAAATAAACAACTTAAATAGTTGGCATGCCAATTGCTTTTAATGATCTGAATTATGATTGTTGGAGCAAACTATGGATCGCGCACTCTATCTCGCTATGAGCGGTGCCAAGCAGAATATGCAGGCATTGCAGCTTAGATCAAACAACTTAGCAAACGTCAGTACCACGGGGTTCCGTGCTGATTTGGCGCAAGCTCGTTCTATGCAAGCTTATGGTGATGGTCTACCGACTCGTGTGTTTAGCATGACAGAGCGCCCAGGACATAACTTTCAACAAGGCAGCGTGATCACCACTGGTCGTGACCTTGATGCCACGGTTCAAGGCGAAGGCTGGATTGCGGTCATGGATAAGATGGGCAAAGAAGGTCTGACTCGTAACGGCAACTTTAAAATCGACGTGAATGGTCTGTTGACCAGCGGCAACGGCAATCTGGTTTTAGGTGAGAACGGTGCTCCAATCACTCTGCCTATTCCAGTCAGCAAAGTTGAAATCGGTACTGACGGTACGATCTCAGTCGTTCCACAAGGTGCGCCAGCCGATGCAATGGAAATCGTTGACCGTATCAAGCTGACCAGAACCAACAATCAATCACTATTCAAAGATGTAAACGGATTATTCCGTGCCAAAGATCCTAATGCGGCATACGAAGCGGATGCCGGAGTTAAGTTGCTCACAGGTGCACTAGAAGGCAGTAACGTCAATGCTGTCGGTGAAATGACCAGCCTGATTGACCTTCAGCGCCAGTTTGAAATGCAGGTCAAGATGATGAGCACAGCAGAAGAGATGGACAAGTCGTCTGACAGTCTGCTTCGTATGAGTTAATAGATTTTAGGAGATAACTATGCATCCGGCACTATGGGTAAGTAAAACGGGCTTAGACGCCCAACAAACCAATATTTCAACGATTTCAAACAACTTGGCGAACGCCTCGACCGTCGGTTACAAAAAGAGCCGTGCGGTGTTCGAAGATCTTTTCTACCAGAATATTAACCAGCCTGGTGGTCAGTCCTCACAGAACACTGAGCTACCAAGTGGTTTGATGTTAGGCGCGGGTTCAAAAGTGGTTGCAACGCAAAAAGTGCACACCCAAGGTAATACCCAAACCACTAACAACAGCCTCGATATGATGATCGAAGGCGACGGCTTCTTCCAAATCCTGATGCCGGACGGCAACATCGGCTACACGCGTAACGGTCAGTTTACCGTGAACGATGAAGGCGTGATCGTGACATCTGGTGCAGGTTATGCGCTAGAACCAGAAATTGCTATTCCAGAAGATGCTATCAGCATCACTATCGGTACCGACGGTGAAGTGTCGGTGCGCTTACGTGGACAACAAGATAACCAAGTGGTCGGTCAGATCGCGACCGTTGACTTTGTTAACCCAGGCGGCCTAGAGCCAATCGGCCAGAACTTGTACCTACCAACAGGTGCCAGTGGTGACCCACAAGAAGGCGTTCCGGGTTTTGACGGTTTTGGTGAAGTAAGACAGTCAATGCTAGAAACCTCAAACGTGAATGTTACCGAAGAACTCGTCAATATGATCGAAGCCCAGCGCGTTTACGAAATGAACTCAAAAGTCATTTCGGCGGTGGATAAGATGATGAGCTTTGTTAACCAGCAACTTTAATCGCTCAGCGTAGAGGATAGATCGATGACCCGTATACTTGTTCTATTGGTGGTAACTGTTTTGTCAGGCTGTAGCTTGTTACCGCCGCCAATTGAATCATCTGATGTTGTTCAAGGCACCACGACGGTTGATGCGGTTGAAGGTGATAAATCTAGCGATGACGAAAATGGCATCGTCGATACACTACGCGGCAGAAAAGATCCGGTGGCAGGTGATCCAGCTTGGGCGCCGATCCACCCTAAACACAAACCAGAACACTACGCAGCGGAAACGGGGTCACTGTTCGACGCAGCGCGTTCGACCAGCTTATACGACGACTCTAAGCCTCGCGGTATTGGTGACATTATTACCGTCACACTGGACGAAAGCACCAAAGCGGCAAAAAGTTCTGATGCGGACCTGTCTAAGAACAACGACTCATCGATGGACCCACTGGAGATAGGTGGCCAACAGATGACAATTGGTGATTACAATTTCTCGTATAACCTGAGTAACGATAACTCGTTTAGTGGCAGTGCAGAGGCAAATCAAAGCAACAGTATTTCCGGTTCGATTACCGTCGAGGTTATTGAGGTGCTGGCAAACGGCAACTTAGTGATTCGTGGTGAGAAATGGCTGACTTTGAATACGGGTGACGAATATATTCGTTTGAGTGGCACGATTCGCCCAGACGACATTTCTTACGATAATACAATTGCTTCCAATCGTATTTCGAACGCACGTATCCAATACTCGGGCACTGGAACCAACCAAGATATGCAAGAGCCTGGATTCTTGGCACGATTCTTCAATGTATCTCTCTAATCCCGTCTGTAGTCGCTTTTTTGGCACAGAGTTAGAGTGAAAGGTATTCCGATGAAGAAGTTGATTCTATTAATTACCAGCGCATTATTGCTGGCAACGCACGCTCAGGCAGCACGTATTAAAGATGTCTCGCAAGTCGCAGGCGTGCGTAGTAACCAACTTGTTGGCTACGGTTTGGTGACAGGCCTACCTGGGACTGGCGAATCAACTCCTTTTACAGATCAAAGCTTTAATGCCATGCTGCAGAAGTTTGGCATTCAACTTCCACCGGGAACTAAACCCAAAACGAAAAACGTCGCAGCGGTTATCGTGACCGCCGAGTTGCCTGCATTTTCAAAACAAGGTCAGACAATCGACGTAACGGTTTCATCTGTTGGTGCGGCAAAAAGCCTGCGTGGCGGCACACTGATGCAAACCATGCTGAAAGGTCTCGACGGGCAAATCTATGCCGTAGCGCAAGGCAACCTTGTGGTGAGCGGTTTCAGTGCGACGGGGGCGGATGGTTCGAAGATCGTCGGCAACAACCCAACTGCAGGCATGATTTCAAACGGCGCGATTGTTGAACGCGAAATCCCAACGCCGTTCAGCCGTGGCGACTTCATTACCTTTAACCTGCTCGAATCGGATTTTACTACTGCGCAGCGTATGGCAGACGCGGTGAACAACTTCTTGGGTCCGCAGATGGCTTCTGCAGTAGACGCGACGTCAGTAAAAGTGCGCGCGCCGCGTGATATTTCCCAACGCGTGGCCTTCTTATCAGCAATCGAAAACCTAGAATTTAACCCTGCTGAAGGTTCAGCGAAAATCATCGTTAACTCTCGGACTGGCACTATCGTTGTCGGCAAGCATGTACGCCTTAAGCCTGCAGCCGTTACTCACGGTGGTATGACAGTAGCGATCAAAGAAAACCTCAATGTTAGCCAGCCGAATGCGTTCAGTGGCGGTGAAACCGTGGTTGTTCCAGACAGCGAGATTGAAGTGACCGAAGAGCAGGGCAAGATGTTTAAGTTCGAACCAGGCCTAACGCTCGATGATTTGGTTCGCGCAGTCAACGAAGTAGGCGCAGCGCCCTCTGATTTAATGGCTATCCTGCAAGCGTTGAAGCAAGCGGGGGCGATTGAAGGCCAACTGATTATTATTTGATGGAGCTGAAGATGATCAATAACGGAACTGACATTGGCTTTATTCACGATATTGCAGGGCTTGACCAACTTCGTAAACAAGCGGTCAACGGCGATGAGAACAGTGAGAAAGAAGCGCTAACGGCGGCGGCTAAACAATTTGAAGCTATCTTCACGTCGATGCTGTTTAAGTCGATGCGCGATGCGAACTCATCGTTTGAGTCTGGGCTGATGGATAGCCAGAATCAACAATTCTACCGTCAGATGATGGATGAGCAAATGGCAAGCGAGCTGAGTTCATCCGGCTCGTTAGGTCTAGCGGATATGATTGTTGCCCAGTTGACGTCTGGTTCGGTGGAGGATCCAAGCGCGGTAAATCGCAGTACCGATTTTGGATCCTTGATGGAGAAAGTTGACCAGACGAGACGTGCTCGCGCCGAGCAACCAGAAGTTGACGTCGCGCAGCAAGCAGAAGTGGCAACATCAGCGCCGAAGCAGCGTCACTCGTTTGATTCCCCTGAATCTTTTGTTTCCTCAATGCGTCCTTACGCTGAAAAAGCCGCGAACGCGTTGGGTGTGGACTCGTCCTTACTATTAGCCCAAGCGGCACTTGAAACGGGCTGGGGGAAAAAGCTGGTTACGAATAGCCGTGGTAGCAGCAACAACTTATTCAATATCAAAGCGGATAAAAGTTGGAGCGGCGAGAAAGTGGCAACACAAACTTTGGAATACCATCAAGGCGTACCCGTTAAAGAGCGTGCGGCTTTCCGCTCTTACGCAAATTTTGAAGAGAGTTTTAACGACTACGTACGCTTTTTACACGACAATCCACGCTACACATTAGCGCTTCGTCACGGTGGTAGCTCGGAACAGTTCATTCAAGGTATTCATAAAGCTGGATACGCGACAGATCCTCAGTACGCCGACAAGGTGCTGAAGGTGAAAGCGAAAATTGACCAAATGTAATCTTCTACATGAGCTCACCAATCGGTGAGCTTTTTATTTTCAGTCACTTACTCATCTTCATTCTCCCTTTTCTCCTTGGCATATAACTTGCTTTCTATAACTACAGATATTCAGTTAACACTGATTTAGTAAGGTTTTTTGGGGGCAATATGGCGTCAGATCTCCTGAATCTAGGTGCGCAGAGCGTACTAACGGCTCAGAGACAACTCAACACCACCGGTCATAACATCTCTAATGTAAATACAGAGGGTTATAGCCGTCAGTCGGTGATACAAGGCACAAATATGCCGCGCCAGTATGGTGGGGAAACTTACGGCATGGGCGTCCATGTGGAAAAAGTTCGCCGCTCATGGGATCAGTTTGCCGTCAATGAGCTTAATATGTCGACCACCAACTATGGTCGCCGCATGGATGACGAAGCCAATCTAGAGATGCTGTCTAGCATGCTTTCCTCTGTGGCGTCGAAAAAAATCCCTGAAAACCTCAACGAATGGTTCGACGCGGTAAAATCCCTTGCCGATTCACCGAATGATGTCGGTGCGCGTAAAGTGGTGTTAGAGAAGGCTGCGTTGATCACGCAAAACCTCAATGACTTTCAAGAATCAGTGCGAATCCAGTCAGATGTTGTTAATAAGCAGCTCGATGTTGCTGTCGAACGCATGAACCAAATCGGGATAGAAATCCGAGATTTGCACCGTTTGATGATGCGTACTCCTGGTCCTCACAATGATTTGATGGACCAACACGAACAACTCATTAACGAGCTGTCTGAATACACCAAAGTCACTGTCACACCACGTAAAAATGCAGAAGGTTTCAACGTCTTTATCGGTAATGGTCATACGTTAGTTTCGGGTACTGAAGCGAGTGAGTTGACCATGATTGACGGTTCTCCGGACGTACATCAGCGCCGTCTTGCGATGATTGAAGGTAAAGGCATTAAAGCGATCACCACTCAAGATATCGGTGGCAAGTTTGGTGCTATGTTGTCGATGCGCGATGAAAAAATACCACAGCTGCTCGATGAACTGGGCAAAATGACGACCGCATTTTCACATGAAGTTAATACTTTGCAATCGCAAGGTATGGATTTACGAGGCAATGTCGGTGGTCTGATTTTTACCGACGTTAACTCAGACATTATTGCTAAATCTCGTGTCGTTACGAGTTCTGATTCTAACGCGGATGTTGCCGTTTATATCGAAGATACAAGCCAAATCATTGCAGGAGAGTACTCACTGCAATACAACGGTGGTGAATACTATTTAACTCGTCCTGATGGTGAGCAGTTTGCCGTGCCTGTGGTGGATAACGCGATTAGCGTTGATGGGCTGCGGATTGAAATCAACCAAAACTTGGCATCAGGTGAGCGTGTATTGTTGCGCCCGACCCGAAACGCGGCCGGACAAATCAAGATGGAAACCAACGACCCATCGCATATTGCCGCACAAAGTTATGAAGCATCTACGACATTTGCTCAAGGTAGTGCTCAGTTTTCGATTGAGAAAGCTGGCGATTTGCGTGAGTTTGAAGTGGTAATTTCTCCTGATGGGAAACAGTTTGCCGTGACTGATACTAAAGGCAAGTTGCTACTGCCGCCGCAAAGTTATCCGCCGGCCGGCGTGGTGACTGTGCAAGGAACCAGCTTTGAGCTGACAGGCGGTGCGCTACCGAACGATAAATTTACGGCAAACCTTGTCCCGTCGGAAGGGGACAACGGCAACTTGTTGAAAATGCAAAATATCCAAACCGACAAAAAGCTCAATGATGGCGAGTCGACCGTGCTGGATATTTATCACAACTTAAATACTGATATTGGCTTGCAAACGTCTACCGCCTCTCGTCTAACCGATGTGGCTCGTCTAGAAAAAGAGGCGGCGCAAGAGCGTGTCGCTTCGATTTCAGGCGTCAACTTGGATGAAGAAGCGGCAAACATGATGAAGTTTCAACAAGCATACATGGCTTCGTCGCGCATTATGCAGGCGGCTAATGACACCTTTAACTCTATTTTGGCACTGCGATAGGAGGCGTAAATGTTAAATCGAATTTCTAGCTTCCATAACTATCAATCTGTTCAGAACGATTTACGTCGTCAAGAAACGCAAGTACATCACAATCAGGCGCAATTGGCGTCGGGTAAAAAATTGCTTAAGCCGAGCGATGACCCGTTGGCAACGCATTATATCCAAAACGTCGGTCAGCAGAAAGAGCAGCTTCGTCAATACACAGACGCGATTGTGTTGACCCGTAACCGACTAGAGCACGAAGAAGTGATCGTCTCAAACGCAGAAGATTACGCGGATGAAGCCAAGCGTACCGTGATGGAGATGATCAATGGTGCGTTATCTCCGGAAGACCGTATTGCCAAGCGACGCGAAATTGAGGAAATATCGAATAACTTCCTCAATTTGGTCAATGTTCAGGATGAAACCGGCAACTATATCTTTGCCGGCACTAAGCCAAAGAATCAGCCTTTTTTCCGTGATAACAATGGCGACGTAACTTACGCAGGCGACGATTACCAGCGCAAAATGAAGATCTCCAATAGCTTGGAAATGCCAATCAACTCGCCTGGTAGCAAGTTGTTTATGGAAATCGACAACCCGTTTGGCGATTTCGAGCCTCAGTATGAACTAAAAGAAGCGTCTGAACTGCTACTAGAACGTGCGACCAACTTAAACCCATCGGATCAATCGACCTATAAAGTCACTTTTGTTGATATGCCGGAAGGCAAATACGGTTATCAGTTGGAGCAAAACGGTGCTGTTGTTCAGGCGGATGTGTACGAGCCTTCAAAAGGTATTCAGTTCGAAGACGTATCGATTCAGGTCAAAGGACAAATTACCAAAGGTGATGCGATTACGCTTGAGCCGCGCAAGACCTTCAGCATTTTCGATACTTTCAGAGACACGATGGAGTTATCGATGGGCTCGGTTTCGGACTCGTCCAATACCGCTAAGCTGCATCAGTTAACGCAAGAGTTTCACGCTGCCTTTATTCACTTAAATAAAGCACGTACTGATGTGGGTGCAAGATTGAATACCTTGGATATCCAAGAAGAGCAACACGCCGACTTCCAATTAACACTGTCGAAGTCGAAAAGTAACTTTGAAGATTTGGATTATGCAGACGCGATCATTGAGTTCAATGAAAACTCGCGAGCTCTGCAAGCATCACAGCAGGCATTTGGTAAAACCAAAGACTTAACCCTGTTTAACTATATCTAGAGTGGTTGATTAAAACTGCTTCGCCTTAAGTGCTATGCCTTAAGCGCAACTGCATAACCTGACAGAAATTCAGGTGGCAATAAAAGCGGCAATACGCTTGCCGCTAAAAGCTGAATAAAAACTAGACGATATTGTTGGACTTAAGCGCTCAGTCATAAGTGATTGAAACTTAAATAAAATAAAAAATATTTTTTAGTTTTGTAAATTTGGCACACAACTTGAATTATCTAACTCAGAGTTTAAAAACAAAGTTTAAGCAGTTTCTGCTTAGCAAAGCATTTTTACGGTCAGTGCTTCCAAATGAGACTTAGCTGGCCGCTTCGCAAGCACTTGCGAACTCAATAGGAGAGCAAACTATGACCATTACAGTAAATACTAACGTATCAGCGATGACCGCTCAGCGTTACCTGAACAAGGCAACGGGCGATCTCAACACCTCTATGGAACGTCTGTCTTCAGGCCAGAAAATTAACAGCGCGAAAGACGACGCTGCAGGCCTACAGATTTCTAACCGATTGACAGCTCAGTCGCGTGGTCTAGATGTCGCAATGCGCAACGCTAATGATGGTATTTCGATTGCACAAACAGCTGAAGGTGCAATGAATGAGTCAACCGCGATTCTGCAACGTATTCGTGACCTATCGCTTCAATCTGCGAACGGAACGAACTCATTGTCTGAACGTGTCGCACTAAACGAAGAAGTGACCGCACTACAAGATGAACTTAACCGTATTGCCGAAACCACATCATTCGGTGGACGTAAACTACTGAACGGTTCATTCGGTGAAGCGTCATTCCAAATCGGTGCTAGCTCGGGTGAAGCGATCATCATGGGGCTGACTAGTATCCGTGCTGATGACTTCCGCATGGGTGGGCAAAGTTTTATTGCTACCGAAGCGAAAGACAACGAGTGGGGCGTGCCTACAGGTGCTAACGACCTGAAGTTTGAATTCACGACCAAAGATGGCGAAGCTATTGTTCTTGATGTCCTGGCAAAACAAGGCGATGACATCGAGGAACTTGCGACTTACATCAACGGTCAGACAGACAAGTTAAAAGCCTCGGTAGACCAAGAAGGTAAACTGCAAATCTTTGCCGCAGAGCCAAACCTAGAAGGTAACTTGGCGATTTCGGGTGGCCTAGCTACTGAGTTAGGTCTGACTGGCGGAGCCGGTACTCAAACTACAGTACAAAGCATCGATGTTCGTGATGTTGGCGGCGCGCAAAACGCGGTAGCTATTGTTGACGCGGCACTACGCTACGTAGACTCACAACGTGCAGACCTTGGTGCGAAGCAAAACCGTTTGAGCCACAGTATTAATAACTTGGCTAACATCCAAGAAAACGTTGAAGCGTCAAACAGCCGTATCCGCGATACAGACTTCGCGAAAGAAACCACGGCATTGACCAAATCACAAATCTTGCAACAAGCTGGTACTTCGATTCTGGCTCAAGCAAAACAGTTGCCGAACTCTGCAATGTCACTATTGCAGTAGTCGTAAATATCTTCACTAACGCATTCCCAGACGTGGGGTTAGTGAAGGTGTTAAGGCAAGCGTAACGGTTGGTTTTACGAGACTCTCTCTCACACTGTCTCGTTAAGCGATAAGTTATGCAGCACTAGCCAAGCTTTGATCATTTCTCTCGATCTCCACATTGCATGGCTAACCCTATAGCCCCGGTTCTCTCAAAGGAAAGGGGCTTTTCTTTTGTCTGTCATTTAACAAATCTCCTCCATTTGTCATCCCGACCAAGCTACTGAAAACTTTAATAAGATTTTTCAAAACTTCCTATTTGATCATAATTTCTAAGAAATATGCATATTCTCGTTATTTCTTATACGTTCCGCTCTAAAGTTAACCAATCTGCTGTCGTTATAAAGGGTACTTTGAGAGAACTCATTGGTTTTCCGAGACGTCGGAAAGCACATCGGAAATTCCAATAGGAGAAACTATTATGGCAGTTAACGTAAATACCAACGTACCGGCAATGACAGCGCAAAGACATTTGAACGCAGCGACTGCTGCTCAGCAAACGTCAATGGAAAGGCTATCATCGGGTTATAAAATCAATAGCGCAAAAGATGACGCTGCGGGTCTACAAATCTCGAACCGACTAAACGTGCAAAGCCGCGGTCTAGACGTCGCAGTTCGAAATGCTAACGATGGTATTTCGATGGCGCAAACCGCTGAAGGTGCGATGAACGAAACGACAAATATCCTGCAACGTATGCGTGATTTGTCACTACAATCAGCAAACGGCTCTAACTCAAAATCAGAGCGTGTTGCGATTCAAGAAGAGATCACTGCACTGAACGACGAATTAAACCGTATCGCTGAAACCACGTCATTTGGTGGTAACAAGCTACTTAACGGTACATTCGCGACTAAGTCTTTCCAAATCGGTGCGGACAACGGTGAAGCGGTAATGCTAACCATGCTAAACATGCGCAGTGATAACAGCATGATGGGTGGTAACGCTTACCAAGCAGCGACAGCGAAAGATGCTGATTGGGAAGTGGCAAGCGGCGCAAATGACCTGACAATCACTCTGACAGACAAAGCAGGTGACGAGCAAATCATCACTATCAACGCAAAAGAAGGCGATGATATCGAAGAACTTGCGACTTACATTAACGGCCAAACCGACATGGTGAAAGCATCAGTTGATGAAGAAGGTAAGATGCAGATCTTCACTGACAACAACCGTGTTGAAGGTGCCGCGACTTTCTCTGGCAGCCTAGCGACAGATCTAGCGTTCGGTGCAGCTGAGGCGGTAACTGTCGATACGATTGATGTAACAACGGTGGGCGGTGCTCAAGAGTCGGTTGCGATTGTCGATGCTGCGCTTAAGTTTGTAGATAGCCACCGTGCTGAGCTTGGTGCATTCCAGAACCGTTTCAACCACGCTGTGAACAACTTGGATAACATCAACGAGAACGTGAACGCTTCTAAGAGTCGCATCAAAGACACTGACTTCGCGAAAGAGACCACTGCGTTGACTAAATCTCAGATCCTGAGCCAAGCATCAAGTGCAGTACTGGCACAAGCCAAACAAGCGCCAAATGCGGCACTAGGTCTACTAGGCTAAACAGCAATACGCTAATAAGAAAAATCCAGCTTCGGCTGGATTTTTAGTTTTTGTTAGGCAGAAATACTAACTTGTTCGATGTCATCTTTCCCATGACGTTAACTTGCTGGCATCGCCATCATTTCTGATACTTCAAGGGTGCCGCCATACTTAATGTGTGGGCAGTTTTCAACCAGTTTTAATGCAGCTTCCATATTTTCTGCTTCAAGAATCGAAAAACCCATAATCGGATAGGGTGATGGCTGGTCAGAGACACCATTAGGCGTTAACACCTTCGTGATCCCCACCGGAGTCCCTGGATTGATTAAAGCGCTACCAAGTGCTGCAGCCCAGTTTTTCCATTCTTGCATGTGTTGCTCACCTTCTTCAGGTGTTGCTGGTTTTTGGCCGTCGTAATAGCCAAGTAGAAACTGTGGCATAATGTTCTCCTTCTTCCGTGTTACGAACGTATGATTTTGTATAAACTCGGGTAGGTTTTTATATCTTCAGGCATGTCTTTTGCGATTTCTTCAAGTTCAGGTTTTTGAAGTGCTGCGACAAAGTGCTTGGATGATTCCCAAGTTGATACGCTGACTAGGTGGAATTTGCTGTCTTCACCCAGCTCTTGGTACAGTTTTGTCGAAACATACCCTGGCTGAGCACTGAAATACGCGGCAAATTTGTCGTATATTTTAAGTGCGAGTTCCTTTTTTCCCGCAGGTACTTCAAAGGGGTTAATGGTTGTTACATTTGACATGATGACTCCTTTTTCATGAGGCTGTTTTTCCTACCATAAATGAGTCCAAGTGCCGTGCCTGTAACGGAAAACTGTAATAGTGAAAACGCGGTTCCATAGAGTAGAAAAGTAGAAACTGGCTCAATCAAGAATTTAGCCGCATTAGCAAATACCACGACCGTATAGACCATTAACCCTATCAATAAGCTAAATTTTATCCCATGAAAAACAGGATTCCCGGACTTGTAGTAAAACGGGTATAGGTAAGCGATAACCAGACCTTGGATAATGATGGACGATATCCCTAAGATCATAATTGGCTCTTCACGCTGGACTGCACCAATTTCTTTGTATATGTCGTGAAACCAAATCAAGTGCCACGGATACGCAAGCGCCATCGTTAAAACAAAATAAGAGAGGGTTGCAAGTAATAGTTTTTTCATTTTTCCTCCAAGTAGTTCTTAAGCTACCTAAGAAGTAGTGATCCTACCCGGTTTTGCACTGTTCAAAGCACTCAAGCCCAGGTACAAGCGCTTCATGAGTAAAGTTGATACGGCTTGTCTCTTTCATCAGTGATCGTTTTAAAAATAACTGCTGCATTATGCGAGCTAGTTATGGTTGCTTTGTAATCCTTATTTTCCTTCCTTTCTCTTTACTTGTAATATGCAAGTATAATTCGCTTATTTTAAATTGCATAATGCAAGTGATAATTTTATGGTAAAAAAGGTTGAACACTTCCGTAACTCTCAGTGCCCAGTGGCCTGCACACTGGACTTTCTAGGTGATCATTGGTCATTACTGGTTATCAGGGAACTGATGATGATGGGTAATCATCAGTACAAAGATATGCTGGCTATGCCCGAAGGTATCTCAAGCAACATACTTTCAGATCGACTCAAACGCCTTGAAGAAAGCGGCATCATTGCTTCTGCATACAGGCCAGACAATAAGAGAGATAAGCTCTATTATTTAACGGAAAAAGGAAAAGAGCTGTTTTTTGTCATAGTGGAAATTGTACGTTGGGCAGACAAGCATCTCGGAGACAAAATTCATATCCCAGCAGAAAGACGCGCGTTTATTGACAACCCACCTGAAGAGGTTGCAAAAACCGTGTTCGCACGTTTAGAAGAGTGGGAGAAGCAAAATTTGCCAGATATGTCGCTCATTTAAGCGAAGGTGGAGGTCGTTAGAGATTTTCTTATGATAAATAAAAGAAAACCCAGCAAAAGCTGGGTTTCTAATCGATGGTGCGGAAGGAGAGACTTGAACTCTCACACCTTGCGGCGCCAGAACCTAAATCTGGTGCGTCTACCAATTCCGC
>NZ_JAATOO010000022.1 GCF_011806575.1 Vibrio hepatarius
CGTCACGTTGGCAAGCCCTTTTTGCAGTTTTTTTTGATTTTTTTGCCTTTTGGGTATTTTCTATCCAAAAGCATCTGTTTTAGGTACTCTTCTATCACTTGTCAGCCCTAAACTAGCATATATAAGGATAAAAAATGAGCGCTTTACGCAGTTACAAAGGAATCACTCCGCAGATCGGCCAACGAGTTTATATCGATAGTAGCTCAGTCTTGGTGGGCGACATTCAAATTGGCGACGATTCGAGTATTTGGCCACTCGTTGCTGCCCGTGGTGATGTAAACCATATCCATATCGGCGAGCGCAGCAATGTTCAGGACGGTAGCGTATTGCACGTCACTCATAAGAATGCTGAAAATCCTAACGGTTACCCTCTTATTATTGGTAACGATGTCACCATCGGCCACAAAGTAATGCTGCACGGCTGCACTATTCACGACCGAGTACTCGTTGGAATGGGCACGATTGTATTGGATGGTGTCGTGGTTGAAGAAGAAGTGATGATTGGCGCAGGTAGCTTAGTGCCACCAGGAAAGACTTTGGAGAGTGGTTTCTTGTACGTAGGAAGCCCGGTTAAGCAAGCTCGCCCTTTAAGCGATAAAGAACGAGCCTTTTTGCAAAAGTCTGCCGACAACTATGTACAGAATAAAGAAGACTACTTACATCAAGTCGAAGAAATCAGCTAACGACTTCTATCTGACCAGACGCGTCAAACTCTTCCTCTTCTATTAGTTCTTCAGCAAGCTCTTCCAGTTCAAAACGGCACTGGGTAAACACATCAAGAGCTTGCTGCTTATCTTCTATTTTCTGCCCAGAGATTTTTTCCAGTTCGGCTTGACGGATAAAGCACTCAATCAAGGCTCCAGATTGCTGAGCTGGGAACGTCACGGCTTGTTGTTCTTCATCCCAGCTTTGGATATCGGGGAATAGAATCGATTGATTCATTATGCGCCTTCTAAGTTTCTTCTAAGTTCACGTAAGATCTGTTTGGTACCCGGTCTTAAACCACGCCACAACATAAAGCTTTCTGCCGCTTGGCCCACCAACATACCGAGTCCATCGTACGCCGCCGCGACACCATGCTCCATTGCCCATTGATTAAACGCAGTTTTCCCCGTGCCATACATCATGTCATACGCGTAAGTATGTCGGGTAAAGATAATGGGAGATATCGCAGGCAGTTCGCCTGATAAGCTCGCAGACGTGGAGTTAATAACCACGTCGAATGCATGATCGATTTCGTTCATAGCCAGCGCTTTAATCTCGCCATAGGGTGAGAATAGCTCAGCCAGTTGCTCTGCTTTTGATAAGGTGCGGTTGGTAATGATGATTTCTGCTGGTTGCTGGTCGAGCAAGGGTTTAATAACACCACGCGCCGCGCCACCCGCGCCAATTAATAAAATACGAGCCCCCGCTAGCGGGACTTGATATTGCAACAAGTCTTGCACTAGCCCTTCACCGTCAGTGTTATCACCAATGATATCGCCGTCATCCAGCTTTTTCAGCGTATTCACCGCTCCAGCCAATTTGGCGCGTTCGGTCAATCGAGTGGCAAATTGATACGCCTCTTCTTTAAAAGGTACGGTGATGTTACACCCCTTACCGCCCGTAGCGAAAAACTCTTTCGCCGCTGGGACAAAACCATCAACAGGCGCGAGTTCTGCGGTATAGGTTAATGACTGATTCGTCTGGCGAGCAAATAACGTATGAATGAAGGGGGATTTACTGTGTCCAATGGGGTTACCAAAAACGGCGTAACGATCAGTTTGCTGTGTCATATCCTTACCTACAGAAAAAATAAAGGGTCAATGCCTAAACAATGACCCTATCACTATCTATATAAGGAGAAAAGCTTTACCACTCTCTCGGTTTGAGGAAGTGATCGTACAACTCGGCTTCTGGTGAACCCGGCTCAACTTGGTAGCTGTATTCCCAGCGAGCCAAAGGTGGCATCGACATTAAGATGGATTCTGTACGTCCACCACTTTGTAAGCCAAATAAGGTGCCACGGTCAAAGACGAGGTTGAACTCAACATAACGACCACGTCGGTATAGCTGGAACTGACGTTCGCGCTCACCATACTCGGTATCTTTGCGACGCTCTACTATCGGAATATACGCTTGGGTATACCCTTTACCAACCGCTTTGATGTAATCTAAACACTTATCAAACTCCCATTGGTTGAGGTCATCAAAGAATAAACCACCGACACCACGCGTTTCATCGCGATGGGGTAAATAGAAGTATTTGTCACACCAAGCTTTGTGTTCTGCATAAACCTCTTCACCAAACGGTGCACACACTTCTTTGGCTACGTCGTGCCAGTACTGCGCATCCTGTTCGAACGGGTAAAATGGAGTTAAGTCAAAGCCACCACCAAACCACCAGATCGGCTCTTCGCCTTCTTTCTCAGCGATAAAGAAACGGACATTCGCGTGCGAAGTCGGTACATACGGGTTATTCGGGTGCATCACTAATGAAACTCCCATCGCCTCAAAGTGACGCCCTGCCAGTTCCGGACGGTGCGCCGTCGCTGATGCGGGCATCTGTTTGCCCTGAACGTGCGAGAAGTTCACCCCGCCTTGTTCAAAGACCGCACCGTCTTTCATTACGCGCGTGCGGCCACCGCCACCGAGTCGCTCTCCCGGCTCGCGGTGCCAAGCGTCTTCGACAAACGTCGCTTGGCCGTCAACTTGCTCTAGTTGCTGACAAATTGAATCTTGTAGATCCATTAAGAACTGTTTAACCGCTTGTTTATTTATGGCTGACATTCTGTTTCCTGTTAACCCTGTCTTAATACGTGTGAGGTTTTTGCATCGCGAATTTCGCTGGGCTTATCTCGACCCCCTGTTGCACCGACTAAAATCGCCACCAGTTGGTCACCCAACTGTTGCTGTACTTGCTCAGTGGTCATACACGGTGGTTGGCCGGTCAAATTTGCGCTGGTAGAGGTTAACGGCTTTCCAAAGGCATTACACATCTTTTGTACCAAAGGATGATCGCTAACACGCACCGCAATAGAGTTGTGTTCGCCTGAGACCCATTTCGACACTCGCTCGCTCGACGGCATAATCCAAGTCACAGGCCCCGGCCAAGTCTGCTTTACGTCATTGAGCTGCGTTTGAGATAACTGGCTTTCATCGATATAAGGCTGCAACTGTTGATAACTGGCGGCAATCAAGATCAGTCCCTTTTCGACTGGTCGCTGTTTCAGCGCTAACAATTTTTGAATCGCTTCTGGATTGTCGGGATCGCAGCCGACACCAAACACGCCTTCGGTCGGGTAGGCGATCACTTCGCCGTCTTGCAACGCTTTAAGTACCTGGTCAAAGTTGTCCACCATCGATTCCTATTCAATCTCGCTTATTTCTCGCTGTCAGTTTACAAACAATCACCGAGTGAGACTAAAGCTATTTATTTTTAATTTTCATCATCCTATTTCAAACCCTGCGCAAACGTTTGCTTCAAGTAAAAATCCCCGTATAATGCGCACAAACTGATCCTCACCTATATTAGTGCAGCGTTTAAGGAGTTTGAGATGAAAGTCGGTATCATCATGGGTTCAAAATCAGATTGGCCAACCATGAAGCTCGCAGCAGAAATGCTCGACAAGTTCGGTGTTGAGTACGAAACCAAAGTTGTTTCCGCTCACCGTACACCTCAACTACTTGCCGATTACGCGAACAGTGCAAAAGAACGCGGACTCAAAGTAATTATTGCTGGCGCTGGCGGTGCGGCTCACCTACCAGGAATGGCGGCAGCCTTTACCAGCTTGCCTGTTTTGGGCGTACCGGTTCAATCTCGCGCTCTAAAAGGCATGGACTCACTGCTATCCATTGTTCAAATGCCAAAAGGTATCGCAGTAGGCACCTTAGCAATTGGCGAAGCTGGTGCAGCGAACGCAGGCATTCTTGCGGCGCAAATCATAGGCACTCACGATGAAAGCGTGATGGCAAAAGTGGAAGCATTCCGCAATGAACAGACGGAAACCGTTCTAGCTAACCCAAACCCAGCAGAGGACTAATCTGATGCACGTTTTAGTGTTAGGCGCAGGGCAACTGGCTCGCATGATGTCACTCGCAGGTGCGCCGCTAAACATTGAGATTTCCGCGTATGACGTTGGTAGTGAAACTATCGTTCACCCGCTCACTCAAACCGTGCTAGGGAAAGGGTTAGAAAATGCCATCGCTAAAGCCGATGTTATTACTGCCGAGTTTGAACACATTCCTCACGATATCTTGGCGATCTGCGAACAAAGCGGAAAATTCTTACCCTCGGCGCAAGCGATCAAAGCTGGTGGTGACCGCCGCATCGAAAAGGCCTTACTCGACGATGCCGGCGTACGTAACGCGAAATACTACGTGATTCAAACGAGAGAAGACCTTGACCTCGCGATTGAACACGTTGGTATTCCAATGGTACTAAAAAGCGCTTTGGGAGGTTATGACGGCAAAGGCCAATGGCGCCTGAAGCAACTCGACCAAGTTGAGGCGATTTGGGCTGAAATGGCAGCTTGTATTGCAGAAACCGAGACTCAAGCGATTGTCGCCGAAGAGTTTGTTCCGTTTAGCCGTGAAGTGTCCTTGGTCGGCGCGCGTGGCAAAGACGGCTCGGTTGCGGTTTACCCATTGGCAGAAAACGTACACACCGACGGTGTACTCAGCCTATCGACCGCGATCTCAGACTTAGAGTTGCAGCAACAAGCCAACGAAATGTTCACCGCCGTGGCAGAAACACTCAATTATGTCGGCGTACTTGCACTGGAGTTTTTTGACGTAGATGGCGCACTGCTGGTTAACGAGATTGCACCGCGTGTACACAACTCAGGGCACTGGACGCAACAAGGCGCAGAGACGTGTCAGTTTGAAAACCACCTGCGTGCAGTGTGTGGTTTACCGCTAGGCAGCACTAAACTGATTCGTGAAACCTCGATGATTAATATCTTGGGTGAAGACAGCGTACCTAACACCGTATTGGAAATGGCAGGCTGTCACGTTCACTGGTACGGCAAAGAGAAACGTCCTGGACGTAAGATGGGGCATATCAACGTCTGTGGTGACTACTCTGGTGAACTACAGCGCAATCTCTGTGCGCTCGCGGATGTACTGGATAAACAAGCGTTTCCCGCCGTGCATCAATTCGCAGCCAGTGTATTGGCAGACTAATAAACAAAAACGGCGCTCAATGCGCCGTTTTTTATTTCTCTTCTTGAACGTGATGACATTTCCTATCCGCACATTGGTATTTGCTGCCGCTGGCTGACTTCTTTTCTATCAGCAGAGGATAACCACATTTCTCGCACTTTCCTGCGACGGGTGGCTGATTGACAGCAAACTTGCACTTCGGATAGTTATCGCACGCATAAAACAATTTACCAAAGCGGGTCTTTCGCTCCACCAGCTGACCTTTTGCACATTCCGGGCAAGAAATGGACGGCGCTTCTTTGTCGTCTTCGGGTTGGTCAAGCGATTCTATATGATGGCATTGAGGATAGTTGCTACAACCGATAAACATGCCATAGCGACCTTGGCGCAACACCAACTCACTCGCACATTCCGGACAAGGAATGCCAAGCTCTTTGATGATATGGCCATCGTTTTGGTGTAGGGGTTTGATAAAGTCACAAACTGGGTATTGGTCACAGCCCAAAAATGGACCATGCTTGCCATGGCGAAGGTGTAGTTCACCATGGCGTTGTTCTGATTGACACTTAGGGCAGGTTTGGTGCTCTAGTGCATGTTCATGAGCTGAAAACAGCTGATGGTCGATCTTACTGCTCATAACTTATCGCGGTAATTAATGAAGAACACCTTGTTCTTTGGTGTACAACAACTCTTCCATAAGCGTGTAAGCATTTTCGTTGCCTGGTACGTTAAACAGCACCATCAGCACGATCCATTTCAGGTCATCCAGTTCAAACTCATCGGTTTCCAGCCCCATGATACGGTCAATGACCATTTCACGAGTTTCTGTCGTCAGAACATTGATTTGTTCTAAGAACATCAAAAAACCACGACACTCAACGCTTAACCGTTCGCACTCTTTAGGCGTGTAAATACGAGTAGAACCCGAGGTGCTACACACGGAGATAGACGAATGGGCTTCACTTTGTTGGAGTGCCGCCAAATCTTCCAGCCAAACAAGGGCTTTGTAGATATCTTTTTGATGAAAACCAGCGCGAATAAGCTCTTCTTCCAGCTCATCTTGATTGACCTGTAACTCTGCATCGCTATGGATGTAGGTTTCGAACAGATACATTAAAATATCCATCATCATAGCTAGCCCCTCCCCTTTCGAATATAGCCACCAGAAACTGCAACAACGTGCCCTTCGAGCTCAAGCTCCAAAAGCTGCATCATGACGTCTTGTACAGGTATATTGGTCCTGCTTGCAAGAATATCAACGGGTGTAGCCTCACTTCCTACGTTAGCTAACAGCTGAGGAAATGGCAATCGTTCTTTTGTTTCTATTTGCTCAAATAGCTCGGTTTGTACAGGTGGCTTATTTAGATCAGACCAGCGAACGAGGGTATCAATTTCATCCAGAATGTCTGAGACGTTTTGCACCAGACACGCACCCTGTTTAATCAATACGTTACAGCCGCGCCCTTGCGGATGATGGATAGAACTGGGAATCGCAAACACATCTCGACCTTGCTCAGCCGCGTAGCGGGCGGTAATCAAAGAACCGCTCTTTTCTGCCGCTTCCACCACCAATACGCCAGTGGATAAACCGCTGATGATGCGATTGCGACGTGGAAAATGATCGGCTTTCGGTTTAGCCGTCGGATGAAACTCAGAAACCAGCGCGCCACTATCAACAATACGTGAGGCCAAACCTCGGTGACGAGCCGGATAAATTGTGTTCAGTCCACAGCCGAGCACCGCGACCGTCTGCCCTCCACCTTTGAGTGCACCGTCATGGGCATACCCATCAACCCCCAATGCCAGACCACTGGTGATCACCAGTTGATGCTCGACCAATTCCTGAGCGAAGCTGCGCGCGGTATTTAATCCATCAATACTCGCGTTGCGACTTCCTACCATTGCAAGTTGAGGCTTAGCCAAACAAGAAACCTCCCCTTCAACAAACAGCACCGCTGGCGCAGAAAGCGTTTGTTTCAATAGTAGAGGGTAACGGCAATCATTGAGTAACAAGATATGGCGTTGATTGGAGGCGTTTGCCCATTCTAGGCACGCGTCCACATCTCGAGAAGACTGATTTTTGAGGTAATCGACTTGGGCTTGGGAGAACCCCATCGTCAATAGATCAGAAGGAGCTGACTCGACGAAAGTGGCAGGCTCATCGATCGCAGTCAGCTTATGAAACGTTTTAGGGCCAACTCTCGGCGTAAAGTAGAGCGCCAGCCACGCCGATAGCTCGACTTCGCTCATTGAGACTCGTGAGTGAGCGGCGATTTAAGAATAGTTTCTTTCCCTACCGGTTCAGTACTTTCGGTGACGAGCGCCAAGCTAAAGTAAGGGTACGGACGAATGACCATCAAGTTACCAATACGGGTATCCGGCAAACGCGACTCATCGTTGTCATCACTTTCAATCGAGACTTCAACCCCCTGACTGTAAAGTTCAAACATCGAGCCTTGACGCAATTGGTCTTTTTCACCGCGGTCCAAAATCACCACTTGGTTTTGGCCAACGTACTGACTGCCTTCGAGTGAACCAAGGATATTAGCAAAGCTCTCTTTTGGCGTAGGGATTGGGTAGAATGTGGTTGAGAGAGAATGCATCTCCACGTCCACATCTGGTAGGGCAATGTCATCCACCATCACTTCTTGAGACTGAGTGACCACATTCAAGCCGCTAAACTGAGGTTGGGTTTCTTGCAACTCGGCAGTGGCGATTTTCTTCAATGCAATCACGGTACGATCGTCTCTTTGATACTCTTTTAGTGGGCGGTAGATCGTCCAAGTTTTCACTTGGTGCTCGCCAGTGATGTACAACAAGCCTTGATTGGATAGATACTTTTTGCCATCGCTCGCACCGAGCACTCTCGGGCTGGCGTCCAGTTCCGATGCGCTGAGTAAGCGATCCGATTCAATATAAGGCAGCACTAAACCCGCATTCACGGTCGATACCGCCTCTTTTTCTAATACGCGCACTTTCGGGCTGAGTTTTACCATCGGTTTGAGGCTTAACACCGGATGACCGTCACGCCAAATCAGACTCAGGCGATCTCCTGGGTAAATCAGATGGGGGTTGTCGATATCAGGGTTAACTTGCCACAGCCGCGGCCACAACCAAGGGCTATCAAGATACATCGCCGAGATATCCCAAAGCGTATCCCCTTTCACAACCGTGTAAGTCGTTGGTGCGTCTTGTTTTACACTCAACGGTTTTTGCTCGGCAAAGGTGGGAAACGCGAGACTTAATGACAACAAAGCACTTACTGAAACCCCTAATCGACGTGGCATAACAATCATCCTGATACCCAATAAAACAATACAATCTCAGTTCAGCTAAACTGATTAGAAAAGAGTCAAAAACGCAATGATGCTGTCATTTAGGTTATAAAATGTCTAGAATTGAGCCAACAAGGTTTATCCTGATTCGGCACAGTTCAACATTTCGAGTGTATATGTCTGTATTACAAGTATTAACATTCCCAGATGATCGTCTTCGCACCGTGGCAAAACCCGTGGAAGAGGTGACTCCTGAGATTCAAAAATTCGTTGATGACATGATTGAAACCATGTACGACGAAGAAGGTATTGGCCTGGCAGCAACCCAGGTAGATTTCCATCAGCGTATCGTCGTGATCGACATTTCAGATACGCGCGATCAGCCAATGGTTCTGATCAACCCGGAAATCCTTGAGAAACGTGGTGAAGACGGTATCGAAGAAGGCTGTCTTTCTGTTCCTGGCGCACGCGCGTTGGTTCCTCGTGCGGCTGAAGTCACTGTTAAAGCGCTTAACCGCGACGGTGAAGAGTTCACATTCGAAGCAGACGATCTGCTGGCGATTTGTGTACAGCACGAACTTGACCACTTAGAAGGCAAACTTTTTGTTGATTACCTATCGCCTCTAAAACGTAAGCGTATTCAAGAGAAGCTGGCAAAGATTAAGCGTTTCAACGAGAAACAAGCCAACCAAGCCTAATGCCAATAAATTGAAGGAACGTACCTTGAGCAAACCATTAAAAATTGTTTTCGCAGGTACTCCGGACTTCGCCGCCCGTCACTTGGCGGCGTTGTTGTCTTCGGAGCACGATGTTATTGCGGTTTACACCAACCCAGACCGCCCAGCGGGTCGTGGTAAAAAGCTCACAGCGAGTGCAGTAAAGAACGTTGCCCTTGAGCACAATATTCCTGTCTACCAGCCAGAAAACTTTAAGTCAGATGAAGCCAAACAAGAGCTTGCCGACTTAAACGCCGATATCATGGTCGTGGTGGCTTACGGTATGCTATTACCGCAAGCGGTTCTCGACACCCCTAAACTGGGTTGTATCAACGTACACGGCTCGATTCTTCCTCGTTGGCGTGGTGCCGCACCGATTCAGCGCTCTATTTGGGCGGGCGATAAAGAGACTGGCGTGACCATCATGCAGATGGATATTGGTCTAGATACCGGTGACATGCTGAAAGTCGCAACACTCCCTATCGAAGCAAGCGACACCAGTGCATCGATGTATGAAAAACTTGCAGAGCTTGGCCCACAAGCATTAGTCGAATGCCTTGCGGATATCGCATCTGGTCGTGCTGTCGCTGTCAAACAAGACGACGAATTAGCCAACTACGCGAAGAAGTTAAGCAAAGAAGAAGCCCTGATCAACTGGAGCGACGATGCGGAACACATCGAACGCTGCGTTCGTGCTTTCAACCCTTGGCCAATGAGCCACTTTGTTGCTGCAGATAACAGCATCAAGGTATGGCAAAGCCGAGTAGAAAAACAAACCACCGATCAACCTGCGGGCACAATTCTCCAAGCAGACAAAACCGGCATTTATATTGCGACTGGTAATGGTGTATTGGTATTGGAGCAACTTCAGGTTCCGGGTAAAAAGGCGATGCACGTTCAGGATATTCTCAACTCTCGCGCCGACTGGTTTGCGGTGGGAACCCAACTGGTTTAATGATTATCTCTTAACAGAGAAACGTACATTTTGAGGGTGGAGACACCCTCCCTTAATTTAAGGTATTGATAATGAATGTTCGCGCTGCTGCAGCCAACGTCCTATTCCAAGTGGTCGATAAAGGTCACTCTCTTTCCAACGCTCTGCCTGCGGCTCAACAACAGGTAAAACCACGCGACCAAGCGCTACTGCAAGAGATTTGCTACGGTGCACTCCGCTACTTACCTCGTCTGGAATCCATTGCCAATGAACTGATGGATAAACCGCTGAAAGGCAAACAACGCGTATTCCATCACCTGATTTTGGTTGGTATTTACCAACTGAGCTTTATGCGTATTCCCGCGCATGCAGCGGTGGGTGAAACCGTGGAAGGCACCAAAACCCTTAAAGGTCCTCGCTTACGTGGGCTGATCAACGCGGTATTGCGTAACTACCAGCGTAATCAGGAAGAGTTGGACGCGATGGCGATCAGCCACAACGCAGGGAAATACGGCCACCCAAGCTGGTTGCTAAAGCTGTTGCAAGAAAGCTACCCGCAACAATGGGAAAGCATTGTTGAAGCGAACAACAACAAAGCGCCGATGTGGCTGCGCGTAAACCATAAGCACCACACTCGCGATCAATATCTTGAGTTACTCAAAAGTGAAAACATTGATAGCACTGCGCACAGTGAAGCTAAAGACGCTCTAAAATTGGCTTCGCCTTGCGACGTGACTAAATTGCCAGGCTTTGACAAAGGTTGGGTATCAGTACAAGACGCAGCGGCTCAGTTGTCACTCAACTACCTGACACCGAAAGATGGCGAACTGATTCTCGATTGCTGCGCCGCACCAGGTGGTAAAACTGCGCATATCCTTGAGCGTACTCAAGGCAGCCAAGTGGTAGCAATCGACTGTGATGAATCGCGTCTGAAACGCGTGCACGACAACTTACAGCGTCTAAATCTCAAAGCGGAAGTTATTTGCGGTGACGCACGTAATCCACAAGATTGGTGGCAAGGCGAGCAGTTTGATCGCATTCTTCTAGATGCACCTTGTTCTGCAACAGGTGTTATACGTCGACATCCTGATATAAAGTGGTTACGACGTGGCGAAGATATCGCGGCATTGGCTGAGCTTCAAAGTGAAATCCTTGACGCGATGTGGCAACAATTGAAGCCAGGCGGCACGCTCGTCTACGCAACTTGTTCTATCACTCCTCAAGAGAACAAAGAGCAAGTAAAAGCATTCTTAGCCCGTACTCAGGATGCGCAACTTGAAGGCTCCGATGCTAAAAATCCAGGTCGCCAAATTCTACCTGGCGAAGAGGATATGGATGGCTTCTACTACGCCATTCTGCACAAAAACGCGTAATTTAGACGGGCGGTGAAAGCAATTTCATCGCCCTGTTTATACCTACTCCGGCGAGCTGTTCGAGGGCTGGATAGGAACCAATAGTTGAACGAGAATACAGTATGAAAATCATCATTCTTGGTGCTGGTCAGGTTGGCGGCACGCTGGCGGAAAACCTTGTGGGTGAGAACAACGATATTACTATTGTTGACCAAAACAATGACCGCTTGAGAGAGCTGCAGGATAAATACGACTTGCGAGTCGTTCACGGCCACGCCAGCCATCCCGATGCGCTGCGTGAAGCTGGCGCTCAAGACGCAGACATGCTCGTCGCGGTGACCAATACGGACGAAACCAACATGGCAGCTTGTCAGGTGGCCTTTTCTCTGTTCAACACGCCTAACCGCATTGCGCGAATCCGTGCGCCAGAATATCTGGCAGAAAAAGAAGCCCTATTCCAATCGGGGGCGGTTCCGGTCGATCACTTGATCGCGCCGGAAGAATTGGTGACGAGCTACATCGAACGCCTGATCCAATATCCGGGTGCGCTACAGGTAGTGAGCTTTGCCGATCAGAAAGTCAGCTTAGTGGCGGTAAAAGCCTACTATGGCGGTCCACTGGTTGGTAACGCGCTATCAACCTTGCGTGAGCATATGCCGCACATCGATACCCGCGTTGCGGCGATTTTC
Organism: Vibrio hepatarius; assembly: GCF_011806575.1. GTDB lineage: Bacteria > Pseudomonadota > Gammaproteobacteria > Enterobacterales > Vibrionaceae > Vibrio > Vibrio hepatarius_A. The sequence goes on from NZ_JAATOO010000022.1 coordinate 12,109, forward strand.
CGTCAAGGGCGTCCGATTCGTCCACAAGGCACCACGATTATTGAAGCGGACGATGAAGTGTTCTTCGTTGCGGCGAGTAACCATATCCGCTCAGTAATGAGTGAGTTACAACGCCTAGAGAAACCGTATCGCCGCATTATGATCGTTGGTGGTGGTAACATCGGCGCGAGCTTAGCTAAACGCTTAGAGCAAACCTACAGCGTTAAACTGATTGAGCGCGGCTACCAACGTGCAGAAAAGCTCTCCGAAGAGTTAGAAAACACCATTGTATTCTGTGGTGACGCCGCAGACCAAGAACTACTGAGCGAAGAGAACATCGACCAAGTCGATGTGTTTATCGCCCTGACCAACGAAGACGAAACCAACATCATGTCGGCGATGCTCGCCAAGCGCATGGGTGCGAAGAAAGTGATGGTGCTGATCCAGCGCGGTGCTTACGTCGACCTAGTACAAGGCGGCGTGATTGACGTGGCGATCTCACCTCAGCAAGCGACCATTTCCGCGCTACTGACCCACGTGCGTCGTGCAGATATTGTCAACGTATCGTCACTACGCCGAGGCGCGGCTGAAGCGATCGAGGCGATTGCTCACGGCGACGAAACCACGTCTAAAGTGGTCGGCCGCGCAATTGGTGATATCAAACTGCCGCCAGGTACAACCATCGGCGCGATTGTGCGCGGTGAAGAAGTCCTAATTGCCCACGATAGAACCGTGATTGAGCAAGACGACCACGTGGTGATGTTCTTGGTCGACAAGAAATACGTGCCAGACGTCGAAGCCTTGTTCCAACCGAGTCCGTTCTTCCTATAAGGCGAGGTTATGGTCAACTTCCGTCCGGTACTGTTTGTTATAGGGTTGGTGCTGTCAAAGATCGCCCTGTTTATGTATGTCCCAACCCTAGTGGCGTTTTTTAGCGGCACTGCGGGCTTTTTGGAATTCGGACAAGCGGTTCTTATCACCCATATGGTGGCGTTTATTTGCTTAAGCGTCGGTCGAACGACGCGCTTCAAGCTCAGCGTACGGGACATGTTCCTGATCACCAGCTTAGTATGGACCATCGCCAGTGCCTTTGCGGCGCTGCCGTTCGTGTTTATCAACCACATCAGCTTTACTGACGCCTATTTCGAAACCATGTCGGGTATCACCACCACAGGTTCGACGGTATTGAGCGGCTTGGACGGGATGGCGCCGAGTATCCTGCTATGGCGTTCGATATTGCAGTGGCTCGGCGGGATTGGCTTCATCGTCATGGCCGTGGCGGTACTGCCGATGCTCAACGTCGGTGGTATGAAGCTGTTCCACACCGAATCCTCAGACTGGTCAGATAAAAGCAGCCCGCGCGCCAAAACGGTCGCCAAGAACATCGTACTGGTGTATTTGACGTTAACCGGGTTGTGTTTGATTGGCTATATGCTGACGGGGATGAATCTGTTCGAAGCGATCAACCACTCGTTCACGACGCTTTCGACGGGAGGCTACTCAACTTCGGACGGTTCAATGAACCACTTCTCCAATGGCGCACACTGGGTTGCGACCCTATTTATGTTCTTGGGTGGTCTGCCGTTTCTATTGTTTGTCTCGGCACTGCGTAAGCGCCGGCTGGATGAATTATTTAAAGACGCGCAAGTTCGAGGCTTCACCATCTTATTTCTCGCAAGTAGCGTGGTGATCTCGAGCTGGCTGGTGATTCGCGACGGCTACAGCGTGCTAGACGCCATGCGGGTATCGATGTTCAACATCGTCTCAGTAGTGACGACCACCGGATTTGGTCTTGAAGACTTTACCGCTTGGGGCGCACTACCGACAACGCTGTTTGCGTTTTTAATGATGGCTGGAGCCTGTTCTGGCTCGACGTCAGGCGGGATCAAAGTGTTCCGCTTCCAAATCGCGATGACACTGCTGAATAAGCAGATGATGAAGCTTATTCATCCTTCAGGAGTGTTCGTTCAACGCTATAACAACCGTCCGGTCAACGATGACATCGTTCGCTCAATCATCGCATTTGGTCTTACTTTCTTTATCACTATCATCGTGATTGCTGGCGCGCTCAGTGCAATGGGCTTAGACCCTATCACCAGCATTTCTGGCGCGATTACGGCTGTGGCTAACGTAGGCCCGGGGATGGGTGCAGTGATCGGTCCAACCGGAAACTTTGCCCCTCTGCCAGACGCGGCAAAATGGATCTTGAGCCTTGGCATGCTGATGGGGCGCCTAGAGATTTTGACCTTACTGGTGCTATTCTTCCCGGCGTTCTGGCGTCGCTAGATAGGCTCAACGTAGAGATAGATGGCGAAAAAGTGGCAAGCGCAACCCGCTAAAACAAAACCGTGCCAAATGGCATGATTGAAAGGGATGCGTTTCGCCACGTAGAAAATCACCCCAAGCGTGTAAATCACTCCACCAACCGCTAGCAAAGTTAATCCACCGATATCTAGGTTCAGCGCCAATTGATAAATCACCACCAGCGATAACCACCCCATCAACAAATACGTCACCAATGACAAGCGTTTAAAGCGGTAGACGAACGCCAGCTTCATAATGATACCGATCAGCGCGATACTCCAGATCACGATCATCAGACCAATCGCCAAAGGCGTGCGCAGACTGACCAACAAAAACGGCGTATAGCTGCCCGCGATCAGCAAGTAGATCGCGCAGTGGTCGAAGGTTTTTAGGGCTTTCTTAGCTTTTTGGTGCGGTATCGCGTGGTAGAGCGTCGATGCAAGAAACAGCACAATCATGCTGCCACCGTAGACACTCATACTAGTGATGGTTAACGCATCAGCATTGCGGTCAATCGCTTTAACCAAGAGTAAAATCAAGCCAACGATACCCATCACCATACCCAAAGCATGAGTCACTGTGTTGGCGATTTCTTCTTTAACGCTGTATTCGTGTTGTTTGCTAGTAGACATGGATGCGCACACTCCAGAGTCGATCAATCATTCCGGAGTATGGCACATTGAGCTTACACTTGTAAGCTTAAATAATTAAGGTTCGGTTAAGAATGTTCGTCGAGGTACTGCAACACCTGCTGTCCGGCTTCGGCTGGCGAACTATTTAACGGGATTGAGAGCTGGCGTTTCAGCTCACTTCGACCAAGCAGGCTGGCCAACATGCCTCTTGCCCCTTCGCGGTGTCTATCGATTTCGAACCACATTTTCAGCTCGTCTTCACTGCGATAAGCGACGATTTCTAACTCACGCCAGCGACCATGAAACGGCCCGGTCGTCGGCACAAATTCAAACTCTTGGACAAACGGCATCTCGAAACCTTTGACGGCTTCGCACTCAACCTGTCGAATTCGCAATCCCTGGTCTTCTAACGCGGTAAAAATCGCGTCGAGCAACGGGTCTGGTCGCACGGTCAAAATATCTTTATCGCTTGGATCTTTCGCCTTGGCGATATCCAATCCGGTTTCCAGCCATACTTTGGAATCACCGATAGTGACTGGTGTATTCCAAGGCACATCCAACTCCACATCGAAATCACGCTCTTCACCCGGTTGAATAGTAAAGGCATACGGCAGAGTCCACTTCGCTAAAACATAGCTGGTTGGTACACGACGCATACTGCCACCATCATGATGACTTCTTTCATTATTGGCCGGTACTTCCTTGATATAACGGCAATACAGCTTCAAATCGATGTTATCGATCTCTTGCGCCGTCGCGCCGCCATAAACGTGAATGGTGATATTCACTTTCTGGCCGGGATAAAGCACCTCTTGCTTGAGGACAGAGTCCACTTTTGCTGAACCAATCCCAAAGCTAGCAAGGGTTTTCTTGAATAACGACATTCACTCCTCCTTAGCACATTCAATACCAGACGATATGCTTAAAGTAACATACTAATCTGCGATACTGTCTTACTGCTAGTACGTTTCTCACATAATTGTAGCGTGCAACACAATGCAAATACGATTAGATATCGATCAATTGAAATCTTGGTGCTAATCTAGTTATTGATGTGCTTGCATATCGTTATTCCTAGTTAATTATTTGGATTGGCGAAGGCCAAAAAGAGCGAACCTTCAGCAATGAAGCTCAACTCATAATTATCTAGGCCATTACATTGGCAATGGATGTGCCTGGCAGTTAGGTAATTCGATGCGACCAACGACCGTCAGGTTTTCGCACACAAACACAAGTGCGATGCGTCGTCGTAGTGGCTTTGTTGCTGCTCCAACGGCAAAAAAAGCAGCTCCTACAATGACTTTGGTAGAAAAGACAGCGCTGTTAATGTCTTCTCGTGCGAAAGTTGTTCAAGCAGCTTAATTAAAAAGCGCAGATCACTCTGCGCTTTTTTCTTATATTCAATCCGTCAATTTGATACCTTTAATGGCAAATCATTACAAAAACTATGGAGAAAGCGATGAAATGCCATCGAATTGAAGAGTTACTCGAGCTACTCGAGCCAGAGTGGCAACAAGACCAACAGCTAAACCTGTTACAGTTCATCGTGAAGCTAGCCGACGAAGCTGGCTACCAAGGTAAACTGGAAGATCTCACCGACGACGTGTTGATCTATCACCTGAAGATGCGTAATAGCGAAAAAGACGAAATGATCCCGGGTTTGAAAAAAGACCAAGAAGACGACTTTAAAACCGCACTCTTAAGAGCACGTGGCATCATAGACTGAGCGAATCCTGTCGAATGGGCGGCCTGATGGTCGCCCTTTTTATACCCAATTCATATACCAACATCGTACTGTTAGGTCATTTATTTATATAACTGTACTGACCTTTGTTGTTAAAGGTTGATAGCCTTAAAGAAATAGAATTGTTATAGCGTATATAATCGCCGTCTATAAGAATTTACTAAAGTATCGACAAGCAATGTCAAACAAGAGTGTGAACACCATAAATCACACCGCACAGCCTAAGAAGGAAGCGTAATGAGTCAGGATAAAATCGATATCAAAGATGTGACTCCCAAAACATTCAACCCAAAAACTCACAAAACCAACGGTGACCGATTTAACCCGAGTAACCGTATTTACGTACGTGAAAGTAAAGGGACTTTTCAAAAGCTGCGTCGCTACGGTGGCTGGTTCTTGTTGGTCTTATTTGCCGCGATACCTTGGATTCCTTACGGTGACCGCCAAGCGATCCTGCTCGACATTGGTCAGCAACAGTTCAACTTTTTTGGCACCACTCTTTACCCACAAGACTTAACGCTGCTGGCACTGCTGTTTATGATCTCAGCGTTTGGTTTGTTCTTCCTGACGACCTTTTTAGGCCGAGTTTGGTGTGGCTATCTCTGTCCGCAAACCGTCTGGACCTTCATGTACATCTGGTTTGAAGAGAAACTGGAAGGCAGCGCCAACAAACGTCGCAAGCAAGATTCCAACAAACTGACCGCCAACTTGGCGATGCGCAAAGGCTTGAAACATCTGGCTTGGTGGGCAATCGCATTGGCAACAGGCTTTACCTTTGCGGGTTATTTTGTGCCAATTCGCGACCTAGTGGTCGACTTCTTTACCTTTAACGCTGACTTCTGGCCGGTTTTCTGGGTGTTGTTCTTTGCTGCATGTACTTATGGCAACGCGGGCTGGATGCGCTCAATCATGTGTATTCACATGTGCCCATACGCGCGTTTCCAATCGGCAATGTTCGACAAAGACACATTTATCGTCGGTTACGACACCAAACGTGGCGAAACCCGTGGCCCACGCTCACGCAAAGCAGACCCGAAAGCACTTGGCTTAGGTGACTGTATTGACTGTGATTTGTGTGTTCAGGTTTGTCCAACCGGGATCGATATTCGTGACGGCTTGCAGTACGAATGTATCAACTGTGGTGCGTGTATCGACGCGTGTGACAACACTATGGAGCGCATGGGCTATGAAAAAGGCCTGATCAGCTACACCACCGAACACCGCTTGTCCGGTAAACACACTAAGGTGATGCGTCCGAAATTACTCGGCTATGGCGCAGTGTTGCTGGTGATGATTGGCTTATTCTTCGCACAGGTTGCCGCGGTTGACCCTGCTGGCCTGAGCGTCATTCGTGACCGTAGCCAACTGTTCCGCGTCAATACGTCTGGTGAAGTAGAAAACACCTATACGCTGAAGATCATCAACAAAACCCAGCAGACTCAAACTTACAATTTGGGTGTTGAAGGTCTCAGTGATGTGTCTTGGTACGGTAAGCAAACCGTTCAGGTCGCACCGGGTGAGGTACTCAACTTACCAATGAGCTTAGGCGTCAACCCAGACAATCTCACTTCGTCCGTGGCGACTATTCAGTTTATACTGTCGGATAGCGAAGACTTTACTATTGAAGTAGAAAGCCGCTTCATTAAGAAGCTCTGACGATTTCTACCCCATCATGGAAAAAGGCTCAGCAATGAGCCTTTTTTATTTTATGACCCAACAAGCTTTTAACTTTGATGCCTTAACGCCCGATTTTATGTGGTATGCCCTAGAGAGTGTTGGCATTCGTGCTGAGTCTGGGTTCTTGGCGCTCAATAGCTACGAAAACCGCGTCTATCAGTTCACCGACGAAGAGCGTCAACGCTACGTGGTGAAATTTTATCGACCTGAACGCTGGAGTCAGGCGCAAATTCAAGAAGAGCATGACTTTACCCACGAGCTGATTGAAGCCGATATTCCGGTTGCTCCGCCAGTCAAACTCAACGGACAAACCTTGCATCACTACCAAGGTTATCTGTTTGCTCTGTTTGCCAGTGTTGGTGGGCGTCAGTTTGAAGTGGATAATCTCGATCAGCTAGAAGGTGTTGGTCGTTTTCTTGGCCGTATCCACAAGGTGGGTGCGCGCGCACCATTTAAGCACCGCCCGACGATTGGCTTAGAAGAGTATCTCTATCAACCACGAAAGTTACTGCAAAATTCGTCATTTATTCCGATGCATCTGGAAAACGCATTTTTTAACGACCTCGATCTGCTGATCACATCACTGGAGACCCATTGGAATTCATCGACCAATATCATTCGCGTCCACGGCGACTGCCACCCAGGCAATATTTTGTGGCGTGACGGGCCGATGTTTGTCGATCTGGATGATTCGCGTAACGGTCCAGCGGTACAAGATCTCTGGATGATGCTCAGTGGTGAGCGCGCTGAGAAAGTGATGCAATTGGACACCATTCTGGAGGCGTATCAAGAGTTTAACGATTTTAATCTTAACGAATTGAAACTTATTGAACCTTTACGTGGTCTACGTATGGTCCACTATATGGCATGGTTAGCAAAAAGATGGCAGGATCCTGCTTTTCCGATCGCTTTTCCTTGGTTCGATGATCCAAAATACTGGGAAAGCCAAGTACTTGCTTTCAAAGAGCAGATTTCGGCTCTCAACGAGCCACCACTCTCTCTGATGCCACAGTGGTAACAAACGAAATAACGAGAAAATGGAGTCACCAATGAAAAAGCTGTTTGCCCTAGTCGCAACACTTATGCTGAGCCTTTCTGCTCATGCAGCGCAATTTAAAGAAGGTCAGCACTACAAGGTTCTTGATCTAGAAGCTTCATCAAAACCAACTGTTACTGAGTTCTTCTCTTTTTACTGCCCTCACTGTAATTCATTTGAACCAATCATCCAGCAACTGAAAGCGAAGCTGCCAGAAAACGCGAAATTCCAGAAAAACCACGTGTCGTTCATGGGTGGCAACATGGGTGAGTCAATGAGCAAAGCTTACGCGACCATGGTAGTGCTAAAAGCAGAAGACAAAATGGTACCTGTGATGTTTAACCGCATCCACAACATGCGTAAAGCGCCGAAGAACAATGACGAGCTACGTCAGATGTTCGTCGACGAAGGTATCGACGGCAAGAAGTTTGACGCGGCATTTAACGGCTTTGCGGTAGATTCCATGGTTCGCCGCTTCGACAAGCAGTTTAAAGACAGCGGCTTGTCTGGCGTTCCAGCGGTAGTGGTGAACAACAAGTACCTAGTTCAAGCACAAAGCATCAAAACGATGGATGAGTACTTCGACTTGGTCAACTACTTACTAACCAAATAACACCATCAGCGATAGACGAGAAAGGGAGCATTACGCTCCCTTTTTTATTTGCTTTGGTAAATCTTCTGCAATAGCACATCTTTATCTTGCCAAATCGACGTCAGCCATTGCTGGAACTGACGCTTAAATGGCTTATCGTTAAAGTAATCGCCACGCACGTGCTCATTAACAGGCAGCACTTTGGTGCGTACGACAATCTTCGTCATTCGTCCCATCAACATATCTTTAAATGGCTTTTCTGTGTTTTCAGGGTACGCCAAAGTAACATCAATAATGTTCTCAAACTGATCCCCCATCGCCGCTAGCGTATAAGCGATACCGCCCGTTTTGGGTGGAAGTAGGTGTTGGTAGCCCACTTTACTGCTACGCTGCTTTTCACTGGTAAAGCGCGTGCCTTCGACGTAGTTCACCACTGTTGTCGGCGCGTATTTGAATTTCTCGCACGAGCGGCGTGTCGTCAGCAGGTCTTGGCCCCGTTTCTCCGGATGACGGATGAGATATTCGCGAGAATAGCGACGCATAAATGGCATGTCTAACGCCCAACACGCCATCCCCAGAAACGGGATATACATCAGTTGCTGTTTAAGGAAAAACTTTGGCATCGGGATACGGTCTTTAAACACGCAACAAAGCACGACGATATCAGTCCAACTCAAATGGTTACTGATCAGCAAATACCATCCGTCTTTCTTGAGTTGCTCACCACCTTCAATATCCCACTCTACACGATTGGTGATCGCCAACACTTTGGCATTAATCGTCGCCCACAACCACATCACTTGATTGGCAACAGACGTTGCTTTCGCCTTTTGCTTTGGGTTCGGTAATAACACCTTAAAGAGTGCAATGACGCATATCGCAACAGAGCAAACTACCGAGTTTAGGGTGACGATAAAAATATTAAAAATAAAAACTAAAAAGGGCAGCATAACTCTCAAGAGTGAGACCTCTACAAAATTGATAAATATTCAGCTCCCGGTGAACTACGTTGTATTTATGGGAATTATTTCATTAACAACGACATTCACATTTATTTACTTCATTAGAAATAAAACAGTGTGTAATTATACGAATCCCAAATGACTTTGGAATCATTACGCAGATGGTCTGATTAGTTTCATGTCCTTATCGTAGTGTTCAACTATTATAAAAAATCCCTAAGGGAAGCAACGATGAAAGCTCAACACACACTGTTCATTTTCGCGCTGGCGGCGTCGCCCTGTATGGCGAAATTAGCTCAAAATCCCGGAATAAGTGGCGAAGTGGCGCTAAGTACTGGCTACGTGTCGTCCAAATCCAACTTTGATACCGAAGCAGACAAACGCATAGACAGTCTAAATCAAGACGCGTCGACGGATTCTCGCGGTATCGTTATTCCGCTCGGTAATCTCGCCTACACCTTTGGCTCAGAGTTAGATAAGCAAGTTTACATCGGGACATCACGTGAAGATATTGCCGTCGGTGCACTCGCGCTAGAGATCGGGTACATGCAAGAACTTAACTCTGGAACTATCGTCGATGTTTCAGTGCTACCCAGCGTGATGTCACGAGAGGTCTGGGAAGACCCGTTTTTGGAAGGTCAAAGACGTCATAAAACAGACGAAGATGGTATGGCGTATCGACTCAAGCTCAGCAATATTAATGGCTCGAACTTTAGTCTAGATACCGCATATGGCACCCGAGACGTGGATGATGAACTGTCGGGTACAACCCAGCTTTCTCAAGCAGAAGCGAAATTGTTGGATCGCGACTTAGATTGGTATCTAATCAGAGCGAGTTATCGTTTCTCGTTAAGCGAATCAAACTATCTGACCCCAACACTCACTTATACTTCAACCGATGCGGATGGCGATGCAAATTCCAGTGACTCGGTCAGAGCCGAAGCTATGTATGCAGCTTTGTTCGACCACCATAAGCTAGCGATTACCGCGGCCTACACGAACCGTTCATTTGATGAGAAAAACCCGTTGTTTGATAAAAAACGCGACGAGAATATCTATAGCTTATTTGCCGCGTATGAATATCGTCTGAGCGGTGATTGGCAAGATTGGTCTTTCATTTCTTTGGCGGGCTACAAAAATACTGATTCTGATATCGAGTTCTACGACAAGAGCCAGTTTTTAACCACGGTAGGGATGAGTTACCACTTCTAAACCGATAAAAAAAACCACCTTCAATAAGGTGGTTTTTAACTCACTCAGCAGACTATCGCTAACGATAAGTAAGTAACTGGACGTCTTCAAACCATTTCATCAGTTCAGATTTTGACATGTGCGCGGTTTCTTCGATCACCGAGCGGGTCAAATGCGGTGCGAACTTCTCGATAAAGTCGTACATATAGCGCTGTAAGTAAATGTTTTTACTATAACAAAGCCATGCATAACAATCAGGGACTAGCCCTTCTAGCGAACGCACTGCGATCGAACTGCTCATCGAGTGAGTCGCAACCGAAGCAATAATGCCGATGCCTACACCCATGCTGACGTATTCTTTGATCACATCCACATCCATCGCCGTAACGATATATTGTGGGTCTAAACCGCGCTGAGCAAAGGCGTTATCAATCGCGATACGCCCGGTTGATTTGAGCTCGTAACTGATCAGTTTTTCTTGAGCGATCTGCTCAAGCGTGACCGTTTCCGCCGTCGCCAACGGGTGGTCAGATGGCACAATCAAACTCAATGACCATTTGTAAGCTGGCAGCATCGCCAGATCCATTTGCTCATCAACGTCTTGAGCCACAATCGAGAAATCGTATGGACCAGTTGGTAATGTATTACCACGAGTGTCAGGTTCAATCGTCCCCATGTGCAGCGATACTTTGGGGTAGCGGTTCATAAAGTAGCGGACGCTTTCTGGTAACAAGAACTTGGCAATCGCGTTGGTAGTGTAAATATTGAGGCGACCTTGCTCCGGAGAGGAAACACTGGCTGAAATTGCTTTGATACGGTCTTCAATTTCCAGCATTTGGCTGGCTTCATGGATGATCTGTTTACCGATTTCGGTCGGGCCGGATAAATGTTTACCGTGTCGCTCAAAAATCTGTACGCCGAGTTCATCTTCCAGCAGCGCAACCTGCTTACTGATCCCTGGTTGAGAAGTGAATAACTTCTGCGAAGTTAATGAAATATTGTATCCGTTTCGCTGAATTTCGCGAATATAGCGAAGTTGTTGCAGCTTCATTGTCTATCCCTCGTCGCGTACTCGATTACACAACCACCACTTATGAATGAGTTACTGGTTATAACAATATATCCCTAACAATAGCAAGTAGATAGCTATGTTAAGGCCCGTAAACTGGTGTGATACGACTAACGAGGCTGCGTCGCGTTAAACGCACTCATGCAGTTGATGATACACGACTTCATCTCTTTGATTGAACTGCTCTGCAATCGCCCCTTACGCATCACCAAGTCAACGGACGTATCTAGAGTATGCATGCCCTCGACAGGAATCGCGACAAAACAGTGATTTTGCAACTCTTTCGCCACGCACACTTTCGGTAGCAAGGCTCCGCCGAGTCCGACTTCAACAAAGTTTTTCAGTGCTTCGAAGGAGTTGCACTCCATGATCGATTTCAAGCGAATTTGTTGGCGAGCTTCATAAAGATTCACCGCACGGCGGATACTGAACGATTCGGTCAATAACGCCAGCGGGATCTCGGACAGTTGGGAAGGAGAACAAATCTCGAGTGAAGCCCAAGGGCTATGGTTTGGCACCAATAAGCTCAGCTCTTGGAAAGCGCAGGAATAGAGTACGTCGACTTTTGGGTCGTGCTTGGCATTGAGCAGTAAACCGATGTCCGATTCTTCGTTCTTGATGCTATCGATGACATCATCGCCACCACCTACTTGCAACACCAGCTTGACCCCTGGGTGCAAACGCGAAAACTGTGTAATCGCGTTATTGAGTAAGTCAGGGATAAAGCCGCCACCGATCGAGATACGCAGAGTCCCCGATTGCAGAAGCTCGATTTCTGACAGTTGCGAGATAAAGTCATTTTTACGCTGATTGACGTCTTGAATGTACTCGGTCAAACGAAGACCCGATTCGGTCAGATTGACTCCGCGACCAATGCGGTCGAGTAGCTGCACATCGAGTTGTGACTCTAGCTGAGCCACTTTGCGGCTAATCGCCGACGGCGAAACGTGCAGAATCTCCGACGCTGCACGAATACTTTTGGTTTTAGCGACCACCTCGAAATATCTTAAGGCTCTATCATCCATCGGTCTTGTACTGCTACTCCGTTATTTAGCCAGCAAATGTTGCACGAGCCTTACCCAGAAGTTAGCGCCAATCGGCAGCACATCATCATTGAAGTCGTAGTTCGGGCTATGCAGGTTATGGGTATGTTGTTGGCTACCGTTACCTAGCCAGATATACGCGCCAGGGCGCTGCTCCAACATAAATGCAAAGTCTTCACCGCCCATACTTGCTGGTGGGTTAAGGTGTAAGCGCGAGATCTCCGGCATTTGTTCCAACACGGCGCGACACTTTGCCGCTTCCTCTGGCGTGTTGATCGTCGCGGGATAGCGTCGAGTATATACAATTTCCGCCTTGCACCCTTGTGCATGCGCAATATTTGTCACAACGTCTTTCATACGCGATTCGATCAAATCACGGACCTGAGGACAGAACGAGCGAGTTGTCCCGGCGAATACGACTTCTTCGGGAATCACGTTGTAAGCATGGCCAGCGTTGATTTGCGTTACGCTGATCACTCCAGACTTTTGTGGGTCAAGATTACGGCTAATCACGCTTTGTAACGCATTGATGATCAAACTGGCGGTATAGACTGGGTCGATGGTGTCGTGCGGCATTGCGCCGTGTCCACCAGCGCCGACAATTTTGATGTCAAAGGTGTCGAATGCGGCCATGACTGCGCCGTCATGCACCGCAGCTTCACCAGCAGGCAGTGCTGGCCAGTTGTGTAGACCATACACTTCTTTGACCGGAAAACGCTCAAACAGACCATCTTCAATCATCGCTTTTGCACCCGCTTCATTTTCTTCCGCGGGTTGGAAAATAAAGTGTACGGTCCCTTTAAAGTACGGATTTTTCGCCAGCATCACAGCGGCGCCGAGCAACATCGTGGTGTGGCCATCGTGACCACAAGCGTGCATTTTGCCTTGGTGGGTCGAGCAGTGCGCGAAGGTATTCAACTCATCGAGGTTGAGTGCGTCCATATCCGCGCGCAGGCCGATGCTTTCTCCCGCACCTAAACTGCCGCGCAAGGTGGCGACTACCCCAGTGCCACCTAGGCCACGATGTACTTCTAAACCTAAACTGGTGAGGATATCGGCAATAATTTCCGACGTCCTGAACTCTTCATAAGCGGTTTCAGGGTGGGCATGGATATCACGTCGCCATTGTACGAGCTGAGCATGCTCTTCGGAGTGATGTTTGATGTATTCAGTCATAACCTTTTTCTAGCTGTTTTATTGTTTTGATTAATCTTAGGTAGCATTGGTTGAACGCGCTTAAAGCAGCGCGTTCGCAACCAATACAGAACCAATGTACGTTCCGGTAAACACTAGGATAGCAATCAGTACGATCTTACCGCCGGCAGATTTAAAGGTCGTGACCTCGTGTTTGCTGATCGCCAAACCTGCATACGCCAACACCGGCGTCACCAAACTCAAAAAGTTAATGTCTTTTACGTAGCTAAGGATCGGCTCCGCAAGCGGTGAGGCCGGAATGGTCAGTAACACGCTGACCAGTGACAACCAAGCCACCGACGGCAAATAAAACGGCATGACTTTCGCGAGCACCAAGCCTGCCATCACCATGGCAAAGATGATCGCCATACCCGGCAGTGCCGAAAGCGGCGTCACACCGGTACCAGTCCAGTTACTGATCAGCGCGACAACACACACAATCGCCAACACCATCGCGTAATCGATCAGATTAATATCGGCATTTACATTCTTTTTCGTTGCTGCATTAGACATTTAGATCACTCCCTGGCTGTTGTGTTTGTTTCTCCGTCTTGTTCCCCACCAGTAAGCGGTAGAGTTTTTCGGTCAAAGGTAAAGCAATAAATAGCCCGACAAATAGACCTGTCGCATTAGTTAACAAGTTGCTTGCACCAGCTAAAGCAAGGATTTCCTCTTTCATCGCCGGAACACTTTCACCCAACGCAGCAGAACATGCCGCGGTCATACTGCCGCTACCCACACCACATGCCATCGCCAATGCGCGCACATCAAACCATTCTGTTGACGCCAGTAAAGAAGCCAAAATCGCGAAATACAGCGTGCCGAACATAGTGCCCATGACATAAACCCCCATAACACCGATCCCTTCCGGACTCTTCAAGCCATATTTATCAGAGATCAGTGCGATATTCGGCTCACGCGCGATAGAGAAACACGCACCAATCGACTCACGTCCCATCTTCAGCAACAATATCGCGACAGGCATTGCGACTAAGATAGTACCGAGGTTACCGAGTTCCTGAAAAATCATCGCCGGACCAACCGCCAAGATTTTGTTTAGAGAAGGACCGATAAGCGTGCCGAATTTCGCCAAGAAAGGAAGAACGGAAATAATGATGATTGGCGTGGCTTTTTCAGCCTGTTTTGAACTCAGTACCCGTTTCGCGGCGCCGACGACATTCGGATTAAAGAGCAAACCGATGATAAATGCGTAAAAGAGGGGGAGCAGTACCACACTGCTGCTGCCTAGCGGCACTTTAACCACGCCGACGAGCTCGGCAATGACCGCTATTGCAATCACCAAGAGGTGAAGTCGCCAGTTGCCCAACTGGCCTTTTAAGCTGTTCATATTTTGCTTCCTTGTTGGTTATATATCATTCCATTTTCTTATGTATCCAATTGATTAAATCATAATCACCACACTGGAACTAATGCTATATAACCAACGTTTTGTTCTAAAAAAAGCAACATGAAACATAATATCGTTGCATTAAATGAACACGGAAACGTTTACGCTCAAGCAAAAGTAGAATCAGACGATTCAACCATACTAAGAGCAAACAATAAGAACTTTGTTCTGTTACACCGCTTGCGCTGTCAATTGCTTCAATAGGCGATCCATGGCTCGATAACCTAACGCTTCCGCAAGATGAGCACGTTCAATATCGACCTGTCCCTCTAAATCCGCGATAGTTCGCGCGACTTTGATGATGCGATGATAAGCGCGAATCGATAACCCTAACCGATGCAAAGCACTTTCCAGAAACTGCGCATCTGGCTTATTTAACGGGCAATATTTCTCGATCTCTCGACTGCCAAGCAACGCATTGGATTTGTTGGCTCGGTGTTGCATCCTTGCTCGCGCTTCCAACACACGCTCTCTGACCACGACCGTCGGCTCACCACGATCTCCCCCTTCGGCTAAAGTGCCTTTCGGTAGAGACGGTATTTCAATCGACATATCAAAGCGGTCAAGTAACGGGCCTGATAATCGGCTGAGATAACGTAAAATCGACTGTGGGTTAACGCGTGATTGGTTGCCTTCATAGTAACCCGTTGGGCTTGGATTCAGCGCGCCCACCAGTTGAAATCGGGCGGGAAAACGAGTTTTACCTTGCGCACGCGAAATGATGATCTCACCAGACTCTAGGGGTTCACGCAGTGAATCGAGCACTTTTCTTTCAAATTCGGGCATTTCATCAAGAAACAACAAACCATTATGAGCCAGCGAAATCTCGCCCGGCCTTGGAATGGTGCCCCCACCCACCAACGCCGCCATGGAACTGGAGTGGTGCGGAGATCGAAACGGGCGCTGCTTCCAGTTGTGGACATTGATTTCTTGCTGAGTGAGCGAGGCAACCGATGCGGTTTCCATTGCCTCTTCGTCATCCATCTCAGGTAACAGGTCACACAGGCGAGAAGCCAGCATGGTTTTTCCCGTTCCGGGAGGACCGAGAAACAGTAGGTTGTGGTTACCCGCTGCGGCAATTTCCAACGCGCGCTTCCCTTGTTGTTGGCCTATAATATCTTGCAGATCGCGTTGATTAGACGCCAACTTGGCACGTTTTTGCGTCTGATGGAGCGTTAATGACTGCTGACCACACAAGTCAGCACACACTTCCAATAAGCTTTGCGCCGATTTATGCAGATGTTGGCCGACCAAGGCAGCTTGGTCACCATTTTGCTGTGGCACCACCAGGCAACGCTCGGCTCGATTCGCCGCAAGCGCAGCAGGCAACACACCTTTTACCGAGCGTAATTCTCCCGATAGTGCTAATTCACCGATAAACTCCTTACTATCTAAGTCCGTCATCGGGATCTGCTGCGAAGCCGCCAAAATGCCGAGTGCAATTGGTAAATCAAACCGACCGCCCTCTTTGGGAAGATCGGCCGGTGCCAAGTTGACCGTGATCCGTTTGGCGGGGAACTCAAACCGTGAATTAATGATCGCACTGCGCACCCGATCGCGCGATTCTTTGACGGTGGTTTCTGGTAAACCGACTAACGTAAATCCCGGCATACCGTTGCTGATGTGCACTTCCACCGTCACATTGGGCGCTTCTACTCCGACCGAAGCTCGACTATGAATTACCGCTAATCCCATAAACTCATCACTTTTTCGCCATTCACTATTTATCTCCTTGATAAATTGTCTAAATCACAATCAAGCTTGTTATATAGCTTGATCAGTTGCTGATGGAATGTGAAAAAAGTATGAGTTTTTGCTTGTCATTTAACGGATATGTGTGATACCACTAGAGACGCAAACAATTTCGTACCATATTGCATAGACACAACATTAGAAAACGAAGATGAACTTTACCGCCCGCACTAACGCACTGATTGCCCTGATTATCGTGGTCATTATTGATTCCGCGCGGGGGCTGGTGGGCGAAAAATAACCACAAATTCTTAAAAACCCCCGCACTGAGAAGTCCGGGGGTTTTTTTACAATTAACAGTTCAAAAAATTAAATTAAAACAAAGTTCATCCTGACCAAAGTCGTTCAAAGGTCAGTTATGACAGGAAGAATGGGAGCGCACATGCAGTGCACAAGAAAAAATAATCGCCAATGCGATACACAGGGAGGCTTACGATGACAGGTGCAGAGTTAGTCGTAGCCGCATTGCAGCAGCAAGGGATTAAGACCGTATTTGGTTACCCTGGTGGTGCAATCATGCCAATCTACGACGCATTATACGATGGCGGTGTTGAGCATATACTTTGTCGTCACGAGCAAGGCGCAGCAATGGCTGCCATCGGCATGGCTCGTTCTACTCAAGATGTTGCCGTGTGTATGGCCACATCCGGACCAGGAGCCACCAACCTAGTGACCGGTTTAGCCGATGCCTTTATGGATTCCATCCCACTGGTTGCTATCACAGGTCAGGTTGCCAGTTCCCATATCGGTACCGATGCATTTCAGGAAATGGACGTGATCGGCATGTCACTCTCCTGTACCAAACACAGCTACTTAGTTACCGATATCAACGAACTCGCGCCAACCATGGCCGAAGCCTTCGAAGTAGCAAAAACTGGCCGCCCTGGCCCTGTTATCGTTGATATCGCTAAAGATGTACAGCTAGCACAAGCTCCTGTTGAACTCCTTCCTCCTTTTACTCCACCTCCTATGCCCGCCGCGACGTCTGCGGCCATTGCGAAAGCACAAGAGCTGCTATCACAAAGCTCTCGTCCGGTACTTTATGTTGGTGGTGGTGTGCAGTTGGGCCACGCGACAGACGCGGTACGCGAATTTCTACGCTTAAATCCAATGCCGTCGGTGAGTACACTAAAAGGCTTGGGTACGGTAGAGCGCCACGACCAACATTACTTGGGCATGCTGGGTATGCATGGCACCAAAGCAGCCAACTTAGTTGTACAAGAATGTGACCTGCTGATTGCCGTTGGTGCACGTTTTGATGACCGAGTAACAGGTAAGCTGGATACCTTTGCGCCAAACGCGAAAGTCATCCATATCGATATCGATGCGGCAGAAATCCACAAACTTCGTCAAGCCAATGCACCAGTTCGTGGTGAAATTCCACAGGTTTTGTCTCAGCTGGAACTAGTGAAAGACATCACACCTTGGGTTAAGCACAGTGAAAGCCTACGCACCGCGTTCAAATGGCGTTACGACCACCCGGGCGAGCTTATCTACGCACCAGGCCTGTTAAAACAGCTATCAGACATGATGCCGGACAGCGCGATCGTTTCGACCGACGTCGGCCAACACCAAATGTGGTCAGCGCAGCATATTCAGCCGCGAGAGCCACAAAACTTCATCACCTCTGCGGGGCTTGGCACCATGGGCTTTGGTCTTCCTGCAGCAATGGGGGCAGCGGTCGCTCGTCCTGATGACCAGTCAATCCTTATTACCGGTGACGGTTCATTTATGATGAACGTGCAGGAACTGGGCACGCTAAAACGCCGCCAGATTCCGGTCAAAATCGTTCTACTCAACAACCAGCGTTTAGGCATGGTTCGTCAATGGCAATCGCTGTTCTTTGACGGTCGCCACAGTGAAACGATTCTAGATGACAACCCGGATTTCGTTATGCTGGCAAAAGCGTTCGATATCCCGGGTAAAACCATCACCAAAAAGGAAGAAGTAGAACCGGCGCTAAAAGAGATGCTTGAGAGCAAAACGTCATACATGCTTCACGTACTGATCGACGAAGAAGAAAATGTATGGCCGCTAGTACCGCCAGGTGCTTCAAACAATGACATGCTGGAGAACACGTAACATGGAAAGATATCTATTAGACATCAAAGCGGATGACAAACCGGTACTTTTAGAGCGTGTTCTGCGAGTGATTCGCCACCGTGGCTTCATCATCAAACAGGTAGCCGCGACACAAAATCACGAAAGCAAAGTAGCGAGCGTGGAAATTATCGTAGATAGTGATCGTCCAATCTCTTTCATTACCAATCAGATTGAGAAACTCTGGGATGTTCGCACCGTCGAGGTGACACAAATCGCGAACGACGAACTACCAAATAACAACTTACAACAAAAGATTTGTGCATAAGGAAGGCAATAATGGCTACAAAAACTGCAGATTACATTTGGTTCAACGGTGAAATGGTTCCATGGGCAGACGCTAACGTTCACGTTCTGACTCACGCGATGCATTACGGTACGTCGGTATTCGAAGGCGTACGCTGCTACAACACACCAAAAGGTCCAATTGTCTTCCGTCACCGCGAGCACGCACAGCGTCTTAAAGATTCTGCGAAGATCTACCGTTTCCCGATCCCGTACTCAATCGATGAGATCATGGAAGCAACGCGCGAAACACTGCGCCAAAACAAACTGGATAACGCTTACATTCGCCCGCTAGGGTTTGTTGGCAACGTGGGTCTGGGTGTTTGCCCGCCAGCAGGTACCGAGATGGACCTAATTATCGCCGCGTTCCCTTGGGGTTCTTACCTTGGTGAAGAAGCACTAGAAAACGGCGTTAGCGCGATGGTTTCAAGCTGGAACCGTGCGGCGCCAAACACCATCCCAACCGCAGCAAAAGCAGGCGGTAACTACTTATCTTCTCTACTAGTTGGCGGTGAAGCTCGCCGCCACGGTTACGACGAAGGTATCGCACTGAGCGTAGACGGTTACCTATCAGAAGGCGCTGGCGAGAATATTTTCGTAGTGAAAAACGGTGTCATTACCACGCCACCAGCAACCAGTGCAATTCTACCGGGCATCACCCGAGATTCGATCATGACACTGGCGCGCGACATGGGTTACGAAGTTCGCGAAGCGAATATTGCCCGTGAAGCCCTCTACCTAGCGGACGAAGTGTTTATGACTGGTACCGCAGCAGAAGTCGTACCGGTTGCGACTATCGACAAAATTGAAGTTGGCAGCGGTAAACGTGGCCCTATCACTAAAGCGCTACAAGAAGCGTACTTTGGCCTGTTCAACGGCACCACTGAAGATAAGTGGGGTTGGTTGGATTACGTTTACCCGCAAGATGCAAAATAAGGAAGTAGCACAATGCCTAAATACAGATCAGCCACCACCACACACGGACGCAACATGGCGGGTGCTCGTGCCTTGTGGCGCGCAACCGGCGTAAAAGATGAAGACTTTGGTAAACCAATCATCGCGGTGGTGAACTCATTTACTCAGTTTGTTCCTGGTCACGTTCACTTAAAAGACTTAGGGCAGCTCGTCGCGCAAGAAATCGAAGCGGCAGGCGGTATCGCCAAAGAATTCAACACCATCGCGGTCGACGATGGCATCGCGATGGGTCACGGCGGCATGCTTTACTCACTACCGTCACGTGAACTGATCGCGGACTCGGTGGAATACATGGTTAACGCGCACTGTGCGGACGCAATGGTGTGTATCTCTAACTGTGACAAAATCACTCCGGGGATGCTAATGGCGTCGATGCGCCTGAATATCCCAGTCATTTTTGTCTCTGGTGGCCCGATGGAAGCAGGAAAAACCAAGCTTTCAGACCAACTCATCAAGCTCGACCTTGTTGACGCGATGATCCAAGGAGCAGACCCGAAAGTCTCAGATGAGCAGAGCGAACAGATCGAGCGTTCGGCGTGTCCGACTTGTGGTTCATGTTCGGGCATGTTCACCGCGAACTCGATGAACTGTCTGACCGAAGCACTTGGCCTATCTCAGCCGGGTAACGGTTCTTTACTTGCCACTCACGCAGACCGTAGAGAGCTGTTTGTTAATGCGGGTAAACGCATCGTTGAACTAACAAAACGTTACTACCTGCAAGACGATGAAACCGCACTACCACGCAATATCGCAACCAAAGCGGCATTCGAAAATGCGATGGCGCTGGATATCGCGATGGGTGGTTCAACCAACACCGTTTTACACCTACTCGCCGCAGCGCAAGAAGGTGAAGTCGATTTCGACATGACCGATATCGACCGCATGTCTCGCCAGGTACCGCACCTATGTAAAGTGGCGCCGTCCACGCAGAAATACCATATGGAAGATGTGCACCGCGCTGGTGGCGTGGTCGGTATTCTTGGTGAACTAGACCGCGCTGGCTTGTTGCACAACCAATCGAAAACCGTATTAGGTTTGACTTGGGAAGAGCAATTGGCGCAATACGACATCATGCTGACTGAATCTGAACAGGTAAAAGAGTTCTACCGTGCTGGACCTGCTGGTATCCGCACTACCCAAGCCTTCTCACAAGACTGCCGTTGGGACACACTGGATGATGACCGTGCTGAAGGTTGTATCCGCACTAAAGAAAACGCATTTAGCCAGGATGGCGGCCTTGCGGTGCTCAGAGGCAATATCGCGCTCGACGGTTGTATCGTCAAAACTGCTGGTGTTGACGAAAGTATCCTGAAATTCACCGGTCCTGCAGTGGTATTTGAAAGCCAAGAAGATGCGGTAGAAGGTATCCTTGGCGGTAAAGTGAAAGCGGGCGACGTCGTGGTGATTCGTTACGAAGGACCAAAAGGTGGACCGGGCATGCAAGAAATGCTCTACCCAACCACTTACCTTAAGTCGATGGGCTTAGGCAAAGAGTGTGCGCTGTTAACCGACGGTCGCTTCTCTGGTGGTACGTCAGGCCTGTCGATCGGTCACGCGTCTCCAGAGGCAGCAAACGGTGGTGCGATTGGCTTGGTTAAAGATGGCGACATGATTGCGATTGATATTCCAAACCGCAGCATTGCTCTAGAAATTTCTGAGCAAGAGCTTGCAGAGCGCCGTGCGAAACAAGACGAGCTAGGCTGGAAACCCGTTGCCCGTGAACGTGAAGTTTCTTTTGCACTGAAAGCATACGCAAGCATGGCAACCAGTGCTGACAAAGGTGCAGTACGAGATAAATCTAAGCTAGAGGGCTAGCTTATGAGCGATTCTTCAGCCCTCAAACCACAATCTGGCGCAGAGTACCTGCGCCAAATCTTGCGCGCACCTGTGTACGAAGTGGCGACCGTTACCCCACTGCAAGATATGCCGCGCTTATCGGCGCGTCTGAAAAACCAAGTGCAAATCAAACGAGAAGACCGCCAGCCAGTGCACTCGTTTAAACTGCGCGGCGCCTACAACATGGTGGCGAGCTTATCTGAGCAGCAAAAAGCGGCAGGTGTCATTGCTGCATCGGCAGGCAACCACGCTCAAGGCATGGCGCTGTCAGGCACTAAGCTTGGCATCAAAACCACGATTGTGATGCCAAGAACCACACCCGACATCAAGGTCGATGCGGTACGCAGTTTTGGTGGCAATGTGGTGCTGCATGGCAGCAACTTTGACGAAGCCAAAGCGGAAGCCGAACGTTTATCTGAAGTCAACGGCTATACCTTTGTGCCCCCATTCGACCACCCATTGGTGATCGCTGGGCAAGGCACGATCGGGATGGAGATGCTGCAGCAAAACGGTCATCTTGATTACATCTTCGTCCCTGTCGGTGGCGGTGGCTTGGCTGCGGGTGTCGCGGTTTTAGTCAAACAACTGATGCCAGAAATCAAAGTCATAGCGGTGGAACCGGAAGATTCAGCGTGCCTAAAAGCAGCACTCGATGCCGGTGAACCTGTGGTGCTTGACCAAGTCAGTATGTTTGCCGACGGTGTTGCGGTAAAACGCATCGGCGAAGAAACATTCCGCCTGTGTCAGAAGTACATCGACGGACACATTACAGTATCGAGCGATGAAATTTGTTCTGCGGTCAAAGATATCTTTGAAGATACCCGTGCGATCGCCGAACCATCAGGTGCATTAGCCCTAGCGGGTCTGAAAAAGTTTGCCGAAAAGAACCAGCTGGAAGGCAAAAAATTGGGGACGGTTCTCTCTGGCGCCAACACCAACTTCCATGGATTACGCTATGTTTCCGAACGTTGTGAACTGGGTGAAAAACGTGAAGGGTTACTCGCAGTAACGATTCCCGAGCGCCAAGGAGCATTCTTTGAGTTCTGCAACCTGATCGGTGGGCGCGCAGTAACGGAATTTAACTACCGTTACAGTGACGACAGCCTAGCGAATATCTTCGTCGGTGTCCGCTTGCAAGGTGGCCAAGAGGAACTCGAGCATATCATTCACGATTTGCGTGACGGCGGCTATCCGGTAGTTGACCTTTCTGACGATGAAATG
The DNA here is from genome assembly GCF_011806575.1 of Vibrio hepatarius. GTDB lineage: Bacteria > Pseudomonadota > Gammaproteobacteria > Enterobacterales > Vibrionaceae > Vibrio > Vibrio hepatarius_A. The sequence continues at coordinate 35,109 of NZ_JAATOO010000022.1, forward strand.
GCGAAACTGCACGTGCGCTATATGATTGGTGGCAAACCATCCAAACCGCTCAAAGAACGCCTATACAGCTTTGAGTTCCCGGAATACCCGGGCGCCCTGCTGAAGTTCTTAAGTACACTTGGCACACATTGGAATATTAGCCTGTTTAACTACCGCAACCACGGCGCAGACTACGGTCGGGTTTTATGTGGTTTTGAATTGGATGAAGGTGATTTGTCACAATTTTCAGCTCACTTACGTGAACTGGGTTATCAGTGCAAAGACGAAACAGAAAATCCTGCGTATAAGTTTTTCCTTTCCTAGGCCACTTTTTCCAGTCACCAAAGCCAGTCTCCCGACTGGCTTTTTTATCGCCATAATACCCTTAGTAATAATGCGTGATATGCATAGATATAATGCTAAAGTTTCATTTCAGTCATAGTCGTTTTGAGACTACACTCAACAACAGTTTTTAAATTTTGCTGCTCACAGTGGAGACCACTTATGTTTAACGCTCTGATTCTAAACCAAGAAGAAAAACGCACTATCGCGAGTATCGAACAAATCGATGAAGCCCAGTTACCGGAAGGAGACGTGCTTATCGAAGTTGATTACTCATCACTGAACTACAAAGATGGTTTGGCGATCACTGGTAAAGGGAAAATCATCCGCAACTTCCCGATGGTTCCGGGTATCGACCTAGCAGGCACAGTGCTGGACTCACAAGACGCACGCTACCAAACCGGTGATAAAGTGGTCTTGACTGGTTGGGGTGTGGGTGAAAACCATTGGGGTGGCATGGCGCAACGTGCGCGTCTAAAAGCGGATTGGCTGGTACCACTACCACAAGGGCTAGACAGCAAAAAAGCAATGATGGTTGGCACCGCAGGTTTTACTGCAATGCTATGTGTTCAAGCGCTGCTTGATGCGGGCATCAAACCGGAAGACGGTGAGGTTCTAGTGACTGGTGCGAGCGGTGGTGTAGGTTCAGTCGCAGTAACATTGCTGGCTCAACTAGGCTACAAAGTCGCAGCCGTTACTGGTCGTGTTGAACAAAACGGTCCTCTTTTAGAAAAGCTTGGCGCAAGCCGCATCATCGACCGTGTTGAGTTTGAAGAGCCAGCACGCCCACTTGAGAAGCAAGTCTGGGCTGGTGCCGTCGATACCGTTGGCAGCAAAGTTCTAACAAAAGTACTGGCACAGATGGATTACAACGGTGCGGTAGCAGCGTGTGGTTTGGCAGGTGGTTTTGACCTACCAACAACTGTGATGCCATTTATCCTGCGCAACGTGCGTCTGCAAGGCGTGGACTCAGTGATGTGTCCTACCGAAAAACGTATCGCCGCATGGGAAAAGCTGGTTGAGCTACTACCAGAGAGCTACTTTGATCAAGCATGTACCGAAGTTGAATTAGCAGAAGCGCCTAAATACGCCGAAGACATTACCAACGGTCAAGTGACTGGTCGTGTTGTCATTAAGCTTTAAACACAGACCAAACATAAAAAGAGCCAGCAATGCTGGCTCTTTTGTTATCCATTCAATCCCATGTCTTCTATCCGTTTGGCAATCAAACGACCACATTCTTCCTTAACAATGCTTCGCAACCATTCTTGTGCAGGAGAATGCTCACAGCGCGGATGCCAAATCATCGAGTAGTCAAACGGCGTAAAGTGGAACGGCAACGGTTTCACCACCAAGTCATACCGCTCAGCAACCAAGTAAGCGAGATCTGCTGGCACGGTGATAATCAACGGCATGGTATCGACAATCGTCAGCGCCGCTTCAAGATGATATGCGCGTAGGACCATTCTTCGCTCGGGATACTCAACCAACGCTTGCTCAATCAGAGCTTTCACCCCATCACTGATGGCGATCATCGCATGTGGACACGTGAGGTAGTCTTGCAAGCTCATTTCAGTATCAGCCAAAGGATGCTGTTTGGACAATAAACACAGCACCCCCACCCGGCCAAGAATTTCACTGCGCAGCGGTTCAACCGGACCAATCGGACGACAGATCGCCAAATCGGCGCCTTCATACGTCAATTGGTCATCTAACCGGTCGTACTGCAGCGGAAGAAAGTTAAACGACACCTTGGGCGCTTCTTGATAAATACGCGGTAAAGCAAACGGCAAAATGGTCTGCATCGCATAATCGGTGGTCGCAATGGTGAACGTCTGTTCGCAACTACTGGGTTCAAACTCGATCGGCGAAAGAATTTGTCGCAACGATTCCAACGGTTCACCCAACGCCCTATCAATTTCAAGCGCTTTCTCGGTCGGAATTAGATGCTGGCCTTGGCGGGTAAAAAGTGGGTCGCCAAGCATGTCACGCAGTCGCCCAAGCACTCGACTCATCGCCGACTGGCTTAAATTGAGCCGATGCGCCGCCTTGCTCACGCTGGATTCTTCAATCAGTACTCGCAAAGCCACAAACAGGTTTAAGTCGCGTCGGTAGATCTCTTCTAATTCCACAAGTAGCCACTTCTTTTTACAAGGTATTAGTCAGATTCTACTCTTTAGGCAAAAAAAATCCCGCCTTTCAGCGGGGAAGCCCAAGAAAAATGGGGATAGTGTCGGAATGTATTTGAGTGTAGTTACAAATGTTGAAGGATGTTGGAAGGTCATCCATCAATGTTCTTGCTCTTCTGATGCGCTCGGCCAACGATGCATCTCGAGCCAAATCCCTACGACCGTCGCAACCATGCCAAGTAATGGCATAAACGACGGTTCAGTTGGTGAACGTAAAACAAGGGCGCAGAAGGAGATAAAACACAACACAGAATAGATTGTGAGACGATCTAATGCTGTCATAATCGCTGCTCCTTGGTTTAATTGTTACCAACTTGTTAACTAAGTTAAAACAAATTGATCTGTTTGCCAAGTGCTTATTGAATATTTTTTCTTCAGCAGTATTATCTACGCCCAGATCAGAGCAAAAAAGATATGACCATGACATTCAATCCAGAGCAGGCAACACATACTCTCGAAGCGGAAGGACTACGCTGCCCAGAGCCAGTTATGATGGTCAGGAAGACAATTCGAACCATGAACGATGGGGATGTGTTGTTGGTGAAAGCCGACGACCCATCAACAACTCGCGATATTCCGAGCTTCTGTCGCTTTATGGATCATCAGTTGATTGCAGCCCAAACCGATGAGCTGCCATACCAATACCTTATCAAGAAGGGTGTTGAGTAACGCATGTGCGTCAAACAAAATAAAACGGCAGCCTGAGGCTGCCGTTTTTTATTCTTCATACTCTAGGGTTCGTACTTCTGACTGGAGTTTATTGATCTGCTTTTTCATCGCACGCATTTCTTCATGCATCGGGATAATATGCGCAACCCGAATCCATGCCTCTACCGTCAAGCCAGTGAGAATAAACGCACCTGCTACGATCGGGATCCACATATCCGTGAGCACCATCGCTAACAAACACAGCGCCAAACCAAAGGTGAACAAATAGCTCTGACTTTTTGGGGACATCCCCATATAACGTGTAAGCATAAACTTGCCCTCTCGCTACACTCTTCATACTTAAAACCACCGCCAACATACGAAGTTTCAACTAATCCGAGTAATATCATTCACATGATTAAAGTAGCATGACAACGATGACACAAATATGTCAGACGTCACCCTTTGACCAATTTATCGCCAAAGTGATATCCAGTTGAGACTTTGTGACTTATTGATATTTAAAAGATTATCAATAAGTCACGTCGATTTACGTTACGAGTAGAAGTAAGCACCGACGGCTAATGCCGCAAACAGAGCTGCGGTGATTTTTCGGATCAGCGCCAATGGCATCTTATCTGCTGACAGCTTACCAATCACAACCACAGGAACGTTCGCCAGCAACATACCAATTGTGGTCCCCAGTACCACCAGACTCAGCGCATCAGCGTATTGCGCGCCCAAAATTGAGGTCGCAATCTGGGTTTTATCGCCGATTTCGGCCACAAAGAAGACAATAAAACTGGCGACAAATGGACCGCGATTAGAGATCTCTTCATCGTCATCCAGTTTGTCAGGGATCAGTACCCACGCCGCCATCGCAGCGAAACTGACCACCAGCACCCACTTTAACACTTCAGGAGATAAGTAATCGGCGACCACCACACCCAACCATGCTGCTAAAGCGTGATTAGCAATAGTAGCGAAAAAGATCGCAGCAATAATTGGAATCGGTTTACGGTAACGACTGGCAAGAAGTAGAGATAGCAATTGGGTCTTATCACCAATTTCTGCTAAGGCTACGGTTGTAATTGAAATAGCTAAAACGCTCACGACATGCTCATTGGGGCAGGGATAATTATTTAAACCATAGACAAACCTCGTGCCCCACCCCGGTTCACGATGTTTATCTAAGGTCTTGCTAAACCCATCAAGCGATGAGTCTCGAGCGCCATGGTGATTTTGCACCAATTATGTTGACGAACGAACTAAGTGGACAAGGATATCGACTTAGTAAGCTACTCCCCAAAGATGGGCGCTATTTTAGCCACCACTCTGCGTTAGAACAAGTAGCAAAGCGCGCAAAAACTCCCTTTTAAGAAAATTTAGGCGAATAAGCCGTTAAATTTCCATTAAAGGAGAAATATGCCTAGGAATTAATCAAGATTAACCCTACTCCCATAACCAATATCTGGGTATACTTGATTGTTATTTTATTCAACCGTAATTACTCTTTATCGCCCCTGTTTGAGTGCAAAACTCGACAGAAAAAACGAATTAATGAGTAACTAGAGAATCGCGCGAACCTGACTTATGCAAAAATACGATATCAAAACCTTCCAGGGAATGATCCTCGCGCTGCAGGATTATTGGGCTCAAAATGGTTGTACCATTGTTCAACCGCTAGATATGGAAGTAGGTGCGGGTACCTCTCACCCAATGACCTGTCTACGAGCGCTTGGCCCAGAGCCAATGTCTACAGCTTACGTACAACCTTCACGTCGTCCGACCGATGGCCGTTACGGTGAAAACCCTAACCGTCTTCAGCACTACTATCAATTCCAAGTAGCGCTAAAACCGTCTCCAGACAATATTCAAGAGTTGTACCTTGGCTCCCTTGAAGTTCTTGGTATTGACCCACTTGTACACGACATCCGTTTCGTAGAAGACAACTGGGAAAACCCAACGCTTGGCGCATGGGGTCTAGGCTGGGAAGTGTGGCTAAACGGCATGGAAGTGACTCAGTTTACTTACTTCCAACAAGTTGGTGGTCTTGAGTGTAAACCGGTAACGGGTGAAATCACTTACGGTATCGAACGTCTAGCTATGTACATCCAAGAAGTAGACTCGGTTTACGACCTAACTTGGAACATCGCACCAGACGGCAGCAAAGTGACTTATGGTGATATTTTCCACCAAAACGAAGTGGAACAATCGACTTACAACTTCGAGCACGCAGACGTAGATTTCCTATTTAGCTTCTTCGAGCAGTGCGAGAAAGAGTGTAAAGAGCTATTAGAGCTTGAAAAACCACTTCCTTTACCAGCTTACGAGCGCATCCTGAAAGCGGGTCACGCATTCAACCTACTAGACGCACGCAAAGCGATCTCAGTAACTGAACGTCAACGTTACATCCTGCGCATCCGCAATCTGACTAAAGCAGTAGCAGAAGCATACTACGCATCGCGTGAAGCTCTTGGCTTCCCAATGTGTAAGAAAGAACAAGCGTAAGGGGTAGAGTAACATGGCAAAAGAATTTCTAATCGAGCTAGGCACAGAAGAGCTACCACCAACGCAACTTCGCACTCTAGCTGAAGCATTCGCAGCAAACTTCGAAGCAGAACTAAAAAACGCTGAGCTTGCTCACGAAGGCGTAAAATGGTTCGCGGCACCTCGTCGTCTTGCACTTAAAGTGGCTGCACTGGCAGAAAGCCAATCAGACAAAGTGGTTGAAAAACGTGGTCCTGCGGTTTCTGCCGCATTTGACGCAGAAGGCAATCCGACTAAAGCCGCTCAAGGCTGGGCTCGTGGTTGTGGCATCACCGTTGACCAAGCGGATCGCATGGTAACCGACAAAGGCGAATGGCTACTGTTCAAGCAAGAAGTCAAAGGTAAGCCGGCTTCTGAGATCGTGGTTGAACTCGCAGCAAAAGCGCTGGCAAACCTACCGATCGCAAAACCAATGCGTTGGGGTAACAAAACCACGCAATTTATCCGTCCAGTTAAAACGCTAACCATGCTAATGGGTAGCGACCTAATCGAAGGCGAAATCTTAGGTGTCGCTTCTGACCGCACTATCCGTGGTCACCGCTTTATGGGTGAGCAAGAATTTACTATCGATTCTGCTGAGCAATACCCTGCGATCCTAGAAGAACGCGGTAAAGTGATGGCAGATTACGAAGCGCGTAAAGCCATCATCCTAGCCGACGCTCAAAAAGCGGCAGCCGCCGTTGGTGGTATTGCTGACCTTGAAGATGACCTAGTAGAAGAAGTGACTTCTCTGGTTGAATGGCCAGTCGTGCTTACCGCGAAGTTTGAAGAAGAATTCCTAAAAGTTCCTTCTGAAGCCTTGGTTTACACCATGAAAGGCGACCAAAAGTACTTCCCTGTCTACACAGAAGACAAGCAATTGCTGCCTAATTTCATCTTCGTATCCAATATCGAATCGAAAGAACCTCGCTACGTTATCGAAGGTAATGAGAAAGTGGTTCGCCCTCGTCTTGCTGACGCTGAGTTCTTCTTCAACACAGACCGTAAGCGTCCGCTTATCGACCGTCTTCCTGAACTAGAAACAGCAATCTTCCAAAAGCAACTGGGTACGATCAAAGACAAAACAGACCGCATCACAGAACTTGCTGGCTACATCGCTGAGCAAATTGGTGCTGACGTAGAGAAATCGAAGCGTGCAGGCCTGCTAGCGAAATGTGACCTAATGACCTCAATGGTATTCGAATTTACGGATACTCAAGGTGTAATGGGTATGCACTACGCGCGCCACGACGGTGAAGCAGAAGAAGTGGCAGTGGCACTGAACGAGCAATACATGCCTCGTTTCGCAGGTGATGAACTGCCATCTAACGGCGTTTCAACCGCAGTTGCTATGGCTGACAAGCTAGACACGATCGTAGGTATCTTCGGTATCGGTCAAGCGCCGAAAGGCAGCGACCCATTCGCACTGCGCCGCGCGTCGCTAGGTGTACTACGTATCATCGTTGAATACGGTTACAACCTAGATCTCGTTGACCTAGTTGCAAAAGCGAAGTCTCTATTTGGTGACCGTTTAACTAACGACAACGTTGAACAAGACGTGATTGAATTTATGCTTGGTCGTTTCCGTGCTTGGTACCAAGACGAAGGCTTCAGCGTAGACATCATTCAAGCAGTACTGGCTCGTCGTCCGACTAAACCAGCAGACTTCGACCAACGTGTTAAAGCGGTATCTCACTTCCGTGAGTTGGAAGCGGCAGAGTCTCTAGCAGCAGCGAACAAACGTGTCGGTAACATCCTTGCGAAATTCGACGGCGAACTAGCAGCAGAGATTGACCTAGCATTGCTACAAGAAGACGCAGAGAAAGCACTAGCAGAAAGCGTTGAAGTCATGACAGAAGCGCTAGAACCTGCATTTGCAACCGGTAACTACCAAGAAGCGCTAAACAAGCTAGCTGACCTACGTGAGCCAGTGGATGCGTTCTTCGATAACGTCATGGTAATGGCAGACGACGAAGCACTGAAGAAGAACCGTCTGACTCTACTGAACAATCTACGTAATCTATTCCTGCAAATTGCGGATATTTCACTACTGCAGAAGTAATTCTCAGCTGAAATCATTATGTATGCGCAAGCCCGGCTCTTTGAGTCGGGCTTTATTTTTATCTAAAGCCAAATATTGTGCTTTGCGTCGTAAAAACATTAGGGTAAGGTCAAGTATTACACTATTAGCTGATCTCCATCAGCGTATTACATATAAAGCAAACACAATGAATTAGGTAAAAGTAGCAATGCAGTTTTCTAAGTTTGGTGACAAGTTTAATCAGTATTCCGGTATCACGCAGTTAATGGACGACCTTAATGATGGTCTGCGCACTCCAGGCGCCATCATGCTCGGTGGAGGTAACCCAGCCGCCATACCTGCCATGCTCGAGTACTTTCATCAAACCAGTGAAGAACTGCTCGCCAACGGTGACCTCGTCGCTGCGCTGACCAACTACGATGGCCCTCAAGGCAAAGACGTCTTTGTCAAAGCACTGGCGAAGCTATTTAGAGAGACGTACGGCTGGAATATTAGCGAGAAAAACATCAGCCTGACGAACGGCAGCCAAAGCGGCTTCTTTTACCTGTTTAACCTGCTCGCAGGCCAACAAGCCGACGGTTCACACAAGAAGATCTTATTGCCTATCGCCCCTGAATACATTGGTTATGGGGACGCGGGCATTGATGAGAACATCTTTGTTTCTTATCACCCAGAAATTGAATTGCTCGACAACGGCCTGTTCAAATACCACGTTGATTTTGAAGAGTTGAAAGTTGATGAATCAGTGGCGGCGATCTGCGCCTCTCGCCCGACTAACCCAACCGGAAACGTTCTAACCGACGAAGAAATCCACAAATTGGATAAGCTGGCGCGTGAAAACAACATTCCACTGATCATCGACAATGCCTACGGTTTGCCGTTTCCAAATATCATTTTCGAGGACGTCGAACCATTCTGGAATGAAAACACCATCTTGTGCATGAGCCTATCGAAGTTGGGCCTGCCAGGCGTGCGCTGTGGGATTGTGATTGCCAGTGAAGAAATCACTCAGGCGATGACCAATATGAACGGAATCATCAGCCTTGCGCCGGGTAGCGTTGGACCTACCTTTGCCAACCACATGATCGCAAAAGACGACCTGCTCAAACTCAGTACTAACGTCATTAAGCCGTTTTACCAACACAAGTCGCAACGTGCGGTGCAACTGCTACAAGACGCCATCACTGACCCAAGGTTCCGTATCCATAAGCCGGAAGGTGCGATTTTCCTATGGCTATGGTTCGATGAACTACCGATCACGACCATGGAACTCTACAAGCGTCTTAAAGCGCGAGGCGTTTTGATTGTACCGGGAGAATACTTCTTTATCGGTCAAGAAGATGACTGGGAACACGCGCATCAATGTCTGCGTATGAACTACGTACAAGATGATGAAGCGATGCAAAAAGGCATTGCGGTGATCGCAGAAGAAGTCGCCAAAGCCTACCAACAAGGCTAAATGGAATTAAAAAAGAGCGCCAATCGGCGCTCTTTCACTCTTTATATCTTTACCTCAACTAACGGCTATTAACCTTCAATCAGTTTCTTGCCGTTGATGGCAATTTTACGCGGTTGCATCGCTTCTGGAATTTCACGTTCTAGATCGATGTGTAGCAAGCCATTTTCCATGCTTGCACCGACCACTTTTACGTAGTCTGCCAATTGGAACTTACGTTCAAAGTCGCGTTCTGCGATACCTTGGTAGACGTAATTTTTCTCGCCTTCTTCTTTGCGTTCACCCTTAACGATCAACATATTGTCTTTTTGCATTAGGTCGAGTTGATCCTCTGCAAAACCCGCTACAGCCATAGTGATGCGGTAGTTGTTCTCGTCTTTTTGTTCAATGTTGTATGGAGGGTAACCGCCAGAGCTGCTTTTCGCTGCGTTCGCTTCCATCATGTTGAGAAGACGGTCGAAGCCGATTGCGTTGCGGTATAAAGGAGTGAAATCTACAGTTCTCATAATACTATCCTCTTAATAAGCAATAGTCTTAGCCGTGAGTGTCCAAAGCCAGCTTTGGTGGCTAAGCGATTCATTACCATTCCTCAGGCAAACGAGCGCAGGGACATGGGGCAGAATCTTGGGTTTCAGATTGTGTGCTGGGAAAGTCGTCCTCACTTGAGCGACGCTTGTTACAGCGATGACAGAGGCCCAAATCGCTTGGCACCTCTTCACAACTAGATATATGGATAGGGCAAAATACTTTCAAGGGATTATTTTGAAAAATTTTTTAATTTATTATTTTTCAATTATTTAAAAACAAAAAAGCACCACCCAACGGGCAGTGCTTTCAATTTCTTTAGAGTTTTGAGACGAATCGATTTCGTTTCAGTTCAAGGAAGAGGCGCGGAACATACGAAGGTATGTGAGCACCTCTGACACCGAAATGGAGCGAAAGAGCGAAGTATCAAGGCTCTAAACGTCTAGGTTTGATACCTTAAGTGCATTCTCTTCGATGAAGTTACGACGCGGCTCAACTTGGTCACCCATTAGCGTGGTGAACAGTTGGTCTGCACCAACGGCATCTTCAATCGTTACTTGCATCATGCGACGAGACTCTGGGTCCATGGTGGTTTCCCAAAGCTGGTCAGGGTTCATCTCACCTAGACCTTTGTAACGCTGACGGCTTAGGCCACGTTGCGACTCTTTGATCAGCCAGTTCAGTGCTTCAACAAAGCTATCCACAGGCTGAGTACGCTCACCACGTTTGATGTAAGCGCCCTCTTCCAGCAAACCGTTTAGCGCTTCAGACAGATCCGCTAGCTTGCCGTACTCTTTCGAGTTGATAAGGTCGATACTCAGCGCGTATTCGTGCGTCACGCCGTGAGTACGAACGACAATCTTAGGTAGGTTCAGACCTAGCTCAGCGTGTTGCTCAACTTCAAAGCTGTACTGGCTCGCACCCACTTCTTTCGCATTTAGTTGTTCAACAAGCTGCTTGGTCCACGCTTCCACTGCCGCGGCGTCGTGGCATTGCTCTGCCGTTAGACGTGGTGTGTAAAGCAACTCGTGTAGCATCGCGTATGGGTAACGACGACTCATGCGCTCCACCAGCTTAATACCAGCGTTGTATTGTTGCACCAGTTTCTCTAGCGCTTCGCCCGCCAATGCTGGTGCATCCGCGTTAACGTGTAGAGCCGCGTTATCCAGAGCCAACGCAACCTGGTACTGGTTCATCGCTTCTTCATCTTTGATGTACTGCTCTTGCTTACCTTTCTTCACTTTGTAAAGCGGTGGCTGAGCGATGTACACGTAACCACGCTCAATAAGCTCAGGCATTTGACGGTAGAAGAACGTCAGCAGCAGAGTACGAATGTGAGAACCATCGACGTCCGCATCGGTCATGATGATGATGTTGTGGTAACGCAGTTTATCTGGGTTGTACTCGTCACGACCGATACCACAGCCAAGCGCAGTGATCAGTGTTGCCACTTCCTGTGAAGACAGCATTTTGTCGAAACGTGCTTTTTCTACGTTAAGAATCTTACCTTTCAGCGGCAGGATTGCTTGGTTTTTACGGTTACGACCTTGCTTAGCTGAACCACCCGCAGAGTCACCCTCCACTATGTATAGTTCAGATAGCGCTGGGTCTTTTTCCTGACAGTCCGCTAATTTACCTGGCAGACCCGCTAGGTCTAGTGCGCCTTTACGACGTGTCATTTCGCGCGCTTTACGTGCCGCTTCACGAGCACGAGCCGCGTCGATGATTTTACTACAAACGGTTTTCGCTTCGTTCGGGTGCTCAACTAGGTACTCAGAAAGCTTCTCACCCATCGCCGATTCAACCGCTGACTTCACTTCAGAAGAAACCAGTTTGTCTTTAGTTTGGCTTGAGAATTTTGGATCTGGCACTTTTACCGAGATAACCGCTGTCAGACCTTCACGAGCATCGTCGCCCGACGTCGCCGCTTTGGCTTTCTTCGAGTAGCCTTCTTTGTCCATGAAAGTGTTCAGGGTACGAGTCAGTGCCGAACGGAAACCCGCAAGGTGAGTACCACCATCGCGCTGAGGAATGTTGTTGGTAAAGCAGTAGATGTTCTCTTGGAAACCATCGTTCCACTGCATCGCCACTTCCACAGAAATGCCATCTTCGCGCTCAGAGTTGAAGTGGAATACTTTCTCGTGGATTGGCGTTTTGTTGGTGTTCAAGTGCTCAACAAACGCCTGGATACCACCTTCGTACATGAAGTGGTCATTTTTGTCTTCTTCGCGTTCGTCGCTTAGCTTGATCGACACACCTGAGTTTAGGAACGAAAGCTCACGCAGACGTTTTGCTAGGATATCGTAGTGGAACTCGGTGTTTGAGAAGGTTTCAGCGCTCGGCCAAAAACGGATCATAGTACCAGTTTTATCGGTATCGCCCACAATCGCAAGTGGCGCTTGAGGCTCACCATGACGGTAAGTTTGAGTATGGGTATGACCACCACGGTGGATAGTCAGTTCCACTTTCTCAGACAGAGCGTTTACTACAGAAACACCTACGCCGTGCAGACCACCAGAGACCTTGTATGAGTTGTCGTCAAACTTACCACCAGCGTGAAGTACCGTCATGATAACTTCCGCTGCCGAGACTTGCTCTTCTTCGTGTAACTCTGTTGGAATACCACGACCATCATCGCTCACAGAGACAGAGTTGTCTTCGTGGATAGTTACAATGATGTCTTTACAGTGACCTGCCAACGCTTCATCAATTGAGTTATCCACCACCTCAAAAACCATGTGGTGTAGACCGGTACCGTCATCCGTGTCGCCGATGTACATTCCCGGACGCTTACGTACCGCATCCAGACCCTTTAGTACTTTAATACTCGATGAATCGTAATTTTCAGACATGAGTTATCTTCCACTATATATTTTGTTCTATTGTGCCATGTTCCACATGGAACATCCTGCCATTTTCATCCAACATGTCGGTGATTTGACTTTCGGTAATAGAACTTACAAAAACTTGTGCCCCCGTCTCTTTTAAGCAGTCTGCAAGACGCTTACGACGTTGGCTATCTAATTCAGAAGCAAAGTCATCAATTAAATAGATACATTGCTTGCCAGTCATTTCCGTTAGATGTTGGCCTTGCGCAACACGCAGCGCACACACCATCAGTTTTAACTGGCCACGTGACAGCACATCCTCTACCGGCGTACCGTTCACTTTGATTCTCAAATCGGCTTTATTGGGTCCACTAAACGTGTAACCCAGCGACTGATCCCGTTCGAAGTTCTTTTCCAGAATTTCCTGATAAGGGGTATCTTTATCCCAGCCACGGTAATACTTTAATTGAATGTCGAATTCGGGCAGAAAAGCCTGACAAATCTCTTCAGCTTTGGACTTGAGTTGCTCGACATACAGTGCGCGCCACTGGCTGATATTTTCAGCCAACCGTGCCATTTCTTGATCCCAATAACTGAGTTCTCGATAGCTGGTCGCGGTTTTCAATAACGCATTACGTTGCTTGTTCAGTCGCTTAAAACGTCCCCATGCGTCATAAAAAGCTGACTCGGTATGAAACACGCCCCAATCAATAAATGCGCGGCGATGTTTCGGTCCATCGGTCAACAAATCGAACCCTTCCGGGTGGATTAACTGCAAGGGTAACACTTGTGCCAGCTGAGCTAACTTTTGCCCAGACTGACCGCCTATTTTAACCTCTGTTGAGCCATCGCGCTGCTTATTAATGCCGATCGGTAGCTCAAATTGATCCGAGTTCAAAAAACGACCATGGACAAACAGTTCTTCACAGTCGTTTTGAATCACTCGTCCGGTTAACGAGCTCTTAAATGAACGGCCATGACCCAACAAATAGATCGCTTCAAGCACGCTGGTTTTGCCACTGCCATTCGGGCCAATAAGAAAGTTAAAGCCTGATGATAGGTCGATATCACAGGCTTTAATATTCCGAAATTGCTGAATAATAAGACGAGAGAGCGGCATGCTAGAGTCGAATCGGCATTACCACGTACAGAGCACTGTCATCGTCGGCATTTTCAATCAAGGCACTCGCGTTAGCGTCCGACATCGAAATACGCACTTTCTCACAGCGCAGCGTATTTAATACGTCCAATACGTAGCTAACGTTGAAGCCGATTTCGATCGCCTCGCCTTCAAATGTCACATCGAGCATCTCTTCCGCTTCTTCTTGTTCAGGGTTGTTCGCGGTAATACGCATTTCGCTACCGGCTAAGTTAACCCGAACACCACGGAACTTTTCATTCGATAGAATCGCAGCACGAGAAAATGCCTGACGTAATTCGTCACAACCCGCTTCCAGCGTTTTGGTTGTTTGTTGCGGCATTACGCGGCGATAATCCGGGAAACGGCCGTCAACGAGCTTCGAAGTGAAGACAAAGTTGTTCACTTCCGCGCGAACGTTTGAACTGCCGATTTGCAGCGTCACGGGCTGCTCTGGCGCGTCCATCAGTTTCACCAATTCGAGTACGCCTTTACGCGGTACGATGATTTGGTTTTGCGCAAAATCTGCACCCAGTTGGGTTTGCGATACCGCCATACGGTGACCGTCGGTCGCCACACTGCGTAACGTGCTGCCGTCAATTTCAAACAGCATACCGTTGAGGTAATAACGCACGTCTTGGTTGGCCATCGAGAATTGCGTTTTTTCGATCACGCCGCGCAATTCTGCCTGAGTCAGCGTAATTTCAACTTCACTCTGCCAATCTTCAATATTTGGAAAATCACTCGCAGGTAAGGTTGATAGCGAGAAACGGCTACGGCCTGAACGCACTTGAACGCGGTCACCTTCCAAAACAAAGGTAATGATTGAATCATCCGGTAAGCCACGGCAAATATCGAGGAACTTACGTGACGGTACCGTCACACTGCCCGCTTCAAAATCGCCTTCTAACGTCACTCGGCTGATCAGTTCCACTTCCAAATCCGTTGCCGTCATCGACAATACGTTGTCTTCGACTTTGAGTAGCAAGTTACCCAGGATTGGTAAAGTTGGACGACCACCTAAAGCACCGGATACTTGTTGTAGAGGTTTTAGTAAGTGGCTACGCTCAATGGAAAATTTCATAGGACGCTCTTATCAGATTTCTTTTTTGCTTAGACAAACAGAGTAGTGACCAGGTACTTATACCCTGATCGCCAAGGTATAAGGATACTGTGAATTAAGAAGAAAGGGTACGAATCAAGTTCGAGTAATCTTCTTTGATATCGTGACTCTCTTCACGCAGTTGCTCTATTTTGCGGCAAGCGTGCAGTACGGTGGTATGGTCACGACCACCAAAGGCGTCGCCGATTTCTGGCAAACTGTGGTTGGTCAACTCTTTGGCTAGCGCCATAGCCAGCTGACGTGGTCGCGCGACAGAACGTGAACGACGTTTTGACAGCAAGTCGGCCACTTTAATTTTGTAGTACTCAGCAACCGTCTTTTGAATATTATCGATCGTCACCAATTTCTCTTGCAACGCCAGTAAGTCGCGCAGAGCTTCACGTACGAAGTCAATGGTAATCGGACGACCAGTAAAGTTCGCGTTGGCGATCACGCGGTTCAGCGCACCTTCCAGCTCACGAACATTAGAACGTAGTCGCTTAGCAATAAAGAATGCCACTTCATCAGCCAGATGAATTTGGTGATCTTCTGCTTTCTTCATCAAGATCGCCACACGCGTTTCTAACTCTGGTGGCTCGATCGCAACCGTCAAACCCCAACCAAAACGCGATTTAAGGCGATCTTCAACACCATTGATCTCTTTTGGATAACGGTCTGACGTCAAAATGATTTGTTGGTTACCTTCAAGCAATGCGTTGAAAGTATGGAAAAACTCTTCTTGAGAACGCTCTTTATTGGCGAAGAACTGAATGTCATCGATAAGCAGAGCATCGACACTGCGGTAGTAGCGCTTGAACTCTTCAATCGCGTTATTTTGCAGCGCTTTTACCATATCTTGCACAAAACGCTCAGAGTGCATGTACACCACTTTAGCGTCTGGCTTGTTATCGACAATCGCGTTACCTACCGCGTGCAGCAAGTGGGTTTTACCCAGACCCGTGCCACCGTATAGGAATAATGGGTTGTATGCAGCACCCGGGTTATCCGATACCTGACGAGCCGCGGCCAAACCGAGTTGGTTCGACTTACCTTCAACAAAGTTCTTGAACTTGTGTTTTGGGTTCACGTTTGAGCGGTGGTTGATGTTCGCGACGGCTTCAGCGTCATCATCCCAAGTCTTATGCACAGGTTTACGAGCTTGAAGCTGTGCGGGAGCTGATGACTCTGCGGCAACGTCCGCTGGAGTGCGAGTTGGCACAGGCTTAGGCGCAGAGACACGACGACTGCCGACTTCAAAGCGTAAGCTAGGGACATCGTTACCACAGAATTCACGCAACAGGCGGTTGATGTTGTTTAAGTACTTATCACGTACCCAGTCCAACACAAAACGGTTTGGTGCAAATAAAGTGAGAGTATTGTCATTGAGTTCCGCTTGTAACGGACGTACCCACATACTGAATTCTGTAGCTGGTAGCTCTTCTTGAAGCTGCTGCATACATTGCAACCATAGCGAAGATGACACGGTGCCCCCACTCAAAAGTCGTTATTCGGAAAGATTGGCAATTTTACCTGTTGATAACCAAGATCGCCAGCGATTGATCGATGATCCAGTGAATAAGATCTAAGTTATTCACATTATTTCCGGGATTATTCGGCGGATCCCCACATATTGCCCCATTTTTACTCACACTTTGATCCACAATTGTGCAAATTTGGCTCGATCCTGAGTCTGGTGATAACTCTGTGCATGAAGTTTTCTGCCAATAGATCTCAGTCTAGATTTATTCCTTTCTGCTATTGTTTACTTAGCTTATTACACTGCCATCTAGGTTATTTCTCTTGGTTATTTATCTAATTGATTAAAATGACAGTAGTATTTACAACCATAAATATATGGAGTTTTACTATGAAATACTGGATTAAAGCTGCTGTAGCAGCAATCGCGCTTTCTGCGGCAACGGTTCAAGCAGCTACTGACGTTAAAGTGGGGATGTCTGGTCGCTACTTCCCATTCACGTTCGTACAACAAGATAAACTGCAAGGTTTTGAAGTTGACCTATGGGATGAGATCGGTAAGCGTAACGACTACAACGTAGAATACGTAACCGCAAACTTTTCTGGTTTGTTTGGTCTGCTAGAAACGGGTCGTATCGATACGATTTCAAACCAGATCACGATGACTGAAGCGCGTAAAGCGAAGTACCTATTTGCTGACCCATATGTAGTTGATGGCGCGCAAATCACAGTGCGTAAAGGCAACGACGAAATCCAAGGTATCAATGACCTAGCAGGTAAAACTGTCGCAGTTAACCTAGGTTCGAACTTTGAGCAGCTACTACGTAACTACGACAAAGACGGCGAGATCAACATCAAGACTTACGAAACAGGTATTGAACACGATGTCGCGCTAGGTCGTGCTGACGCATTCGTGATGGACCGTCTATCTGCGCTTGAGCTGATCAAGAAAACCGGTCTTCCGCTACAACTTGCTGGCCAACCATTCGAAACAATCGAAAACGCGTGGCCATTCGTCAACAACGAAAACGGTCAAAAACTGCAAGCTGAAGTGAACAAAGCACTGGCTGCAATGCGCGCAGACGGCACACTAAAAGAAATCTCGCAGAAGTGGTTTGGTGCGGACATCACTACGAAGTAACCACTTACATTTCTTATCCGCATAAACTAGGATAAGTCTCCAAGCCCACTGCCTTGCTTCTTTGCAGTGGGCTTTGCATTTCTACCAAGTACGACTTTTTTAACTGGAATAGGTAATGGGATTCGATTTTAACTACATGCTAGACCTGATGCCGATATTGCTTAAATATCTCGGCACCACAATGGAAATGGCGACGTGGGGATTGGTGTTTTCACTGATTTTATCCGTCATTTTGGCCAATATTCGTGTTTTTCGAGTTCCCGTTCTTGACCAACTCAGCCAGCTTTATATCAGCTTCTTCCGTGGTACCCCGTTGTTGGTGCAATTGTTCCTGCTATATTACGGTTTACCGCAGGTATTTCCGTTTATGGTCGGTCTGGACGCGTTCAGCGCCGCGGTGATCGGTTTAACCCTCCATTTTGCCGCTTACATGGCGGAGAGCATCCGTGCGGCGATCATCGGTATTGACCGCAGCCAGATGGAAGCGAGCTTGTCAGTTGGTATGACGACCTCACAAGCCATGCGTCGAGTGATCTTGCCGCAAGCTACCCGCGTCGCACTGCCTTCGCTGATGAACTATTTCATCGACATGATTAAATCGACGTCGTTGGCATTTACTTTGGGTGTGGCAGAAATTATGGCCAAAGCGCAAATGGAAGCTTCTTCGAGTTTCCGCTTCTTTGAAGCGTTCTTAGCTGTGGCGTTAATTTACTGGGCGGTGGTTGTGCTCCTCACCCGTGTACAGATTTGGGCAGAAGCGAAGTTAAATAAGGCGTACGTACGATGATTAAATTAGCAAATATCCACAAGCGCTTTGGCGATAGCGAAGTGCTGAAAGGTATCGACATCGATATCAAGCAAGGTGAAATCATCGTGATTATCGGCTCGAGCGGTACGGGCAAGTCAACCTTACTACGTACGGTCAACTTTCTCGAAAACGCCGATAAAGGCGTGATTACCATCGATGACGTTAGCGTCGATACCGAGAACCACACCAAAGCAGAAGTGATCGCCCTACGCCGCAAGACGGGCTTTGTGTTCCAAAACTACGCGCTGTTTGCCCATATGACCGCGCGCCAAAATATTGCTGAAGGTCTGATCACGGTACGTGGTTGGAAGAAAATCGACGCGTTAAAGCGCGCGCAAGAGATTTTGGATGACATTGGTTTGGGTGACAAAGGCGATAGTTATCCAGCGGCACTGTCTGGTGGCCAACAACAGCGGGTTGGTATTGGTCGTGCGATGGCACTGCAGCCGGAACTGCTGTTATTTGATGAGCCAACTTCGGCACTTGACCCAGAATGGGTTGGCGAAGTTCTCCAATTAATGAAGGAGTTAGCGACCAAACATCAAACGATGCTGGTGGTAACTCATGAAATGCAATTTGCCAAAGAGGTCGCGGATCGCGTGATCTTTATGGCGGAAGGCAACATTGTTGAGCAGGGATCTCCACAGGATATCTTCGGTAATCCACAAGATCCGCGCTTGAAGAAGTTCCTTCGACAAGTCGGTGCTGAGTAAAGATCACTCGAGAAGATCGTTCGATCCTTGAGATTTTGTTCACACTACGTATAATCGCTCGGCCGGAATTTAGCAGTCGCTCAATGATTGACACTTTGTGTGACTGTGATTACAATTCCGCCTCTTTGTTGAGAGGCGTCGGTTTGTCCTCTTATTTTATATAAAGAAGATGCAATGCCCACGCCGGGTTAACATTGACCTAAAACTACTGATCAGTAAAGGTAATTATCATGAAACGCACTTTTCAACCTACAGTTCTAAAGCGCAAGCGTACTCACGGCTTCCGTGCTCGCATGGCAACTAAGAACGGTCGTAAAGTAATCAATGCACGTCGTGCTAAAGGCCGTGCGCGCCTGTCAAAATAATCGCTAGTTTATTTTGAATACGTACGCGTTCAATCGGGAGTTACGTTTGTTAACTCCCGAGCATTATCAAAACGTCTTCCAGCAAGCTCATAGAGCTGGCTCACCTCATTTCACTATTATTGCTCGCAACAACAACCTATCACATCCAAGATTGGGTTTAGCCGTTCCGAAAAAACAGATAAAAACTGCTGTTGGTCGAAATCGCTTTAAACGTCTCGCTCGTGAAAGCTTTCGTAATAAACAACACCAGCTTCCTAACAAAGATTTTGTTGTTATTGCCAAGAAAAGCGCGCAAGATTTGAGCAATGAAGAAATGTTCAAATTGTTTGATAAGTTATGGCAGCGTCTGTCTCGCCCCTCTCGTGGGTAGCAATCGGCTTCGTCCGACTTTACCAAGGCCTCATTAGTCCGCTCATCGGACCGCGTTGTCGTTTTACTCCAACCTGTTCTACTTATGCCATAGAAGCGTTGAAAGCTCACGGTTTTGTAAAAGGGTGTTGGTTATCAAGCAAACGTCTATTAAAATGCCACCCTTTGAATGAAGGCGGGTTTGACCCCGTTCCACCAGTCCAAAAACAAGACAGAGATAAATAACGATGGATTCTCAACGTAATATCCTGTTAATCGCGCTAGCACTGGTTTCTTTTCTATTGTTCCAGCAATGGCAAGTTGCAAAGAATCCGACGCCTCAGCCGGTTGAGCAGGCTCAATCAAGCAGTACTCTACCTGCACCATCATTTGCTGATGAGCTAGATCCAGCTCCGACACAGCAAGCTTCTGCTAAAACGATTACCGTGACAACTGATGTATTGACTCTGTCGATTGATGCGGTTGGTGGTGATGTTGTCCACGCAGACCTAAACCAATACTCAGCAGAACTCGATTCTTCAGACCCATTCGTTCTTCTTAAAAACGAACCAGGTCACCAGTTTATTGCCCAAAGTGGCTTAGTTGGTCCTCAAGGTATCGACCTAAGCAGTTCTAACCGCCCTCATTACGCGGTAAGCGCAGACAGCTTTGTGCTTGCAGACGGTCAGGATGAACTTCGTATCCCAATGACTTACTCTGCAAACGGTCTAGAGTACACTAAGACTTTCATCGTAAAACGTGGCAGCTACGCCTTAGATGTTGAATACAACGTAGTCAACAACTCGGGTAACAACGCAACATTTGGTATGTACGCGCACCTACGTCAGAACGTAATGGACGATGGCGGCAGCATCACAATGCCAACTTACCGTGGCGGTGCTTACTCGACTGAAGAAACACGTTACAAGAAGTACAGCTTCGACGACATGCAAGATCGTAACTTGTCTCTACCTCTGCCAGATGGTCAAGGTTGGGCAGCAATGATCCAGCACTACTTCGCGTCAGCGTGGATTCCACGTAACGAAGCAGGTACTAACCTATACACTCGCGTTATCGGCAACCTTGGCGATATCGGCGTTCGTATGCCAAACAAAACCATCGCTAACGGTGACAGCGCGCAATTTACTGCAACACTATGGGTAGGTCCAAAACTTCAAGACCAAATGTCAGAAGTCGCGCCTAACCTAGACCTCGTAGTCGATTACGGCTGGCTATGGTTCATCGCGAAACCACTTCACATGTTGCTATCGTTCATCCAGAGCTTTGTTGGCAACTGGGGTGTGGCAATCATCTGTCTGACCTTTATTGTTCGTGGTGCAATGTACCCACTAACAAAAGCGCAATACACCTCTATGGCGAAAATGCGCATGCTACAGCCTAAGCTGCAAGCAATGCGTGAGCGTATCGGCGACGACCGTCAGCGCATGAGCCAAGAGATGATGGAACTGTACAAGAAAGAGAAAGTAAACCCACTGGGTGGCTGTCTTCCTTTGGTTCTACAAATGCCAATCTTCATCGCACTATACTGGGCACTGATGGAGTCGGTTGAACTACGTCATTCTCCGTTCTTCGGTTGGATTCACGACCTTTCAGCGCAAGACCCTTACTACATCTTGCCGCTACTGATGGGTGCGTCAATGTTCCTAATCCAGAAGATGAGCCCGACAACAGTCACTGACCCAATGCAGCAGAAGATCATGACCTTTATGCCGGTTATGTTTACCTTCTTCTTCCTGTTCTTCCCGTCAGGTCTGGTTCTATACTGGTTGGTATCGAACATCGTGACGCTTATCCAGCAAACTCTGATCTACAAGTCACTGGAAAAGAAAGGCTTACACTCTAAGTAACAGCCAATAATGAATCAAAGGCGGCCAAAAGGTCGCCTTTTTTATTTGAGCTGATTACAATTCAACTCATTATTTATTTGCCAAGCTATGGCACTCAATATCGACAGGCACAACTATGACAACTGATACCATTGTTGCTCAGGCGACCGCTCCGGGACGTGGTGGTGTAGGCATTATCCGCGTCTCAGGACCACTGGCGTCTAAAGTCGCGCGAGAAGTGACAGGCAAAGAGCTACGTCCTCGCTACGCAGAGTACCTGCCTTTTACCGCGCAAGACGGCACCCAACTAGACCAAGGCATTGCACTGTACTTCCCTAACCCGCATTCATTTACCGGTGAAGACGTACTCGAGCTGCAAGGCCACGGTGGTCCAGTTGTAATGGATATGCTGATTAAGCGCATCGTCCAGATTCCAGGTATCCGCACCGCAAGACCGGGTGAATTCTCAGAACGCGCGTTCTTAAACGATAAACTCGACCTCGCGCAAGCGGAAGCGATTGCAGACTTGATTGATGCCAGCTCAGAAGAAGCGGCCAAATCAGCGCTTAAGTCGCTACAAGGCGCGTTCTCTCAACGCATTCATACGCTGGTGGAATCTCTGATCCATCTGCGAATCTATGTTGAAGCTGCGATTGACTTCCCTGAGGAAGAGATCGACTTTTTGGCCGACGGCAAAGTGTCTGCCGACCTGCAAGCGATCATCGACAACCTCGCAGCGGTACGCCGTGAAGCCAACCAAGGCGCAATCATGCGTGAAGGGATGAAAGTCGTGATTGCAGGTCGTCCAAACGCGGGCAAATCGAGCTTGCTGAATGCCTTGTCTGGTAAAGAGTCTGCCATCGTAACCGATATCGCCGGTACCACCCGTGACGTGCTACGCGAGCATATTCACATCGACGGTATGCCACTGCACATCATTGACACTGCGGGCCTGCGTGACGCGTCAGACGAAGTCGAAAAGATTGGTATCGAACGCGCGTGGGACGAGATAGCCCAAGCCGACCGAGTGCTGTTTATGGTTGATGGCACCACGACTGACGCCACGGATCCTAAAGAAATTTGGCCAGACTTTGTCGATCGTCTCCCAGGCGACATGGGCATGACTGTGATCCGTAATAAAGTCGATCAAACCAAGGAAGAGTTAGGGATCTGTCACGTCAACTCACCCACCTTGATCCGACTATCAGCCAAAACCGGCGAAGGAGTTGATGCCCTACGCAGTCACTTAAAAGAGTGCATGGGTTTTGCAGGTGGTAACGAAGGTGGCTTTATGGCGCGTCGTCGTCACTTAGAATCATTGGAAAAAGCAGCAGAGCACCTCGACATTGGTCAGCAGCAGCTTGAAGGTTATATGGCAGGTGAAATTCTTGCTGAAGAGCTACGTATCGCTCAGCAGCACCTCAGTGAAATCACGGGTGAGTTCAGCTCTGACGACTTACTGGGGCGTATTTTCTCTTCTTTCTGTATCGGTAAATAACATTTATAACGCGGCCAAGGTCGCGTTTGTTTTTAGTAAGGACATAGTATGATTCATATCATTACAGGCAGTACCTTAGGTGGTGCGGAGTATGTGGGTGACCACCTCAGCGACCTTCTGCAAGAAAAAGGCTTTGAGACAACGATTCATAACACTCCAGACCTTGCGGATATTGAGCCAAACGGCACGTGGCTGGTGATCACATCAACGCATGGTGCAGGTGAATACCCTGATAATATCCAACCATTTATCCAGGCACTGCAAGACACTCCGCCACGAACCAGTGAATTAAAGTTTGCTGTGATTGCGATTGGTGACTCTAGCTACGATACGTTTTGTGCAGCAGGTAAGCATGCTCATGCCCTATTAGAAGACATCGGTGCAACACCGATTTCCGACTGTTTTACTATCGATGTACTTAGCCATGATGTGCCAGAAGACGCAGCAGAAACGTGGTTAACTGAGCATATCGAGCACTTCTAATCTCCCTTCAGAGCCGTTAATGCGGCTCTCATTCCCTCCGCTGTGTATAACTTACGCCACTAACATTGAACTAAGTGCTGCTTTATTGAACAAACCGTCTGTGGATAAAACCAATAAGATCCAGTGATCTTCCTTTAGTTATCCAAGTAACAACTTAGATCAGAATTACCCCCTGTGAATAAGTACCACTTTTGATCCCAGGTAATCCTCATCATGATCAAGCTGAGATCACAGAATATGATCGCTCTAAGATCCATGATCTTGTTGATCATTTTTAGGTTATCCACAGAGATCGTCGATCCTAATAATAGATCTAATAAAAGATCATATATATAGATCTTATATATATTAGGCTTTCAGCCCTTTAGATGAAAAGTCTCAAAAGCATTTTCACGCCCTAGGAAAGAGGGTAGAATAGCGCTCTTTTATCTTTCTATAGCTTGATTGAATACCTGAGGTCAGTTCATGCTCTATCACGAAAACTTTGACGTCATCGTTGTTGGTGGCGGACACGCAGGAACGGAAGCCGCACTAGCATCTGCGCGTACAGGACAAAAAACCCTGTTACTGACGCACAATATCGATACTCTGGGTCAAATGTCATGCAACCCAGCCATTGGTGGTATCGGTAAGGGCCACTTGGTCAAAGAAGTGGATGCAATGGGTGGTTTAATGGCCCAAGCAATTGATCACGCTGGTATTCAGTTCCGTACACTCAATGCGTCGAAAGGCCCTGCTGTTCGAGCAACTCGTGCTCAAGCTGACCGTGCACTGTACAAAGCGTATGTCCGTGATGCATTGGAAAATGCACCGAATTTGACCCTGTTCCAACAGTCCGTTGATGACTTGATTGTCGAGCAAGATACCGTTGTTGGTGTTGTGACTCAGATGGGTCTTAAGTTCCATGCCAAAGCCGTGGTGTTGACTGTCGGTACTTTCCTCGGTGGTAAGATCCACATCGGTATGGAAAACTTTTCCGGTGGTCGTGCGGGGGATCCCCCTTCGATCGCTCTCGCGGATCGTCTTCGTGAACTGCCGTTCCGAGTTGATCGACTCAAAACCGGTACACCACCACGTATCGACGCACGCAGTATTGATTTCTCGCAATTAGAAGTGCAGCACGGTGATAACCCAACACCCGTATTCTCATTCATGGGCAACCGCAGCCAGCATCCGCGACAGATTCCGTGTTTTATTACTCATACCAATGAGCAAACTCACGATGTGATTCGCAACAACTTGGATCGTAGCCCGATGTATGCAGGTGTGATCGAAGGTATTGGTCCGCGTTACTGCCCGTCGATTGAAGACAAAGTGATGCGTTTTGCTGACAAAAATAGTCACCAGATCTTTATCGAGCCAGAAGGTTTAACAACACACGAGCTTTACCCGAATGGTATTTCCACCAGCTTACCGTTTGATGTCCAAGTCCAGATCGTTCGTTCGATGAAAGGATTTGAAAACGCGCACATCGTTCGTCCAGGTTACGCCATCGAGTACGATTTCTTTGATCCGCGTGACTTAAAACAAACTTACGAAACCAAATTTATCCACGGTCTGTTCTTTGCTGGCCAGATTAACGGTACAACCGGTTACGAGGAAGCGGCAGCTCAAGGTCTGATGGCAGGTATGAACGCGAGTTTGTACAGCCAAGGCAAAGAAGGTTGGAGCCCACGCCGTGACCAAGCGTACATGGGCGTATTGATCGATGACTTGTCGACCATGGGTACCAAAGAACCGTACCGTATGTTCACTTCGCGTGCGGAGTATCGTTTGTTGCTACGTGAAGACAACGCCGACCTTCGTTTGACCGCACAAGCGCGTGAACTTGGTTTGATTGATGATACTCGTTGGGCGCGCTTCAACGAGAAGATCGACAACATCGAGAAAGAACGTCAACGTTTGAAAGACGTTTGGATGAACCCGAAATCTGAAGGTATCGAAGCACTGAATGCGTTGCTCAAAACGCCAATGATCCGCGAAGCGAGCGGTGAAGATCTGCTACGTCGTCCTGAAATGACTTACGAGCAATTAACCCAGTTAGAGGCATTTTCTCCTGCGTTAGAAGATCAACAGGCAGCAGAGCAAGTTGAAATTCAGGTCAAATACGAAGGTTACATCAAGCGCCAACAAGACGAGATCGAGAAATCGCTACGTCATGAGCACACCAAACTGCCAGTGGACCTTGATTACTCGAATGTCAAAGGGCTATCGAACGAAGTTATCGCTAAGTTGGGCGAAGCCAAGCCAGAGTCGATTGGTATTGCTTCTCGCATTTCAGGTATTACGCCTGCGGCGATTTCGATTCTGTTGGTGCACTTGAAAAAACACGGCCTGTTGAAAAAAGGTGAGGATGCAGCGTAATGAGCCTACTGCGTGAAAAACTGGATGCCTTAATAGCACAAACGGAATTAGATGTGTCAGACAAGCAGCGCGAGCTGCTTGTGGGTTACGTTGCCATGCTCGACAAATGGAACAAAGCTTACAATCTGACTTCGGTTCGCGACCCGCAAGAGATGCTGGTAAAACATATCCTTGATAGCATCATTGTTAGTACTCACTTACAAGGTGAGCGCTTTATCGATGTAGGTACTGGCCCTGGCTTGCCGGGGATTCCATTGGCGATAATGAATCCGGATAAAGAATTTTACTTGCTTGATAGTCTCGGCAAGCGTATCCGTTTTATCAAACAAGTCCTTCACGAGCTGAAGATTGAAAATGTGACACCGATTCAAAGTCGAGTGGAAGAGTTTCAACCAGAAGATAAATTTGATGCTGTGCTGAGCCGCGCTTTCGCTTCTATGATAGATATGGTGTCTTGGTGCCATCACTTGCCAAAAACAGACACGGGTTTATTCTTGGCGCTGAAAGGGCAATTACCGCACGATGAGATTGAGCAATTACCTGACTGGTGTTCTGTGACAGACATCAAAGCTTTGCATGTTCCTGAATTGGAAGGCGAGCGTCATCTAGTAATCTTATCGCGCAAGGAATAATAGCGAGGTTCATTGTGGGTAAAATCGTAGCAATCGCCAACCAAAAAGGTGGGGTTGGTAAGACAACAACATGCATTAATTTAGCCGCCTCTATGGCTGCGACTAAGCGTAAAGTCTTGGTGATTGATCTCGATCCACAAGGAAACGCAACGATGGCTAGTGGGGTCGATAAGTATCAAGTCGACGCCACGGCATACGAATTATTGGTGGAAGACGTGCCATTTGATGAAGTGGTATGTCGCAAAACGTCAGGGAATTACGACCTCATTGCTGCCAACGGCGATGTGACGGCCGCCGAGATCAAACTGATGGAAGTGTTTGCTCGCGAGGTGCGTTTGAAGAACGCATTGGCATCAGTTCGTGATAACTATGATTTCATCTTTATCGATTGTCCTCCATCTCTAAATCTTCTTACAATCAACGCTATGGCCGCAGCTGATTCGGTCTTGGTTCCGATGCAATGTGAGTACTTTGCGCTCGAAGGTTTAACCGCGTTGATGGATACAATCAGTAAGCTGGCAGCCGTGGTGAATGAAAACCTCAAAATTGAAGGGTTACTCCGCACCATGTACGACCCGAGAAACCGCCTATCGAATGAGGTTTCTGACCAGCTGAAAAAACACTTTGGTAACAAGGTGTACCGCACTGTTATTCCTCGTAATGTACGTTTGGCCGAAGCGCCAAGCCATGGTAAACCTGCCATGTACTACGACAAATACTCAGCAGGCGCAAAAGCATACTTGGCCTTAGCCGGTGAAATGCTACGCCGCGAAGAAGTACCTGCATAAACCTAACAAAGGAACTCTGACACATGTCTAAACGTGGTTTGGGTAAAGGGCTCGACGCTCTGCTGTCGACCAGCTCTCTCGCTCGTGATAAACAGCAAAGTGCTCTGCATAGCCAAGAATTGTCGTCTGATGGTGAGCTAACCGATCTTAGTATCAACAGCTTAAAACCAGGTGTCTACCAGCCGCGCAAAGACATGTCAGCCGAAGCGTTGGAAGAATTGGCGGCGTCGATTGAATCTCAAGGTATTATCCAGCCAATCGTGGTGCGTCAGGTCGATTTCGACAAGTACGAGATCATTGCTGGTGAGCGTCGTTGGCGCGCGGCGCGCAAGGCAGGTTTAAAGCAAGTGCCTTGTGTGATCAAAAACGTCGAAGATCGCGCGGCGATCGCGATGGCGTTGATCGAAAACATTCAGCGTGAAGATCTTAACGCTATCGAAGAAGCGCAAGCACTTGATCGTCTTCAAGAAGAGTTCTCATTGACCCACCAGCAAGTGGCTGACGTGATCGGTAAATCGCGAACCACAGTGAGTAACTTACTGCGCCTCAACCAGCTTGAGCCTGAGGTAAAAGCTTTGGTTGCTGAGAAAGTCTTAGAAATGGGACATGCCCGAGCTTTATTGGCACTGGAAGGTGAGCTACAAATTGATGTAGCAGGACAAGTGGCGAAAAAGCAAATGACGGTTCGACAAACCGAACAATTTGTTAAAAAGTGTCTCCAGCCACAAACTGAAGACAAAAACGAGCCTCAAGACACCGAGGCACAACAAATGTCACAAAAACTCAGTGAAATGCTCGGTGCAAATGTGGTGATAGTGCGTTCGAAGGGGGGCAAGTCGAAAATGACGATTAGTCTTGATGAGCCTCACAAATTAGAGCAACTAATTGCCAAGCTCGAGAGCTAAATGAGATAATTGATCTCAATCAATTATGTAAAAAACGATTTTTTGTGCGAAAGTTGTCGGTTTGTAAACAAAATTGTAACTTTTTCCAGTGTTTTAATTGCATTCAAGTGCACTGACCGTATAATTTTCGCCAATTTCCCAGCAGAGGTAGTAAGGCTGTGGATTTTACTAGAGGTACGAATACATGGTAGCTGCGTTAGCTAGACCAGGACGAGAGCTTGCTAAGCAATTGTTAATGATCGAGTTTGGCGCGGTTACACTATTGGCGGCAGGAATGGCTGTGGCTGTGAATGCTGAATGGGGAATTTCGGCGCTAGTTGGTGGTGGTATCTTTGTCATTGCCAATGCGGTTTTTGCGCTATTTGCTTTTATGTTTAGTGGAGCTCGTGCTGCAAAGCGAATTACGGCCTCTTTCTACACAGGTGAAGCACTGAAAATCCTTATCACAGTTGTGCTGTTTACGGTTGCCTACATGTATATGCAAGTGGAACTTGTTCCGCTTAAGCTAACCTATTTGCTGGCTCTAGGTATTAATATCTGTGCGCCAGTGCTATTCATTAACAACAAAAAATAGGATGAGTTATGGCTGCGCCAGGTGAAGCGCTAACGTCGTCCGGATACATTGCCCACCACCTATCAAACCTTTCATTAGGTAAGCTAGGTTTAGTGGAAGAAGCAAGTTTCTGGAACGTACATATCGATAGCCTGTTTTTTTCTTGGTTTACTGGTTTAATTTTCCTCGGAATTTTTTACAAAGTAGCGAAGAGAACAACAGCGGGTGTACCGGGTAAGCTTCAGTGTGCTGTAGAAATGATCGTTGAATTTGTCGCGGATAACGTCAAAGACACGTTCCATGGACGCAACCCACTGATCGCGCCTTTAGCACTGACTATCTTTTGTTGGGTATTTTTAATGAACGTGATGGACTTAGTTCCTATCGACTTCTTACCATACCCAGCAGAGCATTGGCTAGGTATCCCTTATCTTAAGGTTGTACCGTCTGCTGATGTGAATATCACCATGGCTATGGCTCTAGGCGTTTTTGCTCTGATGATTTACTACAGCATCAAAGTGAAAGGTCTAGGTGGATTCGCTAAAGAATTGGCACTGCATCCATTCAATCACCCAGTGATGATTCCGTTTAACCTACTGATTGAAGTGGTATCGCTACTTGCGAAACCTCTATCACTTGGTATGCGTCTATTCGGTAACATGTTCGCGGGTGAGGTTGTATTCATTCTTTGTGCGGCAATGCTACCATGGTACTTACAATGGATGGGTTCACTACCGTGGGCGATATTCCATATCTTGGTTATTACGATCCAGGCTTTCGTGTTCATGATGTTGACAATTGTTTACCTGTCAATGGCACACGAAGATTCTGATCATTAATTTTTTTAAAGCTTTTTATTTGGGCAATTAGCCAACAACTATAAATTGGAGATAGTAATGGAAACTTTACTGAGCTTTTCTGCAATCGCCGTAGGTATTATCGTCGGTCTTGCTTCTCTTGGTACAGCGATTGGTTTCGCACTTCTAGGTGGTAAATTCCTTGAAGGTGCAGCACGTCAACCAGAAATGGCTCCTATGCTACAAGTTAAGATGTTCATCATCGCTGGTCTACTTGATGCGGTTCCAATGATCGGTATCGTAATCGCACTACTATTCACATTCGCGAACCCATTCGTTGGTCAACTAGGTTAATCACGTTTTCGTCCAGGCAAACACTTGTTTGTCATTGATTAACACTAAGTCCAAATAGAGGGGTAGCTGTTGTGAATATGAACGCAACTCTGCTAGGTCAGGCAATTTCGTTTGCACTGTTTGTGTGGTTCTGCATGAAGTATGTATGGCCGCCGTTGATGCAAGCGATTGAAGAACGTCAGAAGAAAATTGCTGATGGTCTTCAAGCAGCTGAACGTGCTGCAAAAGACTTGGATCTAGCACAAGCAAACGCTTCTGATCAGTTGAAAGAAGCGAAGCGCACAGCAACTGAGATCATCGAGCAAGCGAATAAGCGTAAAGCTCAAATTCTAGATGAAGCTCGCGAGGAAGCTCAGACTGAACGTCAGAAAATCCTAACGCAAGCAGAAGCTGAACTAGAAGCTGAACGTAACCGCGCGCGCGATGAGCTGCGCAAACAAGTTGCAACTCTGGCTGTAGCTGGTGCTGAGAAGATTCTTGAACGCGCTATCGATAAAGATGCGCAGAAAGATATTCTCGACAACATTACTGCAAAACTTTAAGTCTGGGGGCGCATATGTCTGATTTGACTACTATCGCACGCCCCTATGCTAAAGCAGCTTTCGACTTTGCTGTAGGTAAAGGCCAACTCGACCAATGGGGTCAGATGTTGTCTTTTGCTGCTGAAGTCGCAAACAACGAACAAATGAAAGAACTATTAACGGGTTCTGTTTCTGCTGACAAACTAGCAGATATCTTTGTTACGGTTTGCGGTGAGCAAGTTGATGCTCATGGCCAAAACCTTCTTAAGGTAATGGCAGAGAATGGCCGTCTGACGGCCCTTCCTGATGTTAGTGAACAATTCATGGCTCTGAAAAAAGAGCACGAGAAAGAAATCGATGTTGAAGTCATTTCAGCGTCAGAACTTTCAGATGAGCAGTTAGCAAACATCAGCAATAAACTTGAGCAGCGTTTAGAACGCAAAGTTAAGCTGAATTGCAGTGTAGATGAGGCCCTACTTGGTGGGGTGATTATTCGAGCCGGAGACTTAGTCATTGATAACTCAGCACGAGGTCGTCTAGACCGTCTGAGCGATGCATTGCAGTCTTAATGGGGATTGAACATGCAACTTAATTCCACGGAAATCAGCGATCTAATCAAACAACGTATCGAATCTTTCGAAGTTGTAAGTGAAGCTCGCAACGAAGGTACTATCGTATCGGTAAGCGATGGTATCATCCGCATCCACGGCCTAGCGGACGTGATGCAAGGTGAAATGATTGAATTACCGGGTGGCCGTTATGCACTAGCACTTAACCTTGAGCGTGACTCGGTTGGTGCGGTTGTAATGGGCCCATATGCTTCCCTTAGGGAAGGCATGAAAGTGACAGGTACAGGCCGCATTCTTGAAGTGCCTGTTGGTCCTGAACTATTAGGTCGCGTAGTGAATACACTAGGTGAGCCTATCGATGGTAAAGGTCCAATCGAAGCTAAATTGACTTCACCTGTAGAAGTGATCGCACCAGGCGTAATCGACCGTAAATCGGTAGACCAACCTGTGCAAACTGGTTACAAATCTGTTGACTCAATGATCCCAATCGGTCGTGGTCAGCGTGAGCTAATAATCGGTGACCGTCAGACTGGTAAAACAGCGATGGCGATCGATGCGATCATTAACCAGAAAAACTCTGGTATTTACTCAATCTACGTAGCTATCGGTCAGAAAGCATCGACTATCGCTAACGTAGTTCGCAAACTAGAAGAGCACGGCGCGCTAGCTAACACTATCGTTGTTGTTGCATCGGCTTCTGAATCTGCAGCGCTACAATACCTAGCGCCATACGCAGGTTGTGCGATGGGTGAATACTTCCGTGATCGCGGCGAAGACGCACTGATTGTTTATGATGATCTATCTAAGCAAGCGGTAGCTTACCGTCAGATCTCTCTACTACTTAAACGTCCACCAGGCCGTGAGGCATTCCCAGGTGATGTATTCTACTTACACTCACGTCTACTAGAGCGTGCAGCTCGTGTAAACGAAGAATATGTAGAGCATTTCACTAACGGTGAAGTGAAAGGTAAGACTGGTTCTTTAACTGCTCTTCCTATCATTGAGACTCAAGCGGGTGACGTTTCGGCATTCGTACCGACTAACGTAATCTCGATTACCGATGGTCAGATCTTCCTACAAACTGAGCTATTCAACGCAGGTGTTCGCCCAGCGGTTGACCCAGGTATCTCAGTATCTCGTGTAGGTGGTTCAGCTCAGACTAAAATCATCAAGAAACTATCAGGCGGTATCCGTACAGCACTAGCTGCATACCGTGAACTAGCAGCGTTTGCTCAGTTCTCTTCTGACCTTGATGAAGCGACTAAGCGACAGCTAGACCATGGTCAAAAAGTTACAGAACTAATGAAGCAAAAGCAGTACGCTCCTATGTCTGTATTTGACCAAGCAGTGGTTGTTTACGCAGTAGAGCGCGGCTACCTAGACGGTGTTGAGCTAGACAAAGTTCTCGATTTCGAGGCGTCTTTACTATCGTATGCTCGTGGTCAATATGCTGAACTTGCAGCAGAGATCGACAAGACGGGTGCTTACAATGATGACATCGAAGCTCAGCTTAAGAAGCTGCTTGATGATTTCAAAGCAACCCAAACTTGGTAAAAGTTCGGTGGCAGTGATTGCCACCAACTAAAGGAGAGTAACGATGGCCGGCGCAAAAGAGATACGTACTAAAATCGGGAGTGTGAAAAGCACTCAAAAGATTACCAAAGCGATGGAAATGGTCGCCACATCAAAAATGCGTCGTTCGCAGGAATTGATGAATGCAACTCGTCCATATGCTGAAACAATACGTAAAGTGATCGGTCATATGGCAAATGCAAATCTAGAGTACCGTCATCCGTACCTAGAAGAGCGTGAAGCCAAGCGTGTTGGTTACATCATTATTTCAACTGATCGTGGGCTATGTGGTGGTTTGAACATTAACTTGTTCAAAAAAGCCGTCACTGATATGCAGGAATGGAAAGATAAAGGTGTCGATATTGAACTCGGTATTATCGGTTCAAAAGCTACCGCTTTCTTTAATAATACCGGCGTTAAAGTAGCAGCACAGACATCTGGGTTGGGTGATAGCCCAACTTTAGAAGAACTGATTGGTTCAGTCGGTGTCATGGTCAAAAAATATAGTGAAGGTGAACTGGATCGTCTGTTTTTAGTGTTCAACCACTTCGAAAACACTATGGTTCAGAAACCAACGATCGATCAATTGCTACCTTTGCCTGAATCGAATAGCGAAGAAATGAAGCGTGAGCATTCATGGGATTATATCTACGAACCTGAACCTAAACCTCTACTTGATGCATTATTACTGCGTTATTTAGAAGCTTTGGTTTATCAAGGCGTAGTCGAGAACCTTGCGTGTGAGCAAGCGTCTCGAATGATTGCGATGAAGGCTGCGACAGACAACGCAACTAACTTGATTGAAGATTTGGAACTTGTGTACAACAAAGCCCGTCAGGCAGCGATTACACAAGAACTGTCGGAAATCGTTGGTGGCGCAGCAGCGATTTAAGCTTAGGTTAAACGAAATAGTTTAGAGGATTAACGATGGCTACAGGTAAGATCGTACAGATCATCGGTGCGGTAGTCGACGTAGAGTTCCCACAGAGCGATGTACCTAGTGTATATGACGCTCTAAACGTAACGGACTCAAAAGAACGTCTAGTTCTTGAAGTTCAACAACAGCTAGGCGGTGGCGTAGTTCGTTGTATCGTAATGGGTAGCTCTGATGGTTTACGTCGTGGAGTTGAAGTAGTAAATACTGGCGCTCCAATTTCAGTACCAGTAGGTACTAAAACCCTAGGTCGTATCATGAACGTTCTAGGTGATGCGATTGACGAGCGTGGTGAGATCGGTGCAGAAGAGGTTTACTCTATCCACCGTGAAGCACCAAGCTACGAGGAGCAATCAAGTGAGATCGCTCTTTTAGAGACTGGCGTTAAAGTAATCGACCTAGTTTGTCCATTCTCAAAGGGTGGTAAAATCGGTCTATTCGGTGGTGCAGGTGTAGGTAAGACCGTTAACATGATGGAACTTATCAACAACATCGCACTACAGCACTCTGGTCTTTCTGTATTTGCAGGTGTAGGTGAGCGTACTCGTGAGGGTAACGACTTCTACTTCGAAATGCAGGAAGCAGGCGTTGTAAACGTTGAGAAGCCAGAAGAGTCTAAAGTAGCAATGGTTTACGGCCAGATGAACGAGCCACCAGGTAACCGTCTACGTGTTGCACTGACTGGTCTAACAATGGCAGAACGTTTCCGTGACGAAGGTCGTGACGTTCTACTGTTCGTAGATAACATCTACCGTTACACACTAGCAGGTACTGAGGTATCAGCACTGCTTGGTCGTATGCCTTCTGCGGTAGGTTACCAGCCAACTCTTGCAGAAGAGATGGGTGTTCTTCAGGAGCGTATCACGTCAACCAAGTCTGGCTCTATCACGTCTGTACAGGCGGTATATGTACCAGCGGATGACTTGACTGACCCATCTCCAGCAACAACGTTCGCGCACTTGGATGCGACGGTTGTACTTAACCGTAACATCGCAGCGATGGGTTTATACCCAGCGATTGACCCACTAGATTCAACATCTCGTATGCTTGATCCTCTAGTCGTAGGTCAAGAGCACTACGACATCGCGCGTGGTGTTCAGCAGACACTTCAGCGCTACAAAGAGCTGAAAGATATCATCGCAATCCTAGGTATGGACGAGCTATCTGAAGAAGATAAGCAAGTTGTATCTCGTGCACGTAAGATTGAGCGTTTCCTAACTCAGCCTTACCACGTAGCGGAAGTATTTACTGGCGACCCAGGTGTTTACGTACCTCTTAAAGAGACTCTACGTGGCTTCAAAGGTCTACTAGCTGGTGATTACGATGACGTTCCAGAGCAAGCGTTTATGTACTGCGGTACTATCGACGATGCTATCGAGAATGCGAAGAAGCTATAAGGCTAACTAGGAGGCGATATGGCACCAATAACCTTTCACCTAGATGTGGTCAGCGCTGAGAAGCAAATCTTCTCTGGTCGCGTAGAAACATTTCAGGTGACCGGTAGCGAAGGTGAACTTGGTATTTTCCATGGTCACACTCCGTTACTGACCGCTATTAAGCCTGGTATGGTGCGTATTGTGAAACAGCACGGCCACGAAGAAATCATTTACGTTTCTGGTGGTATGGTAGAAGTTCAGCCTGGTACAGCGACTGTACTGGCTGATACAGCTATCCGTGGTGAAGAGCTAGACGCAGCGAAGGCAGAAGAAGCCAAGCGCCGCGCTGAGGAGAAAATTCAGAATCAGCATGGTGATATGGACTTCGCTCAAGCGGCCAGTGAGCTGGCGAAAGCCATTGCTCAGCTACGTGTTATCGAGCTGACAAAGAAACGTCGCTAAACCTTTAGTAGCGTTTTAAAAATGATAAAGGCGGTCATTAGACCGCCTTTTTGCGTATTTTTTGCCAGAAATTGTAGTTGTGCAATTAACACTTGCTGTTCTAGCCTCTAGAATACACAGCAGTTTTTATTTCATAGCGAAAGGTAAACCAATGAAATTTAGCGCGGTCATCCTCGCGGCGGGTAAAGGTACCCGCATGTACTCAAATAAACCTAAAGTACTGCATACACTAGCGGGTAAACCTATGGCGAAGCACGTAATCGATACTTGCTCTGGCCTAGGTGCGCAAAATATCCATTTGGTTTACGGCCACGGCGGCGACCAAATGCAAGCTGAACTGGCGAATGAGCCCGTAAGCTGGGTGTTGCAGGCTGAGCAACTTGGTACTGGTCACGCGGTGGATCAAGCGTCGGCAAAATTTGAAGACGACGAAAAGATTTTAGTGTTGTACGGTGATGTCCCTTTGATCTCTGAAGAGACGATCGAGAGCTTACTCGATGCTCAACCAACGGGCGGTATCGCGC
This sequence comes from Vibrio hepatarius, assembly GCF_011806575.1. Taxonomy (GTDB): domain Bacteria; phylum Pseudomonadota; class Gammaproteobacteria; order Enterobacterales; family Vibrionaceae; genus Vibrio; species Vibrio hepatarius_A. Next base: position 70,916 of record NZ_JAATOO010000022.1, read on the forward strand.
TTTTGACCGTGGTTTTGGATAACCCGACTGGTTACGGCCGTATCGTGCGTAAGAACGGTCCTGTGGTCGCTATCGTAGAGCAGAAAGATGCGACTGAAGAACAGAAGCTGATTAAAGAAATTAATACAGGTGTGATGGTGGCGACAGGTGGAGACCTTAAGCGCTGGCTATCAGGCCTGAACAATAACAACGCCCAAGGTGAGTACTACCTAACCGACGTGATCGCAGCGGCGCACGATGAAGGTCGCGCAGTTGAAGCGGTTCACCCGGTGAATCCGATCGAAGTTGAAGGGGTGAATGACCGTGCACAGCTAGCGCGTCTTGAGCGTGCGTTCCAGTCAATGCAAGCGAAGAAGCTACTTGAGCAAGGAGTAATGTTACGTGACCCAGCACGCTTTGACCTGCGTGGTGCGTTGCAGTGCGGCATGGACTGTGAAATCGACGCAAACGTGATCATTGAAGGTAACGTGACTCTCGGTGATAACGTGGTGATCGGTACGGGATGTGTACTCAAAGATTGTGAAATCGACGATAACACCATTGTACGTCCTTACAGTGTGATCGAAGGTGCGACGGTCGGTGAAGAGTGTACGGTTGGTCCGTTTACTCGTCTGCGCCCTGGCGCGGAGATGCGTAACGACTCTCACGTCGGTAACTTTGTGGAAGTGAAGAATGCTTGCATTGGCGAAGGCTCGAAAGCGAACCACCTGACTTACCTAGGCGATGCTGAAATTGGTCAACGTACTAATATTGGTGCGGGTACCATTACCTGCAACTACGACGGTGCGAATAAACACAAGACAGTCATCGGCAACGACGTGTTTGTCGGCTCAGATAGCCAGCTGGTGGCTCCGGTATCGATCGCTGATGGTGCAACCATTGGTGCAGGTACGACGCTAACGAAAAACGTCGCGCAAGGTGAGTTAGTGATTACTCGCGCTAAAGAGCGCAAAATTACTGGTTGGCAACGTCCAGTTAAGAACAAGTAATTCAAGATTGAAAAAAGCCGCTCCTAGGAGCGGCTTTTTTATTACTGCGTATTAGTGGCTAGGAATCGCAATGCGTTTTTCTAGCCAGCGCACCGCTTGTGATACGCATAAAATCAGCACTAAATACTCAATAACTAAGAAAGTATAGATTTCGAGAGGTAAGTACTCATTCACCACTAACTCGTTGGCACGTCGGGTCAGATCGCTCAAGCCAATCACACTCACCAAAGAACTCATCTTCAGAATATAGACAAACTGATTTCCTAATGGCGGCAGAATTTGTCGAAACGCTTGCGGCAGGATCACCAAACGCATTTTTTGCCAGTAATTGAGTCCTAGCGACTCCGCCGCTTCGTGTTGGCCGCGTGCGATGGCCTGAATCCCGCCGCGAAACACCTCGGCCATAAACGCACTCTCGGCGATAGTTAACGCGATCACCCCCGCCCAGAAATGATTCAATGAAATATCAAGCAAGGTCGGCATGCCGTAGTAAACCCAAAGCAGCAGCACTAAAACCGGAATCGAACGGATTACCTCGACATAGATTCTATTGAAAGCGTTGAGTGATTTAGAGGTTGATAGAGCGGGCAGGGCGACAATCAAACCTATCGTCATCGCAAACAACATGCTGAGTAATGAGACCGAAATTGTATCCGCGAAGCCAGCAATCAGAAACTTTAGGTTGGTTTGTCCCTGCTGAGTGGAAGGGTCAAGTACATACCAGCCCCATTGATAATCCGCACAGCCTGTGATGAGCAATGGCAAAAATAGCCATAGATATCGACAATTCACGCTTCTTTCCCTAGCTTGACTAAAAAATATCCTTTGTTGCTGCTATGTTATCAAGGAAGCGTTTGTAAATCTTAAACGGAACTTATATTAAGGAAAAACAATGAAAAAACTTCTGTTAGCGCTAGGGCTTTCTTTACTTGCTGTGAGTGGTTTTGCCAATGCCAAGAGTCGACTGCACGATATTTTGGACGCCGGAGTATTGCGTGTTGGCACCACTGGGGATTGGAACCCAATGACGATGAAAGATCCCGCGACCAATAGTTACCGAGGGTTTGATATCGATGTTACAAGCGAACTAGCTAAAGATCTGGGTGTGAAGGTCGAATATGTCGCGACGGATTGGAAAACACTGGTGAATGGGATTACCGCGGGTAAGTATGACGTTACGGGAAGTGCGTCATTGAATATGTCGCGTGCCAAAGTTGCCGGTTACAGCCAGCCTTACTTTTACTTAGCCTTTGTTCCTGTCGTGCAGAAAAAGGACCTAAATAAGTTCTCTGATTGGAGTGATTTTGATAACGCAGACGTTAAAGTAGCGGCAACGCTGGGTACGGTACAAGAAAAGATGGTCAAAGAGTTCTTCCCTTCAGCGACCCATATCGTGATTGAAGCGCCAGCGCGTGATTTCCAAGAGCTATTGGCTAAGCGAGCAGACGTCTCTGTGACGTCAAACGTTGAAGCGGCAACCTTAGTCGAGAAGTTCAAACAACTCGCGATCGTGCCGGTAAAAGAGCCACGTCGCCCGACACCTATCGCGATGTTGCTTCCTCAAGACGACCAGGTATGGATTAACTACATTAACCATTGGGTAGAGCTAAAGAAAACCCAAGGATTCTTTAAACAAACTGCAGAAAAATGGGGATTGAAAAGCCTTTAATCCTGAATAGAAAAAGAGCCGCAAACGCGGCTCTTTTCTTTTTTGGTTGAGGATTATTCTTCGCTCACGACACGGGCGTTGTCCGGAACGGTAAACTGCTCTGATAGTTCGCGGTTTGACAGCACATAACCAAACCACAATCCACCCATACACAGTACAATCGCAATACCTGTCACCATCTGCGCCTGACTGGCCAAAGCCGCAACCAGCGCGCTTGATAGGCTGCTGACGCTAATCTGCAGGCTATTTTGCAAACCAGCAGCGGTCGCAGGGCTCTGTTTTGCACTTGCCAACGCACGGTTTACCACGATTGGGTAAAGCGCACCGTTAGCGACGGCAATCAAACAAAATGGTGCAAGAATCGGCCAGATAGAACTCAATTCCCATTGAGAGGCGATAAAGATCAGTAGCGACGAGACGCTAAACAGTCCGATCAACTGACGCAGAACTTTTTCATCGCCATATTTATTTACGCCAACCTTACCCAGATAACCACCGGCCATAAATGCGATAGTTTGTGGAATAAAACTCAAGCCAATGTCTTTCGCTTCATAGCCAAGCTGAGCCATGATCTCTGGCATGCCAGTCAGGTAAGCAAAGAATGCCGCCGAAGCCGTCGCGAACATCAACACGTTACCCAAGTAAGACTTTGAGCCGACTAACGCTTTGATATCGGTTGCGATGCTGGTTTGTTTTTCTTCGACTGCTTCGTTGTCTTGAGCCATCGTTGCCATCACTAGGACGATACCCATTACCGTCAGAGCGATAAAAATACTGAACCAGCCAAAACTATCTGCCAGTAACACGCCAAGCTGTGGTGCTAATGCTGGCGATAGTGCGACGAGCGGCATAATGGTGGCAAAAATCTGTTGGCTGCTGCTGGAGTATCGCTTGATGACCATTGCTTGCCAGATCACCGCTGGTGCACAGACACCAATGGCTTGCACAAAGCGTAGCGCCAATAGTTGCCAAACTTGGTCACTGAACGCGAGGCCAAAAGAGGCAACGGTAAACAGTGCTAAACCTGCTGCTAACGTATTGCGGTGGCCATATTTATCAGAAGCCAAGCCCCACAACAGTTGGCCTAGTGCCATACCGACCAAGAAAACCGTCAACGACAAAGCAATTTGCTCTGGTCCGGTCGCAAAGTCGACTTCCATCGCCTTGAATGCCGGCAGATACATATCGGTTGCGATAAAGCCGAGCATTGACAGCGCTGCTAAATAAAAAAGCTGTAATTTTGAAATCTTCATCGTTATTCCATTCAAAATAATTGATTGATATTTGTTCGTTGGCGCCAACCTTTTTATTAACCTCGCCATTGTATTTTTCGCTTTTGATAAAATAAAACATTAAAATTTGTGGTTATGAATCAAAAATTTTGAAGGGTAAGTTGTGAGTGCGTTTTCTCAGTCTTCGCTCGAACTCGTCGATACTGTGGCGAGATTAGGCAGCTTCACCGCTGCGGCCGATGTTTTACATAAGGTGCCATCTGCGATCAGCTACAGCATCAGGCAAATTGAGCAAGACCTTGATGTGGTGTTGTTTCGTCGTTTACCGAGAAAGGTAGAGTTGACGCCAGCAGGTGAGTTATTCATTGAACAAGCGAGAACCATGCTGCGCCAAATGGAAGAGGTCAAAGCGCAGACGCGCCGAGCAGCACATGGTTGGCAAAAAACACTCAAACTTACCTTGGATAACGTGGTTAAGCTGGAACGTTTAAAACCTTTGATTGAAGATTTCTATTCCACCTTTCCTCATGCTGAACTGCAAATCAATATGGAAGTGTTTAATGGCTCTTGGGAAGCGATTTCACAAGGAAGGGCGGATATTGTGATCGGCGCCACCTCCGCGATTCCGGTTGGCGGCGATTTTGAAGTCAAAGATATAGGTATCCTCGACTGGGCGTTTGTTATGTCTTCTTCACACCCTTGTGTGCGAGAGCAAAATCTCGGTGAGGAGTTTATCAGTCAGTATCCAGCAATATGTCTAGACGATACCTCTAACGTATTGCCAAAGCGCCATACGGTTCATTACCCGGACCAACGCCGCTTGCTGCTACCGAATTGGTACAGTGCGATTGAATGCTTAAAGAATGGAGTCGGTGTCGGCTACATGCCTCGACATATTGCCCAACCGCTAATTACGGAAGGTTTGCTGGTGGAGAAAATTCTGCCAGAGGATAAGCCGTTTAGTCATTGCTGCCTCGTCTGGCGCAAAGATGACAACCATAAAATGATCGACTGGATGGTCAACTATCTCGGTTCGAGTGAGCAGTTGTATCAGGATTGGTTGCAGTCCTAACAAAAACGCCAGCTAAGTTAAGCTGGCGTTTTGAGTTTATGGTTTTGGTTAAGGGCGTTCAAATACCGTCGCGATGCCCTGACCAAGGCCAATACACATAGTGGCCAAACCGTATTTTGCGTCTTTGGCTTCCATAAGGTTGATCAGCGTCGTCGAGATACGTGAACCTGAGCAGCCTAGTGGGTGACCAAGGGCGATCGCGCCACCATTGAGGTTCACTTTTTCATCCATCATGTCCAAAAGGCCAAGGTCTTTGGCACAAGGAAGTGATTGAGCGGCGAACGCTTCGTTTAGCTCGACGACGTCCATATCGTCAATCGACAAGCCCGCACGTTTGAGCGCTTTTTGAGTCGCGGGTACAGGACCGTAACCCATGATAGACGGATCGCAGCCAGCGATTGCCATACCTTTGATGCGCGCACGGATGGTGAGACCGAGCTCGTTGGCCTTGTCTTCACTCATGATCAGCATGGCTGACGCGCCATCAGAAAGGGCTGAAGATGTGCCCGCAGTGACTGTACCATTGGCTGGGTCGAATACTGGGCGTAGCTGTGATAGTCCTTCTACTGTGGTTTCCGGACGAATCACTTCATCGTAATCAAGCGTAAATAACGTACCGTCAGCAGCGTGGCCTTCGGTCGGTAAGATTTCACTCTTGAAGCGACCTTCGACAGTCGCCGCGTGAGCACGTGCGTGTGAGCGAGCGGCAAACTCATCTTGCTGCTGGCGACTAATACCGTGCAACTTGCCCAGCATTTCTGCAGTTAAACCCATCATGCCCGCTGCTTTTGCGACATTCTTTGCCATACCCGGGTGGAAATCGACGCCATGGTTCATCGGTACATGCCCCATGTGCTCCACGCCGCCAATTAGGCAGATGTCAGCGTCGCCAGTCATAATAGCTCGCGTGCCATCGTGCAGCGCTTGCATTGATGAACCACAAAGACGGTTGACGGTTACCGCACCAATTTCAATCGGAAGACCGGCGAGCAGCGCCGCATTACGTGCAACGTTAAAGCCTTGCTCTAGCGTTTGTTGAACACAGCCCCAGTAAATATCTTCAATCTCACTTGGATTGACTTGCGGGTTACGCGCTAGAATCCCTTTCATTAGGTGTGCCGATAAGTCTTCAGCTCGCGTATGACGGAATGCGCCACCTTTTGAGCGTCCCATTGGTGTACGTAGACAATCTACAACGACAACATTTCTTGTATTTAAAGTCATTTGCTATCCCTCCTTAGATAGAGCCTTGCTGTTGTGCGCCATAAAAGGTTTCACCTTTGGCCGCCATATCGATAAGCATTTGTGGAACGTGGTACATCGCACCCAAGTCCTCATACTGTTTCGCCATTTCAACAAATTCAGCAATACCCACACTATCTAGGTAGCGGAATACACCACCGCGGAATGGAGGGAAGCCCAATCCGTATACCAGCGCCATATCAGCTTCTTGCGGAGAAGCGATGATCTTCTCTTGCAGACACAATACCACTTCGTTGATCATCGGAATCATCATACGATGAATGATCGTTTGGTCGTCGAATGCTTGTGATTCTGCACAGACGTCAGCGAATACGGAAAGCACCTCTTCAGAGTAAAGTTTCTTCGGCTTACCTTTCTTATCAACGGTGTAGTTATAGAAGCCACTACCGTTTTTCTGACCATATTTGTTCGCGTCATACAGAGCGTCAATCGCGTCACGACCTTGTTTGCCCATACGCTCAGGGAAACCTTGCGCCATCACTGCTTGTGCGTGGTGAGCGGTATCGATACCGACTACATCCAACAGGTAAGCAGGACCCATCGGCCAACCAAACTTACGCTCCATCACTTTATCGATGTGCGTGAAGTCAGCGCCGTCACGCAGCAACAAGCTAAAGCCACCGAAGTACGGGAAAAGCACACGGTTAACGAAGAATCCAGGGCAGTCATTAACCACGATTGGCGATTTACCCATTTTGGCTGCGTAAGCCACAACACGGTTAATGGTCTCGTCTGACGTGTGCTCACCGCGGATAATCTCGACTAGAGGCATGCGATGCACTGGGTTAAAGAAGTGCATACCACAGAAGTTTTCTGGGCGTTTGAGTGATTTCGCCAACAAGTTGATTGGAATGGTCGAAGTGTTTGAGGTAATCACCGTGTTTTCATTCACTTGTTGTTCGACTTCGCTCAGGACAGAGGCTTTCACTTTCGGGTTTTCGACCACCGCCTCAACGATGACATCGGAGTTCTCGATGCCCGCGTAGTGAAGGCTTGGAGTAATAGATGCAAGGATACCCGCCATTTTGAAACCATCGATACGACCGCGTTCTAATTGCTTGTTGAGCAGTTTAGACGCTTCATTCATACCCAGATCTAGTGATGCTTGAGCAATGTCTTTCATCACTACTGGCACACCTTTTAGTGCTGACTGGTAAGCAATACCGCCGCCCATAATGCCAGCGCCTAATACCGCCGCTCGTTGAGTGTCTTGGTTGGCGGCTTTGGCTGCTTTCTTGGCAATGCTTTTGATGTACTGGTCATTGAGGAACAAACCAACCAGCGATTTTGCTTCTTCAGATTTTGCGAGTTTCACAAAGTACTTACGTTCAACGTCCAGTGCTTCGTTACGTGCAAAGCGAGCGCCTTCTTCAATGGTGTTCACTGCCGTCATTGGCGCAGGGTAGTGTGGGCCAGCTTTTTGTGCCACCAAGCCTTTCGCCATGGTGAAACTCATCATCGACTCAAGTTTGCTGAGTGTCAGTGGTGACGTCTTTTGTTTGCGGCGAGCTTGCCAATCAAGTTTCTCGTTGATGGCTTGAGTCAGAGTGGTTAGCGCCGACTCGTAAAGAGCATCGGTTTCAACAACGGCATCTAGTAATCCGAGTTTGAGCGCTTCATTCGCGCGGCATGCTTTACCTTGAGTGATGATTTCCATGGCGTTGTCTGCGCCGACAACACGAGGTAAGCGTACACAACCGCCAAAGCCAGGCATAATTCCCAGTTTAGTTTCTGGCAGGCCGATGCTGGTGGTTTTGTCACCAATGCGCATATCGGTAGCGAGTACACACTCACATCCGCCGCCCAGAGTGTGACCTTTGAGAACTGCTAGTGTTGGGACTGGCAGATCTTCAAGCTTATTGAAGATGCTATTAGCAAATTGTAGCCAAGTGTCGAGCTCGGCTTCGGTTTTAGCGAACAAACCTAAAAATTCGGTTATGTCGGCACCGACGATAAAAGAGTCCTTGTCTGAGGTAAGCAGAAGCCCTTTCAAACCAGCGTGGTTTTGCAGAGCATCAAGGGCTTTATCGAGTGACTCTAGCGTTGCTAAGTCTAGCTTGTTGACGGAGTTTGGAGAGCAGAAACTCAGTTCAGCAATACCGTCTTGTACTTCCTTTACCGTAAGGGTGTTGGCTTGGTAAATCATTGTCTATCTCCATGACATACAATCGTGGATTGTGCGTTTGTCTTTCTATCCTGAGAGTGTTCACGTATGTGGAATGATCAAACCGAAAAGTTGTTATTTTTCTAGTTTCTGGTTTGACCAGTAATTTCAGTTTGGACCTGTCAAAAGTTAAATTCAATACATTTTTTAAACAAGTGTTTAACATTGTGCGCTGTGGCAGATCTTAGGCGACGCTCCAATGCCTCTCGTGATAGACTCTTTCAACCACTTAACACCCGCAAATTCTATGAATGACCAGCCTTATCTGATACCAGCTCAATCCGTTCAATTTGAAGACGAAATCAAAAAGAGCGTCTTCATTACTTACTTGGCTCACACTCCGTCGATTGATAGTGCGAAAGCGTTTGTCGAGCAGATAAAGACCAAACATGCGGACGCACGCCATAACTGTTGGGCATTCGTCGCTGGACGAGCAGAAGATTCGATGAAGTGGGGATTCAGTGATGATGGTGAACCTTCAGGTACGGCGGGAAAACCGATGTTGGCACAGTTATCCGGTTCTGGCGTTGGAGAAATCACCGCTGTCGTGACGCGTTATTCTGGTGGGATAAAGTTAGGTACGGGCGGCTTAGTGAAAGCTTACGGTGGCGGGGTTTCGCAAGCACTCAAGCTGCTTCAAACAATTGAGAAAAAAATAACCACTCAGTTGCAACTAGAGTTAGACTATGCGTTTATGCCTATAGTCCAGTCTCTTATCACTCAATTTGAGGCACAGGAAGTGTCTGCAGACTATAGTGATCAAGTTAAATTAGTCGTGGATATTGAGCAGCGCAAGGCCAACGACTTTACACAGGCAGTAATCAATAAGAGTGGCGCTAAAGCTCTGGTTACGCCTTTAAAAGCAAATTAAATATTCAGGAAGCAAGAAGTTTAACTTCTATCTATAGTCAGTCTATCAATGCAATTTCGTTCAATTATTCGCATCGTCGGGCTTTTGCTCGCACTGTTTAGTGTATCTATGTTGGCGCCCGCTCTGGTCGCTTTGATATACCGTGACGGCGCTGGTGTGGCATTTGTTACCACTTTCTTTGTTTTGCTTTTTTGCGGGGCATTGTGTTGGTTCCCTAACCGACGCTTTAGACACGAGTTGAAAGCGCGTGACGGCTTCTTGATCGTGGTTCTATTCTGGACGGTATTGGGTAGCGCGGGTTCGATTCCTTTTTTGCTTTCCGACAACCCTAATGTTTCAGTGACCGACGCCTTTTTTGAGTCGTTTTCCGCCCTTACCACAACCGGTGCGACGGTCATTGTTGGTCTAGACGACCTTCCTAAGGCAATTCTGTTTTACCGTCAGTTTCTACAGTGGTTTGGTGGGATGGGGATCATCGTATTAGCCGTGGCGATTCTTCCCGTACTGGGTATCGGTGGTATGCAGTTGTACCGTGCTGAAATCCCAGGGCCCGTTAAAGATAGTAAGATGACTCCGCGAATCGCCGAAACCGCTAAAGCGCTATGGTATATCTACCTCAGTCTGACGATTGCTTGTGCGATGGCATTTTGGTTTGCGGGCATGACCCCTTTTGATGCGATCGGCCATAGCTTTTCAACCATCGCCATCGGTGGCTTTTCAACTCATGATGCCAGTATGGGTTATTTTGATAGTTACGCGATTAACCTGATTACCGTCGTGTTTCTCTTAATCTCCGCGTGTAACTTCTCGCTGCACTTTGCCGCGTTTGCGTCTGGTGGCGTTCATCCTAAGTATTACTGGAAAGACCCTGAATTCCGTGCGTTTCTTTTTATCCAGTTACTGCTGTTTGTCGTGTGCTTCGTGATGCTACTTAACCATCACTCTTACGACTCCTATTATGACGCGTTTGACCAAGCGTTGTTCCAGACGGTATCTATTTCTACCACGGCCGGATTCACCACGACGGGATTTTCAGAGTGGCCACTGTTTTTGCCTGTATTGCTGTTGTTTTCTTCTTTTATTGGGGGATGTGCGGGTTCAACAGGTGGCGGGATGAAAGTTATCCGTATCTTGTTGCTGACGCTGCAAGGGGTTCGTGAGTTAAAACGTTTGGTACACCCAAGAGCCGTATACACCATCAAAGTCGGTGGTACCGCCCTTCCTCAACGTGTTGTTGATGCGGTTTGGGGATTCTTCTCTGCTTACGCATTGGTCTTTGTTGTGTGTATGTTGGGACTGATTGCGACTGGGATTGATGAATTGAGTGCGTTTTCAGCCGTTGCGGCAACATTAAATAACTTAGGTCCTGGGCTCGGTGAAGTCGCATTGCACTTTGGCGACATCAATGACAAAGCGAAATGGGTACTCATCGTCTCGATGCTATTTGGGCGACTGGAAGTCTTTACTCTATTAATTCTGTTAACGCCGACATTCTGGCGTAGTTAAGGAGCGCAAGTGAAAAAAGCTTTATTTCTTTATTCTTCACGCGAAGGTCAAACCAAAAAGATTCTTAACTATATAGAGGAAGAACTTAACGACTTTGCGTGTGAGCTGGTTGACCTACATACAATAGACTCAATTGATATCAGTGCTTACGACAGAGTGCTGATTGGGGCGTCGATTCGATACGGACACTTAAATAAGAAGCTCTACCAGTTTATCGAGAAAAACCAACAACAATTGGAAAGCCACTCTAAGGTAGCATTTTTCTGCGTTAACTTAACCGCTCGTAAAGAAGACCAAGGTAAAGATACTCCTGAAGGCAGTGTTTACATTCAGACGTTTTTAAAGAAGTCACCTTGGCAGCCAAGGCTAATTGGTGTATTTGCCGGGGCGTTGTATTACCCGCGTTATGGTTTCTTCGACAAAATGATGATTAAGTTGATTATGACGTTGACTGGTGGAGAAACGGATACCACTAAAGAAGTCGAGTACACCAACTGGAAAAAGGTCTCTCTTTTCGCGAAAAAATTCGCTGAGTTGTAGTCGAAACGTATGCTTTTAAAGCGTTCGGATCAATAAATGACCGAACGACAAAAAAAACAAGAAAAATGTAGAAAAAGGGTTGCCAAGATAATT
>NZ_JAATOO010000023.1 GCF_011806575.1 Vibrio hepatarius
TGTAGCTCCAATTGGCAGAGCAGCGGATTCCAAATCCGCGTGTTGGGAGTTCGAATCTCTCCACCCCTGCCATATTTTCCCTTAGGGGATATAGAAAGCCTCAACTTCGGTTGAGGCTTTTTGCTATCTAGTGTTATGAAAAATAGATACTTCCCGATCTTCCACCCATACCTACCCGAAAATCCCCATCAGAATCGCTCCATACAGCTTTCCAAATTTCCTTCTGGTTCATATCCTGTCTTTTCAGCTTCAACCTCGTGGTGAGCTATACCGCTATGAATAGCGCTTGCGGCTGCCTGGGTTGAATATTGCCAATGAACAACTTTCATAGAAATTCGGCGCTGGTATGGTCCATATCCGGTCACATGAATACTGTGCACCTTACTAACGTGACGGTTAGCTCGTTCCCAATGACAGTGATGAAAACCCGTGGGGTGGGGGCTTATCGCAAAATTTCAATCCTTGTTATTGGTACTGTAGAAGTACCGTGATTCCAATTCTCTGATGACCTTGTGATGATTGTGTCTACGATTGTTACTCTGATGCCAACGCAAATGACAGCAATATACATTGCTACAATCCACATCTGAAATAGATCTCTCAGCCCAGTGATACCAGTATATTGCCATTGATCCTGCCAACGATTCTCTGCGTCCTGTTAGTCGGTGAACTGGGGGGTAATAATCATCGTTAGAGACATATATGAAGATTTAGTGTGACTAATTAAAGGAGTCTTCATGTCATGAAAGTTAATCGAACGATAAACCTGACCAATTCAGTCGTGAGATCGTTAAAGCCACCCTCTGCTGACTCACGTTCTAGTGATATCGAATGGTCTGATGGTAGGGGTGATAACAGTGTTATTGGTTTAAAGGTCTTGGTGGGTAAGACAGGGAACCGTCGTTTCTTACTACGATACTCATCCAGAAATTTGAAATCCAGTGGTAAATCCAGTCGTAAGGCAAGTATTTCACTAGGCCGTTTCCCTGATCTCTCGGTAGAAGAAGCTAGAAAGAAAGCCCGTAAGCTAAAAGTACAGATTGCTGATGGAATTGACCCTAAGATTGAACGTGACTCTCGTTCTGCCGTTGTGATGCCTGATGTATATACCTTTTTCCACGAGACTTATTTGCCGTGGGCGAAGACTCGTAAGAAGTCATGGAAAGATGACGAAACCCGCTTCTTGAGATGTAAACCAATCTATAAGATCCAGATGGATAGACTGTCAGCTCATGCAATCATGAAACTGCAGTCCCACTTGTCGACGGAAACCTACAAAGGTAAGCCTTACACAGCTAGCACGAATAATAGGGTCATTGCACTCGTGAAGGGGATTTGCTCACTTTCTGCACGCGTTTTAGATACTACGAACCATGCAACCAAGGTTAGTCTTTTGCCTGAATCGGGATCGCGGGATAGATTTCTTAATGTCGAAGAGACTGCTTTATTGATAAAGGTTTCCCGAACCTACTATTGTAAAGTGAAAGGCAATCTGATTGCGATGCTGTGGCTTACTGGTTGTCGTATATCTGAGTTACTTGAGAGGAAGTGGCAAGACGTTGATTTTGATAATCGTACGCTTTTCATCAAAACCAGTAAGAATAAGAAATCACATCAAGTCTATTTGTCGAACCTAATGCTTGAATTACTCTCGGAGCTTAGGGAGTTGAAGCAACCTGGCAATCCGTATGTGTTTCCCGGTAGTCGAGAAGGGACACATATCTCACCACCACGGAAAGCGTTTAAGTTGATACTAGAACGCGCTGGTATTGACCCTGAAGGCGTCGTGTTCCATACCGCGAGACATTCTGTAGCGAGTAACCTTCTGAACTCTGGGTTAGATATTACGTCGGTGCAACGCGTCCTAAACCATGCTGACATGGCCAGCACGTTACATTATCGGAAATTTGACCGTACTGCCCTAGAGCGTGGAGCGAATGCCTTGTCTGAAATGGTGGAACGAGCTAGTGAGAACCTAGCGCTACCCGAACCTAAATAGGTTAGGAACAGATATCAATTAAATGTGTAGCCCCTGAAGAGTTAGCTCTATTCAGGGGCTTTTTTGTATCTGTAATTTCAGTTGGAGAAATGGAATGAAAGTAGTGAAAAGCATTACCGAGGTTGAACAACTTGAATTGCCTATGCCAGTTAAAGAGCAATTGATGCATCAGCTTTTACTTCCTTGGTCAGGGGATCGTTATGAAGCTGAGAAATTTTGGGAAGAAGTATCCACGTGTCTGATTTTGATTGAGCGAAGTGATACTGACCATGACTTAGCTGACGTTGATGAAGAAACGAATGTTCTTCTGTCTTACGCGTTAGAAAATCCTGAGTTTGTTATTTTGCTACCGGATGATCTTGATCCACATGTGATGGCTTTGTGTGTCCATGCAGACGATGGTAGCGGCAGCTACGTTGTGGGTTCGACGAGCAATGAAACTCAAGCGATTAAAACGTTGAAAGTGATGGCTGAATAAGGAGGAATTTGTATGAGCCGAGATAATGTAAAGCAAGATGTTGAAGTGGTTGAAGCTAGCCCGTTTACAGTTGTTAAGAACGGTAAAAGTCCGAAGCTAAGTCCAAAGTCTAAAGACTTTCTACAGTATGAAATTGCCTTGCATGGGGATGATAAAGAATTTTACATCAGAGTCGCTGGTAACTCATCGTCGGGATTATTCTCGAAGGCTTGGATCAGGTTGGAAGATATTTTTACTTTACTTGATGATCAGGTAGGTAAAACGATGAAGTCTGCCATCTTTAAATCACTTGTATCTGGATCTAGCAGCAATTCAAGCGGGTTCTTAGCAGCGATATTGCGAACGATCTCTATTCTTGAGCCTGTACCCGATAACCTATTCCTCCATCGCGTTTCCGAACGGTATGAGACTGTTAAAACGGAATTACGTGCTTTAGCTTCTGATGGGGACCCGAAATAGCTAATCCAATGTCTGCGGTTTGATTGAGTGAGAACTAAAGCTGTATTGCCGTTATTAGTATTTCGATGGACAGGAAACGGACCAGAACAGTTAAGGTGAATCGAGTTCGGTGTTGCTGCTTGTCCATTGTTTTAGCCATGGCAATGATTGATGTGCTTTCGAGGGATAACTGATAAACCAGACCCAAGTTTTGTACATCCGTTGCTCTTTGATGGGGTCATTTCGGTGTCATTGAAGCTTCCAATGCCGAGAAAGCATTGGAAACGGTATCAGGTAAAACTGTTATTCCGACTAAGGTTGATGAGTGGGTTTCTATCAGGTTTAACCATCAGATTTTCCATGATATTTCCCAATATATTGCACTCAGCCCGGTGGCAGATTATTAATTAGTTTTTAAACCTCGTGCGAAAAACAGCACTATTTTCGGTGTTGCCATATCTCGTAAGGGTTCTTCGATTGGTTAGTTCGGTGCTTAAGCTTATTGCGCATCGAAACTTTTAAAATTGGTACATAGTGGCAATTTCAAGATCGCTTCCCTCTGTACTGGATGAGGAAGTGATCATTATGCAATGGGTGGTTACTACTAGCGAGATTAGCCATCTTGAAAGTTAGGTTCCCTTACAGAGCTTAGGTGCGGGATCAAATTGCTTGAGCTAACCCGAATAAAGAAACGTGGGATCTTCTAACCATGCTTACCATTCTGGTTGAGTCAATTTTCTATGTTCCAGTGTTACTCGAATCGCAATGATTCAACCAAGTAGATAGCACAATTGGGAGCAAAGCTGACTTACTTTACCGAGTACCGAATCTTGCCTTGTTCTTCCGTCTATACGGTTATCGCAGCTGATAACACTTCCTTTTGTATTAACCCTCACGTCAGCAATATCGCTGAATAACCACTTAACAACGTCAATCTGGGATGCCTGAGCATAGCTGTGGCTGTGCATTCCAATATCTATTCGCAACTCTAAGAAACAGGAGAGGTCTATGAAATTAAACAGAACTACAAATGCCGTATCGGTTTATTACCCTGACCGTGATAGTCCAGTGAAATATGAAATCGAACTAAGTGAGTCTGGTGCTCGTAAGGGTATGGTCATTGGTGGAATGATAGGCTCGAAAATCCCCCATCCCATTGCATTACCAGCCTCGATTGCAATCGGTGGGATCTTCGGTGCCATTTGGGGGAAGGCTGACTAAAGCAATGGTAGGGATGTATCGTCCCTACTTTTTTCGGTGCGGTTCGTAAGCGTGGTTTGCCTAGAACGCCTTGTTTTGTATGGGATATAGAGATCAATTTCAGTTCTTATAATGCAATGCGTATGTATTGCTGATGTTCATTTCTCAATGTTGTGGTGATAGCTACGAGATTGATTGAGGCACTGAATGGTTTCATGATAACGGCAATGTACCCATTGCTATCTACAGGTTTTGATATTGACCCTGAAACCCCGTCAATCCCACCCTCTACTCCCATTTCCTGTAACTACTTTTCTCAAATGTTAGTTGCATCTTTTAAATGAATTGCACACAAAACAACCAAACGAGCCGTGTATTAAATTTTTTTATTATGCGTCATGACTTGATAGTTAGGCATTGTTCGGCTGCTTTAAAAATAAGCAAAGATGGTTTGCGTCAAGAATAAGCCTCAAAACTTCTTTATCGATATATCCATAACTGCCTACCTGATTTTTTATGCAATTATGTGGTGTTTTGCTGCTTAGTCATGCGCTTGAGAGCGGTGTTTTATTGCGTTAATGTCTAGCTTCTTTAAATAACCGAGGGTAAAAAACATGGCTCGTACAGCGAAGAAAAATCAACGTGGATACGTCGAAACACCGGATAGTAACCTGATTGCGGTTAGTCGTACCGTAAGTGTTATCCGTGTTGATGAACGATTCATCTTATTGGATAAGAAAGGGCAGTCCATTAGTTACACTGAGCTAAAGCTTGATGAAGAAGGTAAGACTCCAACTGATGCAGACATTTGCACCCAGAAGATTGTCGATGCGTCTAAAGCCGATCCTCTTCTGCATTTAGGGCGTGGCAACTATGTCCGTTGTTCAGCTATTGAAGCGGTTGAGAACCATAGTGGTAGTGACTACAAAGGTCTGCTATTTCGTGGCGAGGGCGATGCTATCTTGGCATTTCTTGCTGTTCCTACGGGGGAAGTTCGTGAGCAGGTAGTCAGTCAAATCCATGCTGCTATCGAAAGCTATCAATCAGGCAAGTTTGTGCAGCCTGATTTAACTGAAATTTTTAACGATTAATCTAATAGGAGTGAGAATAATGAATATTGATAACCGAGCTAACCTAACTCAGCTATTAACTGATGTGAAAGACGCGGTATTTGCATCTGAGCCGAAGCGCTTTACAGGTAATGCTGATTACTTTGCTGGGTTAGTTGGTGCTGTGATTGACTGTTGCAGTTATGAGTTGGGCGACCGTGAATACCTGAAAAATGGAGTGGCTTACCGCCTAAATACCACCTACGATAAGCAGGGTAAGAAAGTGACAAACTGGGGCTACAAGCGTGTCCTTAAAGTGGTGGAACACACCTTTAATTACGTGAATAAATAGGAGTCATACGGCTGCAAGCTGGCTTAGCTCGCCATCGCCTACGTGCATACTATTCTACAGCTGCCATTCTTTAACTAGTCTCAACAGAGCATCAGTCGCCTAAGCGCACTCCATTATTACCAGTCATTACATATCCGATTACCGACGAAGCCGTCCGGTGAGGGATTGCTTCGTCTTTATTTCACCAGTGTAGGGTAATTGAAGATGGGTAGTATCGAAAAAACGATTAAGAAGACAAATATCATTGAGGAAACGAGTAAGAGTGGCTATCAGATCATGCGCGAAACGGATCTAGAAATAGGCGAGTCATTAAGCTCGATATTTACCGATAATCGTTCGTACTTATTGGATGATCAAGTCGCTAAATTTAAAGCTGAAATGCGGGATCGTGAACAGGCTAAGAAGGTCATCGACGAACAGTTGAATCGATACTATGAGGGGTTGCGCTCTGCACCTTGGGCGGCAATTCGTGGCAAGGGTAAGGCAGTTCATATCGCGATTGATTCAGAGTCGGTCTATAACCCTGAAACGGGTAAGAACGATATTCTCTGTTATTCCTACAGCGTCCAGGTTGGCGATAAAGTCTTTAATGGCGTGAAGCATACCGAGATGGCCAAGCTGATTAAACAGTGTCGCGAGCAGGGTCTAACGAAAGAAGAGGAAATGGCTAAACGCAAGCAGTTAGCTAACAGCAAGAAAGGTTACAAGATGAACTTCGATAAGTTCATCCAAGAGCTGTTAATTAAGGCTAAAGCGCGTAAATTCATCGACGAGTGGCCAGAGTATACCTTTATCTACGCTCATTTCTTACGTGCTGATATCGCCTCCTTTGAGGAGTTTTGGAGTATCGGAACCAATAGTAAAAATCATAAAAACTCGTTTACTGCGGTGCAAGGCTCCATCACATCAGGCCGTGGCTCTTACGGCATTGATTTACAGTCGATTGGGCGCAGCAAGTACAAGTTGGAGAACACTAAGTTCTACTCGAATAACAATGCCATTGAAACCAAGGTTCGTTTTATCGATACCATGTTGCTGAGCAGCAAGGCATCTCTGGACGATATTGGTGAGCTGGTTGGCATTCCTAAAATGACATTACCTGACAATATGATCGCGCACATGGATGATTTGTATTGCAGCGATACCAGCTTGTTTAATCGTTATGCGGTTCGTGATGCCGATATCGCGCTCAAGTACGGTTTGGAGATGCAACGTTTCGCTCTGGTAGATATGCGTGAAGATACAGGGTTAGAGCTGAAGCAATTGCCTTCTACGCTTGGTAATTTTGCCGTATCGCTGTTTAAACACACGTGTGGTGGTGTTAAGAAGATGCACGATTTCTTAGGGTATGAAAAGCGTAAATGTCAGTACTTTAATGTACAGAGTAATGCGGCACGAAACTCAACGATGATAACTAAGACGGTAAGCCGTGAGTATACGGATGCGCTAGCAGTGAACTGCTTTTATGGTGGTGCGAACTTTGGCGCGTACTTCGGTATTTCAGAACTGGGTGACTATAACGATTATGACTTATCTGGAGCGTACACCACAGCACTAGTGGACTGCCTCTGCCCAGATTATGAAAATAGCTTTGAATCTAAGAATATCGAAGACTTCTTAGGTCATACCATGGGCTTTGCCTACGTGCGTTTTCGCCATGATGAGAATGAAAAATTTGGGCTACTGCCTTGCCGTACTGATTTGCGCGGTATTTATTATCCGCTTCAAGGTGAGACATATGTTACCGCACCAGAGTTGCAATTGGCTCATGATGCTGGTGTTGATATCGAGATTCTTCATGGCCAGATTATCCCATGGAAAGTTGGCTCCGCTTCCCAGTTTAAAGAGTTCACTAAAATCATTCGTAAGCAACGCGCCAAGTATAAGAAAGAGGGCGATGAGCTGAAAAACGCCCTTTGGAAATTAATAGGGAACACCTTATATGGAAAAGTGGGGCAGGGGCTTCGTGAGAAATCAGGCTTTGATTTATCCTCAGGATTAAGCAGCAAGATACCTTACTCACCCGTGACTAATGCACACGCAGCGGCTCATGCGACGGGTTTTGTTCGCGCGACCATGATGGAAGTTATTCGCAAATTGGTGACGCATTATGGTGATTCTGGCGTAGAAATTGTCAGTGCTACAACGGATGGTTTCCTTACTAATGCCACTCCCGAACAGTTAGACAATTGCATAGATGGGCCGCTCGCGAAACGCTTCCAGCAAATCTGCACTGATGTTAGCGGTGAAGGTATGATGCAGTTGAAGCACCACGCTAAACAAATTGTGTCGATGAAAACTCGTGGCCAATTAACCGCTGAATTAGGTAATACCAAGCCCGTCTGTGCTAAAGCAGGTGTTAAGCCACCTAAACATGTTGATGAAAATGAGTGGATGGTGATGCTGTTCTTAGACCGCTATCCGGGGCAGAAGGTAGAACGTAAACATTTGGCGTCTGCTCGTGATATGTGGCTTAAAGAAATGGATTTGGTAAGTATTCACACTAAGCAAACTCTGAACCTCGAATATGATTTTAAGCGTCGCCCTGTAAATCCTCGTATGGTGGAAGTTCGTCACCCTAAAAGCGGTGAAATGGTAGAACACTTATCGTTCGATACTATTCCATGGAGAACCGTTGATGAGGGGCTGGAGGCGCGTACTTACTTCGACGAATGGCGCGTAAACAACTGCCTCAAAACGATCGAGGACTGGGAAAATTGGATGGACTTTTACAAGGTTCGTAGTTACCTCAAGGGTACTGGTGTGAAATATCTGGAGGACGGCTCAGAGGGCATTTTTAAGGTACAGATGTTACGAGCTATCACTCAGGGTAAATGGGGGCTACCAGAGGCTCCGAAACGCGCTCCGAGAGGTCATTACGATAAGATGGTCACTAAGTTTGAAGAGAGTGGTATTATAGGCATCACCAAGCAAGATTTGGCTAACTCGAAGGGACGCAAGCTACTAGAGTCATCGTTACCTATCACAGTACGTATGCTTCCACTTCTATCTTGGTTTGTTCGTGAGTACCCGATGGTGGATCTGACTTTGATTTTCCACCCTGACGAGGTCCAGGAGGCGGTCTCGATGCTTGAAGAATATAATCTAAACCATACTGAAAAACTCGCAGCGTAGTATCGCTAAACACTTACAAAGCCAGATTCCGAAAGGGACCTGGCTTTTCTTTCAATTATTGATAGTAGCAATGTAGTGGAACGATTGCTTTTGTTTATCTGGTGCGTGCTGGTGGATTCGCTATCATTAGGCAGTCTCACTTATAGCATTAGACTACCAAGTTTCTTTTTATCAAACATGTATCTATCTGAAGTAATGTTGATTTTCATCGCTTGCTACTTATGATGCGTTCTATATGATACTGCATTAACATAGATGCGTTGTGAGGTATAGTATGGTAACTGTATGGGCTGAATCACCGGAAGAAGCTAGGAATTTCATTCAAAATGTGTACGGAAGAGCGGATCTTCCTCCAATATCTGAAATCAGAGTAGCTAAGAGATCTCCGAACTCTAGAGGTAATAATTATCTAGGAGGTCAGTACTATGTCGCTACAAATGATGATTATGTAGATGTTACCGATGAGGTTGTTGAAGCGCCAATTAGAGTGAAAGAGCTTGTTCAATGGTGTACTTGTGACATCATGCTATCAATAGATGACGAGCCTGTATGTGTGATTGAGGATACTACTCATATTGTACGTATGAATGTTTTTCAGCGAGCCCCTCGTATTATCAAAGCTGCACAATTAGGCGTCCATGCAATTATTCTGCAAGGTACTTATGGTCTGGATCTAAGGCTTGGAGGTGATAATTGGGCCGTATATCGTTACATGCTGCCTTTTCAAAAAGCAAACAAAATACATGGCAACACTCTAGTTTGCCCCGTGCTATATCTACCTGATGAACATTCACAAGATCAGGCTGAGCAGAGAGTTTCTGAGATTCTTTATAGCATTTTTAATGCTCCGAAACGTGTTAAAGAGATAAAGATTGAAACTGAAAAAGAGCTTGATGATATAATTCATAACGGTTTTAATGGTTATATTGCCCCTCAGATACCATCAATTGAAGTACTGGATAACGAGGTTATAGTTAAAATCGGTGCGAAGCCAGATAAACCTAGTTGGAAAACTAAAGGTAGCGGGCAAATGGATCCTTACATTGGAATGATTGCAGCTGCTAAGTATGCTTATTGTTATAATGAGTTTGGTGATAGAACTCGTGATCTTATAGTTGAATTCACTTTTCTCCCTGAAGGCTTCTTTTATTTTGATGGGTGGGAAAAAAGCACCTCATTATATAAAAGGCTTGCTTTTGAAATTGCAGATGAGGTTAGATTTCTTGGCTAATATAATTGTTGATCAATCTCATTGTAACTTTCATCTATGCCGATGGCTTGAAAACAATGATTATAAAATATTATTTAAAGATGCCGGAAGGGTTACGAGAGGAGGGCGAGGTATTCAAGGAGTTATGCTTTCATTTTTTGAATCAAACTCTATGCCAATACCAGATATCGTGGCTGTAAAAGGAAGACATACCTTAATAGTTGAAATAGATTCGACTTTAAGTAAAGCGAGAGATAGTTTGAATAGGTATTTGAAGAGAAGCCTTTTCATCTCTGACTTTGTTGTAAAAACATTAAAGTTAGAAGAAGATATGGAACTTAGAGTCGCATTTTGTAAAACAGGAATAACAAAATCAGACAGTAAAGCGGTAAAGTCGGTGAGAAATGAAGGGTTTGATTGCTTTTACTTCCCTATAGCTCGAGAGCCCGAGTTTTTTGCCAGCTAGTGATATATAAGTCGAGAGTGACTATATAATCACTCTCGAAAATGCATTTTACTTTCTAGAAAATATTAGAACATGCTCTTTTTTTCCAGCTTCACCAGGTGCATTAGCTTTTCTAGATTTTAGACTCCCATACATTCCATGATGTGGCCCAGGAATATCAATTGATTCAATGCATTCAATAGTTTTCCATCCCGCTTCATCGGCACATTCAGATAAAATCTGATTTGTATCAACTAGTTTTCCGTAAACAACTGATGGAGCATTAATTAAAGCTATCTTCGCATCATTATTTAGTGCTCCGGTTAAGTTGTTGAATATAGATGTCATATCTGCTGTATAACGTTCAACATCATCCTTTTTCCTTCTCAAATGTCGACCAATTTCAGTTTCTTCATAATCATCTAACTGGAAGTCCATCCAGTAAAATCTAAACTTGTGATATAAAGCATAATCCCATGACATTAAGTATGGAGGGGATGAAACTACTAGATCAGCTTTAGTTGAATGTCCTTCAAAGGTATTTCTCGAGTCAACATTAATGGTTTTTAAAGAGAGTCCGTTGTTAAATAATATACTGTTTTTGTTATCGTAGCTTTTGAAACTCTCTCGTTTAATTCCATCTAACTCGATATTAAAACTAGCAGCACATTTGATGGTGTTTTCAATGCTCTTTGAAAATAAAGATATCGTTTTACCTTTATAATCATCCTTCTCAATTGCAACATAATTAGATTCACCTTTTTGGTTAGATGATCTTGTTATTATTGCACTAAATGAAATCCAAATGAAATTTAATAATGGAGATGATTTAATATCATCTTCGATTTCTTTAATGTGGAACTTAATAAATGATAACTCTTTTAATGAGTTATCAGTAAACCATTTAGAAACCCCTCTTACTCTAGGCATTGAGGGGATAAGATTTAGATAATCATCAAAATTACTTACTTGTTTGAAATTATTTTCAATCTTTAATTTAAAATCATTAAGCTTGTCAATTTCTTCATCTAATATACCCATGAGCTTACATGTTGATATAAGACAAGCTAACTGGCTACTATCCCATCCGATAGCCGATCTATTGTTAATAATTGCTTCATGCAATACTGTACCGCTCCCAGAAAAAGGATCGAGTACAATGTCTTTTTCTTTGGATAGATGAAGTATTAGACTTGAAGCAAGTGCAGGGTCGACCTTTCCAAAATACGGGTGGATTGGCAAGGAGCTTGATACATGTCTTTTGGGTGATATATCTTTAAATTTCATAATTAATTAAATACAAAAACAATTTCATTTTTAATACTGCCGCCTGCACTATTTCGATTTAAGCGCATCCCACTTCTGTTGTTAATAACATGGTAAAATTTATTTTCTACATTAAACCCTGCGTCAACAGCCAAGTCTTGAAGTAGCTCTGCAGTTGGTACATTTATATTACAAATATTATTGTATTCACCAACCACAAATGTCATTTTTCCACCTTGCTTTAATACTCGCCTCATCTCAATGAAAAAACCTTTCATTAAAGTAAAGTATTGCCATACTACATAACTTCTATTTTTAGATGTTGTAGTATTTATTTTCCTTAATTCTTCAATTAAATTTTGTATTTTGGTGTTGCTTTCAAATGTAAGATCTTGTTCGTAATGTTTTACTCGCACCGCTCTTTCCGTTACACCAATATACTCATGACAATGCTCTTTAAACTCTTCTGGCTTAACTAGGCCTAATGCAAACATTGAATATTTATGTGCCATTGTATAGTCAATGGCATTTATATATGGTGGAGAGGTTACAACAATATCAATACTGTTTTTTTGTAGTTTAGTATCTGTTGCACTAGCTTTTTTAATATAAAATTCAGGTTTGCTATTTAAATATTTCTTTGAAGTCTCTAGGTGGCTGTCAATTAATCGCTTTGTAGATTCAAAGTACACTTCATATACTTCAGGTATAACCTTATCTTTAATTTTTTTTACTTTTATCTGATCTTCATCTAAGTAAGAACATTTTTTAATGATTGAAGATAAGCTTGATAATAAGATGTCCTTTATCTCTGTATCAACTAAAGCATGGATAGATTTTCTAATAGCTATAATCTTTGCGATGTCATTCGGTTCGAACCAATTTGACCATGTTTTATCCATGCTATGGCAATTTTTGCCAATGTTGCCTTCGAAATCTAGAGTCAACTGGTAGTCGAGTGTTGCTGCGTTATGTAGAACTTCCTGTAAATTTTTATAGTATTCGTTAAGTTTGCTTTCAAAAATCGTGGAAGTCTTTGCTTTAGATATTTGAATTGCAACATCACTAATGTCAGTACCAATGACACGAGCTCCGTGCAATCCAGCTTCAACAAGAGTTGTTCCTGAGCCGCAGAATGGATCGAGAACAGTAATGCTTTTAGAGTCACCAGCTTGACTCAATGCCCATTTCGGGAATTGAGGTATAAACTTTGCTGGATACTTGTGATGCCCATGGCTATTACCAATAATCTGTTCTTTTGATAGCTTGTGGAACATGTAGAACCCGCCATTTTCGGGAGTAGCAGGTATCTCACAAATTTTGTCAATAGTATGCATTGTGTTCTTCTTACTTTAAGCTGTTTCAGGCGTTAGTCAGATATTGCCCAAACACTGTTTTAATGTACAGTATTTTTGTCATAACGGTTATACCAAAAAACTGACGAATTTTTATCCTATCTATTAACTCTTTGATATTTTTAAGCACAGGCTTTAGGGGGCGTTATGATAACACATCACGCTAATCTCGTTTGACTGGTTTGTGCAGGTATGACTAAATTTCAAACCCTGTTAATGATAGGAGTGCAGTGCAACTACTATTACTGATTACCAGAGTATCATTGTGTGACAGGTGTCTCGCATGATTTACGGTGGGATGCTTTTACCAATAGCTGGTGGAGTGGAATAGCAGCAATGTATCCATTGCTATATACATAGTCGGAAATTTAGCTCTAAGCCTTGGTGTGATGGTAGTTGGTTAGGATTCTCGATATGGCTTGTCGATGAAATTCCGTGGTGAGTGCGTAACAGTCTATCAGCTTGCGAAATTTCCATACAGGACATGCCAACATAACCAAGCGTGGCATTCGGTTATATCTTTATAGAGCGTAACCCATGGATTCCAAATCCGCGTGTTGGGAGTTCGAATCTCTCCACCCCTGCCATTTTTAAGGCTCCAGTCGAAAGACTGGAGCCTTTTTCGTTTAGTTGGGATAGTAGTTCTCTAAATGATTGAGCAGCGAATTCCCCGAATTACCCAAATAGCGCGTGTTGTGAGTTTGTATATCTCCAACTCAACTCTGTCATATCCAAGGCTCCAGTCGAAAGACTGGAGCTTTTTTCGTTTGGTTGGGATATTAATTCTCCAATTGATAGGGCAGCAGATTCCCCTCGGGAAGTATCAGAAACAGTGTGTATTGAACCAAAATGTCGTAATACGTTACTCCTGTAACTTTTTAAATTTCAAACTTTGTTTGAGCTATTTGTTTGATTTTATTGTTCGAAAAACTAGCGCTCACCGTTACAATGGTAAGTCATTTATTAGGGGGGAGTTATGGGGCAGTTTTATATTCTTGGTTGTATTGCAGTCGGTGGTGCATTCGGTGCCTGCTCCCGCTATTTGATTTCTGAGCTGTATGTGTCGTTATTTGGCCGTGGATTTCCTTATGGGACTCTTTCTGTCAACGTCATTGGCTCGCTGATGATGGGATTACTGATCGCTGCTTTTGAAAATGGCACATTAGCTACCGAGCCGTGGCGACAAATTATCGGTCTGGGCTTCTTAGGTGCATTAACGACCTTCTCGACCTTCTCAATGGATAATGTACTTCTTATGCAGCAGGGTGCTTTTATCAAAATGGGACTGAACGTACTACTTAACGTGGTATTGAGCATTTCAGCTGCTTGGGTAGGCTTTCAGTTACTCATCAAAAGTTGAGCCGTATAACGTATTAAATTTACACAACTCAGCTTGGTTTATCCAAGCTGATTTTATATACTCGTAAAACTTGTCGGAGTGCCATAAGGCTGAGACCGTTAATTCGGGATCCGTTGAACCTGATCAGGTTAACACCTGCGAAGGGAACAGGAGTAGATATCTACACTAGTTTTCTATCTAGTGGTCTATCAAACGTTCGAGCGTGGTTAATAACTCGATTATTCAAACACCACATTTCGACACCTCTTGTCGCATCTATCCGCCAAGCATTTTTATCCAAATTCTTTTTATCTAGCATAACAAAGCAAGGAAAAATGCTATGTCGAGTCGCAAACAAGCGAGACTGGAAGCAAAACAGTTCATTGATACCTTATCGGTACAACCATACCCAAATTCTAAGAAAGTTTACGTCGAGGGCTCTCGTCCTGATATTCGTGTGCCAATGCGCGAAATCACTCTCGCCGACAGCTTGGTCGGCGGAACAAAAGACAATCCAATTTTCGAGCCTAATGAGCCTGTACGAGTTTATGATACTTCAGGTGTGTATACAGACCCTGATTACGATATCGACCTTTACAATGGCTTACCGAAGCTTAGAGAAAGTTGGATTGAAGAGCGTTCGGATACCGAAGTCCTTGATGATGTAAGTTCTGTATACACCAAAGAAAGACTGGAAGACGACACGCTTGATGAACTGCGTTATGGAAACCTACCACGTATACGACGTGCTAAAGAGGGGCAATGTGTTACTCAGCTTCACTACGCACGCAAAGGTATTATTACGCCAGAAATGGAATACATTGCTCTGCGTGAAAATATGGGTAGAGCGAACTATCGTGATGAAGTATTAAACCAGCAGCACCCCGGCCAAAGTTTTGGCGCTAACTTACCTAAAGACATTACCGCTGAGTTTGTGCGTAAAGAAGTGGCGGAAGGTCGAGCAATTATTCCTTCTAATATTAACCACCCTGAATCTGAGCCAATGATCATTGGTCGTAACTTCTTGGTTAAAGTTAACGCGAATATTGGCAATTCGTCGGTGACATCTTCTATCGAGGAAGAAGTAGAGAAACTGGTTTGGTCTACCCGTTGGGGTGGCGATACTGTCATGGACTTGTCGACAGGGCGTAATATTCACGAAACGCGCGAATGGATTCTGCGTAACAGCCCTGTGCCGATCGGTACGGTACCTATGTATCAAGCGTTGGAAAAAGTGAATGGTATTGCTGAAAACCTAAACTGGGAAGTGATGCGCGATACGCTTATTGAGCAAGCAGAGCAGGGCGTTGACTACTTTACGATTCACGCTGGTCTGTTACTGCGTTATGTGCCAATGACGGCTAAGCGTGTCACCGGTATCGTTTCTCGAGGTGGTTCTATCATCGCAAAATGGTGCCTCGCCCATCACCAGGAAAGTTTCCTCTACACCAACTTCCGAGAGATTTGTGAGATTTGTGCTAAGTACGATGTCGCGCTTTCATTAGGTGATGGCCTACGTCCGGGTTCGGTTGCAGATGCCAACGATGAAGCGCAGTTTGCTGAACTACGTACTTTAGGTGAATTGACCAAGATCGCCTGGGAGTACGACGTGCAGGTTATCATTGAAGGCCCTGGTCACGTGCCAATGCACATGATCAAAGAGAACATGGAAGAGCAGCTTGAGCATTGTCACGAAGCGCCTTTCTATACGCTTGGTCCTTTGACTACCGATATTGCCCCTGGATACGACCACATTACATCTGGTATCGGTGCCGCAATGATCGGTTGGTACGGTTGTGCAATGCTTTGCTATGTAACACCTAAAGAGCATTTGGGTCTACCTAATAAGGAAGATGTAAAGATAGGCTTGATTACCTACAAACTTGCTGCTCATGCAGCCGATCTAGCAAAAGGACACCCTGGAGCTCAGGTTCGTGATAATGCGTTGTCTAAAGCGCGTTTTGAGTTTAGGTGGGAAGATCAGTTTAATCTAGCGCTAGACCCAGATACCGCCCGCGCTTTCCACGATGAAACGCTTCCTCAAGAGTCAGGAAAAGTTGCTCACTTCTGCTCTATGTGTGGACCTAAATTCTGTTCGATGAAGATCTCTCAAGAGGTTCGTGAATACGCTAAAGACACTAAGCAAGTCGCAGCCGACCAAGAGATCTCGGTTAAGTTGCTCGATGATCCACTAGAGGGAATGCGTCAAAAGTCCGAGGAGTTTAGAGCAACCGGTTCTGAGTTATACCACCCAGCAGTGACGGCTGAAGCGGAGGAGTGATGACTAAAATCCTTATTCCTGCTGATTGTCTTGAAGTTACTGGCAACGTTCAGCAATGCTTGTTATTAGCAAGGGAACAAGGATTTATAGTCGATGATATTGAGTTGGGTGTAAGCCCGAGTCATACCATATTGGTATCTAAACAAAGCGATACCATTGGCTTAGTGGCAGATCTGTATACAGATTTGCCTCCTTGTGTAAGCCAAGACTATTCATCCTCATATGCTCTTATCTATAACAGCAACTTACAGCTTTGTGATGACTTCGAGCAAGTGGAAGACACTGTCTACCTCGCTGTTGGCGATAAAGACCGTTACCTTGATATTTGGCATCACCAATTAACTGGTGAGACGCGCGCTTTGTCTTTCGGTCTAGCTAATGAAGCAGACAACTCGCTTCACCTTGCTTGGGTTGTTACTCTGCTTGCCCTCGATTTTCCGCTCGAAGACTGTCTGACGTTGGCGCGTGCGATGGGCAATGTTTCACGTGAAACATGGACGAATGACTACTCCCATTTTCCCATTCCGGTAATTGAAGATTCACGCTTAGGTATCAAAGTTGGTTGGGGCGTGAATCAAGATAAGATCCAATTTCCGACCTTATCTAAACCTAGCCTAGGACTCTATCCTGTCGTTGATAGTGTCGATTGGATAGAACGCTTACTTAATCTAGGTGTGAAAACACTTCAACTTCGAATTAAGGATCCAGCGAAAGTTGACCTAGAGCTGCAAGTAAAGCGAGCTATAGAACTTGGCAGGCAATTTAAAGCTCAAGTATTTATTAATGACTATTGGCAATTGGCGATAGAGCATGGTGCTTACGGTGTTCACTTAGGGCAAGAAGATCTTGAAGAGTCTAACTTAAAACAGTTGAGTGATGCAGGCATCAGGCTTGGACTCTCGACACACGGTTATTACGAACTGTTGCGAATTGTTCAGATTGCACCGAGCTATATTGCTTTGGGACATATCTTTCCAACCACGACTAAGCAAATGCCCTCCAAACCTCAAGGTCTAGTCCGCTTGGCGTTGTATCAAAAACTCATCGATACCATCCCTTATGGAAGTGAGGTCGGTGTGCCAACGGTTGCCATAGGTGGTATTGATCTCACCAATGCAAATGATGTTTGGCGATGCGGTGTATCGAGCTTAGCGGTTGTTAGAGCAATTACCTTGTCTAATGAACCACAAAAAGTGATTCAATCTTTTAACCAGATCATGGCCGCACATTCACTGAATCAGGAGCTGAGTTATGTTGAGTGATAGAGCATTTCTTAGATACCAACGACAAATTGCGTTGCCTGAAATTGGTGAGATTGGGCAGTCAAAGCTTAAACGTTCTTCAGTGCTGATTATTGGTTGTGGTGGATTAGGAAGTGCCGCTGGAATGTATTTGGCCGCTGCTGGTATTGGTCAGCTCGTGATCAGCGATGATGATGTTGTCGAAACCAGCAACTTACAGCGACAAGTGATATATCGCGCGAGCGATATTAACACCGCCAAAGTGGATGCAATGGCGAGTCAGATGCAAAGCATTAACGATGAGCTCAAAGTGAGAAAGCTGAATAAACGCCTGACTCAAGACCAACTCTATCTGGAAGTTATGATGGCGGATGTGGTACTAGATTGCAGTGATAACTTATCAACTCGCCACATGGTTAATCGTGTCTGCCAAAGTCAAGCGAAGCCTCTTATTTCAGGCTCAGCGATCGGCTGGCAGGGACAATTTGCTGTTTTTGATTTCGTAGAGTCTCAAACCGGCTGTTACCAGTGTTTAGTTCCTGAGGAAGCGGTTAACCGTCCAAACAAATGCAGCGAAAGCGGTATCCTTGGTCCGGTGGTAGGCACGATAGGTAACTACCAAGCGTTAGCAGCGTTGCAAGTCATCGCCTTAGATAAAGTCGGCTTTAAACCGAGAGAATTGCACCTTTTCGATGGCATGAGCCTTAAATGGCAGACCTTAACCATTAGACCTGACTCGGAATGTCGTGTTTGCGGTCAGTACCAAAAAGCGAGTTGAAGTATGGAAACTGTGCGAATTTTAATAAATGACCAAACTCATCACGTGCAGCGTAATAGCTCGCTATCGGTGATCATTGAGCAACTTTCATTACCTGCGTTAGGCTGCGTATTTGCCATTAACAATACGGTGATACCTCGTAGTGAGTGGTCGAGTACTCACTTAAACGAAGGTGATGCTATCTCACTCTTTCAAGCCATCGCAGGAGGGTAATCGGATGCTGACGATTGCTAATAAAACATTTCAGTCACGCCTATTTACTGGTACGGGCAAATTTGCCAATAGTCGAGTAATGGTCGATTCAATTAAAGCGTCAGGCTCTCAACTGTCTACGATGGCACTCAAACGTGTCGATGTGAATAACCAGCAAGATGATATTCTCAAACCGATTATCGATATGGGTGTTGATTTACTGCCGAATACCTCGGGTGCCAAAAATGCTAAGGACGCAATTTTCGCTGCGCATCTTGCACGCGAAGCGCTTGAAACCAATTGGCTTAAATTGGAAATTCACCCTGATCCGAAATACCTGATGCCAGACCCAATCGAGACTTTATCTGCGGCAGAGCAATTGGTGAAAGATGGCTTTATTGTATTGCCATATTGTCATGCGGATCCGGTTTTATGTAAGCGTTTGGAGGAAGTTGGCTGTGCGGGAGTCATGCCACTAGGCGCGCCAATTGGATCCAACAAAGGGATCGTGTCTCATGATTTTATCGAGATCATCATCGACCAAGCTAAGATTCCGGTGATTGTTGATGCGGGAATTGGCGCACCTTCTCATGCAGCGAGAGCGATGGAGATGGGGGCTGATGCGGTACTTGTTAATACGGCTATCGCGGCTGCGGCGGATCCTATTGCCATGGCAACAGCGTTCAAACTGGCGGTGGAAGCGGGGAGAACGGCCTATGAAGCGGGCTTAGCGGGCAAGGTTTCACACGCCGTCGCATCGAGCCCATTGACTTCGTTTCTTGATAACTAAGGTGAGAGGTGAACATGAGTTTCGTCGAGCACTTTAAACAGTTGAATTGGGACGACGTGTCTATCTCAATCAACAGTAAAACAGCTGCGGATGTCGAGCGCGCCCTGAGTAAGCCTAAACGTGATTTGGAAGACTTCAAAGCGCTGATCTCTCCGGCGGCTGAAGGTTGTCTTGAGCAAATGGCGCAGCAGTCATTTGCTCTAACGCGTAAGCGATTTGGTAATACCATGTCGCTTTATATTCCTTTGTACTTATCTAACCTATGTGCCAATGCTTGTACGTATTGTGGCTTTTCGATGGAAAACCGTATTAAGCGTAGAACGCTTAATCAACAAGAGATCGATGCTGAAATTGCTGCTATTAAACAAATGAAGTTTGATAGCGTATTGTTGGTGACCGGTGAGCACGAAACCAAAGTAGGGATGAACTACTTCCGCACCGTGTTACCGCAGATCAAGCAACACTTTAATTATCTTGCGATGGAGGTTCAGCCGCTTAAGCAAGAAGAGTACGCAGAGTTGAAAAGCTTAGGCTTAGACGCGGTTATGGTTTATCAAGAAACGTATCATCCATCGACGTACGCGCAACATCACTTACGCGGTAATAAGATGGATTTTGAGTTTCGTCTTGAAACCCCTGACCGGCTTGCAAAAGCTGGGATAGATAAGATTGGTATCGGTGCGTTAATTGGGTTGGAGGATTGGCGTACCGATTGCTTCTTTACCGCTGCGCACCTGGATTACTTGGAGCGTACCTACTGGCAAACTCGTTACTCGATTTCGTTTCCACGTTTAAGACCGTGTGCGGGTGCATTGCAACCTAAATCGGTGATGAGCGATAAGCAACTGGTACAACTAATTTGCGCTTATCGATTGCTGAACCCGGAAGTTGAGCTGTCTCTTTCTACACGAGAATCACCCGAGTTTCGTGATAATGTACTGCCACTTGGAATTACTTCTATGTCGGCGGCATCAAAAACTCAACCGGGCGGTTACGCCAACAATGACGTTGAACTGGAGCAGTTTGAGATCAGTGATGAACGAAGTGCTGCATCGGTCGAATCAATGATTCGTTCAAGAGGGTTTGATCCGGTATGGCGAGATTGGCATTCGGCATATTCCGGTTAATTAGTGTTTCACGTGAAACATAAAAAAGGGATTGATGTACTCATCAATCCCTTTTGTTTATCTAAAATAGAGCAAGTCTTAGTTATGGACTAGCGGTTGTGTTGCTGTACGTAACCAGTCTTTGACCTCACCTTCGACTAATGGGCTAATGTCGTCCCATACTTTTTGATGGTAGTCGTTCAGCCACGCTAACTCAGGGCGAGTGAGCATATCGACATTGATGTTACGTGTATCGATAGGGCAACGAGTGAGTGACTCAAACGCCAATACAGGGAAGTCACCTTGGGTTGCTTGTTCGACCACAAGCTCAAGATTTTCAATACGGATACCAAATGCGTCCGCTCGGTAGTAGCCAGGCTCGTTAGATAGCACCATGCCTTCAACGAGTGGTACATCGATTTGGCGCTTAGAAATACTCGCAGGCCCTTCGTGTACACTTAAGAAGTGACCGACGCCGTGGCCTGTACCATGGTCATAATCGTAACCTTCAGCCCATAAATGTTGACGAGCGAGTGTATCGATTTGATAGCCGCGAGTACCTTTCGGGAAGCGTGCGCGAGCGACACCGATATGACCTTTTAGCGCCAAGGTGAACTGTTTGATCATCTCTTCGCTCGGTTGTCCAATAGCGATAGTACGCGTGATATCGGTAGTACCATCCAGATACTGACCGCCTGAGTCCACCAAGTAAAGCGTGTTCATTTCTAGCTGGCCCGGTGTTGGCTGGTTTTCGTGATTGTAGTGGCACATCGCGGCGTTGCTTCCCGCAGCTGAAATGGTGTCAAAGCTTAAGTCCATTAACGTCGGGTCTTGTTTACGGAAGCTCTCTAACTTATCAGAAAGGGTGGCTTCGTCGTGCAGTCGATGATTTGCTACTTCACTATCCAACCAGCATAGGAACTTGCTCATCGCGACACCATCGCGAATGTGACATGCCTTCATTCCGGCAATCTCAACTGAGTTCTTCGCGGCTTTTGGCATTAGGCAAGGGTCGGCTGAGCTAATTACAGTAGCGCCAGCATTTTGCAGCACGAGTTTGAACCAAGCGTTGCTGATTGCAGGGTCAACCAAAACGTTTTTGCCAGTTAATGCTTCTAAGCGAGTTTGTAGTTGCTCTGGTGCGAAGACGGAAAGCCCTGAGCCGACGTGAGCTTCAAACTCTGCTGGTAGGCGTGCTGGGTCGAGGAAAAACTCCACGCTCGCATCGCTATGTAGGATTGCATGCGATAGCAATACCGGTAGGCGCGAAACATCCAAACCGCGGACATTAAGCAGCCAACAGATGGAGTCGAGCGCGGTAATGACTGCGCTGTCTGCGCCAGCTTGTTTAATCAGTTTAGCGATTTCTTGGCGTTTGCTTTCGCTCGATTGGCCCACAGATTCAGTGGGCATTAAGCGAACATCTGAAACCATAGGCGCTGGACGATCATGCCAAATCTGATCGATTGGGTTGATATCCAGTACTTTGAGTTCGATAGAACCAGCCAGTTTTCCTTGTGCTGCGTTGAGCCAAGATGCACTGTGCATGCGTGGGTCTATCGCTAGGTTTGAACCAGAAGCTAAATTCTGTGTAATCCAGTCTAAAGCGGGTTCTTCAATTAAGTGGCGGTATTCAAATAACTCGGCAGGTACCTGTTTGGTTACTTGAACGGTATAACGACCGTCAACAAAGATCGCTGCTTTATCTTGCGTAATCACCGCAGCACCT
The DNA here is from genome assembly GCF_011806575.1 of Vibrio hepatarius. Lineage (GTDB taxonomy): Bacteria > Pseudomonadota > Gammaproteobacteria > Enterobacterales > Vibrionaceae > Vibrio > Vibrio hepatarius_A. Next base: position 22,384 of record NZ_JAATOO010000023.1, read on the forward strand.
GCAGAGCCAGTAAAACCAGTCAACCAGAGCAAACGTTCATTGTGTGCAGGCACGTATTCGCCAAGGTATTCGTCCTCATGCGGAACGAGTAAAGCATCGATGTTGTTCTGAGCAAGCCATTCCCTAATGGCTGTCAGTCTTTGTTCTGTCGTAGTTAGCATCTGTTAATCCTTCAATAGGTGTAGAGCGTCCATTCTGTACTGCGGACGATGGAGATAAGCTACTCTTTTTAATCTATGGCTGCAAATTATCTCAAGAGGGTGGTTTTTTCAGTAATCATCTGCCTTATCCAAGATAGAGCAGGATCATTCTCTCTGTCTCTATGCCAAAACAGAGTATATGCCATCGGCGGAAACTCAATTGGCAGTGGTAGTACCGCTAACCCAAGTTGCTCTGATGCCAACTCGACAAAATGGCTGGGCGCGGTAAAGATAAAGTCCGTATAGGAACATAAGCTTGCTGCACTGTTAAAGTCGGGAACGGTGATCGCGATATCACGTTCATGCCCGTTGTCCGCCAATCGATAATCGAGTAGCCAGCGGTCGTTGCCGTCACAGCGTACTTGAACATGTCGGTAGGAGAGATAGCTTGATAAATCCCAGGGTTTGGTAAGTGCGGGATGGTCACTTCGCACCAAACACTTTTGTGTATCGCGATAGATTTCCTGCTCGCAGATATCATTGGGTGGTAATAAGGTCAGCTTGGCGTCGTTGATGTCAATGTCTTTACCCGTTAGCCCGAGATCGAGCTCGCCACGTTGCAGCATCTTAAAAGTATTGTCTGTCCATGAATGTGTGCTGATGGTGACGCCTGGTGCTTGCTGAAATATTGCTGGTAAGAAGTGAGGCAGTATCAGCGGATAAACACTTTCAACGGTCGCCATTTGAAAACGATAGCTGCTGGTTTGTGGAGAAAAGGTTTCCGGCTGGGTAATTTGCTCTAGTTGATTGATCAATATGTCGAGCTTGGGCTTTAGGAATAGTGCCTTTGGTGTTGGTGTTAAACCGTGCGAATGACGGACAAAAAGAGGGTCATCAAACTGAGTGCGAAGTTTGGCGAGATTTTTACTCACCGCCGATTGGCTTAAGCACAAACGGTGAGCGGTGCGTGTGACATTGAGTTCTTCTAAAAGCACTTTTAAGCAAACGAGCAAGTTAATATCGACTCTGACCAGCTTTTCGAGATTCATGTGAGTTTCCTGTGTGGAATATCTTTAATGATGAATAGTCATTGGTTGGCATATCTAAATGTATCCTACAATACGCATAATTTCATTCGTTATTGTGGAGACACCAGTGCAAACCCCTCAACCAGCCGCGCATGGCAGAACTCAGCTTGTTCTGCTGACATTATTGGTGCTATTCAGCCCACTTGCCATTGATATCTATCTACCGGCATTACCGCTGATCTCGGCTGCGTTTCACGTGGAACACGCACTGGCACAAGATACGATTACATGGTTCTTATTCGCGATGGGTGTCGGTCAATTGTTTGCCGGTCCTTTGGCGGATAAATACGGACGTCGAACTGTTGCATTGGGTGGTATCACGATCTACGCGTTGAGCGCTTTATTGGCGTGGAGTGCTCAAAACATCGAGTGGTTGTTGATATCACGTTTGCTACAAGGCTTAGGTGCGTGCGCGACATCGGTAGCAGCCTTTGCAACAGTTCGCGATATTTTCGGTCCGCAGAAAAGCGGCAAGATGATCAGTTACCTAAATGGTGCGATTTGTTTTATCCCGGCACTAGCCCCAATACTAGGCAGCTGGTTGACTCAGCAATTTGATTGGCGAGCAAACTTCAGCTTCCTCGCTGGCTTTGCAAGTATTTCACTGGTGGCTATGGTTGTGTTTATGAAAGAAACCAACCCAGCGCCAAGTACAGAGCCAGTATTCCGCCCAAGTCGTTATTTGGCTGTGCTGAAAACACCATCGTTTGTATTCCACGCTTCTCTTTGTCTATTGGCGATGGCAGTGATTCTGGCTTACGTAACATCGGCTCCTGTGGTGCTAATGGAAAATTACGGCCTGACGATGAATGAGTTCAGCATGTGGTTTGGCGTTAACGCCATCTTCAATATCATCGCTTGTATGCTGGCGCCTAAACTGATGGATAAATACGGTACTCACGCAACGCTAGTGACCGGTATTGTCACTTTGGCGTTAGGTGGCATCGTGATGTTATTGCTCGCTCAGGAGCAAACAGCTTTGGCATTTATGACGCCAATTTTCTTGTCTTCGGTAGGTTTTGCGCTGATTTTGGGTGCGGCAGCTGGCAAGGCGTTAGCCCCATTTGGTGACAAAGCAGGGACAGCGGCGGCATTGCTGGGCTTGTTCCAAATGAGTGGATCAGGATTGCTAGTGGGTACTGTGCAGCGTTTTGGTATGGAGCCGCAAACCATGATTGCGACACATATGCTTATCGTCGTGCCAGGTCTATTGATCTTGATGAGTAAGAGTGGCAGAAGTTGGCACAGCGCGACGGTTCATTAACGAGTTATTTACTTTGAAGCATGCGGAAAACGATGTATATTTGAGCTCCTTTCCTTAAAAAATTATGGATCAATAATAAAGATGTCGATGACAACTTATGAGATGGCTCGTGTCCTGGAACAACTAGAAGACTCTCCAGAAAAGATTATGTTTGGCAAACTGCTTAACGAGCTTGGTAACCAGAGTGGCGAACGCATCCGCAGCGCGGCGAAACAAGTGCCATTACATATGTTGCGTGACATTGTTTACCAGTTCCAGCAAGTGATTGAAGATCGCAAAGGGGAACAGGTAGAGCTAATGGCACAAGCCATTACTGAGCAAGGCATTTCAGCAGAAGAGCTGAAACAGTACCTCGAATCTCGTTAATAAAAAGACTCGCCATGGCGAGTCTTTTTATTATGGGTTTACATTGCGGTTGATTGGGTTTTGCAGTGAGATAAGCGTCTCCGTCGATTGCACTTCATCAATCGCCTGCAACTTATCAATCAACACGTATTGAAGTTCTTCTATCGAGCGACACATCAGTTTGACGAAGATGTTGTACGCGCCCGTCGTGTAATACGCTTCAACCACTTCTTCTAATGCGTTGAGCTTTTCAAGCGCTGAGTGATAATCGCGTGCAGCGTTTAAGTTGATGCCAATAAAACAACACACGTCGTAACCGAGCTTTTTGGTATCAACGATCACTTCCGTGCCTTGGATGATATCGGCCGCTTTCATTTTTTCGATCCGAACGTGAATGGTCGCAGGGCTGACGTCAAACTGTTTGGCCATTTCCGCGTAAGGTGTGCGCGCGTCTTCCATTAGTGTTTTGAGTATGGCGCGATCCAAATCGTCCATTTTTGTATTGTGCGCGTACATAGTGATCTCCTGTTATCGCTACGCCGGATGAGTGTGGTTCTATTTTAGTGCCGTTTTGGTGCAAGACACTAGTCAATAATCCTTAGCAACGGTTAAGAAGTTAGTACCACTTAGCAAAATCCATTACACTTGCGCTTGTTAAACTACCAGTTTCGGAGCCCATCGTGCAGTTACAACTTATTTGTGAAGAGCCAAGTCAACTTGAGCAGCTAGAAAGTATCGCCCAGCGCTGGGGATTAGAGCACAGCTCAGACAGTGAGTTCGCGTTAGTGTTGACGGCTGGACGGTTGGAACTGCGAAAACTAGACGAACCCAAGTTAGGTGCAATTTTCGTTGACCTAATCGGCGGTGCGGTTGGCCATCGACGCAAATTTGGTGGTGGTAAAGGACAGGCGATAGCCAAAGCGGCTGGGCTCAACAAAGGCGCAACGCCTACGATACTTGATGGTACCGCGGGCCTTGGACGAGATGCTTTTGTCCTTGCGTCACTTGGCTGCAAAGTACAAATGGTTGAACGCCATCCAGTGGTTTCGGCGTTACTTGATGATGGTCTACAGCGTGCAAAACAAGACCCTGAAATCGGTGGTTGGGTAGGTGAGCGAATGTCGTTGATTCACGCCTCAAGCCACACCGCATTGGATGACTTAGCTCAAGACGAAAGCTTTACTAAACCAGACGTGGTGTATCTAGACCCGATGTACCCACACCCAGAAAATAAAAAGAAAAGCGCGTTGGTCAAAAAAGAAATGCGCGTGTTCCAGTCTTTGGTCGGCGCTGATTTAGATGCCGATAATTTGCTGCAACCAGCGTTAACACTGGCGACGAAACGGGTTGTGGTGAAAAGACCCGATTACGCCAATTGGCTCGCGGATCAAAAGCCGACGATGGCGATTGAAACCAAAAAGAATCGCTTTGATGTTTATGTTAAAGCATCAATGACTTAATGCCCATTGCTGCAATCTGAACGCACGAAAGCCTTGCGTAACCCTTCGAGAGAGAGTATATCTTACTAAGAACTATTCGTATTCTTGTGTGGGGTAAGGTATGTCGAAGCGACTGTGTAAAATGAGCCGTAAACAAATCGCAGACAACCTAGGTGAGATCCATCGTTTAGTGGTAGAGCCTAAGTTTGTTTGCCGCTCTTGTGCGCGCTCATCGGCTTCTAAAGGCGCATTGTGCAAGCCTGCTGCCATTCCTCCTCAAATGTGTCAAACCGCCCCTGTTGAACAGCAGAGAGCGTGTGGTTTGCTCGCCGAAGCGTTACCCGCGCCGATTGGACCATCAACAGATAATCACAGTGAACGCAAAGCACAAGCGGTGCGCCGTGTGATAGAACGAGTGAAAGAGAAATCGGCTCGCAACCAAGTTAACCACGCTATTCACGAAGTGTCCGTCATGCCGACAGCTCCGTCACTGGACTTATCGGATAAAAAGGCACTGAAGAAAGCTAAGAAGGCATTGAAGAAGCAGTATAAGCAGCAGAAAAAGCTGTTTAAGCTCGCTAAGAAACAACACAAATTATTGAAGCGCCAGCGTAAACTCGAGGCGCAAGTTAGTGAGAATCAAGCCTTGGTGAATGTGATTCCGAGTCTGCTCGAAGTGCAGAGCGAACCACAGGTGCATTAAGGACATAAAAAAACGCTCTCCAATCGGAGAGCGTTTTTTTGTTTAACCTGAACTTGGGATAAGAAAGACTATAACTCTTTGATTTTAAAATATAGATACTTTCTTATAACTCAGTGCTGAGATTCTAGATGCATAACTAGGCAAAATCATAAGTCAATAGCTGGTCTATTGTGTTGATTTTAACGACGTTAGGCGCTAGAAGAGCTGTACTGAGAGGCTTAGGTTATCCCTAGTTCAGGTTATTCAGCTCGCAGCGCGATAGCTTTGCTCGACTTTACGCTTCACCCAGGTTTCGTTGACCCACAGTGAGAACATGATAATGGCCCCGCCGATAGCTAAACGTAGCAAGTCCACGTCGCGGTTCCAGATCACGATGTTGACGATAAGGCCTGCTGGGACCAACGCGTTGTTCATTACCGCCAATGCGCCCGCATTAACCATAGTCGCGCCTTTGTTCCAAGCAAAGTAGCCCAGACCAGAAGCAATCAGCCCGAGATAGATCAGAATTCCCCATTGCGTGCTGGTGGTCGGCATTTTCTCCAAGTTACCCATCAGCGCGAAAGCAAGCAATGCTACACACAAAGCACCAAGATAGAAGTAGCCAAAGATAGTGTGTTGAGGAAGGTCGAGAGGCTTTTTCTCCATCAGGTATTTATACCCGACTTGGCCAATCGCAAAACAAATGTTCGCGCCTTGTACGACTAAGAAACCGATGACAAAGTTTTCGTTAATGCCGGCAAACTTAATGAAGGCCGCGCCAGCGACGGCGATTGCGGCTGTCAGTAAATACCAAGGTGAAAAGCGACCTTTCAAAAAATCATAGAGCAAAGTGACGTAGATCGGCGTAAATACAGTAAAGAGTAGAACTTCGGGTACCGAGAGCAATAAGAACGACTGGTAGTAAAAGCAGTACATCAAGCCTAGCTGAAAACCGCCAATAACCATCATTTTAGCGATCAAAGACTTTTCAACGCCTTTAAACTTTAAGAAAGGAATAAACACTAGGCTGGCTAATGCAACGCGCATTAACACAGAAAACCATGAATCAACCTGACCAGCGAGGTAAACGCCGATCAAGCTGAACGAGAACGCCCATAATAGGGTGACTGCAGAGAGATAAGCCATGATTAATACTCATTATCAATAATTGCTCTGCAGTCTATACGAAAACTGTCTAACTATCAGTCTTTAAGTGGCACGACCAATAGGTCAACCGGTGTACAGTTAATCAGTTGACGAGTGGAAGAGAGTAGCTTGCTCCAGAAGTCCTGATGATGACCGCACACGACGAGGTCAAAGTTAAACTCCTGAATCGTTTCACACAGCTCGTTGCCCAAGTCGCCGCTACCCACCAAGGTATGCTTGATCGGGAATTGCGCGTGGTCTGCAAAGTCCTGCAACTGTTTTTGCGAGGCTTGAATCGCTTGGTGCTGCGTTTCGGCAAGGTTGATGTCAATTAAACCGGTATATAGTTCGGCATAGTTCACATCGATATGAACAAACGACACTTCGGCGCCAAGAGGTTTCGCAAGAGACACCGCTTTATCGATCAAAAGTTTACTGTCTTCAGAGAGATCGACGGCAACCAAAATATGTTGATAACTCATAGTGCTATCTCCTTTTAGGTGATTAACTAAAGATTAGCACCAAGGTTGGATAATTTATGTCGCAATGATCTCAGATCCACATTCACCCGACAAAGTGTTATGGTGGTCGGCATGATATAGTCAGTTAAAGTTCATAGACTTAGTAGGAGTGGCAAATGCTTTCTCAAGCAATGGTTGATCAATTGAATGAGCAAATTAATCTCGAATTTTTCTCATCCAATCTATACTTACAAATGAGTGCTTGGTGTGAAGATAAAGGTTTTGAAGGTGCAGCCGAATTTTTACGTGTGCATGCCGTAGAGGAAATGGAGCACATGCAGCGTCTGTTCACCTACGTGAGCGAAACAGGGGCAATGCCGATTCTAGGTGCGATTGAAGCGCCAAAACATGAGTTTGTAAGCCTGGGTGAAGTGTTCCGCGAAACCTATGAGCATGAGCAAATGATTACTGCAAAAATCAATAAGCTCGCTCATCTAGCGTTTACGTCCCAAGATTACTCAACTTTCAACTTCTTGCAGTGGTACGTAGCTGAACAGCACGAGGAAGAGAAGTTATTTAAAGGGATTTTAGACAAGCTAGACTTAGTGGGTGAAGACGGCAAAGCGCTGTTCTTTATTGATAAAGACCTAGCGGCTCTAGCAAAAGAAGGTTCATCTTCGATTATGGATGCCCCTGCTGAATAAACTTCAGCGAAAGACTCTGTAAAGATCGTCTTTTTCTTCTGGGCATCATATCCGAAGATGTAAGGGGGAAAAGATGATCACTGTCGATACCATTCTATTCGCGCTAATGCTGGTTACCATCGTTAATATGGTCAGATACCTAACTGCGCTGCGTTCTCTTATCTACATTATGCGTGAAGCACATCCTTTGCTTTACCAACAGGTGGATGGCAATGGTTTCTTTACCACGCATGGTAATGTCACCAAGCAGGTGAGACTTTTCCACTACCTTAAGAGCAAAGAGTATCACCATCATCATGATGAAGTGTTCACTGGCAAGTGCGAGCGCGTGAGAGAGCTGTTTATCCTCTCTACCTCGCTGCTTGGAGTGACCTTATTTGCTGCGTTAATTCTCTGATTGGTGAATTGGCAATCAGTTCGATTGCCGCTAGAATAGCGACCTAATTTGCAAAGGATGTGCGTTTAGCACATCCTTTTTTATTGTTTAGTGGTTTAGTTTGAGTGGTTGTCATGGCAGAGAAATTTGACGTTGTCATTATCGGAGCAGGTGCCGCAGGGTTAATGTGCGCTGCAGAAGCAGGTAAGCGTGGACGTAAAGTGCTGGTGCTGGACCATGCAAAAAAACCAGGGCGTAAAATTCTGATCTCTGGCGGCGGTCGTTGTAACTTCACCAACTATGACGTGACAGCTAAAAACTACCTGTGTAGCAACCCTCATTTCGTTAAATCGGCGTTGGCTCAGTACACCAACTGGGACTTTATCTCGATGATCTATAAGCACGGGATTGAGTTTGAAGAGCGCGACCACGGACAACTCTTCTGTGTCGGTGATTATGACTCGAAAGACATCGTCAAAATGCTGATGGCTGAGTGTGACTTACCGACCGTTGAGCAGCGTTACCAGCAAGACATTCACCATATCGAAAAAAGTGAGAGCGGATTTATCCTGCACGCCAACACCAACGTGATCGAATGTGCATCGCTGGTGGTGGCAACCGGTGGTCTCTCTATGCCGAAATTGGGCGCGACGCCATTTGGCTATAAGATTGCCGAGCAGTTTGGTTTACCTGTGCTGCCAACTACAGCGGGTTTGGTGCCGTTTACGCTCCATAAAGAAGACAAAGAAGACTTTGCCGAGCTATCGGGTATCGCGATCCCAGTCGAGATCAAATCAGAAAACAATAAACTCTTTAAAGAAGCGCTGCTGTTTACCCATCGTGGCTTGTCTGGACCATCTGTATTGCAAATTTCGTCATACTGGAAGCCGGGTGAGAAAGTAAACATCAACCTAGTGCCGGAAGTGGACGTTGATGAGCTATTGGCGCGCTCGCTGGAAAAACATCCAAACCAGACCCTAAAAAATACCCTGTCTAAAGTGTTACCCAAGCGTTTAGTGGAAGTACTGATCGAACGTAAAGTGCTGGAAGACAAACCACTTAAGCAATTTGGCCCTAAGCAACTCAAAGCGGTGACTGAAGTACTCGAAAACTGGCATATCGCGCCTAATGGCACTGAGGGTTACCGAACCGCAGAAGTGACGCTTGGCGGCGTGGATACTGATCATTTGTCGTCAAAAACGATGGAGTGCAAGAACGTCAAAGGTCTGTATTTCATTGGCGAAGTGATGGACGTTACTGGCTGGCTAGGTGGTTATAACTTCCAGTGGTGCTGGAGCTCCGGTTTCGTTGCCGGGCAGTGGGTGTAAGTGCCTAATCAGAGTCATTCAGCTCAAGTGAAGTAATCAGGCTGAATGACTCGTTATTTTTTCTTAACCAGAACAACTAAGTACCTGTCTTAGGGCGTTTTCCTGACTAAGCGCAGCATGCCACTAGGTTTCAGTATTAGTGCGGTGGTTTTTGTCGGGGTGTCAAACCCAGAAAAGCCAACAACGGTATAACTCAGCTCTTTTTTGTTATCTATGAACGCCGTGTCCGATGTCACTGAATGCCTTCGATATGCTTTACCTTTTTCACTTTCGGCTCTTGCCTTTGCAATTTCGTCATCTAAACCACCCCATGGAATTCTTGTGTGCACGAGATCATCAATTTCACTGACAGTCTGATTCACTGTGTAGCTGAAGCTTGGGTAATACGCAGGGGTGCATTGTTCGTTGTAGATACTCATTAGCTCTTTGACGTTGGGTAGTCGCCAAGACTTGTCGCTGTAATCTAAACGTTCATTTTCAAGCGCAAGTGCCTCCATCGCCGCTTTGCGGTTGTTTGGGTATTTCCCTCCCTCTAAATCATAAGGGACGATAGGCTGCCCTTCACAACTATGTTGATCGGCACTGAGCGTTTGACCGACAAAGCAGTATGACCATTGCAATCCAGTTGCCTTATCATTGACCACTTTGAAGTCGCCTGCATCAGTGACTATGACTTCTTGGTGGAAGCGATTATTTGGATTCAACTTTGCGTTGGGTAAACAGTTTTGAGTTTGTTCTACCGCATAAGAAGATGCTGATAAAAAAACGAGGCTTAAATGTAAATATTTCATGAGTTACTCCTTATCAATCATTGGTGTTAAAGCCGTCGCTGACTAGCATCAGTGGTTTATTGAGTATGATGGCGTCAAAATTGGCTTCTATTCGATAAGGGTTCAATGTTCTGTATTTTTTACCGTCTATGCTTGGTGAATCTAACCACATTACATTACGTAAATTTGGGAAGTATCGTTCATCGATATTTTGTGCTCTGTTTTTACCAAAATCGATTAAGCCATAACCTTCCTGTAGCCTAGGTAAGCGCCAGTTATCCAATCCACAACGTTTGTCGTTGTTGACCCACTTTATTTGATTTTCCACCGTACACTGCTTGGGATCAGTCAACACGCTATTAGTGTCTGGTGATGTGCAAGTCCCTTTAAAGGTGTCAGAGAGCCCTGATGCATCCATAACGAATGTATTGTCGTTGTCATAGATCGAATAGTCGTCTTCTTCGCGTCGGTTGTGTTTGGTCTCCCAAACCAGCCCTGTGTGTGCATCCAAAACACACGCAAAAGGCTGCTGGTTGTATGACAGGTCTTGTCGAACTAACGGCTTTCCTTGGTTGTCGAGCTTGAGGTAACGCGCGCCCAAGATCCCATCTTTATCACTGTTTTGTGCGAGTCCAGTGAGTAGGTCACACGCTAAGCTGTTGTCTCTACCACGCGTGCTGTCATCGCCATTTATCCCTTCTTTTACGCGAGAGTCGGCAATATGAAGTTGATTTGGAACATACGTCATCAGTGTGCTTGGACTGCCGCTATTACTCTGAACACGAATATAATATTGAGCTTCAGAAGCAAGACCACTGATGGTTGTTCTTAGTTTTTCCGTGGAAACAACATGTTGTGCATGGGCAATTTGCGTGAAGCTTTTTTCATCCCATCCAAGTGTATAATTGGTCGCCGCTGGTTGCGTGTCCCAGCCGATGGTTACCCAAGACCCTGCCTCATTTCTGCCTCTGCCTTCAATCCGTAGCCCTAACAGTTGGTTTTCTTGGATTAAAGATTGGCAAGTTGGGGCCAATCCGTTTGTCGGGTAAACCGTTACCCAACTACCAGGGCGTACGCCTTTTGGAAAGTAATAACTGTCTACGTTTGAATCGCTCAGTAGTGAGATCATTTCCTGAGTAATGTGAGATATATTGAGGTCAAGGTTCTCTATCAGTAGCTGGACAATGGAATAGACGACGGCTAGGCGTTCCTGCAGATACTCTACTTCAGGGTAAGTATTATTGTCGGTGATACGATTGTATTTTGCCGCCATATCGATATTAATTAACGCCAGCAAGTCGTCATAAAAACTGCCTCGTTCTACGAGGTCGATCATCGAACCGAATATTTGTCCTTTTGCTTGTAACGCTGCAAACGCGGCTAATAGCTCAATCTGCTTACGTGGCATGTGGCGATATTTTTCGACAATTTCTTCGTGCTTCCACGGGAAAATATAAGTATTAGTCCCGTAACTTGATACCGATTGCTTTAACAGCAGTGCGGCTTGAGCGGTGCTAACGTAGCCTACATTCAAGCGTTCTAGCTCTGTATGTTCAAGGATGCCATTGTTGTTGCCTTGTTGCTCGTCTAGCTTGGCAATTTCACAAAAGGAGCCCAGTACTGAACGCAGTTCTACACTCGTTTTATTATCGCGGAGGTGGATAGTCAGCGTATCTTGCATTTCATCCGCGGTGTACTCTTCTCCGTTCTCGTAAGGTTTTCCCGGATTACATCGAGAATAAAAGTTATCGATATCTCGTAATGCAATGGTGGTTACAAAATCATTTTTACCCGTTAGATCTAGCGTGTTTAGCCGTTGGCCTTGACCGTTAATCAAGCCTACAGGCTGGTGGCGCAACGGATATAGGCCTTTATCATAATATCCGCCAAGTTCAGGGTTTGGTCGGCTACCAAGGACAATGCTTAGAGAGGCTTGTTCAAGCTCTTTCGGGAAGCGACCACTAATACGTAAATACCGTATTGGCGCCAAAGACAGTAGCGCGTTTTTGAATGGGTGCTTGTGATTGGCGAGTACTAACTCTTGAACCTTGCGTTGAAAGATGAATGTTTTTTGCTCATCAGACGAGAAGGCATGTGCGAGCTCTGGATAGGTGTTTATAGCGTTGAGATCATTGGTAAATTGGGACTCATAGTGTTGCCATAACGCCTGTGAGGGTGACTCGACAGCCTTTTCTAAAACCTTCGAGCCAATATGTTGCCGTGTATTTTCGCCTGTAGGCCATTGCATAGGTTTAATGGAGAAAACATAGTCGCCACTTTTGCCTTCAGTCAGCGCGTTTTGGGCGTTTTGATATACTTCTCGCATCGTATTAGCGTCGATTTGCAGTGTAAGTTCGTCGTCATTGATCCTATCAGATAACCCTAATTCCTCTAACGTATCTTCCGTCGCGGGGATGGTATAAGTCCCTTCAAACCGGGTTGCTTCACCATCTCCTGGGTTCAATACGCTAATTTGCTGCTCAAGATCGCGTGCCCGCCATTCGCTCAGTACCACTTCTATGCTCTTATTGGCCCCCAGAAGTTGGTACAAAGCGGCTAATTCAATCACTAATTGCTGGTTGAATACCAGTTTCTTTTGCACTGTGTATGTTTGAGCAACGGTGAGAGATAGCTGCTTGTAGGTTGCTTTTCGGTCGTTGTCTCGATTGTGTATGGTGCGAATCTGAGAAGTATTGAGCGTAATCGCTTTTTGTTCATCAGGTATGTTTGGATCACCGTTAAGTGATAACCATTGTTCCGCTGAAAGTGGAAGCACGTAATTGCCAAAATACTTCTTAAACCGTCCCTGAGAAGCGACGTGAGAGTTCACGTTTTGTTGTTGTTCTTCCGTTAGGTCCAGCAATGTGGTTTTACTGTTTTCTGACAGGTAACTACGAACCGCTTCATACTTGTCTTGGTATGGCAGATTATTGTAGCGACTTAGTTCTCCGTCTAGGAGATATTTAGCCACGGTATTAAACGCCAAGGTTACGGGATCCAGAGACATTGATGGCACTTCGAGTTCATCCACTAGACCATCATCGTTACTGTCTAACTTTAGCATATTGCGCAGGCTATCAAGCTCCGTCATGAAATATGACGGGGAGTTAGCATCAATATTGGCCGCCGAGTAGGCCCGAGCCGAAATAACGTCAGGTGTAGTAGTTAATTTGCTCCCCTCAACTGTCACGATCTGATCGTGCGGCCATTGTGACAACTGAAACGTATACTCAAATCCACCTTCTTCAACTGTACTCTGCCATTGTTCACAAACCTGACCGGAACAGACTTTAAATGCGTACGTATCAGTTTTCTGGCTGCCCGCGACAGGGCCTGAAATCGTTAACGTCGACCGGCTGGTGGGCAGGGCGGGTGGTGTGACGTTACCACCACTTCCGGGTTGGGTTGACGGTGGGGCTGGACTTCCCGGGGTAGTGCTTGAGTCAGAGGTCGTACCGTTTCCTGAACCATTACCCGGCGAGGTTGAATCCGAGCCTGATGGCTGATCGCTACAACCGCTGATCGCCAACACGATTGCTGCAGACAAAACAAGCTGTCTAAAGAGCATGAATATTCCTTTACACAAAAATCAAAGCAAACATGAAATAACGCACTGGTGCAACAATGTGCTTATTATTTAAACCGTTGGTCGTTCGTTATTTCGCGAAATGAAAGAGGTTAATACTGTTTGTAAGCATCTATTCGATCGATATGTTTACATATGATCAATAAATTGGCATTTATTATATAAATGAGATTGATTTTTACAATGGTATTGATAATAATTCTCATAACAAAAGAAAGATACATGATTTTTAGAAAGGAATTGGTTTGATGAATGGTTTTGTAGCTTTGATTGAGCGTTATATACACGATGAAGAAGGGGCAACTGCGATTGAATATGGCATTCTCGCAGCCGGGTTAGCAGCAGGGATATTAGCGATATTTGGTTCTGATGGCTTATTTATCAGTGCCTTAAAAGAAAAGTTTCAAACAATCATTGATGGTATGAACATGGGGTCTGGTGGCGAGTAATTCTTATTTTTTATTGCAAATTATAACGGTGATCTTGTTGTTTTCTATTGCATTAAGCGATGTGTCTCAGCGTAAGGTTCCCAATATATTTTTGCTTTTGTTGTTGAGCGTTTGTGTCGTTGTTACGCCTTTTTCTCTTCACTCATTTCTAGTCGGAATCACAATAGTGGTCTTTGGGTTGGTGGCTTTCCACTGCCGTTGGCTGGGGGCTGGAGACAGTAAATTGTTGGCAATATGCGCCTACGCCTCATTGGAACAATGGTATTGGTTGCTATTAAAAACCGCTTTGTTAGGCGGAGTATTAAGCGTGGCGTATTGGTTGTTTAACTACTTCGCGTTAAGGGGAGTAATTGCGGCAAAACCGCAAACAACCGTGCCTTATGCAGTCGCGATATGCATCGCCGCAACCACCACTATTCACTATATGTAGTTTATACCCATCATGAAAAAGTTAATTTTTGTGCTACTCGGGGGCGCGACCTTGGTCGCAATGCTGTTGGTGGCATGGCAGAGTTCAACGCCAACTCATTCAGATAAACCCGCCGACGTGGCGGTAGAAGAGAAAGCCGTTGTACCGAGAATCTTAGTCGCGAAATATGCCATCCAAGCGGGTGCCTTACTGAGGGCAGAAGATTTCCGTTGGGCACCAATGCCAACCGACAGTAATACGCAGCTTAATGACGTGTTTCTTGAAGGCTTTATCAAACCTGATGTGCTTAAAGGCAGCTTGTTAACTCGTCGCGTCGCAGCCAATCAACCGCTTGCAGTCTCAGACATTATCCGCCCAGAACAGAATCAATACATGTCCGCGATGCTTTCGCCAGGCATGCGAGCGGTCACGCTGGAGATGAGCTTGGCAGGGATGAACTATGACTTGCTAAGACCGGGCAATTACGTCGATGTCATCTTAACCAGTGAAAATGAGCATGCATCCGAGAAAGGCTTTGGCGAAGTCACCAAGCGCGCAACCAGCGTGATTCTCGAAAATACGCGTCTGCTCGCGATCAACAACACGCTGACTGACATTGTCAGCGGACCAAAACTTCAAAATAGCAACGACATGTCGATGGTTGGCGGTGACGCTTTACCGATCACATTCGAAGTCACTCCAGAAGGGGCGCAACGTTTGTTGTTAGCAAAAACGTTGGGGGACTTATCGCTAATCTTACGCGGCGTTCAGCAGGAAGAACCGTCAGTGATGACATCAAGCGTTGCCACCCTGTGGGATGAACAGTTGTCGGACAACCATCATCCGGACCGCAAGCCTCAGCACACCATTCGTATTTTCAGTGGCGAAGATATTCGTACCCAAGAAAAGAGCACAACGAGATAAATCATGTCTTTGCTTCGAAATTTTATACTTTACGTATCGTTGGCATTGTTTGCTTCACCGTGGGCGTTAGCAGCAAGCCAGACCTTGAATCTCACTATCAACCAAAACCGTCTGATCACGGTGGCCGATGATGTGAAAGATATTTTTGTTTCTGACCCAGAGTTGGTCGTGGTCCACGCACCTTCCAACCGTCACGTGATGGTGTCGGGCAAAGCCTTAGGCGAAACCGACATCTTAGTGCTCGGAGACAATGCCCGTACACTGGCGCACTACAAAATAGTGGTAGCGGCCGATCTGTTTGACCTAGAACGAGCGGTGCAACACGCGTTTCCCGATGCTCAAGTAACGTTTGTACACAGCAAAGGGGCTATTGTTGCGATGGGCGAAGTGGCCAATGCACTTCAGGCGCACGAGATCCTAAGCATAGCGTCAGGGTTTGCTAAAGGGCTACAAGAAGTAGACGAGCAAACCTTAGCAGCGCCAACGAGCGAAAGTGGTAGTAGTGGCGGCCGTGGTGAAGGTATGGCAAAACCGGGCGGTGGCATGGGCGTCTATCCATTGGTGGTTAACCAGCTTAAAACCGCAGGTAGCGCCCAAGTGAACATTTCGGTACGCATTGTCGAAATGGAACGCTCGACCAGTGAACAGTTAGGTCTGCGCTGGAGTTCGATCGGTAATATGCGCTGGGGGACATGGGACACATTGCAGACGGCGCTGGGTGTGACTCCAGGCAATAAATTTCCTTCCAACACATTACCCGATGGAAATGGTCAGCATGGCTTGAATGTCATCATCGATGCTTTGGTTGAAGACAGTTTGGTCAACGTGTTGGCTGAACCTAATCTGACGGCAAAATCAGGTGAAGCGGCAACCTTTATGTCGGGGGGCGAGTTTCCTTTCCCTGTCGACAACAGTGACGACGGTGTGAGTATCGAGTTTAAACGCTTTGGTATTTCTTTAGAGCTGACCCCGACAGTGCTGAGTAACAAACAAATCAGTCTTACCGTCGCACCGGAAGTTTCTACGCTGAGTCGTGAGCACAGCGTCTCTATTGCCGGTGTCGAAGTTCCCGGTATTGAAAGCCGCCGCGCTACGACAACGATTGAGTTGGCTGATGGTCAGAGCTTTGCGCTGGCTGGCCTGGTGCGAACCTATCAAGACCATAAAATCGAAGCACTGCCATTTCTAGGCGAAATTCCTTTCCTTGCGCCACTGTTCAGTAGCAACAGCTTTAAGAACTCAGAAAGTGAGTTAGTCATCATCGCGACCGCTCACTTAGTTGAGCCAACCAGCGACCCGAGCGAATTGACGACGCCGCTCGACCGATTCCGTCCCGCCAATCGATTCGAACGTCTGTTCCTACGCGATATGGGTGATGACCATGACGCCAATCAGCGTCTGTTTGGTAACTATGGATACAACTATTAAGGATGATGATGAAATTCGCGAAATTGGCTTTGAGCACGTTGCCCCTTTTATTGGTGGTTGGTTGTCAGCGTCCGTACGAAACAGGCACGCATTCAACCTTTCAGGACAAAACCTCATTTAAGACAACCGCAGCCAACATTGAGTTAGACCTGAAAAATATTTTGAGCCCAGTAAACAAACGTGAAGAACAGGGGCATATTCGCCTTTCGTTGCAAGGTGGGAATTTGGACTCACAGACTCAACAAAAGCTACGCACTCAGTTGAGTGATTACTTTCAGTTACCAGTAGAGCTGACGTATCAGTCGGATAAGCAGAATCAGATCGCTGGTGAACTCGAAGTGAAATTGGTTCGGGGTACGTGTCGCTACAACCGTCAGTCGTTACCTGTCTCGGCGCACGCCTGCCAGCAATTACGCAATCAATACCAGAGTGTTGTCAACAAATCGGCATGGCGCCACGGTGAAGAGTATCAAGAGCAGAACAGCGCTCTGACGACCGGGGCGGTACAACGTTTGTTCAACAACCAGCTTAAATCGGCAGAAAGACAGCCAGTGACAGGAGAGTAAGTCGTGACTGAAAGAGTATTTAATGTTGTCGCGTTTGTTCTCGATAGCCATAGCCAACAAGTGCTTGAGCAGCTAAAAGGTGACTTGACCACGCAAGACATTCAGGTGAACAAAGGCGATATCGAAGCGGCTAGGCTCTGGTGTGTCAAACAGGGTGCACCTGACTTGCTCATCGTTGACGGCGGTGACTGTCTGGGATTGGAAGCTGCGCTGCGTAAGCTGGCGGAGTATTGTCCGCCACAGATGAAGCTGATCGTCTTGGGTAAAAAACAAGAAGTCGCCTTGTACCGTAGCCTTATGTTCTCGGGTGTGAACGACTACCACACCACGCCGTTAGATGCCGATGCGATTCGATTAAGCTTACTGCATCTTCAAGGGCACCAAGTGGCCAAGCCATTGCGTCAGGGGCGTGTGATTTGTGTACTTGGCAGTACGGGTGGGTGTGGCGCGAGTACCATCGCGGCGAACTTGGGGTACTTCTTAGCCGAGCAACAACATCAGTTTGTTGCCTTAGTTGATTTTGACCTGTTCCACAGCCAACACCCAATCCTATTGGGTGCCGATTATGACCCGCATCTGGAGCACATCATTGCCGACGCTGAGCGTATCGACGAAACCTTATTGGCGCACAGTAGCCAACAACTCACCAAGCGTTTGCATTTGTTTTATGGTCAGGATAGTCAACTGCCACATGATGACGTGCAGCAACCCGCAGAGACAATCCAAGCGCTGGCGGAGCACTACGCAACAGTGATTGTGGACGTACCGAACCTTAATCACCCTGCGATGCCTGCGATCGTAGAGCAGGCTGACAACTGCATTTTTGTCACTGACTACAGCCTGAACAGCTTCCGCTATCTGGCCAAGCTCCGCGCCAATACGCCGTTGAAACACCAGCGACAAATCTTAGTCGGCAACTTGTGCCGCCACGGTAAAGGTCGAGTGCCTAAACAGGAAATCACCAAAGCGCTGGGGTTGGAGTTGAGCGTTGAACTGCCGTTTGATGCCAAAGCGTTCGATAAAGCGGAAAGAGAAGGCAAACCACTGTTGGCTGAGCGTTCAAAATTCAGCAAAAAAATCCACCAGTTAGGGCAAGTGCTGGGTGCCGCTTCGGCAGAACAGAAAGGGTAAGTCGATGTTTAAGCAAGATGTGTTAATCCACAAGACCCGCAGCCACGAACTGCTTTCGATGACGGATGACGCCAAAAGTGCGTTTTACGAACTGGTCGATCCATCGATCGCTGCGAGTTTATCCCGTGATGATCTGCTGCCGCGTGTCAAAGATGCACTCAATACCATTTCTGGACGGAAAATGTTGCCTTATAACCGTCAGGAGCTGGCAGTTTTAGGACTACAATTGGTCGATGAAATGGTCGGTATCGGTCCCATTCAACCGTTACTCGAGGATCCGGATGTGTCCGACATCTTGGTGAATGGTCCTGAAACCATTTACGTCGAACGACGCGGCAAGCTAGAAAAAACCGATATTCGTTTCCGCGATGCCAAACATGTACTGAACGTTGCCCAGCGGATTGTCAATGCGATTGGCCGCCGGGTAGATGAATCCAATCCGATGGTAGATGCACGCCTAAAAGACGGCAGTCGCGTCAATGTGATCGCGCCGCCTCTGGCGTTGCATGGAACCTGCATTTCGATCCGTAAATTTCCTGCGAGTAAGTTGATGTTGTCGAATCTGGTCGACAACGACAGCTTGTCAGAGCAAATGGCGGAATTCCTCGCACTGGCGACCTATTGCCGCTGCAACATATTAATTTCCGGTGGTACAGGTTCGGGTAAAACGACCTTATTGAATGCGCTGAGTCGGCACATCAGTGAAGACGAACGTATTCTGACCATCGAAGATGCTGCCGAACTATCCTTGGCGCAGCCACATTGGGTACCGCTTGAGACCCGCAATGCCAGCACCGAAGGCAACGGCGAGGTAACGGTGCGTGATTTGGTGAAAAACGCACTGCGTATGCGTCCAGATCGTATCGTGCTTGGTGAAGTTCGCGGTGCGGAAGCGTTTGACATGTTGCAAGCGATGAATACCGGCCATGATGGTTCGTTGTGTACCTTGCACGCCAACAATCCACAAGATGCGATTGTGCGCTTAACCAATATGCTGCAAATGGGCGGAGAACGTTTATCCGACCATATTATCCGCAGCCAGATTGTCAGTGCGATTGATTTAGTGGTGCAACTCGAGCGGATGCGCGATGGGCGTCGTCGGATTACTGCCATCAGTGAAGTAGTTGGTATGAAAGGTGAGCAGATCGAGCTAAGCCCGGTGTTCCGCTTCGAACTGACCCGTGCCGAGCAGCAGAATATCTACGGCCGCTTTACCGCTCAGTCAATTTCTCCCACCTTGCTGGATAAAGCGGCTCATTTTGCCAAAGAAGAGGCATTGCGCCACTGCGTGGAGGCGCCACAGTGAAGTTACTGATCATCATTATGGCGGTTTGGATTGTCGCAGGTGCGCTGCTGTGGCGCATGATTCAACGTCAGGATCACTGGCAGCGTCAACTCAGACGCTACACGTTGCTGAACTTGGAGGCCAGTGCTGCCCAGCGTCCGCCTTTTTGGTGCGAATGGGTGTGGTATCAGAACCTACAAACCTTTGTCAGCCCGGAAAAGTTAAAGCAGTGGCAACTTGGTGTCGTCGCATCGCTCGTTGTCGCGCCAGCTTTACTCAGTTTTAACGGTATGGACTGGTATGTGGCCTTGCCGCTGAGCGTGAGTACCGTGCTGTTGGTTGTATGGTTTGCTTATCAACAATTGCAACAAAAAGCCAAAGACCAGTTTCGCGATGAACTGCCGGATGTCATTGACGGTTTAATCCGCGCTTTGCGTGTTGGTGCTCCGATGGTTGATGTGTTTCATGAGATGGCTCAGCAACACCAAGACGTGACCGCGCGCCTGTTTGACAACATGCACGACGAACTGAAAGTCGGTCAGACTCTGGATGAAGTGATGAAAAACGCCGCTCAACGTATGCCAATTGCTGAGTTTCGTTTTCTTACTATCGTGCTGAGCTTACAGCAGGAAACGGGAGGGCGCTTAACCGGAGTGCTGGAAAGGCTAGGGCACACATTGAGATCGAGAGCCGAACTCAACGCCAGCATTCAAAGTATTACCTCTGAATCGCGTAACTCAGCCAAAGTACTCGCGGCACTGCCGATTTTGGTGTGTCTGGTGTTGTTTACTACTGGACGTGAGCATTTTGATTTTCTGATGACCTCAAACGGCGGGCAAATCGTCATGGCGTATGTGGTGGGCAGTATTTTAGGTGGTTTGTATCTGATCCGCCGTATGACTCAGTTAAAAGGATAGCGCATGGAACAGTGGATCCTCTCATCAATGACGCTAGTCAGCTTACTGGGAGTAGGTGTAGTGGGCATGTTTGTCTTGGTGTGGTTGTTTCTATCGCAGCAATCACAAAGCCGTTGGCAACTGCAATGTGCGCGTTATTTAAAACTGAGTGATGACAACGCGATAGTAGAGCGTTCTTCGTCTTCATTTCTTGTCGGCCTAGGGGTGCTATACCCGGTGTCGGAGAAAGAGAAATCCCGTTTGCAGCAGATGTTGGAACACGCGGGCATCGCGTCGTCTAAGGCTTTGAACACGGTACGTGGTGCCAAACTCTTTTTGGGTTTGTTGAGTGCGGGGGCGGCGTTGGTTTGGCAGGCTGTTCAAGGGGAGTTGGTCGATGCATACACCTTAATGATGACCCTAATTGGTTACGTTGTGGGCTCCAATTTACCCGAGTATTGGCTGCGCCGTCAGGCGATGCAAGCGCAACAAAAGCAGCAACAGGTTGTGCCTGACGCGATAGACCTGATGGTGATCAGCGTTGAAGCTGGACTGTCGCTGGAAAGGGCGTTGGAAAAAGTCGGCCGATATCTGTTGGATGTTGAACCGATGCTGGCGCGGCAGATGTTGCGCACCCACGCCGAAATTCAAGTTCGGGGCGAATCCGCACAGTGCCTGAAAAAGCTGGCGTGGCGAACCGGATTGAAAGAGCTCGAACGTCTCGCTAGTACGCTGGCGATGGCCGAGCGATATGGTTCTCCATTGGCGGAAACCATGCGCACCATCAGTTCTGATGCAAGGCAGTTGCGCAAAATGGCGTTGCAAGAGCAGGCCGGTAAGTTGCCGGGACGCATTACGCTGATTCAAATGGCTTTCATTATGTTGCCATTGATGGTGCTGATCGTTGCACCGACCATGAACCTGTTGTTGGAGAGTTTAAAATGATGACCACAAATCCGATCAAATGGCTGTTGTTGGTCTGTCTCAGCCCCTTGATATTCGGGTGTGCGACGGCAAGCAAAGTGAAAAAGCAAACCGAAGACAATACCCAAGCCCTTGCCGAGGCTGCGTTTAACTATGGTCAGTATGGAAAAGCGGAGCAGCAGTATCTGAAGTTGCTTGAACTGTCGCCGGACAACCTCAAATACCAAATGATGTTGGCTCGTAGTCAGTATCGTCAGGACAAGAAAGAAACCGCGATGGCGAAATTGCGTTACGTCTGCGCGCATCCAGAAGCTATCTCGGCGCAGGCGTGTATGTACCTTGGCCGCTATTTGCTTAGCAATGGTCGTGTGACTGAAGCCACTGAAGCATATAGATTAGGTCTGCCCAAAGCGGACGAGCCACAGGTCGAAGCGCAACTGCATAACGGTTTAGGTATCGCGTTATTAGACAGTGATGCTCAGCAAGCAAGAACCGCGTTGCAGCAAGCGATTATGCTCTCACCGGACAACCCTCATTTTCGTTCAAACTTGGCGATAAGTTATCTGCATGACAATCAGGTCGAGAAAGCACGCACAACGTTTTCGCCGTTATTGGCGTATCAGCAATTACCTCAACAGGTTGAGCTGAATTTCGCGCTGCTATTACTGGCGGAAGGCAACGAGGACCAAGCCCGAGCGCTACTAGCTCGTCATTTGCCAGCGAGTGAAGTCGAACGTGACCTCTCGCTGCTTAATGCGCGTTTGGCGGTAATGCGGAAGACCCAATGAGCCAGCGTCGTACTCGCCAGCGTGGTGTTATCAGTTTAGAAACGGCGCTGCTGTTTCCCGCTGTGTTAGCGGTGTTGTTAGCCTTCTTCGATATCACCCGAGTCCATTTGCAATACGGACTGTTGGAACACGCGATGCGTAGCTCGCTGCGGGTGCTGTTAGCCGAAGACTGGCGCGTTAAGCCGTTAAACCCCTCTGTTATCAAACGAATGATTGATGACAACAGTTACGGTTTTATCGACCAGGTCGATGTCAGCATTATTCGTTATGACTCGTTGGAAGAGTTGCTCCGGGTGGGGCAGGACGACGATGAGGTCAGCACGGTCTTTCGCCCAAGAGACCCGGTGTTTCAGGTGACCGCGACGCTCTCCACACAAATGGAAATCAGCCCGTTAGCCACGCTATACCCAGAACCTTTGGTATTTACTAGCACCTTGATTGCTTCACAGGACTTGTTGTTCGATTAACTATGTTTCGATATCCGATTTTTTCCGCGCGTAAACGTCGTTTACAAGGCAGTGTCAGTCTAGAAGTGGCTATGATCCTGCCGATGCTACTGACCGTGATTGTGGCGGCGTCAGAAATACTGACCATCCTTCGCGTCGAACAACGCTTGGTGAACCTCAATTACAACATTCTTGAGATGGTGGGCAACCGTCGGACCCTGACGATTGAAAACAATATCGCCCAGCTCCCGTACTTTAGTGGCTTTGCCGAACAGCAACTTTCGAACATTGCTAAAGGCAGCGTGAATTTGTCGATCGCGATGCACAATGCGGCGACTAAGGAAACCACGCCAGTGATGGTGAGTTCATCGTGCCCGTTGAGTGAACAATGGCCGAACTTTGAGGTCGGCAGCTTAGTAGAAGTCGCAATCTGCTTCCAGCCACATGGCAGTGTCAGCAACAACGCGATTTGGAAGCTATGGCCAAATGGTCGTTTCTATTCTCATATGATTAGGGAGACTAACTGATGACGCCATTATCCACATCGGTTATTTCTCGTCACCATCAGCTTGGCGTGGTGTCGGTGTCGGCGGCGATATTTCTCGCTGGTATGCTGACCTTCTTTAGCTTTGTTCTGTTGGTGGTTGTCACCAGTACCACCGATAGTCGTCTCTCAATGCTGGCCGATGCTGTGCTTTATTCTTCATCTGACAGTGTCAGCGCGGATCAAGACGCCAATCAACTGTTGAACGCCAATGTCAATGACGAGACCACAGGTTTGGCAGCGTCTCGCTCAAGGCTAGATAAACGTGATGATTTCACCACGACGACCGTGACCGGCAAAGTAAAGGCTAGCGAACTGGTTCTCAATGAGGAATTGATCTCCGGAGACCTGCAGATTCGTCACCAAGCCGTTTCCCGCTTACACCAGACGACACTGGAAATCGTCATCATGTTGGATGTATCTGGCTCAATGGAGGGTGTGCCTATGGCTCAGGCGATCGATGGCTTACGAGATTTTGCCGACATCTTATACGCCGAAGAAAGACGAAATCTGAGCAAAACCATCAGCATCGTACCCGCAACCGGATTGGTTAATGTCGGCTGGCGCCCAAATTTTCTTAAATCTGACGCGGTAGCGATTCCACGATCATTGCGTACATTGGCAAAAGAGCAAGGGTGGAAGAACCTGCTCAGTCCAACAGTACCAGGTCGCTGGCGCAAAGCAATGTGTATGCAATTACCGGAAGTTCAGTCGGACTTAACCAGTCCCAGTTTACTCAGCCCAAAGTGGATCCGTAGCTTGGAACTTGGACCTAGACAACAAAACATCCGCTTCTATCTTGAAACCCAACGCAAGCCGCCACCAGGAGATACATACAAAAATGGCATGCCATTGCATTCCTATATCCCAAGTAACAACTCGCCATATAACCCGGATTGGAAGCACATGCATGCGCTGTTCGACTCATTTGACTGTGGGGTTAGCAGTGTTCAGTCATACATCTCCAACTATCGTGAATTTGTTGATGGTTTAAAAACACTTTACCCGGAAATGAACACCAATAACGCGGAAGGTGTGATGTGGGCGTGGCGTTTGCTGTCACCTGAGTGGCGTGGAGAGTGGGATCGCACCAAGAGCGAATTACCTCGTGACTATGGTCTGAAGAACAACAAAAAAGTCATGGTGTTGTTCACCGATGGTGACCACTTAGCAGCCCCCGAGTTACGTGATCGCAAGCAGGTCATGCTCTGTCGAGAAATGAAACGAAAAGGCATCGAAGTTATTGCAGTGGATTTCAATAACCGCTCACCTTCGATGCAATCTTGTGCCAGTCCTGGTCAGTATTACCCAGCAAATAACCGCACTATTCGCACTGTGTTACAGCAAGTGGCCACCACACTAAACAAAATTGAATTGGTGGAATAACTATCATTATGAAAGGAACTGTATTTTGTACCGAAAAGAACAGCTAGAACGTTTACCTGCGAAGGTTCAGGGATTTATTGAGCAATTTTCAACGGCCCAATTGGGCACTGTTGATGAGCATGGCACGCCGCTAGCGAGTTACGGTCCGTTTGTCCGAGAAGGCAATAACTTTGTGATGTTACTCAGCACTGTTTCACAACACGCACGCAATCTTCAGCACTCTCCGAGAGCATCGCTAATGCTGGTTGAACCAGAAGATAAGGCGCGTCATCTATTCGCGCGCGAACGTGTGGTGATTGATTGCGATGTGGTGTGTATTGATAAACATGCTCGAGAAGCGGTGCCTCTGAAACAGGAAATGAAACAGACCTTTGGTGATATCGTCGATCAGTTGTGTGGCATGAAAGACTTCAATTTCTACCGTTTTTCGCCCCGTTCCGGTAA
Organism: Vibrio hepatarius; assembly: GCF_011806575.1. Lineage (GTDB taxonomy): Bacteria > Pseudomonadota > Gammaproteobacteria > Enterobacterales > Vibrionaceae > Vibrio > Vibrio hepatarius_A. The sequence goes on from NZ_JAATOO010000023.1 coordinate 47,333, forward strand.
CTACGTTAAAGGTTTCGGCCAAGCATTCCGTCTTGATCAGGCGCTGAAGCACGCGGTGCACCAGACGGAAGGACATACAGAAGAAGATAAACAACCACGACCCGCTTAGCTTAACAGCCGGTGCGAGGGATTTCCTCGCACCTTGCTAATGATGTGTATCGGTATCTTTGAGAGCGCAGTGACGCAAGGTCGATTTGCCGACACTGATTCAGATTGATATCAGATAAAAATAGCGCAAAGCCTTAAAGGCCAAGGCGCAATTAAATTCAGCCTTTCATTACGACAGACAATTTACAGAATGAATTGGAACATGATTAAAAGATATACCTTCTTGACCATAGGGGTCAGCGCGACTGGGCTGGGTATGGTCGGTGTGTTTATTCCCTTATTACCCACCGTCCCTTTTGCGCTGTTAGCTCTGTATTGCTTCAGCGTTAGCTCTCCTCGTTTTCAATCTTGGTTACTGGCCAGTCGCTTACTTGGTCCGACACTGAGGAACATCAAAGAGAATCGCGGTTTGACCATAGCGGAAAAGGCGCGCGTACTTATACTGGTATGGGCTTCTATACTGGCGACGGTCGTTTGGTTGTTGGATGAACGGCCTTCCGCACAGATCGCTTTGATTGTTATTGCGCTGATCGAAACGTATGTGATCGTGCGTTACAAAACACGCATCGAGCTAGGTGAGGAACAACAATGATAGGTGCGATTCCTCAAACCGCTAAGCCTTGGTTGCTCGGGACGGTAACAAGCGGCATTTTGATTATTCTTGGCTTAGTTGGTCAGTATTGGCTTGTGAGCCAATTGTTTCTGGTCGATGTTCAGCAGGCGGCTGGTCAGCTATTGCTTATGGCCACTGTCCTCGTTGCGCTGCGTTTTGGATTGATAATCTGGCACCGTCATCTAGGTGCTCAGACGTCCGCGCAGGTGAAGCAACGTCTGCGTACTCAATTGCTCGACAAACTTGCGAAGCTAAAACCTCACCAGATGACTCCGGACCTGCGAGGTAAGCTTAATTACTTGCTTGGTGAAGGCGTCGAAGTATTGGATTTATATTGGGGGCTATTTGTTCCACAGTTCTTTATCGGCTTACTTGGTTCGCTGTTAGTTTGTCTGTTTATCGCCTGCATCGACCCATTTTCGGGTTTTGTGCTGCTGTTGATGATCCCGCTTATCCCTGCAATTTTAATGTTGGTGTTTAAGCGCTTTGCCAGCGTCAGTGCAACCTACAAACATAACCTCGCCGTGTTGACCGAGTTGTTTACCCAGAGTTTGCATGGACTCCCAGTGTTAAAACTGTATCAATTCTCTAAAGCGTGGGGGCGTGAGATTGAACACCATGGTGAGTCGCTGCGCCGTTCGACCATGTCGTTGCTCAAGACCAATCAACTGGTGATTTTATTGGTCGACTTGCTGTTTTCACTCGGTACGATAGTGGCGGCGTCGCTGTTGGCGATTACGCGTTATCAATCTGGCATTATCGATGCTGCTTCCGCTGCGTTCATTATTTTAGCGAGCGTAGAGTTAATTCGACCGCTGTCTTTGATGGGGGCATTCTTCTTTGCTGGAGCGTTGGGAAGAGAAGTTCAAGCCGACGTTCAGCAAGTGCTGGCGATGGAAGAAAATGATACTCATCATCTCACACCGCAAAACCGTCATATTATGCTGGATATTCAAGGTTTGACCTTCGGTTATGATCAGCATCGACTGTTATTTCAACGTGTCGATTTAACCGTATACAAAGGGGAGCTGGTTGTTATCCAAGGGCCAAGTGGTTGTGGTAAATCAACGCTGTTTAAGCTTATCCGCGGTCAACTCCAACCCAACAGCGGCATCATTACCCATCAATCGGTTGGCTATCTGCAACAAATGCCGTACGTCTTTGATACTTCCTTAGAAGACAATTGCCGACTGGCTGCGCCCAACGCGTCTCAGGGTGATATTTACAATGCGCTTAATCGATGTGGACTGACAGAATGGCTGCGTTATCCGGAAGGGTTGTTGCGTCAGACTGGGGAAGGCGGTAAGCATATCTCCGGTGGTCAGGCCGCACGGCTGGGTTTGTCACGGGCATTTTTATCAAACCATAGTTTGTTCTTAATTGATGAACCGACCCGCCAGCTGGATAACCAAAGCGAACAACATATCATTGACGCGCTGCATCAACTTAAGCAACAGGCGGGCGTATTGGTGATCAGTCATTCACCACGACTCATTGAGCAGGCGGACCGCGTGATTGATGTCCGCGACTGGCAAAATGCAATTAAAGCAAAACGAACGGAGGCTTGGGTATGATTAAAACGTTATTACGCCTCGCTAAGCCTCATCTGGCGCCACTGACGTTGTCTTTACTCTGCCGGGTATTCAATCAGTTAGGGACGATTGCGATTCTGGTTGTGGCTGGACACTATGCACAACGCTTGTTTGCGGGCCACTCCATGGCGATATGGGAACAACTGATTTGGCCATTGTTATTGATTGGCGTTGGCAAAGCAGCATGCCGTTACGTCGAGCAATTATCAGGGCACAACGCTGCTTTTCGTATTCAAGAAGATTTGCGTAATCAGGTCTACTGGCAACTTGAAGCGCAAGCACCAGACAATATTCAAGACTTATCGACGGGTGAGTTGACGGCGCGTGTGGTGTCGGATATCGAACGTATCGAAGTATTTTATGCGCATACTATCGTGCCCGTGTTGTCTGCATTGTTGGTGTCGTTGTTGGTGACGATTTACGGCTATTGGTTGGTCGGTCCGGCTGCAATGGTATTGTTTGGTCTGTTATTGGCGGTTGGGGCGGCTCTTCCTGTGTGGCATCTCAAGCGCAATGGTTTGTTAGGACAAGGTATCCGTGGTCAGTTTGGTCAATTGAATGCTCTGTTGACGGATGTTATGTCTGGATTCAGTGAAGTGCAAAATTGGTCCGCGATGCCTTTCTTTCAGCGTAAAGTGACCAAACAAGGTCAAGAACTGCAGCAGTTGCACAATCGCTTGGCAATACGCAACGGTACGAAGGATGCGTTGAGCGATGTACTGATCAGCAGCGGCTTTCTGGCGATGCTTTGTGTCGCTTGGCTTACGGGAGAAGCGTTATCGCTCTCTGCGTTATGTTTGTACGCTGGCGCGTTTGGTCCGGTACTGGCGCTGACGCGAACTTTTGAAGACTTACCACAGACATTTCCGGCATGTCGTCGCGTGATTGCCATGTTAGATGTGAAGTCGTCAACTGAGCTATGTACGAGTAATGCAACGCCAAGTTCGGTCAACTCTGACGTGTTATTGAGTGTTGAACAACTTAGTCATCGATATCAAAACGCACCGGAGAAAATCTTTGAAGGCGTCTCGCTTTCACTATCCGCGGGACGACACTTGGTTATTCAAGGTGAAAGTGGCAGCGGTAAAACGTCATTATTGCGCTATCTAGCGGCGATTTATCTGTCGGAAAGCGCACCATTAAGGCTCAAAGGGCAAGCGATCACCATGAAAAATCGTGAAGCCGCTTGGTTGCAAACCAGTTATGTTCCGCAGCAAAGCGTCATCTTTCCGGCCTCTTTGCGTTATAACCTATCTCTAGGAGGAAATTATAGCGATGAGAAACTTATGCAGGCATTGCGATTAGTCTGCTTGGAGTCGATGTATGGTGCGCTTGCTAAGGGTTTAGATACCGAACTGGGTATTAACGGCGCTCGGCTGAGCGGAGGAGAGGCGCAACGTATTGCTTTGGCGAGAGCATGGCTACGCAATACCCCGATCTATGTGTTGGACGAAGCATTCAGTGCGTTGGACAAAAACACCGAGCGAGTTATCCGTCATAACCTTGCGCAAGACTGGCGAGATAAATTGATCATTGAAGTGGCGCATCAGCCGCAAGGTCTAAATCCGCAGTGCGAACGTTGGCTGATGAAAGAAGGTCAACTGACAGCTTTCGTTGATTAAACGAAAAAATGCCGGAGATATCCGGCATTTTTTATAGCAGAGAGATAAACGCATCCTAATAAAGATGTGTTGTAAATATGTTAACTAGCGGCTTGTGAGAGATCTTTTTTGCCAAATTTGATCTGCTGGATCACCAATCCACTGATAATCAATACCAAACCAATGAGGGTCGTTGGGTGAATATCCTCGCCTATGATGGTCGCAAGCAATATCAGCGAGACAAACGGAGAAGCAAAGATAAGGTTGCTGATCCGCGCGGTATTCTGGGTGAGCTTCAATGCGCTCAGCCACAAGACAAAAGTGACGCCCATTTCAAACAATCCGACGTATGTCACCGCTAACCAACCTCGAGGAGAAACCTGTTGCCAGCTTGCCCCCTCATAGATGCTGATACCAATGGCAAACGGGATCGCGACCAGAAAGCCCAGCAGCACGGCGACAATCGGGTCAGCTTTGTTCTTTGCATTCAGAATCCAATAGCCCGCCCAAAGTAGAGTGGAGAGCAATGCTAATCCGACGCCAAGTGGACTTTCAAAGTTCAAGCCGAGGATATCGCCTTTAGTTGCAATCACGACGACGCCAAAGTAGCTCAACGAGCACGCCAGCCAATCTTGCTTACGGATCTTTTGCCCCAAAAACAGCGCCGCCATCAAAGTCAGAGTAATTGCCCAACTGTAGTTAATCGCTTGTGCCTGAGAAGCGGGTAAGAGGTCGTAAGCTTTAAACAGAATCAGGTAATACGCCAGCGGGTTAATTAACCCCAACAACAAGTAATACCAAGGATTGGAAACAAAAGTGCTGGGTATTGAGGCGAGTTTTCCGCGTGCGGCACAAATCACCGTCAGGGCGAGTGCAGACACGATACTGGCGATGGTCAGCATTTGAATCGGGGTAAACTCTGCCAGAGTCAGTTTGAATGCGGTGGCCACCGTTGACCACAAGAGTACAGCGGCTAAACCAAACCCAAGCGCGCGACGTTCGTCCATGATGTTCCTTATCCTAAGACCGATAGGTGAATCCCTGAGTTTCCTGAGAGGGGATGAAGTACGGTGAGCCTAGTCTATCTGTTCGATATCTAGTCGACAAACTGGACATTTATCCAGTGGTAAAATACCATTAAATCAATATCTGGAAAGAGAGTTAAACCTTTATTATGCAATGGATTCTTGAGAATCAGGGCTTGATCGTCAGCGCGCTCAGTGGTGCCGTAATTAGCGGGCTGGGTGTGGGCTGGTGGGTAAAGCAAAAAATGCAGTTTAGTCATCAGCTTATGGAACAACAGCTGACATCAAACCAGCAACTTGCTAACAGCCAAATCAGCCAGCTACAACAAGAGCTGCAGCAAGCCCAGCAAGAATTGGATGAACTCGATACCGAGCGCGACAAAGCCGCGTACGAGTCAAAACAGTTGCACGGTAAGATGATGGCGGTAATGGAAAAGCTGCGTTATTTCGAAGCCGTCAAACAAGAGCGCCAGCAATATTCCGATGACCTGAATCGCGTCCGTGAGCAAAAGTCACAGCTGGAAGCGCAACTGCGAGAACAGGAAGCGCGCCACGAGCAACAAACCAAAGCCAACCAAGAGAAACTCGAGTTGCTGGAAAAGGCTGAAGAACGTCTAAAGCAGCAGTTTGAGCATTTGGCGAACCAACTGTTTGAAAGTAAAACCGCCAAAGTCGACCAACAAAACCGTCAGAGTTTAGAAGGGATTTTGAGCCCACTTAAAGAGCAATTGGAAGGATTTAAAAAACAGGTCAATGACAGTTTCACCGTGGAAGCGAAAGAGCGCCATACCCTAGTGCACGAGTTAAAAAACCTGCAGCGCTTAAACGAACAAATGACGCGTGAAGCGGTTAATCTGACTCAGGCATTAAAAGGCGATAACAAGCAGCAAGGCAACTGGGGCGAAGTGGTGTTGGCTCGCGTGTTAGCCGAATCAGGTTTGCGTGAAGGCCATGAATACCAAACACAAGTGAGCTTGCAAAACGAAGCTGGGAAACGCTACCAACCGGATGTGATTGTTCACTTACCGCAAGACAAACAGGTGGTCGTGGATTCCAAAGTCGCCTTGGTCGCGTACGAGCGTTACTTTAACGCCGAAACCGATAATCAAAGGGATAAAGCGTTAAGTGACCACTTACTTGCACTGCGCGCGCACATCAAAGGGCTATCACAAAAAGACTATCATCAGCTTAAAGGCATTCAGAGCCTCGATTACGTACTGATGTTTATTCCGGTTGAACCCGCGTTTCAGGTCGCGATCCAAGCCGACCCAAGCTTGGTGAAAGACGCGATGGAGCAAAATATCATCTTGGTCAGCCCAACCACCTTGCTGGTAGCATTGCGCACCATCGACAATTTGTGGCGCAACGAGCGACAAAACCAAAACGCTCAGGTGATCGCCGAACGCGCGAGCAAACTCTACGATAAGTTACGTTTGTTTGTCGATGATATGGAAAGTCTTGGCGGCGCGCTGGACAGAGCCAATCAGAACTACCAAGGGGCGATGAACAAACTGGCAACCGGGCGTGGCAATGTCATTCGCCAAGCGGAAAGCTTTAAACAGCTTGGCGTAGAGGTGAAGCGACCGATTTCGGCCAAGCTGAGTGACATGGCTCATTATGATGGCCTCACAGAAAACAACACATTGGGTGAAAATGATTCGCTCGCAGAAAGACATCCGGCTGAGGATAAAGTAAACTAATCGCCCGCAGTGCTCAGGCCGTATATATTCATTGGCACTGTTCAAAGAGGAAACATCATGACGGATACAAGCGTGCAATCGAATACAGCCTTAGAATCGAGTGAAACAACACACTTTGGTTTCACCACCGTAGCAAAAGAAGAAAAAGTCGAGAAAGTGGCTCAGGTGTTCCACTCTGTCGCAGCAAAATACGACATCATGAACGATTTGATGTCTGGTGGTGTTCATCGTCTTTGGAAACGCTTTACCATCGATTGTAGTGGTGTTCGTCCGGGTCAACGAGTGTTGGACCTTGGTGGCGGTACCGGTGATTTGACCGCAAAGTTCTCGCGTATTGTCGGTGAAAAAGGTCACGTGATTCTTGCTGACATCAACAACTCAATGCTGAATGTTGGCCGTGACAAACTGCGCGATAGCGGTATTGTCGGTAATGTGCACTACGTTCAAGCGAACGCAGAAGAGCTGCCATTCCCAGATGACTACTTTGACGCGATCACCATCAGCTTCTGTCTGCGTAACGTAACAGACAAAGACAAAGCGCTGCGTTCCATGTTCCGTGTGCTTAAGCCAGGCGGTCGTCTTTTGGTGCTCGAGTTTTCAAAGCCAATTCTTGAGCCACTATCAAAAATTTATGACGCTTACTCGTTCCACCTATTGCCAAAAATGGGTGAACTAGTGGCAAATGACTCAGAGAGCTACCGCTACCTAGCGGAATCTATCCGCATGCACCCAGATCAAGAAACACTCAAAGGGATGATGGAAGAAGCGGGTTTCGAGAAAACCAACTACTACAACCTCACTGGCGGTATCGTAGCACTGCACCGTGGTTACAAGTTCTAAGGTAGGAACGTTATGCCATTTGACCCTCTTGTAACGGCAGTAGTCGAAACATCTCTCAATACCTTAATCAAAGACGACCCTGAACTGGGTCGTCGTTTAGCTCGTCTCAAAGGGCAAGTGATTCAGGTACACCTCAAAGAAATCAATAAAACCCTGACGTTCGTTTTCAGCCAACAAATCGATGTATTGGCGAATTACGAAGGTGAACCTGATTGCTACCTATCGCTGAACCTTGCTGTGTTACCTGAATTGCGTGACCAGTCAAACATCACCAAGCTGATCAAGCAAGATAAGCTGGTGCTGGAAGGCGATATCCAGCTAGCACAGAAGTTTTCTCAGTTAATGACCGATTGCAAGCCAGACATCGAAGAATGGCTGTCACGTGCTACGGGTGATGTGGTTGCGCATACCTTGGTGAAAGGCGCGGAGAATTTGGGTCAGTTTGTCAAAGCGCAAGCAAGCAAACACCAGAACCATCTCGCGCAAGTGCTGACTGAAGAGTGGAAAATCGCCCCAGCGCCGCTGGAAGTGGCGTATTTCTGCGACCAAGTTGATGATCTGAAAAGCCACGCGGCTCGCGTAGAAGCTAAGCTAAAGCAACTTCTGGAGCGTGCATGACTCTCTCTGAGCTAAAGCGTCTTTACCATATTACCAAGGTTCAACTGGAATACGGTCTTGATGAGTTATTGCCCAACCATCAGCTTTCCAAAGCGCCGCTGCTAGCGCGTAAAGGCTTGTTCTGGATTAAGAATAAGCACAGCGATAAAGAACTTGGCCAGCGCTTACGTTTAGCGTTGCAAGAACTTGGTCCGGTATGGATTAAGTTCGGCCAGATGATGTCGACACGTCGTGATTTGTTCCCACCGCACATCGCTGACCCTCTCGCGCTGCTGCAAGACCAAGTTTCCCCATTTGACGGCCAACTGGCGAAAGAGCAAATTGAGCTCGCGCTTGGTGGTCCATTAGAAAACTGGTTCAACGATTTTGATATCACGCCACTGGCGTCTGCTTCCATTGCCCAAGTGCACACTGCGAAGCTAAAAGAGACTAACCAAGAAGTGGTATTAAAGGTTATCAGGCCAGATATTCGCCCAGTCATTGATGCAGATCTAAAACTGATGTACCGCATGGCACGTATAGTCGCCAAAGCACTTCCTGAAGCACGTCGTTTAAAACCAGTGGAAGTGGTACGCGAGTACGAAAAGACTTTGCTTGATGAGTTGGATCTGCGCCGTGAAGCGGCTAACGCGATTCAACTCAGAAGAAACTTTGAAGGCAGCGAAGAGTTATATGTGCCGGAAGTTTTTTCCGACTTCAGTAATAAAACTGTCATGGTTTCTGAGCGAATATATGGCATTCAAGTCTCTGATATTGAAGGGCTGAAGGCGAACGGCACCAACATGAAGCTGCTGGCTGAACGTGGTGTTAGCGTGTTCTTTACCCAGGTGTTTCGCGACAGTTTCTTCCATGCTGATATGCATCCAGGCAACGTCTTTGTTGAACCTAAGCATCCGGAAAACCCGCAGTGGATCGGATTGGATTGTGGCATTGTTGGTACGTTGAACAGTGAAGATAAGCGTTACTTAGCGGAAAACTTCTTAGCGTTCTTCAACCGCGACTATCGCCGAGTGGCTGAGTTGCACGTTGAATCTGGATGGGTTCCACGTGAAACAAATATTGATGAGTTTGAGTTTGCGATTCGCATCGTTTGTGAACCAATCTTCGCCAAACCCTTGTGTGAGATCTCGTTTGGTCACGTGCTGTTGAACTTGTTTAACACCGCGCGTCGATTCCATATGGAAGTGCAACCTCAGCTGGTATTGCTGCAAAAGACGTTACTTTACGTTGAAGGCTTAGGCCGTCAACTGTATCCACAACTGGATTTGTGGGAAACGGCGAAACCATTCTTAGAAGAGTGGATGATGAATCAAGTCGGCCCGCAAGCGGTAATCAATGCCGTTAAGGACCGAGCGCCGTTCTGGGCAGAGAAATTGCCAGAGTTACCTGAGTTGCTCTACGACAGCTTACGCCAAGGTAAGATGATGAACCAACGTATGGATCAGCTCTACCAAGGTTACCGTGAGAGCAAGCGTCAGCAGGCGACAGGAAAATTTTTGTTTGGTGTTGGTGCAACATTAGTCGTATGCTCGGCAATATTGGTCAACACCACGTTTGAGCAGCTTTCAATGATGAGCGCTATTGGTGGCGTCACATTTTGGTTGCTTAGTTGGCGAGCTTATCGTCGATAGACGTTAAACTCTTTGAATAAATTATTTTTAATAAGACCCGAGGTAAAAAAGAATGGGTGGTATTAGTATTTGGCAACTTCTGATTATTGCTGTGATTGTTATTCTGCTTTTTGGTACTAAAAAGCTACGCAACATCGGCGGTGACCTAGGTAGTGCGGTTAAAGGTTTCAAGAAAGCAATGAGCGATGAAGAGGCTGCTAAGAAAGACGCCGAAGCGAAAGACGCTGACTTTGAACCAAAAAACATCGAACAGCAGAAGTCTGCAGAGACTTCTGAAACTAAGAAAGACAAAGAGCAGGCATAAGACGTGTTTGATATCGGTTTTTGGGAACTGGTATTAATATCTGTCGTCGGGCTGGTGGTTCTTGGGCCTGAGCGTTTGCCTCACGCAATTCGTAGCGTTTCTCGTTTTATCGGCGCTGCGAAAAACATGGCAAACAGTGTGAAAGACGAACTTTCACATGAGCTGAAGGTGCAGGAGCTACAAGAAAACTTGCGTAAAGCTGAGCAGATGGGCATGGAGGATTTGGATCCTCAGCTAAAATCGTCAGTCGAAGAGCTGAAAAGAGCCGCGCAAGAAGTTCAGCGTCCATACGCGAACGAACAATCCGCTGATAAAAAAGCGGAAACAGCAGAGGCGGAAAGCAAATCCGCTTCTGACGCTCGTGAGCCTTCAGCAGATAAAAAAGCCGAATAGTCTCTCTCGAGGAGCTGCATCTTGTGTGGCTCCTTTTTGATCTTATAAACGAGGTTAGCTATGTCTTCGGTTGAGCAGACACAACCTTTGATCAGCCATCTTTTAGAGCTTCGAAACCGTTTATTACGCGCAATTTTAGCGATATTGGTGGTGTTCGTTGGCCTGATCTACTTTTCTAACGAAATATACGAATTTATCTCTAAGCCTTTGGTCGATCGCCTACCAGAAGGGGCGACGATGATTGCAACTGACGTTGCGTCACCGTTTTTCACACCATTGAAGCTAACACTGATTTCGGCCGTGTTTGTTGCGGTACCGTTTATCTTGTATCAAGTCTGGGCATTTGTAGCACCAGGACTATATAAGCACGAACGACGTTTGATCATGCCTTTGTTGTTTTCAAGCTCGTTACTGTTTTACTGTGGTGTCGCGTTTGCATACTACGTCGTGTTTCCGCTGGTGTTTGGCTTCTTTACCGCAATTTCTTTAGGTGGCGTCGAGTTTGCGACTGATATTTCGAGTTACCTCGACTTTGTCTTGGCACTGTTTATGGCGTTTGGTATAGCGTTTGAAGTACCGGTTGCGATCATCTTACTGTGCTGGACAGGAGCGACAGACCCGAAAAGCCTCAGCCAGAAGCGACCATATATTATCGTTGGCGCGTTTGTGGTTGGTATGATGCTGACACCGCCGGATATGATTTCGCAAACCTTGCTCGCTATCCCGATGTGTTTGCTGTTTGAAGTCGGCTTGTTCTTCGCCCGTTTCTATGTGCGCAAGAATGACGATAAGGAATCAGAGTCAGAAAGCGAAAGCTAAACAATGAGAATGAAAAAGGTTGGCCATCGCCAACCTTTTTCTTTATCTGCCGGACGTTAGCAGCCGTTACAAAGCAAACAAGCGGTTAGCGTTGCGGTTAGTCATCGCTTGAACGTCGCCAATCGAAAGCGCTCTCAGAGAAGCAATACGCTCGGCGATTAGTGGAATATACGACGGTTCGTTACGTTTGCCGCGGTGCGGAACCGGCGCAAGGTAAGGACAGTCGGTTTCTAAAATCACGTAATCCATATCAAGGTGAGGAATCACCTTATCCATACCGCCATTTTTAAACGTCGTCACACCGCCCAGACCAAGGTGAAAACCGAGGTCATTGATCGCCTTTGCTTCCTCAATACTGCCGCCAAAACAGTGGAACACGCCAGACAGTGAGCCATCTTGTTCTTTTTCCAGTAACGCTAGAGTCTCTTGGATCGAATCGCGAGTGTGAATCACCACTGGCAGTTTCATCTCTTTCGCCCAGTTGAGCTGAGTGGTGAACGCCATTTCCTGCTCTGCTTTATAGGTTTTATCCCAGTACAGGTCGATACCTATTTCACCCACGGCAATGAAATTGTGCTTGGCAAACCACGAATGAATGATCTCTAGTGTTTGCTTTACGTTGCCATCCACATAGCAAGGGTGGAGCCCCATCATCGAACGACAAATTTCAGGATAGGCCGCCTCGGTTTGCAACATCGGTTCAATTGACTCTAGGTCGATGTTCGGTAGCAGAATCTTTTCGATGCCTTGTGCTAAAGCGCGCTCGACGACCTGATCACGGTCATTATCAAATTCGCTGGCGTAAATATGGGCGTGGGTATCGATCATGTTGTTTCTCAAGTCTGGTTGGTTGGGGTGAGTATAAGGCAGTGTGAGCCTATGGTCATTTTTTGCATTTTTCTACTCTGTCACTGGTGTCAAAAGTGTGGAGTGATATTATGCAGCTCATGCAGTTTCACAACTTAGCACTTTCACCACACAAGGAGAACAGAGTGTCAGTTTCGATTCAAGGTCAATTCCCAGGCCGTCGTATGCGTCGTATGCGTAAACATGACTTTAGTCGCCGTCTAATGGCAGAGAACCAGTTGTCGGTAAGCGATCTTATTTACCCAATGTTCATCCTGATGGGTAAAGATCGTCGTGAAACCGTTGAATCTATGCCTGGTATCGAACGTTTGTCTATCGACTTGATGTTAGAAGAAGCGCAGTACCTTGCTCAGTTGGGCGTACCAGCGATCGCTCTGTTCCCGGTCGTCAACCAAGATGCGAAGAGCTTGTGTGCCGCTGAAGCGTACAACCCTGAAGGTTTGGTGCAACGCGCGGTGCGTTCTTTGAAAGAGCACGTGCCAGAGATCGGTGTGATTACCGACGTTGCGCTTGATCCATTTACCACACATGGTCAAGACGGCATCATCGATGAAGATGGTTATGTACTGAATGATGAGACTACTAAGGTACTTATCAAACAGGCGCTGTCTCACGCAGCAGCGGGTGCAGATGTGGTTGCACCATCTGACATGATGGATGGCCGTATTGGCGCGGTTCGTGAAGCGCTAGAGCAAGCGGGTCACATCAATACGCAGATTATGGCGTACTCTGCGAAATACGCATCTTGTTACTACGGACCTTTCCGCGATGCCGTCGGCTCGTCAAGTAACCTTAAAGGCGGCAACAAGAAGAACTACCAGATGGACCCTGCCAACACTGATGAAGCCATTCATGAAGTGGCAATGGACATCAACGAAGGTGCTGACATGGTTATGGTTAAGCCGGGCATGCCATACTTAGATGTGGTTCGTCGTGTGAAGTCTGAGCTGAGCGTTCCAACGTTTGCGTATCAGGTGTCTGGTGAATATGCGATGCACAAAGCGGCATTCCAAAACGGTTGGTTGAAAGAGCGCGAAACGGTGATGGAATCACTGCTGTGCTTCAAACGTGCAGGCGCGGACGGTATCTTAACCTACTTTGCGAAAGACGTCGCAGAGTGGTTAGCCGAAGAAAATGCACAAGCATCTCAGTACCTCAAAGGCGAAAAATGACGAAGTTTGCGAGCGGTAAATCGCTCGCAGATGGACGTTAACAAAGGCCAGCATTTGCTGGCCTTTATTATTTTAGGGAGACAGTCATGAGCATGGTTTATCGACAGGGTACACTGCAAGAGTGTGTCGAGGCGGTGGAGCAAATCAGTGAGTTTGTCAGCAAAGAAACGGTTGAGTCGTTGTCAGAGCGGCTAGATGGTAAACGCTATCTGATTCTCGTCGCACAGGAAGGGCAACATATTCTTGGCTTTAAGATTGGTTATGAACTGGATAGTGAAACCTTTTATAGCTGGTTTGGTGGCGTCACACCTCGGGCAAGAAACAAAGGCGTTGCTCAAGCGCTTTTGGACCAGCAAGAACATTGGGTACGCGAACAAGGCTACCGTCAGCTTAAAGTGAAGTCTCGCAATCAATTTCCGGCGATGCTGAGGCTACTATTAAGAAATGGCTATATGATTGAAAAATTTGAAGAAAAACAAAAATTGATTGAATCTCGCCTCCATTTTGTAAAGCCAATAACCGTGTCATAGAAAATAAATGAGACTTTTTCTCATTTAATGCTTGCAGTTATAAATGAGAATGGTTATTATTTATCTCGTCTTAGGGAATGAGAGAAGTTCACAAGGACGTAGAGTTACCAGATTCTAATTGGAGACGGTGATGACACTGAACTTAAACGAACTTGCACGAGTTCTTTTTGACACGACATTGCTCACATTGCTTCCAGTGTAATTTATAGCTTTCTGGCAAAGCCGACACTCATTTGAACAAGCTTTGACCTGTTTTTGCTAGGCGACATCGAAAGGTGTCGCTTTTTTTATGCCTCAAGATCAGCGCTGAATAAAAGGACACCAATAGTCTTTTCCACAATTGAAGATCGTTAATGGATCGATCTTTAGATGATCGATCTGTGTTTTAATTGTTTAATAACAATGCCTTATCTTGTTTTATCTGTTGTTGGCACTCAGGTTTATAGGCAGTGGATAAATAATATAAACAGAGTTATCCACAGGTGGTGGCTAAGTGTGGGTAAACAATCGACAAATGTGTGAGTTGGATTCATTGAGTTAAAATGGATTCACTCTCGCAGTCATGGCATCCTAGGCAGATCTTTATTTTAGGATGCTAAAAGACTATGGCTCGTATTCCAGACAATCCATTGATTTTAATTGATGGCTCTTCTTATCTATACCGTGCATTTCACGCTTATCCAGGCACCATGAGCAATGGTGATATCCCAACAAACGCCGTTTACGGTGTGGTAAACATGCTGCGTAGCATGATGCGCCAGTTCAACAGCGAGCGTATCGCGGTTGTATTTGACGCAAAGGGAAAAACGTTCCGTGATGAGATGTACGCAGAATACAAAGCCAATCGTCCACCTATGCCAGACGACCTGCGTTGTCAGATTGAACCGCTACACGATGTGATCCGTGCGATGGGACTACCGTTGATTTGTGTCCCGGGCGTCGAAGCCGATGACGTAATCGGTACTCTCGCGCATCAAGCATCGAAGCAGGGTATGCCAGTACTTATTAGTACCGGTGATAAAGATATGGCGCAGTTGGTGGATGACAATATCACCCTGATCAACACCATGACGAACGTGGTGATGGATCGCGAAGGTGTGATTGAAAAATTTGGTATTCCACCTGAATTGATCATCGATTATCTCGCGCTGATGGGTGATAAAGTCGATAACATTCCTGGCGTACCTGGTGTGGGTGATAAAACCGCAACGGCATTACTTCAAGGTATCGGCGGTTTAGACAAGCTGTATGAAAACCTTGATGATATTGCACCGCTTGGTTTCCGTGGTTCAAAAACCATGGCGAAGAAGCTGGTGGATAACAAAGACAACGCGATGCTGTCTTATGAGTTAGCGACGATCAAACTCGACGTTGAACTCGAAGAAACGCCAGACTCGCTGATCAAAACCACGCCAAATAAAGATGAACTGATTAAGCTGTACGGCCAACTGGTATTCAAATCATGGTTGAATGAACTGCTCGACGGCGGTACAGGCGTAGTGGAAGCGGTAGAAAAATCAGGCGCGAGCGTGTCTTCTTCTAATCTTGCCCCTGAACTGGAAACACCAGCGGTTACCATCGACCGCAGCCAATACGAAACGATTCTGGACGAAGAGACGTTCAACGCTTGGTTTGAAAAGCTAAAAGCAGCGGAGGTGTTTGCGTTTGATACGGAGACCGACAGCCTTGACTACATGGTCGCAAACCTCGTTGGTTTGTCGTTCGCGACTGAAGAAGGTGTGGCGGCTTATGTACCTGTTGCCCACGATTACTTAGACGCGCCAAAACAACTTGACCGCGATTGGGTACTGGCGCAGCTAAAACCAATTTTAGAAGACGGCAGCCAAGCGAAAGTCGGCCAGAACCTTAAGTACGATGCTAGCGTGTTAGCGCGCTACGATATCGAGCTGAAAGGGATTAAATACGACACCATGTTGGCGTCTTACGTCTACAACAGTGTCGGCGGTAAACACGATATGGATAGCTTGGCGCTGCGCTTCCTTCAGCACAGTTGCATCTCGTTTGAGCAAATTGCTGGCAAGGGCAAAAAGCAGCTGACTTTCAACCAAATCGAGCTGGAACAAGCGTCACCGTATGCAGCGGAAGATGCAGACGTAACTCTGCGTCTACACAACCGCTTGATCGCCAACATTGAAAGCGATGACAAACTTAAAGCGATTTACGAACAGATTGAAGTCCCGCTGGTGCCTGTGTTATCTCGCATCGAACGTACCGGTGTTCTGATTGATGACATGAAGCTCTCTGCACAATCACAAGAAATTGCCCAGCGCTTGGATGAGCTAGAACAGAAAGCGTATGAAGTGGCAGAGCAAGAGTTCAATATGAACTCGCCAAAACAGCTACAAGCGATCTTGTTCGAGAAAATGGGATTACCAGTTGTTAAGAAAACCCCTTCAGGCACGCCATCGACGAATGAAGAAGTACTGCAAGAGCTTGCGCTGGATTACCCACTACCAAAACTGATCTTGGAATATCGTGGTCTGGCGAAACTGAAGTCGACTTACACCGATAAGCTGCCGAAGATGATTAACCCTGAAACGGGCCGAGTACATACTTCTTACCATCAGGCGGTGACCGCGACGGGTCGTCTATCTTCAACCGATCCAAACTTGCAGAACATTCCAATCCGTAATGAAGAAGGTCGTCGTATCCGTCAGGCGTTTATCGCGCCACACGGCTACAAGATCATGGCGGTCGACTACTCGCAGATTGAGCTACGCATTATGGCGCACTTATCGGGTGACAAAGCGTTACTTGAGGCGTTCCAGCAGGGTAAAGATATCCACGCGGCGACCGCGGCTGAGATCATTGGCGTCAACATCGAAGAGGTGACCAGCGAGCAACGTCGCCGAGCTAAAGCGGTAAACTTCGGTCTGATCTACGGTATGAGCGCGTTTGGTCTGGCAAAACAGCTCGGCATTCCACGTGGTGAAGCGCAGCAGTACATGGACACTTACTTTGAGCGTTACCCTGGCGTGATGCAGTACATGGAAGACACGCGCAGTGCGGCGTCAGAGCAAGGCTACGTCGAGACGATTTTTGGTCGTCGTTTGCACTTGCCAGAAATTAAGTCTCGTAACGGTATGCGTCGTAAAGCGGCAGAACGCGCGGCGATTAACGCACCGATGCAAGGTACTGCGGCGGACATTATCAAGAAGGCGATGTTACTCGTCGACGAATGGATCCAAAAAGAAGGCGATGGTCGTGTGAAACTATTGATGCAAGTGCACGATGAATTGGTCTTTGAAGTTCAAGAGTCGTCTTTAGCCGAAATTGAAAGTAAAGTACAAGAATTGATGGAATCTGCAGCACAGCTTGAAGTGCCTCTAGTGGCCGAAGCGGGTCACGGTGACAACTGGGATCAAGCGCACTAGACACTATTTGAGCAATTTGGACTGATTTGTATGAGCTGGCGCACAAACGCCAGCTTTTTTTTATCTCTAAATAAGATCTCAGATATCTTGGTAAAATGTAGTTTAATAAAACCTTAATGAAAAAAAACTACAAAAAGAGTTTTCATTTCTGACCAATTGTTGTACATTAAACGGCGTAGGGTACAGAGGTAAGATGTTCTATCTTTCAGACCTTTTGTTTCACGTTATTGGATTAGGCTGATTCAGCCGCCCCAGTCAGCTTTTGACTGGGGCGTTTTTTATTGGGGCAAAGAAAACTTTTACAGCCCGACTAATATCGATTTCACTTTATCTTGATGTTGTTTCCTTTCGCCACGCTTTACGCCATTTCCCTCGTTTTTGTTTGTAACTAAGCATAATTTTGTAATAAAACTCCATTCACACTTTTGTTATTTCAATACGAAAACCAAAGCATAGATCCTGCAATTTGGCTTATGAACTCATAGGTTATCTTTTTATTTATCAGCGCTTTATAGTGGCGTTGTTAATGGTGATGGGAACATTTATGGGATGGGAAAAGGGGATTGCATATCGCGTCAGTTTCGACAATCCTTAGCACACAATAATTATTACTACTATTTCTCTCCCGTTTCCCCGCCAGGATGGTGGGGATTTTTGTATCTGCGCTATATAAAAAAGCCCCACTCGGTGAGTGAGGCTCTTTGATAATCTTAAACGTTATTCTTGCTCTTCGCTTTGCTGCTCTTCTTCAACAAGCTCTTCGACCACTGACTCTGCAAGTGCTGGTGCGAACCACTCGTCGAGTTTGCTACGAAGTACGTCGACACCAATACCTTTCAGTGAAGAGAATGCTGCCACGCTGACGTCACCGCCAAAACCTTTCGCGTCTTGTTTGATTTTCAGTACCTGTGCTTTACGCGCGCCGCTTTTCAGCTTGTCTGCTTTAGTCAGCAACACTTGCACTGGAATGCCGCTATCTACCGCCCAGTAGATCAGTTGTTGGTCGAGATCTTTCATTGGATGACGGATATCCATCAAAACCACGAGTCCTTTCAAACATTGGCGTTTTTGTAGATACTCGCCGAGAGACTTTTGCCACTTTTTCTTCATCTCAAGTGGGACCTGCGCGAAGCCGTACCCTGGCAAATCGACGATGTGGCAGCCGTCGGTGACTTTAAATAAGTTGATTAGCTGAGTTCGACCTGGTGTCTTACTGGTTTTTGCTAAACTTTTCTGGTTCGTCAAGCGGTTAAGAGAGCTCGACTTACCGGCGTTGGAACGTCCTGCGAACGCAACTTCGATACCTTCATCTTCAGGCATGTGACGAATGTCAGGTGCGCTGGTGATGAAATGGGTGTTTTGATAATGAATTTTTACGCTCACTGTTAACTCCATCTCGACTTTGTGTAGTCGATTGATTACTTTTTTGTGAAATTGTGTAAAATAACCGTGCTCGGCATAAGGTCGCCTATTGTACCATGAGTGTTAACGCAGAGTGGTACTGGAAGCTTGATAATTATAATGGAATGTCATGAAGAAATTAGCGCTAATCTTGAGTCTTTTAGCCAGCTGCTCTGTGTGGGCCCAAGGCAGCATTGAAGCTGGTAAAGCAAAATCCCAAACTTGTGTTGCCTGCCATGGTGCTGATGGCAACAGTCAACTCGCAATGTACCCTAAACTTGCAGGTCAGCATGCTAAATATATTGAGAAGCAGCTGAAAGACCTGAAACTGGGTATGACTAGCAACGGTAAGCAAGGTCGTTACGACCCTGTAATGAGTGGTATGGCAATGCCACTGTCTGAGCAAGATATGCAAGATCTTGCTGCTTACTACGCTTCACTACCAATTTCTCCTAATACAACACCTGAAAATGTTGTAGAGAAAGGTAAATCTCTATACACCGCTGGTGATGCTGAGCGTGGCCTAACGGCTTGTATCGCTTGTCATGGCCCACGTGGTAACGGTACAGAGCTATCAGGTTTTCCTAAAATCTCTGGTCAGCACGCCGATTACATCAAAGCTCAGCTAGAAAAATTCCGCGATGAAAAACGTGGTAACGACATGAACGCTATGATGCGTGACGTGGCTAAAAAGCTGACAGATGACGATATCGCTGTACTTTCGAAATACGTTGGTGGCCTACACTAAGCCCTACTTATTCGTTCGAGCACAAGTTGTACTGAAAAAGCCCAGAGTTGTCTCTGGGCTTTTTCATTTGATCGCTGTCACCGTGCAAGTTGGTATCCCATTTCTCTTCTCGCCATCTGCTTTGTGAGAGATCGGCTATTCGTGTTACTGAGATTGGTCGCGACAACTCATTAAGTTATTGAAAAATATATCAGCTAAAATTTGACCTAAAAAAAGTGCCGAATATTTATTCGTGATGATTGCTTGGAAATATAATCGCAGTAAAGTGTTTACATCGGCAGGGGTGCTGATAAGGGAAATAAGACTAGGATGGTCTTAAAGGGATGCAGGCAAGGGATGCTTGTGAAATAAGTAAGGAAAGGGGTAAGCAGGATGCTTACTCGATAGGGATGGTCGACTTGTCTAATGGTTTAGACATTGTAAGGGAACCGGCTAAGGATTAGCCCCAATACAGGAAGTAACACGGAAAGCCAAAATTCACTAGGATGGTGAAAAACGACACCTTTTGCAGGGAAAGCGCGAAAAACAAAAGGATATTTGGTGCACTATACTCGGTGCAACACAGTTTGGCCTTCGGGCATTTAGAAAGCGATGGGAATTTCCTATCGCTTTTTTTATATCTCACTTAACCCGCCTCTGGGTTTACTCCCCATTCTCGCCGCTAAAAGTCAGTGAACTAAAGTCTGAAGTACAAATTTATTTACCTCGTGATCCTGATTCATGCAGGATTCGAGAATATTTTCTTGAATCGATGATTATTTGTACAATAGTGCTCCACTCTCAGGTCAGTTTCTGGTATGTTTCGCATCCCTGTTTGAGGATGGAACAATGCACCACTGCCCACTTTGTCAAAGCTTGGATACTCAACATTACTTTGAAGATAAGCGCCGTGCGTATCTTCAGTGCTTGCAGTGTGAGCTAGTATTCGTCAATCCAGACCAAAGACTGGATGCGACGGAGGAAAAAGCTCACTACGACATGCACGAAAATGATCCAAATGACGAGGGCTATCGACGCTTTTTATCGCGGGTTGCTGACCCCATATTAGAGCGTATTGAGCCTGCATCTCACGGGATAGATTTCGGTTGTGGTCCGGGACCTACGTTATCCATAATGTTGGAAGAGCAGGGCCACACAATGAGTTTGTACGATATCTACTATCATCCTGATAAGAAGGTGTTAGAAAGACAGTACGACTTTATGACGTCCACAGAAGTTATCGAGCATCTTTATGATCCTGATAGCGTGTGGCAACAATGGTTAAATTTGGTTAAGCCAGGTGGCTGGATTGGTCTGATGACCAAACTGGTTATCAATGTCGAAGCGTTTGCCAGTTGGCACTACAAGAATGACCCGACGCACGTGGTGTTCTTTAGCCGAAACACGTTTCAGTACTTGGCGGAGCGGGATCAGCTCGAGCTTGAATTTATTGGTAATGATGTAATTTTACTGAGGAAGCCCCAGTAATGAGCCGTAGTAAGAAAGCAAGATCAGGCGGTAACGGCGACGTAGTCGTTGTTCGTAACCGTACACAGTCAGACGTTGAAGGACGTCTGCGTAAAAGAGAGAAAAAGCGTAAAGGTCTAAAGACAGGTACGCGTAACTCAGAAGAAAAAGCACAGCAGCAGCGCAGCGCAGCTCAAAAACGTGACCCGCGTTTAGGCAGCAAGAAGAAAATTCCTCTCGTTGTTGAAGCAGCGAAGAAGCCAAGCAAGGCTGATCGCCGAGTAAACGCTGAGAAAGAACTTGAGATGCTTGAGAATGACGCGCAGCTAAACGTATTGCTTGACCGTCTAGACAACGGTGAAAGCTTAGGCGCTGGTCTACAGAAATATGTCGACGAGAAGCTTGAGCGAATCGAAGTTCTGATGAAGCAGCTAGGTCTATACGAAGAGCCAGCGGAAGAAGAATTTGAAGAAGAAGTTGTCGTAGAACCAACCGTGAAAAAAGCGAGCAAAAAAGCCGCCACGGATGATGACCTACTATCGCAATTTGAAGACTTGGATCTGAACCAATTTAAAGGATAAGAGCCCGTTATGAATGTAACTGTGTTAGCCATTGCTGGTGGAATCATTATTCTCGGCTTAGCGTCTTATGCAGGTTACCTTCTGCTCCAGCTGAAAAAGCAAAAGGAGTTGCAAGAGCAGCATAAGCAATTAGCGGTCGAAAAACGCAACGCGAACATCTTCGAAAGCGTTCATGTGTTGTGTCTCGCAGGTATTCAAGGTCAATGCGACTTATCAGAGATCAGCATTCGTCTATATAACATCATGGATTATGTCCAAGGTGACGACCGAGTGGATTTCGATAAAGAGTACCCAGCGACAGCTGAACTGTTTCATATTGTCAAAGACATGGCGCGCGGCGAAGACCGCCAACAGCTCGTGAAAAAAGAACGTATGAAACAGACTCTGGAACGTCAAAAGGCAGAATCTCGCCTGCAAGACGCGATCATTGAAGAGCTTACGCAGCTACAAAAAAAAGTTCAGCCTTTAAATAATCAGATCAACATTCAAATGATCTAGCGAAACCCCGATGACTTCCTATGATCAGTAAGTGATCGGGTTATCAATTCCGAGCATTGTTACTCAAAAAGCGAACTGTCTGGCAACGAGCGCCATTTTGCTGTGGCAAAATACGCGGCGATACGTAAGGCTTAGCCGCCAGACAATTATTACAGCCCAAATGGAAAAGCATCATGTCGCAGCAAGTTGTCGCCAGTCAGCAAATAGTGTGGGACCAAGCAGTTCTCGATAAATACAACTACTCAGGCCCACGTTACACCTCGTACCCAACCGCGTTGGAGTTTCACGAGGCGTTTACTATTGCCGATTACGATATGGCGTGCACGGAGTACCCAGAAAGACCACTGTCTCTGTATATCCACATTCCATTCTGCCACAAGCTTTGCTACTACTGTGGCTGTAATAAAGTCATCACTCGTCATGCGCACAAGGCGGATGAGTACTTAGATGTATTGGAGTTGGAGATCCGCACGCGCGCCGCGCTGTTGCACGGTCGTAAAGTGACTCAATTACACTTCGGTGGTGGTACACCCACTTTTTTGAGCAAACAGCAAGTCAGTCGTTTGATGGCGATTCTGCGTGGTGAATTTGCTTTTGAACCAGACTCTGAGATCAGCATTGAAGTCGACCCGCGTGAAATCGAGTTGGATATGCTGGACCATTTGCGCAGCGAAGGCTTTAACCGCCTCAGTATCGGTGTGCAGGATTTCAACAAAGAAGTGCAGAAGCTGGTCAACCGTGAGCAAGATGAAGAGTTCATCTTCGCTATGGTTGCGCGTGCTAAGCAGCTTGGTTTCCGCTCGACAAACCTCGATTTGATTTACGGTCTGCCGAAGCAAACCAAAGAGTCGTTTGCCAAGACATTAAGCCAAGTACTCGAAATGCAGCCGGGCCGTTTGTCGGTATTTAACTACGCCCATATGCCACAACTGTTTGCCGCACAGCGAAAAATCAAAGATGAAGATTTACCTCAAGCGGAAGAGAAAATGGCGATCCTGCAGGACACCATCAGCACGCTAACAGGTGCCGGTTATCAATTTATCGGTATGGACCACTTCGCTAAGCCGGACGATGAACTGGCTGTGGCGCAGCGTAATGGCATTCTGCACCGCAACTTCCAAGGTTACACCACACAAGGTGAGTGTGATTTAGTCGGTTTTGGTGTCTCAGCAATTTCTATGATTGGTAACGCGTACGCACAAAACCAGAAAGAGCTGAAGAAATACTATGCACAGGTTGGTGAACAGCGCCACGCTTTATGGAAAGGTGTGGCACTTGATAGTGATGACTTACTTCGTCGTGAAGTTATCAAACAGCTGATCTGTAACTTCAAGCTGGATAAAACTGCGATTGAAGCCGGTTTTAACGTCGAGTTTAACCACTACTTCAAAGAAGATTTAGGCTTGCTACAAACCTTTATCGATGACCAGTTGGTCGAAGTGGATGAAAAAGAAATCCGCGTGACGTTGCGCGGTCGATTGCTGATCCGCAACATCTGTATGTGTTTCGATAAATACCTGCGTGCCAAAGCGCGTCAGCAACAGTTCTCTCGCGTCATTTAACTGAGCGCCCAATTGAAAAAGCCACCTAGAAAGGTGGCTTTTTGCGTTGTGGGAGTTAAGGAGCAATGTAAGTGGATTGGGCAACTTGCCATAGCGCTTTGACGAGTGGGTTATCAAGCTGAGCACGTTTGCAGCACAGCCCAAGTTTGAACGGACGAATCGACGCGACTTTCAGGCGCTGTATTTTCTCTTTGACCGGACTGTTGTTGATCACTACATCTGGCGCGATACCCACCCCGCAACCAAGCGCCACCATACTGACAATCGCTTCGTGTCCAGACACTTGCGCGTAAATGTTCGGCTTGATTTTCATCTTCTTAAACCAAGTATTCGCGCGTTCGCGTGCGGTGCCAGACTCTGGGACGATAAACGGAATATTGGACCAGTCCGGCTTTTCTTTTTGCAGCTCTTCGGCAAAGTTACTGACGCCAACCGGTGCGATCACTGACAGTGGAATCTCGCTGATGGTTTCGAATTCGATACGGGAAGGCAGTTGTTCGGGTAGGGCGGAGATCGCCACGTCCACGTCGTCAGCCAACACCCGCTCAATCGCGGTGGCTGGGTCGCCGGTCTGTAACTTGAATTCGATAAATGGATGTTGAATGCGGAATTCGGTCAACAACTCGGGTAGATGGCTATAACTTGCAGTGACCGAACAAAACAGGCGAATTTCCCCTTTTAGTTCTTCTTCTATTCCTTTGAGTTGCGCATTGTAGTTCTGCCATTCACCGAGGATTCGCAGCGCTACTGGTAACAGTTTTTTTGCCGCTGGAGTTAATTCGACGCTGCGGTTATCGCGAACAAACAAGCCTTGTCCAGTTTCGGCTTCAAGCTTTTGGATTTGGCGGCTCAGTGCCGATGGACTGATGTGCATCGCTGAGGCCGTTTTAGCAAAGCTCTTACTATCACACAGGTGAATAAATACCTGCAGACTTTTAATGTTCATGAAAG
Source organism: Vibrio hepatarius (assembly GCF_011806575.1). Taxonomy (GTDB): domain Bacteria; phylum Pseudomonadota; class Gammaproteobacteria; order Enterobacterales; family Vibrionaceae; genus Vibrio; species Vibrio hepatarius_A. Next base: position 71,728 of record NZ_JAATOO010000023.1, read on the forward strand.
CATCATTTCCTTGTTGCACTTTTTGCAATAACTAATTGTGAATATATCACTTTAAGCAACCTGATGTCTGTTTTAGTATCAGGTCATTCGATAGAGAAATATCGACCAGATGGAAAAATTCTTATAAGGAGAGCCCTGCTATGGCTAACTATTTCAATACCTTAAACCTACGTGAGCAACTAGACCAACTAGGTCGTTGTCGTTTTATGGACCGCAGCGAATTCGCAACAGAAGCCGATTACCTAAAAGGTAAGAAAGTGGTTATCGTAGGTTGTGGCGCGCAAGGTCTTAACCAAGGTTTAAACATGCGTGATTCTGGTCTTGATGTGGCATACGCACTTCGCCAAGCGGCGATCGACGAGCAACGTCAGTCTTACAAGAACGCAAAAGAAAACGGTTTTGAAGTAGGTAGCTACGAGACACTAATCCCTCAAGCAGACCTAGTGGTTAACCTAACCCCAGACAAACAGCACACTAACGTAGTAGAAACCGTAATGCCGCTAATGAAAGAAGGCGCGGCTCTAGGTTACTCTCACGGTTTCAACGTGGTTGAAGAAGGTATGCAGATCCGTAAAGACCTAACGGTAGTGATGGTTGCACCTAAGTGTCCGGGTACGGAAGTACGTGAAGAGTACAAACGTGGTTTCGGTGTACCAACGCTAATCGCGGTTCACCCAGAGAACGATCCAAAAGGTGAAGGTTGGGATATCGCGAAAGCATGGGCTGCAGCAACGGGCGGTCACCGCGCAGGCTGTCTAGAGTCATCTTTCGTAGCAGAAGTTAAATCTGACCTTATGGGTGAGCAAACAATCCTTTGTGGCATGTTACAAGCGGGTTCTATCGTATGTTACGAGAAGATGGTTGCTGAAGGTATCGACCCAGGTTACGCAGGTAAACTACTACAGTACGGTTGGGAAACAGTAACAGAAGCACTGAAGTTTGGTGGCATCACGCATATGATGGATCGCCTATCAAACCCAGCGAAAATCAAAGCCTTTGAGCTTTCTGAAGAGCTAAAAGAGCTGATGCGTCCGCTATACAACAAGCACATGGATGACATCATCGAAGGCGAATTCTCTAGCACTATGATGGCTGACTGGGCGAACGACGACGTGAACCTACTAGGCTGGCGTGAAGAAACAGGCCAAACGGCGTTTGAAAACTACCCAGCGTCAGACGTAGAAATCTCAGAGCAAGAGTACTTTGACAACGGCATCCTAATGATCGCGATGGTGCGTGCAGGTGTTGAGCTAGCGTTCGAAGCAATGACAGCGTCTGGCATCATCGATGAGTCAGCGTACTACGAGTCACTGCATGAGCTACCGCTAATCGCAAACACTATCGCTCGTAAGCGTCTATACGAGATGAACGTAGTAATCTCTGATACAGCAGAATACGGTAACTACCTGTTCGCCAACGTAGCAACACCACTTCTACGCGAGAAGTTCATGCCGAAAGTAGGCACTGACGTTATCGGTAAAGGTCTAGGCGAAACGTCGAACCAAGTAGATAATGCGCGTCTAATCGAAGTGAACGATGCTATCCGTAACCACCCAGTTGAGTACATCGGTGAAGAGCTGCGTGGGTATATGACTGATATGAAGCGCATCGCGGTAGGCGGCTAAATTACTGGCCTTAAGGTTCCATTTCGGTGTCGAAGGTGCTCATTTACTATCGTAAACTCCGCGCCTTCTCCTAGAAATGAAACCTTAATACTGCGTAATTAACTTAACCTAAAGTAACGCAGTAAAAGAACTCCAGGCAGACTGGAGTGATAAATACAAAATAAAACACAACATCTAATTAGAAGGCTTGGTCTCCGTTGACCAAGCCTTTTTGTTTTGTCAGAGCAATAAAAAAGGCTGACATTTTAGTGTCAGCCTTTTGGGTCTGGTCGAAGCCGATGCTTACTTGTCTGCGAGCTTCGCTTCAAGTTCTGCCAGTTTCGCTTCCATTTCAGTTAGCTTTTGGCGAGTGCGCAGTAGCACTTGTGTTTGTACATCAAACTCTTCACGGCTTACCACGTCCAGCTTGTTTAGCTGACCTTGGATTACTTGGCGAACTTTTTGGTCGACGTCTGCGCCCAGCTCTTTTACAGGTGCTGGCATAGAGTCGTGAATTTGTTTAGCGATTTGCTCTAGTTTCTTTGGGTCAAACATGGTGACTAAAACTCCTGTCTCTTTGGCTACATTCTATGTAATTGATACGGGAAAGTCGCTAGTTAGATAACAAAAAATCGAACCAGATACACCTTATACCAGACAATAAAAAAGGCCACCGAAGTGGCCTTTTGCGTTTTTAACTCTTAGCGATTATCAGCGAGTTCGCGTTGTGCGGCTTTTGCCTCATCAACGCGTGCCAACTTTTCCAGGTCTTTGTCCTCGACAAAAACAGGCAGTGGCTTGTGCTTCTCAGCTAAGTAGCTGTAGATCACTGGTAGTACGAATAGGGTAAACAGAGTACCAATCGCTAGACCAGCAACGATTACGATACCGATACTAAAGCGCTGAGCCGCACCCGCACCTGTCGCGTACATCAGTGGTACAAGACCCGCGATCATTGCTGCGGTTGTCATTAGGATAGGACGCAGACGAACTTTCGCCGCTTCCATTACCGCTTCTGTCTTACCTAAGTTATTGTGCAGTTGCTCTTCTTTGGCTACTTCACAGATCAAGATACCGTGCTTGGTAATCAGACCCACCAGTGTGATCAGACCTACCTGTGAGTAGATGTTCATCGACGCAGCACCCCACGCCAGAGCGATCAACGCACCACATACCGCAAGAGGAACCGACACCATGATCACGATTGGGTCTTTCAGAGATTCAAACTGAATCGCCAGAACCAAGAAGATGATCGCCAATGCTAGACCAAACGTCGCGTACAGTGCGCTACCTTCGGTCACGAACTGACGAGCTTCACCCATGTAGTCATGGTTGTAGCCGCTTGGCAGTTTTGTTTCAGCGATGTTCTCGAACCAGTTAATCGCATCACCCATTGCCGTGCCCGGTGCGGGTACTGCACCGATGGTTGCTGAGTTCAGCTGGTTGAAGTGAGGCAGTGAGCGTGGCTCAGCAATCACGTCAATCTTTACTAGGTTGCTCAGTGGAACCGCGTTGCCATCAGCTGCACGCACGTAGTAGTTGTTCATCGACTCTGGGTTTAGGCGCCATTTACGTTCTACCTGAGGGATAACTTCGTACGAACGGCCATTTAGGTCGATACGGTTAACGTAACCATCCGCCATCATAGTACCTAGCGTTACACCGATGTCCTGCATCGTAACGCCGTATGCACCCGCTTTATCTTTGTCGATGTTGATTTTCATCGTCGCCGAGTCGTAGTTCAGGTCTAGGTCTGAGTAGACGAACATCGGGTTAGACTTCACTTCGGTCAATACGTCTGTTGCGATAGCGAACAAGCTTTCAAACGCGTTTGGCGTAGTGAGAACAAACTGAATTGGCAGACCACTACCTGCACCTGGTAGTTCAGGCATTTGGAACGCCGTTACTGCCATTCCTGGTACGTCGGCAACCAATCCACCCACACGGCCTGTTACTTCAGCTTGGCTTGCTTCACGCTCACTCCAAGGAACCATCGAAGCGATACCGAATGCTTGGTTTGAGTTAGGCACACCTGAGAACACCTGAGCGAATTGCACTTCTGGTTGCTCAGAAAGGATGCGGTTTACGTCACTCATAGTGTTCTGGATAAAGTCTAAGTTTGTGTTTGATGGCGCTGTACCCATCAATACCACTACACCTTTATCTTCAGACGGAGCCAGTTCGCTCGGAATGAATTTGAACAGCATTGGTAGGCTGGCAAATACAATCAAAGCAAAACCGATTACCACTGGGCGGTGTTGCATTACTGCACCCAGCATCTTCTCGTAACGACCCGTCATACGGTCTAACACGCTATGCACGGTTTGCTCAAACTTGCTCGGCTCTTGGTGAGCTTTCAGCATTTTTGAACACATCATTGGTGATAAGGTCAGTGCGACGATACCCGATACGAATACCGCACCCGCTAGGGTTAACGCGAACTCTTTAAATAGCGAGCCTGTGATACCACCCATCAGCGCGATCGGCGCGTATACTGCACCCAGCGTCAGTGTCATCGCGATAACCGGTACCGCAATTTCACGTGTACCAATGATGGCCGCACGGAACGGAGATTCTCCGAGTTTGATGTGTCGGTCGACGTTCTCCAGTACAACGATCGCATCGTCCACCACCAGACCGATTGCCAGTACCATCGCCAGTAGCGTCATTAGGTTCCAAGAGAAGCCCATTGACTGCATTACCATCGCTACACCAATCAAAGAGAGTGGGATAGTGACGATCGGGATGATTACCGCGCGGAATGAACCGAGGAACAGCGTAATTACTACCAGTACGATGATCGCTGCTTCAACGATAGTTTTGATAACTTCGCTAATCGATTCGTTGATCGCAATCGTTGAGTCGTACAGCACGTTCATCTTGATCGTGCTTGGCAGGTTACGTTCTAGCTGAGGCAATAAGTCTAGGACGTCTGCGGCGATGTTGATAGGGTTAGCACTTGGTGCCGCGTTGATCGCTGCAACCACTGCTTCCTGGCCGTTCGCACTCGCACGGTACAAGTCGTGGCTCTTCTCGAGCGTCACTTTTGCAATATCGCTTAGACGAGTTACGTTACCGTCGTCAGTGCTCACAACGAGATTTTTCAACTCATCAACGTTCGATACCTGTGTATCGGCGCTGCCGTTGTAAAGCACGAACTCACCGATAGCCTGACCAGTTGCAGACTGGTAGTTGTTGGCACTTAGTACGCCCATTACGTCTGTCGCGGTCAGGTTAAATGCTGCCATTTTCGCCGGGTCTAGCCATACGCGTAGTGCGTATTTCATACCACCGTACAGGTCAACTTTCGATACACCGTTAACGGTAAACAACTGTGGGTTGATTACGCGTTCTAGGTAGTCGGTGATCTGACTTGAAGACAGGTCGTCACTAGTAAAACCAATGTACAGTACCGCGGTTGTCGAACCCGTCGACATGGTTACTGTCGGGTCTTCCGCTTCTTTAGGAAGCTGAGAGCGAACCGAGTTAGTTTTTGCTAGTACGTCTGACAGCGCCGCGTTCGGGTCAGTATTCAACTTCATTTTTACCGTGATAGTTGAACGGCCAAGTACCGATTGAGACGTCATATAGTCGATATTGTCTGCCTGCGCGACGGCTTGTTCCAATGGCTGAGTAATAAAGCCTTGGATAAGGTCGGCACTGGCACCGTAGTAACTGGTCGAAACCGTTACTTCTGTATTCGTCATTTCAGGGTATTCACGGACCTGCATTTTGAAGATTGCTTGTAGACCAAGCAATGCGATCAAAAAGCTGATCGATACCGCTAAAACTGGACGTTTAATGAAAACATCAGTAAAGCGCATGAAGCCTCCGATTACAGCATTGGTGTTTCAGCTGGTGGAGTAGTTGCATTGCTTTCTACTACACGAACTTTTGCGTGGTTACTTAAACGAACCTGACCCGACGTTACAACCACATCACCAGGCTTCACGCCTTCAAGAATGTGTGCGATGTCTTTAGTACGTTCACCCACTTTAACCACTTGCTGTGTTACACGCTGTTCACCATCTTCGTCAGATACGATATAAACGTTGTCACCGTATAGCGTGAAGGTAATGGCGGTTTGTGGAAGAGTGACTTGGTTTTCAAGTTTCGGCAGGATGATGTTCGCACGTGCAAACATACCGCTACGCAGTTTACCGTCGCTGTTCGGGATATCCGCTTGAACTTGAATCAAACCACTTTGTACGTTAACAGCAGGCTCGATCGCTGTGATTGAGCCTTTGAACGCCATCTCTGGGTAAGCATCAACAAAAATGTCGACTTCTTGATCCATATGAATACGAGAGATATCGGTTTGCGGCACCGTGAAACGCAGACGCATCACGCTAGTATCTTCAAGGCGCACGATGTCTGTACCCGCTTGCAGGTACTGACCTAGATAAACGTTACGGATACCAACCACACCAGAGAATGGTGCTTTGATTTCACGGCGGTCAATCGCTGCTTTTAAGCTCTCGATATCGGCGCGAAGAGAGAAGTAGTTCGCTTCAGCGTCATCGTAAGCTTCTTTAGAGATAGAGCCTTTCTTGTACAGACCTTGGTAGCGCTTGTACTTCGCTTCGGCTGCCGGAAGTTTCGCTTCCGCACTCTTTAGGTTGGCTTTTTCGACAGCTGAGTCCAGAAGCACTAATTCTTGACCTTCTTTCACTTGAGTCCCTGACTCGAAGGCGATCTTGTCAATTACGCCACTGGTTTCGTTGGCAACAGTGACACCTTGGTTTGGCTCGATGAAACCAATCGCCTCAATCACAGGCACCCAGTCCACTGCTTTAACTTCGGTGACGGTAACTGGGAACTCAGCTTCTGGACGATTCGCCATATACTCGGCAATCTTCTGTTGTTTGAAAAGATTGAAACCTATCACGCTGCCGAACAGCAGTATCGCGATAAGTAACATAAAGAAGGTCCACTTTTTCATTCTGGTTAGAACTCCAATTAGTGTTGAATGATTGCGTCCCAACTGGCTTCAATCGCAGCTTCTATGGCTGCTTCGTCCAGTTGATAAAATCCCATGGCATGACTGCGAGCGAGCGCAACGGTCGCTTCGAAGCTTAGCCCGGAAAGAATTCGGTTATCGAGTGGTTTAAACACTCCTTGCTCTTTGCCTTGTGTAAATAGTCTCTCTACTTGGTCAAACATTTTCCGCTCTAATTCCAGCGTTGTTCTATTGTTTGCACATGGCAGAGATTCATATTGAACGCGATTATGCAAAGTGTCTACATTTGAACCGGCTAAACGCCAAATATTGAGCCACATTTTTCGGTAACGCGCTTTTAAAGGCATATCGTCGCTCACGCCTGCTTGAACTGCTGTCGCAATGCGCTTCGCTACGTTCAATCTCACTTCGTCTAACAAGTGGTCTTTATCTGTGAAATAACGATAGATGGTCCCCGTTGCAACATCGGCTTCGCTGGCCAGTTTTTGCATCGAAAAGCCTTGAAGTCCCAGTTCTGCGATAAGCCTTTCGGCGGCACAGAGTATCTGCTCTTTCTTATCTAAGGCTGGATTAATAGACATAGTTACACTCTAAGTGAATGAACGTTCATTCATTATAGACTGAAAGCTGCACAGGTGTGCAATAAAAATTTTAGCTATTTTTGAATTTCTTGGGAAGAAGACTAAAGCGTATAGATGACAGGGGAATGATAAACGTGGCAATCGACCCAACTCGCCATTATTATAAGCGCCACCCTTTTTTGCTTAGAGACACGTATGAAGCTGAACCCAAGACAAGATGAAGCCGTTAAATATGTATCGGGACCTTGCCTCGTATTGGCCGGTGCTGGTTCAGGCAAAACACGTGTTATCACCAATAAAATTGCTTATTTAGTTCAGCAGTGTGGCTACAAAGCACGCAACATCGCAGCGGTGACGTTTACCAACAAGGCTGCTCGAGAAATGAAAGAGCGTGTAGGACAGACGCTGGGCAAAAATGAATCCAAAGGTCTGATGGTGTCGACGTTTCACACCCTCGGCCTCAATATCATCAAACGCGAGTACAAAGCGCTGGGATTAAAAGCAGGGTTTTCACTGTTTGATGACCAAGATCAGATGGCGCTGCTGAAAGAGCTGACAGAAAAGCAGCTCGACGGTGATAAAGACCTACTCAAACAACTGTTGAGTACCATCTCTAACTGGAAAAACGACATGCTCTCGCCTGAGCAAGCCAAAGCCGCGGCGAAAGGTGAGCAGCAACAGTTATTTGCCTTCTGCTTTGAGATGTACCAAAAGCAGATGAAAGCGTATAACGCACTTGATTTTGATGATCTGATCCTGATGCCAGTAATGCTCCTGCGTAATAATGAAGAAGTGCGTCAACGCTGGCAAAACCGTATTCGCTACTTGTTGGTGGATGAGTACCAAGATACCAACACCAGCCAATATGAGTTGGTTAAGCTGTTGGTCGGTGAGCGTGGACGTCTAACTGTCGTAGGGGATGACGATCAGTCGATCTATTCATGGCGTGGCGCGAAACCACAGAACTTGGTGCTATTAGGTGAGGATTACCCAAATTTAAGGCTGATAAAGCTCGAGCAGAATTATCGTTCTACCAGTCGAATTCTACGTGCGGCGAACATTCTGATCGCCAATAACCCTCACGTGTACGAGAAATCACTGTTCTCAGAAATTCCGGATGGGGAAAAGCTCAAAGTATTGATGGCGAAAAATGAAGACCATGAAGCGGAGCGCGTGACTGGTGAATTGATTGCCCATAAGTTCCTTAATCGCACCGACTATAAAGATTATGCGATTTTGTACCGTGGTAACCATCAGTCGCGTTTGATTGAAAAGTCACTGATGCAAAACCGTGTGCCTTATAAGCTCTCCGGCGGTACGTCCTTTTTTGCACGCGCTGAAATCAAAGACATCATGGCTTACCTACGTGTGTTGGTGAACCCGGACGATGACAATGCCTTTTTACGTATTGTGAATACTCCGCGTCGTGAGATTGGCCCGGTAACGCTAGAAAAACTAGGCAGTTACGCCAATATGCGTAGCAAAAGCCTGTTTGAAGCCAGTTTTGAAATGGGGCTTGAGCAACACCTGACAGGCCGCGGATTGGAAAACTTACGACGTTTCACCTCTTGGTTGGTGAAGATTGCAGACCAAGCGGAGCGTGGTGATACGGTTGAAGCGGTGCGTTCGTTGGTGCGCGACATTAACTATGAAGATTGGTTGTACGAAACGTCGCCGAGCCCGAAAGCGGCCGAGATGCGAATGAAGAACGTCTCTGACCTTTATTCTTGGATCGTCTCTGATTTAGAAGGGGACAATTACGACCAAGAAGAAAAGACGCTAAAAGAGGTGGTGCAAAGGCTGACGCTGCGAGACATGATGGAGCGTGGTGAAGAAGATGACGATAGCGACGCAGTCCAGTTGATGACGTTGCACGCGTCGAAAGGTTTGGAATTTCCTTACGTCTATTTGATTGGTTCCGAAGAAGGGATCTTGCCGCACCAAACCAGTATTGATGAAGATAATGTCGAAGAAGAGCGACGTCTAATGTACGTAGGGATCACTCGTGCCCAGCGAGAGCTGACGTTCACTATGTGTAAAGAGCGCCGTCAATTTGGTGAACTGATCAAGCCAACCCAAAGTCGTTTTCTTGATGAGCTGCCCTTTGACGATGTCGAATGGGAAGTGAAGAAAAAGCCGCAAAGCCAAGAAGAGCGTATGGCAAAAGGGCAGGCGCACATCGCAAACCTTCGTGCGATGTTCAACAAAAAATAAAAAAGGGCTTGGTGATGTCACCAAGCCCTTCTTGTAATCCGTGTTGTTCTTAGGTTACAGACCAGCGATCATGTGCTCGATAGCGGCAACGATTTCATCGTCTGAACAGTCCATACATGAACCACGAGCTGGCATCGCGTTGAAGCCGTTGATAGCGTGGTCTTTTAGTACGTCTTTACCTTGTGCAATACGAGGACCCCAGTCATCAGCGTTACCTGTTTTAGGCGCGCCACTTACACCAGATGCGTGACAAGCAATACAGAAAGTACCGTATACTGTCGCACCATCGCGTGGGCCTGTTGGTTCAGCTGCAACTGGTTCCGAACCTGCTAGGTATACATCACCGACAGGTTTAATACGTTTTGCAATCGCGTCATGTTCTTCTTGGCTAATATTGGCTGCAAAAGATGCGCTAGAAAAAGTAATTGCAGCGACCAAAGCGGTTAAGATTTTTCGAGACATATCCATTAAACTCACTTTACATTCCTGAAGGTAAGTTCGTGCTTACCTTTTATTAGAGTGTGGCGTTGATGAAACAGGCGATTTCCTGTTAAATCAATGTAAATAATGGGTGATTATATCCTGATAACTTGTTGCAATAAACAGCAAGATACCCCCTTCATATCAGTTATCTAATGGGAAATAGGGGTTTATCACACTTTAATTGCCCAAAAAGGCGCCAAACGATAAAAAAAGTTGAAAAAGTACTAGACGACCTAGTGTGATATACGTATTATTCCACTCCGCCGATAGGGCATGCGCCCGTAGCTCAGTTGGATAGAGCGTTGGCCTCCGGAGCCAAAGGTCGAAGGTTCGAATCCTTTCGGGCGTACCATTCCCCGGAGGATAAGTCGGTAAAATTTCAGTGGTGGCTATAGCTCAGTTGGTAGAGCCCCGGATTGTGATTCCGGTTGTCGCGAGTTCAAGTCTCGTTAGCCACCCCATTATTCTGGTAGCTTTGCTTCCAATCTTGATGAAAGTCGAGATAAAACAAAATCGGTGAATACTACGTTTGGTAGAGCATCGAGGTCTTGGATTAGCGGGACCAGGGGGTGACCCTCAGGTAAAGCTAGTAAAAGACTAAATATCGTCGGTGAATAGCGCAGCTTGGTAGCGCATCTGGTTTGGGACCAGAGGGTCGGGGGTTCGAATCCCTCTTCACCGACC
>NZ_JAATOO010000024.1 GCF_011806575.1 Vibrio hepatarius
GTTCGTCTGGTGTGTTTGCCAGAGCCAGTGTCGGATACTTTGAAATATCAAGAGTCATATATTTGCGCGCTTATAGTGTTAGTTCTTGCGCTCGATGACATATCGGGCGAACTCTTCGAGTAACTCTGTATTGTATGGGATAGCTTCCAATGCTTGAAGTGCTTCATGTAACAGAGTGTGAGCTTTGTTGACAGCGCCTTCCAACCCTAAGAGAGCGGGATAGGTGCTTTTGTTTAATTCTTGGTCAGAACCTTGTGGTTTGCCCAGAGTTTCCGTATCACTGATGATATCAAGAATGTCGTCTTGAACCTGAAACGCTAAGCCGATCGCATCGGCGTATTTGTCGAGTAAAGGTAGCACTTCAACGCCTTTTTCACCCGCAGCTAGCGCGCCAAGACGGATCGCACATTTCATCAATGCACCGGTTTTATGGCGGTGAATTTCTTCTAATTCTGCGAGAGAAATTGAACGATTTTCGGCAGAGAGATCGAGAGATTGCCCCATGCACATTCCGCTAGCACCAGACGCTTGAGCCAAAGTGCTGACCATCTTAATGCGATTCGCTTCTGCTTCTGGCGCAAGTTTACCGTCAGCCAGAATCGTAAACGCTAAAGTTTGCAGTGCATCGCCAGTGAGAATCGCGGTGGCTTCATCAAACTTGATGTGACAAGTAGGCTGGCCGCGACGCAACTCGTCATCGTCCATCGCCGGAAGATCATCGTGGATAAGGGAGTAGGCGTGAATACACTCAACTGCAGCGGCTGGAGCGTCAAGCGCTTCAACGTCGCACCCTAGCATTTGTCCGGTAATGTAAACCAGAAACGGTCGTGCGCGCTTACCTCCTAGCAGCAAACCGTAACGCATTGCGTCGATCAAAGGTTGCTCTTGGTGAGGAAGTTGGTTAAGCCATTCTTCTAACTGAACGTTGTTACGTTGTTGGAATGAGGTTAGAGCCTCTTGCATAGGTATATCTTCTAAATCAATTATTCTGGCTGAGCATCAAACTGACTAAGCGGCGCTTCGTCATCGTTATTTAGTAAAATACTGACGCGTTGTTCTGCATCATTCAGCTTACCTTGACCCGCACGAGCCAGTGCAATGCCGCGCTCGAATTTCTTCAAAGCATCGTCCAGTGCAAGGTCACCATTTTCAAGGCTTTCTACGATTGTATCGAGCTCTTGGATGGTCGCCTCAAAGGTCATATTTTCAGGTTTCTTGCTCGCCATAATATATCTGCGTTGATAAAGATGCACGAAAGTTACCTTAGCGGCTAATAATGGTCAAATTTAACCGAGTAAATTTGTCAGAAAAATCGACTTCGAACTGTGATAACACGGATATTGGTCAACACTTAGTGACTTGCTGGTTTACTAGTTGGAACAAGTCTCTATATTAGGAGCTAGAAATTACTAAAGATCTGAAAATGCAGCCGATATAATTTGGTAGAAGCTCAGAGATAGCATGAGGAGTGCTTTGTGGATTTAGCAACGCTGATAGGACTGATTGGCGGTTTGGCTTTCGTCATCATGGCAATGATACTTGGCGGAAGTATCATGATGTTCGTCGATGTCACGTCTATTCTAATCGTAGTTGGTGGTTCAACCTTCGTTGTGTTGATGAAGTTTACTATCGGACAGTTCTTCGGTGCCGCCAAAATCGCGGGTAAGGCCTTCATGTTTAAGGTGGACGAGCCAGAAGACCTCATCGCTAAAGTTGTCGAAATGGCTGACGCTGCGCGTAAAGGTGGTTTCCTAGCTTTAGAAGAAATGGAGATCTCCAACAATTTCATGCAAAAGGGTATCGACTTGCTGGTTGATGGTCATGACGCTGACGTCGTGCGTGCCGCGCTGCAAAAAGATATTTCCCTGACCGACGAGCGACACGAGTTTGGTACAAGCGTATTCCGCGCGTTTGGTGACGTTGCTCCGGCGATGGGGATGATCGGTACGCTGGTTGGTCTGGTTGCTATGCTTTCAAACATGGATGACCCAAAAGCGATCGGTCCTGCGATGGCAGTTGCCCTTTTGACGACACTGTACGGTGCGATTTTATCCAACATGATTTTTTTCCCGATCGCGGACAAGCTGTCGCTACGTCGTGAACAGGAAAAACTCAACCGTCGCTTGATTATGGATGGCGTATTGGCTATCCAAGATGGGCAAAACCCACGCGTTATCGACAGCTACCTGAAAAACTACCTCAATGAAGGTAAGCGTAGTCTTGATGTAGATAACGAGTAAGGAACCGTTATGGATGATGATAACGAATGCAAATGTCCACCACCGGGGCTGCCGCTCTGGATGGGTACATTTGCCGATTTGATGTCACTGCTGATGTGTTTCTTCGTACTGCTGCTTTCGTTTTCGGAAATGGACGTACTGAAATTTAAACAGATTGCGGGTTCAATGAAATTCGCCTTCGGTGTGCAAAACCGACTCGAAGTTAAAGACATTCCGAAAGGCACTAGCATCATCGCGCAAGAGTTTCGACCGGGTCGACCTGAGCCGACGCCGATTGATGTCATCATGCAGCAGACGATCGATGTTACTCAGCAAACCCTCGAGTTCCATGAAGGTGAGTCTGACCGTGCTGGGGGTAACCAGCGTGATACTGGCAAACTCACCGGTGGACAATCACCAGATACATCGACGCAAAACAACCAAAACTCTGAGTCTGACAGCCAACAGCAACAGTCTGAGATGTCTGAAGAGATGGAAACGCTGATGGAAGCGATCATGAAAGCGTTAGCACGTGAGATTGAGCAAGGCGCGATCGAGGTGGAAAACCTCGGTCAGCAAATTGATATTCGAATCCGTGAAAAGGGCGCTTTCCCTGAAGGGTCGGCTTTCTTGCAGCCTAAGTTCCGACCATTGGTGCGTCAGATTGCCGAATTGGTGAAAGACGTTCCGGGCGTGATTCGCGTATCTGGTCACACCGATAACCAGCGTCTCGACTCTGAACTGTATCGCTCAAATTGGGATCTTTCTGCTCAGCGCGCAGTTTCGGTAGCGCAGGAGATGGAAAAGGTCCGGGGCTTTAACCATGAGCGCTTGCGAGTGCGTGGTATGGCCGACACTGAGCCTCTAGGGCCAAATACGACGGAAACTCAGCGAGCGCGCAACCGCCGCGTAGAGATCAGCATTATGCAGGGTGAGCCAATCTACAGTGACGAAGTGCCCGCACTACAAAATACCCCCTAAACTGAAAGACGAGCGTTAAGCTCGTCTTTTTTATGAGCTGCCTATCATGTATAATCTTGCGCCCTTAGCGGGGTAGCCTCTATTTTGCTCCCAGATGGACAGAATTAAGATCGACTGCAACGCGAAACTGTTTTGCGAAACTTGTAACTTGTGAAGTGAATTATGAAATTTATCGTTAAGCCCCATCCAGAAATCTTCGTAAAAAGTGAATCGGTACGTAAGCGCTTCACAAAGATTCTCGAGTGTAATATTCGCAACATCATTAAGGCTCGTACTGAGTCTGTCGCGGTGTTTAACCGTCGTGACCATATTGAAGTGACATCAGAATCTTCTCAGTACTACAAAGAAGTGGTTGAAGTTCTGACTCACACCCCGGGTATCCACCACGTACTTGAAGTTCAGCAATCAGAGTTTACTGATCTGCATAACATCTTCGAGCAAGTGTTAGAGTTGAACCGTGCCAACATCGAAGGCAAAACCTTTGTGGTACGTGCGAAGCGTCGCGGTAAGCACGACTTCACCTCTATCGAACTTGAACGCTACGTTGGTGGTGGCCTGAACCAAGCGGTTGAAAGCGCAAGTGTCAAACTGCACAACCCTGATGTGACGGTTAAAGTTGAAGTGGCTGGCGACAAGCTTAACCAAGTCATTGCTCGTCACAAAGGTCTGGGTGGCTTCCCTCTTGGTACACAAGAAGACGTGTTGAGCCTAATTTCTGGTGGTTTTGATTCAGGTGTATCAAGCTATCTGCACATCAAACGTGGCTCAAAAGTACACTACTGTTTCTTTAACCTAGGTGGTCCTGCACACGAGATCGGTGTTAAGCAGGTTTCTCACTATCTATGGAACAAATACGGTTCATCGGCAAAAGTGCGCTTCATCTCTGTAGACTTCGAACCTGTTGTGGCTGAAATCCTAGAGAAAGTGGATGACGGCCAAATGGGCGTGGTTCTTAAGCGTATGTTTATGCGCGCGGCGGGAATGATCGCCGAGAAATTTGGCATTCAAGCGCTTGTGACCGGTGAAGCTCTAGGTCAGGTGTCTAGCCAGACGCTTACCAACCTACGTCATATTGACGGTGTCACCGATTCACTGATTCTTCGCCCGTTGATTAACTGGGATAAAGAAGACATCATTAACCTGGCGCGCCAAATCGGTACCGAAGACTTTGCTAAGACCATGCCGGAATACTGTGGCGTGATCTCTAAGAAGCCAACAGTAAAAGCAGTAAAAGCGAAGCTGGAAGCAGAAGAAGAGAAGTTTAACTTCGAGATTCTAGAGCAAGTCGTGCGTGACGCTCGCCAGATGGATATTCGTGATATCGCGAAAGAAACAGAGCAAGCGGCACCTGAAGTTGAGCAAGTTCAAGCGGTTGAAGAGCACGCGATCGTGCTGGATATCCGTAGCCCAGAAGAGGAAGACGACAACCCGCTAGAAATTGAAGGCGTGGATGTGAAACACATTCCTTTCTACAAGCTAGGCACTCAGTTTGGTGACTTGGACCAAAACAAAACTTACCTGCTTTACTGTGACCGTGGTGTAATGAGCCGCCTACAGGCACTTTACCTGCAAGAGCAGGGCTTTAACAACGTTAAAGTGTACCGTCCGTAAACGGTAGAGCTGTTGAATCTAAAGCGCAAATTGACCATCAATTTGCGCTTTTTTATTGCCTGTTATTCGGCGATGGGCAAAATTATTTCCAGCTGGACACTGTGATCTGAGAGCTTTCGAATCGTTCTGTTGCGTTAGTTTCTTCCTCGCCGCAAAATCAGAGCCTGCGAGTCTGATGTTGTTCCTTACAACGTTAGCAAGTTTAGGGCTGGTGATTACTTCAGGTTGCGTAGTGAATAACATTTTTGACCGCGATATCGACCAAAAGATGACGCACAAAAAACGAGAATGAGCTAAAGGTAATATCAATATCGCGTCTGTCTATGTTTTGGTAATGGGGATAAGTGGTGTGCTTGGCGTCGAGGTATTGCCCGCCATTATCTAAAACCCACTCAAACAGCGCACCGAATCGGTTTATTGAACGTCACTCTTTGCTGCGGTGACTACTTGATAGTGTTTCAGCTAAGAAGGAGTGACGTTTTTGTATCTGCGGAAAAAGGGCATAAAAAAACACCGCCATTTAGGCGGTGCTAAAAAATTTGACAGACAGGTCAAAATAAATACAGGAAGTATGTTTCGTTCCATCTTGGTACGAAACGGTGGTAGAAATCCTACCTAACTCGAAATACGAGTTTGCAAACACAACATCGCAGCAAAGTGCCAATTGATTCCATAAGAATCAAGCCGTTCAGGCTCTTTACTGCGGGGGGAAATATAGAATTTCTCTGGTCGTCAGGCAATGGACATTTTATAATGTTTCAGATTAAAAAAACTAATCCCATATAAAGAAGGGTGCCATGTCCAGAAGATTGCCTCCGTTAAACTCATTAAAGGTGTTTGAGGCCGCAGCGCGTCATTTGAGCTTTACTCGTGCAGCTGAAGAGTTGTTTGTCACTCAAGCAGCGGTGAGTCATCAGATTAAAGCGTTAGAAGAATTCCTCGGCTTAAAGCTTTTTCGCAGAAGAAATCGCTCTCTACTTCTTACCGAAGAAGGTCAGAGTTATTTCTTAGACATTAAAGATATTTTCACTTCACTAGCAGAAGCTACTGATAAAGTTCTTGAACGCAGTGAAAAAGGTGCATTAACTATCAGTTTGCCGCCAAGTTTTGCTATTCAGTGGCTAGTGCCACGTTTGGCAGACTTTAACCAACAAGAGCCAGATATCGACGTTCGCATCAAAGCCGTGGACATGGACGAGGGATCTTTGACGGACGATGTCGATGTGGCGATTTATTATGGGCGAGGCAATTGGCCGGGGCTTCGTGCCGATAAACTATATCAAGAATTCTTGATCCCACTTTGTTCACCATCGCTACTTTTAGGTAACAAACCATTAGAAACACTAAGTGATTTAAGCAAGCATACGTTGCTACACGATACATCTCGTAAAGATTGGAAACAATTTGCTAAGCAGAACGGTATTGAAGGGGTCAATGTGAACCATGGTCCTATTTTTAGTCACTCGACGATGGTTCTTCAAGCCGCAGCGCATGGACAAGGCGTCGCTCTGGGTAACAACGTATTGGCACAACCTGAGTTAGAAGCGGGGCGTTTGATCGCGCCATTCGATGAAGTGTTGGTCACCAAAAATGCGTTTTATGTAGTTTGCCATGAGAAGCAAGCTGACATGGGGCGTATCGCTACTTTCCGCGACTGGATGCTAGCGAAAGCACAAAGTGAGCAGGAGGATTTGTTAGATGACTAATTACCTGAGGGATGGTGAGCAGGGCGCGCCGATTTTTATTTTTGCTCATGGTGCGGGCGCAGGAATGGACCATGATTTCATGTCTGCTGTCGCGCAAGGGTTAGCCAAGCAAGGAATTCAGGTGATACGCTTTAATTTTCCGTACATGGACAAACGCGCGGAAGATGGTAAGAGACGTCCGCCAGACAGAGCGCCAAAGCTGCTGGAAGCTTATCAACAAGTGATTGCTGAGTTCGCGCAACAGCGTAGCGTGGTGATCGGTGGCAAATCCATGGGGGGGCGAATGGCCAGTCTACTGGCTGACGACGAAAATGTTGCCGCGGTCGCTTGTCTGGGGTATCCATTCCATCCGCCGGGCAAGCCAGAGAATTATAAAGGCGAGCACTTGGCTTCTGTGGCAAAACCGCTGCTGATTATACAAGGTGAGCGAGATACCTTTGGCAAAAAGGAAGAGTTTAGCGACTTTGCTCTGTCATCAAGTGTACAAGTTGAGTTTTTGCCAGACGGTGACCACAGCTTTAAGCCACGCAAAAAATCGGGTCATACTGAGCAGGGCAATATTGACTTGGCGGTACAATGTTTAGCGAAATTTATTTTTGAGGTATATGGTGAAAAGTAATCAACTGGTCGCGTTTGGCGGTGTGTTAGCAGGTATTGGTGTTGCACTGGGCGCTTTTGCCGCACATGGGTTGAAGAAGGTGTTATCGCCATATTTGATTGAAGTGTTCAATACAGGTGTTCAGTATCAATTCATTCATGCACTGGCTATTTTGTTGTGCGGAGTATTAATTCGCTCTTCTTTGACCGAGAAATCACAAAAATATTTCGCCCTCGCTGCGATTTGCTTTATCATCGGCATCTTTTGTTTTAGCGGCAGTCTTTACGCATTGGCATTAACGGGCATTAAATGGTTTGGCCCAATTACCCCGTTTGGTGGTGTAACTTTTATGCTAGGTTGGGGACTGTTCGTTTTCGCAGCGCTACATAATAAAGAGGTGAATCAGTGAAACAGGTAATGCTCTACTGCCGTTCAGGTTTTGAGAAAGAATGTGCAGGAGAAATTCAAGACCGCGCGACGCAACTTGAAGTGTTCGGTTTCCCTCGCCTGAAAAACAACACGGGCTATGTCCTATTTGAATGTTACCAAGACGGCGACGCTGAGAAGTTGGTAAAAGGACTCGATTTTAAGTCATTGATTTTCGCTCGTCAGATGTTTGCTGTTGCGACTGAAATCCAAGAACTGCCGCGTGAAGACCGAATTTCGCCAATTCTTGACCAATTGAGCGACGTTGAAAGTATGCCTCGTTGCGGTGATATTCGTATCGAAACGCCAGATACCAACGAAGCGAAAGAACTGCTTAAGTTCTGCCGTAAGTTTACAGTGCCGATGCGCCAAGCATTGCGTGGTAAAGGCATTTTATTTCCAAAAGACAGCCCGAAAAAACCGGTATTGCACATCTGTTTTGTTGCGCCGGGACATTGCTTTGTCGGCTACTCGCTGCCGTCAAATAACTCGCAGTTCTTTATGGGCATTCCACGTCTGAAGTTCCCAGCAGATGCGCCGAGTCGTTCAACGCTGAAACTGGAAGAAGCCTTCCACGTTTTCATCCCGCGTGACGAATGGGATGAGCGCCTAGCACCAGGTATGTGGGGTGTTGATTTAGGTGCGTGTCCAGGTGGCTGGACTTACCAATTGGTGAAACGCTCAATGTTTGTTCATGCGGTTGATAACGGCATGATGGCAGACAGCTTGATGGAAACTGGTCAGGTTAAGCACCACCAAGAAGACGGTTTTAAGTTTGAGCCTGCGCGTAAGAACGTGACTTGGCTTATTTGTGACATGGTGGAGAAACCATCTCGCGTCGCGCAACTGATGGGTGAGTGGATCATCAGCGGTTGGGCGAAAGAAGCCATTTTCAACTTAAAACTGCCGATGAAAGGTCGTTATGACGAAGTGCTGGAAGATATCGAAAACTTGAAGATCTTCCTTAAAGAGCACGGTGTGAAGTACAGATTGCAAGCTAAGCACCTATACCATGACCGTGAAGAGATCACGGTACACATCCAGTGTTTGTCGAACATCTCCCCGCATTAATCGCCTGTCGATACGAAAAAAAGGCTCTGATATCAGAGCCTTTTTTAATGTGTCAACGTTGGCAACATCTAATCTTCGTTGGGTCCGTTGTAACGTAAATCTTGAAGGTTAAAACCCAATTCGATATCGGTTTTTAGTGCAGATACTTGCTTTGACTTACGTGCAGCTTCAATGTGTTCATCGAGCTTTTTACGGTATTTAGCAGGCAGCTCTTCGCTGGCATACGCCTGTTCAATATCGCTGAACTGAGTGAGAATCTCTTTGGCCGCTTTTGGACCTATTCCAACGACACCAGGTACTTGACTTGAACTCACCCCGGCTAAGCCCCAATAATCGGCTAACTGTTTGGGTTTGACGCCAAACTCTTTTTCGATAAACGGTTCGTCTAACCATCGATGCTGAAAATAGTCGCGGATTTGCAGCGTCGGAGAAAGCAACTGACAATAACCTTTGTCAGTCGAGATAATCGTCACTTTCTCGTTATGCTCTGCCACTTTTACCGCTAAGGTCGCGACCAAATCATCCGCTTCATCACCTTCCGACAGCAGTGAATCAATGCCCAAATTCCACCATGCATCCTGAATCGACTCCAGACCTTTCATTAGAGGTTCTGGCATGGGTTTTCGGTTTTGTTTGTATTCAGGAAGAATATCTGCGCGCCAACCACGGTCTTGCAGGTGGTGGTCAAATACCGCGATGATATGTGTCGGTTGAGACTCTTTAATGATCTTGTTCAGTGTACGTGTTGTGGTAGTGATGGTTCTTGCTATATCGTTGGGATCGGGCTGAGCAGAATGCACGCGGCGAATAAGATTGAGAGCGTCGATAATAACAAGATGAATAGACATAGCAGTAAAAAAATAAGGGCAATTAAGCCCTTATTGTATCGGATGAGTTTTAGATTACCAGCGGCTAGTCACACCTCTGATTCGCAACTTAGCTCTGAATACGCTTCTGGCTAGGAAGCAATTTCAATACTGGTTATGACTCTACGAATTCTTCCAGTTGTAACCCAAGCTCAAGAAGTAAAGTGCTGGATCATCAAACTGAGTATTTACAATTGTTTCTGAAGATGTTTCTGAAGACTCTATCAACACAGCTTCAAATGCGAGGCTAATTGAACTGGTTGGATCTATGGTATAATCAAAACCAGTGCCGATTCGATATGCGTTACCAGTAGGCACCGTTAAATCACCATTATGTTGACTTTCGTACATACTGGAATCAAACGCAAAACCAGCATTCCACACCATTTTGTCGTTCAATTTGTATTGAGTACCCAACGCGACTTGGTAAGTATCTTTAGTCTCGACGTTCATTGTCGTTTGGTACTCACTCCAGTCCTGCCAGTTGATATTGCTCATTAATGCGAGCTTGTCAGTGAGCTCTTGATACACACTGAATATCACTTGTTGAGGTGCAATGGAATTTGAATTGTCGAACTCAAATTCCGTTTCACTTAAGTAAGATAACCCTAGGCGTGTCGTTGGGTCGAGTTGATATAAAACGCCAACACGTCCGTTAACTTGAACGTCTTCATCGGAGCCAGTTAGCGAATAATTGCCATTTTGCAAGCTCGCGTTGGCTTCAACTTTATACTTGGCATACTGAAGACCTAGTGCCGCACCGACCGACCATTGATCATTGATGCGATAAGAGGCAGAGGGCTGAATAGTGACTGCCTGAGTAATTGCACTAGGAACGTCAACTTGGGCAACGGGCTTATCGACTAAACCTTCATAACCAAGTCCGAGGCCATAGTTCCCGTAGAGACCGACACCTAGTGTCCATTTGTCATTCACTTGCTGGCTATAAAATGCTGACCCCATTGGCACATAACCGATCACATTACCAGCGTCACCAGAACGAGTATCTAGTTGAGCATCACCATACAGGCTGATTAAGTTACCGGTGAAAGATTTTCCTGCCACATTAGCAAGCCCAGCTGGATTAGCCGCTAAAACGGAAGCATCTTGAGCACGTGCGGCCATACCAGCGGATGCTAAACCGATATCTGATGTAGTGGTTTCGTACAGGTATAACCCACCCGCTTGCGCAGCAGCACACGTCAGTAGAGAACTCGCTACGACGATTTTTGAAAGATTTTTCATACTAAAACCTATTGTTGTCTAGGGAACCCACGCTGCGACAGTGGTTGTATAGCTATGAAAGGCATTGGCCACACGTACACAGCATGGGATATTTTGGAGTCGGTCTGTTGAAATCAGCGTTATTGCTCGCTCACTTCAGGTTCAGAGGGGTTCTTTCGCTTAAACTTCTCGCGCAGAGATTGCATCATTACGAAGAACACTGGCGTCAGTAGCGTGCCTACGAATGTAGAGAGAATCATGCCGCCGAACACCGCAAAACCCAGCGAATGGCGAGATTCCGCACCGGCGCCCGATGCAATAACCAGCGGGAATACACCCCAAATGAACGCAAACGCAGTCATCTGAACCGCTCGGAAACGGATACGAGCCGCTTCTTTGGCAGCATCTATGATGGATAAGCCTTTCTCTTCTCGCAGAACTTTGGCAAATTCCACGATAAGGATTGCCACTTTAGCGGACATACCAATCAAGATGACCACACCGATCTGCACGTATAAGTCGAACGGTTGTCCCATCAGCAGTAGCGTGCTCATTGCGCCAAGAATCGCGACAGGAACCGCCATCATTACCGCAGCCGGAATGGTCCAACTTTCGTACTGAGCCACCAAGAACAAGTAGGTGAACAGCAAAGACAATGCAAACGCGATTGGCGCCATATTGCCTGCTTTCATCTCTTGGTAAGTCATGCCTGACCACTCATATGAGTAACCACTTGGCAAAGATTCCGCAGCCAGTTTTTCAATCGCTTTTACGACATCACCCGAGCTGTAACCTGGTGCTGGCGCACCGTTCACGGTTGCAGAGCTGAACATGTTGTAGTTTGACAAGGTATCTGGGCCGAAGATCGGTTCTACTTTGACTAAGGTCGCCAGTGACACCATTTTTCCACTGTTTGAGCGAACATAGAGGTGGCTGATGTCGTCGATGTTGTCGCGATATTGCTCTTCCGCTTGCACTTTCACTTGGTACGAACGGCCAAACAAGTTGAAGTCAGAAATGTACGCACCACCCAATTGTGCTTGTAGGGTGCTGAAGATTTCGTTCAACGGTACGCCCATTGAAATCGCTTTATCGCGGTCAATATCGATGTAACGTTGCGGAATGTTCGCACGGAAAATCGAAAACGCACGCGCCACTTCAGGCAGTTGGTTGATTTGAGCAACAAAGTCGGCGGTTGTTTTTGCTAACTCTTGTGGAGATCGGCCCAAGTTGTCTTGCAGTACCAAATTGAAACCATCCACAGCCCCCATACCTTTGATCGCTGGCGTCGCGAAGACGAATGAGGCAGCTTCTGGTGTTGAGTTAAGCATTTGGTTGACTTTGTTCATCAACACACGTTGGTGCAGCTCAGGGTCTTTACGTTTGCTCCAGTTATCCAGTTTGATGATCAACATGCCTGAGTTTGGAATCGCCGCCATATTGATAACCGAGAAGCCCGCGACTGAAACCACGTTCTCCACACCTTCCATCTGTTTTAGCTCATCAACGTACTTCTCCATTAATGGCGCGGTACGCTGCAACGCCGCTGCGTCTGGTAAGCGCATTTCGACCATGAACACGCCTTTATCTTCGTTTGGTACGAAAGAAGAAGGTACGGTCATGAACGCAAACGCGAGCACCGCGATAAGCGCGCCATACACCCCTATACTCAGTACAATGCGACGGCTCAAGAAGCCGACTAAACCTTGGTATTTACGCGTGATCGCTTCAAAACCTCGGTTAAACGCACGCAAAGGCGCAATAGGTTGCGAGTGGGTTGATTTCAACATCAACGCACAAAGGGCAGGGGTTAACGTCAAAGCGTTAATCGCTGAGATCAGTACCGATACACAGATGGTGACCGCGAACTGGTTAAACATTCGACCCGAAATACCCGGCAAGAGTGCAACTGGTACGAATACCGCCAACAAGATCAGCGTCGTTGCCAATACAGGCCCCGTCACTTCTTTCATTGCTTGGATCGTGGCTGGGATCGGCTCTAAGTGCTCTTCATCGATAACCCGCTCCACGTTCTCCACCACGATGATCGCATCGTCCACCACAATACCGATGGCGAGGATCAAACCAAACAGCGAGATGGTGTTAATGGTCATACCCATAACGCCCATGATTGCGAACGTCGCAATGATGGAAACCGGTATCGCCAAGGTTGGAATGATGGTCGCACGCCAGTTTTGCAAGAAAACGTACACAACGAAGCTTACAAGAAGTACCGCAATCACCAGTGTCTCGTACACTTCATCAATCGATGTTTCTACGTATTCGGTCGAGTCATACGCGATGTCGTAGACCAAATCGTCTGGGAACGATTTCTGGTACTCTTTCATGGCCTCTTTCACGCGTTCCATCACGTCAAGCGCGTTTGCTGTCGGCAACTGATACAAGGCTAAAACGGCAGCGGGTGCGTTATTCATACGACCATCAGCTTCATAACCTTGCGCACCAACTTCCACGCGAGCCACATCTTTCAAGCGAATCAAAGAACCTTTCTTGCTCGCACGGATGATGATGTTCTCGAACTCATCAGCAGAAGCAAGTCGGCCTTTGGTTTGCAGAACGTATTGATATTGCTGGTCACCCGGTGCTGGCATACCACCGATCTTACCCGCCGCCACCTGGATGTTTTGCGTTTTAATCGCGCCGACAACATCACTGGCAGAGAGCTTCAAGGTCGCCAATTTATTAGGGTTCAACCAAATACGCATTGAGTAGTCTTTCTTACCGAGCAGCGTAATGTCACTCATACCTTCAATACGCTTTAGACGTTCAACAATGTTGAGATCCGCGTAGTTAGAGAGGTAGATGCTGTCGTAAGACTGTTTAGGAGAGCGCAGCGTGATAACGCCTAACATGTCGGAAGATTTCTTCTTAACCGTTACGCCGATTTGGTTTACTTCTTGTGGAAGAGAGGACGTTGCCTGTGCAACCAAGTTGTTTACGCGAACCTGCGCCATATCGCCATCTGCGCCCACTCGGAAGTAGACGCGCAGTGTGTATGAACCATCGTTACCAATCACAGAAGACATATATATCATGTCTTCAACGCCGTTTACTTTGGCCTCTATCGGTTGTGCGACCGTCTTTTTAACCACGTCCGCGTTGGCACCCGGATACATGGTGCTCACTGTAATTACCGTTGGAGAGATTTGAGGATACTCAGAAATTGGCAAGACTTTCAGGGCGATCATACCCATCAATGTCATCGCCAATGAGATCACCAAAGCAAACTTCGGCCGGTGAATGAAAAATTTACTTAACATAAGTACTCACTCAGCTTTGTTCACTCTGTTGTTCAACGTCTTTCACCGTTGCACCCGGACGCACTTTTTGTAGACCATTCACGATGACTTTGTCGTTAGCCGCCAAGCCAGCCAGCACTGCGCGTTCCACACCGTAAGTCTGACCTAGCTCAACGTTACGACGAGAGACAACGTGATCATCACCAACTACCATGACGTAGTCACCCGCTTGGTCTTGTTGAACCGCCGCTGATGGAATAAGCAAACCGTCGACCGTTTTGTTGCGCAGTTTGATGGTTAAGTTGCCGTATTCACCCGGCATAAGCGCGTATGTTGGGTTGCCGAATTGTGCTTCAGCACGGATTGAGCCGGTTTCTAAATCGATCTTGTTACCAACGGCATAAATTTCGCCACCAAATGGGTAAGTTGAACCGTCAGAGAGCGTCAAGGTTATGTCTAAGTCCAGTTTGTCATCGTTGCGATGAGCCACGTCGATCGCACTTCTTACGCGTCGATAGAGCTTTTCATCCACATCGAAGCCGAAGCGAATTGGGTCGATTTGAGTAATAGAAACCAGAGGAACGAGTTGGATTTTCGAGATGCGGTCGCCAACGCGGAAGTTACTGAAACCAACGCGGCCAGAGAAAGGAGCACGCACTGAGCTAAATTCAAGATCCAACCTTGATGAAACCAGTGTCGCTTTCGCCTCTTCTACCGAAGCAATCGCTGCGGCGTGTGCTGCAATGGCGTCATCGTATTGCTGCTCACTGATGCTTTTATCTTTAATAAGTTTCTTAACACGCTCTGCATCACGTGTGGTTTGAACGAGTTGCGCTTTTGCTTTTTGCAAAGACGCTTCTGCATATGCTAGCGCCGCTTTGTAAGGACGGTCGTCGATTTCAAACAGCAATTGGCCTTTTTCTACCATATCGCCATCTTTAAAATGAATCGCCGTTAATTCGCCACCGACCCGAGGCATTATATCAACGTCATTTACCGCTTCAGTTCGACCGATAAAAGTATGGTAAGGAGTGATTTTTGTTTCGGTTAAGGTAACGGTTTCAACAGAAGGAGCTTGGGCAGTTTTCGTTGCGATATCGCCAGTTTTACATCCCGATAGTAATGCAGAAGATATAGCAAAAGATACCAACACAAATTTATATTTGGCTTTCATGATAAACCTACTTTATGTAGAAAGTGCCCTATCCTCAATATTTAAATATATGGATAAACACACTTTCTATTCTGGAAACAAACGAGGGAGTTAGAATTGATAGTTAAATTCGATACGGTGATCACCATCACCAAAATTAACTTGTTCATTCCAGTTTGCAAAGTAACGAATATTTGCACGAGGATTAATTTGATAAGACAATGCAAATTCATGAGTTAAGATATTATCTTCACCAGCGTAATAAGTATCTTTATATTCGCTAGAGCCTGATAATGTATGCATATACATTGGATTATAGTTAATCCAGATTTTATCGGTTAATTCAATTTTTGAGTACATACCAACAACGGTGAAAGAACCTGGAATTTCATAACCTTTATCATCACCACTAAAATCATTAGCAATAGTGACACCCGCACCAGCTAAAGGAAATAGTTGTAGCATCCCAAGCTTAGGTAGGGCTTGAATAAAGCTGTAAGATGCGTCTAATTTGTCGCTATCGACGTCGTAGTTTACATCCAATTGACGACCTAGACCTTTTGCGACTTCTACTTGGAAGTTACGTAGTCGGAAAGAGTCAATGCTGTCATCAACATTGGCATACATTGGTTCGTCATTGTCGCGGATGCCAAATAGCTCACCACCAATGCCTTTCATTTCGATGATATTCATCGCCATCGTACCAGGCTGGCTAGATTGGTAAGTTTGACCGATTTTGATGTTTGCGCCTTTGTCCGTAATACCAAAGCCCGCTTGTGTGTAAACAGCAAGCGGGTCAGACATATCTTGTAACGTTTCATTATTGCCAGTTTCTGCATAAGCCGAAGGCATTAGGTATAATATCGTAAATATCGATGAAATTATTTTTGTAGTATTCATATAAATCTCAAGACTATCGTTAACTATTTCGAGTTATGTTAGTTGTTAGTGATTGTTATATGAATAACAATTATTTGGTGTTTTCAATATTTGTTAAGTAAAAAACTTATAGAAACAAATGGGAAATATCCTATATCGATTAATTAAAAATAAGAATTAGATCTATATATTTAACGATCCTTGTTATTAAGTACTTTGTTTTTTGTTGTTCTTGTTTTAAATTGATACTAAATTTGAATTTTCTTCGTTATTTTTTATTGGGTTTTTTTATGTTTCGTTTCAAAGTAGACGTATTGCTCTAAATTAAGTTCAATAACCCCTCGTTATAATTTGGCTTCTAACCTAATCACATATGTTTTATTGATGTTGATTGAGAGAAAAGTCTAAATCAATATGATAAAAATAAGACTTTCTAGACATGATGGTAAAGTTACTAGCTATCAAACAATTATAATCAAAGTTGTTTTCTAGAATTTTAGACTTCCCCCACATGAATGTGGGGGAAATGGTCAGATGAATACATCGAACACTGTAGGTGGTTAGTCACCGGTCTTGATTCGATAACACGGCTCGTAAGCTGTGCCACCAGGTAGCTTCATGCGGTCTTGTTCGACAAAGTCGCGCAGAAGCTTGTCCATTTTCTTCATTAGGCTCAGGTCGCCGTCTAAGGTAAATGGGCCATATTTTTCAATCTCATGGATGCCTTCGGCTTTGACGTTACCCGCCACAATGCCGGAAAATGCTTGGCGCAATGCTGCGGCTAAGTTTTCTGGGCGTTGGTTAAGGTGCAAGTCTAGGCTCGCCATGTTTTCGTGTGTTGGCTCAAACGGCAACTGGAACTCAGGTTCGATTTTCAATAACCAGTTGAAGCTATATGCGTCGCCTGTATCTTTACGGTGTTGACGTACGTCTTCCATACCGCGCTTCATGATTCTGGCGACGCGAGCCGGATCGTCAATTACTATTTCATAGTGTTGCTGCGCTGCTTCACCCAATGTATCACCAACAAATTGGTCTATTGAGCGGAAATATTCTTCACTTTCTTTTGGACCTGTGAGTACGATTGGCAGGGGTTGGTTGGCGTTTTCTGGGTGCATCATAATGCCCAAGATATACAGCAACTCTTCGGCTGTGCCTGCGCCGCCTGGGAAGATCACAATGCCATGCGCCATACGAACAAATGCTTCAAGACGTTTTTCGATATCTGGCATGATGATCAGTTCATTGACGATCGGGTTTGGTGGCTCAGCCGCGATAATTGACGGTTCAGTCAGGCCAAGGTAGCGTTGGTCATAGTAACGCTGTTTTGCGTGACCGATCGCTGCACCTTTCATTGGTCCTTCCATCGCACCCGGACCACAACCGGTACAGATGTTCAGCTCACGCAAGCCCAGTTCATGGCCAACTTCACGTGTGTATTGATATTCGGTTGGGTTGATCGAGTGCCCGCCCCAACAAACCACGAGGTTAGGTTCGATCCCTGGCGTTAGTGCGCCTGCGTTACGCAAAATACCAAACACCAAGTTGGTGATATGGCTGGCGTTGGTCAGGTTCAGACGCTGGTTGTCCGCCAAGTGCATATTGACGTAAACAATGTCGCGTAGCACCGAGAACAAGTGCTCCTGAATACCTTTGATAATGTGCCCGTCAACAAAGGCGTGCTCTGGCGCGTTAGTCAGTTCAAGCTTGATCCCGCGCTCACGACGGACGACGTTTACATCAAAAGACTTATATTTGTCTAAAAGTTCTTTGGAGTTGTCTGTGTGACTACCAGAGTTCAGCACCGCAAGGGTACAGTTACGGTAGAGTTGGTACAGATCACTGGAGGCGGTTTTCTTAAGGCGCTCAACTTCAAGTTGAGAGAGAAGATCCATACTACCAGCCGGACTGATATGAGTGATCATAGTAATCTCCTTGACTAGAATCGAACTCTCCATGAGTTACTAGTTATGGTGGCCTAATCGTGATAACAACAGAACGACGAGGTAATAACTAGCTTAGCACGTTTTTTGTAACAAAAGTCTAACTGATTGATATTTATATGACATTGGTAGAACTGAGTGGGCTATTTCCACATCAGTTGGCTGGCGCCACGTGACTTTCCTTCTTTGAGCAGACGGTTGAGTCGTTCGAGTAGCTCTTCCGGGGTGTCGGACTCTTGGAACGAGGTGCTGGCTGCCGACAGTGTGATCGTCAGGTGTTGGTCGCGGAACTTAAATGGCAACTTAGATACCTGAGTCTGGATTTTCTGGATCAGCTGGAAGCAGTCGGTATCTGAGCGTTCTGGTAGAATCATGATGAACTCTTCGCCACCAAAGCGAGCGACAGTATCTTGGTCGTTGGTCGCACCTTTGATGGTACGAGCGATGATTTTTAGTGCCTTGTCACCAGCGGTGTAACCAAAGCTGTCGTTAATAGATTTGAACCCGTCGATATCAAGCAGTACTACACGTAGGTTGTGCTGGGTTCTTATCCAGCGGCGATATTCAATCTCTAACTGGTCAGAAAAGGCGGTGCGGTTGTGAACTTTAGTCAGAGGGTCGAGTAAGATGCGTTGAGCCTGATCTTCTAGGCGGCGACGATAGTCTTGCGTCAGTTCAAACAACGCTTCCAGTTGGTTTTTGCCGTGATTCATACGTTCAATCAGCGCTTGTTCACGCTGTTCGGCGTGGCGTAGCCGCTCAGAAACGGAGATGAGCTGGTCGATAAGCGGATTGACTTCACTGCGTAGTGCTGACAATTCGGTCGCGTCTTTGACGGTCGAACTGGCCTTGGTGATCAACCCTGACAGTTCTTCATTCATTTCCTGACGTTGTTCAAAATAGCTTTGCGATTGGTGGGCATTTTGTGACGAGCTTTTCATCGAAGAGGCTAGGGAAGTATTTACCTGTTCAAGAAACTGTTCTGACGTTTTACGCTCGTAGTGCGTGCCGTCAATAACTAATTTTAACGTTTGTAACGTTAGCTCAAGCAGCTCGTGAGTGTTCACACCGACCAAAAGTTTAGCGCGGATATCCGCGAGCTGGTCGCCAGATTCGCCTTCGAAATCGAGTTCGGTAATGAAATTTTGTAATTGGTCAGAAAGTCGTAGCAATAACTCTCTGTCTGAGGTGTTTGAAATTTGGTTGAGAAGTGTGTTTGGGTTAGCGGTAATGATTTTGACAGAACGTTCATAGAGACCAAGAAGCTTCATTGCTTGCTCCGTATTTGGTCGTTTAATCCCGTTGGAGTAGCTCAGTAGATCTCTGAGGTCTTGTTTGATTTTTGTCGGTAAGCCAGCAAGGCGAAGCAGTGTCTCTCCGCTGTGCTTAATCTGCGAATCTAAGTGTTCCGTCTGTTTTTCCATAGCCACGCCTTGTTGTTTGAGCAAGCGTTCGAGTACGGCCAATTTTGGAATGAGGGAGCTTACGTCTTGTTGTTGCTCAATGGCTTTTTTTAGCTCTCTTAAACCAGCCTGTAATCGTGGGTTCTCACTTTTATAGGCGTCAGTCATCGACGCAATAATACGTTTGAGTACCTTTTGCTCTCTAGTAAATTTGAACGACGCATCTCTTTGTGTCAACCGAAGTTGTTCCAATTGAGATTTTAATTCGTGAAGCTCTTGTTCTAGAACGCCCATAGAAAACTAAACTTACAGACCAGCGGACAGTATCCACTCTTATTTATGAATCTATAGATAGTACCAAAATAATAAATCTCGTCACCGCTTAATATGCTCAATTGCTGAGGATTTATTCATCTTTTAATAATTTTTTGATGCTCTCCTCATTCTTATAAGAAGAATGAACTTTGATTAGCCCTTGGTTAATTGAATGTTTACAAGCTTTTCGAATATTTCCTGTCGCCAAACTTGCCGCTGGTGCATTTTCAATCGCTTTCAGATACACCCACTGGCTGCAGTGTTCTTTCATGCTTAAGGTGCGGGCAGTGCTAGTTGACATCAGTAGGATATCAATCAATTCCTTATCATTGACCGCAGTATAAGCCCTTGGTAGGAAAGGGTAGTCTGCCATTCCCATTCTAATGATACGATTGATATTACGTTTTGGTTCAAATTCTGCGACCCATTGCTGAATTTTGTTAAACACCAGTTCAGGATCGGTCTCTTGTTCGCTGTTGGGTTCGATATAGAGCAGGTTTGCGTCAGAAAAGTGATAGATACGTGCTGGGTGCTCAACACGTTTTCTTAAATATTCGCCAAACGCTCTTTCCAGTTTAAGCCCTTCTTCATAGCCGTGCTGTAAATACATATTACGTAGGAAAGGAACATCAATCATGGTAAAACGAAGACGGTCGTTGAGTGGCTCATGAATTAGCTCGCCAACATGCCATTTTTCAAATTTATTGATGCTTTCTTCTAAAGAGACTGGAAGTTTGGCATTTAGCATCCGTAGGTTTTTTAATCCCGAACGGGAGTGGGTAAAAAGATCTTTATTTAATCGGTCGAGTTCTTCTCGTTGCACACTGATGATATGCCCGCGACGCAAAATAAAAATAAACAACAATGCACTGATGATAAATAAAGTGAAGGTGATCTTCTGGAATTTTAAATACTCGTTATGGGTTTTTTCCAGCTCTTTTTTCTGTCCAACTAAGTGTAGTGTTTGCTCGACGAATTCTTTTTGTTGGCGGAACGCGTCTTCACTGATCAGATCGAGCTTTTCTTGTTCAATCAGCGCCAGCGAGTTGTAGTGTTTTAAGTACTTAAGCGAATTCTGATAGTCACCGCTAAGTTCATAACCTAAATAAATCAGTTGATACGCCGACTTCTGTGCACTGACATCATCGATTTGTTTTGCAATTTCTAAAGCTTGCTGGGCGTTGCTTAGCACGGCATCGGCATTTTGTTTATAGCTCGCCAGTCCAGCTTCTAGTAGTAAGGCATGAGCTTTCAGTCGAGGAATATCCGCGTATTCAAGCAGAGTTTGTGCTCGGTCTAGATATTGCTCGGCGAGTGGGTAATTCACTAGTTGTAAGTAGGTTGCAGCTAGAGAGAGTCGGATATCAATCACGCTTTCCACGTTGCTTTGGATACGTTCATGGTCCATTGCGTTGAAGTAATGAACCAGAGCGAGATTGTATTTGCCTTGATCGTAATTGATGTCACCGATACGTTTCAGCGTGGGCGCCAGCAAAGGTGAATTTTCGTAGTTGTCATAAAAGTCAGCCGCTTGAGACAAGTGTTCGCCGGCTTTATCCAGTACACGACGTTCGTAAAATAGCTGACCTAAAGTGCGATTAACTTCCGCTAGCAAAATGCCTGAGTCGCTTTCGATCGCTTTCCAATAACTCAGCAGTAACTCTGAAAGCGCAAGGTTATATTGCTTGTTGGCGAGGTAGTGCTTACCTAAAGTGGTGTGGAATTGAATCGAGGTATAATTCGATTTTGATTCATCGGCGTGCGCTTTGGCAATTTGATACAAGCTTTCCGCCTTGCTCGATAGGCCATCAGCTGAGGCGATATCGGCTTTTAACATCGTCATCTTATACTGAAGTCCACGCGCTAATTGCTGAGGATTCTGAATTTGTTTAAAGCTCGCTTGCCAGTCATCCAATGCCGATAAGGCCGCTCGTGAGTCTTCAGATAACAGCCAACGCATTCGGATGTCGAGCAACTGCAAATCCAGTTTTAAAAACGGCAGGTTATATTTGGTGGCTAGGCCTTTTGCTTCCGCGAGATGTTGCAGGGCAATATGCTGATTGCCCAAATTGAACTCGGCGCGCGCGAGTATTCTCAGAGCGTCAATAGAGCTGCCCGGCGAGCGAGTACGGCTATCGCTTTCATCGCGTGATACCGAAGAAGGGCTCTGCTCGGTTTGATCGGATAGGGTACGCTGAGCCAAATAGTTGCTGGCGAGCTGCTTAGACTGCTTAGGCACAATATCAACCAGACTATTGGCTTCACTAAGCATAGTCGAAGAGTAGACCGTTGCCATCGCAACGTGAGTGGTCAGCAGCAGAACAAGTGCGCCTAGCCAGCGCGCCCAGCGTAATTTAGCCATCCGATTCTTTTCCCTTATTGGCGAGCCATTCTTTGGTTATGGTTTGGCTGAGCTTGCTCAGTCGAGCGGTATGGGTTGATGTCCAAACCACCCCGTCGAGTATAACGTGCGTAAACCGTCAGCTTCTCTGGTTGGCAGTATTTCATGATGTCAGTAAAAATACGTTCAACACATTGCTCGTGGAACTCGTTGTGTTCACGGAACGACACGATGTAACGAAGTAACGCTTCACGGTCAATTTTCTGACCGCGATATTGAATTTCAACGCTGCCCCAGTCTGGCTGATTCGTGATCAGGCAGTTAGATTTCAGCAGGTGACTGTGCAAGCTTTCTTCGATGATTTGCTCTGAGGTCGCGCCTTGGAGTAAAGAGTCGTCAAAGTCGTAGCTTAGGATCTCGATGTCTTGGTCGTCGATACAATCGCCGTCCATCGTCACGATCAGGGAGTCTGTGTAGTCAACCACAGAACGCACTGTGACGCTAACGTCTTCACCTGCGCAGGCAGAAAGGTCTTTTTTCAGTGTCGCTTCGACGTCATCCCAAGTGGCAAAACGAGTTTGGTTAAAGCTGTTGAGGTATAGCTTAAACGATTTTGATTCGATCAGGTTATCGCTGGTGGCGGGAATCGATACTTCACCGACAGCAACTTGTGGTAGGCCTTTTTCGTTCAGCCAAGATAGCTCGTAAAGAGTCCAAATATCGCAGCCTTTGAACGGCAACTGTTCGCCAAGTTCAAGGTCATTTCGGTTTAGGCTACGTGGCACTGGTTGCAGCAGAGTGGGATCGTATTGATTCGCGTACTCGGTCTTTTGACCCAGAGTCAGACCCGCCAACTCTTTTGCATCAGAATATTTGCTCATACTTAGGTTCATTTTCTATTAGAATGTTGAGAATTTTACGAAATCCCGCGCCTAAAAGCGAATACAGATACCCATCTAAATAAGTGCTGCTGTGCTTTAACTCTGTGGTATCGCGATGAAATTGGAGATTCTAATGGCTGATAATGCCTTGCAAGCGTTGCTCTCATTCAGTGAAAACTACCGCCAAGCTTACGTCGAAAAGCATGGACATTTACCTACCAGCGAAGAGTTAGTGGACTTGGTTTCCCCGTGTGTTGAGAAAAAACACGCCGATCACGTTGAGTGGCAAGCTTATCAGCGAGAACAAGCCGCCGATTTTACCAATGTAGAAAATGGCATTGAGTTAACTCTGCATGATGACATTAAAACTTTCTATGGGTCGCAATACAGCGCGGATATGGAAGCGACTTGGAACGGCAATCACCTATGTTTACTTCAAGTATGGAGCGATGACGATTTCGTCCGTCTGCAAGAAAACATCCTAGGGCATCTGGTGACTCAACGTCGGCTCAAGCTAAAGCCGACGGTGTTTATTGCGGCAACCGACGCTGAGTTAGATGTGATTTCGATCTGCAACTTGACGGGTAACGTTGTGCTTGAGCGACTTGGTACAGATAAACGAGACGTGTTGGCACAAGATGTGGCTGAGTTTCTAACCAATTTAACGCCAGCGGTATAGCAATGTACGTAGTAGAACTTCAATTTGAATGCTTTGATAACACCACCGTATCTGCGGTCGACAAAGCGATCAATGGATTAATGGACGCACTGCGTTACAACGGTCAGGTACTCGGCCGTGAGTTTCCAATCGTTATGGGCGATGGTGAATTCTTTGTGCGCGCGGTTTGCCCTGAGCAAGAAAGCCTGCATCCGAAATATCACTCGGATTTCGTCAACGTGTGCATTGGCCGATTGGCTGAAGCATGTCTGTTAGCGCCTAAAGTGCGCTTACTCGGGCGAGATTTAAATTCAGAGGCGGCTGCCGAAGAAGAGACACCAAGCTGGCAAGTGTTGTACACGACTTACGTACATACCTGTTCGCCTCTACGTAGTGGTGAGTCTTTGCTACCGATCCCACTTTATCGCAACGGTCCAACCCTCAACGGTGATCACAAAGCGGTGATTAAGTGGCAAACCGAGTGGCAAGCGTGTGACGAGATCCAAATGGCGGGCGCATGTCGTGCTGAGCACGCGGCGCTGCACGAGATATGCGATGCGGATAGTGTGCTATTCCGTCGCGGATGGGATTTACGTGGTCGTATTGAGTACATGACTAAGATTCCAACTTACTACTACCAATATCGCGTGGGTGGGAAAAGCCTCGCTGATGAGCAGGCACGCAAGTGTCCTAAGTGTGGCAGCGAGTGGCTACTAGACGAGCCGCTGCATGACATTTTCCACTTTAAATGCGACGACTGTCGAATCGTATCGAATATCTCTTGGGATCATATTAAGTGATTCGCTAAACGATAAAAGACCCGCAGTTATTGCGGGTCTTTTTTATTCTCTTCGCTCTCATCTCGAACGTTAGTCGGGGGCATTTTCGGCTGTTTACTCTTGAGGTTAAATTTCATCTTCGCGGTGTACTTTAACGCCGCAATATTACCGATGATCACGCTCAAGACGATAACAATGATAACCCAAGGGTTCGTTAACCATTCCATCATTCCCCCTTATTGAGAGATGTTTGTAATGAATTGATTGTATATGCTTTCGAGATTATCGAGTACTACTTCTTTGCCAATTAAAGAACTAGCTTGGATCTCTTGTTGCAGTACGTGCAGAGTCAACTGAGCCAAACAACTCTGCGCTGTGGCGCGATGGCTGATATGCCAAGGTTCACAAGCCACGCCGCCCTTATCTTCCTGGTACGGGAAAAAGAAACCAAAGTCTGCGAGATGATGTTTTAACCAAGCATAAAACGGCTGCTGATGACCAGTCAGATATTCCCAAGGTTCGAGTTGTAGGCTGACGCCTTGCGGCAAACTGTCACGGTCATAGAGGTCGAAGTCGGTTCCCCAATGGTGACGACTCGCACCGGGTAGGGCAGACCAACGTAAAATCGCTATTACTTTCTCTCTCTCCGAGAGTGTAGCCACGTCCACTGGTTGGCTTTGACTGTCTAAGATAGCCGCTTCACCGGACATTTTACGATTCCAGATCAGCATTTGGCGTTCAAAGTCGCGAAAGCCGCTGGCGAGACATAAGTTAAAACCGGCTTGCGTCGCCGCAGCTTTCAGTTCCAACAAGTCTTGCGCGACCTGCGGGTGGACGAGAAACGATTTTTGTCCGACTAAAGTATCCACTAAGTGGGTGGATACTTTACCAGTTAGCTGCTCAGCACTCATGCTCACGCGAGAAGATTCTCCAGTGTTCTCTGATACATCTGGGTTAGCTTTTCTAGATCATCAACTTTGACGCACTCGTTTACCTTGTGGATTGTCGCGTTCACTGGACCAAGCTCGACCACTTGGCCGCCCATACGCGCGATAAATCGACCGTCGGAAGTACCACCTGTCGTCAATAGTGCTGGTTTAGTTTGATTGACCGCATCCACCGCATCCACAACAGCATCCAGCAAATCACCAGTATCAGTCAGGAATGGGTCGCCGTTGAACGTCCACTTAAGATCATAATCGAGGTCGTGTTTGTCCAAGGTTTCGGTAACGTGCTGCACGATGGCTTCGTTGTTCAGTTCGGTACTGAAACGTAGATTAAATTGCACATTGAACTCACCAGGGATCACGTTTGACGCGCCTGTGCCCGCGTGTACGTTCGGGATTTGGAAACTGGTCGGTGGGAAGTAGTCGTTGCCTTGGTCCCACTCGGTTGTCGCCAATTCGTGAATTGCCAGCAGAGATTGATGAACCGGGTTTTTCGCCAGGTGAGGGTAAGCAACGTGACCTTGCACGCCTTTCACCGTTAGGTCACCAGTGATTGAGCCACGACGACCGTTTTTCACTACGTCACCAACCACTTCAGTACTTGAGGGCTCGCCAACAATACACATGTCGATGTTTTCGCCACGCGCCATCAAGGTTTCGACTACTCGTACCGTACCATTGATGAACGGACCTTCTTCGTCCGAGGTGATCAAAAAGCCAATCGAGCCTTTATGGTCTGGGTTTTCAGCAATAAATTGCTCTACCGCGACCACCATACTCGCCAGTGAGCCTTTCATATCAGCGGCGCCGCGACCGTGTAGAAAACCGTCTTTGATTGTTGGTTCAAATGGAGGGGTATCCCACTGTTCTAGCTTACCAGCCGGAACCACGTCTGTGTGGCCAGCGAAAGCAAATAGTGGAGCCTCTTTACCACGGCGAGCCCAAAAGTTGGTGGTATCTTCAAATACCATCACTTCAATTTCAAAACCCAACGCTTTAAGACGTTCGATCATGACGTCTTGGCAACCTGCGTCTTCTGGGGTTACCGATTGGCGGCTAATTAAATCTTTTGCGAGAGCCAGAGTAGGGCTGTCAGTCATCCTTGAAATCCTTACGAAAAATTATGAAAAAATAGCGGCGTATTGATCGGCTTTGAAACCTAAGTGGTAGTCGTTGCCTACCACGAGAATTGGGCGTTTGATCATCGCTGGCTGTTCAACCAATAACTCAATGGCGTTGGCTTCATTGAGGTTATCTTTTTGTTCTTGCGTCAATTGGCGGTAAGTGGTTCCGCGCTTGTTGAGTACGTTTTCCCAGCCTAGCTGTTGGCAAAAGCTTTCCACCATCGCCTTGTCGACGCCTTGTTTACGGTAATCATGAAACTGGTATTCCACGCCTTCTGCTTCTAGCCATTTCTTGGCTTTTTTGATTGTGTCGCAGTTAGGAATGCCATACATGGTAATTGTCATAAATAACCCTTTGGAAAAGTGACTTAGTTTGTATTTTTACTATTGCAGCATCCTATCAGGAACCGTCGGGAGAGACAAAAGTGTGATGGAGATATTTCATAAGTCGAATAAAAGCCATAGCAATCAATAGCGATCGTAGAGTTATTGATCAAACGCAACACAATGTCGCGTAAAACAGAAATAATGACCTTAGAAATTTATAGGAGGTATCAATGGAACTGAGTCCTGTTTTTGCAAGGCGACTGTATTTAGCACTACTCGTAGAGAGTTTAGAGCGACCAAACGTGCCAAAACTAATCGAGAAAACAGGTTGGCCACGCCGAACCATTCAAGATGTAATTAAGGCACTGCCGGGAATCGGCATTGAGTTGATGTTTGTTCAAGATGGGCGTCGCCATAACGACGGCTATTATCAACTGTCCGATTGGGGCCCATTCGATAGTCAATGGGTCTTAGATAGAGAATCTGCGATTGCTGCAAGTCTGGGCTTTAAAGCTTAAATAGATTTCTATGTCTCTGTGTATGGGCACTCACCGCCATACACCATTCATTAGATAACGTTAAAATCGCGCCATTGGTTGGCGCGATTTTTTATTTGTATTAATGGAACTGTGTTAAGTAGACAACAAATCCCACCCAACTGACGACTAACAATACCCACGGAACAAGTGCCGAGTTAGTGGACTTGGAGCTGCTGATATCCCTTGTTTCTGCGCTTTCTTCCACATCAGCTTGTTGAGTTTGTTTCGCTCTCTGAACCTTCTTTTTAGCTTTGTCCGCCTGACGCGCTTTTTCTTTCTGCTGCTTTTTGTATAAAGCGATGCCTTTTTCGATACCTTGAGAGATCAGTTTCGTTTGTTCTTTCGTCTGACCTGGCTTCTGAGTGGCCTTGGCAATTTTCATTGCTTCCTGCTGAGTTTCCTGAGACGGAACGACCTTTTTCTTCATCATGTGATAATTATTGTTGGATCAAAGATATAGCTATCGTACCACGTTATACTGCTTTCTTAATTGAGAAATACCACAGAGGCTGACTCCATGAATAAAGTTGTTATTGCTGGCGTTGTGTTGGCGATACCGGTATTTCTGTGGTTACGCGGTACGCCGCCGGAAGAGGTGGTGTTAGAAAGTCGCGCACTAAGCCACGACCAGCAGATGCTGGAGATTCAAACCAAGCTCAAACAAGACCCGAACCAGGCTGAACTTTGGTTTCAACTCGGACACGGGTATGTGAACGAGCAAGACTTTAAATCCGCGTTGACCTGCTTTGATTACGCACTGCGATTAAGTGATGAGCCTAGCGCGAACCAATTGGCCGCGAAAGCCACTGCACTCTACTATCTGAATAAGCAACAAATGACGGCAACGGTTACCGATCTTTTGCAGCAGGCGTTGGCGTTGGACAGCGCTAATCTCACGGCCTTGTCATTGATTGCCAACGACCATTTTGTCAGCTCTCGCTATCAGCAAGCGATTGACGTTTGGACGCAGATGCTCGACTCACAGCATAGAGATTTAGACCGGGTGTCAGTGATTCACTCGCTTAACCAAGCCAAGCAGTTGTTGTAATAACGATTCAAAGATATAAAAAAGCCGGCGAGTTGCCGGCTTTTTGTTAACGAGATAGACCGCTATTGGTAATTGGCCTCACGTTTTTCCGCTGCTTTTTCCCATTCAGGAACTACTGTGTCTAAGAAGTGTTTCTTCTCAGTGTTCATTTGCTCCATATCCATGCCTAGCGCCTGCTGAGCTTTCTCTTTGGTTGAGATGTCAGGCAGCGCGACGGCTTCTGTCACACCTTTGGTCGCAAGTAGGCGAGCCAGTTTGGTACGTGCATCGGCGGCTCTGTCGACTGCGGTTCCCAGTACTTCTAGCGCCACTTCAGGTGCGTGCATATGTACGCCGTGAGAAGCAATAGCGTAGTCCCAGCGCCATTGTGCGTGACGGATGTCTTGTAGAATGTCAGACATTTCTGCCTCGGTTGCACCTGCATCCCACGCTGCGCCCGCTTCAAAGTGAGCTGCGACGATCTGCTTCTCTGCGGTTAGCTTCATATTAAGTACTTGAGCTTTACGTGAAGAGACGATTTCGCGTAGTTGGTCTTTCGACTGAGTATGACAGTTGGCACAAGTGTCTTCGAAGCGGTCAAACGGATTGCCGACTTTGTGGTCGGTATACACGGTTCCGTCTTCTTTGGTCACTTTCGGCATATGACAGTCTACACACACCACTTTGTTTTTACCGTGGATACCTTCTCGCCATGTTTCGTAGCCTGGGTGTTGCGCTTTCAACATTGGCGCTTTCGAGACTTTGTGCGTCCAGTCTTTAAAGTTAAGCGCGTCGTAGTACTTCTCCATATCGTCTACACTGGTCCCCATATCCCAAGGGAATTTCACCCCTTTAGTTGGACCGGTGAAGTAGTACTCGACGTGACATTGACCACACACAGAGGCTTGTTGATCCAAGCGTGATTGTTTGTCGAAAGGTTTGTCGATTGCTTGGAATGCGCGCTCAACATATGGCTTCGCCAGTGCAAGTGCGGGCTCTCCATTTTTGAATGCTTCGCTACGGGTATCATGACAGTCGGCACAACCGATTGGATTGACGATTTGGTCACCTAAGCGCGCCCATTTACCTTCGAAATAGCCATCTTCACCACGCTCTTCTATTACGCGGCCAACATCGGGGCTTTTACAGCTCCAACATGCCATCGGCATTGGTCCCGAGTTTTCATCCGTTGGACCGCCGGTACGCAAAGTTTGTCGCACATCATCGAGTGCATAAAAGTGGCCACGTGCCTTATTGTAGTCCTTCGCAAAACCATAACCCGCCCACATAATGACCATGTTTGGATCTTCGGCCAACGCATCTTCGATATGTTCGCTCTCAGATGTTGCTTTCCAAGACTGATACTGATCGGGGTGGTCTTGTTCGTACGCTTGGTTACGTGGGTCGATTAAGCCTTTTTCTTCAGACGCAGCTAAGCTGCCGGTGCTCATCACTGAGCTGACCAACAATATCATTGCCGCTGCGGATTTTGGTATCCAGTGCAATTGTTTCACAGTGCTATCTCCATGATTCTGATTTTTATAAACAGCGTTGTGAACTGGCTATATCAAAATAAAGAATTGGAGAACTGCTTTAAATTCTAATTAATAGGTTAGAACAAAATAAGGGGCTAAGAATTAATCATTGTTTTAGATCAAGTTTAATATGTGACTCATGCCAAAATTAATTTCATATACCCCTAAAGGGGTAGTTATAACATCAAGGAGATGGATAATGTTGTCTATTAATAATCAATTAGTTAATGGCAATGACCATGATAAAATAAAGGTGATAAAGATCGATATTTAGACAGATTTATCTACCTCTTAAGAGTCAGAGGAGTAATATATTTATTGAAGCGTTGTGGCTTATTCAAAATAAGAATTGATCTCATTTGGCACTATTTAAACTGAGTGTCAGGGGGTATTAATTTTTACCGGAACATATTGTTTATTGAGATGAATATAGCGTTTATTTCGATGAATATAACTCCGGAATAAGGAAAGGATAATATGGGCAATATAAAGTTGGCCATAGTCATAATGCTGAAATCACTTCTTGCATTCTGCCTCTATGGTTATTCTCTTCATGCCGTTGCCGACACTTCAAGCTTGCAATCTGAAGGCCAAAACGCTCGCCATGAAGTCACTCTTATCCGTGACAAGGACTATAAATGTGTCCAATGTCATAAGGATGCCAAAGAAACGTTACAAGGCTCTCATGGCGAAGATGCGCACAAGATCCTTGGCCGTGAAGTCAATTGTACTGAATGTCATAACAACATAGGTCCGGATCACCGTGAAGGTGCGCCTAAAGTCACTAAGTACTCAAGCGCGCAATCGCAGCAAGGTACGGACAAAGTGTTCTTAGACCCATCTGAGATACTCAAAGCGAACAGTCAGTGTACCGATTGTCACCAACCAAAATACTTGCGCGAAGACAACTGGACACACGACGTGCACGCAAAGAATCTGACTTGTTCTAACTGTCATGATGTTCACGCCAGTAAAACCAAAGTGCTGAGCTTAGACCGTAAGTCTCAGATAAAACTGTGCGTGGATTGCCACTCTGACTTTAATCAAAACAAAAAGGAGGAGTGAGATGAGTTGTTCTAGACGAAATTTCATCGCGAGCACTGGTGCGTTGATTTTTACCACAGGTGTCGCGGGTACAGCGGTTTTGAATAGCCGTAAGACGCTTGCTAATGTTGAGCAGGTGGGTGAAAAACGTTATGGCATGATCCACGATGAAACAGCGTGTATTGGCTGTACGGCTTGTACCGATGCGTGTCGTGAAGTGAATAATGTGCCGGAAGGCGTGTCGCGCTTAGAGATCATTCGTAGTGAGCCGCAAGGCGAGTTTCCTGATGTTGATTACCGTTTTACCCGTAAATCTTGCCAACATTGTGAAAATCCACCTTGTGTTTATGTTTGTCCTACAGGCGCTGCATACAAAGACGAAGAAACCGGCATTATCGACGTTCATCAAGAAAAATGTGTTGGCTGTGGTTATTGCTTAGCTGCGTGTCCTTACCAAGTACGTTTCTTTAACCCTGAAAATAAATCAGCGGATAAATGTAACTTCTGTCGAGACACTAATTTGGCACAGGGCAAACTGCCGGCGTGTGTTGAATCTTGTCCGACGAAAGCACTGACGTTTGGCGATCTCAATGATCCTGAGAGCGAAATCAATCGTGTGCTGAAGACGGAAGTGGTGTATCGCGACAAAGTCCACTTAGGCACCAAACCTAAGTTGTACAAAATTCCTCATCAGAAAGGGGAGGTGTAATCATGAACGGATTTGAAAGTGCATTCCACTTTGACTCTCTGGTTTGGGATTGGATCATTGCTATCTACCTATTTTTAGCGGGTATGTCTGCTGGCGCAGTGATGATCGGTATCTACCTTAAACGCAAAGTGATTGAAGGTGACCCAGCCAACAACGGTATTTTAAAAGCCGTCGCTTGGTTAGCGCCTTTCGGTATCATCGTTGGCTTGTTGATTTTGGTGTTCCACTTAACCAAACCCCTCGAGTTTTGGAAGATCATGATTTACTACAACCCAACTTCTGTAATGTCGATGGGTGTGGTGTTGTTCCAAGTCTACATGGCGGTATTGTTTGTCTGGATTGGTGTGATTTTCCGTCACCAGATCATCAACTTCTGCGAAGGCAAACTGCCTGGGGGACTACTCAATTTTGTCGATACAATTTTGCTTAAAGCGAAAAACGTCAACAATCTACTTGAGTTGTTTTTAGGCTTTTTGGCGATTGTGCTCGCGGCGTACACAGGCTTCCTGTTGTCTGCGCTAAAAACCTATCCAATGCTCAATAACCCGGTACTGCCGATCTTATTCTTGTTCTCGAGTTTATCATCTGGTGCTGCGGCGTGTTTGCTGTTTGGTATTTTAGTGTTCAAAGAGTCGGCGAGCAGTCCAAGTGTGTCTTGGGTCCACGGCTTCGAGCGTCCGGTTGTGTTGTTTGAGTTGTTTGTCTTGGTGACGTTTTTCACTGGGCTTATCTTCAGTGGGGGACAAAACGAAGCGGCGGCCTGGAACGCGATCGGTGGAGGTTTCTGGTCGAACTGGTTCTGGTTTGGCGTCGTGTTAGTCGGGATGTTATTGCCACTGACGCTCAATGCTATTTCACCAAAAGCAGTACGCCATAACGGTGGTTACATCTTTGTTGTGACCATGCTGAGCTTGTTTGGCGTATTGATGCTACGTACCTTTATCTTGTATGCCGGACAAATGACGGTCGTATAAAGATGTTAGGGGAGTCGGGACTATTCGCTTTGGTACTGATCGCGCTACTCAGTAGTTTGAGTTTCGCACATTATGGTTGGTGTCGTTTCCAAGCTAAGAGTTCTGGTGCTTCCCTTACTTTCATTTCTAGGCTGAACGCGGCATTAGCGACGTTCAGCCTTGCTGTATTAGCCAGTCTGTTTCTCAGTGACCAATTCCAGTTTGCTTACGTCGCCGCGCATTCTAACTCAGCGTTACCGCCGTTTTTTAAGTTTGCAGCGGTGTGGGGCGGCCATGAAGGGTCAATGCTATTTTGGGTGTTTACCCTTTGTTTGTGGTCTGGATTGATATCGCTTCATTCTTTACACCAGTCCCGTTACTTTCAGAATGTGTTGTGGGTGATGAGTGGTTTTGTCGCCGCTTTTGCTTGGTTTACTCTTTTGGCCTCCAATCCGTTTTCTTATGCGGAATTATTTGTCAGTGAAGGGCGAGACTTAAATCCGATGTTGCAAGATATTGGACTTATCTTTCACCCCCCTTTGCTCTATCTCGGCTATATCGGTTTTTCGACGGTTCTGGCATTTGCCCTTGCAGCGCTGTTAGAGAACCAGTACAACCATCGCTGGGTAGAATATTGCCGAACTTGGGTGATCTCGGCGTGGATGTTACTCACGCTTGGGATCTTGATAGGCTCTTGGTGGGCATACAACGAACTCGGTTGGGGCGGCTGGTGGTTCTGGGACCCAGTAGAAAATGCCTCATTGTTGCCTTGGCTGACGGGTAGCGCGCTGTTGCATTCAATGCTCGCTTCTGCGCGTCACCAACAACTGAAACTTTGGTCGTTGAGCCTCGCGTTAGTGACGTTTTGTTTAAGTATTCTCGGTACGTTTATTGTTCGCTCAGGCGTGTTGACATCGGTGCATGCGTTCGCCGTAGACCCGACCAAAGGTGTTGCGTTGTTGGCTATCTTGGCGGTGACCCTGCTGTGTTCATTCATTTTGCTGTTTAAACATGCCGACAGGATAAAAAGCGCTCGATTTAATGCTATTGCGAGTCGCGGTTACGCGGTTTTTCTCGCGACTGGTTTGTTTTGTGTCGCCACTTTTACCGTGTTCCTTGGCACGTTTTACCCAATGGTTTATGAGCTACTCGGTTTAGGCGCGATTTCGGTCGGTGCGCCGTATTTCAATGCGTTGATGTTGCCTTTGACGATTGGCGCTCTGCTACTCATGGGGCTCGTACCTTACCTGAAGTGGTGTAAAGGTTCGCTGATTTCCTTGCGCAATTTGGTCTTGGTTTGGTTGATTTCGTTCGCTGTTGGTATCGGCTGTTATCTTGCGCAGGTGAAAGATTGGCAGCCTGTTGTCGCTTTAGTGTGGGGGTTAGCAGCTTGGGTCGTCAGCTCCCATTTGTACTTGCTGTGGCGTTACCGTCGTTTGAGTTTTATGGTGCTAGCCCATATCGGTATCGCGATGTTATGTGTTGGCGCAGTGATGAACGGTTACCACTCCTACGAGCTGAACAGGAAAATGGCGCCTGAAACCAGTATTGATATCGACAACTTCCGCGTGGAGTACCAAGAAACCCTCTGGTACGTCGGTCCAAACTATACCGCAGAACAAGCGAGTATCCGTTTTAGTTTCGAGCAAGGACAAGCGTTTGTCGTCAAACCAGAGCGACGGC
This sequence comes from Vibrio hepatarius, assembly GCF_011806575.1. GTDB lineage: Bacteria > Pseudomonadota > Gammaproteobacteria > Enterobacterales > Vibrionaceae > Vibrio > Vibrio hepatarius_A. Next base: position 34,203 of record NZ_JAATOO010000024.1, read on the forward strand.
ATTACCAAGTCCGGGTGATGAACATGAGCGAGCCGGCGATTTATTCGACTTGGCATGGTGACTACTATGTCACACTTGGCTCAAAGATTGATAGCCAGTCCTACGCGGTAAAAATACAATACCGAGCCTATATCCTATGGGTTTGGTGCGGGGCTTTGTTGATCATCCTAGGGGCATTACTGCCACTACTGAAACAAGCCTCTATACTGACGACGAGAGCTACACATGGCGCTATTCAAGAATCGTAAAGTCTTCATTTTCATTTTATTGGTCGTCGGTTTTGTCGGCTTGCTTATTGCTGGTCTGAAATCCGAGTCAAACGGCAATCGCAGCCAAACGGTGGTGCGTACTTTTCCCGTTGTTTCAACTACGCTACTGAACGGTCAGTCGATTGAGAGTGCGAGTTCACTGTTGGATGATGAATACCAATTAGTGAATGTTTGGGCGTCTTGGTGTGGGATCTGTAAATCGGAGCATTCATATCTGATGACGCTTGCACAGAGTGGTGTGCCCATTATCGGCCTTAACTACCGTGACCAGCAATTGGCGGCGACTGGCTACTTGAAGGATGCGGGTAATCCTTACAATGAAACCATCTACGACCCCAAAGGACAGCTGAGTATCGAGCTTGGTGTGGTGGGTACGCCCGAAACCTATTTAGTTAATGCCAGCGGTGAGGTCATTTATAAACACTATGGCAAGCTGACAGAAAAGGCATGGCAGAAGCGTTTTGCTCGCTACTTTGATAAGGGCATGACGCTATGAATCGAGTTATCTGTTTACTGATGTTGGTGTTGCTCAGCCCGTTCAGTTTCGCTCAGTCGAGTCAAAGCGAGATATTTGCCGCACCAGATAGCGAGTTGGAAAGACAAGTTGAATTGTTCGAGTTTAAAACCCCTCAGTTACAGCAAAGTGCAATCGAGCTTGCAAAGTCATTACGCTGTCCTCAGTGTCAAAATCAAAACTTAGTTGAGTCAAATTCACCACTGGCGAAAGACTTACGCTTGATCGTTTTTAACAAGATCAACAGCGGTGAGAGCGAGCAGCAAGTGATCGACTTTATGACCGCAAGATACGGTGAGTTTGTTCTCTACAAGCCGAGCTTTACCTGGAAAAACGCCTTGTTGTGGGGCTTACCCGGGTTATTGCTGGTGGCGTTTTTGTTTGTCTCTTTCAAATCGGTGGGTAAGACAGAGCGAGAATAATGCTGCTGTGCGACATTGCTCCGTCGTTGGTCGATAGTTCCTTTTCTAACAAAATACTACTCGTATTTTCTGTTCATTCAGTTACATTGAAATACATTGAAATTGATGGTTGTGGCAGTAAGTGCGGTATTCTCTCGAACAATATGACAAACATGGTTTCCTAAAAGCGCCCAAGTGGTTGTGGTTAGGATGGCTGTTCATGGCAAAAGCGTGGGTGGTGTTTGTTGTTGCAGGTGCGAGTCGAGAAAGCGGTAGCAAGATCCTGACTATCGTCTATCCTGATCACTCGATGCTCTACCTTGGTTTGGTCATGGGACTACCGAGTATCGCGTTGATGTGGCTGATCAGTTTACGTAGCCCTGAACGAAAGTGGGTTAACTGGATTGTCAGTTGGGGTAAACCGGTGACATTGTTAACCGTTGCCAGCCAGTTTAGCCAGAGTTTGTATCACGTTTATCTCGAGCATGGCGCATTCAGTTGGGTCAACGGGATGACATTGGTGATACTACTTTGGTTTGGTATTTATGTTCTGCAAAGTCGAAGTGTGCGCGACAGTTTGAAAACTCCAGCGTTGGCTTGAACACCAGCTAGATGACCACCATCAATATATTAAAATAAAAACTTAATACACTAAGCAACTAACTTAATAAAAACACGTCAAGTCTATATAAGTCAACGCTCTGCTAGAGCCAAAGAGCGGTCACTTATATAGACTGGTATACAAAGTGAGGAACTAATAATGTCTAACCCTCAAAGTGCAATCCTTCCTGAAGCGAGCCCTTTTGCTCAGTACACGCTTCTGAAAGTGACACAAAACCCTCAGCTTGTTCTGGAACAGCTGCAAGCTCTACCTGCTTTGGTAGCAGAGTTGAACAGCAACCAACCAGGTGCGAATCTTGCGATTTCTATCGCATTTACTAAATCATTTTGGCAGCAGCTTGATGTTGCGATGCCAGAAGAGCTGATTGACTTCCCGGTACTGGGAGAAGGTGACATTGTCGCGCCAAGTACAGAAGTTGACGTATTGCTTCATGTTCATTCAAACCGTCACGACCTGCATTTCTATCTACTGCGTAAGTTCATGTCGTCTGTGTCAGACAGCGTCAGCATTGTCGATGAGACAAACGGTTATCGCTATTTAGACGCGCGCGATATGACAGACTTTATCGACGGTACAGAAAACCCGAAAGACGGCCAACGTGCGGAAGTCGCGCTCATCCCTGATGGTGAGTTTGCGGGTGGTAGCTACGTGATGGTGCAACGTTTTGTTCACAACCTGCCTGCATGGAACCGTTTGAATGTTTCGGCGCAAGAGAAAGTCATTGGTCGTACTAAGCAAGACTCTATCGAGTTGGACGATGTACCCGCGGCATCACACGTCGGTCGTGTTGATATTAAGGAAGAAGGCAAAGGGCTCAAGATTGTTCGTCATAGCTTGCCATACGGCACAGTGTCGGGCGATCACGGTCTACTGTTTATCGCATACTGTCACACGCTACATAACTTTAAAGCGATGTTAGAAAGCATGTATGGTGTAACCGATGGCAAAACCGATCAACTGCTGCGCTTTACCAGTGCCAAAACGGGTGCGTACTTCTTTGCACCATCGGCTGAAATGCTGCAAAGCCTAAGTGTGAAGTAACAATAGTCCCGCAGTTAAGTCTTGAAAAGCCGAGCTCACTAGCTCGGCTTTTTTACGTTTTTAATTAAAGAAATACCGGGCAGGCCGATACATAAAGTAACCCTGAGGAGGAAAGTGCGTAACTATGGCCATTACTGTTAATACCAACGTCTCTGCAATGACAGCGCAACGTCACCTGACCAATGCGACGGATTTGTTGAACCAATCTCTGGAGCGCTTAGCTTCGGGGAGTCGTATTAATAGTGCTAAAGATGACGCCGCAGGGTTACAAATCTCGAATCGCCTCGAGTCGCAAATGCGTGGTCTGGATGTCGCAGTAAGAAACGCTAACGACGGTATTTCGATTATGCAAACGGCAGAAGGGGCAATGCAGGAAACCACCAATCTTCTCCAACGTATGCGTGACTTGTCTTTGCAGTCTGCGAATGGTTCCAACAGCAAAGCAGAGCGAGATGCGTTACAAGAAGAAATGGCGGCTTTGAACGATGAATTGAATCGAATCGCCGAAACAACCTCTTTTGGTGGTCGAAAATTGCTCAATGGCTCGTTTTCGTCTTCCGCGTTTCAAATCGGTGCAGCATCGGGTGAAGCGGTACAAGTGTCGCTGAAAAACATGCGTTCAGACAGCCTAGCAATGGGCGGTTTTAGCTATGTTGCCGCAGCAAAAGCGGACGACAGTTGGCAAGTTTCGCAAGGCAACCACATGCTCAACATGCAGTACACCGATAGCAATGGGGTAGAGCAAAATATTCAGATCAAAGCCAAAATTGGCGATGATATCGAAGAGCTCGCAACCTATATCAACGGCCAGACCGATAAAGTGTCGGCATCGGTCAATGAAGATGGGCAACTGCAGATTTATATGGCAGGCAAGGAAACCGCTGGTTCGATTACTTTCAGTGGCAGCTTAGCGCAGCAATTGCAGATGAACTTGGCGGGTTATGAGGCGGTTGATAACCTCGACATTTCTAATGTCGGTGGTGCGCAACGAGCGGTTTCGGTGATTGATACTGCGTTGAAGTATGTTGATAGCCACCGCGCTGAGTTAGGGGCGATGCAAAATAGATTCAGTCACGCGATCAACAACCTTGATAACGTGCATGAAAACCTCGCTGCCTCTAACAGCAGAATCAAAGATACCGATTACGCTAAAGAAACGACGCAGATGGTTAAGCAGCAAATTCTGCAACAGGTCAGCACTTCTATCTTGGCGCAGGCCAAGCAACAACCTAATTTAGCACTGACGCTGCTAACTTAATTGTCAAAAAAGATAATGTTATCGACATGCCCGTTTAAAGCTTTAGTGAATAAAATCCTTTTTTGGCACTTTTCTCCGCTTAATCACGTTTTTTCTCACAAACGGACTTTTTTCAAAAAAAACTTAAAAAAATCCTCAAGGTTTCGCAAATCGCGCCGTTAATAAAAGTAACTTTGAGAGAACTACTTGGTTTTCCGAGACGTCGGAAACCGGAAACATCGGAAAATCAATTGGAGAGATCACCATGGCAGTAAATGTAAACACTAACGTATCAGCAATGACAGCTCAGCGTCACCTAAACAACGCTAACAATGCACAACAAACGTCGATGGAACGCCTATCTTCTGGCTTCAAAATCAACAGTGCTAAAGATGACGCAGCGGGTCTACAAATCTCTAACCGTTTGAACGTTCAAAGTCGCGGTCTTGATGTGGCTGTACGTAACGCGAACGACGGTATTTCTATCGCACAGACTGCTGAAGGTGCGATGAACGAAACAACTAACATCCTACAACGTATGCGTGACCTATCGCTTCAATCTGCGAACGGTTCAAACTCTAAATCAGAGCGCGTAGCGATTCAGGAAGAAGTAACCGCTCTTAACGACGAGCTTAACCGTATCGCAGAAACTACATCTTTTGGTGGTAACAAACTGCTAAACGGCACCTTCACTACTAAGTCTTTCCAAATCGGTGCAGACAACGGTGAAGCAGTTATGCTGACTCTGAACGACATGCGTTCAGACAACGTTGGCATGGGTGGCGCGAGCTACAAAGCGGCTAACGCGAAAGATTCAGATTGGACAGTATCAGACACTGCAAACGACCTAACCATCTCTCTAACAGATACAGACGGCGTAGCGCAAACTATCGATATCACGGCTAAAGCAGGCGATGATATTGAAGAACTAGCGACTTACATCAACGGTCAAACTGATATGGTTAAAGCGTCTGTTGATGAAGACGGTGCACTACAAATCTTCGCTGGTACAAACAAAGTTGACGGTGAAGTAACGTTCTCAGGCGGTCTAGCTGGTGAACTAAGCATGGGTACTTCAAGCGCAGTAACTGTTGATACTATCGACGTAACTTCAGTAGGTGGCGCACAAGAATCTGTTGCTATCATCGACTCTGCTCTTAAGTATGTAGATAGCCACCGTGCTGAACTGGGTGCATTCCAAAACCGTTTCAACCACGCTATCAACAACTTGGACAACATTAACGAAAACGTGAATGCGTCTAAGAGCCGAATCAAAGACACTGACTTTGCGAAAGAAACAACGGCACTGACTAAGTCTCAGATTCTTTCTCAAGCTTCAAGCTCTATTCTTGCTCAAGCGAAGCAAGCGCCAAATGCGGCACTAAGCCTACTTGGCTAAGCAAAATCGCGTTAATAAAAAATCCAGCTTCGGCTGGATTTTTTTATGCCTGAAATCTGCCACATCCTATCTACTTGGGTGTATTTATCCGATATGGGTCACATTTCTTATCGTTATACGAAAAAAATCATAATTTTGCTAAAGGTTATAGAAACACCGCCGTTACAAGACTGAGAGAAATGAGATGTGCGAAAGCGAGGTGAGAGACGCGGACGCACATCGCCCTAATGCCTAAGGAGATCGAATATGGCAATTAACGTGAACACCAATGTGTCTGCGATGACTGCTCAGCGCCACCTTAATGGTGCGGCTGAAGGTATGCAGAAGTCGATGGAGCGTCTATCGTCTGGTTACAAAATCAACAGTGCTCGTGACGACGCTGCTGGCCTACAAATCTCAAACCGTTTAACGTCGCAAAGTCGTGGTCTCGACATGGCGGTGAAAAACGCAAATGATGGTATTTCTATCGCGCAGACAGCGGAAGGTGCGATGAACGAAACGACCAACATCCTTCAACGTATGCGTGATTTGGCGCTGCAATCTTCAAACGGTTCAAACTCGCGTTCAGAGCGTGTGGCGATCCAGGAAGAAGTGACCGCGTTGAACGACGAACTTAACCGTATTGCAGAAACGACGTCGTTTGGTGGTAACAAGCTACTAAACGGCAACTTCGGTAGTAAATCATTCCAGATCGGCGCAAGTTCAGGTGAAGCTGTTCAGCTGACAATGAAAAACATGCGTTCGGATACGACCGATATGGGTGGTAAAGCGTACGTTGCGGCGAGCGGTCAAGCAGCAGATTGGACAGTGAGCGCAGGTTCTACTGACCTAACGCTGGACTATACTGATGTTCACGGTGAAGCGAAGTCACTGACGATCAACGCGAAAGAAGGCGATGATATCGAACAGTTGGCGACTTACATCAACGGTCAGAACGACGACGTGAAAGCGTCTGTGGGTGAAGATGGTAAGCTACAACTTTTTGCCGCATCGAACAAAGTCGCAACTGACGTAACGATTGGTGGTGCGTTAGGTACAGAAATCGGTTTCGGCGCAGCGGAAGATAGAACCGTTGCAGACATCGACGTATCGACGGTTTCGGGGTCACAAATGGCGGTATCTATCATTGATGGCGCTTTGAAAAACGTTGACAGTCAGCGTGCAGAATTAGGTGCATTCCAAAACCGTTTCGGCCATGCGATCAATAACTTGGATAACATCAATGAGAACGTAAACGCGTCTCGTAGCCGTATTCAAGACACTGACTTCGCGAAAGAAACGACTGCGATGACCAAGTCTCAAATTTTGCAGCAAGCGAGTACTTCTATCCTAGCTCAAGCTAAGCAGTCTCCATCTGCCGCACTTAGCCTATTAGGTTAAGCGGTAGTTTGATAGTAGCTTATTGTTAGCAGAGTTATGCTGCTGACTAACAAGGTGGAAGGGAGATTGTTATGGAGATACCATCCTACACATCGAACATTCAGCCTTATGGCCTGGAAAGTGGCACTAAAATTGCTTCAAATAATGAAAATGCACAGCTCGATTCTATACTGAAGGAGCCGCAAGTAAGCGAAAGGATAAACGCTCAATCTGTGCAATCTGTTGAGAAGTTAGTCGAAGCGAGCAAAGAGCGCGAGAAGCTAAACAGAGAAACACGGGAAAGACTTGTTGAGCAGATGAATGATTTTATTTCATCCATCAATAAGGGGTTGTCGTTTCGGGTCGATGAAGCATCCGGCAGGGATGTGGTGACTATTTACGAAGCGGATACTGGTGATATCATTCGTCAGATTCCAGATGAAGAAGTACTAGAGATAGTGCGCCGCCTAAGGGAACAGACAGCCAGATATTCATCGGGCTTACTGAACCAAACGGTGTAATCGTATTTTGAGGTGATTGAATGAGTTTTGGCCCAATAGGGATGAATACTGGCATGGATATCAATTCCATGGTCAGCAAAGTTGTCGATTCAGAGCGCGTGCCTAAACAGCAGCGTATCGATAACGAGCGGACCAAAATTGATTCTAGTATCAGTGCCTATGGGCGGCTCAGAGAGTCGCTGGATACAATGAAAAATCTCATGACGAACTTTCGTCAGGAGAAAGCATTCGCCGCTCGAAAAGTCGACACGACGGATGATACCGTTGTATCCGCGACTGCAACCACAGATGCCATTGCCGGTCGCTATTCTATCGATGTGTTGCAGCTTGCTCAGAGCCACAAGATTGCGTCAGACGTACTACCGGAAGACGCGAAATTTGGCCCGGGTAAGTTGCAAGTTTCACTCGGCAGCAAGAAATTCACTATCGATGTTGCCGCCAATTCAAAGCTGATTGATGTCGTTCGTGGCATTAACGGCACAAAATCTAACCCTGGTGTGCGTGCGTCTGTCATTAATGACACGGCAGGGCCTCGTTTGATCGTGGCGTCAACATTATCAGGCGAGCAAAACGACCTATCGATTACGACCGATGCCCAACCGGGTAACTTGCTTAAACAACTCGAATACAAAACGTTAGAGCAACGGGTGAAAGATCTCGAGAATGCTCGCGCAGCCGCGCAAGAATTGTTGGTTCCGCTGTCACCGCAAGAGCAAGAAATTGCCGATAAAATTGCCCAGCGCAATATCGAGGCGGCAAAACTTGTCGACCAAGAGATTGCCGACGCGAGTAAGCAAGCGGCAATTCAAGCTGATCCAAACGCAGCCAAAGAAGCGATCCCGGGTAACGAGTTGTCGGCCAATGCCGCAACTGCCGCAGCGCAGGCGGGGATCGACGCTAATAAGTATATTCGACCAGAAGACCGTATTCCGGGCTGGACAGAAACCGCATCCGGAACGCTGCTAGATTCTTACTGGGAACCCGAAGCGGAACTGGACGCGAAAGCGCTAGAAAAGTCTTCCGATGTCCCCGGTTGGACCAATACGGCTTCGGGCACGTTGACTGACTCCTATGTGACGCCAAAAGAAGCACAAGCTCGTATTGAAGCGGAACAAGCGCGTATTGAACAGCAAGTCGCACAAGAAAAAGCGGAACTTAGCCGGAAAGTGGCAGCGGGCGAGCTGAGCGCAGAAGAAGCAAAACAGCTTGAGCGCGCAAAACTGTCTAAGGAAGAACGCGAGTACCTAGAGCGTTTAGACCAAGCAAAAGCCGACCTTGATGCAGCACAGCGCTCTTTTGACACCTACCGAGGAATGACGCAGGTGCAAGCAGCGCAAGATTCCAAAGTCGTACTGGATGGTGTGGCTCAGTTATCCAGCAATAACAATATTATCGAAGACGCGATTGATGGTGTCGATCTGACGCTAAAAGGGCGTACCGAAAAAGGTAAACCGCTGTCGGAAATCGATATCGAATATGACCGTCAGGGTGTCCGAGAAGACATAGAGCGATTTGTCGGGGCGTACAACCAGTTCTATCAACTCTCTCAAGAGCTAAGTGGCGTTGACCCAAGAACCGGAATGGCGGGGCCGCTATCCGGTGACAGCATTGTGCGTAGCGCAGATTCTCGTTTGAAATCGGTCTTCTCGACCGCGATTGAACCTGCGTCGGACGATCTCAAGAGGCTGACTGAGTTTGGTATCACCACGACTCGTCAGGGTAATCTTGAAATTAACTACAACTTACTCGACCGCCAGCTCAATAATAACTTTGATAAGTTGGAAGCATTTTTTGGTGGTAACCAAGGTTTTGCCAAGAAAGTAGAGGATGCGATTCAAGGTCTGACTGGGGTAACTGGTGCGATTCGTACGCGCGAACGCAGCATGATGGATCGTACTTACAAGCTGCAAGACGATCAGGCGGCGCTGGATCGCAGAATGGACAATCTTGAGAAGCGTACGCACGCCAAATTCTCGGCGATGCAAGACGCGACGGGTAAGATGCAGTCTCAACTCGCGGGAATGATGAATGCACTTGGCCGATAGTTTCGACAATCTTCTGGTAGAGTTTTGTGCTTTAAATCACAAAATGTTAGCGTGTCTGCATCAAGACGAGCCAGATGTTGAAGAAATTTCGCATTTGGTCGATATAAGAGAACAGTTATTGCATCAGCTTTTGAGTTTGATTGACCAAAACAAACAATTGGCAAACTCAGAGCGGTGGCAACAAGCCGTCGATGAGACCAAATCACTGGTCAAGTTAATGGAAGAGAAAACCAATCAGTTTGGTTTATCGTTACGTAAGTATCAGCACGGGAAACGTTCCGTACAGCAATACAAAAAATTTTTATAGTTTAAGAGGGTTGTTTATGCGTGGTTCACTACAGGCTTACAAGAAGGTATCGGTTGATAGCCAGCTCAGTGCGGCCTCCCCGCATAAAATTGTTCAAATGCTGATGGCAGGCGCGATCGAGCGTTTGATTCAAGCGAAAGCGGCGATGGAGCAAGGTAACATCCCAGCTAAAGGTGAGCGCCTAGGTAAAGCGCTGGATATCATCATCAGTTTACGTAGCTGTCTATCGATGGATGACGGTGGTGATATTGCGAAGAATCTTGATCAGCTTTACGAATTTATGATTACGCAAGTGACGGAAGCAAACCATAAGAACGATCCTAAACTAATTGATGATGTAGTTGAGATTATTCGCGAGATTAAGTCTGCTTGGGATCAGATTCCGCAAGAGTTCCACAACCTAACTGCATCGGACGTTGGTATTTAACGCCAATAATTAAGCATTTAGTTGTATACCAAGTCAAAATTTTGCCAATTGGTTTTGGGCTAACATCACACCAGCTCATTGCTTGGTTGCCTTATTTTTTATATCAAATAGAATAGAAGTCACTAACTAGCCTAGTGGCTTTTTTTGTTGCTGAAATTTATTCATAGTTCATCGTTGTTTCTTCTATCCTTGGTAGGAGTCACGTTAGAAGTGTAGACCAGCCACAACATTCAAAAAATAAAGGCAATTATTCTCACCTATGCAAGGTTTAGCGAAACTACTTGTGATTGAAGATGATGCGCAAGCGCGTACCAATCTCAGTAATATTTTAGAATTTGTTGGAGAGCAGTGCGAAGCGATCGGCTCTGACCAAGTCGAAGGGATCGATTGGTCAGCAATATGGTCAGGTTGTATTGTTGGTTCGTTGACCAGCAATAAGCTGCCAGAGCAGCTTTTCTACGCTAACCATATTCCTTTGCTGACTGCGGGCAAACACTCTTATCCAGTTGAAGAGCTACCACAATATGTGGGTGAGCTAGAATACCCTCTTAACTACCCGCAACTAAGCGAAGCACTACGCCATTGTAAAGACTTCTTAGGTCGCAAAGGCATGAACGTCGTTTCGAGTGCGCGTAAGAATACGTTATTCAGAAGTCTTGTTGGCCAGAGTCAAGGTATCAAAGAAGTTCGACACCTGATTGAACAAGTGTCGAATACTGAAGCTAATGTACTAATTTTGGGTGAGTCTGGTACTGGTAAAGAAGTTGTAGCTCGTAACATTCACTATCATTCTTCTCGCCGAAGTGGTCCGTTTGTACCGATTAACTGCGGTGCAATCCCACCAGACTTGTTAGAGAGTGAACTATTCGGCCACGAAAAAGGCGCGTTTACTGGTGCGATCACATCACGTAAAGGCCGTTTTGAACTGGCTGAGGGCGGAACGCTTTTCTTAGACGAAATTGGCGATATGCCGATGCCGATGCAGGTAAAACTGCTGCGTGTGCTGCAAGAGCGTTGTTTCGAACGTGTGGGTGGAAACGCGACAATTCGTGCTGATGTGCGTGTTATTGCGGCGACTCACCGCGATCTTGAAGTGATGATCGGTGAAAAGTCATTCCGCGAAGACCTGTATTACCGTCTCAATGTTTTTCCGATTGAAATGCCAGCACTGCGTGACCGCAAGCAAGACACGCCGTTGTTATTACAAGAGTTAATGACGCGCATGGAAGCAGAAGGGGCGCAACCTATCTGCTTTACGCCTCGAGCGATTAACTCGCTCATGGAACATGATTGGCCGGGTAATGTTCGTGAGTTGGCGAACTTGGTCGAACGCATGATTATCCTTTATCCGAACAGTTTGGTGGATGTAAACCATTTACCGACCAAGTATCGTTACAGCGATATTCCGGAGTTCCAACCGGGTTACAACAGCGCTTTGACCATCGAAGAGCAAGAGCGCGACGTGTTTTACGATATCTTCTCTGATGACTTTAGCCTTGAGTCATCGGATATTTTCAATAATGAAGAAGATGCTCCACAGGATTTACCTCCAGAAGGCGTAAACCTTAAGGAAATGCTGGCGGATCTGGAAGTCAACATGATCAACCAGGCGCTGGAAGCTCAGGGTGGGGTAGTTGCACGAGCGGCTGACATGCTAGGCATGCGTCGTACCACGCTTGTTGAGAAGATGCGCAAGTATAATTTACAGCGCTAACCATAGCGTCAAAATTTCGGCCTTAACATAACCTGTTGAAAAATATATAAAATAGCCTGGAATGCTTTTTGCACGACAGGCTATTGTTGTTTTTAAGGCAGAAATTCGTCATGCAGCCCACGTCAATCTCAGAAAATCAGACCCCGCTCGGGACCGTTGAAGAGCAAGTAGAGCGCTACAAACAGGTGCTTGATGTTATGCCTGCGGGCGTTATTTTGCTCGACACGCAGGGCATCGTTCGTGAAGCTAATCCTGAAGCGCAAAAATTGCTTGAAGTGTCGCTTGTTGGAGAACGCTGGTTTGAGGTCATCCAGCAGGCTTTTGCACCACGTGAAGACGATGGTCACGAAATTTCGCTGCGGAATGGGCGTAAAGTGCGTTTGGCAATTTCTGCGTCTGCAACGGGTCAGTTGATCTTAATTACCGACTTGACTGAAACACGCTTACTGCAATCTCGCATCAGTGACTTACAGCGTTTATCGTCTTTGGGTCGAATGGTTGCGTCACTGGCTCATCAAGTTCGCACCCCTTTGTCTAGCGCGATGCTGTATGCATCGAACCTTGCCGCGCCAAACTTACAGCCCGCAACCAAAGAGCGCTTTCAAACTAAGTTGATGGACCGCCTGCATGACCTAGAGAAACAGGTGAATGACATGTTGCTGTTTGCTAAAGGTGGAGACAATAAAGTGGTCAAGCCGTTCTCGATTGCAGATCTCGTCGCAGAATTTTCGCCTATGGTCGAAGCGGCGCTGAAAAACAACCAAATTGACTACTGCCTCGAAGTCGAGCAGGAAGAGGTCACTTTACTCGGCAACGCTAACGCTATCGCTTCTGCACTAAGTAACTTAGTGATGAACGCGATCCAAATCGCAGGCAAAGAATCACAAATTGATGTGTTCTTCCGACCGGTAAATAACGAATTAAAAATTTCGGTACAAGACAGTGGTCCCGGTGTACCGAAAGAGCTGCAAAGCAAAATCATGGAACCTTTCTTTACCACTCGTTCCCAAGGAACCGGACTCGGCCTTGCAGTGGTGCAAATGGTATCTCGAGCCCACGACGGCAAGCTAGAGTTGATCTCTGAGCCCGGCGATGGTGCTTGTTTTACGATGTGTATCCCACTTGAACGCCACCTTAATAATGAACAAGAACCAAAGACTGGAGAGTAACAATGGCTCAAAGCAAAGTACTGATTGTTGAAGACGATGAAGGCTTGCGCGAAGCGTTAGTCGATACGCTGGCTCTTGCAGGCTACGAATGGCTGGAAGCCGACAGTGCTGAAGGTGCGCTGGTTAAGCTCAAGTCCAACGATGTCGACATTGTGGTCTCTGACGTTCAAATGGCGGGTATGGGTGGTCTGGCATTGCTACGCAACATCAAACAGCATTGGCCAAACTTGCCAGTATTGCTGATGACGGCTTATGCCAACATTGAAGATGCGGTCTCAGCAATGAAAGACGGCGCGATTGACTACATGGCGAAGCCATTTGCACCGGAAGTGCTGCTGAATATGGTCAGTCGGTATGCGCCTGTTAAATCGGATGACAACGGTGATGCCGTCGTTGCGGATGAAAAAAGCATTAAGTTATTGGCGCTGGCAGACAAAGTAGCCAAAACCGATGCGGGCGTGATGATTCTTGGTCCTAGCGGTTCGGGTAAAGAAGTGATGTCTCGCTACATCCATAATGCGTCACTGCGTAAAGACGGGCCTTTTGTCGCGATCAACTGTGCGGCGATTCCAGACAATATGCTAGAAGCCACCTTATTCGGCTACGAAAAAGGCGCATTTACCGGTGCAGTCCAAGCGTGTCCGGGTAAGTTTGAGCAAGCGCAAGGCGGCACTATCTTACTGGATGAAATCAGTGAGATGGATTTAAACCTGCAAGCGAAATTGTTGCGCGTACTGCAAGAGCGTGAAGTGGAACGTCTTGGTAGTCGCAAGAGTATCAAGCTCGATGTTCGCGTACTCGCGACCAGTAACCGCGACCTCAAGCAGTACGTTCAAGAAGGCAACTTCCGTGAAGATTTATATTATCGTTTGAACGTATTCCCAATTGCATGGCCAGCATTGTGTGACCGTCCGGGAGATATTGCGCCACTTGCGCAGCATTTGACTGAGCGCCACTGCCAAAAACTGGGTATGCCGCTACCATCAATCACTGAGTGCGCCGTCAACAAACTGCTGGCTTATACTTGGCCGGGTAACGTACGTGAATTAGATAACGTTGTTCAACGCGCACTTATCTTAAGTGAAAATGGCTCGATTAGCGCAGATCATATTCTGTTGGAAGGTTTAGATTGGCAAGACGCTTCCAGTCTGCAGCGCGTTGTTGAAACGGGTGGGATTGCTGCGCCGGAAGTGAAACCTGTCGCAGAACCTGAGCAGATCAAATTGGCTTCATCGGGTGCGGGTTTAGGCGGTGAGTTGCGAGATCAAGAATTCGCCATCATTCTCGAAACGCTGGTTGAATGTAATGGTCGCCGCAAGGACATGGCTGAAAAGCTCGGCATTAGTCCACGAACCTTACGCTACAAACTAGCTAAAATGCGTGATGCGGGGATTGATATTCCAAACTAACGTGCTATTTTCGGTGCATAAGTATTATGGCACGCAGTTTGCAGCGTCATTAATATAACAACGATATCAGTCAAAGAGTTGACGGGCAGAGGTCTTGATGAAAATTGATGGTTTCCAAAGCGAAATGCAAGCAATGATGTTTGAAGCAGGTAACACTAAGCTTACCGCGACAGGTCAGAGCGTTGGCGCCGACTTTAGCGCGTTACTAAACAATGCTATCAACAACGTCAACGGTCTTTCTAAAACGTCTAGTGACCTGCAAATGCGATTTGACCGAGGTGACCAAGATGTCTCTCTATCGGATGTGATGATCGCAAGAAATAAATCCAGTGTGGCTTTCGAAGCGACAATTCAAGTGCGTAACAAGCTTGTTGAAGCGTACAAAGAACTGATGAATATGCCAGTTTAATCAATAGGTGTAGTCTGTGGCAGAGCAAAATCAATCAACAGATCTTACAATTGCTGACGCAGGTGCAGATGGGACTGCGCTGGCGACTACGGACGTGGATTCTGGCGTACAAAATCCTGATCTGGATGAAAAGAGCAGTTCTAAGTTTGACATGGCGGTAGGCGAGTTCGACCTCGTTCGTCAGATTGTCTTAGTACTTTCCATTTCTATCTGTGTTGCCTTAATCGTGATGCTGTTTTTCTGGGTCAAAGAGCCAGAAATGCGCCCACTTGGCGCTTACGAGACCGAAGAACTGATCCCAGTTCTTGACTACCTTGACCAGCAAAAACTCGACTACAAACTGGAAGGCAATACCATTCTTGTGCCTTCTAGCGAATACAACAATCTTAAATTGGATATGGTGCGCGCGGGCTTGAATCAAGAGAAGCAAGCTGGCGACGATATTCTTCTACAAGATATGGGCTTTGGTGTATCGCAGCGCCTTGAGCAAGAGCGTTTAAAACTCAGTCGTGAACGTCAACTGTCTAAAGCTATCGAAGCGATGAAACAAGTGCGTAAAGCGCGTGTTTTGTTGGCGCTACCAAAACAAAGTGTGTTTGTTCGCCATAATCAGGAAGCGTCGGCTTCAGTGTTCTTGACGCTCAATACCGGCGCAAACTTAAAACAAGAAGAAGTTGATTCTATCGTTGATATGGTTGCGAGTGCCGTACCGGGTATGAAGCCAAACCGTATTACCGTCACCGACCAGCATGGTCGACTACTCAGCTCGGGCAGTGAGGATGCGGCTTCTTCGGCGCGTCGTAAAGAACACGAGCTGGAACGTAAGCAAGAGCAAGCGTTACGTGACAAGATTGATTCCGTGCTGATCCCGATTCTCGGTTTTGGCAACTACACCGCGCAGGTTGATATTGAACTCGACTTCAGCGCTGTCGAACAAACTCGTAAGAGCTTTGATCCGAATACACCGTCGACCCGTAGTGAATACACGCTTGAAGACTACAACAACGGAAGTGTTATTGCCGGTGTTCCGGGCGCGTTGAGCAACCAACCACCTGCGGATGCGTCGATTCCTCAAGACGTGGCACAAATGAAAGATGGCACTAATGTTGGCCAAGGCTCGGTACATAAAGAAGCAACACGTAACTTTGAGTTAGATACCACGATCAGTCACGAACGTCGTCAAACAGGTGTGGTGAATCGCCAAACGGTGGCAGTCGCAATCAAGAATCGTGCAATTGTGAATCCAGATACGGGTGAGACAACTTATCAACCGTTATCAGATGCTGATCTGGCTTCTATCCGCCAAGTATTGATTGGTGCGGTCGGTTTCAACCAGAACCGCGGCGACTTACTTAACGTGTTAAGCATGCAGTTTGCTGAGCCTGAAATACAAGTCATCGAAGATGCGCCAATTTGGGAACACCCGAACTTCAACGACTGGGTTCGCTGGTTTGCAAGTGCGCTGGTAATTATCGTTGTGGTGCTTGTGCTTGTTCGCCCTGCGATGAAGAAACTGCTTAACCCAGCAGCGGAAGAAGATGACGATCAACTTTACGGTCCTGACGGTCTGCCGATTGGCGCAGACGGTGAGACCAGCCTAATTGGCAGTGATTTAGACGGTGGCGAGCTGTTTGAGTTTGGTTCAAGTATCGACTTACCAAACCTACACAAAGATGAAGATGTATTGAAAGCAGTTCGTGCACTGGTGGCGAATGAACCTGAGCTTGCTGCTCAAGTAGTGAAGAATTGGATGCGAGACGATGGCTAACGATATAGTTCCTCAAGAGCAGGGTGGTGACATTGTAGAAGGCACCAACACTGTCGACATTTCGACGATTTCAGGTGAAGAGCGCGCGGCAATTCTATTGTTGAGCCTCAACGAGGCTGATGCTGCGGGCATCATTCGTCACTTAGAACCAAAACAAGTTCAGCGTGTAGGTAGTGCGATGGCTCGCGCGACGGACTTAAGCCAAGACAAAGTGGGCGCAGTACACCGTGCATTTTTGGAAGATATTCAGAAATACACCAACATTGGTATGGGCAGCGAAGACTTTATGCGTAACGCCTTGGTTGCCGCGCTTGGTGAAGACAAGGCGAATAACCTTGTTGACCAAATCCTACTTGGAACCGGCTCAAAAGGTCTGGATTCACTGAAATGGATGGACCCGCGCCAAGTGGCGAGCATTATTCTCAACGAACACCCACAAATTCAAACTATCGTCTTGTCTTATCTTGAACCGGACCAGTCTGCCGAGATCCTGTCTCAGTTCTCTGAACGTGACCGTCTCGACTTGATGATGCGTATCGCCAACCTTGAAGAAGTTCAACCGTCTGCACTAGCAGAGCTGAACGAAATCATGGAGAAACAGTTCGCAGGCCAAGCAGGTGCACAAGCAGCCAAGATTGGCGGCCTGAAGGCAGCGGCAGAGATTATGAACTACATGGACAACAACGTCGAAGGCATCTTGATGGACCAAATCCGCGATCAAGACGAAGACATGGCGACGCAAATCCAAGACCTTATGTTCGTGTTCGAAAACCTTGTCGAAGTCGACGACCAAGGTATTCAGAAATTGCTGCGTGACGTACCACAAGACGTACTTCAACGTGCACTGAAAGGCGCTGATGATTCACTGCGCGACAAGATCTTCAAGAACATGTCTAAGCGTGCCGCTGAGATGATGCGCGATGACCTTGAAGCGATGCCACCGATCAAAGTATCGGATGTGGAAGCTGCACAGAAAGAAATTCTGGCAATCGCGCGCCGTATGGCCGACTCTGGCGAAATTATGCTGGGTGGCGGCGCAGACGAATTCTTGTAATGACCACTCTCAAGTAGGTATCTATGTCTGGGGAAAGAAAACGCGGGTTCTTGCGTTTAGATGACGACGAAGTCGTTCAAAAAGCCGAACGTTGGGGCATGCCTGACTACACGCCTGAGCAACATGCTAAGGCGAAAGAAACGGCGATGAACTACGACCCTAGCTGGATGCCTGACTTTTCAGAAACCGTTGAAGAAGCTCCGGTTGAGTTGACCGAAGAAGAAATCGAACTGATTAAGCAGCAAGCCTATCAAGACGGTCTTCATCAGGGACAAGAAGCTGGCTTCAAACAAGGTTACGAAAAGGGTAAAGAACAGGGCTTAGCTGACGGTCATCAAGAAGGTCTTGAAGCGGGTAAGCTGGAAGGCGTGGCATCTGGCCAAGAATTTATCCAACAGCAAGTACAAACTTTTGTCGGCTTGGCAAACCAATTTGCCCAGCCGCTTGAATTGATGAACGCACAGGTAGAAAGACAGCTTGTCGACATGGTGCTGACGCTCGTTAAAGAAGTGGTGCATGTCGAAGTTCAAACCAACCCCCAAGTTATCCTAGATACGATTAAACAGTCGGTAGAGTCTCTGCCGATTTCTGGTCACGCGATTACCCTTAAACTTCATCCCGACGACGTGGAAATCATTCGTTCTTCCTATGGTGAGGACGATATTGAGTTTCGTAACTGGACGCTGATGAGCGAACCAGCACTTAACCGTGGCGACGTGCAAATCGAAGCGGGTGAGTCGAGCGTCAATTATCGAATGGAAGATCGTATTCGCAATGTGATTCAAAGTTTCTGTGGAGTTAACCGTCACCAAGGTGGTGAATAGTGTTAGCGCTCGCAGACCGTCTTTCTCAATACAAAACCAGCGGTTTAACCTGCCGACCTGTCGCGTCTGGCAAGTTGGTGCGTGTGGTTGGGTTAACGCTGGAAGCGACTGGCTGCCGAGCGCCTATCGGTAGCCTGTGCAAAGTTGAAACCATGCACGGAGAAATGGAAGCCGAAGTGGTGGGGTTCTCCGGAGAAAACTTATTCTTGATGCCGAGTGAGCAAATCACAGGTGTGTTACCTGGGGCAAAAGTGACGCCGATGACCACTGAAACGGGTCTGTCCGTCGGTATGGAGCTACTGGGACGAGTGATCGATGGTGTCGGTAATCCGCTTGATGGGTTGGGTCCTATCTATACTGAAAAACGCGCCTCATTTAATGCAGAACCAATCAACCCACTGGCACGTAAGCCGATCTCTGAGCCGCTGGACGTTGGCATTAAAGCCATCAACGGATTATTGACGGTCGGTAAAGGTCAACGTATCGGCCTATTTGCGGGTTCTGGTGTCGGTAAATCGGTCACGCTTGGCATGATGACCCGAGGAACAACCGCACAAGTGGTGGTCGTGGGGCTGATCGGTGAGCGTGGACGAGAAGTTAAAGAATTTATCGAAGAAATCCTCGGTGTTGATGGGCGCCAACGTTCGGTTGTCGTCGCAGCGCCTGCGGACTCTTCCCCTTTGATGCGCCTTAAAGGCTGTCAAACTGCGCTGACTATCGCGGAATATTTCCGAGACCAAGGCTTAGATGTTTTATTGCTGATGGACTCTTTGACTCGTTTTGCTCAGGCGCAGCGTGAGATCGCGCTTTCGGTCGGTGAGCCGCCAGCAACCAAAGGCTATCCACCATCGGTGTTTGCTAAATTGCCTGCATTGGTTGAACGTGCGGGGAACGGAGGCCCAGAGCAAGGCTCGATCACTGCTTTCTTTACCGTTTTAACCGAAGGCGATGACCTTCAGGACCCAATTGCCGATGCATCGCGTGCGATCCTTGATGGTCACGTGGTACTTTCTCGTGAAATGGCGGATGCGGGGCATTATCCGGCGATCGATGTTGAGAAATCCGTCAGTCGTGTCATGCCTCAAATTACCAGCGAAGAACACATTTTGATGTCGAAAGCGGTGCGACAAGTGCTTTCCGTTTGTCGTAAAAATCAAGACCTTGTTTCTATCGGTGCTTACAAGCCGGGAACCGACCCTGCGATAGACAGCGCGTTTACTCTAAAACCTCAGCTAGATACCTACCTACAGCAGTCGATGAAAGAGAGCGTGCCGTACGACATGTGCGTTAACATGCTGCGTAACCTGTTACAAGGGGGCTAATCGGGGATGGATAACGCGTTAGAGTTTCTTTTAGAGCAGAGCAGAGAGCGAGAAAACCAAGCCGTGCTGGCGCTCAACCAAGCGCGCTCTGAACTCGAAGGTTACTACCAGCAGTTGCAGCAGATTGAAAAGTATCGTCTCGACTATTGTCACCAATTGGTTGACCGTGGTCAGCAAGGGCTAACCGCAAGTCAATACAGCCATTTAAACCGATTCCTCACGACGCTAGATGAAACGTTAGCGAAGCAAAAGCAGGCAGAAGCGCACTTCAAAGACCAAGTTGAGCATTGCGAGCAGAACTGGTTAGAGAGCCGGAAACAACGCCGTTCGTACGAATGGTTGATCGAAAAGAAGCAGACCGAGCGAACTAAGCTAGAGAATGCCCGCGAGCAAAAACAAATGGATGAGTTTGCTACGTTGCAGTTTTCGCGTCGACTAAGCAATCAATAAACAGCTAATCTCAGTTATTTGGCGTATTTTTTGCTAGGTCAGGGGTTAACTTGGCAATCATTGCCGCTGCAATTGTGCTTTACCCTTAGCCTGCTTAGGTGATTTGAGTATGAATATAAACCTATCCACCGTAACGGAAACCCCCAAAGCGACAAAAGCCGCCTCTGAGGTCGTGCCCGAAGGCGAAGAGGTGGTAGCCACCGAAGGTTTTTTCGCAAAACTGGCGTCTTTGCTGACAGGCGGGGAAACTAAAGGTGAAGCGGCTGAGGGCAAACAACCAAATACGGTTCCTGATATTGCTCCTGAGTTGCTGGCGAGTGATGAGGCTCCTGTTGACGGCGAAGTGGTCACTGAGGGCGCAGAGGCTAGCAAGGTAAAAGCCAGCGACACCCAGCCACTTGAAAGCTCGAATACCGAAGATGAATCGACGGACACGTTACTGAGCAAAAAAGTGGTTTCAGACGCTGACGAATCAACGAACAGTAAGCCGCAGGCCGAAGCAACAGACAAGCCTGCAGTTGCAAAAAGTGAATCGCCATTGACTAACGGCGACGCGCAAAAAATCGTCGCCGACAACCAAGAAGTGTTAAAGCGCCTTAACGATTCGAACAATGCGTTGAAAGTAGACAACGGCAAGCCTTTGCCACAAGCAGAGGTCATTGATGTGAGTGAAATTGCTGACACGAGTGAGATTGCTGACACGAGTGAAGTTGCTGACGCAGACGAAGTCGCGATCTCAGCAAATCCGGGAACGGTTAAACCATTAAAACGCGGTGAAGAAACGTCTGAAGTTGCCGTGGAAGAGATTGAGACGACAGAAGCTAAACAAGTCGTTGTGGTGCCGGATGCGGCGAAGAAATTTATCCAGCCTGATGAAGCGGCGGAATCACCACGTGCCGCGACCGAGATGGAGGTGTCAGAGCAGGTCGAGCAAGTGGCAGACAGCAAGTTGGTGCAGCCGACGGTTGGCAAAACTCAGACAGTTGAACAGCCAAAAGTCGCCACAACAAAATCCGTTGAGACAGTACCATTAAACGACACTATTTCTTCTGATGATACTGAGGTTAAAGCTACGGCTGAAACAGAACAAGCGCCAGAAACGGCACAAGCGCCAGAAACCGTGATCCCGTGGGCTGCGAGTAAAGAGCCAGTTGCAACGGATACAGTAGGTCCAAAAGTGGCTGAAGCACCGAAAGTGCAGCATGGCGCGGTTGCTCAATCGGTTCAGAGTGCATTGATGCAGCAGACCCCACAACACGCTCATGCGCAAACGCAAGCATTGAATGTCGCAGCGGCTGATGTTGCAGAAGTGAGTGCCAATCAATTGCAGCAAGTGGCGGCAGCGGCAAATTCTGCAGCAAGCCCAGTTGCTTCTGAGCAAGTGATGCTTAAAGCCGCGATGGGAGCAAAAGCGGCCGCTAGTCTTCTAAATGCGTCGTCAAATTCAAACTCTACTGGTGAGCCAGCGGCGGCAGGTGAATCGTCGTTTGCCAATCAACTGGCTCACGCGGCTGGAACACAGCAAACCGTTACTGGTCAACCAAGAGTGGATCAAGCTCAAGCGAGTGCACAATTACCTCTGCAACTAAACCGTGAGATGGCAAGTGACCAAATGGCAGAGCGAGTGCAAATGATGATGTCGAAAAACTTAAAGAACATCGATATTCGTCTAGACCCGCCAGAGCTCGGTCGAATGCAGATTCGTATGAATATGAATGGCGATGGTGCGACCGTGCACTTTACCGTTGCCAACCAACAAGCGAGAGATGCACTCGAACATAGTATGCCTCGATTACGTGAGATGTTGGCCCAGCAAGGGGTACAATTGGGTGATACCTCAGTGCAGCAACAATCGAGCGGACAGCAGCAAAATCGCTACGCAGCCAATGAGCAATCGCATTCTGGTCAAGGAAACAGCGGTACGTCTGGCTTAGGTGAAGAAAACCTTGAAGCAGACATCAATCTTGATTTGAATGTCACAACAAAGCGTGATGGAATTAGTTATTACGCTTAAACTGTGAAAATACCCACATAAAGAGAATGTTAAGTTATGGCAATCGAAGAAGTAGAAACGGAAGCGCCGAAAGGAAAAAGCAAGTTAATCATCATTATTGTGGCAGCAGTCGTTCTTCTACTTGGTGGCGGTGGCGCAGCATTTTTCCTATTGGGATCTGATGACGGCGCATCAGGTGATAACGCGGCACAGCAAGAGCTGGTAACGCCTGCTGAACCTGTTGCTTACGTGAATATCGCGCAACCATTCATCTTTAACATCACCGGCGATAAACGCGACCGTCTCGTGCAGATTAAAGTACAGTTAATGGTGCGTGGTACTGAGAATGAAAACTTGGCACGCTATCACTCGCCATTAGTTGAAAGTACGTTATTGAGCACGTTTGCTTCAGCAACGGTTGAACAGCTCCGCAGTGCCAATGGTCGAATTGAGCTGCGTGATAAGGCGACGGACGATATCAAAGCCAGCCTGACCCGAGCTGTAGGACAGCCCGTTATCGAGCGTGTTCTATTTACCGACTTTGTCATCCAATAGGTGAATCGTGACTGATCTATTAAGCCAAGATGAAATCGATGCGTTGCTCCATGGCGTAGATGATGTCGATGAAATCGAAGACGAAATTGAAACGGAAGGTAATTCCGCTGTAGATTTCGACTTCTCATCGCAAGACCGCATTGTTCGTGGTCGCATGCCAACGCTGGAGTTGATCAACGAACGTTTTGCGCGTCACTTGCGTATCAGCTTGTTTAACATGCTACGCAAAACCGCAGAAGTATCAGTCAATGGCGTACAGATGATGAAGTTTGGTGAATACCAGAATACCCTGTACGTCCCAACCAGTCTTAACATGGTGCGTTTCAGACCGTTAAAAGGTACGGCACTGATCACCATGGAAGCGCGTCTGGTGTTCATCTTAGTTGAAAACTTCTTTGGCGGCGATGGCCGTTTCCATGCGCGTATTGAAGGTCGTGAGTTTACCCCAACCGAGCGACGCATTGTGCAGCTACTGCTGAAGATCGTCTTTGAAGATTACAAAGAAGCTTGGTCGCCAGTAATGGGCGTTGAATTCGAGTACCTCGACTCGGAAGTGAACCCAAGTATGGCGAACATTGTCAGCCCAACCGAAGTGATCGTGGTGAGTTCATTCCATATCGAAGTCGACGGTGGCGGTGGTGATTTCCACGTTGTGATGCCGTACTCGATGGTAGAGCCGATCCGTGAGCTACTCGATGCGGGTGTACAGTCGGACAAGATGGAAACCGACGTTCGCTGGAGCACTGCTCTGCGCGAAGAGATCATGGACGTGCCAGTGAATTGTCGTGTTGATTTGCTCGAACAAGATATCTCTTTGCGTGACTTAATGGAGCTAAGACCAGGCGACATTATCCCAGTAAATATGCCTGAACACGCCGTGATGTTTGTGGAAGACTTACCGACGTTCCGAGTGAAAATGGGACGTTCTGGTGACCATATAGCGGTTCAGGTCTCAGAGAAAATTAGACGACCAGATGTGGTCAAAACCGACATCGCCTTCCTAGGCAAAGACGTTATTTCAGAACTTGAAGATGACGAAGGCGATCTCGACGATTAATCAGAATTGTAGGTATTAAATATGGCAACAAGTGATGACCAAAAACTCGCTGACGAATGGGCAGCTGCGTTAGGGGAAGATCCGAATGCGCCAGATGTCGACGTCGATGAAGTAATGTCTGCTCAGCTTGATGAGCTAAAAGACACCTCTTCACCAATTTCTGACGACGAGCGCCGTAAGCTCGACACGATTCTGGACATTCCAGTGACCATCTCAATGGAAGTCGGTCGTTCGCAAATCAGTATTCGTAACTTACTGCAATTGAACCAAGGTTCGGTCGTTGAGCTAGAGCGCCTCGCGGGGGAATCTCTAGACGTATTGGTTAACGGTACGCTCATTGCGCACGGCGAAGTAGTTGTGGTGAACGATAAGTTCGGTATCCGTCTCACTGACGTTATTAGCCAGACAGAACGTATTAAAAAGCTAAGGTAGAGTATGGCTCATCAAGTAAATGGGTACTTACTCTGCGCACTGACGCTGTTCTCAACTTCTGCATTGGCAGCGACTCCGACTAGCCAACTTGACTGGGCGACCACTTTTGGGTCGCTTTTGTTCGTTATTGCGTTCATTTTGTTTTTGGCCTGGGTGCTAAAACGCATGAAGATCCCATCGTTCGGTAACCAACAAGGTTTAAGTGTGGTTCGCCAAATCGCGGTCGGCAGTAAAGAGCGCATCATGATTGTTCAAGCAGGAGAAGAACAGTTTTTGGTTGGCGTCACCGCGCACTCAATCCAACTGATATCCAAACTGGATAAACCTTTGTCTCAGGAGGAGCTGAACCAGTCGACATTAGCGTCCAGCCCATTTGCTAATCAATTGACTCAGCTATTGAAAAAGAATGATAAGAACTAGCCGATTTTCAGCTCTTTTACTCACATTTGCTCTTGCGCTTCTTTCTACGTTCACTTTTGCGCAAGAAGAGATAGAGACGCCTATTCCAGCCAATACCGCGCCAGCCGAATCGGTCACCGTGTCTGCGATGGATAGAGCCGAAGCCAACGCTCGCACCATTTCTACCGGGATGGTCACCGGTGGTGGAGGCGGTATTCCGGCGCTGACCATGACCACTAACCCGGATGGCAGTGAAGACTACTCAGTAAACCTGCAGATTTTGGCGCTGATGACCATGCTGGGCTTTTTGCCGGCGATGGTTATTCTGATGACTTCGTTCACTCGTATCGTGGTGGTGATGTCGATTTTGCGTCAGGCGATGGGTTTGCAACAAACGCCGTCAAACCAAGTCATTATTGGTATTGCGATCTTTTTGACCTTCTTCATCATGTCGCCAGTGCTGAATAAGATTAACGATCAGGCGATCCAGCCTTACATCAACGAACAAATTTCGGCGAGGCAGGCATTTGACCTTGCTCAAATTCCGATGAAAGACTTTATGCTCAAGCAGACGCGAGTAAAAGACCTCGAAACCTTCGTGAATATCTCAGGTTCAACCGCCACTGCGCCGGAAGAGGTTTCTATGGCGGTGTTGATTCCTGCGTTTATTACCTCGGAGCTAAAAACCGCGTTCCAGATTGGTTTTATGCTGTTCTTACCGTTTTTGATTATCGACTTGGTGGTGGCGTCGGTTCTGATGGCGATGGGTATGATGATGCTATCACCAATGATCGTATCGTTGCCGTTTAAGCTAATGTTGTTTGTGCTCGTCGACGGTTGGAACTTAATTCTCTCCACCTTAGCCGGCAGTTTTGCCTTGTAGCGGGAGGAAGCTATGACTCCTGAAATGTTTGTCGAGCTGTTTAGAGACGCGCTGTGGATGGTGCTGATCATGGTGTGTGCCATTATCATTCCCAGCCTGCTTATTGGTTTGGTGGTAGCAATCTTCCAAGCCGCAACGTCGATCAACGAACAAACCTTGAGTTTTTTGCCGCGTTTGATCGTTACGCTGCTGGCGTTGATGCTGTTCGCCCATTGGATGACGCAAATCCTGATGGAGTTTTTCTTCTCCATGGTTGAGCGTTTGCCACAAGTGCTCTATTAGCCTATGGAATACCCGGCTAGCCTCATACTTGACTGGATCGCCAATTACTTTTGGCCGTATACCCGCATTGCTGCGATGTTGATGGTGATGTCGGTGACTGGTGCGCGCTTTGTTTCCACTCGGGTTCGACTCTATTTAGGTCTAGCAATTACGTTTGCCGTGATGCCAGCGATCCCTGCGGTTCCAGACAATATCCAGCTGCTTTCGTTCGCAGGATTTATGACGCTGCTCGAGCAGGTCATCATCGGCGTCGCAATGGGTACCGTTACCCAATTTATGATCCAGACGTTTGTAATTCTCGGTCAGATCTTAGGTATGCAGTCGAGCTTGGGTTTTGCTTCGATGGTTGACCCGGCAAACGGACAAAACACGCCATTGCTTGGTCAGCTGTTTATGTTTCTCGCCACCATGTTCTTTTTGGCTACCGACGGTCATTTGAAAATGATCATGCTGGTGGTGATGAGTTTTAAATCGCTGCCAATCGGTACAGGTTCGCTGACTAACGTCGACTTTCGTGAATTGGCTATGTGGTTGGGAACCATGTTTAAAGTAGCGCTGAGTATGTCATTGTCCGGCATTATCGCGCTGCTGACGATTAACCTTTCCTTTGGTGTGATGACGCGTGCAGCGCCTCAGCTCAACATCTTTTCCCTTGGTTTTGCGTTTGCCTTGATCGTGGGTTTGTTGCTGTGTTGGTACATTCTCGGCGGCTTGTTTAATCACTATGAACTATTCTGGCTACAGGGTGAGGCGCAGATTTGCAGTCTTATCCGCTTGAACTGTTAAGTTAGGAGACTGAATTGGCAGAATCAGATGGTCAAGAACGCACCGAAGACGCCACGCCCAAGCGCTTGCAACAGGCTCGTGAAAAAGGGCAGGTTGCAAGGTCAAAAGAGTTAGCGTCGGTATCGGTATTAGTGGTTGGTTCTATCGCCTTAATGTGGTTTGGCGAGAGCCTTGCACGTGCCTTGTACACCATTATGGGCCGTTTGTTCAGTCTATCGCGCGAAGAGATATTTGACCTGCCAAAGCTAATGGATATCGCGTTAGGTTCACTCTCCAGTTTAATTGCTCCGTTGATTCTGATCCTCGTTACCTTGTTTGTCGCTGCGGTTGCTGGCGCGGCTGGGGTAGGAGGGATCAGCTTTTCTGCCGAAGCGGCGATGCCGAAACTGTCGAAAATGAATCCGCTCAGTGGCCTGAAACGTATGCTCGGAATGCAAAGTTGGGTTGAGCTGATTAAGTCGATTCTTAAAGTGGCACTTGTTTCTGGCATGGCATTTTATCTGATTAACGCTGCCAAGCAGGACTTGTTTCAGCTTAGCTTGGATGTGTTTCCGCAAAATATCTTCCACGCCTTAGATATCCTGCTTAATTTCGTCTTGTTGATCAGTTGTTCACTGCTGATCGTCGTCGCAATCGATATCCCATTTCAGATTTGGCAACATGCTAATCAACTTAAAATGACCAAGCAAGAGGTCAAGGATGAGTACAAGGAAACAGAAGGTAAGCCGGAGGTAAAAGGTCGGATTCGTATGTTGCAGCGTGAAGCGGCGCAGCGCCGAATGATGGCGGAAGTGCCTCAAGCGGACGTGATTGTCACCAACCCGGAGCACTTTTCAGTCGCACTCCGCTACAAACAGAATTCAGACCGCGCACCTATTGTGGTCGCCAAAGGGACTGACCATATGGCGCTCAAGATCCGTGAAATCGCCCGCGAACATGATATTTATGTGATTCCAGCGCCGCCGCTCGCACGTGCGCTTTATCACTCAACGGAACTTGAACAGGAGATTCCAGACGGCCTGTTTACTGCGGTAGCGCAAGTGCTGGCTTACGTCTTCCAACTTAAACAGTACCGCAAACGGGGAGGGCAGAGACCAAACCTCAAAACGTCCGAACTACCGATCCCGCCAGATTTACGTAAGTGACGGGAGCGACAGGCTTGCAGTTACTTCTCGGGAATAGACAACAATACGAGCAGCGCACCATCACCGCCAAATTCTAACGGAGCTTGGTGGAAAGCCATCACATCTGGATGCTGAGCAAGCCACAGTGGTGCTTTCTGCTTGAGGATATGTTTACCGATGCCGTGTTGAACGCAGGCACACGCGATTTCGTTCTTAATACAGTACGCAATCATCGCACCTAGCTCACGTTTGGCCTCTAACTGAGTCATGCCGTGCATATCAAGAAACACATCCGGTACATACACGCCGCGCCTTAGACGTTTGACCTCATATTGGGAAACATCATCACGCGCATAGCGGGTCGGGCCATCTTCACTCAGTAAAGGTACAAACTCATCTGAGAAGTAAAATTCGCTGTCGCTTGCTTCTCTCGCATCTCGCTTGATTTCTTTTTGCTTAGTGTTTCTTTTTGGTTGCTGGACTATGGTATCCTGTCGCAACTTTTTTACGCCTTGTACTGCATCCCTGAAAAGGGCGAATTCGTCATCGATATCGGTGTCTTTTTTGCTCATCGGGTTTATAAATACGTATATCAAATGTTATTGGCAGTATTGTAGCGCTTTTCGGAGGCAATTTTGGATAAGATTTTTGTAGAAGAAGCGGTATCAGAACTTCACACGCTTCAAGATATGATTCGTTGGACAGTGAGCCGTTTCAACGCCGCGAACCTATTTTATGGTCACGGTACTGATAACGCATGGGATGAAGCGGTGCAACTCATCTTGCCTACGCTGTACCTGCCAATCGATGTGCCTCCGCATGTAATGAATTCACGCTTAACCACCAGTGAGCGCATGCGCATTGTTGAACGTGTGGTAAAACGCATCAATGAACGTACTCCGACCGCCTACCTGACCAACAAAGCGTGGTTCTGTGGTCTTGAGTTTTTTGTTGATGAACGTGTACTTGTGCCACGCTCTCCAATCGGTGAACTTATCCAAGCTGAATTCCAACCTTGGTTGGTTGAAGAGCCAGTACGCATTATGGATCTATGTACGGGCAGTGGTTGTATCGCGATTGCGTGTGCGTATGCCTTCCCTGACGCTGAAGTCGATGCGATTGATATCTCAACCGACGCGCTGCAAGTGGCCGAGCAAAACGTTCAAGACCACGGTATGGAACAGCAGGTGTTCCCAATTCGCTCTGACCTGTTCCGCGATTTACCAAAAGAGAAATACAACCTGATCGTATCTAATCCACCATACGTGGACCAAGAAGATATGAACAGCCTGCCAGACGAGTTTACTCACGAGCCAGAGCTAGGTTTAGCGGCAGGTACCGATGGTCTGAAACTGGTTCGCCGCATTTTAGCCAACGCGCCGGACTACCTGACCGACAGCGGTATTCTTATCTGTGAAGTTGGCAACTCGATGGTTCACATGATGGAGCAGTATCCGCAGATTCCATTTACGTGGATTGAGTTCGAAAACGGCGGCCACGGTGTATTTATGCTAACTCGTGAGCAAATGCTTGAACACGCAGAAGAATTCTCGCTCTACAAAGACTAATAAAGTCTCGTAAAGCACAATGAACAACCACGCTAAGTCGCAAGGCTTAGCGTTTTTTTATTCTTAAAGGAAAGCAAAATAGTTCCACTTTAGGGGTTTACATCAAACCGTAATAAAGACACTATGAATTTACGAACAATTGACGTGTAAAGCTCAATTTACGGAGCAAATAAAATTTGAGGAAGTAATGGCAGGAAACAGTATCGGACAACATTTCCGAGTCACCACATTCGGGGAGAGTCACGGTATCGCACTAGGATGTATCGTCGACGGATGCCCTCCAGGCTTGGAAATTACAGAAGCAGATATTCAAATCGATTTGGACCGTCGTCGTCCGGGCACTTCTCGCTATACCACTCAGCGTCGTGAACCTGATGAAGTTAAGATTCTCTCTGGCGTGTTTGAAGGTAAAACCACGGGTACTTCAATCGGTCTGCTGATCGAGAATACAGACCAGCGCTCGAAAGACTATTCTGAGATCAAAGATAAGTTCCGTCCGGGACACGCTGATTACACCTACCACCAAAAATACGGTATTCGTGATTATCGAGGCGGCGGTCGTTCGTCAGCTCGTGAAACCGCAATGCGTGTTGCGGCTGGGTCGATAGCGAAGAAATACCTAAAGCAGGAATTTGGTGTCGAAATTCGTGCTTACCTGTCCCAAATGGGTGACGTATCAATTGATAAAGTCGACTGGGACGAAATCGAGAACAATGCGTTCTTCTGTCCAGATGCCGATAAAGTCGATGCGTTCGATCAACTGATCCGTGACCTGAAAAAGCAAGGTGACTCGATTGGTGCCAAGTTACAGGTTGTTGCGACTAACGTGCCTGTTGGTCTTGGTGAGCCAGTCTTTGACCGTTTAGACGCGGATATTGCCCATGCGCTGATGAGCATCAACGCGGTGAAAGGGGTAGAGATTGGTGACGGTTTTGATGTTGTGAGCCAAAAAGGTAGCCAACACCGTGATACGCTTAACCCTGATGGGTTTGGCAGTAACCACGCGGGTGGTATCTTGGGTGGCATCTCTACCGGGCAAGATGTCGTCGCGAACATTGCGCTTAAACCAACGTCGAGTATTACGGTTCCGGGTGACACTATCACCAAACAAGGTGAGTCGACTCAGCTAATTACCAAAGGTCGTCACGACCCATGCGTGGGTATTCGCGCGGTGCCGATCGCAGAAGCGATGTTGGCAATTGTGCTGATGGATCACTTGCTGCGTCATCGCGGTCAAAACCACGGTGTCACAACCGAAACCCCGCAGATTTAATCGCATAAAAAACGCCAATCAAATGATTGGCGTTTTTTCTATCGACATATACCCAGCAATTAGTGAAGCGAGTTCTCTGCTTCCAACTGGAATGACGGCAAACGCCACTTGAATCTTACCGCTGCCATGCGCAGCATGTAACCAACGACGAGTGTCACGATGGTTGACGTTACATCGTTGATACCAAATTCAAGTAACGCAAGGTAAAGCGCAGACGCGACTAATGCGATCGACGCATAGAGCTCTTCGTGCAATACCAGCGGAGTCTGCCGACAAATTAAGTCGCGCAATAGACCACCAAACACGCCAGTGACGAGTGCGGACACCATACAGATCCCAGGGTGCAGCCCCATGCCTAACGCCACTTTGGTGCCGATGATACTAAAGACAATCAAACCTAGCGCATCAAGGCGAATAAACAGACCTTTTAATTTAATCACCCATTTAGCCAAGCCAGTCGTCAATACGCCAGCGACACAAGTGATGGCGAGGAACTCAGGGTTTTCTACCCAGCCCAATGGGTAGTGACCCAATAGAATGTCACGAACCGTACCACCACCAATTGCCGTTGCACTAGCAACCAGCATCACACCAAACCAGTCCATTTTTCTGCGCCCTGCGCTCAATGCACCCGTCATCGCTTCAGCGGTAATACCAATGATATATAAGACACTTAACAGCATAGCCATATCTCAAATTTGTGAAGCCGTTATAAGGCGGCGGTATCATATAATGAATGCGTGAGTGTATTAGGAAATGTGATCTGTGACGAATGAGATTTTGTGAGGGTGAAAACGTTTGACTTATAACTATTTCTAATGTCACTAAGCTGGTGTTCAAATTTGCATTTATCCACAAAAATAGTGAGAATGCCCCCGCAGTA
Organism: Vibrio hepatarius; assembly: GCF_011806575.1. GTDB lineage: Bacteria > Pseudomonadota > Gammaproteobacteria > Enterobacterales > Vibrionaceae > Vibrio > Vibrio hepatarius_A. The sequence continues at coordinate 65,699 of NZ_JAATOO010000024.1, forward strand.
TATAAGCTTTCGATGATTTAGCATGAGCCACGCTTACCAAGACCTGATTAAGATTTTTAATGACACCTTCTTTGCCGAGTACAACACCAAGTTGGAATTAGGCAACGATGAGCCTATCTATTTACCTGCTGATGACGCAGTGCCTTACCACCGAATTGTTTTTGCCCGTGGCTTCTACGCATCTGCGATGCATGAGATTGCCCACTGGTGTGTGGCTGGGCCAGAGCGTCGCTTGTTAGAAGACTTTGGTTATTGGTATGAACCGGACGGGCGTACCGAACAAGTTCAGGCTGAGTTCGAAAAAGTTGAAATTAGGCCGCAAGCGTATGAATGGATTTTGTCGTTAAGTGCGGGTTTTCCGTTTACGGTAAGTTGCGACAACCTCAATGGTGATTTTGAACCAGACCGTCTCGCTTTTATGGCAAAAGTGCATCAAGAAGTGGTGAGCATTTTTGAGCATGGAATTCCGCCGCGTGTGAAGCAACTTTCTCAAGCACTGCGTGAATTTTACCAAGTTCCGGAATTGCAGCTTTGCCAGTTCGAAGTGAAGTAGCGGTCACTAGGTGAATGGTTTGAAAATCGGTAGTATTTGCGTTCACTTTGTCAATATGAGAAGCTCGGCGCTGATTTCAAAATGCAAACTGATTTAGGCGAAAAGCAACAATGATTATTGAATTTGAAGAGAAGCTACTTGAGCTGATTGATGCACGTATTTCTAGTGCGTCTGATGATGAACTCTTTGCTGGTGGTTACTTACGTGGTCATATTTCGCTGTCAGCTGCATCATGCGAAGAAGAAGGCATTAACGATGTGGAAGAACTAAAAGTCCGCATTCAATCTAGCCTTGACCATGCGCGCTCTGAGCTTAGCCCAGCAGACCGTACAATCGTCAATGACCTATGGAATGACCTTGCTAATCAAGCGTAATGCAAGTATCAATTGATAATAAAAAACGCCTCGATTGAGGCGTTTTTTATTGCGCGTTATTCATGGTTATAGCTCGGTTATCGCTTTGCCTTTACGCAGTTTACGCACCCACATTCGGCTTGGGTGAAGCTGTTCTAATACATCAACGGGTAGTGGTAACGGGTCTCCGCAGATTTGCGAAGCCAGTGTTTCCGCCAACAGTGGTGCGGAACTTAAACCTCGAGATCCTAACCCTAACAGACAAAATAGATTTGGATAGTGCGGTACGGTTGCCGCGTCTTGTTCAGCGGTGGTTTGGAGATCCTTATAGACCTCTTTCGTTTCTTCTAATGCCCCCACATTGCCGACAAAAGGCAGATGGTCGCGGCTAACGCAGCGAATCCCTTGGCGAGATTGATTGCCAGACGTATCCACTTGCTCTGGCCATTCTTGATTCGGAACACATTTACGCAGCTTATCGCCGTTGTCTTGCTGCGCTGCTGGGTCAAACTCGTAATCAAGATGATTGCGGTCGTAGCTGGCTCCAATGCAATGTTGGCCGTTGGTTGGATTCACTGGCGTCATGTAGCCGTCGTAACAAAGTACGGTTTTTAGTTGGCTCAATGTTTCCGTGGTTGGAATGTGGCTCACTTGACCTTTCACCTGACCGAGCGGGGTATCAGCGGTTTGCGCGATGTCGCCAAACTGGTGACCGTTAGCAATGACGACTGCGCTGTGTTCATGACTCTGACCGTTCGTTGTCACGTGCCACGTTTGTTTGTCACTATCCCAGTCCAGCTTATCTACTTTGCTGTTGAAGTTCGCGGTAAATAGCGGGTCTTGCTGCAGCGACGAGATTAACCCCTGAGTTAGCTGCGCTGGGCATAACCAACCGCCTAACGGGTAGTGGATGCTCGCTTGGTCGATCGGTAAGCCAATTTTTTGACTGGTTTCTTCAGCGCTGAGTTTTGTCATCAATTCGGCCGGAAAATTGCCTTGAAGCATCTTTTCTAGTTTCAGTTGCGCTTTTTCATCCCACATAAGCTGGGTGACGCCACACCAGTCATGGTCAAACTCCACTGACTCTGCTGCTTGTTCGACGAATTGACGAGCAAACAGAAACGCAGGGGCAAAAACACGCGAGACATTGCTGTGCGAACCGTTAAGTAGTGGATACACCGCGCCTTGTCGGTTACCCGATGCGCCTTGTGCGGCTTGTTCATCCTGGCAGTACAAGGTCACTTGTTTGCCACGCCTGAGTAACGTTTTGGCTAGCGTTGCGCTGGCGATGCCGCCACCAACGATGGCGATAGATTCTGCAGATGTGGTGCCTATACGGGCAAACCAAGGCTTAACGTTGCCTTTGGCGTGACGTTCTTTCAGTGCTCCAGCGATCATGTCACGCTTAGTACCAAAGCCTTTGACCTTTTTCATCTCGAATCCGGCTTCAATCAGCCCACGGCGCACAAAACCAGCAGCGGTAAACGTCGCGCAGGTGCAATCCATTTTGGCGAGCTTTGCCATACCGTTAAACAGCTCTTGATTCCACATTTCAGGGTTTTTGCTCGGTGCAAATCCATCGAGGAACCAAGCATCGACGATACCTTTCTCAGCCACTGGCACTTTCGGCATGCAATCTTTAATGTCGCCAAACCAAAGATCCAGCGTCACCGCGCCATCTTCTAACACAATACGATGACACTCAGGGACTGCGATAGGGTAGTGCTGTTGCAGTTTTTGTGCGTACTCAGCCAACTCTGGCCACGCTTGATGCGCTTTGACTAGGTCTTCTTTGTTCAGCGGGTACTTTTCAAAGCTGATGAAATGCAGCTCTTTTAACGCGGCGTCAGGATTTTCTTGTCTAAACTGATTGAACCACTGCCAAACCGCAAGAAAGTTAAGACCGGTACCAAAGCCAGTTTCTCCGATAACAAAGCGGCGCTCGTCATAATCCTGCCATCTTTGTGGGAGATGATTTTGGCCAAGGAATACGTAACGTGTTTCTTCTAAACCGTTTACGTTTGAGAAATAGACGTCATCAAACTGGTCAGAAACAGGTGTACCTGCGTCATTCCAGCCAAGTTGTGCATTGGTAATCGAAGTCATAATGTCAGAATATGTGTAATTAAAGCGATAAACTGGAATCGATTGTACGGATTTATGGGAAAGCTGACCACTTTTGCACTGTAACTTCGTTATTATCTAGCGGAACTTAGAATTATAGGAATGTCATAATGAAACGTGTCGTAATCACCGGTATGGGTATTGTTTCGAGTATCGGTAACAACGTCGAAGAAGTTTTAGCGTCTCTAAAAGAAGGTAAATCTGGTATTACTGCGTCTGAGCAGTTCAAAGAGAAAGGTCTTCGTTCTCAGGTATGGGGTGATCTAAAAATCAACCCGGCAGAACATATTGACCGTAAACAGATGCGCTTTATGGGTGATGCGGCGGCGTATGCATACCTATCTATGGAGCAAGCAATTGCGGACGCAGGTCTAACTGAAGATCAAGTGTCTAACGACCGTACTGGTATTGTTGCAGGTTCTGGTGGTGCTTCTGCGCTAAACCAAACTGTTGCAACTGACATCATGCGTGAGAAAGGCGTAAAACGTGTGGGTCCTTACATGGTTCCTCGTACTATGTCTTCAACTGTATCTGCTTGTTTGGCGACGCCATTCAAAATCCGTGGTGTGAACTACTCAATGAGCTCTGCATGTGCAACATCTGCACACTGTATTGGTCACGCAATGGAACTTATCCAACTGGGTAAACAAGACATCGTATTCGCTGGTGGTGGTGAAGAACTAGACTGGTCTCAAACTATGATGTTTGATGCGATGGGCGCACTATCAACCAAGTACAACGACACTCCAGAAAAAGCATCACGTACTTACGATGCTGCTCGTGACGGCTTCGTTATCTCTGGTGGCGGCGGCATGCTAGTGGTTGAAGAGCTTGAGCACGCATTGGCGCGTGGCGCGAAAATCTACGGCGAGATCGTTGGCTACGGCGCAACTTCAGATGGTTACGATATGGTAGCGCCATCTGGTGAAGGTGCGATTCGTTGTATGAAGATGGCAATGCAAGACGTTGACGGCGTGGATTACGTGAACACTCACGGCACATCAACACCAGTGGGTGACGTCAAAGAGCTAGGCGCTATCCAAGAACTCTTTGGTGACAACAGCCCAGCAATTTCTGCAACTAAAGCGATGACTGGTCACGCGTTAGGTGCGGCAGGTGTTCACGAAGCAATCTACTCAACCCTAATGCTGGACAACGGTTTCATTGCGCCAAGTATTAATATCGAGAATCTGGACGAAGCAGCACAAGGCCTAGATATCGTTACTGAAGCTCGTGAAGTAGAATTGAACACTGTTATGTCAAACAGCTTTGGTTTTGGTGGTACAAACGCAACTCTAGTAATCAAAAAGTACCAAGGCTAACTGAATTTGCCGAGCACGGTCTTGGCAAAACAGTTTCCAGAGCTGACTAACTCTATTGAGATTAGTCGAACAGACGCAGACTCTGACCCATGGAGAGCGGGTTAGGATCCTTTTGTTCTGGAACTTTGCCCGGCAATTTGCCGGGCATTTTTCTTTCTAAGCCGTGTTTATCTCGACAGGCTCTCTACTTTTCTGCACAATCGCTTTTATTCTCATTTCACAGATAACGACAGGTAAGTCGCACACTCACGCCATGAAAATCCTAATCGACGAAAATATGCCTTATGCCGAGCAACTGTTTAGCCAACTTGGTGACGTTGTTCTTAAATCGGGTCGCACACTCACCGCTGATGACTTAGTGGATGTTGACGCTCTGATGATTCGTTCTGTCACCAAAGTTAACGCAGAGCTGATCGCCAAAGCAAATAAATTGAAATTTGTCGGTACTGCAACGGCGGGGATGGACCACGTTGATCAAACGCTATTGAAAGAGAAAGGTATTTTCTTTACCGCTGCGCCGGGTTGCAACAAAGTCGGTGTTGCCGAGTACGCTTTCAGCGTCATGATGGTATTGGCTCAGCAGCACGGTTTCTCGGTGTTTGATAAAACTGTCGGGATCATCGGTGCCGGACAAGTTGGTAGCTACCTACAACAGTGTCTGGAAGGAATCGGCATCAAGGTGCTAATTAACGATCCACCTAAGCAAGAGCAAGGCGATAGCCGCACGTTTACGCCGCTTGATACGTTGATTGAGCAGGCGGATATTATTACGTTGCACACACCTATCACCCGTGATGGCGAGTATCCGACTTATCACATGTTTGATGAAGCACGGCTCAACTCTCTGCGCGGTGATCAGATCTTGATTAATGCTGCACGCGGGCCGATCGTTGATAACACCGCACTAAAAGCAAGGTTGTTGAAAAACGATGGCTTTATCGCTGCGTTAGATGTGTTTGAATTCGAACCAGAGGTTGATATGGAGCTTCTGCCTCTGCTAGCATTCGCCACCCCTCACGTCGCTGGTTATGGCCTTGAAGGGAAAGCTCGCGGTACGACGGTGATTTTCAATAGTTACTGTGAGTTTTTAAATAAAGAATTAAACGCGCATGCCAGTGAGCTGTTGCCAACCGCGCCAGTGCCAAAGTTGGTACTCGACAGAGCGTGGGATGAAGCTACACTGCACACTATCACGCAGCTCATTTATGATGTGCGCAAAGATGACGCACTGTTCCGCCGCGAAATCAGTAAGCCGGGTTCATTTGACCTGATGCGTAAAAACTACTGGGATCGTCGTGAATACAGTGCTGTCACGCTAGTTGGCGATGAGTCTTGTAATCTCTCGCCACTGGCAAAACTAGGTTTTCAGGTTGAGGTAAATCAATGAGCCAACAATTTAACGTTGCCGTTTTAGGTGCGACCGGTGCGGTCGGTGAAACTATTTTGGAAGTTCTTCAAGAGCGTAAATTCCCTGTGGGTGAGCTATACCTATTGGCGAGCGAACGCAGTGAAGGTAAAACTTACCGCTTTAACGGTAAAACAGTAAAAGTTGAGAACGTAGAGAACTTCGACTGGTCTCAAGCGCATATTGCACTGTTTTCTGCAGGTGGTGAGCTGTCTGAAAAGTGGGCGCCAATCGCCGCAGATTCAGGCGTGGTCGTGATCGATAACACATCGCACTTCCGCTACGACTACGACATTCCTTTGGTTGTACCAGAAGTTAACCCAGAGGCGATCGCTGAGTTCCGTAACCGCAACATTATCGCGAACCCAAACTGTTCGACAATTCAAATGCTGGTGGCATTAAAACCGATCCACGATGCGGTAGGTATTGAGCGTATTAACGTGTCCACTTACCAGTCTGTATCAGGCGCAGGTAAATCGGGCATTGATGAGTTAGCAGGTCAAACCGCGAAACTGCTTAACGGCCTTCCAGCGGAAAACAACGAGTTTTCTCAGCAGATCGCGTTTAACTGTATTCCTCAAATCGATAAGTTTATGGACAACGGTTACACCAAAGAAGAAATGAAGATGGTTTGGGAAACGCAAAAAATCTTCAACGATCCTTCTATCATGGTGAACCCAACGTGTGTACGAGTGCCAGTTTTCTATGGCCACGCGGAAGCGGTTCATGTAGAAACTCGCGCGCCTATCGATGCGCAAGAAGTGATTAACTTGCTAGAGCAAACAGACGGTGTGGAAGTGTTCCACGGTGAAGATTTCCCAACGCAAGTTCGCGATGCTGGCGGCAAAGATAGCGTGATGGTTGGTCGTATCCGTAACGATATTAGCCACCACAGCGGCATAAATTTATGGGTGGTAGCGGACAACGTACGCAAAGGTGCAGCGACCAACGCAGTTCAGATTGCAGAAGTGTTGATCCGCGATTACTACTGATTGTTTACTGATAGCAATATCAAAGCCTCGCCAATGTGTGAGGCTTTTTTAATCGTGCGAAGCAAATTTGTGTGAGATTAATGCGATTATGGCGTAAGCCACACATTTTTTGGTTCTATACCTATAGTTTTCGCCTCTAGTTCCGATATATTTAGCAGTTAACCGAATTTCTTTTAATTGAGCACAAAGCTGAGCCTTATATGCGACGACTTTTACAGCGACTACTGTTGCCTTTAGCAATGGTTGCCGTGACTCAAACATCATTTGTAAGCGCAGAGATTCGCCTTAAAGGGCCGAATGGCGAGATCCAGTCATTTCCACAGTACTCTGAGCCGCTAGTGAATAATTCACGCAGTGCCGAGCCATCCCGATTTTACGGTCCGACATCTGGGCAAGAAACACTTTGGGGCATTGCGTCTAGTCTGCGTCCCGACCGCTCGGTTTCGATTCAACAGACGTTGTACGCGATCTATCAGCTTAATCCACAGGCTTTTGACGCTCAGAACATCCATGAGCTTATTCCAGGCAGTACACTGCGTGTTCCGTCGCTAGAGCAAATTAGCAGCGTCAGTACACAACAAGCCATTCGTGTGATGGATGCGCACCAAGCGCGTCTGCAGCCGGCTCCTCAACGTCCGACACCGGCGGTAACACCGGTGGCTGAACCTAAGACTGCTCAAGTTGCGCAGCCACAGCCAATACAACAAGTTGAAAACAAGCCGCAGCCACAGCAAGTTGACACTGAGCCAGCACCGCAATCGAACAACGATTTGGCTCAAATCGCCCAGCAAGAGAAAGTTCAAGAAACGAAGGCGCTAGAAAAGCAACTAGAGAGCTCAGAAAGCGAGTTGATGGCGCTGGAGGAAAAGAATCTTAAGCTGCGCATGATGTTGGCTCAGGTTCAATCTGAAGTTGATGTATTAAAAGACGAGCTCGGTGACGAGGACCGCATTCGCAACGAAGTGGAGAAGTTACTCGAAGCAGAAAGATTACGCCTTGCTGAAGAGCAAAAAATGGCACCTTCAGCATTGGATAAACTGCTCTCGAATACTTGGCTGGTCGCTGCATTGGCAATCATTCCTGGCTTATTGATTGGCGCCTTGGTGCTTATGCTGCTTGGTCGCCGTAAACAAGAGCAAGCGACCCAAGAAGCAGAGCAGCAAACGACACAGCAAACCGTCGCGCCGGTAGTGGCAGAAACCCTAGACAATGACGTCGATGACGAGTTGATCCTGGATGACGATCTGTTTGGTGAGTCTGAAGACGATGACTTGCTATTAGCTGATGAAGTAGATGCAGCAGAAGAAAGCGCGCAAGCGGATGATGCCGAAGAAGACGTCTTCGCGGGACTGGATGAGGATGAGCTCGATTTAAACCTAGAAGGTGAAGACGGTGAAGACCCGTTTGCGGGTATTGATGAAGATGGCGATTTGGATGATGCCTTTACCGATGTCGACTTAAGTACCAGTGATATCCAAGTCAAAGGCGAAGAAAAGGCGCTTGGGCTTGAAGAAATGGAACGCGCCTTCGATGAAGTGGTTATCGAAGATGAAAGCATAAACGAAGGGTTTGACCTGTCAGATTCTGACGACGACATGATGTCGCAAGATGACCTCGATGATCTCCTTGCTCAAGATATAACCTTGGATGAGTCGGATGATGAGTTTGAACTGGATAAGCAAGAGCCAGTAGCAGAGTCTGAACCGCTTGAAGATGAGTTAGATATCGATAGCTTACTGGCAGAAAACGCTGATTCGTTTGACTTAAGCGATGATGAAGAAACTCAGGTTGCGACGCCGAACGATGATATCGACGATATCTTCGCTATGGTAGAAGCTCAGTCTGAAGTCGATAGTGAGCGCAACCAAGATAGCGATGCGACTGACGAAGCGGCTATCGACTTAAGTGACGAGTTCGACGATGCATTTGATAGCAAGTTAGACGCAACGCAAGAACCGTCAACAGACGAAGAGAGTGCGTTTGACGAGCTGATTGGTTTTGAAGAAGACGAAGAATTCAGTGCCGATGAGACCAGCTTGTTGGATGAACTGGTTGATGAAGATGAGCTTGACTCTGAATTTAATTTAGACGCTGAACTGGACGAATTGATTGGCGGTGATATAGCCGAGGACGAGCTACAGCTTAGCGAAGACAGTACTGATCTACTGGATGAGTTCGTTGAAGATAACGATGCAGATGATATCGGCGACGAGAGTACAGAATTGTTCGAAGAGCTGCTGGATATTGAGAAGCAGGGCTTTGAAGAACCGGAAACTGCTGCAGAAGAAAGTTCTGAGCTTGAACCTGAATCGGTTGTCGAAGAACAAACGCTTGACAGCGAGCCTGAATTAGAAAATCTTGCAGAAGCAGAAGCAGAAGCAGAAGCAGAAGCAGAAGCAGAAGCAGAAGCAGAAGCAGAAGCAGAAGCAGAAGCAGA
>NZ_JAATOO010000025.1 GCF_011806575.1 Vibrio hepatarius
GGCTGTGAATTGACGTTTTCATCATCTTTTGTGAAATCTAAGCCTCCTCTTAACCCCTCGTAGCAGGCCCGGCCATAGTTTTTGGCAGACAAACCTAACTTGGGTTTGATGGTGCAACCAAGCAGAGCACGTCCATATTTATTCAGACGATCTCGTTCGACAAAAATACCGTTTGGTGGGCCACCACACGTTTTTACATACGCAATTGGGAAACGTACATCTTCTAGGCGTAACCCGCGTATCGCTTTAAAGCCAAATACGTTCCCTACGAGTGATGTCAGTACGTTAACGACCGAACCTTCCTCAAATAAATCGATTGGATAGGCGACAAATGCATAGAAGGCGGTGTCGTCACCGGGAACATCTTCAATGGCATATGCGCGGCCTTTGTAGTAATCCAAATCGGTTAATAGGTCGGTCCAGACTGTCGTCCAGGTCCCGGTTGAAGATTCCGCAGCGACAGCTGCTGCCGCTTCTTCTCTTGGAACGCCAGGTTGAGGACTTATTTTAAAGCACGCCAATAGATCGGTATCTGCGGGTACATAAGTCGGATCCCAGTAGGTCTCGCGATATTCCTTTACCCCTGCTTGGTAGTTCTTAGCCATAATCATTTCCTTCTCTGATGGTTGTTCATCAGCTCTAAGGTATGAGCGTGATGCGTGTATTAATTGTTGTATGGCAAAGAAATTAATAAAAATTGGAAACACTTATAGCTTCTATAAGAAAAAGTTTTTATTCATTTAATATAGCGAGTTATGCGATCTAACGTGTTGTTTTTCAATAGGTTAAATTAATTGTATTTTATTTTAACTGTTATTTATAAGTGACTGTTTATATGTGGAATTATTGTTATATAAGTTTTATTTATTCTCTGGGAAGTTAATTCTTATTGGCTTGTTTGGTCTCGGGATGGATTAATAAATGTTGTAAGAAAAGGAAATAACTACTCAGAAACAGTTTCTAATAATTTCTAATGATGAGTAGTCCATTTGGCGACAAACAAAATAAGGTAAGAACAAAATATATATGCGTTCGAATTCAATTATTTTGTCTTAGAACAAGGAGATAACTATGGCGTTAATTAGCCTTAGGCAATTGCTCGATCATGCAGCGGAATATAGTTATGGCGTGCCTGCATTTAATGTAAATAACATGGAGCAAGTTCATGCCATTATGCGTGCCGCTGAAACCTGTCACGCCCCGGTTATTTTGCAAGCATCTGCCGGAGCACGAAACTATGCAGGCAGTACATTTCTTCGTCATTTAATGTTGGCAGCAGTCGAGCAGTGGCCACAGATCCCGATTGTTGTTCACCAAGATCACGGTGCTTCACCAAGCGTATGTCTACAAGCGATTCAAAACGGATTTACGTCTGTGATGATGGACGGTTCGTTGCTCGAAGACATGAAAACACCTGCCTCTTATGAATACAACTGCGATGTCACGCGGAAAGTGGTTGAGATAGCCCATGCCGGAGGGGTTTCAGTGGAAGGTGAACTTGGTTGTCTTGGTTCACTCGAAAGTGGCACAGCGGGAGAAGAAGACGGTTCTGGCGCCGAAGGAGTACTGGACCGAGAGCAGTTGTTAACCGATCCCGAGCAGGCGGCGGAGTTCGTCTTACTAACAGGCGTTGACGCATTAGCGATCGCCATCGGTACTAGTCATGGAGCGTACAAATTTACTCGAGAGCCGACCGGAGACATTCTTGCGATAGACAGGGTCAAAGCGATTCACGCGCGTATTCCCAATACACACCTTGTGATGCACGGCTCCTCCTCTGTGCCTCAAGACTGGCTCGCGACGATCAATGAATTCGGTGGCGATATGGGACAAGCCTACGGCGTTCCCGTTGAAGAGATTGTCGAAGGGATTAAGCATGGCGTGAGGAAGGTGAATATTGACACCGACCTGCGTATGGCGAGTACAGGAGCGGTCAGAAAGTACCTGTATGAAAATCGACAACAGTTTGATCCACGCAAATTTTTGCAAGCGGCTACGGATGCAATGCAGGCTCTGTGTGTAGAGCGCTACGACGCTTTTGGCTGCACCGGTATGGCAGCGAAGATTACACCACTTAACCTTGAGTCAATGGCAGCACGTTACCAATCCGAAAAGCGAGCTACTGCGACAAGCTAAGGAGGTACCCATTATGTCTATTAAACACCCAATTCTTGCGGTAACCGGATCTTCTGGAGCGGGTACGTCAACAGTAAAAAATGCGATGGAACAGATTTTCCGCCGCAACCGCTATAAAGCGGTAATCATTGAAGGTGATAGTTATCATCGGTATGACCGTGCTGAGATGCGGGAACGCTTAGAGCATGCTCAGAAAGAGGGTAGCAACCTCAGCCACTTTGGGCCTGAAGGTAACCGTTTTGAAGAGCTCGAAAAAACGTTTAAAACCTATGGCGAAACAGGTACCGCTAAACATCGTTATTACATACACAACGAAGAAGAAGCCCACCAGTTCAACCAGAAGGTTGGTACGTTTACTCCGTGGGAACCGGTAGAGGAAGGCTCTGATCTGTTGTTTTACGAAGGACTGCATGGCGGTGTGGTAACAGAATCTTGCAATGTCGCGCGATATGTTGATTTGCTTATTGGTGTTGTCCCGATCGTGAATCTGGAATGGATTCAAAAAATTCATCGCGACACGAGTGTGCGAGGATACAGCCGCGAAGCGGTAACAGACATCATACTGCGCCGTATGCATGACTATATACATTACATTACGCCACAATTTTCCTGCACTGATATTAATTTCCAACGCGTCCCGATGGTCGATACTTCCAACCCGTTTATAGCCCGAGCGATTCCGACGTTGGATGAGAGCATGGTGGTGATCCGTTTTCGAGATCCTAAGAAAACGGGTGTCGACTTTCAGTACCTTTTAAACATGATCCATGGCTCGTTTATGTCACGACGTAACAATATCGTTGTCCCCGGGGGGAAAATGGGGCTAGCGATGGAGCTTATTATGCAGCCACTAATAGAGGACTTAGTATTCAATGGTTCTAATCGAGTAAGCGTCGAACCGAGTCATCAGCGTTTCCCCAATAACGAACCAAGAATATGAGGAAATTGTTATGAGAAAACGAATGACTTTTACCCGGTTTATCATTGAAGAACAACGCCGTATTCCTGAGTCTACGGGTGAATTTACGTTGCTGTTAAATGCGATTGTTACTGCATGTAAAGAGATTGCAGATGACGTGAATCGCGGTCAGTTGATCGATGTGCTCGGCAGCGCGGAGAGCGAAAATGTTCAAGGAGAGATGCAGAAGAAACTGGATGTCATCTCAAACGAGGTCATGTTGCGCTCGCTGGAGTGGTCAGGTCACTTAGCTGGGATGGTGTCTGAAGAAATGGAAGAGGTATACCAGATCCCAGGGCGATACCCAAAAGGAAAATATTTACTGGTATTTGACCCACTGGATGGCTCATCCAATACGGAGGTTAATGTTTCTATCGGAACGATCTTCTCTATTTTACGCTGTCCGGAAGGGGTGACTGAACCACAAGAGCAAGATTTTCTTCAACCCGGTGCGCGCCAGGTTTGCGCGGGCTATGTGCTTTATGGACCTGCGACGAATCTGGTCCTGACAGCCGGACATGGTGTAAATGGGTTTACGCTCGACCATGACGTAGGTGAGTTTATTCTGACCCACCCATCATTAACTATCGCTTCTAAAACCAGTGAGTTTGCCATCAACGCCTCTAACCATCGTCATTGGGATGCGACCATTAGGCGTTATATCGATGAACTGGTCGAAGGGGAAGCTGGCCCCAGAGGGCGTAACTTCAATACTCGTTGGATCGCTTCCATGGTTGCAGAAGTGCATCGAATTTTGATTCGAGGAGGGGTGTTTCTCTACCCTGCTGACAGACGTGAAAATGTGAAAAACGGTCGCTTACGTCTTCTTTACGAAGTCAATCCGATGAGTTTTATCGTTGAGCAAGCTGGCGGTGCGGCCACAAACGGTCGCGAACGTTTGCTCTCTATTAAGCCTGAATCGTTACATCAACGCGTTCCGGTCATCCTTGGAGCGAAAGAGGAAGTCGAACGGGTAATGCGTTATTACCGTGAGATGGAAGTTGAACTTACCACATCAGAAAAATAGGGAGAGAACAATGAAACCATGGATAGCCCCTTCCATTTTGTCCGCAGATTTTGCCCGCTTGGGAGAGGAAGTGCGAAACGTCATTGATGCAGGAGCGGATCTCATCCACTTCGATGTTATGGATAATCACTTTGTGCCTAATCTCACATTTGGTCCGGACGTTTGTCGCTCTTTGTATCTGCATCTACAAGAGTATGGAATTACAACGCCGTTAGATGTTCACCTTATGGTTGAACCGGTTGACCAGTTAGTTGAAAGCTTCGCTGAAGCTGGTGCGAAATGGATTACGGTTCATCAGGAAGCCTGCCCACACCTTGACCGCACATTGCAACTGATTCAGAGCTGCGGCTGTAAAGCTGGTGTTGCGCTCAACCCCGCCACGTCTCCCGAGACGATCAAGTATGTGATGGAGAAAGTGGATCTCGTTCTGGTTATGTCGGTCAACCCCGGTTTTGGTGGGCAAACGTTTATTGACTCTGCTTACGAGAAAATCGCGCAAATCAAACGAATGATCCAAGCATCAGGTAGAGACATCCGTTTAGAGGTGGATGGAGGGGTTAACGTCACAAATGTGGCTCGTTTGGCCAGCGCTGGTGCCGACTGTTTTGTTGCAGGCTCCGCCATTTTCAAAACACCTGATTATCGAGAGACATTAAGCGCATTTCGTGCGGCTATGGACTCTGCCATTTACCAAATCACTGAGTGAGTCTACGCCAAAAGTATACGTAAGCGTGGCGTCCAGTTGGTTTAAATAACTGGAAGCTAAATAACCAATTGCAACGTGAAAGTGGAAAGAAGTTAAGTACCCAGACATTGAAAAGCACCAAGGGCTTATCTCTATCCATATGAAAACAAATGAAATTAACATTTAATTAACGATTGGCGTGCCCTTTGCATAACCTTACATAAATTAGGGAAAGTCGAGAAAGTGCCCCTCCTTTCAGTTCAGTGGATGTGTTTCAGTGAGTGGAATTAAACATCAGGTTTGTTTGTGCCGCTGCCTTCAAAGCGAGACTGACCGAACTTCATAAGATGTGTGAATAACAATAAATACATTAGCTGGGATGCTGTGGACGTAGCGTAGGTAACAGGCAAACAAGGAGTACAAGAATGAGCAATGACGTATCTTCAATTCTAAACCAATATCAACATCGCCGAGATCGGCTGCTTGATATGTTATGGCAGGTTCAAAACCGAGACGGGTATATCTCACGACCAGCCACAGAAGCGTTAGCCGCAGGATTAAATCTATCTGTTTTGGATGTTCAGGAAACCCTGTCGTTTTACCACTTCTTCCACAGTCGTCCATCGGGTGAACATAAAATTTATCTTGCCGATACTGTGATCGCACGTATGAATGGATACGAAGCGGTCCGTGAAGCGTTGGAAGATGCGGTCGGTTGCCAATTTGGTCAGGTTTCAGTAGATGGTTGTTTTGGGCTTTTCGATACTCATTGTATTGGTTTGTCTGATCAAGAGCCTGCCATGCTGGTAGATGGTATTCCTTTTACACACCTTGATCCCGCTAAAGTTCGTCACGTTATTACAGCGTTAAAAAACGGCACTACGGCGCAAGCTCTAGCAAATCCACAACAGTTAGCGGAAGACTCGGTGGAGTACATTGACAACTTGGTGAAGACTCAGGTCTACCACGCGGGGCCAATTTTCTTCCAAGATGATTTTGATATTAAAGCCGTTGTGACGGATATTCTTGCCAAACGCCCTGAAGAGGTGGTTTATGCGACCAGTGCTTCTAAGTTACGTGGGCGTGGTGGTGCCGGATTCTCTGCCGGTTTGAAATGGCAGTTATGTCGTGATGCGCCAGGCAAACAAAAATACCTGATATGCAATGCGGACGAAGGGGAGCCGGGCACTTATAAGGATCGCGTGATCATGACAAAGAGTCCGGAGCAGGTGTTTGCAGGTATGATCATTGCGGCGTATGCCATTGGAGCCAAAGAAGGCATTTTTTATCTTCGTTCAGAGTACGCTTATCTAGTTCCATACCTTGAAGCTAAATTGACCGACCTGAGAAGCCAGCAATTGTTAGGTGAGCAAATACAAGGTAGAACGGACTTCAGTTTTGATATCCGCATTCAACTGGGGGCTGGTGCTTACATATGTGGCGATGAGTCAGCACTGATCGAATCTTGTGAAGGGAAGCGAGGGACGCCCCGAGTTAAACCTCCGTTCCCCGTTCAGCAGGGATATCTCAGTCAACCCACTGCGGTGAACAACGTAGAAACATTTGCCACTGTCGCGCGCATTATGCAAAAAGGAGCGAAATGGTATGAAGCGATGGGAACCTCGACTTCGGCGGGTACGCGCTTAATCAGTGTGGCTGGGGATGTTAAAAAACCAGGTATCTACGAGATTGAATGGGGTTCTACGCTCTCTGATGTATTGTCATTAGTGGGGGCTGAGAACGCCCACGCAGTGCAAATCAGTGGCCCTTCAGGAGAATGTGTATCGGTCTCTAAAGGGGCACAAAGGAAGTTTGATTACAGTGATTTGTCATGTAATGGCTCGGTCATGGTGTTTAACCAACAGCGGGATCTGCTGGCGATCGTACGCGATTTTATCCACTTCTTTATGGAAGAATCCTGTGGGATTTGTGTTCCTTGTCGCGCTGGCAATGTTGCACTCTACGACAAAATCAACCTGATTATGAACGGTCATGCTGTTGAGCAGGATTTGGATGAAATCATAGCGTGGTCAAACATTATACGTAGTACCAGTCGTTGTGGCCTTGGTACGACTTCTTCGAAACCGATTCTAACCACATTAAATCAATTCCCGGAAATCTATCAGAGCAAGCTGACTCAGCAACAAGGTCCTCTATTAGCATCGTTTGATCTCAATGCGGCGATGGAAGGGTTTGCTGTGGCATCCGAAGCTCTGATGCCGAAAACGACCAAAGCCGCTGCGGGTTCTCAGGAGGCAATCAAATGACAATCACATTAACCATTGATGGAAAGACAGTAACTGCCGAAGAAGGGCAGGGTTTGATAGATGTTGCCAATGACGCAGGAGTCTACATCCCGTCTCTCTGCTATCAGAGAGGGAAACCTTGTCTTGGTACTTGTCGTGTCTGTACTTGCAAAGTGAATGGTAACCCGGTGGCGTCATGCACGATTCCAGTACAGGATGGCATGGTCGTGGAAGTTGAGGAACCTGAAGTACGAGACATGCGTAAAGCGCTGATTGAGTTGTTGTTCGTGGAAGGTAAGCACAATTGCCCAAGCTGCGAAAAAAGCGGTCGGTGTGATCTTCAAGCCGTAGGCTACGAAACAGGAATGATGGTCTCTCGATTCCCTTATCGTTTCCCTATCACCGAGAACGATTATTGCTCAGATAAAATCTGGTTAGAGCGAGACCGCTGTATATTTTGTCAGCGTTGTGTCGAGTTTATTCGCGATGAGGAGACAGGGCAAAAAATATTCAATATCAGTGAACGCGGCGCGAAAGCTCGGATAGAAATCGATGTTGAGCTGGCGAATAAAATGAGTGATGAGCAGGCGAAAGCCGCCATGGACATTTGTCCGGTAGGTTGCATTCTGAAGAAAGCGGTGGGATTCGACGCACCAATTGGCAAGCGTAAATACGAGATTGAAACCGTTCGTGAACGCGCATTAAGAGGAGAGCACAAATGAGTACTAGTAATACCAATGTGATTTACTCCCATGAGTTGCCTAAAACACCACTCGATGCGAAAACCATCGCGCTACGAGAAGATAAAATCAAAGTGGCCATGATTGGACTATGTGGCTGCTGGGGCTGCACTTTGTCTTTCCTCGATATGGATGAGCGCATCCTCGGTTTGCTGGATAAGGTCACGATTACCCGTTCATCCATCACGGATGTAAAGCGTATACCGGAACGTTGTGTGATCGGGTTTGTCGAGGGAGGTGTTGCCAACGATGAGAATATTGAAACCTTAGAGCACTTTCGTGAGAACTGCGATATTTTGATATCAGTCGGTGCCTGCGCTGTATGGGGCGGTGTTCCGGCGATGCGCAACCAAGTCAGCTTAACGGAATGTTTAGACGAAGCTTATATATCTTCAACTACACGTCCGCCAGGTTCGGACAATGTCATTCCGCATATCGATGTTCCCCGTATAACAACCAAAGTATATCCCGCGCATCAAGTTGTGAAAATGGACTACTTCATACCGGGTTGTCCCCCTGATGGGGATGCCATTTTTAAAGTTTTGGATGATTTAGTGAATGGTCGCGAAATCGACTTGCCATCATCGATCAATCGGTATGATTAACAAAATGGAAGGTGATTCTCATGAGCAAAACATTGGTGATTGACCCCGTTACCCGTATAGAAGGGCACGGTAAGGTGACCCTCCAACTTGATGACAATAACAACGTGGTGGATGCCAAACTGCAAGTTGTCGAGTTTAGGGGGTTTGAACGATTCATCCAAGGTCACCCCTATTGGGAAGCCCCAATGCTGCTTCAGCGCATCTGCGGCATTTGTTTTGTGAGCCACCATTTGTGTGGCGCGAAAGCACTCGATGATATGGTTGGCGTGGGGTTGAAAGACGGAATTCAAATGTTACCCACACCGGAAAAAATGCGTCGTTTAGGGCATTACGCTCAGCAATTGCAATCGCATGTGACGGCCTATTTTTATCTGATCGCGCCTGAAATGGTGTTCGGAATTGAAGAGGCTCCGGAAAAACGTAATATCTTGGGGCTTGCTGAAGCAAATCCTGAGCTTGTCAAAAGAGTGATTGAGCTACGTCGCTGGGGGCAGGAACTTATTCAAGCAGTACTGGGTAAACGGATGCACGGTATCAGTTCTGTTCCGGGCGGAGTAAACAGCAATTTATCTGAAGAACAACGAGATTATTTTCTTAAGGGTGGCAAAGATACGCTTTCGATCGATCAAGTGATTGACTATGCGCAAGATGCTCTAAATCTTTTCTATGACTATCACGAGAAACATCAAGAAGAGATTGACGGCTTTGGTGTCGTGGAAGCACTGGATATGTGTCTTGTCGATGAAAACGGTGACGTTGACTACTATCACGGCACATTAAAAGTCATAGATAAAGATAAGAATGTCGTTCTGGAAACGGATTATCACAACTACCTTGATCACTTCTCCGAAGCGACAGAGCCCTGGAGCTATATGAAATTTCCTTACCTTAAAGCGCTGGGTAGAGAAGCTGGCTCTGTACGGGTTGGGCCACTGGCAAGGGTGAACGTGACACGCCGATATCATACGCCGTTAGCTCAGAAGGCCCTCGAACGTTTCCATAATTACACTCAGGGTAAAGCGAATAATATGACGTTGCATACCAACTGGGCGAGGGCGATCGAAATTCTTCATTCTGCAGAGCTGATTAAAGAACTGTTAAACGATCCAGACCTACAAGGTGAGCAACTGATTATCACTCCTGAAAAAGGCGCTTGGACGGGAGAGGGAATCGGTGTGGTCGAAGCACCTCGTGGAACGCTACTCCACCATTACCGTGCTGATGAAGCCGGTAATATGACGTTTGCCAACCTGATTGTCTCCACGACGCAAAATAACACGGTGATCAATCGTACCGTACAGGCAGTGGCACAGGACTGGATTTCAGGCAAAGCTGAAATTACCGAAGGCATGATGAATGCACTTGAAGTGGGGATTAGAGCTTACGACCCTTGTCTAAGTTGTGCAACTCACGCTATGGGACAAATGCCACTAAAAGTCTCGCTTATTGATAAATCAGGAAGGTTATTGGATGAAAAATACAGATAGTCCGATATCGCTGAACTCGTTCGATCTGATATATGGAATAGGCAATGTTGGTCGGCAAGATGATGGTCTGGGGTGGGCTTTTATTGATGACATTGAGGCGCTTTCCGACCTAGATGCTACTTTAATACGCCACTATCAGCTCTTTTTTGAAGATGTGGATTTACTGCGGCGCCATAAAAGAGTGCTGTTTGTCGATGCTACAAAAGATTCTGGTACGGAGAGTTTCTCCCTATCGAGAGTTAAGCCAAGACTCGATGATTCATTTACTTCGCATGCCATCACAGTTCAGACGATTTTAGCTTTATGCCATCAGGTGTATCAGGTGTATCCGGATGTCTGGTTGTTAGCCATAAAAGGTGATGAATGGGAGCTTAAACTCGGTCTGACTGATTGCTCACGGCAACGGTTAAATCACGCAGTCAATCAAGTCATGACCGCGGGGGTTTATCCTTGCAGTCCGGCATTGGCTCACATGTAGGTTTTATCAAAAAATCAAGGAGTGAAGGAATGAACAAACCCCAAGCAGAGCAAGTCGTGAAGCAGATACTCCAAGCGCCAATAGGCTCTTACATTGGAGAAGAGGGAGCACAAGTGCTCGCTCAGCGAGCGGCCAGAATTGAGAAGTTGAAAGATGGTGAGTTTTTATATCGTCAGGGAGACGCAGCAAACAGCTTTTACATGGTCACCTCTGGACGACTTGGTTTGATCAGAGAGAATCAGAAAACAGGTAAAGGTACATTATTACATGTACTGGAAGAGGGGGATTTGACTGGCGAGCTGAGCTTTATTGATGGTGAACCAAGAAGTCTGTCTGTAGAGGCGTTTGGCGATGCATCTGTGCTGTGTTTTGACCGACAGGATATCGAACCATTGATTGATGAGTATCCAAAAGTGATTTTCAACTTTATGCGGGCGGTTGTGAAGCGCGTCCATCATACGGTGTCAGCAATCGGTCAGCAGCAATCGGAACTGTCGCACTATATTGCCACAGGTGGTCGAGGTCGTTCGTAGTCGAGTTGAGCAAAACCCACAGGTTACGCTAAGCTTCTGCGTCTTTTCAAATTAGCGAGAAAGGTCTAGCCAGTAGCTGGACCTTTTTTCAACCCGTAGCATATATACCTATGCCGTCCTTCCCCAACTGAACGCTATCTATCCAGTTTTAACTATAATTGGATAGATACTTTCCAGTCACAGACGAAACGCTTGTCGGACAGATATTGAATTAACTCGTCATACAATTGTTAACTGTATGTTATGTAAAGGTTAGTAATTAACATGTTGTTTGTGCGTCTAAATGGCATGTTCTTTGTACCAGTTACTGCTGAATTGCTGTCTTGTTATCGAATCAAATCCTTTAACGGCATCAAATAGTGACACTGCTGTTCTAACCAAAAGGTGTAATTATGCATGAAATGTCCATTTGCGAGAGCATTATCCAGACGTTAGAACAGCATGCTCATGATCAAACATTTACGACAGTGAAAACCATTTGGCTGGAGATTGGTCAGTTATCTAGTGTTGAAATCGATGCGTTAACGTTTTGTTTTGACGTCGTTTCTAATGACACTATTGCCCAAGGTGCCAAACTAGTGATCGAACAAATTGATGGAAGTGCGTGGTGTGAGTCGTGTCAAAGGACTGTGCGAATAGATGCTCGGTATGCGCCTTGTGAGTTTTGCGGTTCTGTTGGTTTACCGATAACTGGCGGTGATGAAATGCGAATTAGAGAAGTCGAGGTGAAATGATGTGTACTGTATGTGGATGCTCCGAAGGTGATGTGGCAATTGAGAAGACAGTCGGCGAGGATACTCAGTCGTCATCTCCACATAAACATCATCACTCCCACCACGATGAGAAGCCGCATGATCATGGTTATGACATTCACTTTGGTCAAGGCCCGGCTGGTTCGCATGTAGCAGGGCTCAGTCAGTCGAGAATGGTACAAATTGAGCAAGATATTCTCGGGAAAAACAATCAATTTGCCGCGGCAAATCGACGTCTGTTCGCGCAGAAGAGCCAGTTTGTTCTTAACTTGGTCTCCAGCCCTGGTTCGGGAAAAACCAGTTTACTTACAGCAACGCTAGAGAATATCGCCTCTCTCATTCCTACGGCGGTTATTGAAGGTGATCAGCAAACAACAAATGACGCAGAACGTATTCGCTCAACTGGCGTCAAAGCGGTTCAGGTGAATACTGGTAAAGGTTGTCACTTAGACGCGCACATGGTCGGTCATGCGTTGGAAACGCTCAAGCAACCGGATTACAGCGTACTCTTTATTGAAAACGTTGGGAATCTTGTTTGTCCAGCGGCTTTCGATTTAGGCGAAGCACATAAAGTCACCATCCTTTCTATCACGGAAGGAGAGGATAAACCGCTCAAATACCCCGATATGTTTGCTGCCTCTGATCTCATATTGATCAATAAGATTGATCTACTTCCGCACCTTAATTTTGATCTCGATGCATGTCTGCAGTGCATCAAGAAGGTCAACCCTAACGCGGACATTATCCAAGTATCTGCAACGTCGGGAGCGGGTATGGATGGTTGGTTAGACTGGATTCACCAACGTAGGAATGCCCTATTAATGGCGCGTAAAGAAGTGCTCACTAAACAACTCGAGCAACTTGAGTATCAATTGCGATCGCAACATTGATTTGGAAGGCGAGGGAGAGACATGGAGGAAATAAATCATACACGTGACAGTGAACATCATACGCGGACTGAGCGTCCTGTCGTGTTGTTGGTCGATGACGAGCGTCTGTCTTTGCAAGCACTCAAAAGAAATCTTAAGGATGAGTTTGCCATCATCACCGCAGAGAGTGTTGAGGAAGCGGAACAAGTATTAGTTGAAATGCCTGTGCAAGTCGTCTTGGCTGATCAAAGAATGCCGGATACCAGTGGAAGTGAGTTTCTTACTCGGGTGAGAGAAAAATGGCCGGATGTTGTGCGTTTGATGATTTCTGCTTATACAGACCCGAGTGATCTCATTCAAAGTATCAATGAAGCGGGCATTTATCAGTTTATTCCCAAGCCTTGGCAACCTGAACAGTTACTACTTTCAGTGAGAAATGCCTGCTGGCTTTATGCTCTGGAAAAAGAAAACTCACTATTAAATCTCGAGTTGCGTCGCTCACTCGATTCAGCCCATAAAGTCACACGTGAAAAGCGGCAGAAACTTAAACGACACCATAGTTTTGAACAAATTGTCTGTGCACCTGATAGCCCGATGATGGCAATTTTCGATCAGGTAGAACAAGTCGCCCCGTTTGATATCCCCGTTCTCATTACCGGAGAGTCCGGAACCGGCAAAGAGTTGATTACGCGTTGCCTTCATTATGCAAGTCACCGTTCTGATCGCCCGTTTCTCACCGAAAACTGTGGGGCGATGCCAGTTCAATTGTTAGAAAGTGAGCTTTTTGGTCACACGAAAGGCGCATTTACTGGGGCGGCATCGGAACGTACTGGGTTACTTGAACAAGCGAATGGTGGCTCCGTGTTATTAGACGAGATAGGTGATACGTCTTTGGAGTTCCAAGTCAAATTGCTGCGATTTTTGCAGGAAGGAGAGTTAAGACCTCTCGGAAGCAATCGCAGTAGGCATGTGAATGTACGTGTTATTTCAGCGACCAATCGAAATCTTAAGAAAGATGTCAAAGAAGGGCGCTTTAGAGAAGACCTTTACTACCGACTCGCTGCGATGCCAATTCATATTCCGCCGTTAAGGGATAGGCCGATGGATATTGCGGTCATCGCAGACGCTGTGCTGCGTAGGACCATGAAAACATATAAGAAGTCGGTGAAAGGCTTTACG
This sequence comes from Vibrio hepatarius, assembly GCF_011806575.1. GTDB lineage: Bacteria > Pseudomonadota > Gammaproteobacteria > Enterobacterales > Vibrionaceae > Vibrio > Vibrio hepatarius_A. The sequence continues at coordinate 13,696 of NZ_JAATOO010000025.1, forward strand.
GAACAGGCAATAGAATGCATGACGGAGTACCACTGGCCCGGCAATGTACGTGAGCTAGAGAATGAAGTGAGACGTACGTTGGTATTAGCAAAAACTGACTATTTAGATGCGGACTTGTTATCTCCGCACGTTGTACAAGGCGACCGAAATATTGAATCAGATGAGCAGCCATCAGTAGGGATGGAAGGCAGTCTCAAAGACCGAGTTGAAATGCTGGAAGCGAAAATCTTACGTGAAACATTGATAAGGCTTAAATGGAACAAAAGTCAGGCGGCACTAGAGCTTGGATTGTCGCGGGTTGGTCTGAGAGCGAAGTTAGAAAGGTATGGTTTGGAGCCAAATAAACTCAGTAGTTAATTGTTCATAGGTACATTGGCGGTTGTTGATATTCAGTGATCACTAGCGTGCATGTTAAGGAGAAATGAGTATGTGTCTTGGAATTCCGGGGCAAATTGTCGCCATTGTGGATGAGCAAAATTGCGTCGCTACTGTTGATATATCAGGCGTCGAGCGCCCAGTAAATATTGCCTGCGTTGTCGATGATACTCACTCCTTAGCCAACTATATAGGCAGTTGGGTTTTGGTTCATGTGGGGTTCGCGATGAGCATCATTGATGAAATAGAAGCGCAGAAGACTTTGTCGCTGCTTGCGGAACTTGGTGAACTAGAACAAGAAATGAAGGTAATGCAGCAGAACTGATTGCCTGTGGAGATGTGATATGAAGTATGTCGACGAGTTCCGTGACCCAGAAAAAGCCAAAGCGCTTATTGACGCTATACATGCCAAAGTGAGTGAGATCGAGCGCCGTGTCCTTGCTGAGGGAAGAACGTTTAAGCCTCTGCAGTTGATGGAGTTTTGTGGTGGCCACACTCATACCTTATTCAAATACGGTATCGAATCGTTGCTACCGGATGGAATAGAAATGGTGCATGGACCTGGATGTCCTGTGTGTGTCTTGCCGATGGGGCGAGTTGATGATTGTATAAACATTGCAAGTTTGCCAAACGTCATATTGACCACCTTTGGGGATGCGATGCGCGTACCAGGCTCCAAAGGGAGCTTACTTGATGCCAAAACGGCAGGCTACGATATTCGCATGGTCTACTCGCCATTAGATGCTCTGGCACTGGCCAAACAAAATCCAACACGTGAAGTGGTTTTCTTTGCACTTGGCTTTGAAACGACGATGCCTAGCACGGCATTGACTGTCAAGCAGGCACAACGTGAAGGTATCACTAACTTTTCTCTGTTTTGTAATCACATAACGACCGCACCAACCATTGAGGCGGTATTGAATGAACCCGGTTTACATTTAGACGGTTTTCTCGCTCCCGGTCATGTCAGCATGGTACTTGGCACTGAGCCATTCCAGTTCATCGCTCGGGATTACGGTAAACCGATTGTTATTACTGGGTTTGAACCGCTTGATGTTCTCCAATCTCTGCTTATGACCGTAACGCAAATTGCTGAAGGTCGGTGTGAAGTGGAAAACCAATATAGCCGAGTTGTGCAGGACGCCGGAAATTATTCAGGGCTTGCTGCAATGGCAGATGTCTATCAAGCCTGCAATGTTACCGAGTTGAGAGGGCTAGGTGAAATTGGTGAAGCCGGTGTCAGAGTGAGTGATAAATACGCTCAGTGGGATGCAGAGCGCAAGTTTTCACTCGTGCATAAAAAGGTCATGGAACCAGAAGCTTGTCAGTGTGGAGAAGTCATCAAGGGATTAATAAAACCATGGCAGTGCAAGCTGTATGGAAAAAACTGTACACCGCAACATCCGATAGGCGCATTGATGGTTTCTTCAGAAGGAGCATGCGCGGCGTATTTCAATCATGGTTTTAGAGTTCCGGACGACAGTAGTGCAGTGAAGTGATATTCACTGACTGTCGAATAGGTATGTGAGGTAAAGATGAAACAGGAACAAGGTTCAGTGGATGATACGCAGTTTTCAGACATGATCACGCTGTCTCATGGTAGTGGTGGTAAAGCGATGCGGGAGTTAGTGGAGCAAGAGATCGTTGCGGCTTTCGAAAATCCATTATTGACACCGCTGGAAGACCAAGCGCGTATTCCATTGAATTTGCTAACCGATTTTGGTGACAGGCTCGCGTTTACCACCGACTCTTTTGTTGTTGATCCTCTCTTTTTCCCCGGTGGAGACATTGGCTCCCTAGCGGTGAATGGAACGGTCAATGACTTGGCTATGGGAGGCGCTCAACCTCTGTATCTGACCTGTGGCTTTATTATTGAGGAAGGCCTGTCTTTAGAAACCTTTCGCCAGATTGTTGCGAGTATGCGGCGAGCAGCAGATAAGGCCAACGTTGCGATTGTCAGCGGTGACACGAAAGTCGTGCATCGCGGTGCAGCAGATAAGATTTTTATTAATACCAGTGGCGTTGGCGTTATCCCGCGCGATGTAGACATTAGGGCAAACCGTGCTGAACCCGGGGATGTGGTCATCGTTAATGGTTGGGTCGGAGATCACGGTGCGGCGATCGTGACGGCAAGAAATGAGCTGGACGTTAAAGCCTCAATTGCCTCTGATTGTCGTCCACTCACTCTGGAAGTACAGGCTCTACAGAAAGTGTGCCCGGATATCCACTGTTTGCGAGATGCGACAAGAGGTGGTTTGGTGACGGTGCTGAATGAATTTGCTCAAAGTAGCCAGGTGCGAGTTGTCCTTGAGCAGTCGTCCATTCCGGTTCGCCCAGAAGTGAGAGGGTTGTGTGAATTGCTTGGGTTTGACCCTTTGTATCTTGCTAACGAAGGAAAGTTTGTGGCGATTGTGCCAAAGGTTTACGCCAACGACTGCTTAGCGGTACTTAAGCGCATAGAGGGTGCCGAGCATGCGGCAATCATCGGCAAAATTGAGGATGTTGATCAAAAACACCCCAAACCTGTAGTGACAATGAAAACCCCCTTTGGCAGTGAACGGATGCTCGATATGTTGATTGGTGACCAGCTTCCAAGGATTTGCTGAGTGCAGGTTGGCTCAATCGACACATTTATACTTAATGAGGAGTTATCACAATGAAGTGGAATCTACTGACAATTAAAATAAGCGCGGTGTTTACCCTGCTTTTCTCGCAGCTGGCCCTCGCACACGATGGTGCCGGTTATGTGCACAGCATTGTCTCGGGAGGGCTTCACCCTCTCACGGGATTAGACCATGCACTCGTAATGCTCGCCGTTGGTGGGTGGGCTGCTCAATTGGCTTTCCAGCAGCGCAATGCTAGCGTGCTCTGGAAAGTGCCAACGGCTTTTGTTTTAGCCATGACGGTTTCGGCATTTCTTGCAATGTCGGGTATCGGGATGACGCTCGATGTAGAGCTCGGTATTGGGCTCTCGGTGGTACTGATGGGACTCTTATTGACGGTAGGCCTTAACGTCAGTGTTGCATTCGGCGCCTTCATTGTTGCAGTCTTTGCTGTTTTTCATGGCCTCGCACACGGCGCAGAAATTCCTTTTGAAATGGGAGTGATCGGCTATAGCTTGGGCTTTGTATTCGCAACTGCGTTATTGCATATCATTGGGATCATTCTATTTAGTCGTGTGCTACCAACGCAAGCTAAACAAAACAATGGTCGCTTTCTGCTACGTTGGAATGCCGTCATTGGTATGGCGATATCGTTAAGTGGGATTTACTTACTCACAGCGTAAGACAGTAAAGATGTGTGTCGTTAAGTGACATGACAAAAAAGGTGAGTTCTTGAAAGGTGAGCGTTTGCGAATTACTGGTGTTGTTCAAGGGGTGGGTTTTCGACCCACCGTTTGGCGCATCGCGACTGACTTGCAACTTAATGGTCAAGTGCTCAATGACGGTGAAGGGGTGCTGGTTGAACTTTGGAATAGTAAAACTAGCCACGATAGGTTTATTGTTGAACTTGGCCGTCAGTGCCCCCCACTGGCCAATATAGACACCATTGACCGAGTTATCATCGAGCAGGAAAGTGCGCCTGTTGGGTTTAGCATCTCCGAGAGTCAGTCTAGCACCAAAGTCACCGCTGGGGTTCCGGCTGATGCGGCGATCTGTGCTGCTTGTGCCGAAGAAGTAGCAGACTCAAATCAGCGTCGTTACCGTTATCCCTTTACCAACTGCACCCACTGTGGTCCTCGGCTCTCAATCATCAAATCCATGCCCTATGATCGTCCGTTAACGAGCATGGCGACCTTTCCGCTTTGCGATACCTGCCATGACGAATACACGAATCCTGCCGATCGGCGCTTTCATGCCCAACCCGTTGCGTGTGCAGAGTGTGGTCCGAGCGTGTGGTTATGTGATCAATCAGGGAATACCGTGTCGTTCGAAAACGGGGATGCTATTGAGGCGCTGGGTAAACGGATTCTTGATGGTCAGATCGCCGCGGTTAAAGGACTGGGTGGGTTTCATCTAGTATGTGACGCAACCAATAGCGGTACTGTTGAGACGTTAAGAGTGCGCAAATCTCGACCTGCTAAACCGTTTGCACTGATGATGGGCGAAATGAACATGGTTCGTCACTATTGTCACGTTACATCGGATAGTGAGCGTTTATTGACAAGCAGTGCCGCGCCGATTGTTCTACTTCCCCAAAAGCCTCCAGCTCCAAATGAAACTGGTGTCTTGACGCAACTCAGTGAGCAAGTCGCTCCCAACTTGAACGAAATCGGCGTGATGTTACCAAATACCCCGCTGCATTTGATGTTGATGCAGTATGTTGGACGCCCGCTAGTTATGACTTCAGCCAATATCAGCGGAAACCCACAGTGCACAGACAATAGCCAGGCGTTGCACGATCTGACCGACATTGCGGATGTATGGCTGATGCATGATCGCGATATTGTTACTCGTGTGGATGATTCAGTGGCTCGCCAAACTTGCTTAGGTACGCAGCTCATGCGCCGGGCAAGGGGATATGCTCCGCTACCTATCCCTGTTCCCGATGGATTTGAAGACATTGACAACGTGCTGGCGGTTGGTGGGCAGGTGAAAAATACATTCTGTATTCTAACTTCAAAAGGTGCGGTATTGAGTCAGTACATTGGAGACTTAGAAAGTCATCGTGTCTGGCAAGATTTTGTTGTAATGATTGAACACTATAAGGCTTTGTTTCAGTTCACGCCGAATACACTGGCTTATGACTCACACCCGGAATACATCGCCTCAAAATATGCAAATAGCCTAAGAGAGAATTTGACGCCCGATTCGACACCGCTCAACACCGTTTCAGTTCAACACCATCATGCACACATTGCCAGTTGTTTGGCTGAAAATCGAATTCCATTGCATCATCCCGCAGTGCTCGGTGTGGTGTTTGACGGGATAGGTTATGGCGACGATGGTACGCTTTGGGGCGGAGAATTTATCAAGGCCGACTACGTTGGCTACTCTCGTTTAGCGCATTTAGACACCATTCCATTAGTTGGCGCTAAGCAGGCTGTTACCCAACCTTGGCGCAACCTGTTGGCTTGGCTGGACCGATGTTCTATTGACTTTACAAGTGATAACGATTGGCAAGCTGTAAAGCAGCTTAATCAGCAACCACTTCGAATAGTTAGGGACATGATTCGCAATCAACTGAATTGCCCACAAACCAGTTCAATTGGGCGTCTATTCGATGCTGTTGCTGCTGCTTTATCTCTCGTCCCAGAGTCGATCAGTTACGAAGGTGAAGCCGCGATGATGCTGGAAGCTTGTGCATTGCAAGATCCAGTTGGTGATGTGGCGTATCCGTTTGAATGGCGAAATGATAACGGCCTGATTCTGGATCCGAAACCGATGTGGAGAGCATTGATTGATGACCTACATTCCGGCACCAGTAAAGCTGAGATCGCAAATAGATTTCATATCGGACTAGCCCAAGCAGTGGTGACGACAGTAATCAAGCTTTCTGATTATTTTGACAAGCCTCCAAGCGTGGTGCTTAGCGGTGGTGTTTTCCAGAACAAACTCTTGCTTGAGTTGACTCATACGTTACTCACAACGCAAGGATTTACGGTTCTTACTCACCAGCACGTTCCAGCTAACGATGGGGGCTTGGCACTGGGGCAGGCTCTCATTGCTGCTGCCCAGACTTTAAAAAACGCTGACTAGCGAGCTAGTACATGTGGTTCTTTAGTGGGTTCAAAGGGCTAAGTGAATCGTAGACTATACTCAACTCAGGTAAATGGTTAAGGAGCCGTAGCATGGCAAAAAAGGCAATGACTATTCTCTGGTTCCAGACCGGAAGCTGTGGTGGGGATACTATGGCGTTGCTGAATGCTGATCGTCCATCAGTCGCCAACCTATTAGAAACGTATCAATTGCACTTGCTGTGGCAGCCCTCACTTTCACTGTCTGTAGGAAGAGATCTGAACGACGTCATTGATGATGTGTTGAACGATAAACAAGCTCTGGATATTTTGTGCGTTGAAGGCAGTATCATTACCGCACCTGACGGAACAGGGATGTTTGATCAATACCGTAAAAAAGCCAAAAAAGAGTGGGTGACACGTTTGGTCGATAAAGCGAGATATGTCGTTGCAGTGGGAACATGTGCTGCATTCGGAGGTGTCCATGCGGCACCACCCAACCCATCTGATTGTGTTGGTTTACAATTTACCAAGGAGAGCATCGGAGGGCTTTTGCCACCGGAGTGGCGTTCAGGAGCTGGCTTCCCGGTGATTAATATTGCAGGCTGTCCGGCGCATCCTAATACGATCACCAAAACTCTTGCAATGATTGCCAGCGGGATCATCCTTCAGCTTGACGAGCATCATCGTCCTCGAGAGTTTTTCAGCACTCTAGTCCATCAAGGTTGTACCAGAAACGAGTATCACGAATATGACGTTGAGGAAGAAGAGCTCGGCTCAAATGGCTGTATGTATTTCAATCTAGGTTGTAAGGGGCCATACACCCAAGCTACTTGCAATACGGATCTTTGGAATGGCAAAAGCAGTAAGACCCGAGCGGGTGTTCCTTGCTTTGGCTGTACTTCACCTCAGTTTCCCAGCGATGAAGACATGTTCCACACCGAAAAGCTGGGACCTATTCCAGTAAAGTTGCCAGTCGGTGTCGAGCGAGCCAATTATATGGCGTATAAAAATTTAGCGAAAGCGGCCGCACCAACGCGCGTCAAAAATCGAAAAATGGAGCCCTGATGGTTAGACGCACACTGAATATTGATCTCAACAGAGTTGAGGGTGACTTAGAACTAGAGTTGGACATTGAAGATAATGTGGTAGTCGATGCTAGGTGTGTAGGCGTGATGTATCGAGGGTTCGAGCAAATTATGATTGGCAGGACGCCTCGCGACGCGGCTGTGATCACCCCAAGAGTCTGTGGCATTTGTAGTACGGCGCATCTTTATGCTGCCACGTTAGCGCTGGAGCAAATCTGGCAAACTCCGGTGCCCGATAACGCGATGCGCATTCGTAGTTTATGTCTGCTGACTGAAAGTGTGCAAAATGATATTCGCCAGTCTTTCCTTATGTTTTTAGTTGATTTCTGTCACCCGTCCTATCAGAAACATGCGCTATACGCGGATGTTATGTCGAAGTTTGAGCCGTTCAAAGGAAGGCATCATTTAGAGGCATTGGCACATTCCCGAGACATTATCAGTGTTGTGGCTTTATTCGGCGGACAATGGCCACATTCATCATACATTTTACCAGGAGGCGTGGTCAGTAAACCGACGATTCGCAAACTGATTGAAGCGAAAGATACGGTCAGTAATCTGATTCGTTGGTACGAACATAGCGTAACAGGATTGCCCCTCGACAGGTGGCTGACGCTGACTCACCGCAAAGAACTCTTTGAGCTGTTGGGTGGGCATGACGTTTTTCGCCACTCATCGGTGGGGTTATTTACTCGTTTTGCCAGAGAGTTGAACTTACACCAGTTGGGTGTCGGAGTGGAAAACATGCTCAGCTATGGTGCGATCTCAGATGCTGACTCGCCCCAAAACATGGTGTTCCAATCAGGGTACTATCGTGCAACAGATGGAGAAGTGCATAACTTTGACCAGAGCCTGATTAATGAGCACGTACGCCATTCTTGGTTTAAGCCCTATAAAAATGGGAAGCATCCATCTATTGGTGAGACGCTTCCCGATTTTCAGCCAGACAGCGACCGTTACACTTGGGCGAAAGCACCACGTTATGGAAATGATGTTGTACAAACGGGGCCGATGGCAGAACTTCTCATCGGTGGTGATGAGCTTATCCAATCGCTATTTCGCGAAGAGGGAGCGTCGACCTGGTTACGACAGTTTTCGCGCCTGCGTCGTATCGGGTTCAGCCTCTATCAAATGTTGCGCTTAATTGATGCGCTGATTGACAACGCCACAGACGAACACTTTATCCCTCCCGATCCGCGATCAGAAATCGATGGTCAGGGTTTTGGCCTAGTTCAAGCCGCACGAGGTGGGTTAGGTCATTGGGTAAGTATCAAAGACGGTGTCGTCAATCGCTATCAGATCATTACACCCACCGCTTGGAACGCGTCCCCTAAAGATGCTCAGGGTCAGCATGGACATTGGGAACAAAGTTTACTTGGCTTACCTGTTGAGGATGACACCAAAGCGCCTTTATTAATTGGTCACATTATTCGGTCTCATGATCCATGTTTAGTGTGTACGGTTCATATGCTGCCAGACCGGCGTAAGATTCACTTTGGTTTATGAGAGATACACTATGTTGCATGTGCTCTGTTTTGGGAATCAATTACACGGTGATGATGGTATCGGACCAAGGATTGCGTCAAATTTGCTCGGTGAAACGTTACCCGCGCAGACGAAAGTATTTGATTGTGGTATTGCTGGTTTAAATGCGTTGCCTTTCTTCACTGATTGCGACCATGTGCTCATGATTGATGCCTGTGATTTGGGAGATTCCGCCGGGAGTTGGCGATACATCGACGTTAATGAGCTAGCTCGCCAAGAGGTAAATACTGAAGATCATGGTGGTGGGTTAAGTTATTTGCTCAACGCCGTGCAAGCCATTATTGACCCATGCCCTGTGTTAGGGCTGATAGGTGTGCAGATAGAAAGTGTCAAAAGTTTTCATCCGGAGTTATCTCCCTGTGTTGAAAATGCAGTCGACACCGTAACAAAAGAGGTGCTTCGTGTAGCGCATTGTTGGCCGCATGCAGTAAATGATCATGAATGACACTCAGAACACGTTGAGCAATGGTGGGAGTATAGATCCCGAACAAGACGTGAAGCAATTGAAGCAAGAAATTGACGCGCTCTATGCAGCAGGTACAGCCAAAGAACAGCAACTGTTGGCGGTAACGAAAGCAATGGATGAAATGCTACTGGAAATCGAGTCCCAACGGAACGCGCTGAAAAAGAAAAACAAACAGCTTTTGGAATTGAATGCTTACATTCGTAGTATCAATGACACAATGGACAGCCTACTGATTGTTGCGGATCGAAATGGCGTAGTTACACAAATCAACCGCGTATTCTCAGAGCATCTAGGCTGGGACGAAGAAAGCTTAGGTACCTTGGATGTGGATGCGATAGTGCCAACAGATGCGCTGGAAAGTATGCGGAAAAAAGGGGTGAGTAACGCTGACAGCAATACCTCTAACCTTGTTCAGACCATTAACCGCCTCAGCCATTTAGAATTAGAAAGTCGGTTATTTCGTAGTGATGGAACACTAACGGTTGCCATCTATTTAATTAAAGGAGAGCAGTTCTACAGTCACCAAGGGAAGTTACAGGGCGTACTGCTGACTGCCACTGATATCTCGGAATTACGTCAACGCGAAATAGCGCTCCACAAAAGTGAAGAAGCGCTGCAACGTGCCAAACAAGAAGCGGAAGACGCTAACAGGGCCAAAGGTCAGTTTTTAGCGAACATGAGCCATGAAATCCGTACCCCGCTCAATGCCATCATCGGTTTTACTCGCCTCTGTTTGAGGGACAACCTAAATGCAGAGCAGAGAGACTATCTTTGTAAAGTGGACGTGGCTTCTCACGCATTAGCCCACTTAATCAGTGGTGTACTCGATCTGTCTAAGATTGAAGCCGGGAAACTGGAACTTGAACACACCTCTTTTAACTTAAAGCAAGTGGTTGATAATGTGAGTCATGTGCTCAACTTAGAAGCCGCTCAAAATCATATTGATTTTCGCGTCAATATTGATCGTAACGTACCATCTTATTTGCTCGGAGATGCACTACGGCTGCAACAAGTGTTGATCAATTTAGTGGGTAATGCTGTGAAGTTTACTCATCGGGGTGAAGTTAGCCTTAATGTTGTTGCTAACCACCATTCGGATGAGACAGTTGATCTGACTTTTACTATTAACGATACCGGTATTGGCATGACAGCCGAACAGCTATCGACTCTTTTTAACCATTACCAGCAAGTCGATATTGCCACAACGCGAAAATATGGAGGAACAGGGCTAGGACTAGTGATAAGCCAACAGATTGCGAAGCTGATGCAGGGTGATATTGAAATCGACAGTGAATTAGGCAAAGGAACTCAGTGTCGATTTACCGCTAGACTAGAAGTTGAGCATTGTCGTTATCCTAACGAAGCTACCTTACAGCGGGAAAAAGGGCTGGAGCCCAATCTAGCCTTACGGGGGAGAAATGTGTTAGCGGTTGATGATAACAACATGAACCTTGAAATGATTTCCGCATTACTTGAAAGTTTTGGCATGGTCGTTAGTACCGCCCGAAGCGGCGAAGATGCGCTAGATAAAGTGTCTACGGAAAATTTTGATGTAATCCTGATGGATATCAGAATGGAAGGCTTGGATGGGTTGGAAACAACCCGAAAACTGCGACGCCTACCGCATGGAAACGAGCTTTTCATCGTTGGGTTATCTGCAAATGCGACTATCGAAATACGCAAGCAGTGCCAAGTGGCAGGAATGAGTAGTTTTGTACCTAAGCCGATAGATCTAGCGCTCTTGACAAGTGTTTTGTCTAAAGGGCTGTCAGATAAGAAGGAACTCAAACTCCACACCAACCAGCAAGATACACATTCTGAAACTCGACTCTTTTCTCCAGACATCGCTATCTCACGTATGGGGGGAAACAAGCGTGTTTATCTAAAACTGTTGCAACAGTTTTTAACTGAACTTACCCATATCTCTGCTGCGATGAAACAAGTGGAAAATCAACCAGAACGAATGGCTGATTTGCTACATGATTTCGCTGGTACAAGTGCTACTGCGGGGGCAGATGCTTTGTCGCTATCGTGCAAAAACGCAGAGCAACAAGTAAGAAACCGCGAGGTTGGGACCACTTATAAACACGATATAGAAAGGCTCAAGGAAAGAACACTGATAAAAGTAGAAGCCTATCTGAAGAAGGAAGCCAATTAGTATTTCGACTCGCGTATGCTAAGTTCATCCTACTTTCAAATAGTACTGCTCATGCCTTAGTGAGCATGGTGTTTTGACTACTTAGCAGTAAGTTTTATAACTTTTGCTTTGTATGTGTTCAAATTAAATTAGATGTAACACAAATGAAAGAGGCGACCTAAGTCGCCTCTTTGTTTCTGCGCCATGAATGTATTAGTGGCTTAGGATTTGAGACAGGAAGTTTTGCGTACGGTCTGACTGCGGATTCTCAAAGAATTCAACAGGGTTGTTCTCTTCAATGATTTCACCCGCATCCATAAAGATGACTCGGTCAGCGACTTCTTTTGCGAAACCCATTTCGTGCGTTACACAAAGCATCGTCATACCTTCTTCCGCAAGCTCAACCATTACATCCAGTACTTCGCGTACCATTTCAGGGTCGAGTGCAGAGGTTGGTTCATCGAACAGCATTACTTGCGGATTCATGCATAGAGAACGGGCGATTGCCACACGCTGCTGCTGACCACCAGAAAGCTGACCTGGGTATTTATCGGCCTGCTCTGGAATCTTTACTCGCGCTAGGTACTTCATCGCAATGGCTTCCGCTTCCTCTTTCGGCATTTTCTTAACCCAAATTGGCGCCAATGTGCAGTTTTCTAACACAGTAAGATGAGGGAACAGGTTAAAGTGCTGGAAACACATACCCACTTCACGGCGAACCGCTTCGATGTTTTTCAAATCTTCCGTCAGTTCGTTACCAGACACATAAATATGTCCTTTTTGGTGCTCTTCCAAACGGTTGATACAGCGGATCATAGTCGATTTACCGGAGCCAGAAGGGCCACAGATAACGATTTTCTCGCCTTTTTTCACGTTTAGGTTGATGTTCTTAAGTACGTGGAACTCACCGTACCACTTGTTCATATCCTGAATTTGGATCATGTAATCTTGCTGTTGCGTCATAATACGTCCTTGAGCTTTCTGATTATCGTTTGTGACCGGTATGAAGTTTGTTTTCTAGCCAGATCGAATATCTCGACATGCCAAAACAAAATACCCAGAACACTAACGCGACAAATACATAACTTTCTGTAGCGAAACCTAACCATTCAGGGTCGGTGTTCGCGGCTTGACCGATACCCAGAACATCAAACATCCCGATGATGAGAACCAGACTGGTATCTTTAAACAAGCCAATAAAGGTGTTTACGATTGATGGAATGGTAATTTTTAGCGCTTGAGGTAAAATGATTAACCCCATTTTCTTCCAGTAGCTCAAACCAAGCGCATCGGCTGCTTCGTATTGACCTTTTGGAATCGCTTGAAGACCACCACGTACCACTTCCGCCATGTAGGCTGAACTGAACATCACCACACCGATAAGGGCGCGAATCAGCTTGTCTGTCTCAGAACCTTCAGAAAGGAACAGAGGTAGCATTACCGATGCCATAAACAGCACGGTAATCAGTGGAACGCCACGCCAAACCTCGATGTAGACCGTACAAATACTTCGGATGATCGGCATATCTGAGCGTCGACCTAGGGCTAACGCTACACCGATTGGTAGCGACACTACGATACCGACAAGTGCGATGATCAGCGTAACAAGTAGGCCACCCCATTTGTGAGTCTCGACAACTTCTAACCCAAACACGCCACCGTACAAAAGTGCGGCAATAATGAACGGGTATATGTTGACGAAGAACAGCCAAATCCATGTGCGTTTCGGCGTTTTTTCATACGCGAGTAACACAGTGAAGATAGCTAATGTGATGTAAAACAGGCGAGGGCGCCACAATTCTGCTTGTGGGTAAAAACCGTACATGAACTGCTCCCAGCGAACGCTGATGAACACCCAACACGCACCATCACGAGAACATGCGTCACGGGTTGTTCCAACCCAATCCGCTTTAAGAATCGCCCAGTCAAATACCGTCCAAACCAGTGAAATGGCAAAGTAGGCGATAATAACGGTAAGTACAGAGTTGACTGGACCGTTAAATAAGTTTTTACGTAACCAACCTACGAAACCAACCGTGTTGCCTGGCGGTGGTAGATCAGGCTGAAATTGATGTATTTTCATGCTTATCTCTCCACCAGCGCAACTTTACGGTTGTATAGGTTCATTAACGCAGACGTCACCAAACTTAGCGTTAAGTAAACCGCCATTGTCATCGCAATAATTTCGATCGCCTGACCTGTCTGGTTAAGCGTGGTTCCCGCAAACACAGACACCAAATCTGGATAACCAATCGCCATTGCTAACGACGAGTTCTTCGTCAGGTTTAAGTACTGACTTGTTAATGGTGGAATGATGATACGCAGAGCTTGAGGAATGATGACCAGTTTTAATGTTCTGGTGCGAGGCAAACCTAAAGACATTGCTGCTTCCGTTTGACCGTGGCTAACCGCATTAATACCAGAACGAACAATCTCTGCGATAAACGAAGCGGTATAGATACTTAGTGCCAAAAGTAGCGCAGCAAGTTCAGGGATGATGCTGATACCGCCACGGAAGTTGAAGCCTTTAAGCTCTGGGTATTCCGCCGAGATTGGTGAACCCATAACGAAGTAAGCGATAGTTGGTAGTACCACCACCAAGCCCAAAACAATTCGACCCATTGGCGTTTGTTGACCCGTCAGTCGCTGCTTGTTTTTAGCCCAAATATTGATTAGGACCGAAGCTACAATGCCGATCACGAACGTCGCAATGACCACTGAAGAGCCTTCGCCAAACACGGGCGCGGGGAAATACAATCCACGCACGTTCAAGAAGATGGCTTCACCTAAGCTCATACTCTGTCTTGCGGAAGGCAGTGCTTGCAGTACAGCAAAATACCAAAAGAAAATCTGTAAAAGAAGAGGGATGTTACGGAACGTTTCGATATAAACCGCGGCAAATCGACTGACCAACCAGTTCGACGATAGACGCGCAATACCGACAACAAAACCGATAACCGTTGCCAAAATGATGCCCAGAAACGAAACCAAAGCAGTGTTTAGCAGGCCGATAATAAACGTCCTACCATAAGAGTAGGTTTCATTGTATTCAATCAATGTAAGGCCAATCCCAAAGCCCGCTTCTTGATTGAGGAAACCAAAACCAGTAGCAATGCCACGGGCTTCCAAGTTATTTAGTGCATTGTTGACAATCGTGTAAAAGAAAAAGATCAGCGCAAGTATCGCAATAATCTGAAATACGGCTGAACGAAAGGTGGGATTGTAAATTAGGCTCGCGCTTGAAGATGGCCCGTTAACCGGCTTCGACGCAGCAGTATCAGTAGGTTTCATACAGCTTCAACCTCAAATCCATTTTTGTAAGTAGGGCGGCGAATACCGCCCCTTTTTGTAGGTATGTCTTGCTTAACGGATAGGTGGCGCGTACATAAAGCCGCCCGCGTTCCACAGTGCGTTAACACCACGTGAAATCTCTAGCGGAGAGCCTGCACCAACCGTGCGCTCGAAGCTTTCACCGTAGTTACCCACTTGCTTGACAACTTGGTAGCCCCAATCATCACGGATACCTAAACCTTTACCTTTAGGACCATCGACACCAAGGATGCGTTTGATGTTTGGATCGTCAGACTTAAGCATTTCGTCTGCATTTTTCGACGTAATGCCGTATTCTTCTGCGTTAATCATCGCGTTTAGTGTCCACTTAGCGATGTTGAACCATTGGTCGTCGCCTTGACGTACAACAGGGCCTAGCGGCTCTTTAGAGATGATTTCAGGAAGAACTTGTGCAGATTTCGGATCTTCTAGGTTTAAACGCAGTGCGTAT
This sequence comes from Vibrio hepatarius, assembly GCF_011806575.1. GTDB lineage: Bacteria > Pseudomonadota > Gammaproteobacteria > Enterobacterales > Vibrionaceae > Vibrio > Vibrio hepatarius_A. Next base: position 28,762 of record NZ_JAATOO010000025.1, read on the forward strand.
AGACCTGATTGGTCAGTGGTAAGAACGTCACAACGACCCGCGTCGAAACCTTTAGATGTTTGCGCAGCTGTATCAAATACTACTGGCTTGTAAGACATGCCGTTGTTACGGAAGTAGTCTGCTAGGTTTAGCTCGGTTGTTGTACCTGACTGAACACATACTGAAGCGCCATCAAGTTCTTTTGCGCTTTTTAGGCCAAGGTCTTTCTTAACCATGAAGCCCTGACCATCGTAGTAGTTCACACCGACGAAGTTAAGGCCGAGAGCCGTATCGCGGTGCAGTGTCCAAGTCGTGTTACGAGATAGAACGTCGATCTCACCAGATTGCAGAGCAGTGAAACGTTCTTTTGCGGTTAGAGGAACATATTTAACTTTAGTTTTGTCACCTAGTACAGCCGCTGCAAGCGCCTGACAGTATTCTACGTCGATGCCTTCCCATTCACCTTTTGAGTTAGGGTTTGAGAAACCTGGCAAACCAGTACTTACACCACAAGTTAGGTATCCTTGTTTAGTTACCTTATCAAGCGTGCTATCTGCTGCTGAAGCGTTCGTAGCCATAAAAGCAGTAGATGCAGCTACAACTGAAGCAAGGAGTGTTAGTTTATTTGTCATCTGTATCCGTCCTGTATGATCCATGTTAAACCAGGTAACACCTGATACAACAAATGAAAATATGTTGTGTTTCTTCATTATTGGTTGATTTTCGCTGTATACAAATCAACCGTTTATAAGCGTAGGAAAGGATCTGTGAATTCTCAAATGTATAATTTAAATAGAATTTTGATTGGACTCACAAACCCGATCTGCAATTAGAATGACGAAGTGTTAACGGAATGTAAATAGTGCAAGGGTTCACATTACTGGTGCAACAGAATACACACGCTAAACCAATGTCTGAATACGAGTTTAAGAATTGTTGATAAGAATCATTTTAGTTTTTAATGCTAAAAATAGTTATAAATTCGGTGAATTATTTTATATGGAAGGCTGACCCATTTAAGTTGTTGCCCTATTTTTGGTAGTATCGTCCAATTAGTCAGTCGAATTATTCAAGGAATGAAATGCAGTATTTTCCACTGTTTTTGAATCTCAAAGGCAAACCTGTACTTGTTGTGGGTGGCGGTGAAGTTGCGTGCCGTAAAGTAGACACATTAGTTAGGGCAGGGGCGATGGTGACCATCGTATCACCGCAAATAGAAGACTACTTAAGAACGCTTGTAGATTCACAAGAGTGTATCTGGATCCAGAATTTCTATTCCAAGGAGTTGCTTGATGCGAAGTTCGTTCAAGTCTGGGCGACTACAGACAACCCTGAACTCAACCACCAAGTTCACCGAGACGCAAAGCAACTTGGTATCTTGGTTAATGTGGTTGATGACCTACCGTACTGCGACTTCATTACCCCTTCGATTATCAACCGTGGACGTATTCAACTGGCGATCTCAAGCGGTGGCGCCTCGCCAGTTTTGGTGAGAAATATTCGAGAGAAGCTTGAAGCTTCGCTACCGCATAACTTAGCCTTGCTTGCTGATTATGGTGCGTCTAAGCGTAATGATATCAAGCAGGCTTTACCGAGTGTTGATTCTCGGCGTAAGTTTTGGGAGAACTTCTTTGCTGACCCACGTAGTGATAAAGCAGAAACTCGAGCAGAACTGGAAGCTTTGTATCAAGACACGTTGAAAAGTGGCGTCTCAGAGCAAGGAAGCATAACTTGGATTGATTTTGGCGACGATGTAGAAATGTTGCCGATTAAAGCGCTGAGAATTATGCAGGAAGCGGAATTGGTGCTGTTCCCACAACAGTGTCCGTATGCATTTATTGATTTGACCAGGCGTGACGCAGAGAGAGGCGAATACGCTAGCGATAGCGAGCTTGCTGATAAACTGAGTGAAGCAAAGCAAAACAAACTGCGAATCGTGGTGTTTGTCCTGCCTAGTTCTGCGCAGTTTAACTTGCTTAAAAGCAACGACCTGCATATTAAACTTGGCAGTCAGTAGATTTCGTACCGAAAATGTAAAAAAACCGCCAAAAGGCGGTTTTTTCTATATAGCGTATAAGCGCTTAGTCGCGGAAGTTTTCGTACTGGAACGGCTGACCTAGCTCGGCCTCGCGGATCAGTGCAATTGTTGCTTGCAGATCATCGCGTTTTTTACCTGTAACACGTACTTTTTCACCTTGGATAGATGCTTGCACTTTTAGCTTGGCATCTTTGATCGCTTTCACGACTTTCTTCGCCATTGGCGTATCAATACCTTGTTTGAACACAACAACTTGGTGCCACTTCTTACCTGTTGCTTCTTCAGGCTTTGCTTCCATCGCGTTAACGTCTACACCACGCTTTGACAGGTGAGAGCGCAAGATATCGCGCATTTGCTTGAGCTGGAAGTCGCCTTCAGCGTTCAATTTTACTGATTCATCTTTTTGCATCTCAAACGATGCTTCTACACCACGAAAATCAAAACGAGTAGACAGCTCACGAGAAGCGTTGTCTACTGCGTTACGCAGTTCAACAGTATCGATTTCAGATACGATATCAAAAGATGGCATTATAGTTTCCTCTGATTGTATTTATCGCGCTTTAACAGCAGCGGCCAACATGTCCAACATTTTAGCTGTGTCTTCCCAGCTCAGACAAGGGTCAGTGATCGATTGACCATAAGCTAGATTGTTGATGTCTGCCATAGACTGGTTGCCTTCAACAATAAAGCTCTCTGCCATGATGCCAGCCACTTGGTTTTTACCTGATTTAATTTGCTCACAGATATCTTGAGCTACTTCTAGCTGCTTTCTGTGTTGTTTTTGACAGTTAGCGTGGCTGAAGTCGACAACTAGGCGTTGCGGCAAACCAAATTCTGCCAGTTGTTTACACGCGTTTTCGACTGACTCAGCATCAAAGTTTGGCCCTTTGTCGCCACCACGAAGGATCACGTGACCAAATGGGTTGCCGCTGGTGCGGTATACCGTCATACGTCCATTCTTGTCTGGAGAATAGAAGTAGTGAGAGGCTTTTGACGCGCGAATTGCATCGATTGCAATCTTAATGTTGCCGTTCGTACCGTTTTTAAAACCAACAGGGCATGACAACGCAGACGCCATTTCACGGTGGATTTGAGACTCAGTAGTACGGGCACCAATCGCGCCCCATGAGATCAAGTCTGCGATGTACTGGCCGGTGATCATATCGAGAAACTCGGTCGCAGTGGCAAGGCCAAGTTTGTTAATGTCTAAAAGCAGTTTACGCGCCTTGTGAAGGCCTGCTTCAAGTGCGTAAGAACCGTCTAGGTTCGGGTCAGTAATTAGTCCTTTCCAACCTACAACCGTGCGTGGCTTTTCAAAGTAGGTACGCATAACGATGAATAATTCATCTTTATGAAGATCTTGCACATGCGCTAAACGCTCTGCGTAATCAAGTGCGGCATTGGTATCGTGTACTGAGCATGGACCTACAATCACAAGGAGACGCTCATCTTCTCCTATTAGAATTTTTTCAATCTGACGACGAGACTCAGCTATGCGTTCCGCGACATCGTCCGTAATAGGGTGGGCGCTTCCTAGCTCTGCCGGAGTTGGCATTGGACCCAAAGGTTGGGTTCTTAATTCATCGGTTTTGAGTGGCATACTGTAGCCTGTTCTTTTTATTGCGAAGCGATAAAGATAACGGAAACATTCAAAGGAATAAACCACTTATCGACATTCTTCATGTGGTTAAAGCGTAAAGTGAAAAACTATGCATTTTTATGGCTTAAAAATGTTATTTACTCTTGTGCTCGATTATATCAATGGGTATGTTTTGTATAACAATAAATAACGCTATGCACGGAGCAGTAATGAGTCTAGAAACTTCAAGTGGTTTGCATCCAGCACTTATTTTAGGAGAGTCACTTCCCGCGATTGATTCTGTAAGCGGTGATGCTCATCTTTTTGTATCCCTATCTGACATGATTATGGAGCATGTCTTTTACCATCCTGAATTTGGTCGTATCTCAGAACAACTTGATAGCGTCGAATCGGCGTCGATTGCCGCTATTTTGGGTGAGGTTGCGCTAGAGGAACATTTTGTCTCGACACTGACTCAACAGATCCTGAGTAGCATTAAACCAGAGCACAAAGCGATTCGCGTCAGTTTAAGCAATGCTGAGAGCTATAGCTTCAGCTCGCTACTGGGTGGGAAAGTAGAAGAAGCTGAAATCAACCCCGCGTTAGGTTTGCGCGGCGTGTCTCGTTTTGCTTCTGAGCAGTTTAGCCATACTTTTGCCCTTGAGTGCAAGGTGATTAAAGCGTTGCAAGAGCAGGGCATTACGGTCGAAATCGTTGTACCCTTTGTTCGCGCTCTGTCAGATGCGGCAAAAGTCATCGACCTGCTTGCGGAACAAGGTTTACCGCGTGGCTTGAACGGACTCAAAGTGTTTTACACCATTGACGTTCCGTCTGCGGCACTGTTGGCAGAAAGACTGTTGCATTACTTTGACGGTGTGGTGATTAATTTGGAAAACTTGGCGCAGTTTACGCTTGGTGTCGATCGCTTTAACGAAAAACTTAGCTATTTGTTTGACCCACAAAGTGAGGCAGTGCTTGACCTTATTATCATGACAACTAAAGCGGTTTCTGCGAGCAATAAAACGGTGCTTATCGCGAGCAGTGGCTTAGCGGACTACCCAAAAATTCAGGAATACATTGTTGAAAACCCACAAATTGAAACAGTAGTGACAATGTAACTTTTAGTTGGGGTAATCCTCACTGTTATTAAGGCTAATGTTAATAAAATGTTGACATTGGCCTTTGTTCGTTATGAACTGGGGTGGATAAAAACTACTAATCGGACCACCTTATGCTCTCTCCCTTAACTAAAGCAAATCTCTATTTAAAGTCGTTTGGCTTTTTCAAAGTTCCTTTAATTTGGATTTGCAGGCCTAAAATTCTCAAACTGGATCGCAACAGTGTTGAGATTAAGATCCCTCTAAAACGAAAAACTAAGAACCACTTAAACAGCATGTATTTTGGTGTGCTTGCGGTTGGCGCAGATGTGGCTGGTGGCTTTATGGCAATGAGTAAAGCTCAGGAGCGTGGCGAGAAGGTTTCGCTTGCGTTTAAAGCAGTAGAGGGGCAGTTCCTAAAGCGCCCTGAGGCCGATGTGCATTTTGTATGCGATGACGGCCCGCTGATTGACAAGATGTTAGACGAAACCTTTGAGACCGGAGAAAGGGTTAATCAAGCGGTTAAAATTACCGCCATTTGCCCGTCTCTGCATGGTAACGAACCGATGGCGGAATTTATGCTTACTCTTTCACTGAAGAAAATGGGTGGCTGATGTCATCCACTTCGATTTGTTCAACCGCGACGATCTTGCTTCGGTTTAGTACTATCTTCCAGCGATAGTATTTCGGATTACCGTCGTGGTTGTTCTCCTTCGCAATCAAGTTGATAAGGTGGCGCTTTTCCACCGATTCTCGACTGACTTGACCGTTATTTAAGGTGTACACCTTATTTGACCCTTTATCCATCAAACGCATCAACGGGCGCATGCTGACGAGCAAAGACTCGCGTGTTTCCTCATAACCACTCATAAATTTTGAGGTCGACATTTCCACCGCAGAGCGATAGTGGAGAATGTTCTCTTCTCTCTGTACGACTCGTTTTTTACGGATTAACTTAATTCTGTCCGGAAGTTTTTCCAGCGATTTATAGTCGAGCCATTCGAGTTTCTGTCCGACGGCTTTTTTTGTGGTTGGGTCCAAATAGAGCTTTCGCCACTTTGGCCGACCTTTTCGAAGCCAACGCCACATCACATCGCGCAAGTCGTCTTTGAAGATTTCACGCAGCGCATAGACGAAAGACATTAAAACGATAAACGAGACGGTAATTTCGCCCCAGTAGTCACGTGCCAGAATCGCGGTGATGGTTACGAACACCATGACGAAACCAGTCGCACTGCCTTTTACCATACGTTTCATGTTTTTGCCGAGCGACTGCGTTTTCTCCTGTAGTACAACAGGGTGTTCAATCAAGCGGCGCAGTAGGCGCATCTTGTTGCTAAGCCGCGTTACGTCGTCACGTACACTTTCCGAGTTGTAGTTGTTGAGCTTACGATGCGCAGCTTCTTTCTCAACGATTGCTAACAGGCTTTCTTTAATCGATTTGTATTCGCCTTCACGTGGCATATGGGCAACTAAAGACATCAATCGCTGGCCTGTATACCAAGAGAGATAATTATCGATGTTGGCGTAGTAGCGCTTTAAACTTTCTTCGTAAGGAATACCACGACGGAGCTTTTTAAGGATATCGAGTGCCAAGTTGATGACTTCATCGACTTCATCAATCGTCACGGATTCTTTGTTGTTTTCGTTGAGTTGGCTGATAGCTTTATCCAGCGCGATGACGTACTGGTAAGCGAACAAACTCAAACTTACTCGGTATTGGGTAGAGGAGAGTCGGCCGCGTTTTGCTAGGCGGCTGTGAACCAAAGGTAGAAGCGTTTTGTCACTGTAATAAGCCCGTTTCTGAACCAGAGATTCGTAGTAAAACTCACTCTCTTTCAGAACATCTGCAGAAAGACCTAACTCACCGGGAATGAAAAAGTACAAGTCGACAGTCGATTTCTTGGTTGAAGCCATCGCGTGAGATACTTTTAAGGTGATGCCGTCCTGCTTATCAACGGTGATCAATGAAAAGCTCCTAAAAAAGTGTGAATAACTGGCGAAAGCATAACAGAGATTCGTTATAATCACCGCAAATTTAACAAGAGACAGTTTAAATGATTAAAGTTGGTCAGATTAACCACTTAGAAGTAGTGAAAAAGGCAGATTTCGGCGTGTTTTTGGATGCTGGCGATTACGGTAGCGTGTTGTTACCTAACCGTTTTGTTCCTGAAGGCACTGAGGTAGGTAACACTATTGATGCATTTTTATACTTCGATTCTGATAGCCAGCTGGTCGCTACAACTGAAACGCCAATCGCACAAGTCGGCGAGTGGGGTCTAATGAAAATTGAAGGTGTGAATAGCACCGGTGCATTCGCTAACTGGGGCATCAAAGGCAAAGACCTATTGATTCCGTTTAGCGAGCAGCGTGCGCGCTTCACTGCTGGACAAAACGTATTGGTTTACGTCTACACAGACAAAGCGTCTGGACGTATTGTCGGTACAACAAAATTCAACAAACTGTTGGATAAAACACCTGCGAACTACACCCGCAACCAACAGGTTTCTTTGATTATTGCTGAGCGCAGTGACTTAGGTTACAAAGCGATTGTTGAAGGTCAGCACTGGGGAATGATCTTCAAATCAGACGTGTTCGGTAAACTGTTCATTGGTAAGAAGCTCAAAGGTTACATCAAGAGCGTTCGTGACGACGGCAAGATTGATTTGTCACTGCAAAAGGTAGGCGTGGCGAAAATGGACGATTTGAGCGAGTCGATCCTTGAACTGTTGGAAAAGAAAGGTGGTTTCTTGCCATTGAATGACAAATCAAGCCCAGAGGCGATCTTTGCTGCGTTTCGTACCAGTAAGGGGACGTTTAAGAAGTCCATTGGCGGTCTGTACAAACAAGGTAAGATCGTAATTGACCAAGACGGCATTCGACTGGCTTAACACTGCTCTATCTTTGTGTGGGTTAACCAAGCGTTAACTCACACAAAAAAAGCCCAAAGCGTTGGGCGCTCTGGGCATAGGGGAAAGGGCTCTAAAAGAGCCTGCGCTAATTGTGTGAGCCTTTGTATGCTCAGTCTTTCTAAGTCTAGTGCATACGTTACAATTAGCCAGAGCGCCTCAGAATTTCATACTGGGCTACTACCGTTTAGAATAGGTTTTTATCTCTTACCAGCTCTCTTGGCAGACCATTCTTAATACGATTGCCTACCCATTTGCCTAATCCAATAACGTCACCACTCAGTTTGACGATCACTTCACCTTTACCCGATTGACCTTCAGGACGCACATCTCGTCCCATAAACCACTCACGGGCATCGTCAACACTTAGTGAAGCAGAAATCGCTTCTTCACCCGTCGCCAATGCTGTTGCTACCTGATGTTGCCAGCGATAGCCATTTTTGTGCGCTTCAGCAATTTTGATCCCCATGCGAGAAAAACGGAACTCGCCCAACATAGGTTCAAGCGCATTAGGGAATAACCACACATCTTTATCTCGTAGCCACACACTCGCATCGTTTGGTAGCGAAATAGACAGTGTTTGCTCCAGTTGTTTTGCCACGTCGGCCTGAACTTTATGGCTAGCTTTCTCAAAAGGGAACTTACCCAAACGCTTTTTCACTTGCGGCGCTGGTGCTGAACCCACTTTACGAATACGCGCAACGAAGAAACCCTCGCAATCATAAACTTGCGGGAAAATATGTAAGAAGCCTTCTTCCGTCAGTGCTTTTTCTGCGCCAGGGAATAGGTCGACAAGGCTTTCGAATTCCACTGCATCGCCAAAGCTCTGTTTTAGGTGATGACAGACCTGCTGGTTTTCCTCGATGCTGAGAGTGCAAGTTGAGTACACCATGGTGCCGCCAATCTTAAGCGCATGAAATGCACTCTCTATCAGGTCCTTCTGCGTGTCAGAAATCGAGATAACCGATTCTTTGCTCCAGTTTTTCATCGCGTCCGCATCTTTGCGCACGGTTCCTTCGCCCGAACACGGCGCATCGATCAATACCGCCTCAAACTGTTCAGGTAGCCAACCGCCAAACACACGACCGTCGTAATTACTCAGAGAAGCATTGCGCACGCCACAGCGCTCGATGTTTGCATGAAGCACTTTGACTCGGCTTGCAGAAAATTCATTCGCTACCAACACACCATGATTTTCCATTTTCGCCGCGATTTGCGTGGTCTTTGAACCCGGAGCCGCCGCCATATCGAGAACGCTGTCAAACTGGTCTTCTTCCGTATTGAACAGCGCAGAAACGGGCATCATCGAACTCGCTTCTTGGATATAGAACAAGCCTGACATGTGCTCGGCTGTATTTCCTAGAGGAACAATCGTTTCATCCGCCTCGATCCAGAAACCTTCTTCGCACCAAGGTACAGGGCTTAATTGCCAGCCTTTTTCTTGAGCACGTTGAACGAACTGTTCGACAGAAATCTTAAGCGTGTTGACGCGAATACTCTTTCTTAGCGGACGCTGACATGCGGCAACAAAGTCTTCCATGTTGAGTTGCTTGGGAAGGATTGCTGCGATTTCATCAAGGAAAGCCTGAGGCAAATAAACGTTAGAGTGCAATGTTCTTTCTCTAGGAACGATAAAGGGGCACGGATTATACCGAATTAATACAAAAAACGCAGCGAAGAGCTGCGTTTTATCGGTTTAAACGTGGTCAATTAAGGTTTTGGGATCGCGGTACGCCACTGTTTCCACTCTTGTTCTGCCGCTGGATAGAGGTAGAACGAGTGACCTTGCTTGGCAACAGGTGCCAGTTGTTTATCTTGTGGAGTAGCGAATGTAACGCCGCCGCGAATTAGGCTATCAACCGTGCCCGCTTTGATATCTGCGCCAGAAATACCAATGGAAACGTCCAAACCAGAAGTATTCCAGAACACACTATTTTGTCTGACTAAGTAGGCGTATTCAGGTTTGATGCTTATCGTAGTGACAACGCGGTCGGCAAACTGACCAAGTTCCACTGATGTAACGCGTCCTACTTCCATCTCACGATAGAGCACAGGCGTGCCTTTGCTCACTGAGCCACGACTCTCGCTCTGTAGAGTAAAGGTCACGCTGTCGCTCACAGGCGCTTCGGCGTTCAAGGTAAACTGACTCGCAGGTTCACCTTTGCCCGGTGCTACATTGATCGATTGGCTAAGTAGGTTTTGAATATTCTTCACGCCACTTAAACCCACTTCAGCTTTCGCTATCCAGAAGTAGGAGTCTGCTTTGGCAATCTTATCAGCAAACTCTGGCAGGATACGCGCGGTGACTTCAACGTGTTCGCGTTTAAAGTCTGGAACGATTAGAGTAACTTCACCCACCTGTACGCCGTTGTACTTGATTGCAGTTCCTTCAACGAGGGTATTTTCTCCGTCAAACGTCAGAGTGATGACTTGGCCATATTTACGTGCCATCTTAAAGTTTTCGTACAATCGCCACTTGCCGTTAAGTTTGTTCTCGACGCCGGGTAGGGAATCAAACGCAATACCGCCTTGAACAAGTGTTTTAAGCGGCGCGGCGGTAACATTGATACCAGTGAGACTTGCGTCGACCTCAACTCCTGAGCGATTCCAGAACACGGTTTGGTCGGTGACTAAATATTTGTACTGGTTTTCTATGCTTGCAGTAATAACTACGCCACCATCTACCAAGCTAAAATCTGAAATCGTACCAACTTGCAGGTTGCGATAGAGCAGTGGACTCCCTTTACTGATAGGAGGCAACTGCGAGGCATACATGGTGAGCTTGGTCGAACCCGATAAATTGTATTTTGCTAACTCAGCTAGAGATTTGTTTTGGTATAGCTTGTATTGCTTGAGCGTATCGTTTGTTCCTTCACTCACAAAGCTAATCGAGCCAGTCAGTAACTGTTTCGCTGGGGGTACATTAATGTTTAAACCAGACTCGGTCAGCTCGGCGCTGGCGCTACCGGTGACGAAAAAGCGGTTCTTGGATTTGATCAGGTGAGCGTAGTTGACGTCGATTAGGGTATCGATGCTGACGTGATCATCGACAAGCTTCACTGCGTCAACCGAACCCACGGTGATGCCTTTGTATAGGATATTGGCGCCTTTATCGAGTCCAAAAGAGTTGTCAGCGATAAGCTGTACCGAGATAGAGCGAGCTTGCTGGCGGTCGAAGTCATTCTGCCTAATCGCGTTAAAACTACGCGCGCGTTTGCCTTCTCCTGGCACTATCGTCAAGTAGTTGCCTTTGACTAAGTTAGATAAGTTGCGAACTTCCGACAATGACAGTTTGGCTTCTTCTAGGATAAATCGCGTACCCGAAGTCAGCATGTCGCTAAATGCGGGTTGAATAGCAGCGGAAGCGACGATGTTTTTGCGCTCATCACGCAGCTGTAGGTCAGTCACCTGACCAATTTCAATCCCACGGTACATGATTGGTGCAGATGCGCTGAGGTTATTATCGTCCGGCAGCGTTACTTTGACTGCAATACCTCGGCCGGCCGTTTTTAGGTCAGGGTAGAGTCTAAATTCAGAGTGCTCGGCCACGGGTTCACCGCCATCTGGTGAGTCCACAGCAATTGCGCCGCCGATAAGAGAACTTAAGCTGTCTAAACGCACATCGACGCCATCAAAGCCGATGGTTGCACCCAGACCGCTCACATTCCAGAAGCGACTGTCGTCGGTGATGATATGACGGAACTCCTCGCGGATAGACGCCTGAATCAGCACGTTCTTAGCTTCTTCATCGAGCTGATAGCTATACACTTCACCGATTGGAATCTTACGATAGATGATTTGAGAGCCGATAGAGAGGCCGCCCAAGTCACGCGCTGTTAGTGTAATACTCAAGCCTTTTTGAGCAAGGATATCGGAAGGCGCACGTTCAAGTGCTTTGTACACCGTCTCTGCGTCGGTGTCTTCTTCACCCGGTGAGATGGCAATGTAATTACCCGAGACTAACGCGTCTAATCCAGAGACACCGGACAAGCTAGCGGTCGGTTTTACCATCCAAAAACGTGTGCCTTTACCCAATAGTTTGGTCGCTTCTGGGTAAATATCTGCGTCAACGTAGATACTGCCCAAGTCTTCTGCAAGCTTGATATCACGTACCATACCGACTTCCAGACCTTGGTACTGAATGGTGGTGCGGCCCGCGACTAAGCCTTGTGCATCCGAAAAGTAGATTTGTACTCTTTCTCCAGCATCTTGGATCGCTTTGAATACTAACCAGCCCGCTAGGACTAAAGTCAATATTGGCAATAACCACAAAGGAGATAAGCCACGAACGCTTTTTACATCTGGCGAGTATGACTTTTGCGAAGGAGTAGGGTTACTCATTTAACGACTCTCTACTGTGTTCTGGGTTCTTATAATTGTCCCAAATTAGGCGTGGATCTATGCTTTCAGCGGCTAACATTGTGAAGACGACGACAAGGCCGAAAGCGACTGCACCGTAACCCGGTGTAAAATCAAGAATTTGCCCGCGGTCGAGCAAAGTCATCATGATCGAAATAACAAACAAGTCCATCATCGACCAGCGGCCGACCCATTTGATAATAAAGTACATCATCATCCGCTGTCGGTGGAACACTCGTCGTTTAAATTTGATAGCGAGCAACAGGTAAGTTAAGCCCAAGATCTTGGCGATAGGCACGACAATACTCGCGACAAAGATGATGATAGCGATACCTGTCATGCCACTGTTTATTAAAGAGGCGACTCCCGAGAAAATGGTGTCTTCAAGACGTTGGCCATTGGTAATCAAAATCGAAATCGGCATCAAGTTGGCAGGAAAAATAGCGACTGATGCAGCAATTAGATAAGCCCAAGTTTTCTGAATCGACTGTGGTTTACGATGGTGAATCGGGTTTTTACAGCGTAGGCACGCATTACCTTCAGGTTGGGATAAGTGGCATGTGTGACAGTGTAGCTTTTTGACGCCAGCATTGAGTTGATTTTCGGGTAAATAGTTTTCCCAGTAGCGACGAACGCTGACTCGCGTTACCAACAGTACGGTGGAGAGCTGCAACAAGAGTAACCCGAATGCCCCAGAGCGGATGAAAATATCTGAGTAATCTTGGAGCTTAAAGCAAGAGATCGCTAAGCTGACCAAGAACACATCGATCATCACCCACGCTTTTAAGTGCTGAATGGTCGCCAACGATAACTTTAACCACTTAAAAGAGCGGTATTTAAGTGCTAGGTGGGCGACGACCACAGACGAAGAGACTAATAAGGGTGCGATTGAGCTACAAAAAACGATCAGTAGCGCGAGCAGCGGAAACCCTTCTTGAATTAGCGCCCAAATCCCTTCAGGTAGTGTTGCCGGGATCATCACGCCAACAAGGCGAATGCTAATGAAGTCAAAAAAGTGCGAAGGGATAAATAGTAACAAACAGGTGATAGCGATAGCTAAGTTGCCTGACAAAGATGGATTGCCACCGCGATAGAGCTGGGTACCGCATCGTGGACAATACGCGTTTTTGCCCTTTGCAATAGAAATGCTATCGACGGGTAACTCACAGCCTTGGCATAAGCGAACGGTTGAAAGTGGTGAACGATGTGAGCAAGTAGGAGACTGGCTCATCGCAAGCCTCCTACTAAGATCTGAGGGTAGGGATTAGCTGTGCGACTGCACGCTACCGTATAGAGTTTGATATAAGCCTTGTTGTTCAACCAACTCTCCATGTGTACCCGCTTGCGTAACTTGTCCGTCTTCTAAAACATAGATTATATCCGCTTGTTTTACTGCGGAAAGCCTATGCGCGACGATCAGTGTGGTTCGTCCTTTGAGGAATTCCGTAAGCGCTTTGTGAAGAGCAGCTTCAGTCGCGGTATCTAGAGCAGACGTTGCTTCATCCAGTATGACAAATTTAGGGTCGCTCAGAATCATGCGTGCAATGGCGAGTCGTTGGCGTTGGCCTCCGGACAATCGAATACCACTGCGGCCTATTTGTGTATCTAGACCGTCATTCAACTGACTGATTACGTCTTGCAGTTGAGCAACTTCTAAAGCGTGCCAGAGTTTTAAATCGTCATACTGGGCACCAAGCGTGAGATTATGCCTCAAACTATCGTTAAATAGTATAGGTTGTTGTAATACAACGGCTATCTGGTCACGTATCACGTCATAGCTTATATCGTCGACTGTCTCACCATTGAAACGAATTGAACCTGAATTTGCGCGATATACGCCGATCAGGAGCTGAATTAGCGTCGATTTTCCGCCTCCGCTTGCACCAACCAATGCCACTTTTTTCCCTGCAGGAATGTGTAGACTTAAGTTGTTGAGCACTTGGTTTTCTTCGTTATATGAGAAGCAGACGTTGTCGATTTGCACATCGACTTCTTGTTCGTCCTTAAATGGATTTACTTTGCTTGGCGGGCGGTGCTCTTCTTCTAACTCAAGCAGTAAGTTGATTCTGCCCAGCGCGGCTTTAGCGCTGTACCAAGAAAACTGAATACCCAATAGCTCCTGGACGGGCGTCAACATAAACCACAAGTAACCAAATACTGCGAAGATTTGGCCGATAGTTAAATCACTGAACAGCACCATCAGCATCGCCACCGCGCGGAATAACTCAAATCCTAGTAAGAACAGCAAGAAGGATACGCGGTTGACTGCTTCGGTCTGCCAAGCGTATTTGTCCGCGTCAACACGAATATCATTAGCTTGTCGCTTGAGTTGATCAAGAAACTCTTTCTCTCTATTTGCCGCACGAAGTTGATAAATGCCGTCGAGTGTTTCCACCAGCCGATTTTGAAATTTCTCGAACGATTGGTTTTCTTGCTTTTTCAAGTGTTTGACTTTGTTACCCAACTTACGTGAAAAGTAGATAACAATTGGGTTGACCAACAAGATGAACAAACCCAAGCGCCACTCTAGCCACAACAGAACGCCTGCGGTGCCGAGTACGGTCAACAAACTGATCAGAAAGCGGCTTAGGGTAGAGCCGATAAACTGGTCGATGGTTTCGACGTCAGTAATCAGATGAGCGTTAATGCTACCACTACCGCGCGTTTCGTATTGGCGAATACTGATGCGCCCAAGCTTATCGATCATTTTGCTGCGCATCTGGTAGGTGATGGTTTTCGACACCAGCGTGAACTGTCGGTTCTGCAAGATGTTCAGCGCTTGGCTGACGCTGCGCATCAGTATCACCATTAATAGTGTCAGGAAGATGTAACCGGTCGGTGTCTGTAAAGAGGCAGGCAGTACTACATTCATCATTGCGATGCCTTCTGCCGGTTTGTTCAGCAGCACTTCATCGACCATCAAAGGCATGAGAAGTGGGATTGGGACACTGACCAAAGTGGCGATAATTGCAATCACATTGGCCAAAACCAGTTTAGCTTTGTGTTTTTTTACTTGAGTTATCAACCAAGAACGGCTAATAGTGTTGGAAGAAGTATTCATTATAATGAGAATGCTTACTATTTAATGGTTTATGACGATTGTACGTAAATTCATTAAGGAAGTCTCGAAATTCAAAATGGAAAAAGCAGTAACTATGACATTTGAACAATACCAACGCTTAACAAAACAAGCTGTCGCACTACTAGAAGATGAAACGGACCTTATCGCAAACTTATCTAATCTTAGTGCGTTATTGAACATGGAGTTAGAGCAGCTCAACTGGGTTGGTTTTTATTTAATCAAAGAAGAACAACTGGTGTTAGGTCCTTTCCAAGGCAAACCAGCTTGTGTTCGTATTCCTGTTGGACGAGGTGTTTGTGGTACTGCTGTCGCGACAAATACTGTGCAACGCGTTTATGACGTTCATCAGTTTGAAGGCCATATTGCTTGTGATGCGGCAAGCAACTCAGAGATTGTTGTTCCATTTTCAATCAATGGTGAGGTTGCTGGTGTTTTAGACATCGACAGTCCAGAAGTGGGCAGATTCAGTGAGATAGATGAGCAGGGCATAACATTTTTGATGAATGAAGTAGAAAAGCTGCTTAATTCACACGCTATCAAGGCATAAATTGCTTCTTCCCTGTGGTTTTTCCCTTGCAGGTCACTATAATACCTGAAATATTTATCTTAATGCTCGCGGACAAGCCGCAATAACCAGGAATCCTCATGGAAAACACTGAAAAGTTAAAAAACAGCAAAGAAGTTATCGCATATATTGCTGAATGTTTCCCTAAGTGCTTTACTTTAGAAGGTGAAGCAAAACCTCTTAAAATTGGTATTTTTCAAGATCTTGCAGATCGTCTAAGCGATGATCCAAAGGTAAGTAAAACCCAACTTCGTGCAGCGTTAAGACAGTACACTTCATCATGGCGCTACCTACACGGTGTTAAGCCTGGCGCAACTCGTGTAGACCTAGACGGTAACCCAGCGGGTGAACTAGAAGAAGAACACGTAGAGCACGCGAAAACTGCATTGGCAGAAAGCAAAGCGAAAGTACAAGCTCGTCGTAAAGAGCAAGCTCAAAAAGCTCGCGAAGAAGGTAAAGCAAAGGCTAAACCGGCTGCTAAAAAGCCTCAAGCCCGTCGCCCACAGCAAAACAAAGCACCAAAAGCTGCTAAGCCAGTAGAAACTCGCGCTCTGAATGCTGACGAAATGATCGTTGGTAAAGAAGTGAACGTGAACATGGGCAAAGGCAACATGGCTGCGACTATCGTAGAAATCAATAAGGAAGATGTGCGAGTTCAACTGACTAACGGCCTGCAAATGGTTGTGAAAGCGGAGCACTTACGCGCATAAAGGAGATACTCCTACGCATGAAATGCCGTTCAAAATTGTCGCTGATTGCTGCTAGCCTATGGCTAGCAGCTTCTTCAGCTCACGCTCTTGAAGCAAAGACAAGTCTTGATGACTTACCGACTCTAACCCCAGAAGCACAGCATGCGACAGCAAGTAAACGTGTCACGTCTTTCTTCAGAACCTCTCATTACAAACACTTCGTCTTAGATGATCAGTTGTCTCAAGCTATGTTCGAACGGTACGTCGAAATGCTTGATTACAGCCGTAACGTGTTTACTCAACAAGATATCGATTCATTCGCTAAATGGGCTGTTCAACTCGATGATCAGCTAAAGTCTGGCAAGAACGATATTGCTTTTGATATTTACAACCTATCAATGAAACGCCGTTACGAGCGTTTCCAATACGCATTATCTTTGCTCGATAAAGAAATGACGTTCGATACGGACGAAAGTATTGAGCTAGACCGCAGTGAGGCCGCTTGGCCGAAAAACGACGCGGAACTGGATGAACTTTGGCGTAAACGAGTTAAGTACGATGCACTTAACTTGAAAATGACGGGCAAAGACTGGAAAGAAATCAAAGAGATCTTAGGTAAGCGCTACAACAATGCGTTGAAACGTCTGAGCCAGGCGCGTAACGAAGATGCGTTCCAGCTCTACATGAACGCCTTTGCTCGCGAGATTGACCCGCATACCAGTTACTTGTCGCCAAGAAGTGCGGACCAATTCCAGACAGAAATGAATCTGTCACTAGAAGGGATCGGCGCAGTGCTTCAAATGACGGAAGACTACACAGTGATTCGTTCACTGGTTGCTGGTGGCCCTGCGTCTAAAAGTAAGCAGTTGTCTGAAGGCGACCGCATTATTGGCGTAGGTCAAGATGGTGAAGAGATCGTTGATGTGATTGGTTGGCGTTTAGATGACGTTGTTCAGCTTATCAAAGGTCCGAAAGGAACAAAGGTTTACCTGCAAATCTTACCGGAAGGTAACGACAGTAAAGCAGAAGTGATCACCATTGTTCGTGACAAGATTCGTTTGGAAGACAGAGCGGTTAAGTCTGAGGTCATCGAGAAAGACGGCAAGAAGATCGGCGTTTTGGAAGTGCCTAGCTTCTACGTAGGACTAGCTCGCGATACAGATAAACTGATCACTGAACTTAAGCAAAAGGGTGTGGATGGCATTATTGTTGACTTGCGCAACAATGGTGGTGGTGCACTGACCGAAGCGACGGCGTTGTCTGGTCTGTTTATAACCAGTGGCCCAGTGGTTCAGGTGCGTGACAGCTACGGCCGAGTGCGTGTTAATGCCGATACAGACGGTGAAATCAGTTACTCTGGTCCGCTAACTGTGTTGGTTAACCGTTACAGTGCTTCAGCATCTGAAATCTTTGCGGCAGCAATGCAAGATTACGGTCGCGGTATCATCTTGGGTGAGAACTCATTTGGTAAAGGTACGGTTCAACAACACCGAGCGTTGAGCAAAATTTACGATTTGTTCGACAAACCTCTAGGTTATGTTCAGTACACCATCCAGAAGTTCTACCGAATCGATGGTGGAAGTACACAGAATAAAGGTGTGGCTCCGGACATCGCTTTCCCAACAGCGGTTGATCCAAGTGAAACGGGCGAGAGTGTTGAAGACAACGCACTGCCGTGGGATAGTATCGAACCTGCGAAATATGATGTGTTACAACGTAACAAAGAGTTGATTGCAAAACTGGATGCTAAACACCAAGCTCGCATCGCAAATGATTTGGAGTTCAAATTGATTGCTGATGATATCGAACGATACAAGGCAGAAAAAGATAACAACTTGCTGTCTTTGAACGAGAAAACACGTAAAGCTGAAAACGACAAAGCAGACCAAGAGCGTTTAGACCGTATTAATTTACGTCAAAAATCGCAGGGTGCGGCTGAGTTTAAGTCTTTGGATGATGTGCCAAAAGACTATGAGGCTCCGGATGTGTATCTTGATGAAGCCGTTGCTATCATGGTGGATATGATTCAATAATTACTGAGTCAGACAAAAAGCGAGCTAAATTAGCTCGCTTTTTTTATGCCAATAATTAATGTGATTTAGATCGAAATTTTAGCCAAATCGTATGACAGTGCCTAAGCTTAGAAAAAAGAGTGAGGGGCATGTTATGAGATGGATTGGATTAATTTGCATCATTTTTAGTATATCTGCGTCTAGTGAGCCGGTACGGGATAACTCGGATTTAACCCAATTCGACCAACCATTTCTGCTCGGGGATTGGTATTTGATTAACCCAAACCCAGAAGCGTCCCAAGAAAACTTTCTGGCGATAAAGCTCTCTTTAAATTCCAACTACAGTTTTAACATCGACATCCAGAAGAAAGACTATTCCGTTGACCACTGGGACGGTGAATACAACGCTAGCGACAATACGTTGATTTTGGGATTGAACACATCAGAGCCGCAAGTCTACCAATACTCTGCCAATCACCATCTGCTTAACCTCAATGGCGTCACCTTTACTAAAGCACTCTCCAATTCTCTCGCTGGATTTTGGTCAAGCCAACACTTAGCAGGTGATGACCTGATGGCGAGTGACGTCCACAAAATGGACCTCGTGTTGCAACCAGACTTTCTGTTTACCTTCCGAGTCAGAAACCAAAATGGCGTAGAAGTGGTGCATAGTGGCGTTTATTACACCGAAGGCAACCAACTCGTGTTGATGTACGAAAACGGTGAGCACGAAACGCGTTATACACTCAACCGAGATACGTTGACCTTAGGAGAAGAAGAAGGTGGTATGTACGCAGTACTAAATAGAATCCGCTAACGTGTTATTACCCACTAGATTGTTAAAGAGATTTTTGCTTGTTTAATAGTCAGATTGTTTGGTGTAGAGACAAGAATCAGAGAAAAAACGAGGTATTTGTTTTTAATGCCTCGTTTTTTTATTTGTGGAGTTGTAAGCTAGTAGCCAATTTTCGGGCTATTTTTCTAGTGGGCAAATTAAAACTGCCTAGCTGGAACAAGCAACCGCTCGATTCATACAGCATTAGTAAAACGAGCTCTTGGGTAACAGACAACACAGGAGCGTTTGTGCTTAAGCACACTATTAATGATGCTCAGGTTTGATGCATCGACGTGCAT
This sequence comes from Vibrio hepatarius, assembly GCF_011806575.1. GTDB lineage: Bacteria > Pseudomonadota > Gammaproteobacteria > Enterobacterales > Vibrionaceae > Vibrio > Vibrio hepatarius_A. The sequence continues at coordinate 48,205 of NZ_JAATOO010000025.1, forward strand.
TACTCACCACTCAGTCAGAAGGATTTAGACATGGCTCAGACCCCTCAAGCCAAATATCGTAAAGATTATCAATCACCATCTCACACTATTACCGATCTAGACTTAACTTTTGATCTGTTTGATAACGAGACCATCGTGACGGCAGTTTCACAAGTTAAGCAACTAAAAGACTCAACCACGCTACAGCTTGACGGAGAAAGTCTGAAGCTGCTTAGCGTAACAGTGAATGGTGAAGCTTGGACTCAATACCAAGAAGCCGAAGGTATGCTTGAACTCAACAACCTTCCGCAAGAGTTCGAACTGATAATCGTGACTGAAATTGATCCAGAAGCGAACACTGCACTGGAAGGTCTATACAAGTCGGGTGGTGCATTCTGTACTCAATGTGAAGCAGAAGGTTTCCGCCGCATTACTTACTATCTCGATCGCCCAGACGTTTTAGCAAAATACACCACCAAAGTGATCGCCGATAAAGCGGCGTACCCGTTTTTGCTAAGTAACGGTAACCGTATTGCACAAGGCGATCTTGAAGGTGGTCGTCACTGGGTTCAGTGGCAAGACCCGCACCCAAAACCCGCTTACCTATTTGCGCTAGTAGCCGGTGATTTCGATGTATTGCGTGACCACTATGTGACTAAATCTGGACGCAATGTTGAACTGGAAATTTTTGTCGATAAAGGGAACCTAGACCGCGCACCGCATGCGATGACATCTCTGATTAACTCGATGAAGTGGGACGAAGAGCGTTTTGGCCTAGAGTATGACCTTGATATCTACATGATCGTTGCGGTTGATTTCTTCAACATGGGAGCGATGGAGAACAAAGGACTTAATATCTTTAACTCTAAGTTCGTTCTGGCCAACGAGAAAACAGCAACCGATACCGATTACTTAGGCATTGAAGCGGTTATCGGCCATGAGTACTTCCATAACTGGACGGGCAACCGAGTGACGTGTCGCGATTGGTTCCAGCTAAGCCTGAAAGAAGGTTTAACGGTATTCCGTGACCAAGAATTTTCTTCAGATCTTGGTTCGCGCCCAGTTAACCGAATCAATAATGTTCGCATTATTCGCGGTCCTCAATTTGCCGAAGATGCTAGCCCAATGTCACACCCAATTCGCCCAGAAAAAGTAATAGAAATGAATAACTTCTACACTTTGACTGTGTACGAAAAAGGGAGTGAAGTTATCCGCATGATGCATACATTGCTCGGGGAAGAAGGCTTCCAAAAAGGCATGAAGTTGTACTTTGAGCGCCATGATGGAACGGCGGCAACCTGTGAAGACTTTGTCGCAGCAATGGAAGATGCAAGTGGCGTCGATCTAAAACAATTCCGTCTTTGGTACAGCCAATCAGGTACACCTACGGTGAAAGTCAGCAGTGAGTTTAATGCCGACAAGCAAACTTACTCATTAACGGTAGAGCAATTAACCGAACCCACTCACGACCAAAAAGACAAACAACCACTGCATATTCCATTCGACGTTGAGTTATATGCAGCAAATGGTGATGTGATTGAGTTACGCTGTAACGGAAGGGCAGTTGGTAATGTACTGGATGTGACCGAAGCGAAGCAAACCTTTGTGTTTGAAAACGTTGCTGAACAGCCAATTCCATCGCTGCTGCGCGAGTTCTCTGCGCCAGTGGTACTGGAATACGACTACAGCGATGAAGAACTAGTGTTCCTAATGGTTCGCGCGCGGAATGAGTTCGCTCGTTGGGATGCCGGACAAATGCTACTGGCGAAATACATTCGCAGCAACGTAACACGCGTTCAAAGTGGGCAAGACGTTGAGTTGCCAGCCGCGGTTGTCGATGCTTTCCGTGGTGTATTGCTATCACAAGATCTTGAACCAGCGTTTATCGCAGAGATGCTGGCATTACCAAGCCACAATGAAGTGTCTGGTTGGTACAAACAGGTGGATGTAGATTCGGTTGCTAGCGTATTGAAAGCGATCAAAGTTCAATTGGCGAACGAGTTAATCGACGAGTTTAGCGCGATTTACCATAGCTTAAAGCAAGATGTGTACACCATCGAGCACGCGGCAATTGGCCAACGTTCTCTACGTAATACCGCTCTGGCTTACCTTGCACATACTGCATTGGGTAATGAGTTAGCAGAAAAACAGTATGCTGACGCAAACAACATGACAGACACCATTGCGGCGATGAGCGCTGCCAATAGTGCGCAGCTTGCGTGCCGTGAAGCATTGATGGCTAGCTACAGTGAACAGTGGAAACATGATGGCTTGGTGATGGATAAGTGGTTCGCGCTGCAAGGAACAAACCCAGCAGATAACGTACTGCAAGTGATCAAAGCGACTATGGAACATGAGGCGTTCAGCCTCAAAAACCCAAACCGCACTCGCAGTTTGATTGGTTCATTCCTCAATATGAACCCAGTGCGTTTTCACGCTAAGTCGGGTGAAGGTTACAAGTTCGCGGGTGAAATTCTACGCGAGCTCAACAGCAGCAACCCGCAAGTAGCGTCACGCTTAATAGACCCTCTACTTAAGTTCCGTAAGTACGATGAGGAGCGTCAAGCTCTAATCAGAGCCGAACTAGAAGTACTTAAGTCAATGGATAACCTGGCTAAAGACTTGTTCGAGAAAGTGACCAAAGCGCTCGAAGCTTAAGTCGACAGAAATGAAAAATAGCACCTCAGGGTGCTATTTTTTTATCGGTAATCTGTGGTGAAATAGGTATCTGAAAGCAAATGACACGTACTTCAGCGGTTAATTTAAAGATAGCTGTGCATATATACAGTGGTTTTGTTATCTCGCTAAAAACGCTACTTTTTTGAACAACTAGAATGAATTATTACTATTTTTCGCTCAACATCTCATATCAAACTTTTCTTTCGCACTATAATGGTGCGGCTAGTAACGTTCTTGTGACTACCGACAATGGATTGCGCCTTCAATTGCCAGCATCCAGATTCAGACCTTTCTTGAGCCAAATTGGCGTAAAAGGCCGTTTTCGCTTAACAACTGACCATAATAATAAGTTTATGAAGTTAGAAGTTCTGTGAGAAACTGATTTTATAGAAGTTTAAATAGAACCTTAGTCACATTATCAAACATTTCACCTCATACCACTCCCAAAACAATTAACTATTTGTCAATAAAGCTTTTACAATAACCCTGCATTACCCGTGTTAAGCACTATGCTTACGACATCCCCTGCAAATACATAATATTCTAATAGTGGAGTGTGAATATGACCGCGCGTGAAACATTGATGCCGGTTCTTCTTGAAAAAGTGTACAAGCTTATTCAAGACAAACTCGAGCTTGCTCATCAACCCTTAGTCACTCAACTTGCTCAGCATTTATTTAGCAATATCTCACAAGATGACTTAATCGAACGTAACGAATCTGACCTTTATGGCGCTGTTGTTAGCCTTTGGCACCACATCAGTGAAAAGGGTGCAGAGGATGTTTCTGTTCGAGTCTTTAACCCTACCGTTAGCCGTCAAGGCTGGCAGTCCACACACACTATTGTTGAAATCGTAGTTCCAGATGGTCCTTTCCTGGTTGACTCGATTAAGATGGCACTTAGTCGTTTGGACTTGGCATCTCACTTAATGCTCCATGGTCCAACCCAAATTGCTCGTTCTTCAACTGGTGATATCTCTAGCATTAACCAGGGTGAGGGCGCGTTACAGTCACTATTCCATATTGAAGTTGACCGCTTGAGCGACAAAGCTGCGATGAGTTCATTAAAAGAAGAACTGCTAAGCATTCTTAAAGATACTCGTCTAGTGGTACAAGATTGGCAGCCGATGGTTGAAAAACTTGAAGTGGTAACCAATCAAGTAGAAGCACAACAAGGCAAAGTAGAAGTAGAACGTGATCGTTATGAAGAAACGATTAACTTCCTACGTTGGTTAGGCCAGCACAACTTTACCTTTATGGGCTACAAAGAATTCGACCTTGTTTCTGTCGATGGCGATACTGAACTTCGTCCGACCGAAGAAGCGGGTCTTGGTCTGTTCTCTGACCCATCTCGCGTACGTGCAGTTAAGTTGTCTGAGTTCCCAGACTCTGCACGTCTCGAAGCGAAGAAACCATTCCTATTGAATATGACCAAAGGCAACGTGCCTTCGCGTATTCACCGTCCGGCGTACACGGACTATGTCGGCATCAAGAAGTTTGATGCGAAAGGCAAAGTTATCGGTGAGCACCGTTTTACTGGTCTTTACACTTCTGCAGTGTACAACCAGAGTGTGGCAGGTATTCCACTGATTCGTGAAAAAGTGCAACGTATTCTGAAAGCGAGCGGCTACCGTGAAGGTTCGTACTCGTACAAAGCACTGCACAATATTTTAGAGAACTACCCGCGTGATGAACTGCTGCAAGCAAAAGAAGAAGAGTTGCTTGAAGTCGGTATGGGCGTGGTGCAAATGCAAGATCGCGATCTACTGCGTTTGTTTGTTCGTCGTGATCCTTACGGTCGTTTCTTCAGCTGCATGGTGTATGTGACTAAAGATCGTTACAACACTGAATTGCGCCGTCAAACTCAACGCATTCTGAAGCAGTACTTTGGCTGCGATAAAGAAGTGGAGTTTACGACGTACTTCTCTGAAAGCCCGCTTGCAAGAACACACTATATTGTTCGTGTTGATAACAACAATATCGACGTAGACGTAAAAACGATTGAGCAAAATTTAATGGAAGCATCTTCAACTTGGGATGATCGCCTATCTGACGCGATCGTAGCGAACTTTGGTGAAAGCAAAGGTCTGCCTTTCTCGAAAGAGTACATGCGCGCATTCCCACGTTCGTACAAAGAAGATGTTATGCCGGGCTCTGCGGTTGATGACATTCAGCGTTTAGAAGCGTTGAGCGACGACAACAAACTAGGCATGCTGTTCTACCGCCCACAAGAGTTAGGCGCCGATTCAAAAGCCGTACGTTTGAAGCTTTACCATCGCGACGAGCCAATCCATCTATCTGACGTGATGCCAATGTTGGAAAACCTTGGTCTGCGCGTTATCGGTGAGTCTCCTTACGAAGTACGCAAAGCAAATGGCCAAGTGTACTGGATCCTTGATTTCTCGATGTTACATAAGAGCGAGAAAACGGTGGATCTTCGTGAAGCTCGCGATCGTTTCCAACAAGCGTTTGCTGCGATTTGGGAAGGTGAGCTAGAAAGCGATGGTTTCAACCGATTGTTGCTTGGAGCTTCATTAACTGGCCGTGAAATCTCGATTCTACGTGCGTACGCTCGTTACATGCGTCAGGTAGGTTTCCCATTCAGTCAACAATACATTGAAGATACGTTAAGCCACTACCCAGATTTGGCGAAAGGCTTAGTCGATCTATTCGTGAAACGCTTTGATCCAAAATTCAAAGGTAGCGAAAAAGGTCAAAACGATCTTATCAAGAAGATTACCGAGCAGTTGGACCACGTAGATAGCTTGGATGATGACCGTATCATTCGTCGCTACATGGAGATGATCACGGCGACGTTACGTACCAACTACTACCAGTTGGACGAGAACAAGCAGCCGAAACCTTGGTTATCTCTAAAGATGAAACCAAGTGACATACCGGAAATCCCACAACCTGTTCCTGCGTTTGAGATCTTCGTTTACGCACCAGATATCGAGGGTGTTCACCTTCGTGGCGGTAAAGTTGCACGTGGTGGCTTACGTTGGTCGGATCGTCAAGAAGACTTCCGTACCGAAGTTCTTGGTCTGGTGAAAGCGCAGCAAGTTAAGAACACGGTAATCGTTCCAGTGGGCGCGAAAGGTGGTTTCGTTTGTAAACGTCAGCACACAATGAATGGCCGCGACGAGATCTTCGCTGAAGGTCAACGTTGTTACAAACGCTTTATCCGCGCACTACTTGACGTGTCAGATAACATCATCGAAGGTGAAGTAGTACCACCTAAGAGTGTTGTTCGCCACGATGAAGACGATCCATATTTGGTTGTTGCAGCGGATAAAGGTACAGCGACATTCTCGGATCTTGCGAACTCAGTTTCAGCAGAATACAACTTCTGGCTTGGTGATGCGTTTGCGTCGGGTGGCTCAAATGGCTACGACCACAAAGCAATGGGTATCACTGCGAAAGGCGGTTGGGAATCAGTGAAACGTCACTTCCGTGAAATGGGCATTGACTGTCAAACCACAGATTTCACTGCGATTGGTGTGGGTGATATGGCGGGTGACGTATTTGGTAACGGTATGCTGCTTTCTAAGCACATTCGTTTGCAAGCTGCGTTTAACCACATGCACATCTTCATCGATCCAAACCCAGAGTCAGCTCCAAGCTGGGAAGAGCGTAATCGCTTGTTCAATCTTCCGCGTTCAAGCTGGGAAGATTACAACCCAGAACTCATTTCTAAGGGTGGTGGTGTATTCTCACGTCGTGCAAAATCGATCGAGTTGACACCTGAAATCCAAAAAATGATCGGTACTAAGAAAGCTTCGATGGCACCAAACGAGCTCATCAAGATGATCCTAAGCATGAAAGTGGATCTTCTATGGAACGGCGGTATCGGTACTTACGTGAAAGCATCAACTGAAACGCATACTGATGTTGGTGACCGTGCAAACGACGTACTACGTATCGATGGCCGTGACCTACGCGCTAAAGTCGTCGGCGAAGGTGGTAACTTAGGTATGACTCAGTTAGGTCGTATTGAATACGCTCTTACTGGTGGCCGTGTTAACACTGACTTCGTTGATAACGTTGGTGGTGTAGACTGCTCGGACAACGAAGTTAACATTAAGATCTTCCTAAATGGTCTTGTGGCGAATGGTGATCTCACGATCAAACAGCGCAACCAAATCCTAGAGTCAATGGAAGACGAAGTGGGTGAGATTGTTCTCGATGACGCCTACTGCCAATCTGAGTCTATCTCAGTGACAGAGCAGCAGGGTACTTCGTTGGTGAAAGAACAAATTCGTTTCATCCATGCTCTGGAAAAATCTGGTCACTTAGACCGTGCACTGGAATACATTCCGGATGATGAAACTCTGCTTGAGCGTGAGAAACAAGGTCAAGCTTTGACACGCCCTGAGCTTTCAGTATTGATCGCTTACGCGAAAATGGTTCTGAAAGAAGATCTTGCACAAGCTGAGATCGCCGATGATAAATTCCACGCAGAACAGCTAGTTAAGTACTTCCCAACAGAGTTACGCCGTAACTACATGGACCAAATGGTTAACCATCCGCTGCGCGTTGAAATCATTGCAACAGCATTGGCAAACCAAATGGTTAACGAAATGGGTTGTAACTTTGTCACTCGTCTACAAGAAGAAACGGGCGCTTCAGTTGTTGATATTGCAAACGCATATGCTGCAGCTCGTGAAATCTACGGACTAGGACAAGTGTTCGAAGAACTGCGTGAGTTAGACAACCAAGCGTCGACGCAAGCTCAGTACGATATGATGTACTATGTTCGTCGTACACTACGTCGTCTGTCACGCTGGTTGCTACGTAATCGTACCGGTAAGCAATCTGTCAATGAACTGATTGCGCTATACCAAGCGGACGTTGCGACAATCAAAGCTGATCTAGACAACATGCTGGTTCCTGCAGAAGTAAAAGAGCATGACGAAATGGCGAAAGCTTGGATTGAGCAAGGTGTGACCGCTGAACTAGCGAATTACGTATCTCGTTTGTCTAGCCTATACTCAGTACTGGATATTTCCACAGTATCCCGTGAAACAGGCAAATCAGTTGAGAAAAGTGCAAAACTGTACTTCAACCTTGGCGATCGTTTGTCACTGCATTGGTTCTTGAAACAAATCAATAACCAAGCGGTAGACAACAACTGGCAAGCACTGGCTCGTGCTGCATTCCGTGAAGATCTCGATTGGCAACAACGCCAGTTAACTGGACAAGTGCTAAGTTGCGGTTGTACTTCTGAAGCGCTAGACGTAATGCAAGCGTTAGAAGACTGGGTGAACGCGAACGAAGTTTCACTTCAACGTTGGGAAAGCATCCTAAACGAGTTCAAAGTGGGTTCAGTTCACGAGTTTGCCAAGTTCTCCGTTGCATTGCGCGAACTAATGTTACTAAATCTGAATTGTTCAGCTATTGAGTAATGATTACTCATAATTAATTGAATTATTCGGTAAAACATTTGATAATACAGCCCCGTTTATAACGGGGTTTTTTTCTTTCGGAGGCACGATGCTTTACCGTCTAGCCAGAACTGGCTTTTTTCAACTTGATGCCGAAAAGGCACATGATCTTGCAATTCAAAACTTCAAACGTTTCACCGGCACTCCTCTCGATCTTTTCTATCGTCAACAACTTCCAACTCGTCCAGTAGAATGCATGGGGCTTACATTCCGTAATCCAGTAGGACTTGCTGCGGGTTTAGATAAGAACGGTGAGTGTATTGAAGCTTTCGATGCAATGGGCTTTGGCTTTGTTGAAGTAGGTACGGTTACACCACGTCCTCAATCAGGCAATGACAAACCACGTCTTTTCCGCTTAGTAGAAGCAGAAGGGATCATCAACCGCATGGGTTTCAATAACCTAGGTGTTGATAATCTAATTGAGAACGTTAAGAAAGCGAAGTTTGATTGCGTACTCGGTATTAATATTGGTAAGAACAAAGACACGCCAATCGAAAAGGGCGCGGAAGATTACCTGATCTGTATGGAAAAGGTTTACCAATACGCAGGCTACATCGCGGTAAACATTTCATCACCAAATACCCCGGGACTACGTTCACTACAATACGGTGAAGCATTGGATGAGCTGCTTGCAGAGCTGAAGCAGAAACAATCAGAGTTGGCGGCGAAGCACGATAAGTATGTACCGCTGGCACTGAAGATCGCACCGGATCTTAGCGATGATGAGATCAAACAGATCTGTGAATCATTGATCAAAAATAACATTGACGGTGTTATCGCAACCAACACGACACTAGACCGTAGCATGGTTGACGGTATGAAGCATGCGAATGAAGCGGGTGGTCTAAGTGGTCGTCCGGTTCAATCAAGAAGTACTGAAGTGGTTCGCCAACTTCACGACCAACTTGGTGAACAGATTCCAGTTATCGGAGTAGGTGGTATTGATTCCTACGTGGCAGCAAAAGAGAAAATGATGGCTGGAGCCAAACTTGTACAAGTTTACTCGGGTTTCATTTATCACGGTCCTGGCCTAGTGGCGAAGATCGTCAAAAACCTTTAAGGTCTGACAATAAGTTATTGATTGTCGTGACATTGTCACGCGATGATGTTCTTAACTTTATAGCGTTTTATCGAGAGGAAATGAGTTTTCATTTCCTCTTTTTTTTCGTTTACGAGCTTATAAAATTCAATCTATTGCTTGGAAAGGTAATTAAGCGTTTTACCTAGAATCACAACTAATTAAGAGATTGGAATAATGCTTAAACCCAGTGACAAATGGACTTGGTACTATGATGACTCAGAAGGGCATTTAATGCTCGACTTGGGTGATGGCATGGTATTCAAGACAAACCTTCCTCGTAAACTCATTGTGGATTGTGCAATTGGCATTAACGAATTCTCAGTTGATGATGCTGCTGCCTTTATGACTTATAAAGAACAGATTGCATATCTTGATTTATCGGAACCGCGCCAAGCTGAGCTGGCTCTATATTGTGTCGCAGCGAAGCGTTTCCACAAACCGGTTCAACCTAAGAGCTGGTTCTTTGATTCGCTATCTGATGGTTCAGTCCATGTTGAAGAGGGAGACTTCGTTCAGCTAAACAGTTCGAGCCACAGTGGTGTATTCATTATTTTAGAAGTTGGAGAGTGCGCAAGTTTGTGTGCTTCCGTCTCGCTGGAAGAGTTTGTGTTAAGCGGCTCGAAAACACTGGTATTTGGCCAGGCGATTAAAGTCATGCATGACCGTATGCTTCCAGTGAATCACCATTTCCAAGTCCAACCAATTGCTATGGTTGGCTAAGTTTCGTTCCTTTTTTCATTTCCCATCGGCCTCATGGCCGATTTTTTTTGCCCAAATTCAGGGTGCTTAACACTTATCTGAGCAACTTACTCCGACTCAATTGTGAGAAGCGTGCAGTTTTCATCCATTAAACGCCTATTATTTTTCCACTTTTAACCCGGTTTGAGAGGGGGAATTCATCCATAATTCCCCATTTAACCTAATTCTGTAATTTAATTTCACCAATTTTTGGTGTTGGTATAGACCAAAGCTGGTGTGAATAAGCATTCACTATCACCATAAGGACCATAAATTGGTAAAAAAGTAGCTGGCATAAGTGCAGATGTGAAAGTTAGCGACAGAAGGCGCTTTTAGGTGAATAAATGCTCAGTTAGACGGTGCGAGGAGTGAGAAACCGTAATTGCGTTAACGAATTTGAACCAATGTCGGGTATAATGCGGGGTCATTTTCTAAGAAATAAAAAGTTCACTATGCATCAATATCTTGCGGTTACTTCCAATGGGCTGGAGAACCTGTTAGTTGAAGAACTAACAAAGCTAGGGATTACCAATGCTAAACCTGTTCAAGCAGGGGTCAGATTCAAGGCATCTAACGAGCAAATCTATCGTTGCTGTTTATGGAGCCGACTAGCTTCGCGTTTTGTGCGCATTCTTTCTGAGTTCACGTGTAACGATGATATGGATCTCTACCTGGCTGCATCTGCGGTGAATTGGGTGAATCAATTCCATAGCACGAAGAATTTTGTGGTTGACTTCAATGGTACAAACCGCGAAATCCGCAATAGCCAATATGGCGCCATGAAGGTAAAAGATGCGGTAGTGGACGCATTCAACAAAAAGAACTTGCCACGACCTTCGATCAGTAAAGATCGTGCTGATCTTCGCATCCATGTCCGCTTACATCGAGACAAAGCCATTCTTGGTATCGATATGGTTGGCGGTGGCTTGCACCAACGTGGCTATCGTCCAGAGTCGGGTAAAGCACCTCTACGTGAAACATTGGCTGCGGCTATCATTCTTCGTAGTGGCTGGGATGAGAGCAAACCTCTACTAGACCCTATGTGTGGGTCTGGTACTTTGCTTATTGAAGCGGCAATGATGGCGGCGAACATGGCGCCAGGTGTTAATCGTAAGAAGTGGGGATTCGAGTCACTAGAAGACTTTGAACCAGAGCTATGGGCAGAGATTAAATCTGAAGCTGCGGTACAAGCAAGACGAGGCGTCAAAAAAGTTGACGCTAAGTTTTATGGCTTCGATAACGATGCTCGAGTCCTACAAACAGCTCGAGATAACGCCCGTCGGGCAGGTGTAGCAGATCTGATTGAATTTAAAGAGGCTGACGCTGCTAAGGTTGTTCGCCCTGCAGAGTTTATCAATGGTGTTATCGTATCAAACCCACCTTACGGTGAGCGTTTGGGGACACATCCAGGGTTGATTGCTCTCTACACCGCATTTGGTGCTCAATTGAAAGCACAATTTGGCGGTTGCCAGGCGTCGATCTTCTCTAGTTCTGATGAGCTGCTAAGCTGTCTTCGTATGCGTGCGGACAAGCAATACAAGCTGAATAACGGCGCGCTACTGTGTCATCAGAAGAATTATTCAATCAGCGATCGTCCAGTAGAGAATTCAGGTGACGCTGTCACAGAGTCAACGATCGCTCCAGACTTTTCAAACCGCCTGAAGAAGAATATCGCGAAGATCGGTAAATGGGCACGTAAAGAAAAACTGGACTGCTACCGTATCTACGACGCTGATTTGCCAGAATACAATGTGGCGATTGATGTCTATCTGGATCATCTTGTGATTCAGGAATATGCAGCGCCAAAGAATATTCCAGAAGAGACAGCGAAGCGACGCTTAACGGATATTATTCGAGCAGCTATCCAAGTAACGGACACAGACGCGAACAAGGTCGTGTTGAAAGTCCGTGAAAAGCAAAAAGGTCGCTCGCAGTACCAAAAGCTTTCGCAAGAATCAGAGACCATGACCGTTAATGAATACGGCGTGAAGTTGATCGTAAACTTGCATGACTACTTGGATACTGGTTTGTTCCTTGACCATAAAATTACCCGCCGTAAGTTGGGCGAAATGGCACAGGGCAAAGACTTTCTGAATCTATTCGCTTACACAGGTTCTGCGACGGTACACGCTGCTTGTGGTGGGGCTAAATCGACTACAACAGTTGATATGTCTAAAACCTACCTAGATTGGGCGAGAGAGAACATGAAGCTCAATGGGCTGGTAGGTCGTCAGCATCGTTTCGAGCAGGCTGACTGCTTGCAGTGGTTAGAAAAGTCGACTGCTCAGTTTGATCTTATTTTTATCGATCCGCCAACGTTCTCCAACTCGAAGCGCATGGAACAGAGCTTTGACGTTCAGCGCGACCATATCCAGCTAATGACTAACCTTAAGCGTCTGCTGCGTGCTGGTGGCACCATTGTATTCTCGAACAACAAACGTCACTTTAAGATGGACGAGGAGAAACTGGCAGAGCTTGGTTTGGAAGCGAAGAACATTTCACACCAAACGTTGCCAATGGATTTCTCGCGCAACAAACACATCCACAATTGCTGGATCGTGACTCATAAGGACTAAGTAGACTGACGTGATCACTCTATACAGTACAGAAGGGTGCCATCTCTGCGAGATGGCCTTTGAACTTTGCCAGCAAGCTGGAGTCGGTAATCAAATAGAGATTGTTGATATCGCTTTTGATGATGAGCTATTTTCTCGTTACGGCGTAACTATTCCGGTGCTGAATTTTCAAGGAAACGAGATTAATTGGCCCTTTGATTTACAAGAATTACAACATTGGTTAGATAGCAATGGCATTACTTACCATCAATAACGGATTGCTGGCGTACGGTGATCACCCCTTATTAGACCACGCAGACTTTGCACTGCAAGAAAATGAGCGAGTTTGTTTGGTTGGCCGCAACGGTGCGGGTAAATCAACCCTGATGAAAGTGCTGGCTGGAGAAGTCCAGTTAGACGACGGCAAACTGACAGTAACGCAAGATGTCGTGGTTTCTCGCTTAGAGCAAGACCCACCGCGTAACCAAGAAGGCACAGTATTTGATTACGTCGCTGGTGGTTTAGCTGAAATAGGACATCAACTTAAGATCTATCAAGATCAGCTCGATCTCATCGCAGTTGACCCTTCAGAGCAAAACATTAATAAACTTGCTCGCATTCAAGAGCAGTTAGAACACACAGGCGCATGGCGCTTTGAAGACCGTATTCAAAACGTACTTGCCGCTTTGAAGCTGGATGGCCATACCAAATTAACCGATCTGTCTGGTGGCTGGCAGCGTAAAGCGGCTCTGGCACGTGCTCTGGTGCGCGATCCAGACGTATTACTTCTCGACGAGCCAACTAACCACTTGGACGTCACCACGATTGAGTGGCTAGAGACGTTCCTGAAGGATTTTCGTGGTTCTATTATCTTTATCTCGCACGACCGTACCTTTATCAAATCGATGGCGACACGCATTGTTGACCTTGATCGCGGTAAGCTTGCTTCTTTCCCTGGTAACTATGATAACTACCTAGTTGAAAAAGAAGAAATGTTACGCGTAGAAGAGATGCAGAACGCTGAGTTTGATAAAAAACTCGCTCAGGAAGAAGTATGGATTCGTCAAGGCATCAAAGCTCGTCGTACTCGCAATGAAGGTCGTGTTCGTGCGCTTAAAAAGCTCCGCGAAGAACGAATTAACCGCCGTGAAGTACAAGGCAAAGCGAATATCCAAATCGATGATGCGTCTCGCTCAGGTAAGATCGTTTTCGAAGCAGAAAACATCAACTACAGCATTGATAATAAATCGATCGTTAAAGATTTCTCTTTCAATATTATGCGTGGTGATCGCATCGCGTTGATTGGTCCAAATGGCTGCGGTAAGAGTACGTTGCTTAAGTTGCTGCTTGACGAACTCAAGCCGAACTCAGGCAAGCTGCATTGCGGTACCAAGCTAGAAGTCGCGTACTTTGACCAATATCGTGAAATCCTCGACCCAGAGAAATCAGTGATTGATAACCTCGCCGATGGTAAACAAGAGGTTATGGTGGGTGGACGTCAGCGTCATGCACTGAGTTACTTACAAGACTTCCTGTTTGCACCAAAACGCGCTCGTACACCAGTCAAAGCGTTGTCTGGCGGTGAAAAGAACCGCTTACTACTGGCTAGAATCTTCCTGAGACCAAACAACTTGTTGGTGCTTGATGAACCAACCAACGATTTAGATATCGAAACTTTGGAACTTTTAGAAGATTTACTTGCCAACTATCAGGGTACCTTATTACTGGTTAGTCACGATCGTGAGTTCGTTGATAATACAGTGACGACGAGCTGGATATTCGAAGGCGATGGTGTCATTGAAGAGTTTGTTGGCGGTTATCATGATGCTCAGTACCAAAGAGCGCAGACTCATAAGTCTCGAGCGGTTGAAAAACCAGCAAAGTCGAGCGAGCAGGTTGAAGAAACTCCCAAAACTGCACCAGTTAAGGGTAAGTCTAAGAAGTTATCTTATAAACTGCTGCGTGAGTTAGAAGCACTGCCAGCAAAACTAGAAGAATTAGAAGCTGAGATTGAAAACTTGCAAGAGCAAGTGAACAACCCAGAGTTTTTCTCAAAACCAGTAGAACAGACACAACCGATTTTAGATAAGCTCGCTGCAACAGAGCAGGAGCTGGAAGTTGCTTTTGAGCGATGGGAAGAGCTCGAAGCAATGCAACAGGAAAGTTAACATCGAATGAGTAGTAAGATTTTCAAAATTTCAATGGTTGCGGCGACAGTTGCCGCGTCATTCAGTGCAAACGCTGCACTATATAACGTATATAAGTATGATCCAGTGGATTCTAGCAGTCAGACCTTTGGTTCTGCGATTCAAGAGTCTAGTGCTGATTGTTGGGGTACAACTGATTGTTCAACAACCCATACATCAAATCACCAAATCGGCTACGAAGAGCAGAGATTCCTTCAGGGTTTTGAATATCGCAATGAAGCGCCATTTTTGTTTGAGTACGGTTATGAGTTTTTAGAAGATGGGCGTGATGGTTTCGAAGACTACTGTAATCGTTATCTAGACTATGCTGACACGCTTTGTGAAAAGTGGGCATACCGACAATACGACTCTGGATATGCTAAAGAAGTGGCTGGTGACTACGAAAATGTAACCGCGTACGTAGAAACGACACGAGATGGCACGTCTTCAAACAACACTGTCATTAATGCTCTCGATAGTTCTGCAGTGATCACTGGTAGTTATCAAGCCAGTGGTAGCGAGCGAACTCGAGGATTCGTTAATGGTACTGACGTCCCCGTTCTCGGTGATCGAACTCAAGCATTTGCGACCGGTAACGGTTTGACTGTAGGTTCAGTTTCAACTCAATCCACTAAATACAGCAGTGATTATACTTCAAAGGCTGCGGTTTGGGATGGTACAACTCTAACTTCAATTGAATGGGTCGGCGCGGAAGAATCAAGTCGTAGTATGCCTCAAGGCAGTGCACGTGATCTTGCATTCGTAGATACGAATGGTGATGATGCGGGTGATGTAGATTATGCCGTAGGTTACAATGCAAACTCTGATGAGATTCCAGTAGCGGCCGTATTTAATCTTAGTGATTTATCTGATGTCAAAACCAAGTTCGTTTCTAAATACTCCGATGATGAAAAATACCTAAACTCGTTGTTAACTTCTGTTAACGACAAGGGCTTTGCGATTGGTACCGCTAAGTATCGTGAAGCAAATGACGGTGCTTACTCTAACAGTCTGTTTTATGTACCGGACGTAACGGCTTCATCGTTGAGCTCAAAGAGCTTCTCTGGTGACATCTTCTTTAAGAGTGCGAACGGTAAAGCTGGTGCAATCAATAACAACAATGAAGTTGTAGGTGCTATCGACTATGAGCGTCATCGTGAATCAAACGGCGGTAAACCTAGAGCTCAGCGCGCGTTTATTGCACCGATAGAGAATGCACCAAGCGCGATAACAGAGCGCCTTAAAAACCGTGCGTGGTACTTGGATGACTTGACTAATGGCTCAAATGCCACTGAACCTAACAACAGTTTCCGTATTATTGACGCAGCAGACATCAATGATGCTGGTGTTATTGCTGGTACTGCATACTACTGTGCTGGTGGTTATGATAGCTCAGCAATTAATGCAAGCTGTTCTTCAGGTGCATCGCTGGTGGCGGTTAAACTAGTACCAATTAACGGAGCAACAGCGAGTAATATTTCGGCTCGCCCGGTAGATAAAAACAAAGTTGAAAGGCAGGGTGGTTCGATTGGCGTATGGGCTCTGACCATTCTTGCTTTGTTCGGGTTCCGTAGAAAATAGACTAAATTTTAAACAAGAGCACAGCCTCACATTTTTGAGCCTGTGCTTTTTTTATACCTTGAGATCGGAGCGATTTTGATCGATTCTTAATTGTGGAGTCACAAAAGCTCCATATAAATTTAATAGTAGTACGTTAGAAACACTTTTTTGTATGAGGACGACACTATGAAGAGACAAAAGCGTGACCGCCTGGAAAGAGCGCAATCTCAAGGATACAAAGCGGGCTTAAATGGCCGTTCAATGGACGCCTGTCCATACCAACAGATGGATGCTCGATCCTATTGGCTTGGTGGTTGGCGCGACGCCAGGGAAGACAAGCACTCTGGTCTCTACAAATAACGACTCAAATCCACATACAGTCAGGAACTAAGCCCCGAAAGGGGCTTTTTAATATCACATTAATGCACTATAACTAAAAATTATGGATACAAAAAAGCGACTCCGGAGAATCGCTTTTGAAAAGAATTTACTTAGAAAGCAGATGTATCTTGGAAGAGGCCAACTTTAAGGTCTTTAGCAACGTAAATCTCTTTACCATCTACTAGTACTCGGCCATCTGCTAGACCCATTACAAGCTTACGGTTTACAACGCGCTTCATGTGGATCTCGTAAGTCACTTTTTTCGCTGTTGGCAGGATTTGGCCTGTGAATTTAACTTCGCCAACACCTAGTGCACGACCTTTACCTTTGCCGCCAACCCAACCAAGGAAGAAACCAACAAGTTGCCACATTGCATCTAGGCCAAGACAGCCAGGCATTACTGGGTCACCAGGGAAGTGGCAGTCAAAGAACCATAGATCAGGAGTAATATCGAGTTCTGCTAGGATAAGACCTTTGCCGAAATCACCCTCTGTCTCAGACATCTTAGTGATGCGATCCATCATTAGCATGTTAGGCGCTGGTAGTTGAGGATAACCAGCACCAAATAGCTCGCCTTGGCTAGAAGCTAGAAGATCATCGCGGTTATAAGATTCACGTTTGTTTTGCATTATCAATTACTCCAATTTTTGATAGCTGCATCTTAGTGAACACGTGTAAGCTAAACAACTCCAACCAGTCTGATTTTTATCAATTAGTTAGATTAAGAAAACCAGTTTTTGATTCGATCCACAATTCCGTGTGGGTGTTGTTCATGTCGTTCAAAGTTTTCTATTCTTTGAGCGATCTTGCTAATCACGCTTTCTTCGTCGTCACCACGGAATGGTTTGCCCATGATCAGTGGTATCGCTTCGTCCACGGTCGATACAGACCAGATATGAAACTCATCATTTTTGATACTATCGACAACTTCTTGTTTTAGCGACAAATGCTTCAAGTTTGTTTTCGGCAAGATGACACCTTGGTTACCGGTTAAACCTTGATGTTTACAAACATGATAGAAGCTTTCGATTTTCTCATTTAATCCCCCAACTGCTTGAACGCGGCCAAACTGGTCAACTGCTCCCGTCACGGCGACTTGCTGGTTGATAGGGTACTCGGATAGGGCGCTAACAAATGAACAAAGCTCGGCTAACGTTGCGCTGTCTCCGTCCACTTCGCAGTACGATTGCTCAAATACCACGGATGCAGAGTAAGGTAGCGGTTCATCTAGTTGCAATGCGCTACTCACAAATGCTTGCATGATCATCATACCTTTAGCGTGTAGATTACCGCCTAGCTCAGCTTTACGCTCAACGTCTGAAATATCACCGTCGCCAAAATGGATAACACACGAGATTCGAGCTGGCTCGCCATACGATAGTGGGTGTCCAGGGACATCAATCACAGTTAAACCATTGACTTGTCCAACAATTTCACCATCGGTTTCAATGACGACTTGTCCCTCTGTAATATCGGCTATCGCACGTTCAGGCAGGTAAGACTCACGGAAGTATTTCTGATTGATTGCTATATCTAGATCGGATTCAGTTAGATTGGTGCCGGCACTGGTCAACATCGCTTCTTGGAACAAAGACAAGTACCATAGAGCCTCAATCGGCATGTAGTCTTGATCCTCGGTATAACGCGCACCTGCGACCATCAAACGGTGAAGGGCATCGAAGGTTAGGTCGGGTAGTGCATAGCTCTTTAACAGCCATGAAATATAGCCTAAGTAAGAGGCAATCGTAGACTCGTTAAGGGTCAACTCGTTTTCGATCTCAGTATAAAGCGCCAAACCGTTATACAGTTCAGGTTCAATACACTCTAGATCAGAGATCTGGTCTCGATCGCCGACAATGATGACTTTAACGTCAAAGGACTGGCTTGGCTCTTCGTTGGCGATCTTTTGCGGGTTAACGTTGATTGGGCTGCATGCCTCACCAAGCAAAACGGTTTTCAAAGCTTGCCAGCTAACGGGATTTGCTAAGATTAGATTAACGGGAATGATCAGATACCCGCCATTCGCTTTGTGCAGCAAACCTTGATTGAATGTTGTAATTTGCCCTTCATCATTACACATGTAAGAGCCTAATAACGCCTTGGCTGATAATGACTCGGTCACTGAAACAGCGCTGTCACTGATTTGCGATTCGAGTGCTTGTTTGATGAGGTTGCGATAGAAGACATTATCAATTGAATTGATAATCAACGCGCGGGTGAAACCTTTCAGCGACGAAAATGTTTTTAAAGATTGGCTTAATCTAGGTTGAATACCAAGAAAATCGACAGGTTCGAGAGTTGAGAACTGCTTTAATATCTCGTCATATTGTGAATATTGCGGGGTGACAGCACGCCAGTTTTCTTGATTCATTTAATTTAATCATTAATAACAAAATGGCTGAAATTATATAGAAAAAGGGGATTGGGAGATACCGGTAATTTATTCTAATGATCTTGATCGATTTTCTATTACAATGGGATTGTAACCTGAAGTGGATAGGGTTACGCTGTCACCTTAAACGTCACCGGAAATTGCATAGTCATGAAATATCAACAGCTTGAAAACTTAGAGTGCGGTTGGAAATGGACTTACCTGATCAATAAATGGAAAGCTGGAGAGTCTATTACTCGCCACATCGACACAAGTGAAGCTGATGCGGCTATCGCTGAATTGAGAAAGCTTGAGCACGAACCAACCAAAGTGCTTGAGTGGATAGAGCAACATATGGCTCAAGAGTTAGACAACAAACTTAAACAAGCGATACGAGCTAAGCGTAAACGTCATTTCAACGCTGAGCAAATTCATACTAAAAAGAAATCCATCGACCTAGACTATCGCGTTTGGGAGAAGCTTTCACACCGTGCAAATGAATTAGGATGTACGCTTTCAGATGCGATTGAATACTTGTTGTCGGAAGCTTCTCGTAGCGAGAAGGCTAGTAAAACGGTTAGTAGCTTAAAAGAAGATTTATCTAAGTTGTTAGATTAAGGAGAGGCTATGCTTTACGTTATTTTAGTTGCCGCTATTGTTATCTTTTGGCTCGTTGCTGTTGACAGACCAGTACTAAAGGTAAAGTTTGAGAATGGCAGAATCGTATCTGAAAAAGGGCATTTTCCTCCATCTTTTCGTCACAACGTAACGGATATTGCTGAGCATACACCATTTTCAGGTGAGCTTAAGGTATATCAACAGCGAACAGGGACGAAGCTTAATTTTTCTAAACAAGTGCCTAAAAAAGTACAGCAACGTATTCGTAACGTTTTTCCCCACCAAGGCTTTAAAAGCAAGGGCACGAAGAAGTCCGGCTGATAGACATATCACTTACTTCGCTACTATACCTACCTCGACGTAATGTGGTTTATGTATTTTTTCCTGAAATCCCTCTGATATTCTGGGATAGGAAGACAATGCTATGAAACCACATTTACTTATCTTTCTGACTCTTTTTTCTGCTTCATCGATTGCTATAGACGATGCAGAGCGTAACCCCATTGCGAAAAAGATTAAGCAACGAGTAGTCAAAGAACTATCCAAGCAACAACTCGATGGTTATTGTGACCTTTTTATTGAATTCAGCCACGATGATCGCTATGCAAAGGTGAAGAAAGTACGTGGGACCGGGGATCATAAAATTTGTAAAGTAGGCAAGAAGGCTATCAAGCGCGGCCAGCGTTTTAAGTATCAGCAACCTGAAAAGTACATTCGAATTCATGTAACAAGTTAAAAATAGATTTCTAAGAATAGAAAAATACCACTTATGCACTATAACTAAATAGATATGAAGGAATATTAATTTTTGAGAACATCACTTGGTTTTATTTCTTACAAAGATACATAATAGATTCAATAAGATATTAGATAAATGCTACAGCGTAACGTTTTGTGCTGTGAGATTTTTAAGGATTAGAAGTGTTGTTTATAGAAAAACTAACCGAGCCAGTTCTTGAAAAGGTACTGGAATTGTCTGTTGATGATTCGCAGCTCAAGTATGTAGGAACAACCGAAGAAATACTCAATGGGCTTCCAGATTCATGTATTCCGCATGTCATTAAATGTGGAGAGGAAGTCGTGGGGTTCTTTCTACTAGATTTTAGTTATTCAGAATCTTATGAGTTTGCGCGCGAGAAACCTTGTATTGGGCTTAGAGCATATTTGATCGACGCGCGTCAACAAGGCAAAGGATATGGAGTTCAAGCAGTAAAGTTATTGCCTGATTACGTTAAATCTCAGTTTCTAGGCGTGCGCAAAATCTACTTAACCGTAAACTGTAAGAACCCAATCGCAAAAAAGTGTTATGAGAAAGCAGGATTTATCGACAGTGGTGAGCTTTATTTGGGTGGTGCAGCTGGGCCACAATACATTATGTCCTTGAATCTAAAATAGAAAAATATGGAGTCACTATGAAAGGAAAATGTTTGTGCGGTTCAGTGTCTGTGGAAACCGAATCGGTCAATGAAGTTGGCCTTTGCCATTGCAGTATGTGCCGCAAGTGGTCGAGTGGTCCATTGCATGCCATCCACACCAAACAAGGTGTTAAGTTTAATGGAATTGAAAAAATCACTCGATTCCAGTCATCTGATTGGGCAGAGCGCGGTTTCTGTTCTAAATGCGGTACCCATTTGTTTTATTATTTGATCCCAGCTAATGAGTACGTGCTGTCTGCAGGGCTTTTTCCTGAAGAGTGCTTTACGTTGGCCAGCGAAATTTTTGTCGATGAAAAGCCAGCGTATTACGAGTTAAACCCAAACTCACACAAAATGACCGCTCAAGAAGTGTTTGAACAATACGCTCCAAAAGAAGAATAAGCACAAAGGTTACTTTAAGTGACGACGTAACAGTTTGTGTGGTTTTGTATTTGTCACGCATGATGTTGGTTTAACAAAATAAAATGATTGGCTCAAGACTTTGGATGTTCGTACGACAAGGACAGGCTAGCATCTAAAGTCGAAGGCAATAACATGTCTGAACGCAGAGCGCGAAGGTTAAATGCAAAGTTCGTTAAAGCAAAAAGTCGGCAAGATTTAGTTACGCGAACAAAGAGTTGACTAAGAATACAATTGTATTTAATTTATTATTTAAGTGCGCATTATGTATATTATGTTAAATGAGGTGTCGTATATTTCAATGTGTACGCTTCTTTACCTCTCTTCTAGCTTTCTGGTTTCCTCAAAGATTGAACATAATTAATTTACCATAAAATACCTAATAATCAGTTTGATAATCAGAGATTAACAAACTGATTATTAGAACAGCCATCTTGTACTGTTATGTTATTTAACTCTCATAGAGTTCGGCAGCAAAACTCAGGATCTATTGCGCTTAACTTACTTAAACTTCTCTCTAAACAACTCAATTAATGCTTTGACCTTATTTGGTAAAAACAACGAAGATGGATAAATCAGAGTTAGGTGTTGCTTAGGATGAGTAAACTCAGGCAGAACTTCAGTCAACAAGCCGTCTTTCAATGCCGGTTTCGAATGTATTTGTGGGATAAATGCGATACCGTTCCCTGCTATTGCCATTGAGCGCAATAAGTTCAGATCGTCGGATTTGAGTGCGAGATGTAACTCAGGTCCGAGCAAGTTTGCGTTATATCGATTGGTCAATAGTCGATGTTGTTGTAAATCTTCCATTGTCTTAATTAGCGGGTGTTTGTCTAAATACGCCTGAGAAGCAACAAAATGGCTGCGATACGGCAGCAAACTAAACTGCACATAGCTATCATCCGTCACTTTAACGACGCTGGGTAATAGCTGAAGATCGAAAGCTTGGCGTTTTAGATCTAGACTTTCTTGATGGTTCTCAATCTCTACCGATATGTCAGGATAACGTGTCGTGTACTCAGCAATAATGGAGCTAAAAGCAGCTGAACTCATCAAGGCAGAAGGAATTGCTAAACGCACCCTACCGCTCAACTCTTGTTGATATTCGTACATAACATTCAAACCTTGTTGGATGTGCTCGACTGATTGTCCAACAAGTTCAAACAAGCGGTTCCCATGTTCAGTCAACTCAATAGTTCTGGTTGTACGAATAAGCAACTGAAAACCTAGTGCTTTTTCAAGCTCTTGTAGCCGACGACTCACTTTGGAACGCTGCAAGTTGTTTGCATCGGCCGCTGCACTAATTCCACCGTGTACAACGGTTTGGGTAAACAGATAAATGTCGTCGAGATTTACGTTCATTGTCCTATTTTTAGCTCATTAATGTGCTTTATATCATTCTACTTAACTGTAATGGACTTCTCTATAATCTCCTATCTTATTTGTTACCTGGAGCTTCAAATGACTGCAGATCAAAAATTCAGACATTGGATGCGTACGTTGATTGTCCTGTTCATCGTACTATTTTTATACATCATCATTGCTGACCGTCATGCGCCACTCACAACTGAAGGTCGCGTTCAAGGGTACGTCGTGCAGGTAGCACCTGAAGTGTCCGGAAAAGTTACTCATGTTTCAGTGATAAATAATCAGTCAGTTAACAAAGGTGACGTGCTATTCACTATCGATGAGCGGAAGTACGACATCGCTTTGGAGCAAGCTGAACTATCACTTCAATCAGCGTATGAGAAAGAAGCGACCTTATATTCTCAACGTGAAGCGGCGGTGGCGAATATTGCTCGCGCACAAGCGACGTATGATAACGCGCATCGTGAATACAATCGCTTACTCAAACTATCGAGACAAAAAGTGATTTCACAGTCGTCTGTCGACAACGCTTTCGCTCAAAACCAAGTTGCTCTCGCTACATTGAAGGCGGAGCAGCAAAACTTGAAAGTCATTGAAGCCCAGCTTGGTGATAAGAAAGGCGAAAGTACTGCGGTACGTATTGCGAGAAATAAACTAGAAAAAGCTCAACTAGATTTAACCAATACTCAAGTACTCGCACCGAGCGACGGCGTGGTAACCAATCTACAATTGGAAGTCGGTACGATGGCGAACACTAATATGCCACTACTTACTTTTGTTCCTACTGGTTCTATGTGGGTCGCTGCAGATTTTCGTGAAAAATCAGTCGCCAACTTGAACGAAAGTTACCACGCCTTGGTGGCATTCGATGCTAACCCTGGTGGTGTTTATGAGTTTGATATCTCAAGCCGTGACTATGGTGTAGCCGCTGCGCAACAAACACCAAACGGTGCATTGACGAAAGTTGAAGTAAATAACCGTTGGGTTCGAGATGCGCAACGTACTCGAGTAAATTTAACTAGCCAGGACAACCTACCGTCATCACTGTTTGTTGGGTCGCGCGCGACTATCGTTGTCTACCCACAAGACAATGTGTTTTGGCATCTAATGGCACAGGTACAAATTCATATTGCTAGCTGGTTCCACTTTATTTACTAACAGGTGCCGGAATGAAAACGTTACGTATTTGGTTTGGCTGCTCGATGGGACTGGCGTTGAGTATGGTGTTTGGCTGGTCTTATGGTTTTTTCGCCATAATGATGCCGCTATTTATACTAGGACGAATGG
>NZ_JAATOO010000026.1 GCF_011806575.1 Vibrio hepatarius
GAAGAAGACGCGCTAGCCGATATGGTATCTGAGCCTGGCGAGCCGACTCAGCCTCAAGTTGAAGAAGTACAGCCAGAACCAGTCGCGGAAGACTCGGTTGCATTAAACGATCTAGAGCTACCGGAATATAGCGAAGAAGATGCGCTGGCCGATATGGTATCTGAACCTGGCGAGCCGACTCAGCCTCAAGTTGAAGAAGTACAGCCAGAACCAGTCGCGGAAGACTCGGTTGCATTTGACGATTTAGAGCTGCCGGAATACAGCGAAGAAGACGCGCTAGCCGATATGGCGTCAGAGCCTAGCGAGCCGACACAGCCTCAAGTTGAAGAAGTACAGCCAGAGCAAGCCGCGGAAGACTCGGTTGCATTAAACGATCTAGAGCTGCCGGAATACAGCGAAGAAGACGCTCTGGCCGATATGGTATCTGAGCCTGGCGAGCCGACTCAGCCTCAAGACGAAGTAGCGGAATCTGAGCTGGCAGCGGAAGAGTCAGTAGAGTTCGATGACCTAGAACTGCCGGAATACAGCGAAGAAGACGCGCTGGCCGATATGGTATCTGAGCCTAGCGAGACGACACAGCCACAAGCTGAAGTAGCGGAATCTGAGCTGGCAGCGGAAGAGTCAGTAGAGTTCGATGACCTAGAACTGCCGGAATACAGTGAAGAAGACGCGCTGGACGAGCTGTCAACACAACCTCATGCGGAAAGCGCTGAGTCGTCACACGACCCAGTCGCAGCACATCAAGATTACGATGAACAGGCGTTTGACGAGCTATTGACGGAAGACGACAGCCAAGCAAAGAGTTTCTCGTTTGATCAGCCAATAGATGCCAAGACTTCTGACAGTGCGGGTATGGACATTGACGCTATGTTGGAAATGGGTGGGGAAGACTGGAACGGTTTTACCCTTTCTCCTGAACAACAAGCGCAAATCAGTGATGATATTCCAGAAGAAGACCAAGCTATTTGGTCACAAGAAAATCAGCCTGCTAAAGCAACGGTGCAGGAAGAAAATTGGGAAGACCAACATTCACTGGATGACTTTAATCCGAAAGAAAACCAGTTCCGCACTATTGATGAGTTGATGGCGGAAGTGGAAGGTGATGAAGATTACTTTATCGATGAAGCGCTTAAGCTTGATGTCGGTTTGAATGACTTCCCAGACGTTATAGGCGATATCGGTGAAGAAGAGGATATCGATGCAAATGCTGAAGCTGCGGGCAAACTTGATCTGGCCAAAATCTACATGGAAATGAATGATACGGTGGGAGCAAGAAAGCTGCTGGAAGAGGCGATTGTCGATGGTAACGAAGATATTCGCCGAGAAGCTAAATCTCTCATCGACGGAATCAGTCAAAGTTAGGTAAAAGGGGGCGAGTAGCCCCCTTAATTTTTTATCGAAAAGTGTTTATACTTCCCGCCCCATTTTCTAAGAGAAATCCAAGATGAAAATCGCTTTAGGTATTGAGTACAACGGCACTCATTACTTTGGCTGGCAGCGTCAAAGAGATGTAAAAAGTGTACAGGAAGAGCTGGAACGTGCGTTAAGCGTTGTTGCGAACCATCCTGTTGAAGTTCAGTGCGCAGGTCGAACCGATGCGGGTGTTCACGGCACTGGTCAGGTAGTACACTTTGAAACGACGGCAAATCGTAAAATGGTCGCCTGGACTATGGGAGTGAACGCAAATCTGCCTTCGGATATCGCGGTTCGCTGGGCTAAGGAAGTTCCTGAGGAATTCCATGCTCGATTTTCTGCCACTGCACGACGTTACCGCTACATCATTTTTAATAGCGCATTAAGACCGGGGATTCTTTCTTCAGGTGTCAGTCACTATCACGGTGACTTGGATGTAGAGAAGATGCATCAAGCGGGGCAGTATTTACTCGGTGAAAATGACTTCACTTCTTTCCGTGCGGTACATTGCCAATCACGCAGTCCGTGGCGCAATATTATGCACCTCAACGTGACTCGTCATAATCAATATGTTGTGATTGATATTAAGGCAAATGCATTTGTTCACCACATGGTGCGAAACATTACCGGTAGTCTGATTTGTGTTGGACGTGGCGAGCAGAAGCCAGAGTGGATTCAATGGCTGCTAGAGCAGAAAGATCGTAAGTTGGCAGGGGCGACAGCGAAAGCAGAAGGCTTGTATTTGGTCGATGTGGATTACCCTGAGAATTACGAATTGCCAATAGTGCCGATTGGGCCACTATTTTTACCAGATAATTTGAACTAAACCGTGTTAAATTGTCCAAATTATCATCTCTTTAGAGTGCGTGAGCATGGCTGAAAAATAGGTACAACCAGTTTTTTATCTACAGCTGGCATTTAATATGCTTTAATCCTCACGCGTAAATTAAGAATTTGATCCCTCGCATTTTGCGTGGGAATAATAGAGAAAAGGTCTTCCATGAGTTGGCTTGAAAAGATTTTAGAAAAAAGCAACATCGTAAGTTCACGTAAAGCGTCCATCCCTGAAGGTGTATGGACTAAATGTACATCTTGTGAACAGGTGCTTTACCACGCTGAACTAGAGCGTAACCTAGAAGTATGTCCGAAATGTGACCATCACATGCGTATGAAAGCTCGTCGCCGTCTGGAAACTTTCCTAGATGAAGCTAACCGAGTTGAACTTGCGGATGAGCTGGAACCAAGAGATAAACTAAAATTCAAAGACTCGAAGAAATACAAAGATCGTATTTCAGCGGCACAGAAGAGCAGCGGCGAAAAAGACGCGCTTGTTGTGATGCAAGGTGAGTTGCTAGGTCTACCTATCGTCGCGTGTGCTTTCGAATTCTCATTCATGGGTGGTTCGATGGGTTCTGTGGTTGGTGCTCGTTTTGTTCGCGCAGTTGAAGCAGCGATCGAGAACAACTGTGGCCTAGTGTGTTTCTCTGCGAGTGGTGGTGCTCGTATGCAAGAAGCACTAATGTCACTGATGCAAATGGCGAAAACCAGTGCAGCGCTAGAGCGTCTGTCAGGTAAAGGTCTGCCGTTTATCTCGGTAATGACTGACCCAACCATGGGTGGTGTATCTGCGAGTTTGGCGATGCTGGGTGATATCAACATCGGTGAACCAAAAGCGCTTATCGGTTTTGCTGGTCGTCGTGTTATTGAGCAAACAGTACGTGAAGACCTACCAGAAGGCTTCCAACGTAGCGAATTTCTATTAGACCACGGTGCTATCGATATGATCGTTGACCGCCGTGAAATGCGTCAGCGCATTGGTAGTCTGGTCGCTAAAATGACGAATCAAGCGTCTCCATTGGTTGTTTCTGTGAATGATTCACCAAATGAAGAAGCTTATGAAGTACCAGAAGCTGACGAAAAAGGGTAAAGTAGCACACTAACAAACAACCGCAATTTTTTGGTTTAAGTTAGATGAATCGAACCCAAACTCCTCAAGCCACATCACCACTAGAGATGTGGCTTGATTATTTAGCTAATATCCACACGTCAGCCATCGACCTTGGCTTAGATCGTGTTCAAGCAGTGGCGAAATCCGCCAATCTCACCAAACCTGCTCCTACCGTTATTACCGTCGCTGGCACAAATGGCAAAGGCTCGACTTGTGCGATGATGGAAGCAATTCTACTTGATGCAGGCTACTCAGTCGGTGTTTACAGCTCCCCACATTTGATTCGCTACAACGAACGCGTACGTGTGAATGGTCAAGACTTGGCTGATGAAAAGCACACCGCGGCGTTTGACTTTGTTGAGAAGCAACGTGGTGATATCAGCCTAAGCTTGTTTGAATTTGGCACTCTTGCCGCGTTACGTTTGTTCCAAACAGAACAGGTTGATGTGGTGCTGCTAGAAGTCGGTTTAGGCGGACGACTCGATGCAACAAACGTGGTTGACCATGATGTCTCAGTCATTACTAGTCTGGCAATCGACCATGTTGACTGGCTTGGTGATGATATCAATGTGATCGGTTTTGAAAAGGCGGGCATCTACCGCTCAGGAAAACCAGCAATCTGTGGCCAACCCAAAGCCCCTGCGACTGTAGCGGCGCACGCCGATGATATCGGTGCCGAGCTATTTCAGGTTGAGATTCAGTACGGTTATAAGCAAGTCACTGACACGACTTGGCAGTGGACACATGGCTCTTACGAGTTAACAGACCTGCCTATCCCAGGATTACCACTCCAAAACGCGGCTACGGCGCTGATGGCGTTAGCGACGGCAAACCTAGACATTAGTGACGTAAACATTGTTAACGGCTTAAACAACGCTCAGTTGCCGGGCAGGATGCAGCTAATCAACCAGCAACCGACTATTTTGTTGGATGTGGCACACAACCCTCATTCAGCGCAATATCTGGTGGAGCGCATAAAGCAAAAGTTTGATGGTAAGACGGTTCATACCGTAGTTGCGATGCTGCACGACAAAGACATCAAAGCGACACTGCAAGAATTGTCTGAAATTGCCTCAAATTGGTACCCAGCCTCATTGATGGGACCTCGCGCCGCGAGTGCGGACGAATTATGTCAGTATCTACCTGAAAGTAATCAGAAATACCGCTCTCCTGTTGAGGCTTTTAAAGCTGCAATGACAAATGCCCGAACAGAAGATGTCATTCTAGTGGTTGGATCTTTCCATACCGTAGGGGAAGTTCTCGAATACTGGCAGAGCAAAGGAGCATAAATGGCAAGTAAGTTTCAAAACCGATTAGTCGGCACCATTCTGTTGGTGGCGCTTGGGGTCATCATTTTACCGGATGTCCTAGACGGTAAAAAAACGCACTACAAAGAAGATGTCGCCAGTATTCCGATTAAACCCGATACTGGTAACGACGTAGAAACTTTTGAAGTGTTAGACCCAGTTGATGATAGTGCCAGCTTACCTGAGTCACCTGTTGAAGTCGTGGTTGATGATTCAACGAGCGATGTAGAAGCTCAACAACAGCGTGATGAAATGCCGGTCGTTGTCAAAGATGTTCCTGAACGAAATGACTACGAAGACAGCGCTTGGTTTATCCAGTTGATGGCACTGAAGAATGCTGAAAACGCGAAGAACCTCGTTTTGGACTTGCAAAAGCGTGGATACCAAGCTCATGTGAAACCAGAAAATGGCTTTACTAGGGTCATTATTGGTCCCGATGTATCCAAGAGCAAACTAGAGCGCCAAGTTATTGAACTGGAAAAAATTACCGGTTCGAAAGGTCAATTGCTTAAATTTAAACCACTAAATCCTTAAGAAAACGTTTGCGTCAGCGTTTTTTCTGTTAAAATGCGCGCCAACTTAAGATGTAAGAACAGATGAATCCGTTAGATATTGTCATTTTAAGTGTGATCGGCCTGTCGGCTTTGATCAGTTTAGTTCGTGGCTTCGCAAAAGAAGCATTGTCATTAGTTATTTGGTTTGGTGCGTTTTTCATCGCCAGTCAGTACTACGCAAAATTAGCGGTGTACTTTACTAATATTGAAGATGACATGTTTAGAAATGGAGCCGCAATTGCAGCCTTGTTTGTTGCTACATTAGTAGTAGGTGCAGTGGTCAACTATGTCATTGCGCAACTGGTGCAGAAAACAGGCTTGTCAGGAACAGACAGAGTGTTGGGGATCGTCTTTGGTGGTCTGCGCGGTGTGTTGATTGTTTCTGCTGCACTATTTTTTATGGATGCGTTTACTTCGTTTCCAGACTCAGAGTGGTGGAGGAACTCGCAATTGGTACCGGAATTTAGCCGTATCATCGCGCCGTTCTTCGAGCACTTGCAAGCAACATCTAGTTTCTTATCTGGCGCGTTATAGCGCGCCAGCCATTGTCGCAAATCGAGGGTTAGGACATGTGTGGTATTGTTGGAATCGTGGGCACAACGCCTGTAAACCAGTCTATCTATGATGCATTGACGGTATTGCAGCATCGTGGCCAGGATGCAGCGGGTATTTGTACCATAGAAAGCAATCGTTTTCGTCTAAGGAAGGCAAACGGTTTAGTGAAGGATGTGTTTGAAGCAAAACACATGCAAAGGCTTCAGGGTGAAGTTGGTATCGGCCATGTTCGTTACCCAACAGCAGGCAGCTCTAGCGCCTCAGAAGCTCAACCATTCTACGTAAACTCTCCATTCGGTATCACTCTTGCTCACAACGGTAACTTGACCAACGCGAAAGAAGTTCGTCAAAAACTGTTCGAAAAAGACCGTCGTCACATCAACACAACGTCTGATTCAGAAGTCCTACTTAATGTACTGGCTCACGAAATTGACACGGTTAAAGGTAACGTAACGGCAGAAGATGTATTCCGCGCAGTGACAAATGTTCACCGTACTATCCGTGGTGCATACGCGGTAACTGCGATGATCATTGGTCACGGTATGATTGCCTTCCGCGATCCAAACGGCATTCGCCCTCTATGCCTTGGTAAACGCGAAGTAAAAGGCAAAACAGAATACATGGTGGCGTCTGAGTCTGTTGCATTGGATGCGGTTGGCTTTGACTTCATTCGTGATGTGGCACCGGGCGAAGCAATCTACGCGACGTTTGACGGTGAGCTTCACACCAAGCAATGTGCCGATAATCCTGTACTGAACCCATGTATCTTCGAGTTTGTTTACTTTGCTCGCCCAGACTCGTTCATCGACAAGATTTCGGTGTACAGCGCGCGCGTGGAAATGGGTAAGAAGCTAGGCGAGCGTATTCGTGATGAATACGCGCACCTTGATATCGATGTGGTTATCCCGATTCCAGAAACATCATGCGATATCGCACTGCAAATCGCTCAGGCGATTGATAAGCCTTACCGCCAAGGTTTCGTTAAGAACCGCTATGTTGGACGTACCTTTATCATGCCGGGTCAGCAGCAGCGTAAGAAATCGGTTCGTCGTAAACTCAATGCTATTCGCTCCGAGTTTAAAGACAAAAACGTACTACTGGTTGATGATTCAATCGTTCGTGGTACTACGTCTGAACAGATTATCGAAATGGCGCGAGACTCAGGTGCAAACAAAGTATTTATGGTTTCAGCAGCACCTGAAATTCGCTTCCCGAACGTGTATGGTATCGATATGCCAAGCGCAAACGAGCTAATTGCTCATGGTCGTGACAATGATGCGATCTGTAAGCAAATTGGTGCGGATGAGCTTATCTTCCAAACTCTTGAAGATTTGGTTGATGCCGTTGGTCTAGGTAATACAGATATTGCTAAGTTTGAAACGTCAGTATTTAACGGTGAGTATGTGACTGGTGACATCGACCAGAAATATCTAGAGTTCCTAGAGTCACTGCGCAGCGATGATGCCAAAACGCAGCGCGAGATTAAGCAAGAGTTAGCAAACTTAGAATTGCACAACGAAGGCGCTTAAGTGCTCGAATGACTGAAAAAGGCTTCCTAAAGGAAGCCTTTTTAGTTCTGGGGATTAACGACGCGATTTAGTCAGTTGTGAAAGCATAAACATTGCTGTTGCACTAATGACCACTGAAGGACCAGCGGGCGTATCGAAGTGCCAAGATAGGCTTAGGCCGAGCAATACCGCTACAGAGCCGATAACCGAGGCAAGTAACGCCATTTGCTCGGGAGACTGAGCAAAACGCCTTGCGGCGGCGGCCGGGATAATGAGCAGAGATGTCATGATCAACGCGCCGACAAACTTCATCCCTATCGCGATCACCAAACCAACCATCAACATAAGTAATAAGCGCATCAAATCGACATTGTGACCATCGACTGCCGCGAGATCTTCGCTGACAGTTGTTGCAAGCAATGAACGCCAGAATATAGCTAGGACCATTGATACCGCCAGGACACCAGAATAGATGTAGATAAGGTCAACTGGGGTCACGGCGAGTAGATCGCCAAACAAATAGCTCATTAGATCAATACGTACATCGTCTAAAAAGCTTACCGCAACCAAGCCCAAAGATAGCGAACTGTGCGCAAGAATACCGAGCAAAGTATCTGTTGCGACTTGCTGTTGCTTCTGCAATGTTACCAATAGAAACGCGAGTGCAAGGCAGCAAACCACTAAGGCAAGGTATAAGTTCACATCCAGCAAAAAGCCGAGTGCAATACCCATCAAAGAAGCGTGTGCCAGTGTGTCGCCGAAGTAAGCCATTTTCCGCCATACGACGAAAGAACCGAGTGGACCAGCGATAATTGCAATCCCTAGTCCGGCAAAAATAGAAGGTAACAAAAACTCAATCATGATGGTGACCGTGAGAATGGTGCGAACAGGTTTCAGCGTCACCTGACACAGGCTGCCCCGCTAAATCGTGGTGATGGTGATTATGCTGGTGATGGTAAAGCGCAAGGGCTTCGTTGCGATTATTGCCAAACAGCGCAATATAACTGGGGTGCTGGCTAATCGCGGCAGGGGAGCCTGAGCAACACACGTGGTGATGTAGACAAATAACATCGTCCGTTTTTGCCATCACTAAGTGCAGATCGTGCGAAACCATAAATACCGCGCAGTTGAAGCGATGGCGAATCGTATCAATCAGATCGTAGAGGTCAATCTGGCCTTGAACATCTACGCCTTGTGCGGGCTCATCCAAAACTAATAAGTCCGGGCGTTGCAGCAATGCTCGCGCTAACAGTACGCGTTGATTCTCACCTCCAGAGAGGGAGTGCATATTAGAGCTGAACAGATGCTCAGCACCGACGAGCTTGAGCGCTTCGATGATCTCTTGCTGGCTATATTTGCCTGACAAACGCAGAAATCGCTCGACATTGAGCGGCAATGATTCATTGAGTTTCAGTTTTTGAGGGACGTAGCCGATCCGCAGCGAACGGTCTTTAGTAATCGTGCCTTGGAATTGACGCTGCAATCCAAGCAGGACCTTAACTAGTGTAGACTTACCCGCGCCATTGGGTCCGATCAGTGTGGTGATTTCGCCACGATTCAACGTGAGTGAAACGTTGTCGAGGACCTTTCGTCCGTCAAATTGAACAGAGATATTAGTGAGTTCGACCAATGTCGACATGAATAGCACTCATTTGCAATTATCTAATGTTATAATGTAACATTTAATCTCTCATTAGACTAGATAGCAGTATTCATTTATGAAGCGTATTTTTGCCCTTTTATTCACCGTCGTGGCTGCATTTTCTGTACAAGCAAACACGGTGCTGACCAGCATTAAGCCAATCCAGTTGATTACTCTGGAACTGACCAAGGGTATCTCTCAACCAGATGTTCTTTTGGCTTCCAATACTTCTCCGCACGATTACGCTTTACGACCTTCAGATGTGAAGCGTATTCGCAACGCTGACTTGGTGATTTGGTTTGGTCACGACTTAGAGCCGTTTTTAGAGAAGATCCTCCAGGACCAAGCAAACGTACTTACAATTAGTGATATGTCTCAACTGGCGCTGCGTGAATACAACGGCGACCACGATGATCACCACGGGCATGACCACGGAAATTACGATCCTCATTTCTGGTTGGGTTATGCGCCTACCCAGCAAGTCGCTAAAGCGATTACGGAAAAGTTGATTCAGACAGACACCAGTAATGCACAAGCGTACCGCGATAACTTAACGGCTTTCCTTTCACAGCTAGACAAGCAACATCAAGCGATCAAGCAACAGTTGAATACGGTTAAGAGCCAAGGTTACTACGTTTTTCACGATGCCTATGGCTATTTTGAACAGGACTTCGCACTTAACCACTTAGGCCATTTCACTGTCAGTCCAGACCGTAAGCCGGGGGCCAAAACGCTGATTAAAATTCGCAAGTCTCTGGCGTCTAAGCAAGCACAATGTGTGTTCTCAGAGCCTCAGTTTACGCCTGCGGTCGTGGCATCTGTCACTCGAGGTAGTCACGCAAAAGTTGGTGTTCTTGACCCATTGGGGACAGATGTAGAAGCCGCGGAAGGTGGATATTTCACTTTACTTGGCCAGTTAGCGGATAGCTTTGAGACTTGTTTAAAATCATAAACGAGCAGTTATAGGTAGGGTAAAAAGGGAGCAATAAGCTCCTTTTTTGTAAAGTCCGTATGCTCACTGAGCAATTTGTAAGCTCGTATGTGAGCTCAGCTTAAAAAGTCAGGGAAATTTAGAACGCTGGCTTGTTTATTCGTCATATTCTTAGATAATTATCGAACAAAATAAAGATACATGTTGACTGCTAATCTTTGGTAAGTGGTATGACGTGGTTATGCATTAAAAATTTATTGCTGTTAGGGACTTACTGGTTATGAGAGCCATATTGTTAGCTATCACTTTGTGTTTAGCTACGATAGCAAATGCGGTAGAGCAAACACCGACCGTGTTCTATCCATTGCCCACACAAGCGCAAGGCAAAGTATTTGCGGCCAAAGAGCTGTTTTTAGCTAATGGTGGTGGGGTATGGTTTCAAGATGTTCGCAACCAGATCATGTTCTTCGATGGCCAAGATATCATGCCGAGGTCCGGTTCCGCTCTGGAACATGAGGTTGAACAGGTGACTTATCTCGATAATGCATTCTGGTCGTTCTTTCGCAACGAAATCTATCGAACCGTCCCTAACCAAGAAAGAGAGTTGGTGTTTAGCCTCAAGCCTGGCTCAGAAATTAAACGTATCGGTGCTTCGAAACGCTTTATTTGGCTCTCAGATGATACCCACTTCTACACTTACAACGTCGATACTGGCGAGTTCTCAACCTACTCACTGCTTGAACTGTATAAGTACAGCCAGTCTTCCACGATTCAAATTAACGATGCTAAGTTTGTGCTGTCTAAATGGGTAGTGGCAACCAACGCAGGAGTGTATTTATCTGACGAGAATAACTTTGACCACGTCACTAGCTCTGGTCAGAATTATGTTGAGAAAATTTACTTTTCAGATTCACGTCGAGAGTTGGTCATTGGTTCACTCAAAGGTGCGTTGATTTTTGATATCCAAAACCCTAAACGTCCGACGAAATACATCCCGGGTTCTCATGTTCTCAGTATCACCGAAACCAGCGAAGAGTACTGGATTGGTACTGAAAACGGCTTGCTGGTCTATTCTTTCCTAACGGGTGAGACCAAACGCCTCATCTCTTCTGGCGTGCACGACAATTCGGTTATCCAAGGTAAAATCTACGCGTTACTTAATGATCAAGCCGGCGGGATATGGATCGCTACTGACAGCGGTGTCCGCTATTTTTCACTGTTTTCTCATAAGTTTGAGCGAGTATCTGGTCGTGTACTGACGCCAAACATCGATATCGACAAACCCAAACTGATGCGAAGAAAAGAGAGCAGTGAAGGCTATTGGATGGTCAGTGATTCGGGTATCTACAGTGTTAGTCTTGAGCCGTTCCAGAATCGTCGCTTAATGTATCGAGGTACGGTGAGCGATTTTGCTGAGTCTGATGGTGTGTTGTGGTTAGCGACCAATCAAGGTATACGCAGAATTGACAACGTAACAGGACATGCGGTGCAAGGTAAGCCGATGCCTGAATTTCTCAAAACTGCCGATGTTCGCTTCCTGGAATTGGGCAAGAACGGGGTATTATGGGGAGCAGGGGATGACCATCTTTGGCGCTATGATTTAAACAGTGACCAGTTAACTCAGTATGGTTCAGACTGGATGATAAAAAAATATCTTCCAGCTCAGTTGACTGATATGAAAGTGACCGAACAAGGCTTTTTGATTCTCGGTACCGAACACGGTGTTTACGTGCTGCGCAATGGCCAAATTCATTTTATCGGTGAAAGTGTTCCGTTTGGTTCCGTCATTAACACGGTACAAGTTGATGACTACGATATATGGGTAGCGAGCCGCTACGGATTATATCGATTTGACCTCTATACTGGACATGTCAAATCTCTCCCATTGCTTGATGGACATATCACACCGAAATGTCTCATTGGAAACCAAGACGGCATGTGGTTGACTTCGTCTGCCGGACTTACTCGTTATTCAGAAAAAGGTTATCTGCTGCGTCACTACGGTGAACCTTTCGGCTTAATCAGCAATGAGTTTGCCGCCGGGCAATGCTCATATGGAGCGGGAGACGAACGGACCTTGTTGTTTGGCACGCATTTCAACCTGATTAAGGTCAGTACCCAAGAACTGGTAGTGAGCAAGCTACCAGATGTTCGGGTGATTATCAGCCAAGTAAAAGTGAATCAAACGCTGGAGTCTCTCGGCGCCACAATTAGCTCTCAACCGGAAATCAATTACGGCGAGTCTATCGCTTTTAAATTTGGCGTATTGCCACGTGTGAATAAAGTCAGTGTCGAATACCGACTCAATGATGATGAATGGCAGTTACTCGATGGATCGACTCTTAATATCGAACACTTGATGCCTGGTGATTATCAGCTTGAGGTTCGTGCCGTGCTAAACAATATGCAGCGTGGGCGAAGTAATGTGTTTGAGTTTTCAGTTTCTCGGCCTTGGTTTATGACGCCATACGCGATCATTGCTTACTTTGCTGGAGCGATTATTTTTATCGCCGCGATCGTCTACTGGCGTTCAAGAATCATGAACCAAGCTAACCGAGACCTGAAAGCACAAGTTGCGTTGAAAACTAACCAGTTGCGCCACCAAAGCCGCATTTTGCTAACCAACAACCAACAGCTCCGTAAGCAACTGCAAATTAGACGTTTGATCGCCAACAAATCAATTAAGGCGATGAAACAAAGGTTAGAGAGCTCTTCTGTTAGCAGTGTGGTTCAGCAAAGCGAGGCAAGCCAAAAAGTTGTCAGTTATCTATTGCAGGAGTTGGACTTATTGCTCCATGTTCGTACAACTGACGGAGAAGCCAAGCCGGTTTACAACCTGACTTTAATTCTAAAGTCGGTCTTGAGTGGTTGGGCGGATGAATTAGAGAAAGCCAATATCAATATCGAGCTAGAGTCTGATTCGAAGCGAGACTACTTTGTTAGTTTGACCAGTTTTAACCTCGACGAACTACTTAACTTGCTGATCGACAGCATAGTAAGGCGCTGCTATAGAAATCAGACGGTACTGCTGTCTACTCGTTTAGACGATAAGCGCGTGGTCTTGACGTTACTGGATCAGGGAGAACCGCTTGAAAGTTACAATCACTCTTCTTTATTACAAACCATCAGCTCATTGATTGAACAGAGTGGTGGATGTTGCAATATTCACTCTTCTGCAGAGCGAAACTTGATGGAGGTGAGTTGGATTGCCAGCGATAACTTCGATGAAGCCTCCATCATCGATATTGAGCCTTTTGACTATCATGAACTCAAACCAAGCGAAGACCCGTGGCTTGAGAAGGTGAAGCAACTGGTGTTTAGCCACTACTCGGATCCCGAACTGAGCACCTCTACTGCCGCGAAAATGCTGTATGTTTCAGAACGCAGTCTGCAGCGCCGTTTGAAAACAGCGATCGATAAGACATTCACAGAGTACTTAACCGAGGTGCGCTTAGATAACGCCTGTCGTCGCCTGTTGGCGGGTGAGAAAGTCTCTGATGTTGCATTTGAATGTGGCTTCAATGACCCTTCTTACTTCAGCCAGAGGTTTAAGCACCGCTTTGGGATGTCTCCAACTCAATTTGTTGAAGAAAAAGAAAACTAGTCAAACCAAGAGTGTGAGTAAGTAGCCAACGCAGCCATTAAGCTGTGTGAGTTGTTTTGCGCTCTTTTTACCTTGGGGCGTTTGTCGACCTCATGGGCCATTCCTCCCTATCGGTGACATCAAGTGATGTACGCCGTTAATCAATCTCAAAGTGGAATAGACTTAATAACCAATGTCCTTGCCAGAGCAAAGTTGGGGTAGTGGGTTTGACGTGAGTTTGGGGAAAGAGAAGAAAAAAAATTCGTGGTATAGCCGGGGGGACCATACCACGGGTGCCAATGACACCTTCGCTTGCTGCCGGAGTGGCGCTGGGTGCGCCACCTCTGGAATTCAATGTTATCGTTTGGGCTAAGCCCTCTCGACGGAATTAACTATATCGTGACGACCTTATTTTACTTATAAAATTAACGCCATTGTTACATGATAAAAACGACAGATTTATCAACTTACTGTTTTTTAAGGTTTATTTTTCTTTATGGTCTTTTTTGTTCCAGTTTTATGACAGTTGGTGTAGCTTCCCGAGTTAGTTTTTGACGGAATTGACGTTTTTGTTTTTAACGGAAATGACGTGTCATTTCTGAAAATATTGATTTCAAGCAAAAAAGCATACCGTTATTAGCGATAATATTGTAAGTGTAAATAAAAACAGTTCTCATTTTCGAGTAGTATAGGTTTGTCGATGAAACTTTCAGAGTTGATGCAAGGGCAAGAAGCGACCATTGTTGGCTTTACAGAGCTATCTAATGATGTAAGGAAAAAGTTGATGGTGATGGGGTTGTTACCTAATACGCCAGTTAAAGTGATCAGAAGAGCACCTATGGGCGACCCACTACAAATAGAAGTCCGCGGTGTTTCTCTTGCTGTGCGTAACAGTATCGCGAAATCGGTTTCTGTGGAGGTGCGCTAGATGGACTATCAGATTTTAACGGTAGGTAACCCTAACAGCGGTAAAACGACTTTATTTAACGGTCTAACTGGGGCGAAGCAGCAAGTTGGTAACTGGGCTGGTGTAACGGTTGAGAAAAAGTCCGGTAAATACGCGCATTCTGGTGACAACTTTTTACTCACCGACCTACCTGGTATTTATGCTCTGGATAGTGGTAATGATGGCAACAGTATCGATGAGTCGATTGCGTCACGAGCGGTGTTGACGCATCCAGCGGATCTAATTATCAATGTTGTCGATGTAACTTGCCTTGAGCGCAGCCTATATATGACGCTTCAACTTCGTGAGTTAGGACGCCCGATGGTGGTCGTGCTTAACAAGATGGATGCACTTAAGCGTGAGCGCCAAACCATCAACATTAAAGCACTCGAGAAAGAACTTGGTTGTCCGGTTTTTGCTATCTCCGCCAACAACAAGTCACAAGTGGTCGCGTTTAAAGAGCGCTTACATAAAGCTTTAGTCCTAGGTATTGCTCTGAACGAATTGACTCTTGACTATGGCGAGCAATTCGAACAAGCGATCCATGATGTGCAAACGTTATTCGCTAAACAAGCTGAAGTATCGGCACGTGCGTTAGCAATTCGTGCATTGGAAAACGATCTGCTGGTTCTCAACTCTTTGCCCCAGCATGAGAGAGAACAAGTGACGACCACTCAAGCGCGCTTAGAACTCGACGTAGACTTAATCGTCGCAGACGTAAAATACACTTACCTACATGAGTTATCAAAACGTGTCCGTCGCAGTGAAGGGAAATTGAGTCATAGCTTTACTGAGAAGCTAGATAGCTTCATCCTGAATAAATGGGTTGGTGTACCTTTCTTCTTTGTGGTGATGTATCTGATGTTCATGTTCTCGATTAACATCGGTAGCGCATTTATAGATTTCTTCGATATTGGCGTTGGCGCATTGTTGGTCGACGGTGGACATTACTTATTAGACGACCACTTGCCAGTCTGGCTAGTGACACTGATCGCCGATGGTATTGGCGGCGGTATCCAAACCGTCGCGACTTTCATTCCAGTGATCGCGTGCCTCTATCTTTTCTTAGCCATTTTAGAAAGCTCAGGCTACATGTCTCGTGCCGCTTTTGTATTAGATAAAGTGATGCAAAAGATTGGCTTGCCAGGCAAAGCATTCGTACCACTAGTATTAGGGTTTGGTTGTAACGTTCCCGCGATTATGGCGACGCGAACCCTAGACCAAGAACGAGAGCGTAAACTTGCGGCATCGATGGCTCCGTTTATGTCTTGTGGTGCACGTTTACCCGTTTACGCGTTATTTGCAGCAGCATTTTTCCCAGAAAGCGGCCAGAATGTGGTGTTCTCACTATACATCTTGGGTATTGTCGCTGCGGTATTTACGGGTTTGGTATTGAAGAAAACCCTTTATCCCGGCTCAAGCGATAGCCTAGTGATGGAAATGCCAGACTATGAGTTACCAACACTGCAAAACGTACTAATCAAAACATGGCAAAAACTAAAACGTTTTGTTCTTGGTGCGGGCAAAACTATCGTGATTGTGGTGACATTATTGAGTTTCTTAAACTCAATGGGTATGGATGGTTCGTTTGGTAACGAAGACAGTGAAAACTCAGTATTGTCGAAAGCATCGCAAGTGATCACGCCAGTATTCGCGCCAATTGGCATTGAAGAAGATAACTGGCCAGCGACCGTTGGTATCATCACAGGCATTTTCGCTAAAGAAGCAGTTGTGGGCACGCTTAACAACTTGTATGCACCAACTGATGCAGGTGAAGAAGAGTTTGACCTCGTCGCAAGCCTTGAAGAAGCGCTGATGTCAATTCCTGAAAACTTGATGGGACTAAGTTATTCCGACCCGTTGGGTATTGAAGTGGGTGATCTGACTGATAGCAGCGCAGTAGCTGAAGATCAGGAAGTAGATTCGTCAATCTTTGGTAACCTTAAGCAGCACTTCATTTCAGGTAATGCCGCGTTTGCATACTTGATCTTTATCTTGCTTTACACACCTTGTGTCGCAGCTATGGGTGCTTACGTTCGTGAATTTGGTGCTAAGTACGCGCGATTTATCGCTGTCTGGACTATGGCTCTCGCGTACGGTACCGCAGCGCTTTATTACCAAGTGACGCACTTTACGCTTCATCCTACGACTAGTGCAGCATGGATTGTCGGTATCTTGTTGCTCTGTGCTGTGACTTATCGAATGCTGAAAGTAGCCGGTAAGAAACAGCAAACCTTAGAGGTTCAAGTTGCATGATCTTATCTGAGCTGAAATCGTACATCGAAGAGCACGGC
Organism: Vibrio hepatarius; assembly: GCF_011806575.1. Lineage (GTDB taxonomy): Bacteria > Pseudomonadota > Gammaproteobacteria > Enterobacterales > Vibrionaceae > Vibrio > Vibrio hepatarius_A. Next base: position 16,682 of record NZ_JAATOO010000026.1, read on the forward strand.
AGTGTGAGCCAAACTGAGTTAGCGAAGAAGTTTGCTCTCAGTGAGGACGGTGTTGATGCGATGCTGACGGTATGGATTAAAAAAGGCTTGGTGTCGCGTTTGGTCGACACCAACAAAGCCGACAAGGTGACCCGAATTCGCTATGCGTTGGTGAAACAGGATGCTTTGTCGCTGACAGTGACGATGTAATTACAATAGAAAAGCCACTCAACTGAGTGGCTTTTTTGTATCGATTGAAGACTATACGCGGCGAAACAAGCTACTTAACGACAACACGTTTCCGATACGTGTCATGATTTCTTGTTGTTCCTCATCGCTGCGGAACTCACCTTTGGTATTGCCCCAAACAGGACCTGGCCAAGCAATGTCATCTTTAAAGCGAGCAATATGGTGAATGTGTAGTTGCGGCACCATGTTACCAAGCGCACCAAGGTTTAATTTGTCCGGACGAAATGTCGCTTCTAACGCTTGGCTGACCGCTTGAGACTCCAGTAAGAATTGTTGCTGCTCTTGCATTGGTAAGTGGTGCAGTTCTTTTAAATCGTGTCTTTTCGGTACTAGGATTACCCAAGGCACAGCGTTGTCTTTGTGCAATAAGGCAACGCATAACGGGAAGTGACCGATCACAGTGGTATCTTGGGCTAACTGAGGATGGAGTTCAAAGCTCATTTCTTTCGTCTCTTGTCGTTATTTTGTTGTGAGTATACGCCAAACAAAAGAAAAGGTTGACGCCAAAACGCCAACCTTTTTCTATGCAAAACCGCAAGTTTAGATTACATGCGATCGAGTGTTTCGATGCCTAGCAGCGATAGACCTTGTTTGATGGTCTTCGCTGTTAGAGCCGCAAGCTTCATACGGCTTAGTTTTACTGACTCGTCTTCACTGTTTAGGATCGGGCAAGCTTCGTAGAAGCTAGAGAACTGACCCGCTAGTTCGAATAGGTAGCTACACATGATGTGTGGTTGACCTTCACGAGCTACAGACTGAACGGCTTCTTCAAACTGAAGCAGCTTAGCAATCAGCGCTTTCTCTTTCTCTTCAGTCACTTTGATCTCACCAGACAGGTCATCCATTGAGATGCCAGCTTTAGCGAAGATTGAAGCGACACGCGTGTATGCGTACTGCATGTACGGCGCTGTGTTACCTTCAAATGCCAACATGTTGTCCCAGTCGAACACGTAGTCAGTGGTACGGTGCTTCGACAGGTCAGCGTATTTAACCGCAGCCATGGCTACTGTTGTCGCGATCTTCTGCTTCTCTTCGCTATCTAGTGAAGGGTTTTTCGATTCGATCAGTGCAACAGCACGCTCTTGCGCTTCATCAAGAAGGTCTGCAAGACGAACAGTACCACCTGCACGTGTTTTAAATGGACGGCCATCTTTACCTAGCATCATACCGAATGCGTGGTGCTCTAGTGTCACTTCTTCAGGTACGTAACCCGCTTTACGGACGATAGTCCAAGCTTGCATTAGGTGTTGGTGCTGACGCGAGTCAATGAAGTAAAGTACGCGGTTTGCACCTAGCGTTTCGTAACGGTATTTCGCACACGCAATATCGGTTGTGGTGTATAGGAAACCGCCATCGCGTTTTTGGATGATAACGCCCATAGGGTCGCCATCTTTGTTTTTGTATTCGTCTAGGAATACCACTTGCGCGCCGTCATCTTCTTGAGCGATACCTTTTTCTTTCAGGTCCGCTACGATGCCCGGTAGCATGTCGTTGTACATGCTTTCGCCCATTACGTCGTCACGAGTTAGTGACACGTTTAGACGGTCGTAGTTACGCTGGTTTTGAATCATAGTTACGTCAACCAGCTTCTTCCACATTTCAGCACAGTACTCGTCGCCGCCTTGTAGTTTCACTACGTAGTTACGCGCTTTAGCTGCGAATTCTTCGTCTTCATCGTAAAGCTTTTTCGACTCGCGGTAGAACGCTTCTAAGTCTGCAAGTTCCATTGAAACTTCACCAGACTCTTGTTGAACGCGCTCTAGGTTTGCGATAAGCATACCAAACTGAGTACCCCAGTCGCCGATATGGTTGGCACGGATAACTTTGTGACCTAGGAACTCAAGAGTACGAACTACGGCATCACCAATGATGGTTGAACGTAGGTGACCTACGTGCATTTCTTTCGCAACGTTTGGTGCTGAGTAGTCCGCAACGATAGTTTGCTGTTCTTCAGCGGCTACGCCTAAACGTGTATCAGCTAGCGCAGCTTCTGCTTGTTTCGCTAGGAACTCTTCGCTTAGGAAAATGTTGATGAAGCCAGGGCCTGCAATTTCTGTCTTGCTTGCGATACCGTCAAGATCCAAAACATCCAATACCTTTTGCGCAAATTCGCGAGGGTTAGTGCCTAGTTTTTTAGCCACGCCCATCACGCCGTTCGCTTGGTAATCACCAAACTGAGGTTTTGCAGATTGGCGAACAGCCGCAGGACTGCCTGCAGGTGCGCCAGCGGCTTCAAGAGCCTGAGATACTTTGTCGTTAATAAGTGCTTGGATATTCACACGCGCTTCCTTCAATTCTGGGGAATTGGTTAGGTATGCATTCCCATTCTCCAAGTTAGCAGCAGGCTATTATTGGATAATATCCACCCGGGTGGAGGTGAATGCATATCTTGATCTAGTTCATAATTTGACGCACATAATACCAACTTTATTGGTTGGCTTATAGGGAGTGAACTGGGAAATTTTCTACTTTTCCTGACGATCTTGTTACTATTGTAGAAAAATTAATGTTTTGGATGGTTGAAAATGTCACAACGACTAATTGATGCTGAATTAATGCCGATTCAGATGTGTGAAAAACTTGATGATTTTATGCATAAAATCCAAGGATTAAGCGAAATTATGCATATCGATTTGTCTAGTTTTCAGGCGGATCATATAGCATTACGTATCAATGATGCAGAACTAGCACAATTAGCTCATCAAGAGTGGCTTAATCAGGGCAAAGAAATATCGAATGCGCAGATCAATGGTCGCCCAATCATTGTGATTGAGTTTACCCAGCCGCTCAAAGCTTTAGGTTGGTCCATTGAGTGCTTGGAACTGCCTTATCCAGCAGAAGGTAAACGCTATCCACAGCAGAGCTGGGAACACGTGGAGTTTGTTGTGCCTTCGGCGGCACAAACCGCACAAGAATATCTGACTGATTTAAAAGCACAGTTTCCTGAATTCGCCCAGCAGTATGACGCATTGGCGGAGCGCGGTGTGAAAACCAAACTCTCCAGCCCGAAAGGCGAGGGGGAGCGTTTAAACAACCCAACGGTTGCCTTCAAACAAGCGGGAGTGTGTATTAAGTTGCACCCCCATTCATTGAAAGCGATCGTAGAATCTGAGCGTCAATAACTAGCTTGATACGCCATAAAAAAGGGCTTCGTAATAGAAGCCCTTTTAAAAGCTTAACCCAGTTCGACGTCTTTTGGTCGCAACTGAAACTCTTCAATAGAGCCAATCTCTAGCCCAAGCTCCAGCTTCTGTTCATCGTGGTGTGCGTTGCCCTGAGTATGCATGATCAAGCGATTTGCGGTGCGCGGTTTTAATTCGTTAACGACAAAGCGAATCATGTCTGCACGCTCTAGACCTTTGAGCTCTTCCAGCACTTTTTCGCGCTGATTAAACTCGATATCTTTATTACCGATGGCAACCCACATACGCTGTGCTCGAGAGCGTAGCGTCGTATCCGGCGTTGAAATCTGGTTCCACAAGCCACGTTTACTGCTATGCCATTGGTACTCATCTAACTCAAGCAACACCATGTAAAACGCATTGAGAAACTCGTCAATTGAGCTCACCAGTTCCGCTGGCGCGGCGTTAGGAGACTGTACATACAATACAATCCCCGGATGCTTGTTGAGTGGTAAGTTGCCTGTACCAACCATATAACCGAGTTGTTGCTTGGTACGGATCTCATGGAAGAAGGTCGCCGACATTAAATGGTTTGCCAATGAATACAGGGCAATGCTTTTTGGGCTGGTGTCATCACACTGATAGTAAAGTACCACCGCTGAATCCTCTTGATCGCAGAACACCTCTCGCTGGAATGTCCCGCTTTTGCCCAGCATGACCAGCGGGCGCAACGACTCTTCATATTGCTGATTTTTTACCCTTAGAGCGTCTTTTAATGTACCACCTAGGGTTAAAGCGTCCGCTTTGTTCCAGTCACCGTAGACAAACATTTCGACGTGCAACTCAGAGAGAATGGAGTCGACAAAGTTGGGCAGCTCTTGAACGTCAATCGTTTCTAAAGCATCGGCTAACACTGCGTAAGGCGGATTGTTCGGCTGCAAGATGCCCGTTAGCGCGTTGAACAACTGCGAAATTGGACGGTCTTGTGCGGCGTTGCGCCAGTTTCTTAACAACTGTTGTTTAATGGTATCGAATCGTTGCTGGCTAAATTCACGGCGGGCAAAGCGTTCAAGGATCAAACGCATCAGCTCAGGTTGCTTTTTGCTAAAGCCAGAAACGGTTAACGTGACGCCACCTTGGTGAGCGTACATGTTGTAGCCCATACCCGCGATCTCGGCTTGGTACGTCTCCGTGGCTAGGCTGTCGAGGAACATCTCGACACATAACCGCGTTTTTACGATCTTACGCGGATTGGCAACGGCTTGTGGACTATCTATTGCGACATACACCATACCTTTAGGGACGCGGAACTCGCTGTCTTGTAAGTGCCACAGCTTGAACCCCGGCAGTTCTTCAATGACTTGCGGAACGTTAGAAGTTGTTTCGACCACTTGTGGGTCTAGCTCGTAGCAAATAAATGGGTTCTTACTCGGCAGGCTGAAATTGAGAACAGACGGAGCAGTAAACTTGCTGAGTTGCTGCTCGTCAAACGCTTTAACCGAGTAGGGGGTAAAGTACCATTTGGCGGTTTTGTCGTACTCCAGTCCTTTGGCAATCACTGTGGTACGTAAGTTTTCGACACTAAAGTAGCCAAGCAGTGTTTTTAACAACTGTTCGTCATAGCCTGTCATCATGTAATCGCCGTAAATCGCGTCTTGCGGCTGATAGTGTTGCAGATTGATGACCAGATGACTGACTAAATCCATAGGGCGGGTTGGTTCTTGGAAACGAAATGCCGATTCGAGCACCGCTTTTTTCTCTAAATAGCGCCACTCATCTAAACCAGAATTGCGGATTAGGTCGATGTAACTAAACACCGCTTGAGTAATATCATCAAGGTGCTCCAGACCATCGGGGGTCAGTGCACAGCTTACCGTGAACTCTCGGTAGTTGCTGCCACTTGTGCCGCCACCTGCAGACAGCGAGGTAATCCAACCTTGTTCTTTTAACGCCAGCATTAAACTGCCTTCACCCTCGTAGCCGAGCAGATGGGCAAAGTAAGAAAGCGGTTTGCTTTGGTAATGCTCATCCATACCGGGCAGTGGAAAGGTAAGGATCAATTTGCGAATTTCTTTAATTGGCTCAACGTGCACGCGCACACCCGTAGAGCTCTCATCGCAGAAAGGAACATCGACCGATTTACCGGCGAGATGGTGATTGGGAACGCTGGAGAACTTCTCGCTGCACCACTGCTCAAGCAGATCGAGATCTTGTGGACCCACGACCGCAAGTGTCATCAGATCCGCCGAATATTGCTGATAGTGGAAGTCGATGATTTCATCACGGATGGATTCACCATTTCGATCTCCTAATGTCTCTAGATTACCAACAGAGAATTTACTGAAAGGGTGCTGTTGGTTGACTACTTCTTTGTGCACTTGGTAGAGGCGTCGAGAATCATCATTGAGTTTTAGCTTGTATTCCGACTCTACAGCTTGACGCTCTTTATCCAGCGCCTCTGAATTAAATAGTGGTGCAGTAAAGAATTGGCTGAAGCGATCAAGGGCATTGTCAAACGCGCTCGGGGTGACATCGAAGAAGAAACAGGTGTGTTCTGTGCCAGTCCAAGCGTTATTACTGCCACCGTGCTGGCTAATATAACTTTGAAACTCGCCCACTTTAGGATACTTTTCCGTGCCTAGGAAAAGCATGTGCTCAAGATAGTGCGCTAAACCTTCGCGGTCGCTGGGATCGTCGAAATGTCCGACGTTAACCGCCAGTGCCGCCGCAGACTTTTGCGCAGTGGCATCATGAATGAGCAAAACCCGAATCCCGTTACTGAGGGTGAGGTAACGGTACAGGTTGGTGTCGTTAGGGCTAATATGCACGCGACGCTCTCCGGTGAAGGTAAAATTTGGGGTGAGTGTTTTATAATTATGACTCGGATAATGACGACTGCAAACTATCTATCTGAGAAATCTGAGCAAAATGCTGTTACTTGGGCAAAAAGCGTATTAGTCAATTGTGTTAGTGAAGTCCAAGTCTTTCTTGAACCAGTTGATATAATTAGTTGCAATATTCAGCGTGCAACAAGCCGCCCATATTTGATAAAAACAACGTCATAATAAAGAAAAGAACAATACAAAGATGAACTCTCCGTAGTCAGTCTCGGATATGTTTAGGAAGAAGCCATGAAAATATTTATTATGCGTCACGGGGAAGCAGAGCACTTCGCTCAGAGTGATGCTGAGCGAGCGCTAACAGAGAGAGGACGCAGTGCCTCTTCGGCAGTCGCGGCAGCTTGTGTGGCACAGGGCATCAAGCATTTTGATAAAGTGATCGTTAGTCCTTACTTACGTGCTCAGCAGACTTGGCAAGAGATCTCGCCTCAGTTCGATGCGCGCCAAATTGAAATCAGTGAAGATATTACCCCTTATGGTGATTCGGAGCAGGTGGCCGAATATGTCAACGCCTTGATTGAGGTGGAAAAGCTGGAATCTGTATTATTGGTCTCTCATTTGCCATTAGTCGGATATTTGGCGGCGGAATTTGTTGTCGATATGGTCCCCCCAATGTTCCCTACCTCGGGGCTATTGTGTATTGACTATTCGCCAGAAAAACATGACGGTGAAGTCGCGTTTAATATCCAGCCTTAATCAATCTTACTCAAAGCTCGTCAGATGAATATCTTGTCTGACGAGCTTTCGTGTTTTTTAGTTTCCCACCAACTTATCGATGGCTGATTCGCAGCTTGAACCTCTAGTCATTTATTTGACATTTTCTATGGATCAAAAATTGCATATGAGAGATAAGTTTCTCTTTCTATAGACAATTGTAGCTGCCTATCTATGAAGTTTTCTTTGCCTTTTGCGGATAAGTTACCTCCTATACCGCAGCGAGCTATGCCAGCGATTGGTGCGCCAGTCATGGTTTTGGCCACGCTGGCGATGGTGGTTTTACCGATACCAGCATTTCTGCTCGATTTGTTTTTTACCTTCAACATTGCACTGGCGATGGTGGTGTTGCTGGTAACGGTTTACACCCGCAGACCATTGGACTTTGCGGCGTTTCCGACGGTATTGTTGATTGCGACTTTGCTGAGATTGGCGTTGAACGTCGCCTCAACACGTGTGGTATTGCTATATGGCCATGAAGGGCCAGGCGCAGCCGGTAACGTGATTGAAGCGTTCGGTAACGTAGTGATAGGCGGCAACTACGCGGTTGGTCTAGTGGTGTTCTTGATCTTGATGATCATTAACTTCATGGTTGTGACCAAAGGTGCTGGACGTATCTCGGAAGTAAGTGCCCGCTTCACACTTGATGCCTTACCCGGCAAGCAAATGGCGATCGATGCAGACTTGAACGCTGGATTGATTGACCAAGACCAAGCTCGTACCCGACGCCAAGAAGTGACTAAAGAGGCAGACTTCTACGGTTCGATGGACGGTGCGTCTAAATTCGTAAAAGGTGACGCGATTGCCGGTATCCTGATCTTGTTCATCAACATTATCGGCGGCTTGTCGATCGGCATGGCTCAGTACGATCTGGGCTTTGGCGAAGCGATTCAAATCTATACCTTGCTCACCATTGGTGATGGTCTGGTGGCGCAAATCCCTTCGCTACTACTCTCAATCGGTGCGGCGATCATGGTGACTCGTCAGAATGCTGACGAAGATATGGGACAACAGGTTGTGTTCCAAATGTTCGACAACCCGAAAGCACTGATGATCACCGCTGGTATTTTGGGTGTGATGGGCATCGTTCCTGGTATGCCGCACTTCGCGTTCTTGCTACTAGCGATTATCGCTGGTGGTTCGGCTTACTGGATTCAACGCAAACAAAAAGTCCAAGAAGAAACCAAAAACCTACCCGCCACGACTGAAACCGATCACCCCACACCGAAAGAACTGTCTTGGGATGATGTTCAGCCCGTCGATATCGTTGGTCTTGAAGTTGGTTATCGCTTAATCCCGTTGGTGGATAAAGACCAAGGTGGCGAGTTGCTTGAGCGCGTCAAAGGGGTACGCAAAAAGCTGTCGCAAGATTTTGGCTTCTTGATCCCTGCGGTTCATATCCGAGATAACCTCGAGCTGACTCCGAACAGTTACCGCATTACCTTAATGGGCGTTGCGGTAGGTGAAGCGGAAATCCGCCCAGACATGGAACTGGCGATCAACCCTGGGCAAGTTTACGGCATGATTGAAGGTGAACCGACGGTTGACCCGGCCTTTGGCCTAGAAGCGGTGTGGATTCGAGAAGAGCAGCGAGAGCACGCACAAGCGCTAGGTTATACCGTCGTGGACTCTTCAACCGTACTGGCGACGCACCTGAGCCAGTTGCTGACCAACAACGCGTCTCAACTTATTGGTCACGAGGAAGTGCAGAATCTACTCGAGATGCTGGGCCGCAGCACGCCGAAACTGGTGGAAGCGTTTGTACCCGATCAACTGCAACTGGGTGTTGTGGTCAAAGTGCTACAAAACCTACTCAATGAAGCAGTACCGATTCGTGATATTCGTACCATTGTTCAAACCCTGTCCGAATACTCAAGTAAGAGTCAAGAACCTGACATCTTAACCGCGGCGGTGCGAATTTCACTTAAACGATTAATTGTTCAAGAAATCAATGGTATAGAGCCAGAACTCCCGGTAATCACTCTAATTCCTGAGCTGGAACAAATATTGCATCAGACAATGCAGGCTTCAGGAGGGGAATCTGCTGGAATCGAGCCGGGGTTAGCCGAGCGTTTACAAGCTTCTTTGAGCAATGCGACTCAAGAGCAAGAACTGAAAGGTGAGCCAGCGGTGTTGTTAACCTCGGGTGTATTGCGTTCGACGTTGGCGAAGTTTGTTAAAAACACGATTCCATCATTGCGAGTTCTCTCTTACCAAGAAATCCCAGACGAAAAACAAATTCGCATTGTTCAAGCGGTCGGTAACTAGGACACATGCGGGAATAAACGGTACCCAAATTGAAGATTAAACGATTTTTTGCCAAGGACATGCGCTCTGCTCTACTCCAAGTGAAAGGGGAGTTGGGAGACGACGCGGTGATCATGTCAAACAAAAAAGTCGCAGGTGGTGTCGAGATCGTTGCGGCGATCGACAGCGAAGGCGCAAATCGCTCGTCGACGAACAACTACGGTTCTAGCCCTCGTCATAACTTACGCCAAGCACCTGCTTCTTTGCCTACTTCGTCAAAACGACAGCTAGAGGATGACCGAGTTTCATTGCAAACTCAGGCCGACTCCGGTCGTTCGATGACGAAGCGTTTCGCCAATATGCTGAAACATTACAGCAACGGGAAACCAGAATTTGAAGAGCGTGAGGAAGAGAGCCAAGACTCACTGTCAGCGTTACTTAAACGCCAGTCTTCAGCACAATCCAATGCCGACCGCATTCAACTGAAAGAAGACTCACCGCTAGCTAAATTGATTGCTGAAGACTCTCGAATTGAACGTCCACAAGAGCGTCTGGACCCAACGCGTTTTGAGCGTGGTCGTCCAAGCCAAGCCGACGTTTCTAATGAAAGCCTAGAAGATATGAAAGAAGAGATGATGTCTATTCGTCGACTTCTGGAGCATCAAGTGTCTGGCCTTATGTGGCAAGAAGTGGAGCGTCGTGAGCCACTGAGAGCAATGTTGATCAAACGCCTAGAGCGTATGGGCGTTTCGTCAGATTTGGCGGACCAATTGGCTTGTTACATTCCTGAAGATACGCCACCAACCAAAGCGTGGAAGGCGCTATTAGGCTTGGTGTCTGACCAAGTTCCAATTTCGAAGCAAGATATTCTTAAACGTGGTGGTGTGGTTGCACTGCTCGGCCCAACAGGCGTTGGTAAGACAACGACTGTGGCTAAGCTTGCGGCTCGTGCTGCGATGGAATGGGGGGCGGACAACGTTGCGTTAGTGACAACTGACACGTACCGAATAGGTGCCCACGAACAATTGGCGATTTATGGTCGAATCATGGGATGCCCGGTAAAAGTTGCTAAAGATTCTAAAGAGTTAGCCGATGTAATTTATCAGTTACGAAACCGTCGCCTGATTCTTGTTGATACCGCGGGTATGGGGCAGCGAGATGTACGACTGTCAGAACAGCTGGATACGTTGATGCACGATAGTGGTGAAGTGATTCATAGTTATCTTGTTCTTCCAGCCACTGCTCAACGCAAAGTGTTGCAAGAGACAATAGACCACTTTAAACGCATCCCATTATCTGGATGTATCTTAACCAAACTCGATGAGTCGTTAAGCCTTGGTGAGTTTGTAAGTGTGGTTGTGCAGAATTCATTACCGGTTGCTTACATAGCAAACGGTCAGCGAGTGCCCGAAGATATTGTGATTGCCCAGCCCAAATATATGGTAGCTAAGGCAAACGAATTACTTGAGAAGTCGACAGAAGATGAGCCTCACTACTGGAATAGTGACGCGGAAAGGTTCTAGGCGGCAGACGATTATGACAAATAACATGATACAAGACCAAGCAAGCGGACTACGCCGCTTAACACAACCTTCTCTAACTAAGGTCATCTCGGTTACGGGTGGTAAAGGTGGTGTCGGTAAATCAAACGTAACTCTCGGCATGGCTATCTGTATGGCTCGCCAAGGTAAGAAAGTCATGGTTCTGGACGCTGACTTAGGTCTCGCAAATGTCGATGTAATGCTAGGTATTCGACCAAAGCGCAACCTCGGTCACGTTCTTGCAGGTGAGTGTGAGCTCAAAGATGCTATTGTTGAAGGACCATTCGGTATAAAAATTATTCCGGCGACATCTGGTACTCAATCTATGGCAGAGCTATCACATGCACAACATATCGGCTTGATTCGTGCATTTGGTAGCCTAGAAGACGAGATGGACGTGTTATTAATTGACACGGCTGCTGGTATCTCTGATATGGTAGTCAGCTTTTCGCGCGCAGCCCAAGATGTGGTGGTGGTTGTTTGTGATGAACCAACCTCGATCACAGATGCATATGCGTTGATTAAATTGCTGAGTAAAGAGCACCAAGTTCAGCGATTCAAAATCGTAGCAAACATGGTCCGAAGCTACCGCGAAGGGAGAGAATTGTTCGCAAAATTGACTTTGGTCACAGAGCGATTCTTGAATGTGAGCCTTGAGCTCGTAGCATGTATTCCATTAGATGATAAAGTTCGACAAGCCGTTAAAAAACAGAAAATTGTTGTCGATGCATTTCCGCGCTCACCTGCCGCTCTAGCGATAGGGTCTCTGGCAAATAAAGCGCTAACTTGGCCAATTCCTAAGACGCCAAGCGGGCATCTCGAGTTTTTTGTTGAACGTTTGTTGAATAGAACAGAAATACTAGAGGAACCATTTGGTGAATAAGGCCCTGACCTATGACCAGTACGGAAACCAGAACAGCCAGCGGGAGTTTCTAGAGAAATACTCGGTGCTTGTGAAGCGTATTGCTCATCATTTGTTGGGTCGGCTCCCTCCTAGTGTGCAAGTAGAAGACCTTATTCAATCGGGCATGATTGGCTTACTTGAAGCCCAGAAGAATTATGACGGTAGTAAAGGCGCGAGTTTTGAAACTTACGCGGGTATTCGAATCCGTGGTGCTATGCTCGATGATATCAGACGTGGAGATTGGGTTCCTCGCTCGGTACACAGACATAGCCGCGAGATAAGCCAGGCGATCGCAACACTAGAGGGTGAGCTAAATCGTGACCCGACGGATATGGAAGTCGCTAAGCACGTAGGCATGAGTTTAGAGCAATACCACTCAGTCCTAACTGACATTAACTGTTCTCGATTGGTTGGTATAGAAGATCTTGGCGTTTCCGAAGACGTGATCAACACTGAAGATAACGAAGAGGCGAACAGCCCTTTTCAAGGTGTCGCGGATGAGTTCTTTCGAAATGCGCTGGTGGAGTCGATTAAATCTTTGCCGGAACGCGAGGCACTTGTGCTGTCGCTTTACTATGACGAAGAATTGAATTTAAAAGAAATTGGCGAAGTAATTGGTGTTAGCGAGTCACGCGTTAGCCAGATACTAAGTCAATCAATGCAGCGTTTACGCACTAAACTCAGTGCGTGGACTAACAATGAGTAAAACACTGATATTGAATTCAGTGGAGGCAATTTTGAATAAAAACATGAAGATCCTTATTGTTGATGATTTTTCAACAATGCGCCGTATTGTTAAGAACCTACTTCGCGATCTGGGTTTCAATAATACATCAGAAGCTGATGACGGCTTGACGGCGTTACCTATGCTTAAAAAAGGTGAGTTCGACTTCGTCGTGACAGACTGGAATATGCCAGGGATGCAAGGTATTGACCTCCTGAAACATATCCGCGCAGATGCTGAACTAAAGCATCTACCTGTCCTTATGATTACCGCGGAAGCAAAACGCGAACAGATCATCGAAGCGGCACAAGCGGGTGTAAATGGCTACATTGTTAAGCCTTTCACAGCTGCGACACTAAAAGAGAAGCTAGATAAGATTTTTGAACGTTTATAGTCTATAACTCAAGGCGTTAAGGCCAATTCAGAATGATTTCATTAGAGCAAGCGAAACAACTCGTAGCGCTACTAGAAAATGAGCAACAACAAGAAGCCAATCTTCTTGTGAAAGATCTGTACGAAAATGCTTCGAATGCAGTGATTGAAGAACTTGGCGAGCTGACTCGTGATCTTCATGAAGCAATCAAGCAGTTCAGTAGCGATGAACGAATGAGTCAAATTGCCAATGACGAAATCCCAGATGCCAGGGATCGCCTTCAGTATGTCATTGATAAGACCGAAGATGCTGCAAATAAAACCATGGACGCTGTTGATCGCTGCATGCCAATAGCTGAAAACTTGCACGAAGGCCTGCTCAAAGTTCGTCCTCAGTGGAATGAACTGATGCACGGGCGCATTGATATCACTGAGTTTAAAGCGCTATGCCACAACATTGATGACCTACTTGGTCAAGTGGAAGGGGATAGCTCTGAATTACGCGGTCAATTGACTGAGATCTTGATGGCTCAGGATTTTCAGGACTTAACCGGACAAATTATTTCCAGAGTGATTACACTGGTGAATGAGCTTGAAAATCGGTTAGTCAATACACTAGCGGCGCATAAAAACTCGTCGTTGGATAAGAGTACAGATAACAACAAAAAAGCATCTACGGACCCAGAAGGTCCGATTCTCAACCCTCACGATAGAGAGGATGCCGTTTCATCGCAAGATGAAGTCGATGACCTTCTCTCGAGTCTTGGGTTTTAGAGGTATTATATGAGCTACGATTTAGACGAAGATATTCTTCAGGACTTTTTGGTTGAAGCTGGCGAGATATTAGAGCTTCTCTCTGAGCAACTGGTTGAGTTGGAAAACAATCCAGATGACAAAGATCTATTAAACGCCATTTTCCGAGGCTTCCACACCGTTAAAGGTGGCGCAGGTTTCTTGTCTTTGACAGAACTTGTTGATACCTGCCATGGTGCAGAGAACGTGTTTGATATTTTGCGTAACGGTCAGCGTCAAGTAGACGCGAGTCTCATGGACACCATGCTACAAGCATTGGATACTGTTAACGAGCAATTCCAGGCGGTTCAGGATCGTGAACCTCTCGTCGCAGCAGACCAATCCTTGCTTGATGAACTTCACCGTCTAAGTAAGCCCGCCTCTGCGGAAGAAGCAAGCGCAGCTCAAGTTCCTGACGCAGAACCTGTGGTAGAGACGCCAGTGGAAGTGCCGGCTGAAACGCCAGCATCCGCAGAAACGTCGACAAATTCTATCGATGAAATTACTCAAGATGAATTTGAAAAATTGCTGGATGAACTGCACGGTAAAGGCAGTGCCCCGAGCAGTTCTACTCCAGCGGCGGCTGCGTCAACACAACCAGAAGACGAAACAAGTGGCGATATCACCGATGATGAGTTCGAGAAATTACTCGACGAACTGCACGGTGTAGGAAAAGCGCCAGGTGATTCGGTTTCAGAATCCACAACACCAACTCCAACTCCAGAGCCGCAATCGAGCGCATCTGGTGATAGCGATTTGATGACCGACGAGGAGTTTGAAAAACTGCTCGACGAGCTGCACGGTAACGGTAAAGGTCCTTCCGTCGAAGAGCTTGAAGCGGCAACTAAGCCAGCTTCTGCAAACCTGCAAGTTGAGCAAAAACCAGCTGCTGCACCAGCTCCAGCAAAAGCGCCTGAAAAAGCAGTACCTGCTAAATCAGAAGCGGCGACGCCAGCGAAAAAAACACAAGCAGAAGCAACAGTCCGTGTTGATACCTCAACACTAGATACCATTATGAACATGGTCGGTGAGTTGGTATTGGTACGTAACCGCCTGCTTAGCCTTGGTTTGAACAGCGCTGACGAAGAAATGTCGAAAGCGGTAGCAAACCTAGATGTTGTTACAGCTGACCTGCAAGGTGCGGTGATGAAAACGCGTATGCAACCGATCAAGAAAGTTTTTGGTCGTTTCCCACGTGTTGTTCGAGATTTGGCGCGCAGTTTGAAAAAAGACATCTCGCTGGAAATGCGTGGTGAAGATACAGACCTAGATAAGAACTTAGTTGAAGCGCTTGCCGATCCATTGATTCACTTGGTGCGTAACTCCGTCGACCATGGCATCGAAATGCCGGAAGACCGTGTTGCAGCAGGTAAACCAAGTACAGGTAAAGTGATTCTTTCTGCTGCTCAAGAGGGAGACCATATCGAATTGGCTATCGTGGATGACGGTGGCGGTATGGATCCAGACAAACTTCGAGCAATTGCGGTTAAACGCGGCATTATGGATGAAGATGCGGCTTCGCGTCTTACCAATAAAGAGTGTTTCAACCTGATCTTTATGCCTGGTTTTTCAAGCAAAGAGAAAATTTCTGACATTTCAGGTCGTGGTGTAGGTATGGACGTAGTGAAAACGGCGATCAATACCTTGAACGGTTCTATTGATATCGATTCAGAAATGGGTCAAGGCACGAAAATCACCATCAAAGTACCGTTAACACTGGCGATTCTGCCAACGCTAATGGTTGGTGTGGGTGGTCATCCGTTTGCGCTGCCATTGGCGAGTGTGAATGAGATTTTCCACTTAGATTTAAGTCGCACAAACGTTGTTGATGGTCAGTTGACGATCATTGTGCGTGATAAGTCGATTCCTTTGTTCTACTTGCAAAACTGGCTCACGCCAAGCATGGGGCAAGTGGAACTGCGTAAAGGGCATGGCCATGTAGTGATTGTTCAACTGGGTAGCCAGCGAGTTGGCTTTGTGGTTGATACGCTTATCGGCCAAGAAGAAGTGGTTATCAAGCCGCTGGATAAACTACTACAAGGCACTCCAGGTATGGCGGGCGCAACAATTACGAGTGATGGTCATATCGCGTTGATTCTAGACGTGCCAGATCTGCTAAAGCAGTACGCGGCAGCTTCACGAATCTAGGTCATAGGAAGTAAAGGAAAGATATGGCAATTAAAGTATTAGTCGTCGATGATTCAAGTTTTTTCCGCCGCCGAGTGAGTGAAATCATTAACTCGGAAGCACGACTAGAAGTGGTAGACGTCGCAACCAATGGCAAAGAAGCAGTAGAGAAAGCACTGCGCATTAAGCCAGACGTGATTACCATGGATATTGAAATGCCAGTGATGGATGGTATCACTGCGGTACGTGAAATCATGGCGCAGTGTCCAGTTCCTATCTTAATGTTTTCGTCCCTGACTCATGATGGGGCGAAAGCGACACTTGATGCACTCGAAGCGGGTGCATTAGATTTTCTGCCGAAAAAGTTCGAAGATATTGCGCGTAATCGTGACGAAGCTGTGACTCTATTACAGCAGCGTGTGATTCATATTGCCTCTCGTCGTGCGTTTATGCGCCGTACGAGACCAGCAAGCCCAGTGAAATCACCAAGTTCATCCGCGCCAACTTCAAGCTTGCTGAATCGACAAACGACATCGACCAGTACACTACCGCGCTCAACTGCGGCTCCAAAACCAGCGGTGAACGCACGTTTTCGCTCATCTGGCAAAAAATATCAGCTAACCGCGATTGGTACTTCAACAGGAGGTCCTGTTGCGCTACAAAAAATTCTAACCAATTTGCCTGCCAACTATCCACATCCGATCGTTTTAATCCAGCACATGCCAGCAACCTTTACCGCAGCATTTGCTACCCGTTTGAACTCGCTATGTAAGATACAGGTGAAAGAAGCGGAGAATGGCGATGTGCTAAAGCCGGGTGTCGCATATTTGGCTCCAGGTGGTAAGCAAATGATGATCGACGGTCGTCCGGGAGCGGCTAAGCTGCGCATTCTCGACGGTGGTGAGCGTATGAATTACAAACCATGTGTTGATGTGACCTTTGGCAGTGCCGCGAAAATTTACCATGACCAAGTCTTATCAATGGTGTTGACTGGAATGGGAGCGGACGGACGAGAAGGCGCAAGAATGTTGAAAAACGCTGGCTCAACGATCTGGGCGCAAGACGAAGAAAGCTGTGTGGTTTACGGCATGCCTCAAGCAGTGGCAAAAGCGGGTATTTCTACTGAAGACCTACCACTGGACCGCATCGCAGAACGCATGCTGGTCGAAGTCGGTTTAGCCTAGAGGTTCGTCATGATTGTATGGAGCATTGCAAACCAAAAAGGTGGCGTAGGTAAAACCACTACGACAATTACGTTAGCCGGCTTGTTAAGTCAGCAGGGGAAGCGCGTACTGCTTGTGGATACCGATCCGCACGCTTCGCTAACTACCTATTTAGGTTATGACTCGGATAATGTGCCCGTCAGCCTGTTTGACTTGTTTCAGTTGAAAGAATATACCGAGCAAACGGTCGCTCCGCTGATTATGCAGTCCAACATCGAAGGGATAGACATTATTCCAGCACACATGTCTTTGGCGACGTTAGACCGTGTGATGGGTAATCGAAGTGGTATGGGATTGATCTTAAAACGTGCTTTGCTCGCGCTGAGAAAACGTTATGACTACGTACTGATCGACTGTCCTCCGATCCTTGGGGTGATGATGGTCAACGCACTGGCTGCGAGTGACCGCATTCTGATCCCTGTACAAACCGAGTTTCTGGCGATGAAAGGTTTGGAGCGTATGGTTCGCACCTTGGCGATTATGCAAAAATCGCGTGGTAAATCATTTAACGTGACGATTGTGCCAACGATGTACGATAAGCGAACGAGAGCGTCGCTACAGACCTTACAGCAACTGAAGAAAGACTATCCAGAGCAAGTTTGGTCATCGGCTGTACCGATTGATACTAAGTTCCGCGATGCTAGTTTGAAGCGCCTTCCAGTGTCTCATTTTGCATCGGGAAGCCGAGGTGTGTTTGCTTACAAGCAGTTGTTGCTTCACCTAGAGAGGTTGTCGATCGATGACTAGTCAGTCACTTTCTAGTGAACAAGCGTTGGATGATTACTTCTCTGCGTTGCTTGAAGGCAGTTCGGATGAAACGGCCGAACTAACACCGGTAGAGCCAGTGGTTGAACTGGTACCAGAACCTCAATTGCAGCCAGTAGAAGAGTCTCACTTTGTTGAGCCTGAGTTGGAAGAGGTTGACGTTCCTAACCTTGAAGATGTGGAACGCTTGCTCAAACAACTAGAAGCGTCCAACCCAGTCGATGAGGTCGACGTCGAGCATATTCTCGAACAAAATACCGTGAGTATTGCTCAGACTCAACCTGTTGTTGAAGAGATCCAAGAATGGGATACGGAGACGCTGGTTGAAGAGACGGTTGTGGAAATACCAACGGTTGAGTTGAACGTTACACCAGAAGTCATTGAGCCCGAAATCGATATTGCTATCGACATCGTACCTGAAGTTGAAACTCAACCGCAAGAAGCGAGTGAAGAGGCGTGGCAGAGCATAGCTAGAAGCGAACGCTTTCAAGTTTTGTACTTCGATGTTAACGGTGTACTGTTTGCGGTTCCGCTCGACGAGTTGGGTGGGATACACCGACTTGGTGAGCTAAACCACTTGATCGGCCGACCAGCTTGGTACTTAGGTTTACAAACCAGTCGTGACGCACAATTGGATGTCGTTGATACAGCCAAGTGGGTTATGTCTGAAAAAATTAAGGATGACGCTTACAAAGACGCGTATGAATACGTAGTAATGTTAGGCGAAAGTATGTGGGGCTTGGCTTCTACCCAACTTAAAGGAACAGAAGCGCTGGAACCAGAAACCGTGCGTTGGCGAGAAAAGGCGGGTAAACGCCCTTGGCTCGCAGGCATGGTAAAAGAAAAAATGTGTGCTTTGATACATGTTGACGCATTAATCGCTATGCTTAATGCAGGGCTTGATGTTAAAGCACTAGATAATTAGAACATTTATGCCGCTTTAGGCTTAGAGAGGATTAGGTATGTCTCAAACTAACGAAGTAGAAGTAAGAAAAGACCAGTCTAACGACGAAGTGCTTCAGTGGGTGACGTTCCAGCTAGAAGAGGAAACCTACGGTATCAATGTAATGCAGGTACGTGAAGTCTTGCGTTACACAGAGATCGCTCCAGTCCCAGGTGCTCCTGACTATGTACTAGGTATCATCAATCTGCGTGGTAACGTTGTAACCGTTATTGATACACGTTCACGCTTTGGTTTGGTTGAAGGTGAGATCACCGACAACACGCGTATCATCGTAATCGAATCTGAGCACCAAGTGATCGGTATTTTGGTCGATAGTGTGGCTGAAGTGGTTTACCTACGTTCTTCTGAAATCGATACAACGCCAAGTGTGGGTACGGATGAGAGTGCTAAGTTCATTCAAGGTGTAAGCAACCGCGACGGCAAACTGCTTATCCTTGTCGATTTGAACAAGCTACTGACAGACGAAGAATGGGATGAGATGGCTCATCTATAATGGATTTCGCTTGGATTGTTAATGACCCGGTATTAGCTGGGTCTTTGGCTGCTGTAGTTGTACTTGTACTGTTCGTTTTTATGCGAATGAAGCGCAGTCAAACGCGAGCGTTCGAACACGCTCGTCAACAAAACCGCAAGTTAGATAAAGAACTGCAAAAAGCGAACAAGCAATTGCTTGAAGTTCGTTCGGTTGTGGTTGGGTTGGGTCAAAGAGTCAGTGAACAACAGGACATCATCCAGCACCTTAATGAACGAATCACCGAGCTTGAGCAAGAAGACAGCGACGGTCGCTTGTATTCTCGAGCGAGTAAAATGGTTCAGTTGGGCGCGGATATCAATGAGTTGATTGAAGAGTGTGAATTGCCTAAAGCAGAAGCCGAACTGATGATGTCGCTGCAGAAGAAGATCGCTGGAAAAGAGAAAGTCCCGCCGATGGAGAGTAACCCAGAGCGGCAAAGAGCTCTCGCCCGTCAGAGACGTGCAAGATAACAACACAACGATTAAAAGAAAGGTGCTCTAGGGCACCTTTTTTATTTCTGAATGTAACCATTTAGGGGTAGATGAGTTTCTATATGCATAATTGTTAACAGATTCTTACTCAGTTTCGTGATTCGTATAGGTCTAATGCTGTGTTGTGCTTAACAGGCTGTGGTAATATAGCGACTCAAAATTTTAGTAGTGACAGCACATGTTAGAAGTATCCCAGCTTACCGCCATTAGAGATGAAAGAATTTTATTTGAATCCCTTTCTTTTACTATAGATACCGGAGAGTTAGTACAGATTGAAGGTCGCAACGGCACAGGTAAAACGACCTTACTACGTATCGTGACAGGGCTGGGCGACCGTGATAATGGCGAGATATTTTGGAATGGCGAAAATATCGAATCTAACCGTGATGTGTACCACGAAGACTTACTGTTTCTTGGCCATAGCACTGGTGTGAAGCGAGAGCTAACAGCATATGAAAACCTACGCTTCTACCTCAACATCCATTCAAAAACACCGGTAAGCAAAGAACAGATCTACAACGCACTAACGAAAGTAGGTCTCGCGGGAAGGGAAGATGTCCCTGTCGCACAGCTTTCTGCAGGTCAGCAACGCCGCGTGGCATTAGCGCGCTTGTGGTTGAGTCAGCATAAACTGTGGATTTTGGACGAGCCTTTAACCGCTATAGATAAACAAGGCGTAAAGGTGCTGGAGTCACTATTTTTGAACCATGCGGAGCAGGGTGGCATTGTGGTGCTAACCACTCACCAAGATATGTTTACCGATAACCCTAAACTTAGAAAAATCAAACTGGGTGATTAATCATGTTAGCGACTATGAATAGTATTGTGCGCCGCGAACTTTTAATCGCTTTTCGCCGTCAAGCTGATGTTTTTAACCCACTGTGGTTTTTTATCATCGTTATTACCTTATTTCCTCTTAGTATTGGTCCTGAGCCGAACTTATTAGCGCGAATTGCCGCTGGTATCGTCTGGGTGGCTGCGTTGCTTTCGGCATTGCTCTCTCTCGAACGACTATTTCGTGATGATTTTCAAGACGGTTCGTTGGAACAAATGATGCTTATGCCTGTCCCATTACCGATTGTTGTGATCTCCAAAGTGATCGCCCACTGGGTACTGACAGGTTTGCCACTGATTTTAATTAGCCCATTGCTCGCGATTCTACTCTCTTTGGATTTCAACACTTGGTTGGCGGTTGTGCTGACTTTGCTGGTTGGTACACCGACGTTGAGTTTTATCGGAGCCATTGGTGTCGCGCTAACCGTTGGGTTGCAAAAAGGTGGGGTACTGCTGAGTTTGCTAGTACTGCCGCTGTATATTCCGATTTTGATTTTTGCGACCTCAGCAATTGACGCCGCATCACTCAGTGTTGCGTATAACGGTCAGTTAGCCATTTTAGGTGCAATGTTTATGGGAGCATTTACCTTAACGCCGTTTGCAATTAGTGCCGCGCTGCGTGTAAGCGTGAATTAGTTGTTTTCGATCAAGCACGAAATTTTCCCGTTATATAAATTACAAATAAAAATTGTCACTGCGATTTGAGTGACACAAAACTGAAGTAAGAGTGAGAATAAACATGTGGAAGTGGCTCCATCCTTATGCCAAGCCTGAAACCACTTATCAGTTGTGTGGTAAGTTGCTGCCTTGGTTTTCCATTTTAGCCCTATTGTGCCTATCGATCGGTACGGTTCTCGGCTTAGCGTTTGCTCCGGCGGATTACCAACAAGGCGATAGTTTCCGAATTATCTACATTCATGTTCCAGCTGCAATCTGGTCGATGGGTGTCTACATGTCGATGGCGATTGCCGCATTTATCGGTATTGTGTGGCAAGTTCGCTTGTCAGACATGGCAGCATCGGCAATGGCTCCTATTGGCGCGGTTTACACCTTTATTGCTCTTTTAACTGGTGCTATCTGGGGCAAACCGATGTGGGGAACCTGGTGGGTTTGGGATGCACGCTTAACCTCAGAACTGATTCTTCTATTCCTTTACCTAGGTGTTATCGCGCTCTACCACGCGTTTGATGACCAAAAAACAGCCGCGAAAGCTGCGGGTATTTTGGCGATTGTCGGTGTGGTGAACTTACCGATTATCCACTTCTCAGTAGAGTGGTGGAACACACTACACCAAGGTGCGACGATTACGAAATTTGAAAAACCATCTATTTCAAGCGACATGTTATGGCCGCTGCTCCTTAATATCTTCGGTTTCGCATTTTTCTTCGGCTCAGTGACCATGATTCGTTTACGTAACGAAATCCTGAACAAAGAGAGTCACCGTCCGTGGGTGATTAAACTTGCCGAAGCTAAATCTCAGAGAGGTAATTAAATTATGCATTTCGAATCTTTGAGTGATTTTTTTGCTATGGGCGGATACGCAGGTTATGTGTGGAGCGCCTTTGGTATTACGTTTTTGTCAATGCTGATCCTTTTGTTTGTTAGCGTACGCCGCGGCGACGCGCTGTTAAAAGAAGTTCAGTCAAAAATTGACCGACAAGCCCGCATTGAAGCAGCTAAGAATTTGGAGAACACACTATGAACCCAAGACGTAAAAAGAGGCTCGGCATTGTTCTTGCGATCTTTATTGGTATTGGTGCCACTATCGGCCTAATGCTTTACGCTCTGAACCAAAATATGGACCTGTTTTACACACCGACCGAGTTGGTCAATGGTAAACCAGACGGAACCAAACCAGAAGTTGGCCAGCGTCTTCGTATCGGCGGTATGGTTGTTGAAGGTTCTGTAAAGCGTGACCCTGAATCGCTACGCGTTTCATTCGATCTGCATGATGTCGGCCCGAAAGTGACGATCGTTTACGACGGTATTCTTCCGGATCTATTCCGCGAAGGGCAGGGGATTGTGGCTCAAGGTGTTCTTTTAGATTCAACAACGGTTGAAGCGTTTGAAGTACTGGCTAAGCACGACGAAGAATATATGCCGCCAGAAATCGCAGAAGCGATGAAGAAAACGCACGAACCGCTTCAATACTCTGAACAACAAAAACAAGGAAGCGGTCAATGATTGCTGAAATTGGTCATTTCGCTCTGATCGTCTCTTTGGCGATGGCAGTATTACTGAGTGTGCTGCCGTTGGTCGGCGCATCTCGAAATAACACGATGTTGATGAACACCGCAAGACCGCTGTCTTGGGGCATGTTCCTATTACTTTTATTCTCTTTTGGCGCTCTGCTTTGGGCGTTTTATACCAACGATTTTACCCTTAACTATGTGGCAACCAACTCAAACAGCCAGTTGCCATGGTATTATCGCTTAACTGCGGTATGGGGGGCGCACGAAGGTTCGTTGTTGCTTTGGGTTTTAATCCAAGCGGCGTGGACTATCGCAGTCGCAACGTTTAGCCGTGGTATGCCACAAGAATCTGTCGCTCGTGTACTTGCAGTCATGGGTATGATCAGCGTTGGCTTCTTACTATTTATCATCGTCACGTCAAACCCATTCTTACGAACCTTGCCGTTCTTCCCAGTGGATGGTCGTGACCTTAATCCACTATTGCAAGACCCGGGTCTTATCATTCACCCACCAATGCTGTACATGGGCTACGTTGGCTTCTCAGTTGCGTTCTCGTTTGCGATTGCTTCACTGATGACAGGCCGTTTGGATACAGCATGGGCGCGTTGGTCTCGTCCGTGGACAACCGCAGCGTGGTTGTTCTTGACGCTGGGTATCGCACTAGGCTCTTGGTGGGCCTACTACGAATTAGGCTGGGGTGGCTGGTGGTTCTGGGATCCAGTAGAAAACGCGTCCTTTATGCCTTGGCTAGCGGGTACAGCGCTGATGCACTCACTCGCGGTAACCGAAAAACGCGGTACGTTTAAAGCGTGGACGGTGCTACTGGCGATTTCTGCTTTCTCGCTCAGCTTACTAGGTACCTTCCTTGTTCGTTCAGGTATTTTGGTATCGGTACACGCGTTCGCTTCTGACCCTGCGCGCGGTATGTTTATCCTCGGCTTCTTAGTGTTTGTCATCGGCGGTTCATTATTGCTGTTTGCACTAAAAGGTGCCTCGGTACGAGTACGTGGCAATTTTGACCTCGTATCACGTGAAAACGCATTACTAGCAAACAACGTTCTACTGATTGCGGCGTTAGTCGTGGTGTTAGTGGGTACTCTGTTGCCATTGGTGCATAAACAAATCGGCTTAGGCTCGGTATCTATCGGTGCACCGTTCTTCGATATGTTGTTTGCCTGGTTGATGATTCCATTCTCATTCTTACTGGGTATTGGTCCTCTGATCCGTTGGAAGCGCGACAATCTATCGGGTTTATTAAAGCCAATGCTAATTTCAGGTGTGGCTTCGTTTGCGCTTGCAGGTGTGTTCGTAACCTTGTTCTCCGAGTTCTTCCAGTTTATGGCGTACATCGGTTGGGTAATGGCGCTGTGGATCATCTTTATGCATGGCTTCGAGCTTCACGAACGTGCGACGCATCGTCACAGCTTCTTCGAAGGTGTTAAGAAACTTCAACGTAGTCACTGGGCGATGATGTTAGGCCATATTGGTCTGGCAGTTTCGGTGATCGGTATTGCGATGGTGCAGAACTACAGCATCGAGCGCGATGTGCGTCTGGCACCAGGTGAGCATTACCAAATCCAAGGCTACGATTTCTACTTTAAAGGTCTGCGTGACAAAGATGGCCCGAACTACGACGGTTACATCGCTGACTTTGAAATTAAGCGCGATGGTCAGTATGTCAATACGCTTCATGCCGAAAAACGTTTCTACCGCACCGCGCGTTCAATGATGACCGAAGCGGCAATCGACCGTGGCGTAACCCGTGACCTATACATCGCGATGGGTGAACGTTTAGAAGACAATAAGTCGTGGGCCGTTCGTATTTACTACAAACCATTCGTTCGTTGGATTTGGGCGGGTGCGTTACTTATGTCGCTTGGCGGTGCTATCGCGATCAGCGATAAACGTTACCGCTTTAGAAAAAGCGCGAAGAAGCAGGAGGCATAATGAATAAGAAGTATCTATTTATTCCGCTGGTTGCATTTTTAGGTTTGGTGGCGGTATTTGCCACCCAACTGATTAAAAACTCTCACGGTGACGATCCAACGAAACTTGAGTCGGTACTGGTGGGCAAGTCGGTACCAGAATTCCGTCTGGAAGATTTGGCTGAGCCAGGCAAGTTGTACGATCAGGCGATCTTTAAAGGTGAGCCACTACTGCTTAATGTTTGGGCGACATGGTGCCCAACCTGTTATGCCGAACACCAATACCTTAACCAGCTTGCTGGCGAGGGCGTGAAGATCATCGGTATGAACTACAAGGATGATCGTACTAAAGCGATTGGTTGGTTAAACGACCTTGGCAATCCGTATCTGATCAGTTTATTTGACGGCAATGGCATGCTTGGTTTGGATCTTGGTGTTTACGGCGCGCCGGAAACCTTCTTGATTGACGCTAACGGTGTTATCCGTTACCGCCATGTTGGTGACGTAAATGACCGTAACTGGAATGAAACTCTTAAGCCGATGTATGAGCAGCTTTTGGCGGAGGCGAAGTCATGAAGAAGTTAGTGTTAACTCTTTTTGCAGCTTTAACTCTGTCTATGGCAGCGCATGCGGCGATTCAGATCTATGAATTTGAAACTTTGGAGCAAGAGCAGCAGTTCAAAGAGCTTGGCAGTACGCTGCGTTGTCCTAAGTGTCAAAACAACACCATAGCGGATTCTAATGCGGAGCTTGCGGTCGATTTACGTCAGAAAGTGTATGAGATGACTAAAGAAGGTAAGTCTAAGCAAGAGATCATCGATTACATGACGGCGCGATACGGTAACTTCGTCACCTATAATCCTCCGTTTACTGCAGCGACTTCTATTCTGTGGCTAGGCCCACTGTTTGTCGTGGTGTTTGGTTTTGGCTTTATTGTGCTAAGAAGCCGCAGCAAAAAAGCAGTGGCTAAGTCGTCAGAAACTTGGGATGGTGACAAAGAAGCCCGCCTTAAAGAACTGCTAAATGAAAAGAATGATGGAGATAAGCAGTAATGACATTATTTTGGATAGCCTCTGTCGTCCTTGTTGTTTTTAGCTGTATTTTGATCGCGTTACCTATCTACAGACAGAAGGTAAACAATGACGAAGCGTTGCGTGATGAGCTAAACAAAGCGTTCTACAAAGACCGTTTATCTGAGCTGCAAGAAGAAGCAGAAGAAGGCTTGGTTGAAGACCAACAAGACCTGATTGAAGACCTGAAGCAATCGTTGCTTGATGATATTCCGGCTCAAAAAGACAATGCAAATGGTCGCTCAATTTCGCCAATGGCGGTACTAATCCCATCGGTTATCGTGGTGATTGTGTTGTCTTACGGTATGTACATGAAGTTTGGCGCCCACCAAGAAGTTCAAGAGTGGCAACAAGTCACGGCTAACTTACCGGCATTGTCGAAAAAACTGATGGCACCAGAGGGTGCGGCGTTGAGTGACGACGAAATGCGTGATCTGACTCTAGCGTTACGTACACGTCTACACTACCAGCCTGATGACTCTACTGGTTGGCTGTTACTTGGTCGTATTGCGTTGGCGAATCGTGACGTTGATACTGCAATTGGCTCGATGAAGAAAGCCTACGACCTAGAACCGAAAGACCCAGATGTCATGCTTGGGTTTGCGCAAGCATTGATGTTGTCTCAAGATGATGTGGAACAAGATCAAGCGCGACGCATTCTTGGTGAACTAGTGAAGGATGATTACGTTGATTTACGTGTTTTCTCACTGCTCGCGTTTGATGCATTTGAGCGTAAAGACTTCCCGGCGGCAATTCGCTACTGGAGCGTGATGCAGCAAATGATCGGTCCGCAAGACAGTCGCTATGAAATGCTAAGTCGCAGTATTGAGAATGCGCAAAAGCAAATGGGACAGCAAGTAGGTACAGGTAAGTCGGTTTCAGTTGCTATTTCGGTGGCAGACAACGTTTCAGTAGACCCGAATGCCGCGCTGATTGTCTCTATTCACACTGCTGATGGTTCTCCAATGCCTGTAGCGGCGGCTCGATACCCAGTAGGTTCACTACCTCGTACGGTTGTGCTGGATGATGGCAATAGCATGATTGCAGAGCGTAAACTATCCTCACTAGATACGTTAATGGTACGCGTTCGAATCGACAGCGACGGAAATGTCGCAACCAAACAAGGGGACTGGTTTGGTGAGAGTGAAGCAGTTAAAATGGGCGAATCAGTTACTGTAGTTATTGATAAACAGTACTAAAACCGCCAGTTGAATGAAATAAGGCCGGTTCATGTGACCGGCCTTTTTTATGGAAAATAATAATTATGATTAGGATAAAGTCGCGGATATGGCCTTTATTGTGTGCCGTACTCGTATTGTCAGGATGCGCTGGAACACCTCAAGAAAGTGACGAAACCGAATATAACGTTGAAGCTGAAAACGCTCATGTGAACGACCCCTTTGAAGGGTTCAACCGGACCATGTGGACAATCAACTACGATTATCTGGACCCTTATATTTTGCGCCCGGTGTCTTTAGCCTATGTTGGTTATGTACCGTCGCCACTGCGGAAAGGTATCGCGAATTTTCTCGGTAACTTAGATGAACCCTCGAGCATGATTAACAATTTGTTGATGGGTAATGGTGAAAAGGCGGTCGATCACTTTAACCGTTTTTGGATCAACAGTACCTTTGGCCTATTAGGTTTAATCGATATTGCCTCGGCTGCGGGCATTACTGACCATAATGAGAAAACCTTTGGCGATGCCGTCGGACATTATGGTGTCGGTAATGGACCATATGTAATGGTACCCGGTTATGGACCTTGGACAGTACGAGAGACAGGAGACGTCGTTGACGGAATGTATGTGCCGTTGTCTTACCTGAACATTTGGGCAGGGCTAGGTAAATGGGCATTAGAAGGGTTAGAAAGCCGCGCAGCGGTCGTCTCGCAAGAAGCTATGCTACATAACTCTCCAGACCCATACGCACTGGTTAGAGAAGCGTACATCCAGCATCAAGACTTCAAAGCCGAAATTGAAGTTGAAGATCAATATGATGCCGAAGAAGAAGCATACTTGGACGAATACTTAGACGATTACTGATAAGTACCTAAAAAGAAAAGGCTTGGTATTAACCAAGCCTTTTTTGTCTCTATTAAACGAGATTAGAAGCGGTAGTTCGCTTGAACACCGATTAGCCATACGTGACCACTTGTCTCACCAACAAATTGGCCACCAACGGCTTCGGCTGCATTGTCAGATGCGTAACCGCGCGATTCAGTGATCGGTGCGTCTTTAGCAATAATGTAGGTAAAGCCGCCATCAAGTGTAAATTGTTTAGTGAAGTCGTAGCTTGCTCCTAGGCTTAGCCAAGTACGATCCGTTTCTGGAATCGTGATGGTGCGGTTTTTATCACTTACTGCAGACGTATCGTAAGCAACACCAGTGCGTAGGGCTAGTTTAGGGTCAACTTGGTATGTTGCGCCCACAGCGAAGCGATAGTTATCTTTCCAGTTTTCAACCTTAACCATATGAGTGCCTAAGGTATCTAGTTCTGCTTCCAATTTTTCAAAACTACTCCAATCAGTCCAGTTAAAACTCGCGTGAAGGGCAAGTTTTTCAGAAACTTGGTGGAAGCTCGCAAGCTCGGCTGTTGCAGGTAGCGAAAGATCCATATGGCCATCTTCGCGTGTACCATTCGCTAGACCAAAGCCAAGACCGGTGGCGTAGCCTTCAAGTTTTAGGTCTACGGCGGACTTGTACGAAATGCCAACGCGGTGATTTGGGTTAAGTTGCCATGCCGCACCGATTTGCCATCCCCAAGCCGTATCGTCGCCTTCCATGTACTTAAGTGTATCGCCTTCATTTAGAGGAGTAACAGCTGCGGTTTGGGAAGGAACGGTTGCACCAAAACTACCTTCACCCATTACATAGCGAATACCACCCCCAACACTCACTGTTTCAGTAAGTTGGTAGCCCATGTTTAAGTTAGCTTCGACGGTAGTGATGCTTGCTTCGTTCCCGAAATGAGCCGCAGTAAAGTCAGTACCAAGCTCCGTTTCCATCCCGTAGTTAGTGCCGAAAGCCAGGCCAACTGCTAGTTTGTCGCTGTAGCGGTGAGAGACATATAAGTTAGGGATTACTGCGTCATTAGCAAAGTCGTCGGACTCGCTGCGTACATCGCCGGTCACGAAACGGGTGCTTCCATCGACGTCAAGGTTTGGGTTTACATAGATAGCGCCAACAGAAACTTGTGTACCTTCTAAGTAGGTCAGCATTGCAGGGTTGCGCCATTGTGCACTGGCGTTATCTGCCATCGCTGCTTCGCCAGCGTACGCACGACCAAGGCCCGTTGCCGAGTATTCTGCCAACTGAAAGCCAGCTGCGCTAGCTGTTGAAGATACAGTTGCTAAACCACATGCCACTGCAAAAGATAGGAGAGTCTTGTTTGTTTTCATTCTAATGTTCGCTGAATTTTGTGGGTTTTAGTCATGCGATCATACGGTTAGAGTAAAAACTTTAAAGTTAAAATGGCTTTAAGGGGTAACTTTTAGGATTTAATACCTTAAAAAAGATATTGATAGTTAAAAATACCAAATTAACAAGGGTGTAATAAGAAATTGAGCGTACACATGTAGCATGTATAGGGGCGTTTCACTTACAGGTGTAAGCTAAAATTCAGCGAATATTGGAAGTGTATAAATAAAGGGAGGAACAAAAAAGGCCAGCTCTCGCTGACCTTTTTAATAAAGATATTGCTAACTTGCCTTAGAAAGTACGGCTGTACTGAAGACCTACTAGGATAGCATCGGCTGTTGTTGTACCTTCCACTTGAGTGGCCAAGTAAACACCTGACGTCGGTGTTGGAAGAGCTTTAGTCTCTTTAACATCCACTTCTTTGCCCATTAAGTAAGTAAAACCAAAGTCAATGTTTGATTTTTCAGTTAAATGATAGGTGAAACCTGTAGAGAACCACTGACGGTCAGAATCTGGTACTGAGATCGAGCGAGTGTCATCTTGCGCACTAGTGTCGTACATGTAACCTGCGCGTAGTGTCCAGTCTTGGTTTAGGTAGTATGTACCACCAATTGCATAGTGCATACCGTCTTGCCAGTTGTACTCGTTCAGGTCACCTGCTTTTTTACTTTCCAGTACGTCGAATGATTCCCAACCGATCCACTGCACGCTGTAGTGAACTGCAAACTTAGTATCTTCAATGCGGTGGTAACCAGAAAACTCTAGCATATCTGGCAACGGCATATAGATAGTATCGCTATTTAGTTTTGCGCCACCGTATGTAGTATCACCTTTTGCTTCTAGCTCAGGGCTGTAATGGTAAGCTAGGCCAAAACGGTTGTTTTCGTTTAGTTCATAAACTGTACCAAGGTTAAAGCCTACTGCCCAACCATCAGCGTCCACGTCTAAAAGCTCTGGTCCGCCTGTTAGTGCACGCTCTAATTTACCTTGACCATAAATTAAATCTAGACCTGCACCAAAGCTCCATTGTTCATTTAAACGGTATGAACCGGCTAAACCAAAGTTTACGCTTTTTACGTCTGTTAGGCCGGCGTATTCGCCAGCAGCATAGCTATCAGAGAACTCTGTTTTAGTACCAAAGTTAGTGTAAGCGTTAATACCCCAAGCAAACTTGTCATTTACTGGCACAATCAAGTGAATGTTTGGTGCAATCGACGTATCACCAGCATCATCGTAGTCAGCATTTACTTGTTTTACTGCTCCAACTGGTGTGCCGGTACCAGTAACTGGTACAGAAGTATATTTTGCATCTTTAACTTCAATCATAGAAGTGATGCTTTCAAAACCTAGCGACAGAGAAGTTTCGTCAAATAGAGCCATTGCCGCTGGGTTACGAGCCATTACAGATGCGTTATCTGCGATTACAGCATCACCAGCAAACGCACGGCCGATACCGGTTGCTGATTGCGCATTAAGTTGGAAGCCTGCAGCGAGAGCCTGCTGCGAAGCAAGTGTTGCGGTTGTGATGGTCACTGCTAATAGTGACTTTTTAAACAGACGCGTCTTGTTCATTGTTGCTTTTTCCTTTTTCTAATATTCGCCTCTATGTGGGCGATATATTTGAGCAAAAGCTCAGTTGGTGGCTGATACTAGACTCAAGTATAAAATATAGAAATCCGACCATTGCCTATTTGGGCGATAAAATTACCGAAATGGTGGTTATTTGGCAGGAAACAGGCGTAAAATATAATTTTTTAGAGTCTAAGCTCTAAAAAAGTGAGACAAAAAAGGCTCGAGACAGCGCCTCAAGCCTTGAGTTAGATCACAAAATGTTATTTTTTTGTTAAATTGATGGTTTGATAATAGTCGCGATCTTTTCGGCGATCTTAGCGACATTTTCGCCTTGCTCGCCAACCAGTATCATACTGGTATTTCCGATTGGTTCGACCAAACCAGACATACCATCTTTAACAAAGCTCTCTGCCTGAGCCGATGACAGACCCGTAAAGAACAAAGTTACTTTGCCAGCTTCTCCCTGAAAAACCATGTGCAGGGCGTTCGATTTACCAAATCCGCAATGATTCAAGTAATAGACATGATACGGGAAAGAGTCACTCAACTGGTGTTGATAGGGTTCCATCTTGGCGTTGATCTGTGATAGCTGTACTTTCTCATCCAGTTGTTCAACAAATGATTTTTCATTAATCACGTGCTTGAGCGCCGTATCTGCCAAACTCGCTTGAGCAGGAGATACGATTAAGTTGCCCCAATTCACTTGACCCACTAAAATGCCGACAACAAAAGCAACCGAAGCGGCCATTGCCATTGCGCGTTTAGCAAAGTTTGGACGAATTACCTTGTCATCTTGGTGGCTCGACGTTTGGTTGAACAGAATTCTATCTGCTAGATCTTCCGGTACGTCAACCGACATCGCTTTAGCAATTTGGCTATCCAGATCTAAAATCTCATCAGCAAATTTGCTGTTGGACTCACTTCCTTTGATTGCCGCAGTGAGTTCACTGTCTCGACATTTCGGATCGGACATAATGCGACGACGAAATTCTAAATCATCCATTTTTCTGCCCCCTTTGACTGTTTTCTGGATCTATTGCTTCTTTGAGTTGATTACGTGCACGGAATAAGCGTGTCATGACGGTATTCTTGTTTAACCCCAAAATCTCACCGATTTCTTCACCGCTAAATCCTCCAATCACTTGTAGGAAAAGAGGTTCGCGGTAATCCACATCGAGCTTCATGATCTGCGCTTGAACCCATTCAGTTTGATGATGGGGATCATCGCTGACTTTCGCCTCATTACCAAAGTCATCGATATCCACCAGGTCGAACTGTTTGCGCTCGAAGCGGCGTGCATTCTCTCGGCGAAGAATAGTAATCAACCAAGACTTTGCCGCTTTTTCATCTTGTAAGCTATCGAGTGATTTCCATGCTCGTAAGCAAGTTTCTTGCACCAAGTCTTCCGCAATGCTTGGGTCTTTTGACAACCAATAGGCATAGCGATACAAATCCCGGTGGTAGGCTCTGACGAGCGCTTCATATTTTCTTTGTCTGTCCATATCCGAGTTGACCGGACGTTCAGGCTTTTTCTTCCCAAAGAAGTTTATTATTGACACAAGAGCCTCCCTAACGCTCTGTGGTTCGCTACCTAAATCGGCGTATTTTGTTAATCATAGGCCGTTAAAAGAACGATTTGTTCAATGTAAATCAGAGATCGTGATCAACACAACTTGCTTAAAAGCTAGTCAGCGTTTGATATTTTGCCGTTGCAATTGAGATATATAGGCGATTCAACACGATAAACTCACTTAAAATTGATCTAATTCAAAATCCAATGTAACACAACGGTTATAGTAACTCCTGTCATCTAGTCGGCTCTGCCGGCATGTTGAGCAAGATGACACTTCCTTTTGAAGGCTGACTTTACTTTCTCCTAATCAGGAAACTGATTATTTTCAATTGGCGTAAGTTAATTGCTTTATACATTCCAACCACACAGTTTTGTGTGGTTTTTTTTTGCCTAAACACCGCCCAAAGTGACACTTTCCTGACGTCAGGTCCCGTTCGGTTTGTCAATATACAAATCAGCGCCTTAGCTGCTAAATTTGAAGTATTCTTATGGCGAATGCGACAAACACTTTTCCACTCTAAATCACGTTTATTTAAACGATCGTTTGATTGAATTAACATTTTCGTTACAGTGTTGTGGTCAGACCTCTTAAAATCCAAGGAGAAACAATGGGCAAACAGGAAGTGAGAACTCGCTCCGGAGAGCGTATCGCGATCGTTGCTGGTTTGCGAACCCCTTTTGCGCGCCAAAGCACGGAGTTTAGCCAAGTTCCAGCAGTGGACTTAGGCAAAATGGTGGTGAGTGAATTGATGGCTCGCACGGAAATTGATCCTACATTGATTGATCAAGTTGTCTTCGGTCAAGTGGTTCAAATGCCAGAAGCGCCAAACATCGCTCGTGAGATCGTATTGGGTACAGGCATGAATATTCATACCGATGCCTACAGTGTGACGCGCGCGTGTGCGACGAGTTTTCAATCGGCAGTGAATGTGGCCGAGAGCATTATGTCGGGAACGATCGATATTGGTATCGCCGGCGGTGCTGATTCATCTTCAGTGTTGCCTATTGGCGTCTCGAAAAAGCTGGCGGCAAACCTATTGGCCTTGAGTAAAACCAAAACGGTTGGCCAGAAACTTAAGCTACTTAAAACCCTTTCACTAAAAGACTTAATGCCAGTCCCACCTGCAGTGGCCGAATATTCGACGGGTTTATCGATGGGACAAACCGCGGAACAAATGGCGAAGTCTCATGGCATCAGTCGTGAAGAGCAAGACGCGTTAGCGCATCGTTCTCACTCTCTAGCGTCTCAAGCTTGGAAAGAGGGCAAAATCGAAGGGGAGGTGATGACTGCATTCCCAGAACCTTATAAAAAGTGGATTTCGCAAGACAACAACGTGCGCCATGACTCCACATTAGAAGGCTATGCGAAACTGCGTCCAGCGTTTGACCGTCAATACGGTAGTGTGACAGCTGCGAACAGTACGCCATTAACAGACGGCGCCGCGGCGATCCTTTTGATGCGTGAAGGCCGAGCAAAAGAGCTTGGGTTGGAAGTGATGGGCTACATTCGCTCTTACGCGTTTTCCGCTATCGGGGTAGAGAAGGACATGCTAATGGGACCTTCTTACTCGACGCCACTCGCATTAGAGCGAGCGGGTATTGAGCTGTCAGATTTAACTCTAATCGACATGCACGAAGCATTTGCGGCGCAAACTCTCTCCAACGTCAAAATGTTTGCCAGCGACAAGTTCGCTCAAGAACACCTCGGCCGAGCAAAGGCAATTGGCGACATTGATATGGACAAGTTCAATGTACTGGGCGGCTCTATCGCTTACGGACACCCATTTGCAGCGACAGGCGCACGTATGATCACACAGACTCTTCGCGAGCTTAAGCGACGCGGCGGTGGTCTTGCGCTGAATACCGCGTGTGCGGCTGGTGGCCTTGGTGCTGCGATGGTTTTGGAGGTTGAGTAATGAGTGAGCAAAAAGCATTTAACTTAAGTATTGATGAACAAGAGATCGCTTGGTTAGCAATCGACGTACCTGGCGAGAAAATGAATACTCTCCAAGCTGCTTTTGCAGAAGAGATGGAACAGGTATTCGAGCAGTTGAACGAGAAAAAGGGTGCAATCAAAGGCCTGATTGTTCACTCTTTGAAACCCGATAACTTCGTAGCGGGCGCTGATGTTCGCATGTTAGACGCCTGTAAGACCGCGGAAGAGGCACAAGCACTGGCAGAAAAGGGACAACAGATGTTCCAACAGCTGTCAGATCTGCCTTATCCCGTTGTTGCTGCGATTCACGGCCCGTGCCTTGGTGGTGGTTTAGAACTTGCGTTAGCGTGTGACTACCGTGTATGTACTGAGTCAGACAAAACCCGTTTGGGCTTGCCAGAAGTTCAGTTAGGCCTATTGCCGGGTTCTGGTGGTACGCAGCGCTTACCGCGTTTGATTGGCTTGCTTCCGTCATTAGACATGATCTTAACTGGTAAACAGTTACGAGCGAAAAAAGCCAAAAAGCTAGGTGTGGTTGACGCAGTTGTACCAGACACGATTCTGTTGGAGGTCGCGAAGCGTTTCGTCAACGACAACATCGGTAAGAAAAAAGCCAAACGTAAGACTTCAACCAAAGAGAAGTTGATGGCGAACACTGGCTTTGGTCGTAAAGTTATTTTCGAACAAGCGGCGAAGAAAACCAACCAGAAGACTCGCGGCAACTACCCAGCCGCAGAGGCTATTTTGGAAGTGATTCGCTTTGGTCTTGAACACGGTTTCGAAAAAGGCCAGAAGAAAGAAGCGGAGCGATTCGGTGAGTTAGTCATGACGTCTGAATCAAAGGCTCTTCGCTCAATTTTCTTTGCCACAACCGAAATGAAAAAAGAGCACGGTAGCGACGCAAAACCAAACAAAGTAGAGCGCGCGGCGGTACTTGGCGGTGGTCTGATGGGCGCGGGTATCAGTCACGTTAGTGTGGCTAAAGCGAAAGTGCCTGTGCGCATCAAAGATGTGTCGAACGATGGTGTTTTGAATGCGCTTCAGTACAACTACAAGTTGTTTGAAACGCAGCGCAAGCGTCGCATTATTTCTAAACCGCAACTGCAAGCGAATATGCTTCAGTTGTCAGGCGGTACAGACTTTACTCGTTTTAATCATACCGATATCGTGGTCGAGGCGGTGTTTGAAGACTTGAATCTCAAACAGCAGATGGTTGCCGATGTGGAAGCGAATGCTAAACCGACCACTATCTTCGCGACCAACACGTCCTCGCTGCCGATTCACCAGATTGCGGAAAAAGCGCAGCGACCAGAAAACGTGGTCGGTTTGCACTACTTCAGTCCGGTAGAAAAAATGCCGCTGGTGGAAGTGATTCCGCATCAAGGTACGTCTGACGAAACCGTCTCAACTGTGGTTGAGTTTGCCCGCAAGCAAGGTAAAACGCCTATCGTGGTAAAAGATTGTGCGGGTTTTTACGTGAACCGCATTCTAGCGCCATATATGAACGAAGCCGCACAAGTCTTGATGGCAGAAGAGCCGATTGAAGCCTTGGATAAGGCGCTGCTTAACTTTGGTTTCCCTGTCGGTCCTATCACCTTATTAGATGAAGTCGGCGTGGATATCGGCGCGAAAATAATGCCAATCTTAGTCGCAGAATTGGGTGAACGATTCAAAGGTCCGGAGGTATTCGATACCTTGCTTAATGATGGCCGCAAAGGACGTAAGAGCGGCAAAGGTTTCTACACCTACAAAGGTAAGAAGAAAGAAGTCGATAAATCTGTCTATAAACTGCTGGGTCTGAATCCAGAAGCGAAAATGTCAGAAAAGGACATCGCGATGCGCTGTGTACTGCCGATGCTGAACGAAGCGGTTCGTTGTCTGGATGAAGGTATTATTCGCAGCCCTCGTGATGGTGATATCGGCGCGATCTTTGGTATCGGCTTCCCTCCATTCTTAGGTGGACCATTCCGCTATATGGACCAAATCGGTGCGAAGAAGTTGGTCGAGATCATGAACGAGCACGCGAGAAAGTATGGTGACCGATTTGCTCCTTGTGACGGGTTACTGACGCGAGCTGGATTGGATCAACCCTTCTACGAATAGTCGTATGTTGCAAGAAAAGGCGAACCTTTGGGTTCGCCTTTTTTATTATTGAGAGTTATTATCAAGAAAAATACAGAGAAAATCTTAAATAGAAGGATTTCAAATGGATGCTTTAGATCTATTGCTCAACCGCCGCTCAATTGCCAAGCTCTCAGCGCCAGCGCCAGAAGGTGAAGTGCTAGAAAATATTATCCGCGCAGGTTTGCGTGCTCCAGACCATGCAGGTTTAACGCCTTGGCGTTTTGTTATCTCTCAAGGTGAAGGGTTGAACAAACTGTCTGACATTCTAGTAAAAGCGGCTGTTGCCGAGCAAAGCGACGATGCAGTGGTAGAAAAAGTCAAGAATGCGCCGTTTCGTGCTCCTATGGTGATTACGGTGATCGCCAAAGTGACCAAACATGAAAAAGTCCCAGCACTTGAACAATATCTTTCTGCAGGCTGTGCGGCGCAAGCGATGCAAATGGCTGCGGTTGCTCAGGGCTTCCAAGGTTTTTGGCGATCAGGTAAATGGATGTTCCATGAAGAGGTGCATAAAGCATTTGGTTTAGAAAGCGACGATGAGATCGTGGGCTTCTTATATATAGGTACACCGGGCTGCACACCAATGAAAGTGCCACAAAGAGATTTAAGCAAGTTTGTCGAATACTTGTAAGCCTAGTTAACTAGAATAACAACGCTTTATTCTGTGTCACCCAGATAGAAAAAGAGCTTGGTGATTCCAAGCTCTTTTGTATTCTAGTGAATGTTATAGGCAATCACAAAGTCGATAAATAGACGCACTTTTTCTGGCAAGTGGTCCTTGTGATTGTACAGCATGTAAATGTCACGCGGGTTCGCACTCCAATCTTCTAAGACACGCACTAAGCTGCCATCTTCAATATACTCACGCAACATCACGTTAGGCATCAGCGTGATCCCCAAACCGTCCGAACATGCGCTGCGCACGACATCTAACGTGTTGGCTTGGAAACGCCCTTTGTCATTGTTTACAACCGTTTCACCGTTTTGATTGGTCAGTTGCCATTTCAGCAGCGGTGAGCCTTTCAGCAGGCTGTGTTGGTGAAGCTCTTCAGCGTGTTTTGGTGCTGGGTTGTTTTTCAGGTAGCTCGGACAAGCCACCAGAATGTCTTCTACGGAGCTGATTTTACGCGCGATAAGGCTAGAATCGCGTTGTGGACCAACACGGAAAATGACATCCCATTCGGTTGGATCAAGTTGATCCGAATGGTTGCTGGTAGTGAGTACGATATTGATATCCGGGTACTGCTGCATAAAAGCATTGAACATCGGCATCATCATACGCTTGGTCAGGTTAGATGGTGCTGTAATGCGGATTTTCCCCGCTGCGCCACGACATTCATCAGAGATTTCTTCAGCTGTCGAGGTCAGACGATCCAATAGAGGAGAACACTCATTGTAGAAGCGCTCACCAGCTTCGGTAAGAGAGAGCTTGCGAGCGTGTCTGTTTAACAGACGTAAGTTTAGAGAGTCCTCTAGAGCTTGTATACGTCGAGTAATCGTCGCAACTGGAATCATGTTTTTTCGCGAAGTTGCAGTGTAGCTTCCATTTTCGACCACAAGTCTAAATAGGTTTAGATCATCTAATTTCATTGTATCAGACACATTTTTTTACTAATTCGGGTAATTTATATCTATATCACGTGTTAAAGCTTGAGTCACATCAACTGTTTCACCGATATTCGATATTCCATACATATAGTATGCAACACGGTCGAATAGTGGAAGATTTGTATAAACAGCCGTTAAGGGCTACTTTTTAATAAGTGCTTAAATTATCAAATAACAATAACAATTAGTCGTACCTTGGGTTGTGAGGCAAAGGTTTATGTACAAGACAACGGAAGTGTTGCCCAGTGATGTCACAAGCATTACTCCGGGAGACAAGTTAATTATGTTGGTTGACGATGACCCTATATTCCGCCGGATTACTTCTGCATATCTGCATAGTGGCGGCTACAAGGTCGTTGAAGCGAAAGATGGTCTAGATGGGCTGCGCAAGTTGCGTGACGTCGAACCCGATCTCATTATGTGTGATCTCTCGATGCCCGTGCTTGATGGTATTGAATTCGTCGAAGAAGTGAGTCTAGAGTATCCGTCACTACCTCTCATTGTGGTGTCTGCGACAGAAGATATGTCTGATGTAGCAAGCGCGCTCAAATATGGTATCAAAGACTTTCTGCCTAAGCCGATCAACAACCACAAGCATCTAATGTGTGCAATTGAGAATACGCTTGAAGACTCCGACAGCCACGTGGGTGATTTGCGTGATTTCTCTAGCCAGTGGTTTCGCGTCGACAGCGGAGATGTTCCTGAAGAGCAAGAGTTGCACTGGCACTTAGAGTTTTTACAACAAAACCGCAATGCAGCGAGAGATCTGCTGCACGCGTTGCTGCCTGAAAAAGACACCTCACAGGGCGATTGGAAGTGTAGTTACCGCTTATTGCAATCTGTTGAATCGATGCCGGTGGTGTTTGATTATGCGTGGTTGATGAACGGGCAGTTTGCGTTCTATTTAGTAGACTCAGATACGCCAAACGGCGATGGGGCCGCGACAACCTTATTAGTAAGGGCGATGTTCCATGACTATTTGCGTAATTTGAAGAGCTTCAACGCCGATCTTAAAGATCTGGCGTATCTGATAGAGAAGGGTATTCACTGCTCTCAGTGCTCGACCCCGGTCAAAGCGCTATTTGGTGTGGCGAATCTGTCTGAAGGAACGTTATCACTGCTACCCGCTGGCTTGGAATGTCAATGGTCGAACGGTTATGTGTCGCAGCACGTCTCTTCAGGCGTGTTACTTGGTGACAATTGCACCAGAAATTTTATTACCGATGACCTTGCGATTCATTCTGCTTGCCAGGTGACACTAAGTTGCTTAGGCTCATGCAGTTTTAGTTTAGATATCTACCGCGGAGGTAGTGCTTAGCCACTGCCTTTTGCTGTTTTAAAGTCTTAATAACCTTATTATTACTCGGTGTTTGTGACAAAAGTAATAGGGTATAGTCTGCCCCAAACAAAAAAGACCCAAAAAGTTAACCTGCGATTAACTTCGGGTCGATAAATCGTCACCAACATTAGAGAAGTAATCCCATGGCAGATCAAGATTTTAAAGAACCGTACAATATCTTTTACTTTTTTGGATTTATTGCAGTCCTACTCATCCCAACACTTCCTGCGACTCTGACTTGGATTCGCGTTGTTAACGGATATGCGGGCTACTAATTAGACCGGAGCGCACCATCAGTATTCGTAGACTTGGTTTAAATATTGTTGGTAGCTTAAGTTTGTGCCTGGGTTTTCTGGGCATATTTCTGCCAATCCTTCCTACTACCCCTTTTGTCCTTTTGGCCAGCGCGTGTTTCATGCGTAGCAGTCCTACATTTCATCGTTGGCTTCATCAACACAAAACCTTTGGACCCATTCTTGATAATTGGCATCAGCATCGCGCGGTTACCAGCAAAGTAAAATGGCGTGGTGCAGTGTGTATGGTGGCCAGTTTCACGTTCTCGATCTGGATTGTTCCTCATTATTGGTTAAAGGTTGCGCTAGTTGTCATGCTGATAATCTTGCTGAGCTGGTTTATTCGGCTGCCTGTGATGGAGCACCTTGCTGATGAGCAAGAAAATCACTAAGATTGCAAAGAAGCGTGCCCACCTTCGAGTGGGCGTTTGTATTTTTAGGCACAGTCATCTTTAGTCAGCGATTCGATTCACATCGAATAGGTATGTTGTGCAGAGAACCAACGCTATTGCTTGAAAATTACGATTATACCAATCTCCAAGCTTAGCCAATCTAAGTAGTGAATTATGACAACAGACACAATTTCTCTGATCAAATCCAGTATCAAAAGCATTCCAGATTACCCAAAACCAGGCATTCTATTCCGTGATGTGACCAGCTTGATGGAAGACGCAGCGGCATACAAAGCGACAATCGATCTGCTGGTTGCTAAGTATAAAGATATGGGTTTCACCAAAGTTGTGGGTACAGAAGCTCGTGGTTTCTTGTTCGGTGCGCCACTTGCGCTAGAGCTAGGTGTTGGTTTTGTGCCTGTTCGTAAACCGGGCAAACTACCGCGTGAGACTGTCGCTCAAACTTACGAACTTGAATACGGCGTGGACACGCTCGAGATTCATACCGATGCGATTTCTCAGGGTGACAAAGTATTGGTTGTGGATGACCTATTGGCCACAGGTGGAACCATTGAAGCAACCACTAAGCTTATTCGTCAGCTCGGTGGTGAAGTCCAGCACGCAGCATTCGTCATTAACCTACCTGAAATCGGTGGTGAAAAGCGTTTGCAAGGTCTGGGTCTTAACGTTTACAGCATCTGTGAGTTTGAAGGTCACTAATCGGGATTATTCATGAGTTATCTTGCCTTAGCGCGAAAATGGCGTCCTACGAAATTCAATGAAGTTGTAGGACAAGGCCATGTTTTAACCGCACTAGAAAACGCTTTAGCACAAAACAGGCTCCACCACGCTTATCTATTTAGCGGTACGCGTGGTGTTGGTAAAACCACCATTGGTCGTCTGTTTGCCAAAGGGTTGAACTGTGAGACAGGGATTACTGCGACACCGTGTGGTGAGTGTGATACCTGTAAAGAAATCGACCAAGGTCGTTTTGTTGACCTACTCGAAATCGACGCAGCCTCGCGCACTAAGGTTGAAGATACTCGTGAACTGCTCGATAACGTTCAATACAAACCTGCGCGCGGTCGCTTCAAAGTTTACCTAATCGATGAAGTTCACATGCTCTCGCGCCACAGTTTTAATGCGCTGCTTAAAACGTTGGAAGAGCCACCTGAGTATGTGAAGTTCCTACTGGCAACGACGGACCCACAAAAACTGCCCGTGACGATTTTGTCACGCTGTTTGCAGTTCCACCTCAAGCCAATTAGTGTCGATACTATTCATCAGCAGCTTGAGCATATTTTGGCGCAAGAGCAAGTTACTTCAGAGCCAAGAGCTTTAGGTATGATTGCTCACGCGGCCGATGGCAGTATGCGCGATGCATTAAGCCTGACAGACCAAGCGATTGCTTTGGGCAACGGCAGTGTACTGAAAGACAGTGTCGCACACATGTTAGGTACGCTGGATACCGACCAAGCTCTACACCTGCTTGAAGCGATCAGCTCTAAGCAACCTCAGAGCGCTTTGGACAGTATCACGCAATTGGCCCAGAATGGCGTTGAGTGGGATGGATTACTGCAGCAATTGGCGAGCCAGTTGCACCGCCTTGCGATGTACCAAGCGTTGCCATCAACGTTGGACAAAGCCCAACCTGACGCTGAAAAGATTGAGTTGCTTAGCCGTGCTCTGTCTCCGCAAGATGTCCAACTTTACTACCAAATTGCGCTGAAAGGCCGTCAAGACTTGCCGCTTGCGCCGTCGGAGCGTATCGGTTTAGAGATGGTCGTGCTGCGTATGATGGCATTCAGACCAGCTTCTCAGCCGCAAGCGAATGTGATTTCTACGCAGCCACAAACTGCGCCAGAGCAGCCATCACAACCAACCCCGAGTGCTCAGAACGCAGCGCCGGCTGTGCAATCGCAGCCAAAACCAGTGCAAGCTGAAGCACCTGTTGCTTCAACACCCAACGCACCAAGTACGCCACCAGAGCCTGACTACAGCCACATGGCGCCGCCGAGCTATAGCAACGAGCCACCGCAGTACGATGCACCGCCAATGTATGATGAATCCCAGCATGACATGGCTCCGCCACAGTATGACGCGCAACCTGAACCTAGACCTGTGCAGCAGTCTCGACCTGAGCCGCAAGCGAACAACCAGAGTTCATCGCCGATTAGCGGCTTGCGTCATCAATTACGCTCGCAGCGTAAAGGCTTAGGCTCTAGCAGCGACGGTAACACGCCAAAAAAGGCTAAAACGGCATCTGCAAAACCAGAATCAGTC
>NZ_JAATOO010000027.1 GCF_011806575.1 Vibrio hepatarius
AAATTCTTATAACTGCGCAATATGTTACCTTTCCCGACTAGGAATACTACTTTTATTTGCACAAATTTATGTAACTTTTCTACTTATGTAAGAGTATTACAGTTTTACTATTTAACTAATTTGATACACGTCAGGATCGCAGTAAAAAGTCATAACGATGAAAAGATAGTCGATAAGTTGTGCTTTTTCCTTCCGCAATTTTCTGCATCCTTATTACCAGCCCTGCGACTTCTGAGCCCGCTCTGGCCCAACGACGACAGAAAACGGGTCCTGATGAATAAGAACATCCGCTCCCGGAAAACGTTCGAGTAAACTGTCTTCGACCAGATCAGATATGCGATGCGCTTCAAGAAGTGGCATCTGATCTTCTAACTCTAAGTGCAGCTGGATAAAACGAGTCGGCCCAGACATACGCGTACGCAACTGGTGAACACCCAACACTCCCTCAATGGTTAAACAGCATTCGCGGATCTCTTTTAACTCTTCGTCCGGAAGTTTTCGGTCTAGCAAGGTTTGCGTTGCTTCCCTAACCATCTTAAAGGCGCTGTAAAGAATGTAGCCACCAATACCAATCGCGAACACCGCGTCTGCTTGACCGATACCAAACCAGCTTAGCGCGAGTGCCAGCATAATTGCCGCGTTCATATAAAGGTCCGACTCGTAGTGCAAAGAATCCGCCGCAATCGCCTGACTGCCGGTTTTCTTCACCACGTATTTCTGGAATCGAACGAGACCAAACGTCACGACAATGGCGAACAGGCTGACGTAAACACCGTACTCTGGCGACTGAAGAGCGTGCGGGCGGAAGAAACGGTCGATACCGTTGAGGATAAGAAAGACGGCAGAACCAGAGATAAACATCGCCTGCGCCAATGCGGCAAGAGACTCTGCCTTACCGTGACCAAAAGTATGCTCACGGTCGGCCGGTTGTAATGAGTAACGCACCACGACCAAGTTAACCAAAGACGCCGCAATATCAAGCATCGAGTCAATCAGTGAGGCCAATAAACTCACCGAGCCCGTCACCCACCAAGCCCCTACTTTGACGATCAACAAAAGGGTGGCCACT
Organism: Vibrio hepatarius; assembly: GCF_011806575.1. Taxonomy (GTDB): domain Bacteria; phylum Pseudomonadota; class Gammaproteobacteria; order Enterobacterales; family Vibrionaceae; genus Vibrio; species Vibrio hepatarius_A. The sequence goes on from NZ_JAATOO010000027.1 coordinate 1,070, forward strand.
ATGGTTGCGGTCCAAGCGGCCATGGTAACTAAGCGTGCATATTCTTGTTTCATAAAGTAATTCAGTGTCTAAACAAATGCTGTAAGTATAACCTGCCAAAAGTTGAATAAAAATAAAACAAAAAAGGCGACCTCATTGGCCGCCTTTCAATTCGCGTTATTTTCTTAGCTGTTTTTGTTGTTCATACGCTTTTGCATCTTGTCTGAACACTCGCCCATTCGCTCGTTTTGAAGTTCGACGAACTGAGCTTTTTGCTCCGGTGTTAGCACACTCAACATTTGGTGCTGCTTAGCCATCATCTGCACTTTACGCTCTGTTTGCTGTTCTACCATTTCTTTTGCCAGTTTGTTGGCGGCCGCTTCATCAAACGTATCGGCAAGTACCAGAGCCTGGACTTTGGCATGGTGAGCCTGCATTTGCGCTTGTCTTGCTTCAAAGCCACCTTTGAACTTTTGCTTCATCTCAGCGCGTTTTTCACCACGCATCTCTTTTAGTTGATCTTGTTGTTCATCAGTCAGGTTTAGTTGGCGCATAATGCCACGGTCGAAGCCCATTCCGCATTCAGAGTCAGGGCCGCCTTTATGGTGTTTGCCACCGAATGCAAACGCACTTGCGGTGCCAAGTGTCAAAGGAAGAACGACAGCAGCCAATACCAGTTTCTTAGTCATTTTCATAATCTGTACCTTCTCAAGTTTTTGGATTTAATGCAGCTGTCTTCACAGCGCTTGAGTATAGATTACGACCTGCTATGTAAAGTGACGTCTAGGAAGCGTAAATAATCGTAAAGAGCAAAAATTAAGCTAAAGATCAGCGGTATTTGCCAGTAATATAAAGAGAAAGAAGCAAACCGAGATGTAGCCATGCCACACATACTTTTGATCGATGATGACACCGAGCTTACCAGCCTGTTGAGTGAAGTCCTCTCCTTTGAGGGATTCACCGTTTCAGAGGCAAATGACGGTGAGGCAGGACTCGCGGCGTTAAGCAAAGAGGTCGACCTGATTTTGCTCGATGTGATGATGCCAAAACTCAACGGTATGGAAACACTCAAACGGCTACGCGAAGATTGGGACACGCCAGTCCTAATGCTCACCGCAAAAGGCGAGGAAATAGACCGCGTGATCGGGCTTGAGCTCGGCGCAGACGACTACCTACCAAAACCTTTCAGTGACCGAGAACTATTGGCGCGCATACGGGCCATTTTACGTCGTACCCAGCCAATCGCACCTGCGAAAGTATGCGACTACGTGCAATATCAAGATCTCAAAGTTTACCCTGGTAAACTTGAAGCCTACTGCAATGAACAATTGCTCGATCTGACGACCACTGAATTTGCGCTGTTAAACCACTTTGTTCAACACCCGGGTGAAACCTTGACCAAAGAAGAGTTGAGCATGGATGTGTTGGGTAAACGACTGGCTGCCTTTGACCGCGCCATCGACATGCACGTGTCTAATTTAAGGAAAAAGCTGCCGGAACGCAGCGATGGTAAACCGCGAATCAAAACCCTCAGAGGAAGAGGTTACCTTCTGGTTGAGGAAGACTAATGCGCATCCCTAAAATCAGCAGCCTCTATGGGCGTATCTTCGCGATCTTCTGGTTCACCATGTTTTTGGTACTTTTGGCTGTGTTGGCGCTGCCACACCTTGACCCACGCATCGCGCGCGATATACCAAGCGACCAGTTGCAACGCTTGATGGAAGCAAAACAGAGTATCGAAAAGCGCTACGCCAACGACAGCGATTTAGGCAGGATCATTTTTCAGCTCGAAGGCAGTGACCGCTCTCACCGTGATAACCGTCCGCGCTTCTTCTTGACCGACCTTGATGGCAATATTCTCACCACGCGCAGCCATAAAGACTTCAAGCTGAAAGCCTTGAAGAATTTTGTCACCTCGATTGATAGTCCAGACCAACCACAGCAAAAGCTCTATGGACGCTACATGGTTGCGGGTCCGCTACCGATTAAGCTCGCCCAGCGAGATTTGCTGATGTATGTCGGCATCAAATGGAACCAACCACCGCCGTTTTTACTACAACTTTTCGACCGTCCATTCCGGTTATTATTAGCCGTGATGCTCGTAAGCACGCCACTACTTTTATGGTTGGCGTGGGCGTTGAGCCAACCCGCCCGCAAACTTGAGCGCGCCGCACAACGTGTCGCAAAAGGTGAGTTTGTTACCGATCCAGAGTTGGAAAAAGGCACCTCTGAATTTAGACAAGCCGGAGCGAGCTTCAACCAAATGGTCGGCGCGGTGAACCAGATGATCTCTGGACAGCAACGTTTACTATCGGATATCTCCCATGAGCTACGTTCGCCATTAACCCGCTTAAGAATGGCGACCGCCCTCGCCACGCGTAAACAGGGAGAGAGCCCAGAATTAACTCGCATTGATACCGAGGCTCAACGCTTAGAAGTGATGATTGGTGAGTTACTTGAGCTTTCACGCATGCAAGCCAATAGCCATGTAATGCGAGAAGAGCAGCCGCTCTCCAGCTTATGGGAAGCAATTCTCTCTGATGCTCAATTTGAAGCAGAGCAAATGCACAAAAATCTCAGCTTCACTGCCATTCCCGACCGGGTTATTTCTGGCAATCCCAATCTACTGATGAGCGCCGTGGACAATATCGTGCGCAATGCAATCTACTACGGTGAAGATATCATCGAAGTCACCATGGTTGAGCAAGGTGACCAGTTAGTGATCACGGTTGACGATAACGGCGAGGGCGTACCCGAAGAAGAGCTGGAAGCCATTTTCCGCCCGTTCTATCGCGTTTCCACCGCACGTGATCGACACAGTGGCGGCACCGGCCTTGGCATGACGATCACCGAAAGCGCGATTCGTCAGCACAGCGGCACCATCATCGCCAAGCGCAGCCGACTCGGTGGACTGTGTGTGGAAATTACCTTGCCGTTACTCGCAAAGAAATAACCCTACAAACCCACCGTTGATAACGAAAACTTACGACGTCAGGCTTGGCGGCTGTGACAAGCCGCCTTATACTTTCAGGCCTCAATCCCACCAGCCATGAAGAATCGCAATATGTTTGATATCGCCCTATACGAGCCAGAGATCGCTCCCAACACTGGTAACATTATTCGCCTATGTGCCAACTGCGGAGCCAACTTGCATTTGATTGAGCCGCTAGGGTTTGATTTGGAAGAGAAGAAAGTTCGCCGCGCAGGTTTGGACTACCATGATCTAGCTCGAGTCACTCGCCATAAAAATTATCAGGCATTTATTGAATACCTCGAAGCCGAGCGTAAAGATGGCTACCGCATTTTTGCCTGTACGACGAAAACCACAGGCCATCACGTGGATGCTAGCTTCCAGCAAGGCGATGTACTTTTGTTTGGCCCAGAAACTCGCGGCCTACCACCTGAGCTGATCGAAAGCATGCCGATGGCGCAACGTATCCGCATTCCAATGATGCCTGATGCGCGTAGCTTAAACTTATCTAACGCCGTCGCGATCATCGCATTTGAAGCGTGGCGCCAAATGGGCTTTGAAGGCGCTCAATAATATCGTCAGACGTAAAAAAGCGGACTCCAAGGAGTCCGCTTTTTGTATCCTGTTAGTAGCACGCCTTATGGGCGAGCAACAAAACCGACAGCTTCGTAGGCTTTTTTCAAGGTTTCAGCCGCACGCGCTGACGCTTTTTCCGCACCTTGCTTCATCACTTGATCCATGTAAGCACGGTCTTCACGAATGCGGTGGTATTCCGCTTGGATTGGTTCCAACATCGCAACCACTGCTTCACCGACATCTTTCTTGAACGGACCGTACATCTCTACGCCTTGGTATTTCGCTTCGATCTCTTCAAAACTCATACCTGTCGCTGCCGAGTACAGACCCATTAGGTTTGAGATACCCGCTTTTCTATCCCAATCATGAGCGATACGTGGCGGTGTCTCAGTGTCTGTCTGAGCTTTGTTAATCTTCTTGATGATCGACTTAGGCTCTTCAAGCAGCGTAATCACATTCTTACGGTTATCGTCAGACTTAGACATCTTCTTCGTTGCATCTTGAAGACTCATTACACGCGCGTTCACTGTCGGAATGTACGGCTCTGGCACTTGGAAGATTGGTTGCTCTGGCGAGTAGATGTTGTTGAAACGGTTGGCGATATCACGCGCTAGCTCGAGGTGTTGCTTCTGGTCGCTGCCTACAGGCACTTGGTGAGCGCCGTAAAGCAAAATATCTGCCGCCATCAGCACTGGGTAATCAAATAGACCCACGTTGACATCACCAAACTGGCTAGAGGTGTCTTTCGAGTAACGTGCAGACTTATCTTTAAATTGAGTCATACGACCCAATTCGCCCATCTGGGTGTAACAGTTAAGAAGCCAGCCAAGTTGAGCATGCTCTGGTACGTGTGACTGAACAAATAGCGTGCTCTTTTGCGGATCAACACCAACAGCAAGACAGATTGCAAGTGCGTCTAGCGTCGCTTCATGTAGTGCTTTCGGGTCTTGACGAACCGTAATCGCATGAAGGTCTACCACACAGTATTGGCAATCGTAATCATCTTGCATCTGTTGCCATTGACGTAGAGCACCCAAGTAGTTACCGATACTTAGTTCACCTGACGGTTGAACACCACTCAATACAATGGGTTTGCTCATGGGAATAGTTCCTTTGACTTCTTATGCTAAATAATGAAAAAAACCGTGTGGTTTCTATCCACACGGTTCACTCAGTGTACTCATTAACGAGTATTTTGGAAGATTTTTTACTGCAACTAAGCGGAAACAGCGACCACGTCGATCAAATCTGCGATGGTGTCGGCGACAAACTCTGGGTTTGACGCAGCGATTGGCTCGCCGTGGTTGTAGCCGTAGGTTAAACCAAACGCCGCACAACCCGCGTTTTTCGCCGCGAGAATATCGTTCTTAGAATCACCCACCATCAACATCTCTTCAGGCTGACAGTTATGCTTTTCCATCAACCAGTTCAAAGCCACTGGATTTGGTTTCTTCTCGGGGAAAGCATCGCCACCCAACACATCCACAAAGTATTTGTCGATGCCGTGCTTCACCAAAATCTCAGGGACAAACTTAGAAGGTTTATTGGTCACCAACGCCAGCGTGAAGCCCGCCTGCTTTAGCTCGGCTAGTGTCTCGGTTACCGCTGGGTAAAGATGACTGAGCTTATGCCCGCTCTTGTCGTAGAAATCGTCAAACAACTCACGCGCTTTCGCAAGGAGCGCTTCGTCTAACGCTGGGTCAATGGTCATGCTTTGACTCAGTGCTCGACCAACCAACACATCCGCACCATTACCGACATAATCTCGAACCTGTTCTTCTGACACCGCTGGGTATCCAAGAGCTTGAACAGCTTGGTCCGCGGCAACGGCCAAATCAGGAACACTGTCGAGTAGCGTACCGTCTAAATCGAATGCGATCAGTTTAATGTTGTTAGACATCAATTATTTTACCTCTGCTAATTGTGCGCGCATTTGGTCAATGACCTGTTTGTAATCTGGCTGATTAAAGATCGCAGAGCCCGCAACAAACATGTCTGCGCCCGCTTCCGCGATTTCTTTGATGTTGTCGACCTTAACGCCGCCGTCAATCTCAAGACGAATATCACGGCCAGATTCATCAATCATCTTACGCACTGCACGAAGCTTGTCTAATGTATTTGGAATAAAAGACTGACCACCGAAGCCTGGGTTGACTGACATCAGCAGAATCATGTCCACTTTGTCCATAATGTACTCAAGGTGGCTAAGCGGTGTTGCTGGATTAAGCACCACACCCGCTTTACAGCCGTGTTCTTTGATCAACTGCAGCGTACGGTCAACGTGTTCAGACGCTTCGATATGGAAAGTGATCATTGATGCACCTGCTTTGGCAAAGTCAGGAACGATGTTGTCAACTGGCTTCACCATCAAGTGCACATCGATTGGTGCTGTGATGCCGTAATCACGCAGCGCTTTACAGATTGGCGCACCAAAAGTCAGGTTCGGTACATAGTGGTTATCCATAACATCGAAGTGAACCACGTCCGCACCCGCTGCGAGTACTTTTTCAACATCTTCGCCAAGGCGAGCAAAGTCTGCAGACAAAATGGATGGAGCGATAAGGAAATCTTTCATACCTGACCTCTAGAGTAAATGGCATCATTGCACTGAGTAATTGTTGCGCGCAATTCTACCTAAGCTAGAGGTCAGATGGTAGGTAAACAAAGAGAAATGTGATTATACGTGTTCGGCTGGTTTAAACAGGGCCAGCAGTTCATCCACTTTATTTCGGCCCGCACCGTTGCGGCTGATGGTGCGTTTTACTTTCACCACGTTGAGCTCCGCACCGTGATACAAGCGGCGTGTCAGCGTTGTATCGTGGTTTGAGATAAGCACCGGAATACCACGCTCTGTTGCGGCTTTCTCGGCGACATCGGCCAACGCGGCTTGGTCGTCCAGCGTAAAACCGTTGCCTGAGTAGGACGTAAAGTTTGCCGTTGTCGATAATGGCGCATACGGCGGATCGCAGTACACGACACTGCCTTTGCGAGCACGAGAGAAGGTTTCTGGGTAACCTTCACAAACAAACGTCGCTTTCTTCGCTTTTTCAGCAAAGAACTCCAGCTCGGCTTCTGGGAAGTAAGGTTTTTTGTACGAACCAAACGGTACGTTGAACCCGCCTTTTTTGTTGTAGCGACATAGGCCGTTAAAGCCAAAGCGGTTCATGTAGAGAAAAGCCAGCGAGCGATACATGATGTCATCGGTCGCGTTAAACTCAGCGCGAACATCCAGATAAGCTTCTTTTCGATTGTTCTCAGGAATAAACCAACGCTTCGCTTCAGAGATATAGTTTTCTGGCTTATCTTTCAGTAGGTTATACAGATTGATAAGATCTGGGTTGATGTCAGCCAGCAAATACTGCTCATAGTCAGTATTGAGAAATACAGAACCAGCACCAACGAACGGCTCCACCAGCTTTCGCCCTTCAGGCAAATAACGCTGGATATCTTCGACAAGTCCGTATTTTCCACCCGCCCATTTCAGGAAGGCACGCTGCTTCTTCATCTACTGCTCTATTTATCAACCGAAAATTAAGGCTGCGGAATGTAACATATTTTGCGACTAATCTCAGGCTATTTTCCACGCTCAAGTTCACGGTGTACTTGGCTTAAGGATTTTGCCCATGGTTCGAGCTTCTGCAAATCGGCAGACAAGCTGCTGACTGCGTCTCGCGCCGCCTGAATGGTTGGGAAATTATCATAGGTCACAATGTACCAATCCACATCATTGCGCACCGTTGGGTAGACGTAAACTTTTTCGCTCAACTGGTAGCGGTCAAGAAACGCCTGCACATCTTCGAGCTCGTTTACGGCCGCCAGTTGTAAGGTGTAGCTGCGAGCAGAAAAGCTTAAGAGTTGTTCCTTGGCAAACGAGAACTGAATCACTGGTTTGACGGGTTGCTCGTCCACTGCCGTTGTTGTTGCTTGTGGCTGCGGCGATAGCGATTCTTCGACCACTTTTTCAATCTCGCTAGTGTCGGCGTTTTCCGGTTTATCTTCCAATAGCGCATCGACGACTTCTGAGGTGATCACCACGCGTTGATGTTCTTTGTTTGAGTCACCGACGCTGGTTACATCTTCAGTCACGGCTGGCGGCAGAGCCTGGGTATCATCATCTGCGTTAGCCAACGATGGGTCGACGATTTCTTCTGGCACAATCACCTCCAAAGCGTCACCACCGGCATTATCTTCCGGCAAGGTTGGAATGACTGTCTGTTCACTTGATTGGGTAATTTGCTGCGCTTTATCATCTGGCGATGGCTGTGACATCATCCACCAATAACCACCGCCGATCAGCAGTAGCAAAGCAAGCACGATGAGCGCAATGTTAAGCGGAGAGCCAACAATCGAGCGAATTATGATCCTCTTTTCCACCTTGTAATCCCCCAAAGCCATGATGTCACCCGGACGCCGAGCAACTGTGCGATACGCGTTACGAACTCGTTTCTCTAAATCATCCTCAACAAAACGAATCACCAACTGTTCAAAGAAACGGTCGGCTTCTTGTTGTGAAAACGATTCGATTTCCAACTCTATCGGCTTTTGCTCTTGTCCATAACTCAAGCGCGCCAACTGGTTCGCTAACCCTTCAGCGGCGCCAGTACGGGTAAACAGCACCACATTCACCGTCCACAGAGCGTTCTGCTGAGACTCTAATACCAACATCCACAGCTCAGAAAGCAAAGTCTCAGACAACAAATGCGCGTCATCTATCGCAATAACCACGTCACAGGTTTCGTCATCCATCAAGTGTACAAAGGAGTCGATAAGCGAATCGGCTGGATTGAAGAGTGGCTCAGAAACCAGTTGGGAAAGAATGGTCAAACGACGTTGGGCATCGTCTTGGTTAGCGAAACACATCAACAAGGATTGATTCTTGTCGGGAGCCCAAACCTCTAAGTAACGTTGAGCCAGCCAGGTTTTTCCTGCGCCTTGAGCTCCAGTTACGGTGATCAAGTTCGATCCAAAACGTGTTAACAGTTGCAAACGCTCCAGCAACTCTCGCTGGGAGTCCAACTCCAACACATGTGAATCTCGCATCATGCTCATTTCGCCACCTTATAGAGACCTATCAATACCAACTTAACTGCGCCAAAAGACACTTTACCGCGTCGTGAGCTAAGCGGGTATCAATAGAGACAAAGATTAGAGATCGCGCCCAAAATCAATTGCTTGCTCAATGATCGATTCAGAAACACCTTTGATCACTTCCGCAGTACCGATGCTTGTTGGTAGCACCAGTCTAAGTTCGCCCGCGAGCACTTTCTTATCGCGCATCATGTGTTTCATGAAATCAGCAAACGTCATCTGTTGCGGGGTATGAATCGGCAACTGAGCTTGCTTTAGAAGCGCAATAATACGTTCAAGTTGCTCAACAGAGATCAAACCTTGCAACTGAGCGGTTTTCGCCGCCATCACGGTACCAGCAGCCACCGCTTCACCGTGCAGCCAATTTCCATAACCAAGCTCCGCTTCGATGGCGTGACCAAATGTATGCCCTAAGTTCAGTAAAGCACGGATACCCGATTCTTTCTCGTCTTGCGCCACCACGTCGGCTTTAATCTGACAGCAGCGTGCAATCGCGTAAGTCAGTGCTTGTTCATCTAAAGCATAGAGCTTGTCGAGGTTATCTTCTAACCACACGAAGAACTCTTGGTCATAGATGATGCCGTACTTAATCACTTCAGCGATACCAGCGGCAAATTCTCGTTTTGGTAATGAAGCTAGGCAATCAGTATCGATAATCACAGATTTTGGCTGATAGAAAGCGCCAATCATGTTTTTACCCAGCTTGTGGTTGACCGCCGTTTTCCCGCCGACTGAAGAGTCAACCTGCGATAACAGTGTGGTTGGAATTTGGACAAAGTCGACACCACGCTGGTAACACGCAGCAGAAAAGCCAACCAAATCACCGATGACACCGCCACCCAGAGCGACAATCATAACATCACGAGCGTAGTTACCTTCCAACAGGAAGCTCATGACAGTGTTAAAGGTATCGAGAGACTTGTATTGTTCACCGTCTGGCAGCTCAAGCAATGACGCTTCACAACCTTGTTGTTCGAGCAGCGAGATGATTTTATCAGCGTAAAGCGGTGCGACCGTGACATTACTGATCACAACTACTTTCTGTTTTGCTGATGAATTAGAGCTGTTTAAAAATGAAAGGTGGGCCGGATCATTAAATAATCCGGCGCCAATTGAAATGGGATAGCTACGTTCGCCTAAGCTGACCGTAATCCGTTCCATGGTGCTTCTCCAGTTACTAAAATAAACGTATTAACGTTCTTCTAGCATTTTTACAATCTGGTTGGCTACCACTTTTGCACTTTGATCGTCCGTACGTACTGTGTAATCCGCAATTTCTTCGTACAGTGGATTACGCTCTTCAGCTAAATTTTCCAGTACATCACGTGGATTGTCAGTTTGTAGCAGAGGACGCTTCTTGTCACGGTTAGTACGTGCAAGTTGCTTCTCGATAGTTGTTTCAAGGTAAACAACAATACCGCGAGCAGATAGACGATTGCGGTTTTCTTTGCTCTTGATAGAGCCGCCGCCAGTAGCAAGTACGATACCCTGCTCTTCTGTCAGGTCGTTGATTACCTTCTCTTCGCGAGCGCGGAAACCTTCTTCACCTTCCACATCGAATACCCAAGCGATATCTGCACCAGTACGCTCTTCGATCACAGTATCAGAATCAACAAACTCCATATGAAGCTGTTGGGCTAAATGTCTACCTATTGTGCTTTTGCCGGCGCCCATCGGGCCAACAAGAAAAATATTGCGTTTCTCAGCCATGTTTAGCAGTAATTTACAACGTTAATTCAATGACATCGCCACAAGAACACCAGCGTCTCGCTGGGATTAGAAATGCTTGTGGCACCTATTCCTCACAGATAATTCGTGATAAGACCCGAAATTATCTAGATATGGTGCCACTAATGCAAATTTATTTTTTAGCTGAACAGTTTTACTTATTGAATAACAACCTTAGGTGTTACAAAAATAAGCAGTTCGCTTTTACCCATCGATTGATAGCTACGACGGAACAAGCCACCCAGCAATGGTAAATCACCCAACAGCGGCACTTTATCGACTGTATCGGTCACGTTGTGCTGGAAGATACCGCCGAGTACCACCGTCTCACCGTTATCAACCAAAACCTGGGTGCCAATACGCTGCGTATTGATGGATACAGCTTCACCTGTACCCGTTTTCACCACTTCCCCCGGTCTATCCTGAGTCACGCTTAAATCGAGCACTAAACGGTTGTCTGGCGTGATTTGCGGGGTTACTTTCAAACTCAGCACCGCCTTTTTAAATGCGATGCTCGTCGCACCGCTCGACGATGATTCCAAGTATGGGATTTCGGTACCCTGCTCAATGTAAGCCGGCTTCTTGTTGGTGGTAATCAATCGAGGACTCGAGATCACTTCCGCTTTTGATTCACGTTGCAAAGCTGAAAGCTCAAGGTCTAATAGTAAGTCCGAGCCTAACTTGGCTACTTGAAATGCGATTGACGACGCATTGCTCGCTGAAGCGGCTAAGTTGACGTTAAGGAAATCATCGACCGTACTGTCGCCCTTAAGCAACCCTACTTGGTCAAGGTTACTCTCAATCGAACCACCAGCCGTGGTGCTGCCGTTTGTCGAGCTAAAGCCCCAGCGAACACCTAATTCATCCAAGTTACCTTCACTGACGCTGACAATGCGCGCCTCGATTTGAACCTGTTTGACTGGAATGTCCAAGGTATCGACGATTTCACGGATAATATCGATGTTCTCTTTAAGATCACGAATCAACAACGCGTTGGTGCGCTCATCGACACTCAGTGAACCACGCTCTGAAAGCATGCTCAACGCGCCATCACCACCGATCATTTCAGCGATTTCTGACGCTTTCGCGAACTTCACTTTGATGATTTCAGAGGTCAAGTCGCCCAATTCTTCCTCTAAGCGCGCTTTTTCCATCGACTGTTTCTCGCGCAGGTCCAATTCTTCGGTTGGCGCGACCAACACCACGTTGCCGTCGACACGTTTATCTAAGCCTTTTACCTGAAGGATAATATCCAGCACTTGCTGCCAAGGTACGCCGTCCAAACGTAAGGTCAGGTTGCCCTGCACCGAATCTGACACCACCAAGTTGAAGTCGTTGTAGTCAGCAATCAACTGCAAAACGTTTCTAACCGGGATGTCTTGGAAGTTAATCGAGATCTTTTTCCCTTCTTTTTCCAGTACGCTCTTTTGCTTAGGTTTGTCTTGGTCTTTCGGTTTATTGATCACTACTTCTAGGTAGTTGCCGTTTAGCGAGTAGTCGTAATCATATTCACCGTTAATACTGGCGACTAACAAGGTACTCGGTTGTTTACGGAACACTTCGATAGACTCGACGTTAGTTGCAAAATCTTTCACGTCGAGCAAGTAGATTTTTTCATCCGGCACATCGGTGTTAAGTAACTCGATACTCAGCCCTTCTTGTGCTTTTTGCACATCGACCGCAACACGAGGGTTCGCCAGTTGCACAATGATTTGAGCGTTCTGTTTGCTGTCCACTCTAAAATCAATGTTCTCTAGCTTATTACTCTCTCCTTCTTGCGCTGCATGGGCGGCAGAAAGCCCTATTCCTATCACTAGCAACATGACTTGGAGCATGTACCTATACAATTGCTTCATTCCTTTATTCATGATTTCATCTCAACCTACGACATCTATTTAAGCGCTAACTTGACGTTACGTTTATTCCAACAACCTAACCCGTCGGGAAGTGTTTCATTAATCTGTAAAAACTTATCTGTCACTCGCGTGACCTTTCCGTTGTTCAAACCGATATAGTGGCCAGCATTGACGCGTACCACGTTACCTTTTGGCGTTTGCACCAATGCGGATACTTGACCGTTGCCACTCATCACCCCGGTCAAACGCAGTTTGCTCAGCGGGTATTTCTCCAACTTACCGCTCTTGGCACGTTTCGCTGGCTGCCAACAATCTTTCTTCGCCACCGGTTGATTCAATACCAACGCCGCTTGAGGCAACACAAAAGGTTCGCGCTGTTTGTGGGCGAAATAAGTCGACGTTTTAAAGTCGATGACCGGTTTCAGCGCTACCACATCCTTGCGCGCTTTGCGCTCCACTTGTGCGATGTACTCATCGAGAGGCTCTTGGTTTGCCTTACAACCGACCAACACCATTAGCAGCGATATCACTGCTAGGCTTTTACTTTTCATCTTCTACCTCCGGCTTAAACTGGTAGGTATAAGCGCGAACACGAAAGTGCAGCGTGCTACTTTCCTGACTGACCCGTTGCCAATCGATGTCATCAAAGTTGATGATTCGAGGTAATTCAGCAATCGCTTGTGTAAAATCACCGATATTGTGGTAGTCACCAGTCAGCTCGATATTGAGCGGCAAACGATAGAGAAACTCTTGGTTTTGCTTTTCACCCCAGTCGATTCGGGTAAATGTGAGGGAGTTTTTCAGCCCCACCTCGTTCACCGACGCCAACATGTTTGCCAATTCCTTTTGCACCGGAAGCTGACGCGACAAGTAATCGTAACGTTCTGACAACTCATCCAATTGTTCTTTGAGTTTTGGCAGTGTCGCCGCTTTATTGGCTTTGATCGCGACGGTGGTTTTCAGCGTTTGCTCTTTTTGCGCTAACCCTTCTAACGCTTCCAGTTGCGGCTTAAGGAAAAACCAATAGCCCGCGCCCTGTAAAATCAGCACCATCAATACCACCATGACAACTTGCGGTATCAGCGGCCATTCTGGGATTTCTTCGAAATCTAACTCGGTGTAGTTAGCCATTGTTCACCTCCTGGGCAGGAATCGGTGTCGGTTTCGCAGGGATAAAAGAGAACGAGACGTTAAAAGTTTGGAATTTTTTGCCAAATCTGCGCTTACCGTGCACGATGGAGTGCATTTCCACATTGCCGACCAGCGGCGAGCTCTCTAGGTTGTCGAGCATGGTCGCTAAACGTGATGTGGTATCACTGATGCCAGAAAGACGAATATGGGTGCCATTCATTTTGATTTTGTCGACATAAACGCCTTCAGGGATCAGAGGTGGTAATAAGTTCATGAAATCAGTCGGCTTATTGCGCTTCATCTGCAGTTTTTCCACCACCGCCAGACGGGTCAGCAGCGCTTTGTGTTCCTGCTCGACCTTCTTCAACGCGTCGATCTTTCTATCCAGTTCAGCGATATAGGAGTTGAGATACTGCAGACGAGCTCGTTGTTCGTTCGCCTGTCCCTCGATATACGCCCCCATGCCCCACTGCAAGATAAATGCAGCCAAAAGACCGAGTGCAACGATGCCAAAGAAACGATTCTTATGACGCGCACGCAGCTCGTCACGCCAAGGAAGTAAGTTAACGCTATGCAGCATGAGTTTGCTCCATCCAGTTCAATCCTCTTAACGCCAAGCCCGCCGCAGTGGCGTAAACATGGCCAGAGCTAAGTTGACCGCTCGCTTTTGCACTACTGGCGTCAAACAGGTTGAGTGGATTCAGTACTTCACATTCGATATGTAAGCGCTGAGCGATCTCTTCACTCAACATCGGCACACTCGCACCACCACCCGATAACCAAATTCCTTCAATTTCGACGCCATGAACCGAAGTCAGCAGTTGAATGTTGCGTTGCAGCTTCTCAACCAATCCATGAAAAAAACGCTCGCTTTGCCCATGCATCACGTGTTCTAACTGCTCATCACCTTTTATCAACTGTGTACCGAGCGGAATATCTTTACAGAAAGGGGCTTTGTCTTGCAGATCCATGCAAACTGAGGACTGGCTCAACCCAACGTCGAGCAACAACCAGTTTGGCTTTTGCTGTACACGAGAGGCAACTTGCCAAATATGGGTCAGACTGTGCGCTTGAATCTCAACCAGCAAAGGTTGGTACCCAGCTTTAGTGACGGCTTGAATTCGACTGTCTACAACCTCTTTTTTCGTCGCATACACTTGGTAGCTACTCATCGTCTGGCCACTGCCAGATTTGGGTAACTCGATAAAGTCCAAGTTCAGTTCCTCAACGGGAAATGGGGACTGATGTGAAAAAGCCTGAACTATCGCGAACTCGCGTTCTTGTGTATCAAGTTCGCTATCTATCTGTAATACTTTACTAATTACAGCGTTATCAGGGATCGCAAGTGCGACTTTACGACTAAATAGTGGTAAGGACTTCCTTAGTTCTTTGAGTTTCTTTACAATTTTCTGATAATTTAGCAGGTGGTTATCAGAGAAAATGTCTGCTTCGATTGGTAGCTCTTGATAACTAACAAGTGTAAATGTGCCTTTTGAGGGCTTGAGAGCAACCGCCTTGATACTGTGGTGACCAATATCAACGCCTATAACTAGAGATTTACCCATACAGCTTCGCTCCATGCTTTGCTTAGCTCTATGTGCTTAAATTGAAAGTTTTCACACGCACATTAACCAAAAGAGCTAAGGTTTTAGCTTAAAGTACAAGGGTTTGCATAAAGTGAACCTAATTAATCAGGGATTCTCCGGTGAAGTTCATAAAGCGATTGTTTATATTTACACTGGTTTGCATGATTCTTGGAGTCGGTACAATTTTCGGCTTCTATTTTTATGTCAAACCAGAATTACCCGATGTAGCCACTCTGAAAGACGTGGAACTACAGACGCCAATGCAGGTATTTAGCCGTGACGGTAAACTAATATCTCAGTTTGGTGAGAAGCGTCGCATCCCGGTGACGTACGACGAAATTCCTCAACACCTTATCGAAGCGTTGATTGCGACCGAAGACAGTCGTTTCTATGATCACCCAGGTATCGATCCAATCGGTATTACCCGTGCGGCGGTGGTTGTCGCGTTGTCTGGCTCGGCGAAACAAGGTGCGAGTACCATTACTCAACAGCTTGCGCGTAACTTCTTCTTATCTAACGAGAAGAAGATCATGCGTAAGATTAAAGAGATCTTCATCGCGATCCACATTGAGCAGCTACTGACCAAACAAGAAATCATGGAGCTGTACGTTAACAAAATCTTCCTTGGTTATCGTTCATACGGCTTCGGCGCAGCTGCGCGTGTCTACTTTGGTAAAGACCTGCAAGACTTGACGCTGAGCCAACTCGCTACGCTAGCGGGTATGCCAAAAGCTCCGTCAACGATGAACCCAATTTACTCACTAGAGCGCGCGACAAACCGTCGAAATGTGGTGTTAGCGCGTATGCTGGATGAGAAATACATTACTCGAGAAGAGTATGACCAAGCGCGTTCAGAAGCGTTGATTTCTCGCTACCACGGTGCAGAAATTGAACTCAACGCGCCTTACGTTGCAGAGCTTGCTCGTGCTTGGATGGTGGCTCGTTACGGTGAAGATGCGTACACCTCAGGTATGAACATCTACACAACGGTTGACTCTAAACTCCAAGCGGCAGCGAATGAGTCTGCCGTCAACAACTTATTGGCGTACGACGAACGCCACGGTTACCGCGGCCCTGAGACGGTACTGTGGAAAAATGGTCAAGCGGCGTTCGACCAAGAGAAAATCGAATCGACACTGGCGAAAGTACCGACTTACGGTCCTTTAACGCCAGCGGTAGTGACTAAAGTTGACAGCAAAAGTGCGACCGTTTGGGTTAAAAACCAAGGTGAACAGACCATCGAATGGGATGGCATCAAATGGGCACGTAAGTTCTTAACTGATGAGCGTCAAGGCTCAGCGCCAAACCGTGCCAGCGATGTGATGAAAACCGGTGAGCAAATTTGGGTTCGCCAGGTCAGCGATACGACAGAAGGGAAAGAGAGCACTCAGTGGCACTTAAGCCAAGTACCAAACGCCAACACCGCATTTGTCGCAATGAATCCTGAAAATGGCGCGGTATTGTCTCTGGTAGGCGGTTTTAACTTTGTACACAACAAGTTTAACCGCGCCACTCAGTCTGTTCGTCAGGTGGGCTCAAGTATCAAACCATTTATTTATTCGGCGGCGATCGATAAAGGCTTAACGTTGGCGACATTGATCAACGACGCACCGATTAACCAATGGGACCAAAGCCAAGGTACAGCATGGCGTCCAAAGAACTCACCACCGACTTACGTTGGTCCAACACGTCTGCGTATTGGCCTTGCTCAATCGAAAAACGTCATGGCGGTACGTGTGCTGCGTGAAGTGGGCTTAGACGAAACGCGTGAATACCTCACTCGTTTTGGTTTCAACATCGACCAGATCCCTCGCTCTGAAACCATTGCGTTGGGTGCAGGCAGTTTGACGCCAATGAAAATGGCTCAAGGTTACTCTGTCTTCGCCAATGGCGGTTACTACGTCGAGCCGTACTACATCGAGAAAGTCGAAGGCCCATTCGGTGACCTAGAGTTTGAAGCAACACCACAAGTCGTTTGCCGTAAAAATTGTCCGAAAGGCGTGACTTCTTTGGATGATTTCCAAGAGCAAGATGTCGACGGCAGTGAAGACACACCACGATACGCGCCAAAAGTACTCTCTGAGCAAACCGCATTTATGGTTCGTGAGATGATGTACAGCAATATTTGGGGCGGAGGCAACTGGCGTGAAGGCACTGGTTGGAACGGTACTGGCTGGCGTGCTCAAGCACTTGAACGTCGCGATATCGGTGGTAAAACGGGGACCACTAACGACTCAAAAGACGCGTGGTATACCGGCTACGGACCAGATGTTGTCGCGATCTCTTGGGTCGGTTTTGACGATCACAATCGTGCTCTTGGTCGAACAACGCCAAACCGTAATCTAGATGGTAAGCAAGTATCTGGCGCTGAAGCGGGTGCCAAGACAGCCCAACCAGCTTGGGTGGACTTTATGCGCATTGCACTTGATGGTGTGCCGGAACAAGAAAAACAGATCCCGAATAATGTCATTCGTGTTCGTATTGACCGCGACACGGGTTTGCTGACCAACAAGAATGATGAGACGGCAATGTTTGAATACTTCGTCGAGGGCACCGAACCAACAGAGTACGCGTCGAGCCAATCGAGCGACAGTATCTATACTTCGGAAGACGGCACTGAAGAGCTGTTCTAAATCGACTGAAACAAAAAGGGCTGATGTTTACGCATCAGCCCTTTTTTATTTTCTACGCCGCCGCTTGGTACTTAGCGAGCTGTTCTTTTATCGCTTTCGCCAGTTGCTCAAAACGCGCTCTTAGCGGAGAGCCAGGACGGTACACTAAGACAATCCGACGCGAAGGAACTGGATTAGACGCTTTGATGTAGCAAACGCCGTCTTTCTGTTTCTCTTTTGGCAACGAAAGTTCCGGTAGCAACGTAATGCCCGCGCCCGCAGCCACCATATTTCTTAACGTTTCTAAACTCGTCGCTTTAAAACGTTCGTCGTCTTTTGCCCCGGCCGCAAAACAAAAGCCCAATGCTTGATCACGCAAACAATGACCGTCACCTAAAGAAAGCACGGTGCGTCCTTTGAGGTCGTGCATGTCGACTTCATCTAAATCTGCCCACTCGTGACCATAAGGCACAGCGACGCTGAGTGGTTCATCGTAAACGTCAATCTCTTTAAACTGCTCGGTTTCCGCCACCGACGCCAAAACCAAGCAATCGAGCTTACCGTCTTCTAACTGATCGACCAACTGGTTGGTTTGTGCTTCATGTAGAAACAGCTCTAGTTCTGGGAACTGTTCTTTCAACGCGGGAATGATCCGCGGCAAGATATAAGGCCCGACCGTCGGGATAAAGCCAATATGCAACGGGCCGGTCATCACCCCGTTTTGCCCGCTGGCCATATCTTTAAATGTTTTGACTTCGCTGAGAATACGCTTGGCCTGATCCACCAACTGTAAACCCGAGTCGGTAAACAACACTCGGCGACTGCTTCGCTCTAATAAAGTCGTCCCGAGCTCATCTTCCAGCTTACGAATCTGACCACTTAACGTTGGCTGGCTGACAAAGCACGCCTCTGCCGCTTTGCGAAAATGCTTATGCTCAGCAAGTGCCACCAAGTATTCAAAGTCACGAATATTCATTGTTGTTTTCCATATTCAATTAGATAGAAACCACCTATCAAAACCATAACATCAAACGATTAGATCTATCAAAGAGTTTTTTTAATAATCAACTCAACGAAAAGATACAGAGCAGCGTATAACAAAACGCTCTAGAAACGATTTATAAAAAATTAAAAGGAAACGATTCATGTTTGCAACGAAAGAAGGCCAAAACATCCCTCAAGTAACTTTCCCAACTCGCCAAGGTGACCAATGGGTAAACGTCACAAGTGACGAACTATTTAAAAACAAAACGGTGATTGTCTTTAGTCTACCGGGCGCATTCACGCCAACTTGTTCTTCTAGCCACTTACCACGTTACAACGAGCTGTTCCCGGTGTTTAAAGAGCACGGCGTAGACGCAATCTTGTGTGTTTCCGTTAACGACACGTTTGTGATGAATGCGTGGAAGCAAGAGCAAGAAGCAGAACACATTACCTTTATTCCAGATGGTAACGGAGAGTTCACCGACGGTATGGGTATGTTGATCGATAAAAACGAGCTGGGCTTTGGCAAACGTTCATGGCGCTACAGCATGTTGGTAAAAGACGGCGTGATTGAAAAGATGTTCATCGAACCAAATGAACCGGGTGACCCGTTCAAAGTGTCAGATGCCGATACCATGCTCAACTACATCGCACCGGGCTTTAAAACACAGGAATCGATCACCGTATTTACTAAACCGGGTTGTCCGTTTTGTGTGAAAGCGAAACAAAATTTGATTGATAAAGGTCTTCAATACGAAGAAGTGATCCTAGGAAAAGACGCAACAACCGTGAGCCTACGCGCTATCACTGGCCGCGCAACTGTTCCTCAAGTATTCATCGGCGGTAAACATATCGGCGGTAGCGAAGAACTTGAAACTTACCTAGGCTAATACTCAGAGCCCTCGGTCTTCCGACCTAGCAATGGGTCGGAGGATCTCTTCTTTTTAGACTTCTGATTTCAAATTCATTCCTCCAAACACGCGCATCATTGGAGGGCACAACACGAGAGTTCATTATGAAGCAGCTAAACGTTGATGTCGCCATTATTGGTGGCGGTACCGCAGGCTTAGGGGCGTATCGCGCCGCCAAAGCACACACAAACAATGTCGTACTCATTGAAGGAGGTCCTTACGGCACAACGTGTGCACGCGTTGGTTGTATGCCATCAAAACTACTGATTGCAGCGGCGGAAAGTGTCCACCAAATTGAAAAAGCGCCGGGGTTTGGTGTTCATCCACAAGGCGAGATCAGGATCGATGGTCGTGAGGTTATGGACCGCATCAAACATGAGCGTGACCGCTTTGTTGGATTTGTCCTAGAAAGCGTGGACGAGATCCCCACATCAGACAAAATTTCAGGCTACGCAAAGTTTGTTGATGGTCACACGCTGCGTGTCGACGAGCATACTGAAATCCACGCAGAGCGAATCGTTATCGCTACGGGCTCACGCCCGGCCTACCCTGCTGTCTGGAATGAACTGGGCGACCGCCTTGTCGTCAATGATGATGTTTTTGACTGGGATGACTTGCCTGAAGCGGTTGCAGTATTTGGTCCCGGAGTGATTGGTCTCGAATTGGGACAAGCGCTTCATCGACTCGGGGTTAAGGTTAAGCTGTTTGGCCTCGGTGGTCAGGTGGGGCCACTCACAGACCCACAAGTGATGGCTTACGCAGACAAAGCGTTTAAACAAGAGTTTTATCTGGACGCTGATGTCAAAGTCGAAAGCATGAAACGTCTCAATGACAGCGATAAAGTTGAGATTCAATTCATCAACCACGATGGTGAACTCGAAACCTTTGTTGTTGACTATGTACTCGCGGCGACAGGGCGTCGTCCAAATGTTGACAAACTGGCGCTCGAAAACACCGAGATTGTTGTGGATGAACGTGGTGTGCCGACTGCAGACCATTACACGCTGCAAACCTCGGTCGAGAATATCTTTATCGCCGGTGACGCAAGCAATCAAATCCCACTGCTGCACGAAGCCGCTGATCAGGGAAAAATTGCCGGAGACAACGCTGGGCGCTACCCAGACATTCGATCAGGCTTACGACGCTCACCGATTTCTGCGGTCTTCTCTGACCCACAGATAGCGATGGTGGGTGAAACTTACCGACAACTTGAGACGCGTTTGGGCAATTGCAGCTGTTTTGAAACCGGCGAAGTGTCATTTGAGAATCAAGGCCGTTCAAGAGTGATGCTGCGTAACCAAGGAATATTGCACGTCTACGGAGAGCACGGTACAGGGCGTTTTCTTGGCGCGGAGATGATAGGCCCGAATGCTGAGCACTTAGCGCACCTTCTGGCTTGGGCACATCAGAACAAGATGACGATTTCAGAAATGCTGGACATGCCGTTTTATCATCCAGTGATTGAAGAAGGCGTTCGCACCGCCTTACGTGACCTTAACGCGAAACTGCACCTAGGCCCAGAAATGGTGAAGCACTGTTTGGATTGCGGTCCTGGTTGTTAACCCTAAAGTTCAAAAGTAAAAACGAGCCACAAGGCTCGTTTTTCTGTTTACTTTTCAGCGGCAATGACCGAGATTTCAACCAGCAGCGCGTCGCGTGCCATATCAGCAGTGACACACGCACGAGCCGGAGCGTGGCCTTCAGGAACCCAAGCGTCCCAAACCGCGTTCATTTCTTGGAAATACTGCATGTCTTTTAGGTAAATCGTCGCTGAAAGCATGTGTTCTTTGTCACTGCCAGCTTCTAGGAGTAATTCTTCCACTTTATCCAACATCGTTTGTGTCTGTTCGGTAATACCTTGTGTCGCGTCAGCACATACCTGACCACATAGGTAAATGACACCGTTGTGTTTAACGATACGACTCATACGTTGTTTAGTTTGTTGGCGTTCTATCATTTTTCTCACTTTCACATTTTGGTTGCGGTATTCTAAGAGTCGGTATGTTACAGAAATATCAAACACCATGACATGTCATAACTGTGAACAATCTCATTGGTTCTGGAAAAAGATTGGCCGTTGCCAACGCTGCATGGATCAACTGACGGTACTTTCGGTACTTTGTTGGATCGTTTGGTGGTTTCTCTGCCACGATAACCCTAAAAGTATTGAGTCTATTGCGTTGATTTTTGCTGGATTTGCGTTTAATACGCTACTCGCCCTGCACCTTTGGATGCGTTTTGTCATCCTGCCATGGCGCAAACGGAATAGTAAAAAGTAGTAGATAGAAAAAAGCCCCAAAACCAATATCGGTCTTGGGGCTCTCTTAGATTTGTCTAAGAAAAAGCAGTGGTACTTTAATAGACCCCGCCTTTTCTTAAAGGTTCCTAAAAATCGATGATCTTTTGGATCTTTTTTTGAAAACCTTTTTATTCAGTACGTTATGCGACGTTTGAACGAGCGATGACTTTCTCAACCAGATTGACTTCTAGTGCAACCTCGTCACAAGCATGTTGGCGTGGGCACTGTTCGCAGTCTTTTAGCACTTTTTCTGGTAACAAAGACTTAGACGTCGGTAAGAAGCTTTGCTTCATAAAGAACTCTGGCGTGCGAGTCAGAACGAACACTTTCTTGATCGCCATTTGGCGCGCTTTTTCAACCAAGTATTGTACGATCGCAGTGCCCTGTCCTTGGTGTTGCCACCCAGCTTCAACCCCGAGAGAACGAATCTCCGCAAGGCCTGAATCGTACACGTAAAGCGATGCACAACCTGTCACTTCGCCATGATGTTCCGCCACCGCAAACGAGCCGATGTCTCTCACCAGTTCACTTCTTGAGCGAGGAAGGTTTTCGCCCATGTTCGCCCAGTACGTCACCATTCCCTCGAGCGCTTCAATATCGGTCAGACGCGCTGGACGCACTTTCACAGTGGATGTATCTCGTTTAATCAAACGGGATTCTGCCTGCTCAACCGCGTACGCGACTTGTTTTGGAGACACGCCACCTAATGCACTACGTTTCTCTAAACACGAGTCGATGGTGAGAATCTCGTAGACGTCCGCTTCAATCACTGGAGAAAACTCTTTCAGCTCAGCAATCGATAGCTCTTCTAGTGCACAGCCTTTCGCAATCGCGCCAACGACCGCAACACCGACAATATGGTGCGCTTCACGGAAAGGAATACCTTTCGCCACTAAGTAGTCAGCCAGCTCAGTTGCATTCGCATAACCTTGTTTCGCCGCTTCCAATGTACGTTCGCCGTTGACTTTGATCCCGTCAAAACACAGCGCTGCCATTTCCATACAGTCGTTCCACGTATCCAGCGCGTCAAACAGGCCTTCTTTGTCTTCCTGCATGTCCTTGTTGTATGCCAGCGGTAACGCTTTTACCGTCATCATCATCGCTGCTAGAGAGCCGTAAACACGCCCCGTCTTACCACGGATAAGTTCTAGCGCGTCTGGGTTCTTCTTTTGTGGCATCAGCGACGAACCTGATGTAACTGTATCGGCTAACTCAATGAAGTTTGACTCACCCGAGTTGTAGAAAATCATATCTTCAGCGAGGCGTGACAAATGCAGCATTGAGATCGATGCGACTGACATCAACTCCATTACATGATCGCGGTCAGAAACTGAGTCAAGCGAGTTACGAGTTGCACGACGGAAACCCAAGTTGTGCGCCAGTTTCTCACGATCGATTGGGTACGCTGTACCTGCCAATGCACCAGAACCCAATGGGCATGTATCCAAACGTTCAATCGCATCGTGTAGGCGTGAATAGTCACGTTCAAACATTTCAACATAAGCCAAACACCAGTGAGCAAACGTTACTGGCTGAGCACGTTGCAAGTGGGTATAACCCGGCAGTACGGTGCCTTGATGCTGTCTCGCGACTGAAACCATTTGTGACTGCAGACGGTCGAGCGCCATGAGTAGTTGTTGACCCTGCTGGCGACACCACAGTTTAAGGTCTGTCGCGACTTGGTCGTTACGTGAACGACCTGTGTGAAGCTTTTTGCCTAAATCACCCACTTTGCTGATCAATTGCTGTTCCACCCACGAGTGGATATCTTCAGCATCAGAGCGCAAAATCTGATGTGGATCTTCCATCACTTCGAGTTTGAGCTCATTCAGTGCTAACTCGAGCTTTTGCTGTTCTTCTTCACTCAGCACATTCACAGACAACAGTGCTTTTGACCAAGCTATTGAACCAACAATATCTTGCTCAGCCAATCGGTAATCGAAGCGCAATGAATCGTTGAATTCTTTGAATCTAGTATCTGCTGCTTGGGTAAATCTTCCGCCCCATAATGCCATTGCGTATCTCCTGATTACCAGTGCTCACTGCTGCTACTGGCAGTGACTTTACCTATACAATCTCTGAATGAAATTCAGTATTCTTTTGATGGTTCAAAGTTACGGCAATTCCAGACAAAAATAAAGTATTAATTCATTATTTTTACATATTTATTCAAACTAATTTTGTTCAGTTTTCTGTACGCTAAAAATGAAAAACCCGCCTTCAAAAAGGCGGGCTTTACCAAGTAGCAAGAGATCTTTAACTACTATTTCTGACTATTTAGTGCACGGATACGGCTCGACAGAGAGTAAAGACGGATAAAGCCTTCCGCATGAGATTGGTCATACACTTCATCTTCACCAAAGGTCGCAAACTGTTCACAATACAAGCTGTTATCAGAACGTTTTTGTGTCACAGTCGCTTGACCTTTGTAGAGTTTCACGACGACTTCACCGTTAACGTCTTGCGCTAACTCTTCAGAAGCAGCAAGGATAGACTTACACAGTGGTGTAAACCAACGGCCATCGTAAACCAAGTGTGACGCTTTTAGGCCTAATTCTTCACGGAACTCAAATGACGATTTATCCAACACAAGTTGCTCAACTGCGCGCAGAGCTTCCATCATGATGGTGCCCCCTGGGGTTTCGTAACAACCACGAGACTTCATACCCACAAGACGGTTTTCTACGATATCGATACGACCAACACCGTGTTTTGAACCTTTGTCATTAAGGTAGACCAGCGCGTTGTATGGTGTCATTTTCTCACCATCAACCGCGACCACTTCGCCTTTCTCTACTTGTAGAGTGACATATTCAGCTTCGTTTGGCGCTTGCTCTGGGTCAACTGTCCATACCCAGCAGTCTTCGTTTGGCGCATTCCATGTATCTTCCAGCACACCACCTTCTGTTGAGATGTGCCATGCGTTTGCGTCACGCGAGTAAATTTTAGTTAGCGATGCGCTACATGGGATATTGCGCTCTGCTAGGAAATCCAGACATTCTTCACGGCTCACTAGATCCCACTCACGCCAAGGCGCTATCACGTGTAGATCTGGGGCAAGTGCGGCAAACGCACCTTCAAAACGAACTTGGTCGTTACCTTTACCAGTACAACCATGACACAGTGCATCAGCACCAACTTTACGTGCAACTTCAACCTGTGCTTTGGCGATGATAGGACGTGCCATTGAAGTACCCAGCAGGTATTTACCTTCGTAGTACGCACCTGTCTTCAACGTTGGGTAGATGTAGTCTGCGACCATCTCTTCTTTTAGGTCAACGACGTAACATTCTGATGCACCTGACGCTTTTGCTTTTTCTTCGATACCGATCAGTTCTTCATCACCTTGGCCGACATCAGCAACGAATGCGACCACTTCACAATCATAGTTCTCTTTCAACCATGGAATGATTACTGAGGTATCCAGACCGCCAGAGTATGCGACAACTACTTTATTTACTTCTACTTTGCTCATCTTCTTTTCTCCAAAATCCCGGCGCTGCGCTTGGCGGTCAGTGCTACGGGTACTTCCTATTAATTCTGTATTTTTTAACGCTTATTGCGGTAAAAACTGTGTTCCAATGCTTTGTCCAGCGAATAGCTCAGCGAGTTTTTCTGGGTAACGCCATGTCGCCACTTCAATTGGGCGACCTAAGTCGTTAGCCGCTTCTAGCGCTGCATTCACTTTGACGATCATGCCGTCGGTAATCACGTGGCCCTTAATTAAGGCTTCCGCTTGCGACTGGCTGAGACTCTTGATCAAGTGACCTTTGCCATCCAGTACACCGCTCACGTCTGAAAGCAGCACCAATTCAGCGTCTAACGCTCCAGCCACGGCAACCGCCGCTTGGTCGGCATTGACGTTCATCATCTGGCCATCAGCCGTTAGGCCGATTGAGCTGATGATTGGCAACGCACCCGCTGACAAAATTGCTTGTAGCACGTCTGACTTGCCTGGCGTTGCTTTGCCCACCGCACCTAGCTCTGGGTCAAGTTCTGTCACTTGGCACAAACCACCGTCCGCTAGACTTAATCCCACTGCATTCAAACCATCTTTGATAGCTTGACCTTGCAGCATCTTGTTCGCTGTACCTGCAAGCGCACCAGCGATGACGCCAATTTGATCGTAAGGCGTTACACGTAGACCATCTTTCTTCACTGTTGGCAGTTGAAGTTGGGTCATTAGATCGTCCACCAGATAACCTCCCCCGTGGACGATCACAATTCGTCGCTGAGCTTGAGCTTGATACTCAGCAATCGCGCCAAATACCTTACTTAGAGTCTCAGAACACGACAGCGCTGCGCCGCCTAATTTGATCACTAATGGAGTTTGATTGTTATCTGTCATCACTTTTCCTTTGCCTACTCGCTTATACAAGGGCAGTTAATTCTGGAAATCCGAAGTGGATGTTTAAACATTGCATCGCTTGACTCGATGCACCTTTTAGCAAGTTATCGATCGCAGAGACCACAATGATATGCTCGCCTTGCACCTTCCAGCCGATATCGCAGAAAGGCGTATTCTCAACGTTTTGAATACTTGGCAGTTCGTCCGTCAATAAACGTACTGCTGGTTTACCTTGGTAAGCCGATTCAAATGCGTCTTTTACTTGTTGTTCTGTGACACCTTGAGCTAACTTCATCGTGATCGTCGCTAAGATGCCTCTTTTGAAATTACCTAAGTGTGGTGTAAAGATGACATCACAGCCTAAATGCGTGGCAATTTCTGGTTGATGACGGTGGCTAAACACACCGTAGGGTTTTAAGCTCACTTCACAAAAGCTGTTATTCAGCGTCGCTTTTCTGCCTGCGCCTGAAACCCCACTAGTCGCGTTGATCACTGGCCATTGCGCCGTATCAATTAAGCCACTTTCTAGTAGTGGTTTGACTGCTAGTTGCGACGCGGTTGGGTAACACCCCGGTACTGCCACTAGTTGGCTCTGCTTCACCTGCTCTGCGTTCCATTCAACCAAGCCATATGCAGAATTATCGAGTAAAACGTCATATTTATGCTCAAAGCCGTAATATTTCGGGTAGAAGCCTTCTTGCTTAACGCGGAACGCTCCCGATAGGTCAAACACTTGGCAGCCCTGTTCTAAGAACGCCTGAGCGAGGTCATGGCTTACTTCATGCGCGGTCGCGAAAAATGCCACATCACATTCTCTTGCTACTTTCTCAACGTCTACTAATGGCGCTACTGCTACGTCCACCAGCCCAGCCAGCTTACGGTGAAGCTGTGAAATGCTTTTTCCTGCGTCAACACTATTGGCGGAAACATATAAACCTGATAGCGTGAGTTCAGGGTGTTTGTGCACCATAAGCGCAAGTTCTGCTCCGGTATAACCAGTTGCGCCAATGATCGTGGTTTTCAGCATTTCAGACATCCATTTTCGTTGAAAAAAGCCACTCAAATAGTGACTACAAATTTACTAAAACACAGCTTTTAACGGTTTTTTATTCATCAAAAGTGATTTATTATGTGTTTTACCTTCTTAGCGAATTTATGTCAACAGGGAAAGTAAACTAAATATGCAATTACCTAGTTTTAAAGAGGTCTACAGCGGCCTGATTTCTACCTCTTCAATTAGCTCTACTGACCCAAGTTGGGATGAAGGAAACGCGCAAGTAATTGAAAAACTAGCGACATGGTTAAAAGACGTCGGCTTTAGCGTCGAAGTCACCGAGGTTGAAACCGGCAAACTCAACCTGATCGCGAAAAAAGGCAGCGGCGAGGGAGGCCTACTTCTGGCAGGGCACAGTGATACTGTACCGTTTGATGAAGGGCGTTGGAATTTCAACCCTCATCAGTTGACTGAAACGGACAATCGTTTTTATGGACTAGGTACTGCGGATATGAAAGGTTATTTCGCCTTTATTATAGAAGCGGTAAAAAAGGTCGATTGGAGTAAACAAACTAAGCCACTCTATATTTTGGCAACTTGTGACGAAGAAACCACCATGTTGGGCGCACGTCATTTCACCGAAAATGCACCATTTCAACCGGATTACTGCATTATTGGTGAGCCAACCAGCCTAATTCCGATTCGCGGACACAAAGGTCATGTAGCGAACGCTATTCGTGTCACAGGCAAATCGGGGCATTCTTCGGATCCGGCTTTGGGCGTCAATGCCATCGAGATCATGCACGAAGTGCTGTTTGCGCTCATGAAACTCAGAGATAAGCTGATCAAAGAATACCACCACCCTGGTTTTGCGATTCCAAGCCCTACTTTGAACTTGGGGCATATTCATGGCGGCGATAGTGCCAACCGGATCTGCGGCTGCTGTGAATTGCACTACGATGTGCGCCCATTACCGGGCATCAGCTTGGATGGATTAGACAACATGCTGAGGGGCGCACTGAAAGAAGTCGAAGCCAAATGGCCGGGACGCGTTGAAATCACTCCGCTACACGAGCCCATTCCAGGATATGAATGTCAGCACGACCATCCGTTTATTGGGGGGGTTGAAGAGATCTGTGGTCTGGATTCTCAAACCGTTAACTACTGTACCGAAGCGCCATTCCTCCAGCAACTGTGCCCGACTCTAGTATTGGGTCCTGGTTCGATTGACCAAGCCCATCAGCCAGACGAGTTTTTAGCATTCGAATTTATCGACCCGACCATCAATGTGCTGTCAAAAGCGATGTACAAATACTGCTTCTAGCCCCACTAAAGGTCATCGTAAGTACGATGACCTTTGCCTTAATACTCGACCCATCCCCATGCTGATTTTGTAATAAAATTTCAGCAACTTTGACTAAAAATCGTTGCTTACTAAATTTGTGTCTAGTTGAACAATATTTGCAAACTTTGCATGCGATAATTGACTCGAAGCAACATTTTTCGCTAGATTGGTTACCGAACAAAAGAACATTGGATGTAATTTTTTTACAAGGCAGGACGACAATGAATGAGAAATACTCTGCACTCAGAAGCAATGTGAGCATGCTGGGACATTTGCTCGGTAACACCATCAAGGATGCACATGGTGAAGAGCTTCTAGAGAAAGTAGAAACGATCCGTAAACTTTCCAAGTCCGCTCTCGCAGGCAATCAATCAGACCGAGAAAGCTTGATTGAGGAAATTAAGAGCCTGCCTAATGATCAGCTCACCCCGGTTGCACACGCATTCAACCAGTTTTTGAATCTGACCAACATGGCCGAGCAGTACCATACGATATCTCGCCATTGTGACGCACACGTCTGTGAACCGGATGCGATCAACTCTCTATTCTCCAAACTGAGCCAAAGCAAAATCAGTAAACTGGATACGGCGCAGGCGGTTCGCGATCTCAACATTGAACTGGTACTGACCGCGCACCCGACAGAAATCACCCGCCGCACGATGATCCACAAGTTGGTTAAGATTAACAAATGTCTATCAAAACTAGAGCTTAGCGACCTATCGCCAAAAGAGCGCCAAAAAACAGAGCGCCGCCTAGAACAGTTAATCGCGCAAAGCTGGCATTCAGATACCATTCGTAAGCAACGACCAACCCCGCTAGATGAAGCGAAATGGGGCTTTGCTGTGGTAGAAAACTCACTTTGGGAAGCGGTGCCAGATTTCCTTCGTGAAATGGATGTTCGCCTTAAAGACTACCTCGGTGAAGGTCTGCCGATTGATGCGCGCCCAGTACACTTTTCCTCTTGGATGGGTGGTGACCGAGACGGTAACCCATTCGTGACACACACAGTCACTCGTGAAGTGATGTTGCTGTCTCGCTGGAAAGCTGCCGACCTTTACCTCAGTGACGTCAACGAACTCGTTAGCGAACTGTCGATGACGCGTTGTAATGACGCAGTACGCGCTCTAGTTGGTGAAGACGAACACGAACCTTACCGCGCGGTACTCAAAGGCCTACGCTCACTGCTCACCGAAACCAAAGAGATTCTGGACGCTAAGATTAACGGTCAGAAACTGGCGGTGAAAGCACCACTACAACGTATAGAACAGCTTTGGGAACCACTGTACGCCTGTTACCAATCGCTGCACGAGTGTGGCATGGGCATCATCGCAGACGGTTCGCTGCTTGATACGCTACGTCGAATCAAAGCGTTTGGTGTACATCTGGTGCGTCTGGATATTCGCCAAGAAAGTACTCGCCACTCAGACGTACTGTCTGAGCTGACTCGCTACCTCGGTATCGGCGATTACGACCAGTGGAGCGAGCAAGATAAGATTGCCTTCCTAACCAACGAACTGGCATCGAAACGCCCACTGCTACCTCGTGACTGGCAACCATCCGAGCCGGTTAAAGAGGTTTTGGACACCTGTAAGATTATTGCTCAACAGCCACGTGAAGCGTTTGGCGCTTATGTGATTTCGATGGCGCGTACTGCCTCTGACGTTCTGGCGGTTCACCTATTGTTGCAAGAATCAGGTTGCCCATACCGTATGGATGTGTGTCCACTGTTCGAGACCCTCGACGACCTGAACAATGCGGAGTCGGTTATCAAACAACTGATGAGCATCGACCTTTACCGTGGCTTTATCCAAAACCACCAAATGGTGATGATCGGTTATTCCGATTCAGCTAAAGACGCTGGCGTTATGTCTGCAGGTTGGGCGCAATACCATGCGATGGAATCATTGGTTAAAGTCGCCGAAGAAGAAGGTGTTGAACTGACACTATTCCACGGCCGTGGTGGTACGATTGGTCGCGGCGGTGCGCCTGCACACGCAGCTCTGTTGTCTCAGCCACCGAAGAGCTTAAAAGGCGGCCTACGTGTCACAGAGCAAGGTGAAATGATCCGCTTTAAGCTTGGCTTGCCAGAAGTCGCGGTCAACAGCTTTAACCTGTACGCAAGTGCAATCCTTGAAGCAAACCTGTTGCCACCACCAGAGCCAAAGCAAGAGTGGCGCGACCTAATGAACGTGCTGTCAGAAGTAAGCTGCGAAGCCTACCGTAAAGTGGTACGTGGTGAGCCTGACTTTGTTCCTTACTTCCGTCAGGCAACGCCTGAACTGGAGCTAGGAAAACTACCGTTAGGTTCACGCCCTGCGAAGCGAAATCCAAACGGCGGCGTAGAAAGCTTACGTGCGATTCCTTGGATTTTCTCGTGGAGCCAAAACCGTTTGGTACTGCCAGCATGGCTAGGGGCAGGTGAAGCAATTCAATACTCAGTAGATAAAGGCCACCAAGCACTACTGGAAGAAATGTGTCGTGAATGGCCATTCTTCTCGACTCGCTTAGGTATGCTAGAGATGGTGTACACCAAGTGTAACCTCGAAATCTCGCGCTACTACGACGAACGTCTTGCGAATCCTAAGTTGCTACCGCTGGGTGACCGCCTACGTGAACAACTACAGAAAGACATCAAGTCAGTTCTGAACGTAGAGAACAACGAGAACCTAATGCAAAGCGACCCATGGGGGCAGGAATCGATCCGTCTACGTAACATTTATGTCGAGCCACTCAATATGCTACAAGCTGAGCTGCTCTATCGTACACGCCAGACAGAAGATACCTCTTCTGAATTGGAAGAAGCGTTGATGGTCACCATTGCCGGCATCGCCGCGGGCATGCGAAATACCGGTTAACGGACTAGTTATCCAAAAACTAAGGTTGGCATCATCGCCAACCTTTTTTATAGCTATGACTTGCACTTGATTATTTTACAGTCAATCAATCTAATATAAGAACAATTAATACCACTTACCAGAATCTATATCTGATACTTTAGTTTATTTAGAAAATCATAAGTTTTTTGGTATATTTTGTCCTTCTATTCCACTTTATGCTTATTATTTAGATATACTACTCGCCCTCTGCACTACTTATAAAAATACCCACAGTGCAGCACTTCGATACTATGTATATCGATCTAGGTGATAAACGGCTTTTTTAAGGTGACATGGCCAACTTTGTTGGCGCTGCTTAAACAACCACTGATGACAAGTGCCATAGAAGCACAACAGTACCTAAGCAGTTAATTTTGTTTATTAACCAAATTTGGATTGAAGACATGTCATTACCACACGTTATTCTCACAGTTCTTAGCACACGCGATGCAACTGGTTACGATATCACTAAAGAGTTTTCCGCTACCATCGGCTACTTTTGGAAAGCGAGCCACCAGCAAGTTTACCGCGAGCTCAACAAAATGGCTCAAAATGAGTTGGTTACTTGTGTATTAGAGCCTCAAGAAGGCAAACCAGACCGTAAAGTTTATTCCATCACTGACGCTGGCCGTATTGCGCTTGGCGAATGGTTCGATCAACCAACAGCACACCCAACAGTGCGTGATGAGTTTTCAGCAAAACTCATGGCTTGCGCTGTACAACCTTCTGAACCTTTCCGCGTGCAATTGGCGGAGCTGGTAGAAGAATCACGTAAATTGGTAGCTCACTACCAAGAAATTGAAAACGCTTACTACTCTTCAGCTTCAACGCTAGACAAACAGCAACGTTTAGAGCGCCTAACACTGCGTCGTAACCTGCTTACCCGTCAAGCTTGGATCGAGTGGGCAGAAGAAGTTCTTGTTGAACTGAATTCTATGGCTTAATCACAGAACATCAACGCCTTAATAGAGAGCATCACTTTGCTTTCTATTGCTGGTGCCAAACAAAAAGAGCTAACCCAAGGGTTAGCTCTTTTTTTATCAAAATCTTTAAGTGAAGCTAGATTCCATCGCCGCCGATAAAGCTTTGCGACTTGCCGTTAAACTGCTGGTCCATGTCCAGAGACGGTTTATCGGTCTTAGGACGACCAACAATCTTCGCTGGAACCCCCGCAACCGTAGTGTGCGCAGGTACAGGTTGTAATACCACAGAGCACGAACCAATCTTCGCTCCCTCTCCCACTTCGATATTGCCCAGGATCTTAGCCCCAGCACCGATCATCACGCCTTCGCGGATTTTCGGGTGACGGTCTCCGCACTCTTTACCGGTACCGCCTAAGGTTACGTCCTGCAGAATCGATACATCATTTTCGACCACCGCAGTCTCACCGATCACAATCCCAGTGGCGTGGTCGAGCATGATACCGCGACCAATACGCGCCGCCGGGTGAATATCCACCTGACAGGCAACAGAAATCTGGTTTTGCAGATATGTCGCCAATGCAATACGCCCTTGACGCCATAACCAGTTTGCCACTCGGTAGCCTTGCAACGCGTGGTAGCCTTTGAGGTAAAGCAGCGGCATTGAATACATGGAAACCGCCGGATCTCGATTCACCGTTGCACAGATATCACAAGCCGCTGCTTCCGTGATTGTTGGGTCAGCATTGAATGCTTCTTCAACCACTTCACGTACTGCCATTGCTGGCATCGACGCAGTGTTTAGCTTATTGGCAAGAATGTAACTCAAAGCTGAAGCTAAGCTATCATGCTTAATAATCGTCGCATGGTAAAAGCTCGCCAGCATTGGCTCTTGTTCGGAGAGCTCTCTTGCTTCTCGAACGATCGCTTGCCAGACTTTCTGTTTTTCGCAATGTTTCATCAAAATCCCTAATCCCTAGATGTTGCGTTCGCGGTTATGCTTCTGCTTTCTTATCTCGTGCCAGCAAATCTTTTGCTGCCAGTCTTGCATCCTTTCCTTGATACAATACTTGATAAATTTGGTCAACAATCGGCATCTCTACGCCCATGCGTTGCGCCAACAACCACACCTCTTTTGTGTTGCGATAACCTTCCACTACCTGACCGATTTCAGTCTGTGCGGTATCAACGTCTTTACCCTGTCCTAAAGCCAGACCGAAACGGCGGTTGCGTGATTGGTTATCTGTACATGTTAGTACCAAGTCCCCCAATCCTGCCATACCCATAAAGGTCTCGGTTTGTGCGCCTAGAGCTGCGCCCAGACGCGTCATTTCAGCTAAGCCTCGGGTAATCAATGCGGTACGCGCGTTTGCGCCAAAGCCGATTCCGTCAGACATACCTGCACCAATCGCAATCACGTTCTTCACCGCGCCGCCAAGCTGCATGCCGGTAAAGTCACTATTAGCGTAAACTCGGAACGTTTTGCTACAGTGAATTTTCTCTTGTAGGTCAGCGACAAACTCGGCATCAGGTGATGCCACCGAAATTGCTGTCGGCATTCCCATCGCCAATTCTTTGGCAAATGTAGGCCCGGATAATACTGCCAACGAGTAACCTTCACCGATCACATCGTGTGCAACGTCTTTCAGCAGTCGGCCGGTTTCTGGCTCTAGACCCTTAGTTGCCCAGCAGATACGTGAGTCTTCGCGCAAGAAAGGTTTGACGTTATTGAGCACGATACCAAACACATGGCTCGGTACTACCACCAATAAATCACGGCTTGCTTGCACCGCTTTCTCAAGGTCAGATTCGACAATTAACGATTCTGGAAAATCGATACCAGGTAAAAACTCATGGTTTGCGCGGTCGGCTTCAAGACGAGCCATATGTTCAGGTTCGTGTCCCCAAATCACCACATTCGCACCATTACGAGCCAACGAAATCGCTAACGAAGTTCCGTATGAACCAGCACCTAGGACTGTCATCGAAATCTCTTTGCCGTAAGCATTCTTGCTATTTTTATCTGTCATTGTTCCGCCTGATTGTCGTTAATTGACTAGAATCCAGTTCTTAGCACCCAGCAAGCTATTAGGGGCATTAAGAGTTGAACTCTGAGGGCTAGTTTGAAACAAAAAATGCACATCGCATCGTTATCATAGATGCTCTGTGCATTTTTTCACTCGCTGTTGATTCAGAGCGAGCTAATTACGCTTCAGCTTCGCCTTCGCCTTGTGCAGCTTGCTGCTGTAGGTAGTTCATAAACAGAGCATCAAAGTTAACTGGTGCTAGGTTTAGTTGAGGGAACGTACCTTTAACCACTAGGCTAGAGATAGTTTCGCGAGCGTATGGGAATAGGATGTTCGGGCAGAACGCACCTAGGCAGTGTGCTAGTTGACCCGCTTCCATTTTCTCAGCGGTGAAGATACCACCTTGCTGAACTTCACATAGGAATGCTGTTTCTTCAGCGTTTTTCACTGTCACTGTCAGACGCAGCACTACTTCATAAACACCTTCGCCTAGTTCACGGCTTTGTGTGTCTAGGTCTAGCTTCACATCTGGGTTCCATTCTTTTTGGAACATAGTTGGTGAGTTAGGCGCTTCGAAAGATACATCTTTTAGGAAGATACGTTGAATTGCGAAGTTTTGCGATTCTTGTTGTGGTGCTGCTTCAGCCATTTTTAAAATCCTTTAATCCTTGAATTACGTGTCTGCTTCGAGACTAACCGAGAGACGTTTTGAAGACTAGGTTTCCACTAAAAATCGTGGGAGTGTTCACATCTCTCTCAGTCAAACGCTGATTTTTCAATCAGCGTTTCAGGTATTCGGTGAGTGAGTTACTTCTTGCCTTTGACGAGCGGTAGGTTCGCTTCGTTCCAAGCAATCAGACCATTCTTAAGCACGCTGACTTTTTCAAAGCCCGCTTTAACTAACAGGTTAGCGCTCTCTTGAGCTGTCTGACCTGACTTACATACCACGATGATTGGGTCAGATTTGTGGTTTTCAAGGTTACCAAAGCTACCTGCTTTAATGTCAGAAGGTAAAATGTGAAGTGCATCGGTAATATGGCCTTTGCGAAATTCATCTTTCGTACGGATATCGACGACTACACCGTTTTCGCGGTTTAGCAGGGTCGTTACTTCTGAAACGGTGATTTCTTTATACGCTGCGGTGGCTGATTTCACGATGTTCGCGATAAGGGCAATCAATAGACCTACCCATACCAGAGATAGAATCATGTTCTCTTGAAAAAATGCGATGTACTCTTGCATGTCCTGTGCTCTTCGATGATAGCGCTGCCATCCAACTTACAGGAAATAAGCAGCGCTAGGCTAAAATTCAGATTGGGAGTATAACGAGGATGGAGTGCCTACGCGAGTCAAAAGCACTCAGAATAAGAATCTGTTGCACATTTCCTTACGCACGAGGGAAAGGAAATGCGGTGACTTGATCAATATGGTCGCAACCCAATGACAGCATAATCAGGCGATCAATCCCCAACGCCACACCCGCGCAATCCGGCAAACCCGACTTAAGCGCCTCAATCAGATGATGGTCAATAGGCTGAGCTACGAGCCCCATTTCTGCACGCTTGAGATTATCCTCTTCAAAACGTTTGAGTTGCTCAGCCGGATTGTCGAGTTCGTGGAACCCATTCGCCAATTCGATGCCCTTAAAGTAAACCTCAAAGCGATCCGCGACTCTTGGGTCTTGAGGGTTAATCTTCGCTAAGGCGGCTTGCGATGCAGGGAAATCAAAAACAAATGCCGGGGTGTCCTGACCGATTTTTCCTTCGACGCCGATACTAAACAGCAGTTGCAATAAGGTGTCACGGTCTTGCTCTGGCTCAGCGATATCACTTAAACCCAGTTCGGAAGCCACGCGTTTAAGCTCAGCCATACTCGCCTCAAGCGGACAAACGCCAAGCACCGAGAGAAACGCCTGCTGATAACTCATGCGCTGCGCATCACCACAACCAAGCACAAGCTGCAAAAGTTCGTCCATCTCATCCATCAACTGGTGGTGGTCAAAGCCAACACGGTACCACTCTAGCATCGTAAACTCTGGGTTATGATAACGACCGTTTTCTTCATTGCGAAAAGACTTACAGATCTGATAAATACAGCCACTGCCTGCGGCCAGTAGTCTTTTCATATGGAACTCAGGACTGGTCATAATATACAGTTTACGCCCATCAGCATAATCTGGACCGACGAATTCAGTTTGGAAAGTATGCAGATGAATATCAGTCACCGTGGCGTGACTCATCGCTGGCGTGTCCACCTCTAGCACATTTTTATTGGCAAAAAACTGACGAATGGTTTGGATAACCTTCGCCCTTGATCTCAACTGCTCGATACTTGCCGTCGGTTGCCAGTTCATACTCATACCTCAAACACACAAATTTCGGCAAAAGTACCATTATTGGAAGGCTTTGCAAGCAGAGTTTTTGCTGCCAACAAGCGCAAACTTTACGTATTACAGTCAATAATTATTAGTTAACGTTATCGATTATTAAACTCCTGGGCCAACAAGCGCAACATCTTTGTAACAGCGGTAGTTTAAGACAAAAACGCGCCAAAGACATGTGCCGTGATAGCTATCACATATCCTATATTTTTTATGCCTTTATATGCATTTCCGAAGCAAAAACCTAAATACGTCAATTTTTCTATCATGGTGCTCTTCTACACTGACTCTACCACTTTTGGGGTGTTCCCCGAATTAACAATAACAAGCGGATTCTTCCGCAATTTCACACTGGAGGATAACTGTGCAAATTATCACCACAGATATCGCAGTAATCGGCGCTGGCGGCGCTGGTCTTCGAACTGCTATTGCAGCGGCTGAAGCAAACCCTGACTTAGAAGTTGCACTAATTTCTAAAGTTTACCCAATGCGTTCACACACAGTGGCAGCAGAAGGTGGCTCGGCGGCAGTTATCAAGGATGAAGACAGCTTAGATAACCACTTCAACGATACTGTTGGCGGTGGTGACTGGCTGTGTGAACAGGATGTTGTTGAATATTTCGTAGAAAACGCGACTCGCGAAATGATCCAGATGGAGCAATGGGGCTGCCCATGGAGTCGTAAAGAAAACGGTGAAGTTAACGTTCGTCGTTTTGGTGGTATGAAAGTTGAGCGTACTTGGTTTGCTGCGGATAAAACCGGCTTCCATATGCTTCACACCCTATTCCAAACATCAATGAAGTACCAAAACATCAAACGTTTTGACGAGTACTTCGTTGTTGACCTAATCGTCGATGACGGTGAAGTGCAAGGTCTGATTGCGATTCACATGTCAGAAGGTGAGCTGGTGACTATCAAAGCGAAGTCTGTCGTACTGGCGACGGGTGGCGCAGGTCGTGTTTACCACTGCAACACCAACGGCGGTATCGTTACAGGTGACGGCATGGCGATGGCTTACCGTCACGGCGTTCCTCTACGTGATATGGAGTTCGTTCAATACCACCCAACAGGTCTACCAGGTACAGGTATCCTGATGACGGAAGGTTGTCGTGGTGAAGGCGGTATCATCGTTAACAAGAACGGCTACCGTTACCTACAAGATTACGGCATGGGTCCTGAAACTCCAGTGGGTCAGCCAAAGAACAAATACATGGAACTGGGTCCACGTGACAAAGTTTCACAAGCTTTCTGGCACGAGCAACAAAAAGGCAACACCATCAAACACCCTCTTGGTGACGTGGTGCACCTTGACCTTCGTCACTTGGGTGAAGAATACCTACAAGAACGCCTACCGTTCATCTGTGAACTGGCAAAAGCGTACGTCAACGTTGACCCAGCTAAAGAGCCAATTCCAATCCGTCCTACCGTTCACTACACCATGGGTGGTATCGAAACCGACCAACAATGTGAAACTCGCATTAAAGGTCTGTTCGCAGTCGGCGAATGTGCGTCTGTTGGTCTACACGGTGCAAACCGTCTTGGCTCTAACTCACTCGCAGAGTTTGTCGTATTTGGTCGCGTTGCAGGTGAACAAGCAGTTCAGCGCGCAGCGGAATTCAAAGGCTGGAACGAAGCAGCGATTGACGCTCAAGTGAAAGCGGTTGAAGCACGCATCAAAGCGCTAATGAACCAAGAAGGTGATGAGAACTGGGCCGATATCCGCACTGAAATGGGTCACACCATGGAAGCAGGCTGTGGTATCTACCGCCAAGAAGATCTGATGCAAGCAACCATCGATAAGATCACTGAACTTAAAGAACGTTACAAACGCATCAGCATCAAAGATAAAGGCAAAGTGTTCAACACGGACCTTCTATACGCAATCGAAGTGGGTTACGGCCTAGAAGTAGCAGAAGCGATGGTTCACTCTGCGATCCTACGTAAAGAATCTCGCGGTGCGCACCAACGTCTAGACGACGGTTGCACTGAGCGTGACGACGTGAACTTCCTGAAACACTCGCTTGCTTTCTACCAACCAGATACAGCGCCTAGCATTGACTACAGTAAAGTGACTATCACTAAGTCTCAGCCTAAAGCGCGTCTATACGGTGAAGCTGCAGAAAAAGCCGCAGCAGAAGAAGCAGCAGCGAAGAACGCAGAGGAGCAAGCATAATGTCAGCAAACCGCATCCAGAAAGTCGACATTCTGCGTTATGACCCAGAGAAAGACGCAGAACCGCATTTACAAACCTTCGAAGTGCCATTCGATGAAACCATGTCTGTATTAGACGCGATTGGTTACATCAAAGACAACCTAGACAAAGACCTCTCTTACCGCTGGTCTTGTCGTATGGCGATCTGTGGTTCGTGCGGCATCATGGTCAATGGCGTACCTAAGCTCGCGTGTAAGAGCTTCTTACGTGACTACCCAAATGGTGTGAAAATCGAACCGTTAGCGAACTTCCCGATCGAGAAAGACTTGATCGTTGATATGACGCCGTTTATCGAGCGTCTTGAAGCGATCAAACCTTACATCATCGGTAACGACCGCAAACCAGAAGACGGCACCAACCTACAAACCCCTGAGCAAATGGCGAAGTACAAGCAATTTGCGGGTTGTATCAACTGTGGTCTTTGTTACGCAGCGTGTCCACAGTTTGGTCTGAACCCTGAGTTTATTGGTCCTGCGGCGCTAACACTGGCACACCGCTACAACTTAGACAGCCGTGACAACGGTAAAGCAGAACGTATGAAGCTGATTAACGGCGACAACGGCGCTTGGGGTTGTACTTTCGTCGGGTACTGTTCTGAAGTTTGTCCGAAGAACGTAGACCCAGCGGCAGCGGTAAACCAAGGTAAAGTTGAGTCTTCAATGGACTTCGTGATTGCGATGCTGAAGCCTGATGGCAAACCAGTAAAAGAGGAGGCATAAGGATGAGTAATCGTAAACCTTACGTTCGTGAAGTAAAACGCACTTGGTGGAAAGATCATCCGTTCTATCGCTTCTACATGCTACGTGAAGCAACGGTTCTTCCTCTGATCCTATTCACGATCTTCCTGACTTTCGGTCTGGGTTCGTTGGTTAAGGGACCTGAAGCATGGCAAGCGTGGCTAGGTTTTATGGCGAATCCAGTTGTGGTTGCGATCAATATCGTTGCTCTTGCTGGTAGCTTAATGCACGCACAGACATTCTTCAGCATGATGCCGCAAGTTATGCCTATCCGCCTAAAAGGCAAGCCAGTAGATAAGAAAGTTATCGTACTGACTCAATGGGCTGCAGTGGCGTTTATCTCACTGATTGTTCTTGTTGTGGTGTAAGGAGCCTTTGAAATGAATACGAATTACAAAGTAGACAGAGCACCAAAACGTTCAGATGAGCCCGTTTGGTGGGGACTGTTTGGCGCAGGCGGTACATGGTTCGCGATGATCACGCCAGTGACGATTCTGGTGCTAGGTGTGCTTGCACCATTGGGCATCATTGATGCAGAAGCACTCAGTTATGATCGTGTGGTCGACTTTGCTACCAGCATCATCGGTGCACTATTTATCATCGGTACGCTTGCCCTGCCAATGTGGCACGCAATGCACCGTGTGCACCACGGTATGCACGATCTAAAAATCCACGCTGGTATCGCGGGTAAAATTGGCTGTTATGCTTTCGCAGGCCTTATCTCAGCATTATCTGTGGTTTTCATCCTGATGCTATAAGCGACACCCAAAAATAAAAATAGGCTGATGGTTCGCTATCAGCCTATTTTTTTGCCGATAAAAAAGAGCCGCCCCAAGGGCGGCTCTTTGATTGGTTTCTCTGCTGCTTTACAGAATAAAGCGGCTTAGGTCTTCGTCTTCGACAAATTCACCCAAGCGCTGCGATACGTACTGCGCGTCAATCGTCAGCTTAGTCCCCGCTTTGTCCGTCGCGTCAAAGGAGATTTCATCCATCAGACGCTCCATCACAGTATGCAGGCGACGCGCACCGATGTTTTCTGTGGTTTCGTTGACTGTCCACGCAGCTTCAGCAATTTGCGTAATACCGTCTTCAGTAAATTCAATATCGACGTTTTCGGTCTTCATCAGTGCGATGTACTGCTCGGTCAGCGACGCTTTCGGCTCCGTCAGGATACGTTTAAAGTCGTGACTTGATAGCGCTTCAAGCTCAACACGGATAGGTAGACGACCTTGTAGCTCAGGGATCAAATCTGATGGTTTCGCCACTTGGAACGCACCTGACGCAACGAACAGAATATGGTCAGTTTTCACCATGCCATGCTTGGTAGAAACCGTGCTACCTTCGATCAGCGGTAGTAAGTCACGCTGTACACCTTCACGCGAGACGTCTGGACCCGAGCTTTCACCACGTTTACAGATCTTATCGATCTCATCGATAAACACGATACCGTTGTTTTCAACGTTGTAGATCGCTTGCTCTTTTAGCTCTTCTTGGTTAACTAGCTTCGCTGCTTCTTCTTCAGTGATCGCTTTAAACGCGTCTTTGATTTTCAGCTTGCGTTTTTTCTTGGTGTCGCCCGCTAGGTTTTGGAACATACCTTGTAGCTGGTTGGTCATCTCTTCCATACCAGGAGGCGCCATGATTTCCACACCCATTTGTGGTGCGGCTACATCGACTTCGATCTCTTTATCATCGAGTTTGCCTTCACGCAGTTTTTTGCGGAACACTTGGCGAGTAGTCGAGTTATCTTCTGACTGCTCATTTTGTCCCCAAGCGTCACGCGCTGGCGGTAGCAAGGCATCAAGAATGCGCTCTTCTGCTTGCTCTTGTGCTCGGAATTTTACTTTTTCCATCGCTTGTTGGTGGGTCATTTTAATCGCAACGTCAGTGAGATCGCGGATGATCGTTTCCACTTCTTTACCGACATACCCCACCTCGGTGAACTTGGTCGCTTCCACTTTGATAAACGGCGCATTTGCCAGTTTCGCCAGACGGCGGGCAATTTCTGTTTTACCCACACCCGTCGGGCCAATCATCAGAATGTTCTTTGGCGTTACTTCAACACGCAGGCTTTCTTCAAGCTGCATTCGACGCCAGCGGTTACGCAGCGCAATCGCTACCGAGCGTTTCGCTTTTTCCTGACCAATGATATGGCGGTTAAGTTCATGAACAATTTCGCGAGGAGTCATTTCAGACATAATCAGTTTCCTTAAATCTTTGGGCCACTATCTTTGCTTTTATTCAGCGATTTTATCTGCTGGGATTTCTAGTTCTTCGATAGTGTGGTGATGGTTAGTGAACACGCAGATATCACCGGCAATTTTCAGTGATTTCTCTGCGATTTCACGCGCATCCAAGTCAGTGTTTTCTAGTAGTGCAGTCGCAGCAGCTTGGGCGAAGTTGCCACCTGAGCCAATCGCAATCAGGTCATTCTCTGGCTGAACCACATCGCCGTTACCGGTAATGATCAGAGACGCAGTTTCGTCGGCAACAGCCAGTA
The DNA here is from genome assembly GCF_011806575.1 of Vibrio hepatarius. GTDB lineage: Bacteria > Pseudomonadota > Gammaproteobacteria > Enterobacterales > Vibrionaceae > Vibrio > Vibrio hepatarius_A. Next base: position 43,130 of record NZ_JAATOO010000027.1, read on the forward strand.
GCGCTTCAAGCTTACGCAGAGCACGGTCGCTACGCCAGTCTTTCGCTAGCTCTACCGCCGCTTTGGTTAAATGCCCTTGGTGCATCTGTAGCTTGCTTTCAAAGCGCTCAAACAGGGTGAACGCGTCGGCAGTACCACCAGCAAAACCTGCCAGTACTTTGTTGTTGTAGAGGCGACGCACTTTGCGCGCATTGCCCTTCATTACTGTGTTACCTAGTGATACTTGTCCGTCACCTGCGATGACGACTTTATTATTACGGCGTACAGATACAATGGTAGTCACGAGTAGGGCCTCATAGTTGCTTTAATTTCTGTGTTAAAGGATATATGAGGATCTGAGTAAAGGAATTCAAGGGGAGAACACAGGCAACAAAAAACCCACAATAAGATTTTCTTCATTGTGGGCTTTCAGAAGGGATGAGGGATTAGGTATCTTTCCAGATCGCGCACGGCTCAATCTTAGCGCGTTGCAGTTTGTGCTTATCGCGTTCTGCATCTCGCTTGAATTTATATGGACCTAAAACCACTCGATACCAGCTGCTGTCTTCTTTCTTACGAATCTTGCTATTGATGCCTTGGAAGGCGATATCCAACTTACGCGCTTCTGCTTGCTGCGCTGTTTTATACGCACCGCACTGCATGATGTAAGGAATTTCGGAAACTTCCAATTCCTTCGCTTTTACCGAGATTTCACTGTTTGGCAGCGACTCCACGTAGTCCCATTTTTCTTCAGGAGGTGGTGGCAATGTCTTCTGTGGTTTCGGTTTTGGCTTAGGTTTGGTTTGCACAACAGGTTCCGGCGGAGCAGGATCGTTACTCAGCGTGTATAGGCCATAGCCAAATCCACCAACCAATAAGACAGCGATAAGCCCACTGCGCCAAGGTTTTCTGCGTGGGGCGGTTTTCTTCGGCGCTGGTTTACGCCCACCGTTGCCACGACCACGTTTTACATAATCTCTGTTTGCCACTGTTGTACATCAATCGTTTGTTACCACTACCGCTATGTTAATTCAGAACGGCATATGATGACAGAGTTGAAATAAAAGCGGCGCCATAATTTGCGCCGCCGAAATGGATTTAGAACACGCGCGGTGGCGCGGCACTTTCCCTGACAACCAGTTCAGTTTCCAGTAGTCGAGACCCCGCACGTACATCGTGACCACGCAGCAGCTCAAGCATCATCAGCATTGCCTGACGGCCGATTTCATATCTTGGCTGAGAAATGGTTGTCAACGGTGGATCGCAGAACTGGGCAAATTGAATATCATCAAAGCCGACCACAGATAGGTCTTGTGGGACGCGCAAGCCCTGTTTTTTCGCTTGCTGAATCGCACCAATCGCCATTGCATCGTTATGACAGAAAATGGCCGTTGGTGGTTCTGGCAGTGCCAATAATTGTCGAACCGCTTTCGCACCCGCCGCAAATGAGAAATCACCATACACGCAGTAGTTCGGATTCATGGTAATGCCCGCACGACGTAGGGCTTGTTGATACCCTTGATGACGGAACTGACATAATGCCGCATCGTCAGGACCGGAGATCTGCGCGACACGCTTATGCCCCATCTGGGTTAGGTAGTTCACCGCTTCGAAAGCCGACGTCAAGTTATCGATATGAACGGTTGGCAACTCTAACTCAGGAGCAAATTCACACGCCATCACCATCGGCGGCAAATTCTTTTGTTCTGGCTTGCTGACATCAAAAGGGAGGTCGGTGCCCAAAAGTAGCATACCGTCAGCTTGTTTAGTAAAAACGAGGTTTACGAACGAACTTTCGCGTTTTTTCTGCTGGCCACTGTCGCCTAGTAGAACAATATAACCGTGCTCCATCGCCGCGTCTTCGATGCCGCGAATAATCTCTGTGTAATACGGATCACAGATATCTGGAACAATGGCAATAATGGTTTTTGATTCGTTACGACGCAGATTTCGCGCTAAAGAGTTTGGTGAATATCCAGCTTCTAGCACGGCATCTTCTACGCGTTTTCGCGTCGCTGAAGATACTTTCTCCGGATTCATCAACGCTCTAGAAACTGTCGCTGTCGAAACTCCCGCTAGCTGGGCAACATCCTTCATTGTCGCCATAAGTTTTTTACCCTCTTAACTTTCCGAAATTGACAGTCTGGGCTGTCGAAATTTGAAATTCTCGCACATTAACCGAGCAGAATGCGCCATGATGAGCTAAAGCTCATTCTTATCTAACCCACAAAAAGCAAACGATTAACTTGTTGTAATTTATGGTGCTATAAAACAAGCAACACCTAGTTTATTCATTTCGTCGCACAAAGTTACGGGAGATTTAACAAAAATAGGAGTCACAGCAAGATCTGAATCACAAATAAATGAAAAAAGTGCAAGCGCGAGACACATAAGCGCGATATGCATCTTCGTTAACAGCAAACTCAATGAAAATGCATGACGGTAAAAGCGATGTCTGATAACAAATTTTTAGCTTAGATCTTGCGGCTCGATATCGAGTGTCCAGCGCACTTTTTTGGCATCTGGTAAGATTTGTATCGCGGGTTTGGCGCTCACCAATAACTTTTGCATTGTCGAACGGTTCTGCGCTTGCAACAACAATTGCCAACGGTATTTCCCTGCTCGTTTCGCCAATGGCGCAGGGGTCGGCCCCAGTACCATACAGAACTCGTCAAACAATGGGTGCGCTTCGAGTGTATGACGCACTTGTCTAAGGAAGCTTTCGACTAGCTCGCTGTGGTTTGACTCCGCTCGGAACATAGTGAGAAAAGAAAACGGCGGTAGCATTGCAAGTTTACGTTCTTGTAACGCCGTATCGGCAAAGTGACGGTAGCTCTTGGTTAACAAGGCCTGCAATAAACTGTGTTCAGGATGGTGAGTCTGCAGTACCACCTCTCCAGGTTTACTGGCGCGTCCAGCACGACCGGCGACCTGAATAAACAACTGCGCCAGTCGTTCAGAAGCGCGGAAATCGCTACTGTAAAGTGAACCATCCACATCTAATAATGCCACCAGCGTGACGTCTGGGAAATGGTGCCCTTTTGCCAGCATCTGCGTCCCAATCAAGATTTGGTATTCGCCGTTGCGGATCGACGTCAGTGCACTCTCAAGGCTGCCTTTACGTCGAGTGCTATCACGATCAATACGAATGGTTTTGAACTCAGGAAACAAATCGGCCAGCTGCTTTTCAAGCTGTTCTGTCCCCACCCCTACTGTCACTAAGTGCGTGGAACCACACCCCTGACACTGATGAATGATCGGTTGCTGCGAACCACAATGGTGACAGCGGATTTCATTGTTGTTTTGGTGGTAGGTGTAATAGGCATCACAACGTTTGCACTCGGCAATCCAACCACACTCATGACACATCAGCGCCGGAGAAAAACCGCGACGGTTGAGAAATAGCATCACCTGGTTGCCCGCTTGCAGATGTTTGCGCATCTCAGCAATCAGCGCGGCAGATAAACCACTTTCTAGGTACGCACCTTTAATATCCAATACTTTGTTGGTGGTCGGTACCGCACTGCCCGCACGATTCGACAACACAAGATGGTGATACTTGCCGACCAAAGCGTTATGCAAGGTTTCTAGTGCAGGAGTGGCAGAGCCAAGAACGATCGGAATCTGTTCTTTGTTGGCACGCATTACAGCGACATCACGAGCGTGATAGCGCAAGCTGTCTTGTTGCTTGTAAGAGGTATCGTGTTCTTCATCCACGATAATGATGCCCAGATCGGCAAACGGCGTAAGCAATGCAGAACGAGTACCAATCACGATCCCCGCCGCTTTGTCACGCGCGCAGAGCCACGAATTAAGACGTTCGGTCTCATTCAGACCAGAGTGAATCACTTCAACCGGCACGTTAAAACGTTTCTTAAATCGGTTGATGGTCTGTGGCGTCAAGCCAATTTCAGGCACCAGAACGAGCGCTTGCTTACCCTTTTCCAATACTGGCTTGATTAGGTTCAGGTACACTTCTGTTTTACCCGAGCCGGTCACCCCTTCAAGTAGGAAGCAACCAAAGCCTTGTGAGCTGTTGACCGTTGCAATCGCGACCGCCTGCTCGGTATTGAGCTTGGGCTTATCGACATCCGCCTCAACGTCTTTGCTCCAGTCACGCACCACAGGCTTGTTTTCTATCGATTCAATCCAGCCTTTCTCCACCAGCGTTTTTAACACCGCAGAGCCGACTTCTTCATCGATAAATGTCTGATGAGCGACAGGCCCAGACTCAAGCATGTGCATCACTTTAGCTTGCTTAACAGCGCGACCAAAGCCAACCATTAACTGATCTCTTCCTGCTGCGGTCAATTGCCACTCGACCAAAGCAGCGAAGTCAGCTTCTTTGCCTTTTCGCAATGCACTTGGCATCGCGTTGAGCAATGTATCTCCGAGCGGATATTGGTAGAACTGGCTGCACCAATACAGCAATTGGTAGAGTTTTTCTGGCCACACCGGTTGGCTGTCGAGTACTTGCTTTATTGACTTGAGTTGCTGTTCACTAAACTCGGAATGATTGACCAGTGCGGTAACGACCCCAACGAGTGTTTGGCGTCCGAATGGCACAGAAACGCGCCCACCAATGATCGGAAACAGGTGAGGCGGAATCAAATAGTCGAACTGTTTATCAAGTGGAACAGGCAAAGCCACTCGGGCAATCGTCGGTCGCATATAGGCCATTAGGAATGAAGAAAATCAACTCGGTTAGTCTAAGGGAAAAGCCGGAGACGTAAAAGCCTCATCCAACGCACTGGGGTGCCCACTCCGCTTTCACGACTGTGAGTTAGAAATGAACAAAAAAGTACCACTTTCTGCGGTAAATTGGTTGATCCCAGCCTGCGTATTCATTACTATATCGCGCCTTAGAGATATGGCTTGCTTTTTGAGCAGCGGTATCCAAGCTAATTTTTATTAACTACGTGTGGTGTCCGGCTAAGATTCGGATAGCGACACGGCCTATATTTAGAGGTTCTCCCATGAAAACTGGTATCCACCCAGAATACAAAGCAATCAAAGCGACTTGTTCTTGTGGTAACTCTTTCGAGTTCAACTCAACTCTAGCTAAAGATTCTATCCACCTAGACGTTTGTGACAAATGTCACCCATTCTACACTGGTAAGCAACGTATCGTTGATACAGGCGGCCGTGTTGATCGCTTCAACAAACGTTTCGGTGCGCTATCAAGCAAGAAGTAATTTCTTCCTTGTAACCGAATTTAAAAAGGACGCTACGGCGTCCTTTTTGTTTTTCTTCTCTCTGTAAACAGAGCTTTGCCATTCCATAAACGACATTTCTCAGCGTGTTGTTTGCGTATCTGGTCTTATCTCCAGTGAATTCCCACATTTTGTAGTGATTGGTCGCATTACTACCTATGCAGCTTGACTTAGTTACTCTAAAATGGGTTCCCCCTTTCCTTATAATTATTAACGAGTACCCACACCTATGTCAGAAGACAATCGCCAAGAACTATCTCCTGAAGAACAATTTCGTCAGCAAGCGCTTGATTACCATGCTTTCCCAACGGCTGGTAAAATTTCGGTTGAACTCACTACACCAGCAGAGACGGCTAACGACCTAGCGCTAGCCTACAGCCCAGGTGTTGCTGAGCCAGTTCGTGAAATCGCGCAAAACCCTGACAACATTTATAAGTACACGTCAAAAGGTAACATGGTCGCAGTTATCTCAAACGGTACGGCGATTCTTGGCCTAGGTAACTTAGGTCCTATGGCTTCTAAACCAGTAATGGAAGGTAAAGCGCTACTGTTCAAACGCTTTGCTGGCTTAGACTCAATTGATATTGAAGTAAAACACCGCACTATCGAAGAGTTTGTCGACACAGTAGCGAACATCGCTGACACATTTGGTGGTATCAACCTAGAAGACATCAAAGCACCAGACTGTTTCGAGATTGAAAAGCAACTGATTGAGCGTTGTGATGTGCCAGTTTTCCACGATGACCAACACGGTACTGCAATCGTAACGGCTGCGGGCATGCTGAATGCGATCGAACTGCAAGGTAAGAAGCTAGAAGAAGCCACTATCGTTTGTTTAGGTGCGGGCGCAGCAGCAGTCGCGTGTATGGAGCTACTGATCAAGTGTGGCGCGATGCGTGAGAAAATCTACATGCTTGACCGTAAAGGTGTGATCCACACTCGCCGCGATGACCTGAACGAGTACAAACAACTATTTGCGAACAACACCGACAAACGTACACTTGAAGACGTTATCGACGGTGCAGATCTATTCCTAGGTGTATCTGGTCCAAACCTACTGTCTCCAGAAGCACTTAAGCTCATGGCTGACAAGCCAGTTGTTTTCGCCTGTTCAAACCCTGATCCAGAGATCAAGCCAGAGCTGGCTCATCAAGTTCGTGATGACCTAATCATGGGTACTGGCCGTAGTGACTACCCTAACCAGGTAAACAACGTACTTTGTTTCCCATTCATCTTCCGTGGCGCACTGGATGTTCGTGCTAGCGAAATTAACGATGAAATGAAGCTGGCAGCGGTTGAAGCTATCCGTGAACTAGCGAAAGAAGAGGTACCAGCTGAAGTACTAAAAGCGGCGGGTGTAGATAGCCTTGAGTTTGGTTCTGGTTACATTATTCCAAAACCAATGGACCCACGCCTACTTCCTCGTGTAGCAAAAGCAGTTGCTCAGGCAGCGGTAGAATCAGGTGTTGCTCGTATCGAAATGCCAGCAAACTACATGGAAGCTTAAAAGCTCAGTTTCAAATAAGAAAAAGCCGCTGATTGCAATCAGCGGCTTTTTTGTTTTTTAGACAATGACCAGCATAAGCGAAAAAGGTGCACTTTGACTTTATCGTGTGTGCGTCAACACAACACTTCGTTATTAGTCGTCAAACGCCTCAAACTCAATCCCCATCTCAGTCATCAGCTGTTTTGCTTCTGTTGGGATGTCATCAGGACGGTCTTTACGTAGATCTTCATCGGTTGGCAGTGGCTGACCGGTATATGCATGCAAGAACGCTTCACACAACAATTCACTGTTTGTTGCATGGCGCAAGTTGTTAATCTGGCGGCGTGTACGCTCGTCGGTTAACACCTTCAATACTTTAAGAGGAATAGAAACCGTAATCTTTTTTACTTGTTCGCTTTTCTTTCCGTGTTCAGCGTATGGACTAATGTATTCGCCGTTCCAATCTGCCATTGCGCACCTTTGAAATTCTTTGTGTTTAAAAGTTAGGAGTGCAATTTTAGCGGGATTCATGGCTATAAGCAAAGACATATGGACGTCTAGAAGTGTTGACGTCTTAAAAAATGAGAAGTAAAGTGGTCGCTATGGAACCGGAGTTACATATATCTAACACCCTCAGGTATAGCGTATTCCCTACAAGATGTCACCAACGTTCGAAAGGAAACACTTATGAGCGCCCGCAAGCCAGCCACTATCGCGGTACGAACTGGTATCGAATCTGACACACAGCACCACGCTGTCGTACCCCCTATTTACCTATCGACTAACTATGGCTTCCCGGCTTTTGGTGAAGTACCAACTTACGATTACACCCGTTCAGGAAACCCAAACCGAGGACTGCTGGAAACGGCACTGTTCGAGTTGGAATCTGGCAAAGGTGCCGTCGTCACCAACTGTGGTACTTCCGCGCTCAACTTGTGGGTTTCCGCCTTCATCGGACCGGATGACCTGATCGTTGCACCACACGATTGTTATGGCGGCACATACCGCCTATTCAACACTCGCGCTCAAAAAGGTGACTTCAAAGTACTATTCGTTGACCAATCCGACGAACAAGCGCTTGCGGATGCACTCGCACAGAAACCTAAGTTGATCTTGCTAGAGACACCATCTAATCCGCTGGTTCGCGTGGTCGACATCGCAAAAGTGTGCGCGCAGGCAAAACAGATTGGCGCATTAGTCGCGGTAGACAATACCTTTTTGACACCCGTGTTCCAAAAGCCTTTAGAGCTGGGCGCCGACTTCGTTATCCACTCAACCACTAAGTATATCAATGGTCACTCGGATGTAATTGGCGGAGTCGTTATAACTAAAACGGCTGAACATGCAGAAGAGTTAGCTTGGTGGGGTAACTGTATCGGTGCGACGGGCACGCCATTTGATAGTTACATGACGTTGAGAGGCATTCGCACTCTAGGCGCACGCATGAAAGTGCACGAGGAAAGCTCGCAACACATCCTCACATACCTGAACGAGCAAGAGCTGGTGGGCACCATCTATCACCCTAGTTTACCGAGCCACCCAGGCCACGAGATCGCCAAAAAGCAGCAGTCGGGCTTTGGCTCGATGTTGAGCTTCGAGTTTGCAGGTAGCTTTGAGCAACTAAAATTCTTTGTTGGTGAACTGGAACTGTTTTCTCTTGCTGAATCTTTAGGGGGTGTTGAGAGCTTGATCTGTCACCCAGCCTCAATGACGCACCGTGCGATGGGAGAGCAAGCGCTAGCAGAAGCAGGCGTAACTCAACAGCTGTTACGATTGTCTGTCGGCCTAGAAGACAGCGAAGACCTGATTGCGGACCTGGAACAAGCCTTTAATAAAGCGAAGGAGGCATTTTAATGACTGCTTCACGTCAGTTGCACAAATTTGGTGGCAGTAGCTTAGCCGATCCTGAGTGCTATCGCCGCGTGGCGAAAATTCTCAAAGAGTATTCTGGGAACGAAGACCTGATCGTTGTCTCTGCGGCAGGTAAAACGACCAACCGCTTGCTGGAGTTTCTCGACGGATTAAACAAAGACGGACGCTTGGCGCATGACGCATTGAATTCGCTGCGTCAATTCCAAACTTCACTAGTTGAAGAGTTGATTCAAGGTGAAGAGCAAGCATCGCTGATCGCGACATTAAAAGACGAATTTTCGACTTTGGGCGAGTTAACCGCGCCACTCAGCGAAGCGGAAAAAGCGGCAGTACTCGGTCATGGTGAGACGTGGTCGTCTCGCCTCCTGGCAGCGTTACTCAATCAGGAAGGACAAGCAGCCGTCGCCCAAGATGCGAGAGCTTTCCTGCGCGCCGAAAGCGGAACTCAACCTGAAGTTGACCGCGGTGCATCTTACCCATTACTCAAAGAAATTCTTGCGCAGCATGCTCATCACCGACTAGTGATTACGGGCTTTATGGCGCAAAACTATCTAGGTCAAACCGTCTTACTTGGCCGAAACGGTTCGGATTACTCAGCCACCGTGATCGGCGCATTAGCCGAAGTATCACGAGTGACCATTTGGAGTGACGTTGCGGGCGTTTTCAGTGCCGACCCACGATTTGTGACTGATGCTTGCCTCTTGCCACTACTAAGACTGGATGAAGCGAGTGAACTCGCTCGTCTGGCAGCGCCAGTACTCCATAGCCGCACATTGCAACCTGTCGCTCAAAGCGCCATGGATTTGCACTTACGCTGCAGCTACGAGCCAGAATCAGGTTCAAGTCGAATCGAGCGCGTCTTAGCTTCTGGTCGAGGTGCCAAGATCATCTCTTCACTCGATGAAGTGCTGATCATCAAACTGAACTTCGCTTCAGGACATGATTTCCAACGCCTAGAAAGCGAAGTGCTGGCCAACTTAAAGCGCGTGCAACTGGAGCCGCTTACCTACGAGGTGCAAAAAGACAAACACAGCTTACGTTTGGCTTACACTGCTGAGATCGCAGGCGGCGCTCTAGAATACTTACAAGACGCGGCCATCGAAGCGGAAATTAAACTGCAAGAAGGTTATTCGCTGGTCGCGGCCGTTGGTGCGGGTGTCACGAAAAACGCGAATCACTGTTATGGTTTCTACCAAAAACTCAAATCCGCGCCGGTTGAATTTATTTCCGAGTCCAATTCAGGCCTTAGCTTAGTGGCTGTGCTGCGTACAACCGATACCACACCGCTGGTGCAAGCGATCCACAGCCAGTTGTTCCAAGCACAGAAACGAGTGGGAATTGCACTGTGCGGTAAGGGTAACATTGGCTCAAGCTGGTTAACGTTGTTTGCCGAGCAAAAAGCAGAACTTGAAAAGCGTCGTGGTATGAATTTCGAGTTGATTGCTGTCATCGATAGCCAAACCTACTGGTTTAACCCACAAGGAATCGACCCAGCGAGCGTCAGCGCCCATTTTGACGAAGAGTCTGTGTCTTACCAGTCCAGTGAATGGATTCGCAAGCTAGGCGCTGTACAGGGCTATGACGACGTAGTCGTACTCGACGTCACAGCAAGCAAAGAGTTAGCCGGTAAATATCTTGAGATCGCTGAACAAGGCATGCACTTAATCTCAGCCAACAAGGTTGCGGGGGCCGCGCCAAGTAGCTACTACCACAAAGTCCAAGACGCGTTTGCAAAAATTAATCGCTACTGGCTGTACAACGCGACGGTTGGCGCAGGCTTACCAATCAACCACACGGTAAGAGACTTACGTGAAAGCGGTGACGAGATCCAAGCCCTATCAGGAATCTTCTCTGGAACGCTCTCTTGGTTGTTCCAGCAGTACGACGGTTCTGTCCCGTTTGCCGAACTGATCGACTTGGCTTGGCAACAAGGTTTGACCGAGCCAGACCCACGCAACGACTTAGATGGTTCAGACGTGATGCGTAAGCTGGTGATCCTTGCCCGTGAAGCAGGACTCGAGCTTGAACCTGAATCAGTCAAAGTCGAAAGTCTTGTACCAGAAGAACTGGCTGAGTTATCACTGGATGACTTCTTAGATAAAAGCGAATTACTCAGTGAGTTGCTGGCAGAGCGTTTAGCGAAAGCCCAACGAGAAGATAAAGTACTACGTTATGTGGCTCGCCTCGAAAAAGATGGTAAAGCCACCGTTGGCGTAGAGGCTCTTAGCAAAGAACATGCATTGGCCAACTTACTACCGTGCGACAACATCTTTGCGATAGAGAGTAAATGGTATAAAGACAACCCGTTGGTGATTCGCGGACCTGGCGCTGGACGAGAAGTCACATCAGGTGCAATCCAATCTGACTTAAACTTACTTTCTAGCTTCTTGTAATCTCTTCAAGCAACTGATAATTAAGGCTTAGTACAATAGTTCTCGTGTTAAGCCTTTTTCTTTTCTCTGCCCTTCAACCTGATCTTCAATCTATCTCATACTAAACTTGAGAAAAATTCATAATCACAGTGTTGACATTAAATCATATTCAATTCATTCTGTGGACATATAGACGTCTAAACGTCAATTCAAGGATTATGAAGTTTGTGGGCTGAGTTCCCACAGGGAGAGAGTAAGATGGGATACACACACGCAGGCCATATCGACGCCTTAAACCAGAATATCGCTGATTTTTCGGACAACATTAATGTTTCTTTTGAGTTCTTTCCGCCGAGTAGCGAAAAGATGGAAGAAACTCTGTGGAACTCGGTACACCGTCTTAAAACGCTAAAGCCAAAATTTGTCTCTGTTACTTACGGTGCAAACTCTGGTGAGCGTGACCGCACTCACTCGATTATCAAAGAGATCAAAGCGGAAACAGGTCTGATTGCTGCTCCTCACTTAACTTGTATTGACGCTAACCGCGATGAATTAATTCAAATCGCTGACGACTACTGGCGTAACGGCATCGAAAACATCGTCGCTCTGCGTGGTGATATTCCACCGGGTGGTGGCAAGCCTGATATGTATGCCTCTGATCTTGTAGAGCTACTGAAGTCACGCCATGACTTTGATATCTCTGTCGCAGCTTTCCCGGAAGTTCACCCTGAAGCAAAAAGTGCTCAAGCGGATTTATTAAATCTAAAACGCAAAGTGGACGCTGGTGCTAACCGTGCGATCACACAGTTCTTCTTTGACGTTGAAAGCTACCTACGTTTTCGTGACCGTTGTGTGGCAGCAGGAATCGATGTAGAAATCGTTCCGGGCATTCTTCCAGTTTCTAACTTTAAACAAGCGTCACGCTTTGCCGCGCAAAACAACGTACGAGTACCTAGCTGGATGGCAAAACAGTTTGAAGGCCTAGACGATGACCCAACAACACGCCAACTCGTTGGTGCGAGCCAAGCGATCGACATGATTCGTGTTCTATGCCGTGAAGGTGTTAAAGACTTCCATTTTTACACACTAAACCGTGCAGAGATGACATACGCACTGTGCCACACCTTAGGCGTTCGCCCGACTGTTGCTTAAATTTATAATTCTCTCTTCCTGAAAACGAAAAAGGTTGGCATATGCCAACCTTTTTACTATTCGATATAGAGTAAGACTTACTCTACTTCATCCATCTTACCTAGTAGGTTACGGATGCGGTCTTGCCATGCAGCATGCTCTTGCTGCATTTGCTGTGCTTTCTGCTCAAGCTCTTCACGGTGAGAGCGAAGTTCACTTGCTTCTGCAGCTAGTTTGTCTTTCTCTTCTTTTAGTTCTTCCACTTCCATTTGTAGAAGAGAGATAGTGTCAACTGCAGTTTGGATTTTTGCTTCTAGCTGTTCTAGTACTTCAAAAGACATCTGGGCCTACCTTTAGATTATTCGATTAATGTGAAGGGCTCTCCACTCAATACCCTCATTCTACTCAGCCAGGGAATGATAAACACGCCCTATATTCGATATTTTGCACCATTCGGTCAAAAAAACATCACAGATTAACAAACTTCTGACGTAATTCAGTACTACGTACCAAATGAGCATATTTGAACACTGTTTTGATCGAGTTCAAGTCAGATTGGCTAAAATAGCAAACGTTTCCCTTCCATTATGTTAGAATCCTGCCGTTTTCTTAATCCCTTACTTTGGAGTCATCATGAAACGCGATTTAGCAATGGCATTTTCACGAGTCACAGAAGGTGCTGCGTTAGCAGGCTATAAATGGCTTGGCAGAGGCGATAAAAATGCGGCCGACGGTGCTGCAGTAGAAGTCATGCGCACCCTACTCAACAAAACCGACATCAGCGGCGAGATCGTGATCGGTGAAGGCGAAATTGATGATGCTCCTATGCTTTATATCGGTGAAAGTGTTGGTCTAGGTGGTGACGCAGTGGATATCGCTGTCGATCCAATTGAAGGCACTCGCATGACGGCAATGGGACAATCCAACGCGCTGGCGGTACTCGCGGCAGGTGAAAAAGGCAGCTTCTTAAAAGCGCCTGATATGTATATGGAAAAACTGGTTGTTGGTCCTGGGGCAAAAGGCTGTATTGACCTCAATAAGCCATTAAAAGAAAACCTAGAGAATATCGCCAAAGCGCTGAACAAATCTTTGGATAGCTTGGTCGTAATCACACTCGCTAAACCTCGTCATGACCAGGTTATTGCTGAAATGCAGTCAATGGGTGTACGTGTATTTGCCGTACCTGATGGTGACGTAGCAGCTTCTATTCTGACTTGTATGCCAGATAGCGAAGTAGACGTGATGTACTGCATTGGTGGCGCCCCTGAAGGCGTAGTATCAGCAGCGGTTATCCGCGCACTTGATGGTGACATGCATGGTCGTCTACTTCCTCGTCACGAAGTAAAGGGCGATACTGAAGAAAATCGTATCTACGGTGCTGCAGAGCTTAAACGCTGCGCTGAAATGGGTGTTGAAGCCAACCTAGTACTCAAAATGGAAGACATGGCACGCAGCGACAACGTTATCTTCTCAGCCACAGGCATCACTAAAGGTGATTTATTAGAAGGTATTTCTCGTCAAGGTAATATCGCAACAACAGAAACACTACTTATCCGCGGTCGTTGCCGTACCATCCGTAGAATTAAATCTATTCATTATCTAGACCGTAAAGATCCTGAAGTGAGAGAAAACATCCTTTAGTATCAGTACTCTATTTTAAGGTCAGCAAATATGCTGGCCTTTTTTGTACATAAAACTGAAGTGATAACTAAGGTAATGGAGCGATGCGCTGCGTAGAATAGCGGATATACAAAAGCCCAAGTCGTCAGGCTTGGGCTTTCGGACTTATGTTCAGCCGAACTCTTTCTCGACATAAGGAAAATGCAGATATTTATTAACGAAAAAACCCAGTCATAAGACTGGGTTTCGAATAAATGGCGGACGGCCGGAGTTGCGGACAACCGGGACTCGTTGGTCGAAGACCAAAATAACCTGATAGAAACGA
>NZ_JAATOO010000028.1 GCF_011806575.1 Vibrio hepatarius
GATTGCGGCGGGTACGCCAATGGGGATAACGCTCACGAACAGCCAAGCAACGCTGCGCTCTAAACGTTTATTGAACGCCTGACGGACAAAATACGCTGTACCGCCTGCGCTTGGGTAACGTTTCCCTAATTGTGCGAAGGTAAGTGCTATCGGGCAAATCGCGATAAACAATACGCCCCAAGCCCAGAGTGAATAGTGCCCTGCGATTCCTGCAGCAATTGCGGGAACCATAAACAGCCCAGTCCCTAGTAACGTTGTTGAGAGTTGTCCTATTCCTGAAATAAGGGTTATTTCTTTTTTTAATTCGCCCATAGTATCCATTCCTTGAGATATAGCTGTAGCTTACTCAATAACCTCAGGATAAGCAGCCATCATTTCGTCGTAGATATCCGTCAAATTGACGGAATTTCCTCGGGGCTTAAGCGAATTGACGCTATGGCGTGTTAGTGATATCTCTGCTTAATCATGAATAGAAGGGCTAATTGACAAAGCCTTACTAGGAGTTATGAATACAAAATGATTCATAAAGCGTTCTAAACGGTGGGAATAAATGTTTTCAATTTCGCTATCGCCTTCATCATGGCAGTCTAAGCAAATGTCTTTGGGATCGAGTTCTTCATGGGGGAGATGGCATTCTACACACTCCATTTGTTCGCTTTCCTTGTGCTTTAAGGTGTGACTTTTGCCACGCAATAAACCAAAGTCATCATGACATTCAATACAACTGCGATATTCAAAGATTAAATCATCTGAAACGGACTCATTTTCATGGCATTGTCCTGAACAGGTCTCATCTTTTAAATGGAAATTGGCAAGTGTGTTCTCATCCGGATTGGGAAGATCATCTGCATAAGTGATTGGCACTATTATCAATAAAAGCGTAAATAGTAATTTGCTCATCGCATTGGCTCCTTATCCTTGGCAGTATCTTCAGATCTTTTGTCATGGCAGAAGACACACAATCCAACTCGAAATTTCTTTGCGATACCGATAATAGGATCGCTAGGCTGATGCAGAGAGTGGCATGTTGCACAAAACATTTTTTTTACGTGGAGATCATGCGTCCACTCCGCTGCTCTGAGCACTTGTGGCTGGTGGCAAGTGATGCACTGCTGGTTTTGCTCAAATATCGTTGATCTATTTGTGTCATTAAACCCAATGATGGCGTGATCATCTTTAGGATGATCTCCTTTGTTTCCATGACATGCAGTGCAATTGTCATAATATAGGCGGCTTGCGTGCCGACCTACCGAGGTAATGGCGTCAATGTTCTTGATTAAGCGTTGCTTTTGGTGGCATCGGATACATCTCTTATTTTCTTTTGTTATCACTTCAATGGTTTGCTGAGGCGTTATTTGCTGATCAAAACTAGGACTGATGTCAGCAGCAGCAGTTAGAGTTATGAGTAATAAAAAAAGGCCACCCCCCCATTTTAAACCAGGGAGATACAGTGCACGAATTAGGAAAAAAGTCAGCATAGCTCCCCTCAATAACATAAGTTAAGTAGCGATACGTTGGGCATAAGCACCGCCCAACGTTAATAGAAGCGATTATTTAAATACCATGTTTAGAACATCTCTATGGTATACGTGGTTAATTTGACTGTTGTCGAAAACGGCAATACCGAACGGGTAAGTCTTAGACATGTCATCAAATTGAACGTCTTGTGTCTTCGCATTAGATCCGTCTGTGACAAGTTTTCGTTTCATTTCAAGCGTCCAAACGCCGTCTTTCCAATTTGAACCTACTTCTATGTCACCACGGGAGCCTTGGAAAGGAGCCCCAGTGAGCCCAGGAATACGATTTGTTTTGCTGTAGTCTTGGGTAAAAGGAACTTTCTCACTCTCAGGAATTAGTAACGTATCATCAGAGAGGTTCGCACTCACGAAAGCAGGTTGATCGTCTTTAATGTTATTTACGTAGCCTCCACCTATTTTGTCATCACCTTTACGTCCCCAGCCCTTATTAAGTTTTGGGTCTGTATTGCTATCAATATATTGATCGTCCAGTTGATTATGCGCGGCTGTTCTTACACCTTTCCAGTGCCACATATCTATAAACTGGCCTTCTTTGGTGTATTTTCTGGCCGGGTTTTTGTCGTTTCTGCCACCAATTTTTCCATCTTTTGCTCGGTGACAGGCGGCATTACATCCTTTTTCTGCAAAGTCGTCAGTGTTGATATCCCAGAGCACGGCAAACTTGTCTTCATAGTATGTATTCTCATGGCCCGTTTGGTCTTTATTCATTGATTGCTTCCACGAACCATCCGCTTGCTTCATCCAAGGGAAACGGTCAATACTTTTTGTCGGGTCGTCGTATTGAATAAGAAAATATACGTATTCATCGTCATAGAGCGACTTAATTAATACGTCTGTCCTTTTTATTCCTTTGTAGCCATTAGCTGGTTTATAGGGGAGCTTCTTTAGTTTCACGCTAAGCGCTTTTGCAGCATCCCACGCAGAGTCTGGTATACCATCAATATTTATCGTGGAGGGTGCTTTAGTGCTTTCTAAAACCATGTCTTTTTTTGCATTGGCAACACTCAGTGGTGCAATAGCCGTAACGGCTGTAATACCAATAATGATTGGCGACAATTTCATATCAACTCCTTGGCTATGTTTTGGTGTGTTTTGTAATTAAGAGTAGGCATACTCATTGAGCGTCAGTTTGAATAAAGTCACACTATTTGCATGGTTATGTGGTGAGGAGTGATGAAGTTATCAGATTCGGATTAAACATTAGTAAATGCTGAACTCCTGCTCGAGTTCATAGAACGTAAAGCAAACGGATGGCTTTATCGGTGAACGTATTTGTGTCACATTACCTGTAATCAACAGGATAAGTTGAGCTATGACAGGAAGTAATATGGATAAGTTTGATCGTCAAATAGTAGAGATACTAAAACATCAGGCTCGCGCCTCTGTGAGTCATATTGCCCGAGAAGTGAACCTTTCCCGTTCTGCCGTGACGGCTCGGATACAAAAACTTGAGGCCGATAAGGTCATTCTGGGTTACCACGCTCAACTGGCGCCGCCACAGAATCTGCCGATGATCCAAGCCTACATGGCGCTGAAGTTTGATATGTCGGCGACCACACATTATTGTGAAACGTACGCGAGCAGAATCTACCAGATTGATGGAGTGAAGTGGTGCCATGCGATCAGTGGCGAAACCGACATGATGTTGTTTGTTGAAGTGCCGAGCATGCAAAGGCTTAACGCGATTAGGGATGAACTACAAACCATTCCTGAACTGCGCCATCTAATGACACACACAGTGTTGACCGAGTTTTTTAATACCAAACATGCTTCTTAGCCAAATTAACCTCAACTTACTGCGCTCGTTGCAAGTCTTGCTTGATGAATGTCATGTGAGCCGAGCGGCTGAACGTCTGAACATTACCCAATCTGCGGTCAGTCGACAGTTGTCTCAATTGCGCGAGCTATGCGGCGACCCTTTACTGGTGCGTGATGGCAATAGGTTGGTGCCCACGCCTCGTGCACTCGCGATACAGGGGCGCCTAGACGATTTGTTGGGGGAATTCGAAAGCCTACTTAGTGACGACGTGTTTGACCCGAAAACTTGGCAACAGGAGTTTGTGATTTCCTCGAGCGACTATGTGGCGCAGTATATTTTACCCAACGTGATCTCCGTGATGGTCGAGCAAGCCCCAAAGGTTAATATTGCGTATCGTCTCTGGCAGCCAGATTACCTTAACCAATTTAATGCCAGTGGGATTGATTTGGCGTCGACCATGCTACCGGAGCAGCCTGAAAATATTAGCAGCATCAAAATTGGTGAAGACAAGTCGGTGTGTTTGATGCGCAAAGGGCATCCATTACTTGAAGAACCCTCTTTATGTTGTGAGCGACTAACCGCGTATCCACACCTTAAAGTGACTGGAGGTGGCGACAAAGACGCCAGTGCTGATGTTGTTCTTGCTGAGCTGGGGTATTCACGCCGTGTGGCGTTAAAAGTGCCGTTTTTCTCGGCTGCAATCAACGCACTGACATCGAGTGATTATTTGATGATCGTGCCAGAGCACATCGCTGCCAATCTCTCCAATGATTACCCGCTTGCCTATCGGTCGTTGCCGTTTGATACCCAATTGCATCAATACTGGCTGATGTGGCATCCCAAATATGACCAAGATAAAGCCCATCAATGGATGCGAGAATTGGTGTTGCATGCGATGCGTACCTCCCGCTATTCAATTGGTATGATTTGAAATCATAGCAAGTATTCTAAACTTTGATTTCAAATCATTCTTTGGCTGGATTAAGTTAAGTCTATCGGCAACACAACAGGACAATAATAATGACTCTGACGATTTGGCTATCCCTATTCACAATATGTTTGCTTGGTGCGATGTCACCCGGACCAAGCTTGGCAATGGTGGCAAAGCACAGTTTAGCAGGCGGGCGATCTAATGGCTTGGCGACCGCGTGGGCGCACGCACTCGGCATCGGTATCTACGCATTCATTACCTTGATTGGCCTTGCGGTTGTGTTGCAGCAATCCCCTTTGGTGTTTAAGGCGATCAGTTATGCGGGTGCGGCGTACCTAGCGTATCTCGGTTACAACGCGCTTCGCTCAAAAGGTGGAGTGGCAGCAAAATTGGAAGCGGGTGAACAGAGCAGCGTTTGGCAGTCGGCGAAAGAAGGCTTTTTGATTTCGCTGCTCAGCCCTAAGATTGCACTTTTTTTCACCGCACTATTCAGTCAGTTTATCGCGGTTGGCGACAGTGTTGGCGCTAAGTCGTTGATTGTCCTGACTCCACTTGTGGTTGACGGTTTGTGGTACACCTTAATTACGCTATTGTTATCAAGTCCGCGCTTATTGGACAAGATTCGCGCGAAAGCGCAACTTATCGATAGACTTTCTGGCGTAGTTTTGATTCTCTTAGCAGTCAGAGTCGTGTTAACTGTATAACGACAACGTAATAACAATTAAAATTTAAGATTCGTTTCTGATTGGAGCCTACTCGGCTCCTTTCGTAGTAAGGGACCCAGTTATGATTAAACTTGCTGTAATAGGAACAAACTGGATTACTGGTCAGTTTGTCGATGCTGCACTCAAAACGGGCGAGTATGAACTTTGCGCTGTGTATTCGCGTTCAAAAGAGAAAGCCGCGGAATTTGCTAAGGCATATGGCTCGGTAGAACTGTTTGATGATTTAACGCAGTTCGCGAAATCCGATGTGTTTGACGCGGTATACATCGCTAGCCCTAACTCACTGCATGCACCGCAAGCGATGCAGATGATGAAAGCTGGCAAACACGTGATTTGTGAAAAACCGATGGCGGCCAATGAGACGCTTGCCAAGCAAATGTACCAAGTTGCTGAAGAAAGTGGTGTGGTGCTGTTTGAAGCGTTTATGTCACCTCATGCGCCAAACTTTAAACTCCTCAAGAGTAACTTGGGCAGTATTGGCAAGATTCGCAAAGCGTTTATTACCTACTGCCAATACTCATCGCGTTACCCGAAGTATCTTGCGGGTGAAAATCCAAACACCTTCAATCCAGACTTTGCCAATGGCTCAATCATGGACATTGGTTACTACTGCTTAGGTTCTGCGGTCGAATTGTTTGGTGAGCCAGTTTCCGTTAAAGCGGAAGCGCAGTTGCTTGATTCGGGTGTCGACGGCAGTGGCAGTGTGATTCTGGGTTACCAAGGTTTTGATGTGGTACTGCAACACTCGAAAACCAGTGACTCTTACTTACCAAGCGAAATTCAAGGTGAAAACGGTGCGCTGTTAATGGAAATGATTTCTACAGCGAAGAAGCTCACCAAGATTAACCGCGGTGGTGTGGGTGTAGACTTGAGCGTGAAGCAAGATTCCAACCCAATGTACTATGAAGCGAAAGCCTTTGCGGAACAGCTAAAAGCAAACACACTCGATCAAGAGTGCAAAACGCGCTCACTGATTGTCGCAAAATTACTAACAGAAATCCGTCGCCAAACAGGCGTGGTTTTCCCTATGGATGTCTAAAGAGATACAACAATGCAAGCTGAAGTTAAATGGATCGAAGATTTTAAGTTTTTGGGTCAATCTCAATCTGGTCACTCGGTCGTGATGGATGGAAATGGCGGTGCAACCGCGCCAAGCCCGATGGAAATGGTCTTGATGGCAGCAGGCGGTTGTAGCTCTGTTGACGTGGTTGACGGCTTAAAAGAAGCGGGTCAAAAAGTACAAACGTGTACCGCTAAGCTAACTACAGAACGCCGTGACACAGCGCCGCGTATATTTACCAAAGTGAATATCCACTTTGAAGTATCCGGTGAAGAGCTGGATGCGGACGTGGTGGCTAAAGTCGCAGCGGATTCTCTAGAGAAATATTGCTCTGTCTGTTTAATGCTAGGCAAAGGCGTAGAAATGACCCATAGCTGGGAAATTATCTAAGCATCGGCTTACCTTATCGAGCCGGACTGAATATGGTCCGGCTTTTTTATTTAAGTAAGCCAACTCTTGGGAGTAGTGTTTTTCGCTACGCAAAGTGAAGGCTTTTGTCATAGGGCGAATACGTGAACCAACATAAGTTTACTATTTGTGGTGTGGTCGCCATTTTGTTGTGGAGTAGCGTGATGGGTTTTGCGCGAAACGTAGCAGAGTTGCTGGGCCCAATTGGTGGCGCGGCGTCCATTTATACCGTTGCATCGGTGTTTTTGGTGCTGGTAATGGGTGTACCTAAAGTAAAAAATTACTCGCTTCGTTACGTGTTTATCTGTGGCGGATTGTTTGTCGCGTACGAGATTTGCCTTGCACTGGCGTTAGGAATGGCGAATTCGCGTACCCAAGCGATCGAGATGTTGGTCATTAACTATCTCTGGCCTGCGTTGACGGTTTTACTTGCGGTGATTGTCAGCCAAAAGAAGACTAGTTTGTGGGTTTACCCAAGCATCGCCATCGCCTTTCTCGGAGTTGCATGGAGTGTCACGGGTGACCAAGGTTTGTCTTTCGCGCAGATTGTCGCTAATGTCGCGACCAACCCTGTCACTTACGCAATGGCGTTTGTTGGCGCGTTTCTTTGGGCGATCTACTGCAATCTCACTAAGCGTATATCCAATGGTCAAAACGCGATTACCTTGTTTTTTATTATGACGGCGGCAACATTGTGGATTAAGTATGCCCTAAGTAACGAAACGGGTATGACGTTCACTTGGGAGGCGAGTGGATTGCTGTTGATTTCGGGCATTGCGATGGGAAGTGGTTATGCGCTGTGGAACTACGCTATTATTGGCGGAAACATGGTGCTACTGGCGACGCTGTCTTATTTCACACCTGTGTTATCGACCATCATATCGTCATTTATCCTCGGAATCGCGATAACACAAAGCTTTTTACAAGGCGTGATCATGGTGACGGTCGGTTCGTTGATGTGCTGGTGGGTGACCAGAGACGACTAGCCTGCCATTACAACTAATGGTCACCAATAGATTTCAATTGGGGTGCCAACATCGACGAGCTGGATAAACTCATCCATTTCTTGGTTGCTCAGCGCAATACAGCCGTCAGTCCAATCAAAGCTCTGAATATAGCTTGCGGATTTGGTTTCCCCGTTCTTTAGTCCATGAATCTTAATATTGCCACCAGGGTTAAGGTTATGTCTTCTGGCATTTTCGATATCTTGGTCGTTGGGGTAGGTAATGTGAACCGAGCGGTAATACTGCGAATCTTCCAAAATGAAGTCTAAGTAATATAGCCCTTCTGGCGTACGCTGATCACCTTCTTGCGCTTTGTGACCTTTTGGCTGCTTGCCTAGTGCGACTCTAAACTCACGTATGATTTCGTTTTCCTTGACCAAATACATTCGGCGTTTGGATTTGTCTACTTTTATCAGGTCCACAGTGGCAAAACTAGGCGTGCAAACTATCGCTGCGAGAAGCAGTAGCAGCTTACTCTTCACAGAACTGTCCTCTTCGAGTTCTTAATTGGTTGGAAAGTTTATATAACAAAAACTGCGTAACTAAAGCGTAGCGAATCTAAGCTGTGTTGTCGGCTGAATATTTACAATGGCCAATGCAATTTTTGGAAATAAGATCATAAAAATGTATGAGGCATCATATCTACGAAATAAGGATATGTCGAATTGCGAGTAACTTAACATAGGCCTTTTATTGCGGTTTGCATGGTCAGGACTAGCTGCTAATTTTTTATACGAAAAAAGGTGATTATCAAAAGCGCAGGCTAGGATTATGTTCCCGCGAATTCTTCTTAAAAATATTTTATCAGCCAGAAATCAGCGGTTTTTAGTCAATTCATTGTTTTCTTACATTGATGACTTATTGGAAGCTGAACACATTAGTGTTTTCTACGAACCGACTCATGGCGGTGCGCAAGACTTTATCTATCAGCATGGTCATCCAGTATCGTTAGATAAATACCCGAGCACTTTTTGGTCGTGGATTGCTCAATTTGATACCTCTGATGGTTTGATTCCGTTGGCGATGAATACCTGTCAGTGGGACTACCAACAAGTAATGGCAACCGACAGTTATGTGTTCATGTTGGATAATCACCCTGAGATACGTACCTATTTGGTACTCGAGAACATTAATGTATCGCTAGCGGATAAAGCTAACCACAACAATGAATTGGATGCGCTGCAGATCATAGCCGCGCGCTGGCAGTGCTTGCGCGCTGAAACCGAAGCGGCAAAAGAGTTCAAACAGCGCGATATGAAAGAAGCCAAGTACCTTGATGTCATCAAGCAGCGAGAGTTGTTTATCGAGAGCATGAGGTTAGTACAGCAAGCGGCGGTTGAAATCTCAAACCCGAAGAATCTAGATGAGTTGTATCGAATGGCGGTTGAAGCGGTGCGGAATAAACTTGGCTTTGACCGCGCGGTATTTATGTTACTCGATATTAAAAAACGCTGTTTTAGTGGTACGTATGGTACTGACGAACACGGGAATACCGTCAGTGAGCATCACACACAGTACGACCTACACCAACTAGAAGAAACTTATATCAATGCCTTATTTGAGGGCAATGATAGTTTAGTCATCGTTGACAATGCACCTTTATACACTGCGGGTAATGTTATCGGTCAAGGCTGGAATGGGATGCTTATTCTGCGCGATGATGAGGAAATCATCGGCTGGATTGCGTTAGACAACTACATCAATCGAGCACCACTGACTTCTTATCAACACCAGATGCTGGAATCGTTTGGCTCGTTGCTGTCGCAAATCTATATTCGCAAACGTCAGGAACAGAATGTACGCATGCTGCACGCCAGTATGGTAGAACTATCACGCTGCATGACGGTCAGTGAAGTGTGCAAATCAGCGGTGACTTTCGCGATTAACCGCCTCGGGATCGACCGTTTTGCGGTGTTCCTCACCGACAAGCAGTGTACTCACATGCAGGGAACATGGGGAACGGATATACAAGGTAACGTGGTTGATGAATCTTACTATCGTTCTGACACCGTGGATCGTTCCATCGTTAACGCCGCGCGTATCAACCCCAATGATGTAGTGTTTGAAGAGTCGGTACCGATTTACCATGATTTTCATATCGTCGGCTTTGGCTGGACAGCGATGACGTTATTGGTAGACAACAATGGTGACCCAGTTGCGTTTATCGCTGCAGATAACCTGCTTAGACGCTCACCATTAACCCATCAGCTGCGTGAAATGATTCGCATGTTTGCGTCTAACTTGACTGAAGTACTGTTGCGCACCCGTGCCCAAGAAGCGGTTC
This sequence comes from Vibrio hepatarius, assembly GCF_011806575.1. Lineage (GTDB taxonomy): Bacteria > Pseudomonadota > Gammaproteobacteria > Enterobacterales > Vibrionaceae > Vibrio > Vibrio hepatarius_A. The sequence continues at coordinate 9,710 of NZ_JAATOO010000028.1, forward strand.
ATCAAATGAACGACACTTTGGAGCAAGAGGTAAAAGTAAGAACGCGCGAGTTGCAAAAAGCCAATGAACAGTTAGAGCTACTATCAAAGATGGATCCGCTGACCCGCTTGGGTAATCGTCGAATGCTTGAAGCGTTGTTGGAAGAAATGTGTTTAAGCGGAGAGTCAAAACGCAACCAATACGGTTTGATCCTTGTCGATATTGACCACTTTGGACAATACAACAACCACTACGGTCACATGCAGGGTGATATTGCGTTGATGCGAGTAGGCAACATTCTTCAACATCATATTCAGTTTGATAATGAAGTCTTCTGTCGCATCGGTGGCGAAGAGTTTGCCTTGCTGGTCTCAGATTATGACGCGGAACGTGTATCAAAGCTTGCAGAGTGCATCCGAAAATGTATTGAAGACGAGCGGATACCGCATGAGCTGAGTTCTTCTGGCGAACATCTTACCGTGTCGGTTGGCTATGCGGTGGTTGAGCTGGAGCAAAGTGAGTTTAACTTTGACACCCTGTACTGTGAAGCGGACAGGGCGCTATACAAAGCCAAAGAACAGGGTAGGAATAGGGTGGTGGGTAATGATCCACTGCTTGTCACCGCAGAATAAACAACAAGGGCATCCAATCTGGATGCCCTTGTTGTGTTCGTTGCTACAACGGTTCAAGCTGCCCTGAACTCGGTTTTATCTTGGTTGACTGTTTATCGAGCTTTTTGATTAGCTTTATCAGCTTTTTGCTGTCCCAATGACGTTTCTCTGTCGCATACACGCTAGCATTCATTGCCTCCAACTCATCTTTGACTTGTTGCTTAAGCTGATCGTCGTTGAATTGTGTTTCGTTTAGCCATTGCTTACCAAGAAAGCTTGCTTGGAGCATATCGCCTTTGGTTAGTGCGTGAATAAGCGCTTCGCTCTTTTTACTCGGCACTGTCGTCTCAAGTTTACGTTGGGCTTTTGCACTTGTTGCTTTGAACAATAACACTAGGGTTATCAACCAAAGGGCTGCGAATAGCGCGGTTAAATAAGGCCACACCCCTGAGTCTTTAACGGTAATCGTTTCTGCCGTGCTTGGAAGAGTATTTAAAACCACAGGCTCGCTAGTATTTAATGCTTCACCAGCAGTGACTGACAATGTTATTCCTTTTATTGTGGCGGTTTGTTGCTGCTTCTCGGTACTGTTCCACCAATTGATGCTGATGTCATTCAGCGCGATCTCTCCCTCTTGTTGTGGGATCAATACTTGGGTTAGCGTCATTCTGGTTGTGCCTTTGCCAAGATCACTAAACTGCGGTTTCTCTTGGTAGATACGAATCGAGTTAGGGTAGTTGACGTTGATATTCGGGAAACGCTCGGCTGTAATTCCGTCAATATCTAGTGTGATTTCCCTTGTGATTGATTCTCCCACTTTGGTTTCATATCTTTCGCCAGAGATTGGTTTGCCACTGGAGTCCGTCCAGCGCTGGTCGAGCGACAGCTTAGAAGCGGGTAGCCAGTTGCCTTGGTAATTGTCAGGAATGGGATGAACCACCAGTTTAAATTGTTCTGCGGGGGTTGATGCGTCAATCAAGCGGGTAGTACCGCTGCGATTATTGCCGTACACGACGCTGCCTTTAAAGCCGATACCGGAGACAGAAAACTCGCCCGCTTGATCTGCAGTAACGCGAAAATCTTGATCGACCACGGTTACTTCCATTCCATCCCTCACACTTTGGTACTGTGACGCTTCACCCTCCGCAGCCAACGTTAAGCCTTGTGCGATAGGCGGAATAATTTGTGGGTTTTGTAAACGACGTGGATCCGCTTTAATGATCAAGCGTGTTTTGAGTAATGCGCTTTCATTGGGGTAGAGCTGTGTTTTAGTTAGGTGGCTTTGTACTTCGACCAAATCATCGACATTCGGTTGGTCGTTATCAACCCCGACTTGTATCGCAATTGGCTGTGAAGTTGCGCCATCGACAGTAAATGCAGGAATGGTACTGACGCCGATACGTTGTGCAGCGATGGAGATGTTCCACTCACTGTACGATGTACGCTTACCGTTGATGATGTTGATCGACGTACCGAAACTTGGTCGGCCTAAATAGAAATCCTTCTCCAGCACCGAGAAGTCGATATCGTCAGAAGATACCTTTTGGTCTACCACGACTTTGAGCTGGAAGACTTCATTTTTCACCACTTTATTCTTGCTTACTGTAGCCTGAATGGTCGTGGCGAACGCTGTCGAACTCGCGACTAAACTTAAGATCGCGAGTATAAACGCTATATATGATTTGAGATATTTAATCATCACCATTGTTTACCTGACTGTTGCGGCGGTTGTTTCTGTTGTGCTTGCAGCATAAGTTGTGCACGAAGCAGGCGGCTTGGATCTCGAGCACTTTCAACCTGTTCAAGCTTTCTTAATTGAGGGTCAACCTTTTGCTGGTTATCTTGTCTAGCGACGGTAGGCATTTGCTGAGCGGATTCCTGACGGTCATCAGCAGGTTGTTCAGTACTTTGCTGTGTTTGCTGGGAGTCTTGCTCAGCTTGCTGGTCGCTGGAGCTTTGTTGCTCGTCCTTATTTTCTTCGGTTTGAGCTTGTTCTTGCTCGGAAGAGTCGCGATTTTTCGTACTATCGTTTTGCTGACTTTGGCCATTTTTCTGATCTTGGCTGTTTGTCTGGTTTTGTGACTCAGACGCATTTTTTTCGTTTGGCTTTTGATCGCTCGATTGTCCAGAATCGCCTTGCTGTTGCTGTTGCTGTTGCTGTTGCTGTTGCTGTTGCTGTTGCTGTTGCTGTTGCTGTTGCTGTTGCTGTTGCTGTTGGGCTTGTTTTACCACCTCTAAATTCGCTTTCGCATCTTGATGTTGCGGGTTTTGTTCAAGCACCTGTTGATACAGCTCAGTCGCTTTAGCAAAGTCTTGTGCTTGAGCATAAGCGTTCGCAAGATTGTATTTGCCTTCTAATGAAGTGTCAGATTGCAGACTATCAATCGCGGCCTGATAGTTGCCCGCTTGATACTGTGCGATACCTTTCCAGTTAGGATCGTTGAATTGTTCAGCGGCTTGCTCGTATTCGCCGGCGTTGTATTGCTGCATCGCCTGTTGGTTCTGCGTCAGCCAAGGGCTGGCCTGCGCAGGTGTTGGTTTGGTAAGTGGCAGAATGAGCAGCAATGCGCTGAAGAATACGCCTTTGCGAAACATAAATAGCGCCGGGATGAGGAGTAGGGGAAGCAGCCAGAAACCCTGATTGATACGCTCTTCGACCTTGTGTTGCTTGTTGTTTAATGAAGTGTCGTCAACCTGAGAGGTCAGACTAACAATGTGTTCTACATCGCGGTTGGTCAGTTGCACCGGGATAAACTGTCCATTTACCGCTGAAGCGAGCGATTGCATTGCGGAAAAATCAGACTTAGCGACAACAGGTTGCCCATTGTCCATGGTCATTAGCGTACCGTCTTGGAGCCGAATCGGCGCGCCAGCACGTGAACCTAAACCAAGAATAGTCAGGCGCCAGTTGCTACCACTGAGTAACGATTCGACGTCTTGCTTTTCCTTGGCATCAATATCATCAGTAACCAATACAATATTGCCAGATCCTGCGCCAGTGTTTTGCATAATTTCCACTGCGAGCTCGACACCTTTAGCGGCATTCGCGCCGGGATAAGGCATGATTTCCGGCGATAGACTCGGTATTAGGTTCGTGATGGTGCGCGTGTCACTGGTCATCGGGCTTACAACGTATGCGTCACCAGCGTAAGCGACTAACGCGGTCGTGCCGTCTTGCCAACTATTGAGTAGGTCTGTGACTTTGTATTGTGCTTGGGTTAGTCTGTTTGGCTTAATGTCGGTTGCGTACATCGACATCGACATATCCATCACCACGACGCGAGCACTGGTATTGGCAAAGCTAGGGCGCTCTTGAGACGAGAAGCTAGGACCAGCCAATGCGACCAGCGTGATAGCCCCAGCCACTGTGATAATACTCAGAATTGTCGACTTGGAGCGTTTAACTTGCAAGCCCATTGCTTTCGCAAGGTGAGGTGCAATCAATGTTTGGCTCTTTTGGCGTTTACTCAGCCACAGTAGCAAGGCTAACCATGGAATGAAGCCGAGTAGCCAAAGTGGGTAGAGGAAAGTAAATTCAGACATGATTCCTCCGCAGAATAATTAAAACGATAAAACCGAGCAGAGCCACGCTAAGGGGAACACCAAACCATTCGATCTGAGGTCGCCATGTTTGTGTTGCCTTGGAAATCGGCTCTAGGCTGTTAATGGTGTCATAAATGGTTGCCAGTTCGTCGGCATTGCGTGCGCGGAAGTATTGGCCGCCAGTGATATCGGCGATCTTCATCAGCGTCTTTTCGTCTAGGTCTTGAGCGGTATTGACTTTACGGGTCATAAAGAAGTCTTTGACCATCATCTCTCCCGCACCCACGCCAATGGTGTAAATGGTTGCGTTGTATTTCTTCGCGATGTTCGCCGCTTCAATTGGGTCGAGCACGCCTGAAGTATTGCTGCCATCGCTTAGCAGAATCATCACCCGCTGCGGCGCATCACTATCAATAAAGGTCTTAGTGGCTAAACCGATACCTTCACCGATTGCGGTTTTTTCCCCAATTAAACGCAGGACCAGTTGGTCAACTTGTTGTGAGATGGTTGTACGGTCAAGCGTTAATGGGGTTTGCAGGTATGCGTGGTCTGCAAATACCACTAAACCAAGTCTGTCTCCTTCGCGTTTTTGCGCAAAGTCACTAACAACATTTTTCACCGCAGACAGTCGGTCGATGTAGTCGCTACCGTCGTTCATGTCTTCTTTACTCATTGAGTAAGAAAGGTCGAGTACCAGCATCAGGTCACGGTGTTTGGGTTGAGTGGTGACGGGCTCACCGTACCAAACTGGCCTTGCTATTGCGATAACCAAGGCAATCCAAACCAGACACGCCAAGAGCTTCGCGATACGGTTACTCGGCGTAATACTACTACCAGCCTCAGGAACGTAAGGCAGTTGGATTGGCGCCGACTGCGATGCTGGTGGAACTAACAGGTAGACAATGATGGGTAATGGCAACAGAAATAAACTCCACCACCAAACTAACTCAAAGTTCGCCAAGTTAATTCCTCCTCTTTTTCGCCGGTAGGGCGCGCTCCACCCACTCAATACAGTGCTGGATTAACTCCTGGTCATTCTCACTGGTTTGTTTGCTGTACAGCACCTGTTGCCATGTGTTCTGGTTTGACACAAAGTGCGTTGAGTCAATTTGTGCGTCCAAAAACTCGTACCATTTGTTGCCAGTGAGCTGCGCAATATCGGCTCTTGGGTAGTAGCACAGCGCGGCTTGTCTTAGTAGTTCCATCGCTTCAGATGGCTTTAAGGTTCTCTCTAACAAGCGCAGCGCGGTTTTCTTTGGAGCTAAGCGCTTTTTGTTCCAACGCCACGTTAGGATAACGATCAAAATCAAAAGAATGGCACCCGCAATCAATGCCCACCAGCCCCAAGCGAGCGGAAACCAGCTAGGCATATCTGGCAAATGCATTGGTTGAAGCGGTAACGTCGAGGTTTGAGTTTCATTGCTCATTTATTCAAATCCATGTAATTGTTGTGAGAGTGCCGTATCGCTACAGAGCGTAGAGAAACTCATACCGAGGCTGTGAGCCAGTTGGGTTAGCTGTTGTTGATGCTGAGTAAAGACTGATTCGATACCTTGACGAGTCTTGGTCGATGAAAAGTCGAGCCAGCGGGTAGTGTGTTTGTTTGAAACTTGTTCAGTACCTCTGTAATTGGTGATGCCTTTTTCCAATGGGTCATAGATTTGTACTAAGCGCACTCGGTTGTGTTGCCCTAGTTTTCTCAACATCAGACTAGCATCCTGATTGAGCCGGACGAAATCGCTTAGTAGGATGATCTCACTGCCTTTAGGACACATTCTTGCTAACGCGTGTAGGCCATCATTCATGGAATCATTGCTGGTTAGTGGTGACTGTAATTGGTTGTTGTGTTGCGTCACCAATGCCTGAGCAATGGCGAGTGCGCCTTTATTGCGCGCGACGGGCTTTAACTCGATGAGCTGCTTACCGGTGTCGATGATCGCGCCAACCCGGTCTTGCTGGGCAACACTGAGCCAAGTAATCAAGCTCGCCATATGCGCCATCAAAACCGATTTCAGCATCAACTGAGAGCCAAAAAACATACTAGCGCTCAGGTCGAGATAGAGCACAATCGGCTTTTCTCGCTCTTCGCTAAATAACTTAGTATGAGGTTTGCCAGTGCGTGCCGTGACGCGCCAGTCTATCGCTCGAATGTCGTCACCCGCTTGGTACTGGCGGACTTCGCTAAAGTCCATTCCTCGACCAAGTTGGCGACTTTGATGCTGCCCGAGCATTTGCGACCAGAGGCTTTTGGCGGGCGGCAACCATTTCACGCTATGCTGCTTGTAGTAAATCAACTCATCCAGACTGAGATTGACCCCATCGCAAGCGGGCGGTAATACGTTTTCCATCTGCGTCGCCTTATGCGCTACCGACCAAAGAGAGCAGTTTGTTGATCACCTGATTTGGGTGAATGCCTTCTGCTTGGGCTTGGTAACTTAGCAGTAAACGGTGACGCAATACTGGGAAAGCCATTGCCTGAACGTCTTCTGGCGAGACAAAATCACGACCGTTTAACCAGGCATGAGCGCGAGCACAGCGGTCAAGGGCAATCGTTGCACGCGGGCTGACGCCCATTTCTAACCAGCCGCTGAGGGTGTCATCGTATTTCTTCGGTTCACGAGTCGTCATCACTAGACGGACGATGTAGTGCTCAACGCCTTCGGCCATATGGATGTTCAGCACTTCTTGGCGCGCGGCAAAAATGTCGTCTTGACTGAGCAGTGGTGGCACTGCTGAATTGTCGCCTTTGGCTTCACCACGATTTAGGCGCAGAATTTCCAGTTCACTCTGAGCATCTGGGTAGTCAACGTCTAAATGCAGTAGAAAACGGTCGAGTTGCGCTTCTGGCAGTGGGTAGGTCCCCTCTTGCTCGATAGGGTTTTGTGTCGCCATCACTAAGAACAGCTTTGGTAGGTGGTAAGTCTTACGGCCAGCCGTGATTTGCTTCTCTGCCATCGCTTCCAGCATGGCCGCCTGGACTTTCGCTGGAGCACGGTTGATCTCATCAGCCAATACTAAGGAGTTAAAAATTGGGCCCGCTTGAAAAGTGAATTCGCCAGTTTCAGGGCGGAAGATATCAGTACCCGTTAGATCCGCAGGGAGCAAGTCAGGTGTAAACTGAATACGGTGAAAGTCACCTTCAATACAATCAGCAAGCGATTTTACCGCACGGGTTTTCGCTAGCCCGGGTGGTCCTTCAACCAAAATATGACCATCGGCGAGCAAGGCGACCAGCAATTGATTGACCAGTTCTTCTTGGCCAATTACTTGGCTATTTAAGTATTCTCTGAGTTGCAGTAGAGCGTGCGATTGCATTGATCTAATTCTCCTTATTTTTCCACTTAGTGGAGTGAGAAAGCAAAAAAGTTCCTTGATTTAGCGTCAGTTGTTTATAAAACGAACAGTGTCGGCTAAAAACAGCCTTTGCCGATGATTTTTCAGCGCTTTCTCTGATTAGTTAGGATATGGGGCTGAATTTACCAGATGCAATCTTTCAAAATTGAAATCCTGCTTTTCGCAGATCCACAGTGGGTGAGAGTCGTGATGGTGATCACCAACTAGAATAACAAGGAGTAAGTAGGTAAACTTAAGGGCAGTTTCTATTTGTAAGGTAAGTGAACCATGAGTGATTTTGAAAAAGACTTAGAGCAGATGTCTCAAGAGATGGGTGATGAGCCTGAGACGGCGCTTCCAACGCTTGAAGAGCAAAAAGCGATTGCTGCTGAGTTGAAAAAACTGGAAGCGGAAGGCAAGCTAACTCCAGAAGTGTTGGAGCAGCACTTTGGCAAATTCTACGCAAAGACGAACCCGCCGGTTCATTGATCGCTTAGCCAAACAAGATTCGCTTGCAAAGCCGCACCATGCGGCTTTGTTTGTATTTAGGAATGGATATGTTAATTGTTATTCGACTGATCAAATTAGCGGTAATCTGCGCAATATTTTTCACCATCTACGACTTAATCGCTTTTGGTGAAATCACTTGGGTCGCGCGCTTACTTAAGCTCTAGTAAAAGAGCCGCCTTAAGATAAGGCGGCTCTTTTTTGTTGTGAAGAAGGGGTAGGAATATTAGAAGATAACTTCCACTTCGACACCCTCAATCCAGCGCTTGGTTTCAATCGGTTCATCAAAGCTCAGAGTGACTTTCAGATACGCAGGTTGACCTTCAAACGGCTTTTGCAGCTCAGATGGCAACTTATTTACCACTTCTACCGGGCTATACACCGTTGCTGAGTAGACTTTACCATCTGGGAACTTCACGTCCGCCTTGACACCAATCTCTCCATATTTAAGATATTTAGGATCCAAGAATGTTGTGATATCCGGGGTGATGTTCTTTGATATCGTCACTAGCGGACAGTTTTCTGACACGCGTTGACCTTCACGCACGTGGATGTCGATCACTCGGCCATCATAAGGCGCGCGGATATTAAGATTGTCTTGCTGCGCTTTTTTTGCTACCAGCTCTTTTTTTAGCGAACGATATTGCTGCGTGATGGCGCCCGCCAGTTCCAACTCTTTTGAGCGGCGCTGTGACTCTATATACGCAATTTTCTGTCCGCTAAGCTGGTTGTTCAGCGCGTTGTTGACGTTGACCACCGCCGCGTAATCCACCTCAGAGACTTGACCCTTAGCGCGATAGGTTTCGTATTTGTCGAGGATCTTTCCGACTTTGTTCACGTCCGACTGTGTTGTCGAAATGGCGCGTTGGTAAATCGCTTCCGAACTGCGGTCTTGCTTAAGGTGTTCTTCGAGCTGCGCCATTTCGTTTTCTAAAAAGTCGACTTCTTTATTTAGAATGTTGTCGTTTATCAACAGCAATGACTGGTCAGCCTTGATCTGCTCGCCAACATTAATTGGTAGCGGAGCGATGATACCTGCTTCTTTGGCCGTGATAACTAATGGGTGAGAGGTAATGATTCCCGGTGCGGTAACTAAGACCTGAGAGCGAAACAGGTAGTAAGACATCACGATTACTGGGCTAATCACTAATGCGAGGATCAAATACCAACGCAGGCGATAGCCGCCGCGCTTAGCGTGACCATAGACGACCTTCATACCACTTTCATGCTGAGGCTTATTCTTTTTATCTAAGTGAAAGTTAATCTTCATATTAAAACTTCTTTCCTCGTTTCAAAACCCACCAAGGAGCCATGCTGGATTCTTCATGGCTGCGGCGTACAACTTCGTTAACCATGGAAAAGGCGGTGATGAGCCTCATTAAAAATTGGTAAATTGGATAGAGTGGAAGCCAAATAATGGCTTTTAAATCTTCATTCTTACGTTCGGATACGAGTCCTAAATAGACGATAAACAGCAATAGGGATAGCGTGAAATAGACGATATACAGCAGCAGCGTCAGTGCGAGTACAAACTTTAACGGGTAAGTGATCAGCATGTACACGCTGAAGATGACCACTAGAATTGGTAAGAGTACGTTCTGCACCACACCGTAAGTCAGAGTGAAAATAAAGTTGCCCCAGCCAAGTAGCGTTGGTGACAGACCTTCGTTATGTTTGCGTAGAAACAGGAACAACAAGTCACCATCCCAGCGTAAACGCTGGAGGATCAAGCCTTTTAATGTGTCTGGAACGTCAGTGTGGCCGACCGCGTTGGTCGCAAAGGCAAGCTTGTTGTTTGGGTAACGGCGTTTGTACTGCTTAAGACGCATGGTTAAGTCCAGATCTTCTGCGGTATGAGTATCCCAGCCGCCGACCTGTTTGAGCAAATTTTTGCGAAATGCCCCAAATGCCCCAGAGATATTATTGAGTACGCCCCAGCGTGCCATGCCTGTTTTACCTGCCTGCATTGATAGCATGTACTCAAGCGACTGCATTTTTGTGAAAATATTCTTGTCGTGATTGCGCACTCGCAGTGCTCCACCGCTGGCAATAACGTCAGGATTGGCAAACTGCTTCATCATGTTGAACACCATATCGTTGTCGAATGAGGTATCCCCATCAACGTTGATCACGATTTCCCCACTTGCCACGGACAGGCCAGCGTTCAAGGTCGAGACTCGTCCACCGCGCTGCCATTTAGGGATCACGCGTACATTGCGGTTTTTGACATGTGCATGGCGCTTTTCACCGTCTAATGCGGCTTGGTAGGTTTGCTGGTTTTGCACCGCCCCGTCGACGACGGCAAGGATCTCGATACTGCCCGGATAAACTTGCTCAACTAGAGTGTCGATGGTGATACCAATCGCATCTCCTTCGCCGTAACAAGTGATGACGAAGCTGATCGATGGGAAATGGGTCATCACTGGCTCATGTTCAACATAAGACCAACGAAAGATCCCGGTCAGTACCAGCAAGTAGAGAGGCAACTCAATGCCTATCATGATTGGGAACAACAACAACCACAGCTCGGTGTTGTTGAAGATCATGCCTTGCAGGTATTCAAGTAGCGCTAAGCTATCTTGCAGCATAGATTTCCCCAGTGATGCTCTCTAACCAAATATCGATGTCTGCATCTAACTCTTTGTTTGGCAGAGTCCACGCAAACGCATTGAGAACGAAATCTTCTTCATCAATCAAGCCGCTGAGTTCTTTAAGCTTGGAGCGCAATACCGCAAGACTTGATTCTTTAGTGTTGGGCATCAGCACCAACAGCACGTCTTGACGGTACTGGCAGCAAATATCTGTGTCGCGGAACAATCCACCCAGACGAGTGGTTAGTTGGTCCATCAAAGCAAACAATCGCGCGTCGCCGTATTGCTTGCCGTAGTCGTCCAATGATGGAAGGTGCAGACCGAGCAACAAGTGTTTTTCACCGTGCCTTAGCGCAACTTTATTGACCCACGTAAGCAGGTTCTGGAAATAACTTACATCCACTTTGCCCTTGATTGAGAGGGTTGGGGCTTGGGCAATCTTGCCGTGCTGAAAGGTATATTCACCGGTCTCACCCAGTGACATTTTGTAAATCTTGCGTACCACCAAATCTTCGACCGCGATCTGGCTAGAACAGCTCAAGCAGTGGCTGACCGTAGAGGCTTCAACGAATAGGTGGCTGCAACTGTTACAAACGTGGTTTTCCAACGGGCGGTCGTAATCAACACCAATATGTCTAAGTTGGGTCAGGCACTTAGGACATTCCAGCTTGCCTCGACGCAGAAAGCTCTGTTGATCACCAACATGGCCACAGGTGAAGCAGTGCAATGAGCTTTGAGACTCGATATCAATACTGCTGCAGCTTGGGCAGACTTCGATGTAGTTTAAATGGCCACTGTTACATTTCGAGCAAACTCGGATACGGTCAATGAGTTGATCGTTTTCCAGCACACCTTGCTTCTGCTCTGCGAGCACGTAGCGGTATGTTGAGCTGAGATCTGGGAAGAACAGGTCGATAATCGGGTAGCTATAAATGGACGTCGAGGTAATCGACTTGAGCGGCTTGACGCGGCGTTCACGGTTGACACCCAACCAGCCGACTAAAGGATCAACCGTTGAGCGGTGTTTCATTGTTTCCAATCGACTTCTCATTGCATCCCAAGTGGATGAAGCGAGCTGATGGTCGTAAACACCATCGGTGACGCATTCTGACAGCGCAGTGGCTTTAGTGACAAATATGCACCAGCTCCAGCTTCCTGGTCGGGAGTAAAACGCCTTAAGTGACGCATCAATTTCTTCTGCGTTATCGTGGTTAATACAAACTAAACCGCCGAGCGCACGTGGTAGCCCCGCGATGTTTTCAAGCTGGGTAAATTTCTCATTTATTTGAGAATCATCTGCCGGGTTGCCAACCCAAAAAAAGTGGCTGTTCGAAGTAAGCATTCGCAAGCACTCGCAATAGAAAAACGCTTTGCTTTATTGATGTTGATGCAAAGTTCGTTCTTAGTGTCAATTTAGTACTTAAGTTTAAGCTTAACGAAGGGCGATTTTGGGCCAAATTAACACCATCAGACACAACCGTTAAAGGCTGAGCAGTGACGTGTTATGCAGATAGATCTACCCTGATAAAACTGCATGATTGATGACGACATTCTTTCCCGCAAGCTAAACAAAGTGTTTAAAAAGCCAACATAATTATAATAGTAGATCATGGACATGTTTTATTTGGTACGGCAGCCTGATCTTTATGATAGTTTAGTCAGAAAGGATGTCTCAGTAGTGAGACTTATTGTTATATTTATGAGTAATGTGATGCTTATCAGATGTTCAGTATGTAACGTCAAACAACAAATAAGCCACCTGAATAGGTGGCTTATTTTTCATATTCAATGACTTATGCAGAGTCTTAAAAAATAGAAACTATTTCACAGACCAGCTGATTGTCTCACCTGCGCGAATAGGTACGACGATATCTGAGCCAAATGGCATGCTGTCCGCGACCTGCCATTCTTGTTTTGTCAGCGTGACGGTATCTGGATTACGTGCGATTCCGTAAAAATCAGGACCATTAAAACTCGCAAACGCTTCTAGGTTTTCAAGCTTACCTTCTTGCTCAAATACCTCTGCATAGAGCTCTAGTGCCGCGTGTGCGGTGTAAGAACCCGCACAGCCACAAGCGGCTTCTTTTTTACCCTTCGCATGAGGTGCAGAATCGGTCCCTAGAAAGAACTTTTTACTGCCACTGGTCGCGGATTCAACTAATGCTTTTTGGTGAGTATTACGCTTTAGAATCGGTAGGCAATAGAAGTGCGGTTTAATGCCACCAACTAACATATGGTTACGGTTATACATCAAGTGGTGAGCCGTGATGGTGGCGGCAACATTGTCATTGGCGTTTTTAACAAACTCTGCAGCATCGGCAGTGGTAATGTGCTCAAGGACAATTTTAAGGTTCGGGAAGTCGTTAACAATTGGAGCAAGTACCGTATTCAAGAACTCTTTCTCACGATCAAAGATATCGACATCGTGAGTGGTCACCTCGCCGTGTACAAGCAACAACATACCCACTTCCTGCATTGCTTCTAATACGTGGTAGATGTTTTTTGCAGAAGTCACACCAGAATCAGAGTTGGTTGTTGCGCCCGCTGGGTATAGCTTTGCTGCGACAACGTGACCTGATGCTTTCGATTTACGAATTTCATCGGGAGTAGTGTTGTCAGTGAGGTAGAGGGCCATGAGTGGCTCGAATTGCTCAGCAGGCTGCTCTGCCATGATGCGCTCTCTGTAAGCTAGCGCCATTTCTGTGGTTGTTACAGGTGGGATTGTATTTGGCATGATTAGCGCTCGTCCATTGTAGCGGCTAATATCACGCACCGTATCCTTTAGAACGTCACCATCACGTAGATGTACATGCCAGTCGTCAGGACGTGTGATCGTAAGTGTTGTCATTGTTGCTCCCACCATAAATTAAGTTATCCGTTGGAGCCCAAGCCAAGCGTTTAACTCAAAAAGCAAACGCTTACGCTTAGGCGACAGGATGATAGAGCAAAGCGTGGACTATTTCATCCCTTTTTTATTTGGTGGGTAGGAAACCAGCTTAGGTACGTTAACTATTTCAGCGTCAACCATAGGGCGTGAATGCTTCCCGGCAGGAAGAAAATCAGCGTAAGGATCAGGTTGATAATGAAGTCCTTACCTAAACCTCGGTCGATGAATACCGCTACTGGTGGGATAAAAATACACAGTAGGATCATGATCAGTTTATTCATTGTTTACTCCTCGTAATGCAAGCGTTAATAAGCGCAAACTTAAAACGGCCTAAAAGTGAAGTTTTCATGAGCGCTTTTCTTTAGTAAAGCAATAATTTAGGCATTTTCCGATGTTTGGGGTGAATGTTACATGAACGAGACAAAATGAGAATTTAAACATCTTCAAGACATGGCTATCGGGTTGAGTATAATAGTTGCACAATAATCGATGCCTAGGATTAGCAATGTCAGCTCCAACTCTGTCTCAAATAAACGTCTTTCCAGTCAAATCTGTCGGTGGAATTGCTCTATCGACAGCGTGGGTCGAAAAGCAAGGTCTCACCTTTGACCGTCGCTTTATGCTCGCTTTCTCCGATGGCTCCATGGTCACCGCACGAAAATACCCGCAAATGGTTAAGGTGCGATCCAGTTTGACACCCGATGGATTGATTTTTAGCGCAGAAGGCCACGCGTCGTTACGTATTTGCTACGCCGATTTTAAGCTGCAGGAAGCACCAGCTCAGGTATGGAAAGATAATTTTATTGCTTATACCACCACAGATGAAGCCGACGATTGGTTTAGCCAAGTATTGGGACAACGAGTGGAATTGCTGTATTGCGGTGAGCAGTCAAACCGAGTTCGAGAAAAACTAGGCCACAACGTGAGTTTTGCCGACGGCTATCCGCTGCTAGTGATCAGTGAGGCGTCGCTTGCTGAACTAAACCGTCGTAGCCCAGAAACGCACTCGATGGATCAATTCAGAACCAACTTAGTCGCAGCGGGCACCGAACCTTTTGCCGAAGACAGTTGGAAGCGTATCCGAGTTGGTGAGGTAGAGTTTGAGGCGGTCAAGCCTTGTGAGCGCTGCGTGTTGACTACTGTTGATGTCACAAAGGGCGCGTTTCGCGCGAGCAAAGAGCCGCTGAACACCTTATCTCAGTTTCGTGCTAACGAACGAGGTGGAGTGTTCTTTGGTCAGAATTTAGTAGCAAAAAATGAAGGCATGATTCGACAAGGTGATGTCATCGAAGTACTTGAGTATAAAGACAAAGAGTTTTACCCCGACAATTCGCCACAAAGCTACTTAATGACGTGTGTGGAGCGCGAAGAAATCGCGCGTGATTTTGTCACGTTCTGGTTGGAACCAAGCCAAGGTCAGGCGCCGGATTATTTGCCGGGTCAGCACTTGCCAATCAGTGTGGAAATCGACGGTGACGTAGTTGGCCGTCATTATACGTTGTCTTCTAGCCCGTCTCGTCCGGGTCGTCTGGCTATTTCAGTCAAACGTATCGATAGCGGGCGAGTGTCTAACTGGCTGCTGGATAACCTTGAAGTGGGTGCAACGTTAAGTTGTGAACAGCCCGGTGGCAGTTTCCATCTCAAAGAGCGTAACGATAAACCCGTTCTGCTGCTTTCAGCAGGCAGTGGCGTGACGCCAATGATGTCAATGTTACGTTATCTCTCTGACCACGACCAAGTGGACGATGTGGTGTTCTATCACCAGTGTCGCAGCGTGGAAGATATTCCATACAAAACGGAATTGGATGAGCTAAAGTGTAAGCACGCAGGGTTAACGGTGCTGATTTCGTTATCGCAAGCGCCGGATGACTGGTTTGGCTTAAAAGGTCGCCTGACACTTGCACATCTGAAGAAAATCAAACACGTCGAGCAAAGACAAGTGTTTGTCTGTGGCCCAGATGGCTTCATGCAGAAAGCGAAAAACATGTTGCTGAAGAAAGGCCTTCCTGACGAGCATTACCATCAGGAAGCGTTCGGTGTCAGTAACATCAGCCAGCAACCATTGAAGCAAATTACCATTAGCGTCAATGGTCACCTCTTTAGCGGTGATAACCAGAAGACGCTGTTGGAGCAAGCAGAAGACGCAGGCGCACCGATCGCCAATAGCTGCCGTGCTGGCTTGTGTGGCGCATGTAAGGTGACGGTTGAATCTGGTAAAGTGCATCAACCGGATGTGCCAGCATTGCAAGAGCATGAACGCAATATGGGAATGGTATTGGCATGTTGTAGTGTGCCGCAAACCGATATCGAAGTGGTCAGTTAATCATGAACAGCCCTGACTCACATCAGGGCTGTTGTCTATTTGATCGACGTTATGTTTCGACCGAGATTTTTTGATTCGTAGAGTGCTTTGTCCGCGCGGCGGTATAAGTCAAAAAAGTCATGGTCTTCAGGAATTAATTCAGTGACGCCGCAACTGATACTCAACGGTGGCTGTCGGTTATCGTTGAACGGCAATTGGCTGAATTGGATTCGCAGACGTTCAGCAATTTCATACGCCTCGTTAGCGTCGGTTTGGTTAACGATGATCAGAAATTCTTCTCCGCCGATACGACCACAACTATCCGCTTTGCGCAAATTGCTGCGGATAAGATTTGCCAAACTGACGATGACCTTGTCGCCGAAGTCATGACCAAAGGTATCGTTGATGAGTTTAAATCGGTCGACGTCGATGACAATGCAGGCTAGGGGCGTGTCGTTCTTGATCGCCTGTTTAAACTCAGCAGAGAAACTTTGCCAAAGCTTACGGCGATTATAGAGTTGGGTCATTTCGTCGGTGTTGGCAAGCTCGGTCAGTTGCTCGCGCAGTTCGACAATATCGGTAATATCGGTAGAAACACCAATCAGACCAATAACCTCTTTGGTCACTGAGCTGAAAATCGGATTTTTGATGGCACGGTAGACCTTGAGTTTGCCATCCTGAATCGCTACTGCGTGCTCTTCGGTGACAACCGAATGTCCGGATTCAAAGACCTTTTGATCACTGTCGAGTATATCCTTGAGCATTTCCGGTTGGAAAAACTCGTGGTCGGTTTTGCCTCTTAGGTGGTCCAGTGTGGTGTTGAACAGCTTCAAGGTGAGTTTGTTAGCGTACAAGTACTCACCTTGACGGTTTTTGATAAACACAAAAGAGCCGATCTCGTTTAAAACTACTTCGTGCAATGTAAAGTGTTCGTGGTCGTATATGTCTTCTATTCGTTCTAGTTCAATCATCTGACCTCCACATGTTATGAGGCCTAGCCGTAGACTGACGTTATAAGTGTGGTGTTTGTCCTTATCTGAACAAGCCCGCGAGCATGAACTTATCCAGATGTCGTATTCGGTGATTAAAGAGCGGTGTTATATAAATCCCACCTATAAACATATACCTAATTTCCCACTTTCACCTAGACTTGCTCTACGTTTTGTACTGGCTGAATTGATTTTTTGTGAAGCTTAACCTGTGACAAGATAACCCCACCGATCACCAAGGTACCGCCGACCAAGTGATACATATGAACCTTTTCCCCTAGTAAAGCAGCGGCAAGCGTAATCGCAACAACTGGCATCAAGTTCATAAACATGGCGCTAGAATCTGCGCCAATTAAGTCAATCGCTTTGACCCACATCCACGGCGCAGCAACAGACGCCGCCAATCCAGCGTAAGCAATTAAAGGTAAAGATTCGCTAGGTGGTGCGAGCTGCTCGCTTGATAGCCATAGCGGGACCAACATTATTAGCGCTAACACGCCTTGGCTGTAGACCATCACCCAGTTAGATAAAGGCATTTTCCAGCGTTTGAGTAGCACGCAGTACGCTGCGTAGCAGACCGAAGTTAACACCATCAGACCATCGCCAGTGGTAATACTGCTGTGAATAAAGAAGGTCATATCGCCTTGGCCAAGCATAAAAGCCAGTCCTGTCAAGGCTATGATGCCGCCGACAATGCTATTGAGGGAGATTGATTTGCCCAGTAATGGAACGCTCATAAAGACACTCATCAAAGGGACTAATGAAGTGATCAGTGCCATGTTGGACGCGGTTGTGGTCAAACCGGCGTAGTAACCCAAGGATTGGTTGAGTACCATGCCAAGTAGCGCGAGACAGCCAATTTTCGATAAGTTAGGTTTGATAAGGTGCCACTGCTTGAGCGCGCTTGGTAGGCAGAATGGTGTGAGCACAACAACCGCCAAGAACCATCGATAGAAGCTCATCGCACTTGGTTCGATCACCTCAGACGCCATTTTGTTAATAATGGTATTTCCGCCCCAGATGCAGACAGTAATGAAAGGTAATAGGTACACCATGTGAGCTCCACCGCAATATTAAGAGTAGCGACTAGTGTGACAGGTCGTTATAATTACAAATATCTCCAAAAAGACATCGCGAGCTATAG
Source organism: Vibrio hepatarius (assembly GCF_011806575.1). Lineage (GTDB taxonomy): Bacteria > Pseudomonadota > Gammaproteobacteria > Enterobacterales > Vibrionaceae > Vibrio > Vibrio hepatarius_A. The sequence goes on from NZ_JAATOO010000028.1 coordinate 27,596, forward strand.
GAAGACAAAGTTTGAGAAAGTCAGCGAAACACCTTCATCCATCGTTATCAATCGATAAAGCACCATCTGACGTGTTTATGAATTTCGAAGCGTTTTTGTCAAACACCGAAACCCGTATGCACAGTCACCCTTGGGGGCAAGTGCAGTTAATTAGCGGCGGCATTTTGGAGATGGAAGCGGAAGGCACCCGTTTTCTCGCACCACCACACTTAGCGATTTGGGTGCCGGCAGGGGTTAAGCACACCAGTTACAACCGAAAGCCACTGTCGTATTGCTCGCTCAATATAGCGAAAGGGCTGACGACGAATTTTCCTGATTGCACTAGCCTCATCAAAGTGACGCCAATTGTGTCCGCCATCATCGACGATTTCAGGCAACGCGATATCAATGTTGCTGAGAGCGAGCAAGATAAGCGCTTAGTGCAGGTGCTTCTTGACCAACTGGCGACGCGTGATACTCAACACCATTTCCTGCCGTCGACGGATCACAAATATCTAGCGAAGATACTGGCGGCAGTGGAAGAAAATCCGATTGATAACACCAGCCTTTCTGAGTGGGCAGCGCGAGTGCACACGACAGAGCGCACTTTGGCGCGTCACTGTCAGTCTGAACTGGGGATGAGCTTCACCGAATGGCGTTTGCGAGTTCGCTATCTTTATTCGATGGACTTATTAAGAAAGGGACATTCGGTAAAAGAAGTGGCGCTGACGCTCGGGTACAACCAGGCGAGTCCGTTTATTGCGATGTTCAAAAAATACTCCGGGCAGACCCCGGAGCAATATAAAAACAAATTACTATAGCGTTTGAATCACGTAATCAAGCGCACCAACGATTGCCGCAACTTGCGCGTTGTTACACTCTTCATCCGTGACTTTCGGGCTGTCTGGGTACACTTCAGTTGTGGTGCCATACTGACACTGTGTTACGCCGCCACAGAGGCCGAGTTTTACCATCGGGTAGTTAATCACGCCGTGTTGGGTAACGGGGGAGCCGATGATCTCGCCATTTTCGTCAGCTGGCGCAATGTGAGTGACTTTGCTTACCGACTCAATCACGGCTTTTTGAAATTCAGGTTGTGGGTTTTCACTGTCACCGACGGTGTAAAAACCATCTGGAATTGAACCTGGAACATACTCAACCCCATCACGTGCCGCGAGAGCTGGACGAAATTCGCTTTCGTCTGTGTCAGTCGTCTCATGCAAATCGATGTGCACTAAAATCTCTTCTTTAATCGACGCGACTAACTTGATCAGGTTGGCCGATTCTTCCGCAGGACTATTGGCATAGAATGAACGGTTTGGATCGAGTGCTAACGGGTTCCAGCGGTTGATCGTTTCGTATCCCCAAGGACTCACACATGGTGCGATGATGATGTTGAACTGCTCGCTGTAGCGTTCCATTTCGTTTGCAGCAAATTTCAGGGCTCCGTGGACACCGCTGGTCTCATAACCGTGAACGCCGCCAGTGACAAGCACGACGGGCTTGTTTGCATCCCATGATTTGCTCTTGATGCAAAACAGCGGATAGCGCTCTGGATCATACGACAAGGCTCCGTATTGCTCGACAGTAAACTGCTGCGCCAGTGATTGAATCTTAGGCACAACTTCTTGCTGATATTCACGTTTGATGGTGGTTTGTTCACGCCACGCGACACGTTCTGCGTCGCCCCACTTTTGGCCGAGGGTACCGATTGGATAAGAACTGAGCATTACCTTGCCTTTATTGTTTTTGAAAATACTCGCACAGGATAAAGCGCGCCAGAAGAGCAAGCAATGTTTGTCTGGCTAACGCACGGAAGTTTGACTTATGAGTGATATTTCAGTTTGTAGTCTCAACGTGGGGTGTTACATTTGCTTACATCGATAGTAATGCAAACAAGAGCGTATTTATGGCGGGAGCAAGTTTACTTACACTGCTCGACGATATAGCGAGCGTATTGGATGATGTCGCGGTGATGTCAAAAGTCGCCGCAAAGAAAACCGCGGGTGTGTTGGGCGACGACTTAGCACTCAACGCACAGCAAGTGTCTGGTGTGACGGCAGAACGTGAGATCCCAGTGGTTTGGAGTGTGGCTAAAGGCTCGTTTCGCAACAAGTTGATATTGGTGCCGGCTGCGCTGTTGATCAGTTCCTTTATCCCTTGGTTAATCATGCCACTATTGTTGATGGGTGGACTTTTCCTCTGTTACGAGGGCGCTGAAAAGGTGCTCGAGAAATTGTTTCATGGTGAAGAGCACCCGCAAACGGATAGTGCAGAGTTAGAAGCGATCAGCGATTCGATTGAAGAGTATGAAAAGAAAAAAATCGCAGGTGCGATCCGCACCGACTTTATCTTATCTGCTGAGATCATCGTAATTGCATTGGGTACGGTACAAGGGGCGTCGACGAGCACGCAAATCTTAGTTGTGAGCTTAATCGCCGTGCTGATGACCATCGGTGTGTACGGTCTGGTTGCGGGTATTGTTAAACTGGATGACTTAGGTTTTTATCTTGAAAAGCGCAGTCAGGGTAAAGGGCTGCTGTTTTCTATTGGGCAGGGCTTAATCGCTTTTGCACCTAAACTGATGAAAGCGCTGACCGTGATTGGCACTGCAGCAATGTTCTTGGTCGGTGGCGGCATCGTTGTGCACAACGTACCCATGATTCATCATTGGGTGGAGCCGATCATCATGAGCATTCCGGATATTTCCTTGGCTCAAGCGCTGTTTCCCACCTTGATGAACGGCTTGATTGGTGCGGTATCTGGCTTGGTTGTAGTGGCTATTTTCTCGATCATTGCTAAGATCAAGCAAAGCTAATCTGAATATCGCGCTAGGTTAGTGTCCTAGCGCGGATTCGCAATGATTTGTTCTAAGGCAGAAACCAACAGTTCTGGTGTTTGCGCGCCCGAAATCAGATGTTTTTGATTGATGATGATCGCGGGTACGGCGTTGATCCCCGCCTCAAGCCACTGGTGTTCGGTGTGTGCAACGGTTTCCGCCCAACTCGGATCTTGTATTACCATGCTCGCGACTTCTGGGTCCAAGCCAACGTCTTGGGCACATTGAACTAGGATTTGTTCGTTACTGATGTTCTGGTTTTCACTAAAGTAAGCGTGGAACAAGCGCATTTCTAAGTCGAATTGCTTATTTTCGCTCGATGCCCACATAATCAGTTGGTGCGCTTTGCGGGTATTATAAATACGCATATCGTCGGAAAAGTTGAATACAAAGCCAACTTCTTCGCCTAGCTTGGTCAAGTTTTTTCTTGCCGCGACACTCGCTTCGGTGGTGGTGCCGTATTTTTCGTGTAGGTGTTCACGTAGGTTTTGCCCCTGCTCACCCATTGCAGGGTTGAGTTCAAATGGGTGCCACTGAATCTCAGCGTCAACTTTGCCTGAGAGCGCTTTCAGTGCTAACTCTAAACGCTTGTAGCCTATGATGCACCAAGGGCAGACCACATCAGACACGATATCGATTTGAACCTTTTCCATGTTTCCTCCTACTGAATGTAATACGGTGAGTATAGTCTCAGTAGTGTGAAAATCCGCTAAGTGATTCGCGGTTCTGTGATTTCTACGCCTAACCACTACTACTTGAAAAGCATGGGTAAGGGGGATAAGTAATAAAAAACAGATTTGGTAATATGGGATCAGTTTGAGCTATCTGAAGTAGCAACTGAATAATAGGTATAAGGACATTGTCATGTTTACCTCTAACGCAACAGATGTAATTCTGCATGCTTTTGACTGGCCGTATTCGTTAGTGACTCAAAGGGCGGAACAAATCGCTCGCGCCGGTTACAAGCATGTTTTGATCTCGCCACCGATGAAATCGTTTAAGTCCGCTCAAGGGACACAATGGTGGCAGCGTTATCAACCACAAGACTATCGTGTGATTGATAATCAACTCGGCAATACCACAGATGTGAGAGAGATGGTTGCTGAGCTAAAAAAATACGGTGTGGGCGTATACGCCGATGTTGTGTTTAATCATATGGCGAATGAGTCATCGATTCGTAGCGACCTTTACTACCCAAGTTTTAAGGATCTAAAAGCTTACGCCGAGAAGGACGATTATTTCTTACAGCAAAAGTTGTTTGGTGATTTATCCAAGCCGCTGTTTTACCACAACCATTTTGTCGAAGCTTTTGGTATCGAAGATTGGCAAGATCAATGGCAGGTACAAAATGGTCGAATAACGGGCGGAGCGAGCGATCCGGGCCTACCGACGCTGCGAGTTTGTGACTACGTTATTGAACAGCAGCGCAACTATCTGTTTGCGCTTAAGTCGATTGGTATTAAAGGCTTTCGCATTGACGCGGCTAAACACATGAGTATCGAGCACTTAAAGCGGGTTTGGACCGATGATATTTGTGAAGGCGTGCATATCTTTGGTGAGATCATCACGAATGGTGGCGTGAGCAAACCGGAATACGAGCTGTTTTTAGAGCCGTTTCTTGCTAACACTAAGTTTGGCGCGTACGACTTTCCATTGTTCCAAATGACGTACGACGCATTAGCAGAAAATGGCAGCTTGAAAGAGCTGGTGGACCCATACTGTTTTGGTCAGGCGTTGTCTGAAAACCGCGCGGTGATATTTGCGATTACCCACGATATTCCTAACAACGATGTGTTTGCCGATTTGGTGATGGACGAAGAGCTGGAATGGCTCGCATATACTTATGTACTTGGTCGAGACGGCGGCGTGCCGCTGATATACACCGACTTGGACACCTGCGGCTTGACTGATAAACACGGTCAAGCGCGATGGCTCAACGCTTGGAACGAGCCTAAGATGGTGAAAGCGATTGGTTTTCACAACAAGATGCACGCCAAACCGATGAATATACTTGAGGCGTCTGATGATTTGCTTGCGTTTAGTCGTGGTGAGGAAGGGATCGTAATCATCAACAAGTCAAAGCGAAGTCAAACCTTTGAGGTGAAAACGACGCACAATTGGAAAGATGTATTGACGGGTAAAGTGCATGTGGGTGAGGCAGAGATTCTTAAACTGAATATCGCTCCTGTGAGCAGTATGATGTTGATTGCCGCCAAATAAAATAAAGCGCACCTAGCGTGCGCTCTATTTGCTATTGCGGTGCTGTGGGTGCTGGCTTATTTACCCAACAACAATGCTTCAAGCTGGCCATACGCGCTATCGTCACCGTTAAACAACAGCTCAATCACTTGCGCCCGTTTTTTACCCGATAACATCATCTTGTTGGCTTCACGAACTTTGAGTACCAGTTGTTGTTCGCTGGAAAGTGCAGAGTCACGGCAATCCCTATGCCATTGGTTGATGTTGCGGGTTAACTGGCTTTCTTTCAACTTTGGCTGCATTGTGCTCAATTCGTGGCGCATGACTCTGAGTTGGTCGTTGAGTATTTCGTTATCATTGTCGATATCATGGAGTCGATTGATCAGCGCTTGGCTTAACTCATTCAGCGCGACATAGCCGCCTTGTTTTGGCAGTGGCGAAGTGACACGGCAAGAAACTTCTACTAACTGAACCGTGGTATTTGGGAAATAAGTGATTGAGCATAACGTATCAAATGGTAACCAAAACGTATGACCGGCCTCAACCGCGTACTCTTGTTTACCCAGTTTTGCTAGCACCAAACCATCACGCACGTACAGCAGGGTGTGTTTCAATAATTTGCGTCTTGGAGTGCTGTGGAGAAAATCTTGTCGCAGTAATTGATGTGAGATGGCGTAGTGCATGAAAATACTCGTATCTATTGGGGCGCTAAGGGTAACTTTTCTGGCAAAAAAAGCCAATATCAATTCTATATAGTACGATTACGTGGTCTGACCTTTTCAAATCTGAGAGAAGTATAGCTGATAAGAATGCTAACTATGCGTAGAATGAGCCAGCTTTTTGAATTATGAATATAACAATGACTATAACTAACGATCCATTTATTGATATCCGTCCATATAATGATGACGAGATTCCAGCGGCGATTGACCGCTTGGTAAACGACGAAGAATTTATTAGTGCCATTCTTCAGCACCGCTTTTCTAACCATGCAGGTTGGTTTAAGGCGATCATGTCACCTTTAGTAAAGGTGTACCTGAAAATGAAATGGTCCAAGTTGAACTCAGTCGAAACGATTCAGCTTGAAGTAAAGAAGTACCTTGAGCAAACCTTAGCGACGACCACCAAAGGCGTCACCTATAGCGGTTTGGATAAGCTAGACAAACAAACATCTTACTTGTTTGTCTCGAACCACCGCGATATCGCGATGGATCCGGCGTTGGTTAACTATGGTCTTCACCAGAGCGATCACAAAACAGTGCGTATCGCGATTGGTGATAACTTGCTGAAAAAACCTTGTGCGACTGAGCTGATGCGCCTGAACAAGAGCTTCATCGTAAAACGCTCGGCGAAAGGCCCGCGTGAAATGATGAAAGCACTGGGTACGCTGTCGGCGTACATCAAGCATTCGTTGGATACTGGTCATTCTATTTGGATTGCACAGAAAGAAGGTCGCGCGAAAGACGGCAATGATTATACCGATCCTGCGATTCTTAAGATGTTCCACGTTGAAGGACGTAAGCAAAAAGTTGACTTTGCCGAGTACATTAAATCGCTGAAAATTGTTCCGGTGTCGATCTCTTATGAGAATGACCCGTGTGACATCGCTAAAGCCAAAGAGCTTTGGGCGAAAGCAGAAAAAGGCAGTTACGAAAAAGGTGAGTTCGAAGATATCGAAAGCATCATTCAAGGTATCGTCGGTGACAAAGGCCATGTTCATGTGGCGTTTGGTGATGTGATTGAGCAAGACTTCGATACGCCAGAAGCGCTAGCGGAAGAAATCGACCGTCAGATCCATCTGCACTACAAACTGTTCCCAATTAACAAGTTGGCAGCAGGCGATGAGTCAGTAAGCGAAAACGTAAAAGCGGTACTGGAAGATAAGTTGATGCAGTTACCAGAAGGCGCGAGACCTTATCTGATTGCCAGCTACGCTAATCCGGTCAACAACCAGAAATAACGTAAAAAGGGATGTGCCAAGCATCCCTTTTTCTATTTTAATCTTTCCCCTAAGGAGCGACCGCTCCACCAAGCGTTAAGTTACTCGGCCACTTTGTGATTCGGTTGCCGCCCAGATAAATATTACCTTTCACCGTCATCGTATCGGGAAACTCTGTCAACCCTGAACCACCAATGTATAAGTTGCCGTCGACGGTTAAACCCTCAGGCAGTGCGGTCAATGGCGTGCGAATCACACTAAGATCGCCTTTCACTCGTAACCTTGGAGGCAGAAAGGTTAATGGCGTATCGGTGAGGTTCAGGTAGCCTCCCAATTTGATCTTTGACGGCCAACGAGTGATTTTAGAACCGAGTAAGTTGGCGTAACCTTTAATGCTCACCCCTTTGCCGAGGCTTTTAAGTTCACTATTGGACGCTTCTAGACTGCCTAAGATTTGCACGCCTGCGGGCAGCTTTTTTATCGTGGTTTTGGCGATGTTGAGATTGCCTTTTATCACCAAACCGGATGGCAACTCGCTATAAGGTTTGTTGCGCAGATCCAAATTCCCGTAGTTATCCAAGTGATTTAGAATACGGAACTGATCAAGCGGTTGAGCAACCCCATGAACAGCAGTCAGCGATAGCAGTGTGGCGAGAAAAATTCGTCTCATAAGGAAGCATTAGAGTGAGTTTGCGTTTAAGTATTAATGAGTAGGTTAGGTAAGGTCAATGTTTGTTGATTGAGGGTATAGAAAAACGGGCAAGATGCCCGTTTTTTGACGCTTTGATGTGTTTTAAACCACATTTTTAGCGCGCTAGAGAACGTGTTTTGAGTTCAAAGATAAGTTTTTCCGCACTCACTTCAAACTGAAAACGAGCGGTCAATTGTGTCGAACCATCTTCGATTTCTGACGCTTCATACTTTACTTCCGCCGAGACTTGTTTGGCGAGTTCGATGTACTTGTCTAGTTCAGCCTGAAGTAAAGATTTATCATTACCGTTAATGATCACTTCCGCGACATTGTCGCCTTCTCTGATGAAAAAGCCCATTTCACCAGCGCAGCCACAGGCTTCACATACTTCTTTTTCAGTGCTCATCTCAATATCCTCTTACAAAATATAGGGGCATTCTAACCAGTATTAAGTCTTTAATCCATATCTTACATGAGACCTGTTGCAATAAGGGAAGTACGCCATTCTGCTGTCATAAGTTGTCAAGCGAACGCTAATCCACACGAATAGTAATGAGATCTATGTCACTAAAATGCGAAAAGAAGTGTCATTTTATTGTCGGAATGGAATTCTGTCAGTTGTAAGGGGCTCTAATTTATAAGAATATCGGCAAGCACAATTAATATAAACATAAAAACATTGCCTATTCATTTCATAGATTCATGTGATGTGTGTTTGTGAAGGTTTAGCTTAATGGTCACAATTTTTTGACCTACCAAGTTTGACTACGATGCAGTACCGACTTTTGATTAAGCAGTTCTTTTGTCTTGTTGCTTGTACTGTCTTGGAGCTATTCGATTAGGTTTCATTAGCTAACTCTGTTTGAGTTAGGCGGGTTTACAAAAAGAAGAGCCAGAACATGCCAAAGCGTAGTAAAGAAGATACCGAAATCACTATTCAGAAAATCATGGATGCCGTTGTTGATCAGCTGTTGCGACTGGGTTATGACAAGATGTCATACACAACTCTAAGTCAGCAAACTGGCGTATCTAGAACTGGTATTAGCCACCATTTCCCAAAAAAGACAGACTTCACAGCCGCGCTTGATAGCCGTATTTTCAAGATGTTTGTTGAACATGTCGATTTTGACAATGGACTGGATTCATTTTCTAGCAGTTGGGTGACCGCGTTAGATAATGAAGAGTTCCGCGCTATTTTGCGTTTACTGTTCCACCATATTGTGACCACGCAAAATACGCATGAGTTTGCGATTAACGGCATTGACCGTCTGTACAAAATGACAGAGTCGCAGTTTGGCGGATCAAGCTCTAAAGAGTTGGAATGGCTTATCGGTAAGTCATTGGTTCGCATGGTGTAATTGTATTACCAACCTCATTGATATGAGCCTTCCTCGGAAGGCTCTTTTTATTGGCGCAAAGCAAGAGTTAAATCCACTCCACACATCGCATCTCTCATGCCTGTTACACTATTGATATTCAACCACGGATATCATCATTGCTTATGAGCTTACCAAAGCAGCTATACACTGGCGATCAAGTCAAACAAGGCGAAGCGCAAGCGGCAAAAAATGCGGGCTACTCACTTTATCAACTCATGGAAATGGCAGGTGAGTCGGTCTTTCGTGTGCTGGAAGAAGAATACCCTCGAGCGCAGAACGTTACCGTTTTGTGTGGCGGAGGTAACAACGGTGGGGATGGCTTTGTCGTGGCACGCTTGGCGAAACAAGCTGGTTTGGCTGTGCAGTTGATTAGTAACGTGGATGAGTCTCGTTATGTTGGTGACGCGCTGCAGGCAAAACAATCTTGGCTGAAAAGTGGTGGCTCAATTTTATCTCAAGAAGCGCTCAGCGACTGTTTAACGGCCGCAGATGTGATTGTTGATGGTTTACTCGGAACCGGATTAAGCGGCATGGTGCGTGAAGATACGCGCGCTATGATCGAGAGCGTCAACCAGTGCGAGAAACCCGTGATTGCGATCGATATTCCGTCTGGTCTGTGCTCGGATACTGGCACGGTTTTGGGGGACGCTATCTGTGCTCAGCATACCGTGACGTTTATCGCCATTAAACAAGGTCTGTTAACTGGTCAGGCGCGTGACGTCGTCGGCAAGCTACATTTTTCTGGCTTAAACGTCCAAAGCCAGTTTGCTGAATTGGTCGCTTCAGATGTCGATATACTGAGTTTGGATGGGTTGCTGGGCGAGTTTCCTAAGCGCTGCGCGACCGCTCATAAAGGTAAACATGGAAGACTGCTTTGTATTGGTGGCAATCAAGGCTATGGCGGTGCGATTCGTATGTGCGCACAAGCTGCGGTCAGAAGTGGGGCGGGATTGGTCAGCTGTGTTTGTCATCCTGTTTCAAGTTTACCTTTGATGGTCGCTTGCCCAGAAGTGATGACCATCGGTTGGCAAGACGACCTTGAGCTGCTTGCTTCCAAATCGGCAGCACAAGATGTTTTAGCATTCGGACCTGGCTTAGGGACGGATTCTTGGGCACAAATACTGTTTCACCATGTTCAGTCTTTGTCTATCAATAAGGTGGTGGACGCCGATGGCCTCAATCTTCTTGCCCAAAGTCCTAATGTCGATGCAAACAGAGTGATCACACCACATCCTGGAGAAGCGGCGAGGTTGCTGAACTGCAGTGTGGCAAAAATTGAATCAAACCGATATGCGGCGGTAAAACGGCTACAAGACAAATTTGGTGGTGTCGTGGTGCTCAAAGGAGCTGGAAGCTTGGTTTGTGATGGTCGCCGCACCTATGTGTGTTTGGCTGGAAATCCAGGCATGGCAACAGGCGGAATGGGCGATGTATTGACCGGTATTATCGCCGCCTTAATTGCCCAAGGTGTAGAACTTTCTGCTGCGGCAAGGCTCGGTGTGCAACTTCATAGCCAAGCGGCTGATTCAGTCGCCGCAGAGGAAGGAATGATTGGTCTGCTCGCCAGCGATGTGATTGGTAAAGTGCGCCAACTGCTGAATTTTTCTGCATAAATTGCCTATGCTGAGACAAGGATTTCTGAGTGCTTTTTTGTGACTTTGATTGTTATTTTGAGCGATTTAGTTACAATGCTCGTTCGTTCCTCAGTTGTGCATCCGTATTTGCATATAAAAGGACAGATATTCTCGTCTTTAACGCTCTGATTTTAAATGTTAAAGACTCGTTTTGAATTGCATGTGTTGCTTGGTGTGCAACACCACTGTAAGGATATTTAAATGCCAATTATTACTCTTCCTGACGGCAGTCAGCGTCAATTTGACAACCCAGTCTCTACTCTTGAAGTCGCTCAATCTATCGGTCCTGGTCTGGCTAAAGCCACCATCGCTGGTCGTGTAAACGGCAACCGTGTTGATGCTTGTGATCTTATCGAAGAAGATGCCAGTCTTGAAATCATTACAGTAAAAGATGAAGTTGATGGCCTAGAAATCGTTCGTCACTCGTGTGCTCACCTTTTAGGTCATGCGATTAAACAGCTTTACCCTGAAGCTAAAATGGCGATTGGTCCGACAATCGACAGCGGTTTTTACTACGATATCGATCTAGAGCAGTCTCTAACGCAAGAAGATCTTGAAAAGATCGAAAAGCGTATGAAAGAACTGGCTAAGACCAAATACCAAGTTATCAAGAAAAAGGTAAGCTGGCAGGAAGCGCGTGACACCTTTGAGTCACGTGGCGAATCTTACAAGATCGAAATCTTGGACGAAAACGTTGCTCGCGACGATCGTCCGGGTCTATACCACCACGAAGAATACATCGATATGTGTCGTGGCCCACACGTACCGCACATGGGCTTCTGTCAGCACTTTACGCTATTGAACGTTGCAGGCGCGTACTGGCGCGGTAACAGCGATAATAAGATGCTGCAACGTATCTACGGTACGGCTTTCCACGATAAGAAAGCACTAAAAGCGCACCTAACGCGTCTAGAAGAAGCGGCGAAGCGTGACCACCGTAAAATCGGTAAACAGCTCGACCTATTCCATATGCAGCAAGAAGCACCGGGTATGGTGTTCTGGCACCACAACGGTTGGTCGATTTTCCGAGATCTAGAAGTGTTCGTTCGTGAGAAATTAACAGAGTACGAATACCAAGAAGTGAAAGGTCCGTTAATCATGGACCGCGTGCTTTGGGAACGTTCTGGTCACTGGGACAAGTACGCAGATGCGATGTTCACAACGGCTTCTGAGAACCGCGATTACGCACTGAAACCAATGAACTGTCCTGGTCACGTACAGATCTTTAACCAAGGTCTAAAATCGTACCGCGATCTACCGCTACGTATGGCGGAGTTTGGTTCATGTCACCGTAACGAACCGTCAGGTGCACTGCACGGTATCATGCGTGTACGTGGCTTTACTCAGGATGACGCACATATCTTCTGTACAGAGAGCCAAATCCAAGAGGAAGTGACTGGCTGTATCAAGATGGTATACGATACGTACCAAACTTTCGGTTTCGAAAACATCGTGGTTAAGCTATCCACTCGCCCTGAAAAGCGTGTTGGTTCAGACGAAATTTGGGACCAATCTGAAGAAGCACTTAAGCAATCTCTTGAAGCAATGGATATTCCATACGAAATTCAAGAAGGCGAAGGCGCATTCTACGGTCCTAAAATTGAATTTACCCTGTACGACTGCTTAGACCGTGCATGGCAATGTGGTACCGTTCAGCTAGACTTCAACCTACCGGGTCGTCTAGGCGCATCTTACGTAGATGAAAACAACGAACGTCAAGTTCCAGTGATGATCCACCGTGCGATTCTAGGCTCTCTTGAACGTTTCATCGGTATCTTGATCGAAGAGTACTTTGGTTTCTTCCCAACGTGGTTATCACCAGAGCAAGCGGTTGTCATGAATATTACTGACAAACAGTCTGATTACGCTCAGGAAGTTGCTCGAAAACTACAAAAAGTTGGAATTAGAGCAAAAGCGGACTTGAGAAATGAGAAGATTGGCTTTAAAATTCGCGAACATACTTTAAAGCGTGTACCGTATATGCTGGTTTGTGGTGACCAAGAAATGGAAGCCGGTGAAATCGCAGTACGAACTCGTAAAGGTAAAGATCTCGGCAAGTTTAAAGTGGATGACTTTATTTCATACATCCAAGACGAGATCTCTAGCCGTAAGCTCAATCTGGAGGAATAAGCTATTAAAGGCGGAAGACGCGGCCAACAGCCGGTAAAACAAAACCCACACCGTTTAAACGGTGAAATTCGTGGCGTTCGTGAGGTTCGACTAACAGGCGCTGACGGTGAATCAGTCGGTGTTGTATCGATTCAAGAAGCGGTCGCAGCGGCTGAAGAAGCAGGTATGGATCTCGTAGAGATCAGTCCTAACGCTGAGCCACCAGTCTGTCGTGTGATGGACTACGGCAAATTCCTCTTTGAGAAGAGCAAATCTGCTAAAGAGCAGAAGAAGAAGCAAAAACAGGTTCAGATTAAGGAAGTAAAATTCCGTCCTGGAACTGATATTGGAGACTATCAGGTAAAACTACGCAACCTGACGCGTTTCCTTGAAGAAGGCAACAAAGTGAAAGTAACAATTCGCTTCCGTGGCCGAGAAATGGCACACCAAGACATCGGTGTCGACGTTCTTAAACGCTTGAAAGAAGATACTGCAGAACTTGCTGTAGTGGAATCATTTCCAAGCCGCATTGAAGGTCGCCAGATGATCATGGTTCTTGCCCCTAAGAAGAAGTAATTAACGGCTTTGCAAGTAATTGACCCTGCCGTTCCTTTTAGGAAGCGGCGGGGTTTGTTCGCCCTAATTACTATTGTTTATACAACTCAACAATGCGGAGTTATTCATCATGCCTAAGATGAAAACCAACAAAGGTGCTGCTAAGCGTTTTAAGAAAACTGCTGGTGGTATTAAGTACAAGCACGCTACAAAACGTCACATCCTGACTAAGCGTACTACTAAGAACAAGCGTCAACTACGTCCTAACGCAATCCTTCCTAAATGTGAAGTGGCTGCAGTTATTCGTATGTTGCCATACGCTTAATTCTTTTTAGTTTATCAATCGTTTAGTTTAGGAGAAGCATAATGCCTCGCGTAAAACGTGGTGTACAAGCTCGTGCACGTCATAAGAAAGTTCTAAAACAAGCTAAAGGTTACTACGGTGCACGTTCACGTGTTTACCGCGTAGCTTTCCAAGCAGTTACTAAAGCTGGTCAATACGCTTACCGTGACCGTCGCAACAAGAAACGTCAATTCCGTCAACTATGGATTGCACGTATCAACGCTGCATCTCGTCAAAATGGTCTATCTTACAGCCGTTTCATCAACGGTCTTAAGAAAGCATCTATCGAGATCGACCGTAAGATCCTTGCTGATATCGCGGTATTCGACAAAGCTGCATTTGCAGTTCTAGTTGAAAAAGCAAAAGCTGCTCTTTAATTAGCAGTTTAGGTTTAAGAAAAGGGGAGCTCCGGCTCTCCTTTTTTATATCTGAAATTCACAATCTCGAAAGAGGGCTAATCACACCAGCCGCGCCCCGCTCCAACACGTGAGTGTAGATTTGTGTAGTCTTTACATCACTGTGGCCTAATTGCTCCTGTACGGTACGAATATCAGCTCCCGCCTCAAGTAAGTGCGTCGCGAAGCTATGCCTTAGCGTATGGCATGTGACATTCTTCTTTATCCCGGCATCTTGTGTCGCCCGCTTAACCGCCCTTTGTAAGGCGGCCTCATTAATATGGTGCCTTCTAGTCAGTCCAGAATCTAGATCTTGAGATAACCGCATGGATGGAAACAGATAATGCCAATTAAAATCCATTTCCGCACCTTGGTATTTTTTCTGTAGCGAAGGCCGAATCCAAACACCCGCATAGCCAGGGTAATTCATGTCTTTTTTGTAATACCTGAGTGCTAACGCTTCTTGCTCTTTTAAAAGTGGAATCGCTTCTTTTGCCAATGTGACAACTCTATTTTTACCACCTTTACCTTGCCAAATTCGTACTGCGTTGTAGTGGTAGTCTATATCCTGAACTCGTAACCTTACACATTCCATTACACGCAGCCCAGAACCATATAGCAACATAATATGAAGCTTATATCGTGGATCTATGTGAGTTAAGAACTGGCGAAGTTCCTCTCGCGTCAGTACTACTGGCAGCTTGCGATCTAATAACGATTTTTGAAACTTCATTTCCATCGAAAGTGGGGTTCTAAAGTATTCGCGGTAGAGGAAACTGATTGCGTTGAGCGCGAGTGCTTGAGTTTTTGCAGCGACTTTGTCGTGCACGGCCAAGTGAGTAAGAAATGCTTCGACATGTGATTCATCGAGTTTCGACGGGTGTTGCATGTTGTGAAACGCAATGTATTTAGTAATCCACAATATATATGCTTTGACGGTTTTAGGCGCATAGTGCCTAGCATACATGTGTTCTTTAACGCTAAGCAAAAACTGGCTTTTCATATTACTATCCTTGATAAAATTAAGCTGTATATATATACAGTTTAACTGTTTTTCTACAAACTCAAGAATTAGTGCACACTTTGCATGCTAACTGAGATGAGTAGCGCGACAATGGTTATGACTAATCTATAAGTTTCATAAAGTTGTGTGATAGGATCTGATAAGTTGTGGTAGGTTTAAAATAACGCTTGAAAGAAACTATACCGACAGTTTGTTGGATAGAAGGCGTTATACCCTTTGGGAGAAAGCATGGCGAAACAAGAGCTAATTGAGGCTGCTTTAAAAGAAATCTTCTCGGGGATAGAGCTCCTGAGAAAAGCTCAACCGAAGAAAGAGTTTACAATTGATGGTCGTTTGGTTGGGGATATTGGTGAAACGATTGTTGAAAGAGATTATGATCTTTGGCTGTATTCTGGCATGGAAAAAGATTATGACGGTGAAACACCATGTGGGCGTAAAGTGCAGATAAAAGCAACATTTAAAGACTCGCTAACTTTTAAGAAAGTCTCTGATTACTACATTGGTATCAAAATTTCTCAGGATGGCTCCTATACAGAAATATTCAATGGTCCTGGATCATATATCGCTAGAGAGTACTCTCATCGAAAGGGATTTGGTGAAAAGCTCTTATCGTTTCCAAATAAGCGTCTAAAAGAACTGTCGTCAGAAGTTCCTCTAGGCGAACGAATTCAAAAACGGGTATAACAAACAATTTAAGAGGGATTCCCAACGCTTGGCATTTTTGCTTCTACTTCAAATTAAGTGTTTATAGCACAATGCTTTGGTTTGGGTGGTAGCGTTGCTCACCCCTTAATTGGGCGTTATACGCTTATCAGGACAATCAAAAAGGAGCAAGGAAATGAATCAGCATGAGAAACTTAATTATGTTGAGTTTGGCGCAAAAGACTTAGAGTCGACAAAATCATTCTTCTCTTCAGTTTTCGGTTGGGAGTTTGTCGACTACGGACCTGAATATACAGCTTTTTCAAATCAGGGATTAGACGGTGGTTTCTTCAAAGCCAATTGTTGCAGCCAAACTAATACCGGTGGAGCACTTTTGGTATTCTACAGCTCTGACATTGAAGATACTCTAAATAAAGTCGTTCAAAGTGGTGGTGAAATCATTCGCCCTATATTCGAATTCCCTGGTGGTTGCCGTTTTCATTTTCTAGAACCAAGTGGCAATGAGTTCGCAGCGTGGTCGGAAGCCCGCGTATAACAAAGCATTTAAGAGGGATTCACAACGCTTGGCGGTTTCGGTTCAAAGTTTAGCTTAAGTGTTTATGACACAATGTTTTAGGTAGGTGGTGGCGTTGTTCACCCCTTAATGCGGCGTTATGTACCTAGGTGTTTAAATTAGTCGATTAGAAAAATAAAAAATCATGAAAAAAGAAATATTAGAAGCATTAGAGTGTTCGATGAAAAGAATTGATAATTCTTATCCTATAAACAGAGAAGTCGATTTTCAATCCGTATTATTTGGTGAGCTGTATAAAGCTTTACCAGAGGCTATTATCCGCTTTGAACATATTCTGCAGAAGGATTATCAATCGTATCGTTTGCGAGGTCGTTCGAATAACAATCGAAAAAGCAGGGTGGACTTGTATATCCAAACTCCAACCAATGTAATTGTTATAGAGTTGAAGTATTTCAAAGGTGCAAGCAGTGAAGATTGTACTGATATGCTTGCTGACATAGCAAAGGTTGAAAGAATTGTTGAATCAGGAGAGGCAAATGAAGGTTTCTGCTTCCAATTAGTCAAAGAAGGTGTTGTTAAGCGTTTACCTAAAGGGCGCATTGAGGCTAAGTCATATAAAAAAGAGGTTGGTCGTTGGGATTATGATTTTGAGATTAAAGGAAAATATGAAATCACTCCTGAATTACAAGCTAATGGTCGTTCTCTAATTGCTCATCATGTTCAACCAATACGCACATAACAAGCAATTTAAGCAGATTCACAACGCTTGGCACTTTTGTTTCTACTTCAGTTTTAGTGTTTATGGCACAATGGCTTAAGTGTGGTGGTCGCGTTGCTCACTACTTAATTGGGCGTTATACATTTTGTTGACTATGGTACGTTGTGCCTTATAATGCGTCATCACTTTATTATATGAAAAAACAATGGAATACACAGAGTTTTTATTGCCAAGCATTATATTGATGCTGTCGTTTTTGCTCAAAATGTGTATAGATCGAGAGGTAGACATACCCACATCAATCTATGCTGTATTAGAGCTTCCTGTCGATGTTTTTGTTTTAGCTACATCATTTGTAGCTGCATTTACAATCGCTAACCCTGAAAAGTTCGAAAAAGGCATTTCGTTTTTCTCAATTTATATTGCTTTAGTTGTAGTCACAGTTATTCTGTGGAGAAAAAGCTGTAAATCATTTGAAGCAGAGAAACATAAAGTGACTGTAGGCTTGACCTTTGCAAACTACTGCATCTGCCTGTTTGCGTTATATAAATCTATTGTATTGGTGTAAGTTATGAGTATAACTATAGGTGAAATTACAGCAGTTTTGTTACCTGCTATTTCGATTGTCGCGGTACTGGTAGCGTTACTATCTAACTATCAATCAAATAAAATGGCTCAGCGATACAATGAAGAAAAAAACAAAGCTGAGTTAGAAATGTTACGTGCTAATTTCGAGTCAAAGATCTATTCATTGAATGAGAGATTGGTTGCTCGTGAAGATAGGTGGATGGACTCTAATCACTTGTTGGTTAAGTCATCAATAAACAAAAATGAACATTACTTTGATAGTTCAGTAGTAAATCCGGATAAATTTTTGTCATCAATGGGTGTTTATCAGGAAGATTTAGTTGTTAAAAGAGATCAGGTTTTTATCTTGACTCCTTTTCATGAGATGTTTGATAAAGATTATTACACTATTGAAAAAACTTGTTTGGAATATGGTTTTGATGTTGCTAGAGGTGATGAAAACTATATTAAAGGTGATATTTTAGCCCATATTCTAAAGCGCATCTGTGAGTCAGAATTAATCATAGCAAACATTACTGGTAGAAATCCCAACGTATTCTATGAGTTAGGTCTTGCTCATGCTTTAGGTAAGCCTGTGATAATTATCAGTAAAGGTATTGATGATATTCCATTTGATTTGAGAAGTAAGCAGATTTTGGTGTACAAGGAAAGCTCGGAATTAAGCAACAAGCTAAGGCTGGCGATAGCAAACACAATCCGTGCATAAAATGTATAACAAAGCATTTAAGAGTGATTCCCAACGCTTGGCATTTTCGATGCTAATCGTTGGGTTTTGTGTTTATGGTGGTATGGTTTAGTTTCGTGGTAGCGTTGCTCACACCTTAATGCGGCGTTAGTTGCCAATGAGAAAAGCGCAGCTAAATCAGAATGTTTAGGGCTAATGTCCGTGTGTTTTTGGCTAGGTTTTCTTATTTCAATTTCTAGTTATTTGGGCTTGTGAAAATCGTTCTTCGGTTTTTTGTGCTGTTCAGTCTTTCTATTTCGGAAACCGATTTACTTGTTGAAAGTCAGCTTTGTAATATTGTCATTCTCAAATGAGCTTTTTGGTGTTGTTAGTCCGTTTTCTACGGCGTTTTGAGTTCCAAGTGGTTTCAGTGACAGGCGCTTTGGCACTACGCCTGACTTGAGTACATAAAAGCCCATTAAGTTTGTTGTTTGCAAAGTTTAAACTGACATAAAATCAGCGTATTGGAAGTGGCAACTAACAAATTGTTCAAGAGGGATTCGCAACGCGTGGCATTTTTACTATGCGTTGTTTTTAGTGATTAAGGCGGTATGCGGCAGCATCGGCATTGCGTTGCTCACCCCTTAACAAGGCGTTATGTTTTTTGAGGAAATATGGACATACGAAAGGTTACCACAGCAGAGGTTTTACCCATTAGGCATCTTGTTTTATGGCCTAATAAATCGCCTTCATTCTGCGAAGTCGAAGGGGATGACTCTGCTACTCACTATGGCGCGTATGCTGGCGGGAAACTGGTATGCGTAGCATCTGTTTATAATAATGGTCATGAAGCTAGGCTCAGAAAATTTGCTACTCTGCCTGAATACCAAGGGCAAGGAATCGGCACTAAGGTTATCGAGAGTCTGGTGCGTGATTTGAAGCGAGAAAATGTTAGTTATTTTTGGTGTGACGCACGAACTTCAGCATTGTCTTTCTATCAGAAGTTTGGGTTGTGTGTTGAAGGTGAAGAGTTTCACAAATCAAATGTAGCGTACTTCAAAATGTCTGTTTCGTGGGAGCAAGAACCACAAACATAACAAGGCGTTTAAGGCGGATTCACAACGCTTGGCGATCTCGGTTCAAGTCAGCTTAAGTGTTTAAGGTACAATGGTTTTAGTTTTGTGGTTGGCGTTGCTCACCACTTAACGCGGCGTTAGTTGCCAAGGAGAAAAATGCAGCTAAAGCAGAATGTTTAGGGCTAATATTCGTGTGTTTTTGGTTAGATTTTCGTATTTCAATTTCTAGTTATTTGGGCTTGTGAAAATCGTGCTTCGGTTTTTGTGTGGTTCGGTCTTTCTATTTCAGAAACCGATTTACTTGTTGAAAGTCAGCTTTGCAATATTGTCATTCTCAAATGAGCTTTTTGGTGTTGTTAGTCCGTTTTCTACGGCGCTGCGCGTTCCAAGTGGTTTCAGTGACAGGCGCTTTGAAATTGCGCTTGATTTAAGTTTCTTAAAACACGTAAAACTGGTGTTGGCAAAGCGGTAATTAGCACCAAATCAAAGCTTTAGGTTTGGCAACTAACAAAGCATTTAAGAGGGATTCACAACGCTAGGCAGTTTTGGTTTGAACTAGCTTTAGTGTTTACGGCACAATGGTTTAGGTTAGGTGGTGGCGTTGTTCACCCCTTAATGCGGCGTTGTGTGTCAGTTCGAGGACGCAAAAATTCCATGTTGGAGGAAATGAAATTATGAGTGGTACAAGTGAGTTCGAAAAAATGAATAAACAGGAGCTTTCTGATCATGCCAAATTTATAGACTCGACCATTGAAAGCTTGTTGCTAGATCTAAAGTCAGGCTCAAAGGTTAAATCCAATCAAGCGAGTATGAGACTTGATTTTTGGGAGAGCAAACGATTCGAGTTAGAAAAATTTTTGCGCAAGAATCACGATAATAGTTAGTTCGTCAATTTTCACGAAAGGTCTCTTTGGCTACCCAGTTTAAGAAGTTGAATGTTGTTACTAGGTAAATCTAAAATACATCGAAAATGACACACAACAAAGCGTTTAAGAGGGATTCCCAACGCTTGGCATTTTTGGTTTGATTCGGCTTTAGTGTTTACGGAACAATGGCTTAGGTTGGGTGGTGGCGTTGCTCACCCCTTAACGCGGCGTTAGCAATATTATTCAACTTCATAGTATTAAAAAATGAGGATATGAAATGTCAGAAAACAGTGGCTTAGAAAGTAAAATTAAAGGCTTAGTTAAAGCAGCGAATTGCAAAACCAGTTGGAAAAAGAGGCTTTCTGCATTACAAGAAATCAAATCTATAGACTGCCGTGAAAGAGAAGATGTGGTTGTCCGCTTAGCTCTTCATGACAAAGTTTACAAGGTAAAAGAGGAAGCATTTCGAGTTGCTCAAAGTTTAGGCTTTACTAAAAATGGACAGCCAATAAAGTTGGGACGAAAAAACATCGGATATAAGCCAAAAGACTTCACTAAAATTTTTCAGCGTATTAAGCGTGAGAAAAAAATGGAGGAGTTCAATTTAAGCCTGTTTCGTGAGCATTTTGAAATTGTTGCCCCTGAAATGTTCGATGTAATGCTATATGAAAAAGGAAACAAATTTGATGCTTGGCTTGAGAACTCGTTCCAATCATTACCCAAGCCAAAGCAGGGCTAAACATTGCTAACAAACGCTTTAAGACGGATTCGCAACGCGTGGCATTTTTGCCATGCGTTGATTTTAGTGATTATGGTGAAGTGCAGAAACACCGTATTGCGTTGCTCACCACTTAAGCGGGCGTTAGCAGAATTAAGAGTACAGTGATGAGTTTAGTTAAAGTGTTTTATGACCATAGGGCAGACGGAGAAGAGTTGGTCGTTTATGAAAAAAGTATCCGTCTATATAGAGAAGCTTGTGAAGTCATCGATCAATATCCTTGGGAAACAGAAATAGAACTGACTGAAAAGCTAGGTGTCGGGGGAGGCTTTCAGTTTATTCTCGGAGATGAGCGAGTTTATGCGTGCTATCAGTTTACACCTATTGATTATGAAAAGGGTTTTCTGTTTTTTGACTTAGTAATGGCTCCAGGTTTTTTGAATATCTTTGGTCGAAAATCTATTTCAAAAGATTTTGATGTTGTATCAATATCAGAAGCTAAAGTGAAAATAAAAGAGCTTTTTGATTATTCGGTAGCTTCGTTATATGAAAAATATAGGCGCTAGTCATTCTGCTAACAAAGCATTTAAGAGTGATTCCCAACGCTTGGCATTTTTCATTCCATCGCTGGGTTTTGTGTTTACGGTGGTATGGTTAGGTTTCGTTGTAGCGTTGCTCACACCTTAATGCGGCGTTAGCACTGGGTTGGAATCAAAGGTCAAAAGTTTTTATGTTTATTGGTTTCTTTCCCAGATTTACACCTGATCAAATGTGCCTCTCACGTTCGCTCCGGTGGCACTAGATGTATAGTTTTCGCTTGGATTTCACCGTTTACGGTTTCTAACTTTCGGGCTATTTCACTGGCTCGGTTTCTTTGATGCGGTTGATTTCTTGCCTTAAATTTGGCTATTTGTCGTGGTTGTTGAAGTCCGATGATCGAATCCTTTGCAAATTTTAATACTGCTAAAATCGGGCAGTTTTGCATGTTTTTCTTCTTGCCAACTTGCGCTTAAAGTTAGTTTTCAGTTTGGCAGCTGTCTGTTTGGTTTCAGTGTTTTAAGTCATGAGTTTCGTGCTATATTTCAATATCTTGGCGTGTACCAAAGGCTTTAAGGGCAGCGTGCTAACAAACAGTTCAAGTGGGATTCAGCACGCGTGGCATTTTTGGTATACGGTGGTTTTGGTGTTGAAGTGCAATGCGGGGGCTTGGTCATTGCGTGCTTCACCCCTTAACTGGGCGTTAAACGGCAGGAGGTAAATTGAAGTACGAAAAAACTTTACGGAAGCTTTCTCAACAAAACAAGTTAACCGATAAGATGATAATTGAGTTCTTTAAGAAGCATGAGAGTCTCGATGTAGTCGTTGTGGCAAAGTATATTGGGCAATGTAATGGCTTTGAGGTTACGACTGATATTGGTATTGCCTTTTTGCCCGAATTTCCGGTAGCCCGTTATAACAAAAAGCAATTTAGAATCACTGGTAACCAAGAAAGGATACATGATTTTTCTTGTCCATTTCCTTTGAACTTAGGTATGGGTAATGTAATAAATCAGCAGTATGAGATATCCAAGTTAAAAGGAACGTCGGAATATAAAAAAGAAATAGATAGTTGGGTTTTATCAGTTTTTTCTCCAGAAATAGCCATTACATACTTCAATAAGTTTATCCGAAAGAGTCGAGCGCTAGGTCAGTATAAAACGATTATATTTGAGTCAATTGAAGCGTTCTACCTAGGAATGGATCATATTGCGATTATGAGTTTACTTCCTGTATTTGAGGGTGGTTTGAGAAATATACAAGTTATGATGCTCAACAAAAATCACGATACCGTTAGTGCTAAGAATTTCGAAAAAGGCTTGAGGGATATCTTGCTTTTATGGGGACGCAAGCAGTTAGAACGTTATATCTGGTATCCGGGTTGCAATGGGGTGACCACTGTAGAAATCGACTTCTTCACTCATATGAATCCACAGTGTGATGTAATTAATTCTTTTAGGATCTTTTTCAGAGATACTTTATATGTGCCTAGCAAAGGGTCCACTCAAGGGTTCAACCGCCATTTAATTGTTCATTTGTTGCAAAACGATTTCAATGAACCCGCTAACTTTGTTCGACTATTTTTAGCGTTGACCCATTTGACGTTCATTGAAAGCTTAACTAATCAGGCTATTCCTTTCATGTGGCCTGGTGTTGATGAAGAAGATAGGAAGTTAGCTGAGTATATCAGGGTTGTGTCAAAGCAGTTCGGTGACCCGAGGTGTAAACTGCTCAATCAGTTGGGAATTAGTGAGTACGATCTTGCCGTTTAACAAAGCATTTAAGAGTGATTCGCAACGCTTGGCAGTTTCGCTTCGCTCAAGAATAGCCAAGCGCCGCTCACACCTTAATGCGGCGTTAGCTTTTAAAGGATAATTAGGAGTTTTTTGTGGGTTGGAAACAGGTTAAAGAGGAAGCTTTAGTAGCTTGTCGGAGGCATTGCTGCTTATGTTATCTATTCAAAGATATCAAGATGGAAGTGCATCATATCGTTCAAAGAAGTGAAGGGGGAACTGATACGTTTGATAATGCGATCCCTTTATGCTTTGACTGTCATGGGGACATGCGAAGTTATGACAAAAATCATCCTAAGGGTTCAAAGTATACGCACAAAGAACTAAAACAGCGTCGAGACGAATTTTATAGTTTTTTACGTGATAATCCTATTTGGACTGCGAAGGGAACACCTGTCAAACATATTGGGCAGCAGGGAATTTCTAAGAGAGATCAAGCCTTATTGGATAAAGTTATGAACTTAGAAATGACAGGGAATATTATATATTTTCTGAAAAACTACAGTTTCGCAACCCCTCATGAAAAAAGGTACAACGATTATATTCATTACTTTTCAGAATCTTTAGAACATTCGCCCTTACGCTTTGCTGATAGCGAATTAAATAAACTATTAGAGGCATTAATTAGTGAATTTGAGAGCTTGTCACGAGTTGTTGCACAGAAGACATACCCTGCTAGAGGTGGTGACATTCATAACCGTCACTACGAAGTTCCTAGTGAGTATTCATCAGACCATTTCGATGAAGAAGTTGGTGCTCTAGATTTACAAGCTCGGAGAGTATGTACGATATACGATGAACTTGTGGCAGTAGGTTTACAAAAGGAAAGTTGAACAAAAAGCTAACAAAGCATTTAAGAGTGATTCCCAACGCTTGGCATTTTTCATTCCATCGTTGGGTTTTGTGTTTACGGTGGCATGGTGAGGTTTTGTGATAGCGTTGCTCACACCTTAATGCAGCGTTATGTGCTTTTGCGCGGCTGTACTAAGATCAATACTCCATATAAAGGAGATTACTTATGTCATTTGTCGATGGATTTGTAGCCGCAGTCCCAACTGCGAATAAAATGGAATATCTGGCTCACATCGAAATTGCAGCCGAAATGTTTAAAGATTACGGTGCGTTACAAGTTGTAGAAGCATGGGGGAATGAAGTGCCTGATGGTGAAACTACCTCTTTTCCAATGGCAGTAAAAGCTGAAGTGAATGAAACTGTGGTGTTCTCATGGGTTGTTTGGCCTTCAAAAGAAGTACGAGACTCTGCTTGGCCCCAAATAGAGGAAGACCCTCGAATGAACCCGGAAAATAATCCCATGCCATTTGATGGTAAGCGGATTATCTATGGTGGCTTTGATGTCATTTTGGACAAATAGCGGATACGCACATAACAAAGCATTTAAGAGTGATTCGCAACGCTTGCCGTTTTCGCTTCGCTCAAAGTATAGGCAAGCGCCGCTCACACCTTAATGCGGCGTTATGTGAATAGGGAAAATCATGACATTACGAGTAGTTCCAGAATTGTATTGTTTCGATATAAATGTAAGTAAGACTTTCTTCACAGATATTCTTGGTTTTGCCATCAAATACGAAAGGCCAGAAGAACAGTTTGTATATTTAACACTCGATGGTGTCGATTTAATGTTAGAAGGTTTATCCAGTCAAAGCCGTAAGTGGATCACTGGTAACCCAGAATTCCCGCTGGGCCGTGGTATGAACTTTCAGTGGGACGTTAATGACATTGAACGCTTATATCGTGAAGTGTGCTCGAAATCTAATGAGTCAATTTATCTAGCGCTCGAATCTAAATCGTATGAATGTGGTACTAAGTCCGTCGTTCAAAAGCAGTTTATCGTGCAATCACCAGACGGGTACTTGTTTAGGTTTTGTCAGGACGTCCGTTGACAAAATTCACATAACAAAGCATTTAAGAGGGATTCTCAACGCTTGGCGGTTTCAGTTCAAAGTTCAGTTGAAGTGTTTATGGCACAATGGTTTAGTTTGGGTGGCCTGCGTTGTTCACCCCTTAATGCGGCGTTATGGCGCAGCCATAGAACCACAGTCATCTAGTCAGAAATGAATTACAGGGAGGTTAACGTGGACAAAGTCGTTTTCATTCGGCAGCACCTTATTGAAAAAGGAGTCCCCACAGATCTAGTCTATCCTTGGCCTTTTCTTTGGGCAAAGCTTTTTAAGTCCAAAGGTAAACCTCTGGTCTTTCAATCGCCAATAAAACTGTTTGTTCTTGATGCATTATATGAGAGCGTGATTTGGGGGGGATTTATGTGGTTTATAGTTTGGCATTTACGCCCAGAGGGATGGCCAATCTATGTCATTTTATCAATTGCTTTTGGTTTGAGTATGGGGCTCGTTACGGCTTGGCGTGTACACAAAGCCAAGAAAAAACTTGGTCCTCTTGGTTGGGGGGAATGGTGTAAGGCAAACTACGAGTCAGCACCATAACAAAGCGTTTAAGGCAGATTCACAACGCTTGGCGGTTTCACTTCGACTCAGCATTTGTGTCTACGGTGTGAGGTTTTAGGTTGGGTGGTTAGCGTTGCTCACTACTTAACGCGGCGTTATATGCTTTCAAGTTTCAAACAATAAAAGGACTTAAAAATGATTTTAAATCACGTCTCAGTTGGCGTTTCTGATGTGGCAAAAGCGGTTGGTTTTTATGACTCAGTTCTTTCTACGTTGTTTATTAAACGTGCTCACTATATAGAAAATATCGCAGCGGCTTATGGTGAAAACTTTGAATTTTGGGTCGGAAGCCCTTGTGAAGGAAAAGCTAAATCAAGTAATGGTGCTCATATTGCTTTCAATGCGCCTTCAAAAGAAGCTGTTGACCAGTTTTATTCTACAGCCATTGAATTGGGTGGTTCATGTGCAGGTAAGCCAGGCCTAAGACCTGAGTATGGTGAAACTTACTATGCAGCATTTGTTCGTGACTTAGATGGAAACAAAATCGAAGCAGTTTCAATGTAACTTCGAGTACGCATATAACAAAGCGTTTAAGAGGGACTCCTAACGCTTGGCGGTTCTAGCTCAAAGTTCAGCTTAAGTGTTTATGACACAATGTTTAAGCTTAGGTGGTATCGCGTTATCGCCCCTTAACGCGGCGTTAAGCAACTTATTGAAAATTTGAGGAAAGAATAAATGCCAGAAGATGTGAGGCGGGAGTTTATAAAAAGGATTGAGGATTTAAAGTCGCAAATATCATCGCGTTACAATATTTTAAACTTAGAGGCTATATGGCTGTTTGTTGCGACTCTAGGGTGTTGGAGTGTTGATCAGAAATATGTCCAAATGCTAGCCATTTTACTTGTATTGGTATTCTTTTCTGCAAAAGTTGCGAAGGACCAAAAGTACGACACCACGTTTGCCAGAATGTAAAAGATATCCGCAATGATATTGAAGGGTTTATTTTGGAAGGTGACTCTAAAAAAGCAAGGCTTCACGAACTTGAAGAGATAAACAATAACTTACTCGGCTTAAAGTCAATCTACAGGTCCACACCCATGTTTCTAATGGGGTATGCATTTTGGGCGATCTCTGTGTTCGTGTTCGGATTCCGCTCATTTGGGTAAAGTAGCTTAACAAAGCGTTTAAGAGGGACTCCCAACGCTTGGCGACTTTAGTTCAAAGTTTGGCTTCTGTGTTTATGGCACAATGTTTGAGTTTGGGTGGCAGCGTTGTCGCCCCTTAACGCGGCGTTATGGCGCAGGGCAAAATTCAGCTAAGGGAACTAGATGAGTGATAAAGTTAAAGTAGCCTTACAGTGGCTCAAAGAGATCTTGGATGCAGAGGTTGTGGAGTATCAAATAGTAGGTGGATTAGCGGCAACTATTCATGGTGGAAGTCGGGAAATCGCAGATATAGATCTTTATATTCGAAACTCAGACGCAGACAAAGTGCTATCGCATGTAGCAAAATACATATCCAAACCGTTAACTCATTATGCCGAATATGGTTGGGACCTAGAGTATTTCCAATTGGTTTACCAAAATCAAAAAATTGAAATCGGTTTGTCTGAACATACTAAGATACAATCACATCAAGATGGCTCTTGGCACCAGCTTGAAATCTACTTTTCAGAATCAGTTATTAAAGATTATCAAGGTATCGAGTTGCCAGTTATCCCAGTTCATCGTTTAGTCGAGTACAAGCGGATATTGGGTAGGGAAGTAGACCAAATTGACATACAAGAGCTAACGTTGAGTGGAGCGCCATAACAAACAATTTAAGAGTGATTCAGCACGCGTGGCATTTTTGGTATGCGGTGGTTTCTGTGTTGAAGTACCATGCAGCAGCATAGGTATTGCGTGCTTCACACCTTAATTGGGCGTTAGCACTGGGTTGGAATCAAAGGTCAAAAGTTTTGATGTTATTGGTTTCTTTCCTAGATTTACACCTGATCAAATGTGCCTCTCACGTTCGCTCCGGTGGCACTAGATGTATAGTTTTCGCTTGGATTTCACCGTTTACGGTTTCTAACTTTCGGGCTATTTCACTGGCTCGGTTTCTTTGATGCGGTTGATTTCTTGCCTTAAATTTGGCTATTTGTCGTGGTTGTTGAAGTCCGATGATCGAATCCTTTGCAAATTTTAATACTGCTAAAATCGGGCAGTTTTGCATGTTTTTCTTCTTGCCAACTTGCGCTTAAAGTTAGTTTTCAGTTTGGCAGCTGTCTGTTTGGTTTCAGTGTTTTAAGTCATGAGTTTCGTGCTATATTTCAATATCTTGGCGTGTACCAAAGGCTTTAAGGGCAGCGTGCTAACAAACAGTTCAAGTGGGATTCAGCACGCGTGGCATTTTTGGTATACGGTGGTTTTGGTGTTGAAGTGCAATGCGGGGGCTTGGTCATTGCGTGCTTCACCCCTTAACTGGGCGTTAGTTGCCAACGAGAAAAGCGCAGCTAAATCAGAATGTTTAGGGCTAATGTCCGTGTGTTTTTGGCTAGGTTTTCTTATTTCAATTTCTAGTTATTTGGGCTTGTGAAAATCGTGCTTTGGTTTTTTGTGCGGTTCGGTCTTTCTATTTCAGAAACCGATTTACTTGTTGAAAGTCAGCTTTGCAATATTGTCATTCTCAAATGAGCT
>NZ_JAATOO010000029.1 GCF_011806575.1 Vibrio hepatarius
GGCCTGCCGCCAGCGTTCAATCTGAGCCATGATCAAACTCTTCAATTTAAGATTTTGTTCGGCTCAATGAATACTGACTTCAAAACTACTACTGTAATTTTAAAGCTATTATCGTTCCAACAGAACGATAATGAATTGACTGTGCTGAGTCCGAAGACTCAATGGTCACTTCGTATCATTGAAACCTAATTTGAAACCGAAGTTTCGAATTGGATTATCATCAACGAGTGCCCACACAGATTGATAGGTCTATATTGTTAAAGAGCTACTCTTCTTTGTGACTTACATCACTTCGGAAGAGGCGGCCATTCTAGCGAGATAATCTTCGGTGTCAAACACTTTTTCAAATTATTTCGTTTTTCTTTTTGGCCCGTCTGACTGGCTTTAAACTCTTGTGAGCCCTTGCCCTGTCGACGAGGAGGCATTATAGAGATCGCCATCACATTGGCAAGCGTTATTTTGAAAAAACTGCAAAAATAACGCTTAACCGAGCAAGTTTCGCTCAAAGCCTTATTTATCCAACTTTACCCCAGCATAGCCAACATAATACACACAGAGTTATCCACAGAACGTATTTTTTAGCCAAAAGAAAAGGTCGCCTTAGCGACCTTTTCATCATCTATATAGAAGTAACTTTCTATTTAAATACCAGAACCATCTCGTTCATTATCTTCTTCGTGCAATCCACATTCTCTTTTCAGACCGAAGAAACGAGTTTCCTCTTCTGACATGCCCGGCTCCCATTTTTTAGTAGTATGGGTATCACCAACAGACAAGTAGCCCTCATCCCATAGCGGGTGGTAAGGAAGGTTGTTCTCTTCTAAGTAATAGTGGATATCTTTGTTCGTCCAGTCGATTACCGGAAGGAATTTAAACACACCATTCTGGATCGACAATATCGGAAGGCCTGCACGAGACTTCGATTGCTCTCGGCGAAGTCCAGAGAACCAAGTACCAACATTAAGCTCATCCAGAGCTCTACGCATCGGTTCGACTTTGTTGAGCCTGTTGTATTTTTCGATACCTTCAATCCCCTGCTCCCAAAGTTGCCCGTATCGCGCTTCTTGCCAGTTAGCACTTTCTTTAGCTCGGTACACTTTTAGGTTCAGAGTCAGTTGTTCACTCAATAAATCAATGAAACGGTATGTCTCTGGAAACAGATAACCTGTATCCGTGAGAATAATGGGTGTATCCGGCTTTTGCGCTGTGACTAGGTGAAGCATCACCGCGGCTTGGATACCAAAGCTTGATGATACAACATGCTCCCCTTCCAAGTTTTCAAGCGCCCAAGCAACTCGTTCTTGCGCTGACAACTGCTCAAGCTTCACGTTGATTTCTGCAAGACGCAGAATTTGCTGCGTCTTAGTGAGTTTGAGTAGCTCTGCCAGCTCCAGTTTTGAAGCTACAGAATCAAGCATAGAAATCCCTCTTTGACACAAATACTTCTTCAATGATGCCAGCACGAATGGTGAAGTCACCGAAGCATTCGCCTTGTTCTCTTTCTTTCGCCCAGCGGCCAACGAGCTGGTCAATCTCTTCTAGGATCTGTTTGTCGGTAATGTTCTCTTTATACATCTTCGGTACTCGCGTACCGCCACGGTTACCGCCTAGGTGTAAGTTGTAGCGGCCTGGCGCTTTACCAACTAAACCGATCTCAGCCAACATCGCACGGCCACATCCATTCGGACAACCAGTCACACGTAGGATGATGTTGTCTTCTTTCGGCAAGCTGTGTTTAGCTAAGATAGCCTCTACGTCAGTGACAAACTCAGGCAAGAAGCGCTCAGCTTCAGCCATCGCCAGTGGACAGGTTGGGAAAGCAACACACGCCATTGAGTTCTTACGCTGCTCGCTCACAGACTCATCCATCAAGCCGTGTTCAACGGCGATCTTCTCGATCTTCGCTTTTTGGCTCTTAGCGACACCCGCCACAATCAAATTCTGGTTTGCGGTCATGCGGAAGTCGCCTTTGTGAATCTTCGCAATTTCAGCAACACCAGTTTTAAGCGGTTTACCTGGGTAATCCAGTAGCCGGCCGTTCTCAATGAATAAGGTTAAGTGATGTTTGCCATCGATCCCTTCAACCCAACCAATACGGTCACCACGCTCTGTAAACTCATAAGGGCGACTGGTTTCAAACGTAACGCCAGCACGCTTTTCAACTTCAGCTTTAAATACGTCGCTACCAACACGGTCTAAGGTGTACTTGGTTTTCGCATTCTTACGGTTAGAACGGTTACCCCAATCGCGTTGAGTGGTAACTACAGCCGCAGCCACATCGAGTGTTTTCTCTAGTGGGATAAAACCAAAGTCATCCGCGCGACGCGGGTAAGTCGAAGTATCGCCGTGAGTCATTGCCAGGCCGCCGCCGACTAGGACATTAAAGCCCACCAGCTTGCCGTTTTCTGCAATTGCAACGAAGTTAAGGTCGTTCGCGTGCACGTCAACATCGTTTTGCGGCGGAATGACTACTGTTGTTTTGAACTTACGTGGTAAGTAGTTGCTACCCAGAATTGGTTCTTCATCAGTCGTTTCGACTTTTTCACCATCCAACCAGATTTCCGCATACGCACGAGTCTTAGGCAGAAGATGTTCGCTGATCTTCTTCGCCCACTCATACGCTTCTTGGTGCAACTCTGATTCTACTGGGTTAGTGGTACACAATACGTTACGGTTTACGTCACCCGCCGTTGCGATTGAGTCGATACCAATGCTGTTGAGCGTTTGGTGCATCAGCTTGATATTTGGTTTCAATACGCCGTGGAACTGGAACGTTTGACGCGTCGTTAGACGAATACTTCCATACAGAGAGTGCTCTGTTGCAAACTTATCGATCGCCAACCATTGAGTTGGCGTGATGATGCCGCCAGGCATACGAGCACGTAGCATAACGTTGTGCAACGGCTCTAGCTTTTGCTTAGCTCGTTCATTACGAATATCGCGGTCATCTTGCTGGTACATGCCGTGGAAGCGAATCAGTTGGAAGTTATCCGCGGTAAAGCCACCCGTGATACGGTCTTGCAGGTCTTGCTCAATCGTACCGCGTAAAAAATTACTTTCTCTTTTTAGACGCTCGTTATCCGCAAGTGATCCTAATTCTTCGCCTAGTACAACCTGCTTATTATTTTCGATAGAAAAAGTCATTAGTACACATCCCTTTGGTAACGTTTAGCTTTGCGTAAGTCATTAATAAATTGTTCAGCATCATCGCGTGGCATCTTGCCTTCTTGCTCAGCAACGATAACCAAGGCATCGTGAACGTCTTTCGCCATACGAGTCGCATCACCACAAACGTAGATGTAGGCACCTTCTTGAATCCACTGCCATACTTGCGCTGCGTTTTCTAGGATACGATGCTGTACGTAAACTTTTTCCACTTGATCACGACTAAACGCGACATCAAGACGGCTCAATAACCCTGACTTAAGGTACTTTTGCCATTCAACCTGATACAAGAAATCTTGAGTAAAGGTGCGGTCACCGAAGAACAACCAGTTTTTGCCTTCTGCGTCACGGTTATCGCGCTCTTGGATAAAGCTACGGAATGGGGCAATACCAGTACCAGGACCAACCATGATGATCGGTGTGTTGTCATCTTGAGGAAGCTTGAAGTTATTGTTGTTCTCAACAAACACTTTCACTTCACCGCCTTCTTCTAGACGCTGAGTCAAAAAGCTTGATGCGCCACCAAAGCGTTTTTCGTCGTCTTTGTCGTACTCAACCAAGCCAACAGTAAGGTGCACTTCTTCATCCACTTCTGTTTGGCTCGAAGCGATTGAATACAGACGTGGCGTCAAACGACGTAGTAAACCAATCAACTCTTCAGCTGACAGCTTGGTTTTCTTCTCCGCGAGAACATCAACCACTTGGGTATTCGTCGCGTACTCACGTAGCTTGTCTTTATCTTCCACCAGCTTTTGTAACTTTTTGCTGCCTGATAGCTCGGCAAACTTCGTTACTAGTTGAGGGTTAGACGCTGTGATCTCAAACTTGCTCACTAAGGCGCTATGAATAGAGATACTTTCGCCATCGACATCAACACTCTCGACACCAGAAAGACCGACTTTGCCAAGAATCGCGTTGGCCAGCTCAGAGCTATTGTCGAACCAAACACCCAGCGCGTCACCTGGTTGATAGGTTAAACCCGAACCTTCAAGGTCGATTTCTACATGACGCACGTCTTTACCTGAATCTCGGCCAGTGATTTTCTGGCTGGTCAGTAACGTCGCCGTGTATGGATTTTGTTTGTTGTACTGAGAATGGCCAGTGGCTTGGCCAACTGGTAGTTGTACCACTTCAGCCTGAGGGCCAGCCGCTAGATCATCTTTAACTTTATCTAACGCTTTCGCTTTCCACTCTGATGCAGGTGCTTCGTAATCAACATCGCAATCTACGCGGTCAATAAATGGCGTCGCACCTAATTTCGATAAGTAGGTGTCAAAGTCTTTACCGGTTTGACAGAAGAACTCGTAGCTCGAATCCCCTAAACCGATCACACCGTATTTTAGGTTTGGGAGCTTAGGTGCTTTCTTCGATTGTAAAAACTCGTGAAGCTCGATGGCGTTATCTGGTGCTTCACCTTCGCCGTTAGTCGACGCCACGATGATCACGTGGGACTCTTTCGCTAGGTTCTTACCTTTGTAGTCACTGGCGTCAAACAGCGCAACGTCAATACCTTGTGCTTTTGCTTCTTGCTCCAGTGATTCTGCTACACCCTTTGCGTTACCCGTTTGAGAGGCAAAGATAATGGTTAGCTTACCTGCAGGTTGAGCTGCAACCGCAGCGGCCGCTTGCGTTAATGGCGCAGACGCCGAAGCCGTCTGAGGTTGGGACTGGGCTAAGCCCCAGAAATAACCACTCACCCAAGCGAGTTGTTGAGACGATAGACCTGCTACCGTTTGTTGTAATGAGCCAAGCTGCTGATCATTGAGAGGAGCAGCAATTGACGGTAATTCTTGTGAGGTGTTTCCTTGAGAGGGAACATTCTTGTTTAAAGACATGGTCACGACATCCCTATTCATTGCGTGAACATAGGTTAACCACTCTCTTTAATAACAAGAAAGAATAGAAGTGAATGTTTTATAACTTTTTGAAGTAAAGAGCGGTCAATTAATGCTCATTAAACTATTTGGCTTCGATGCGAACTTGTTTAAAGCCGACCGCCATTGCTGATTTGGAGGCGAGGTCTAAGTCTCCGTAGTGACATTCTTCACCGTGGGAATCGGTCAGTAGCACCAAACCACCACGCGCATGCCTGAATTCCACTATCCAACTGCCTTCTTGGGCTGACGGTTCAATAATGGCTTCTACCAACTGTTTTTCTCTGAATAGGTTTCTTAGCTCAGTGATCGTCATGAGATTCCTTTCTCTGCCAGATATAAGACTACTTATTAAGGATGGGTCAAACCGAGAAAAGTGCTAAAGAAATATTTTATATATAATCAAAGGGTATAAAAAACGCCGCTATATCGAGCGACGTTTTAAAAAAATCAAATAGGTTTAGAAACGGTATTCTGCTCCTGCAAACCAGCCGTGGGCGAAAATAAATGGTTTACCCAGTTCAGATTCACCGGCCACTTTGAAATCATCAGACTCCAAATCGATCGCACGATAACCGCCTTTCAGTAACAATTGCTGCTCTTTCACATCAATACTGTATTGCAAACCCGCCATTAGATCGGTGTTTTTGATCCCTTTAGAATCACCAAAGTTCATTTCACCAATCACGTCAAAGTTCGTATTGGGTACCCTTAACTCTGCATAGCCGTAAAATGCCCAGATCAGCTCATCAAAGCTGACTTGAGCTTGGGTATCGGCGTTACGGTAGTAAGTATTGGAAAGGTCACTGACCGTCACGCCAGCATCAAAACGCATTAAGTCGTGCTCTAAAATGCGGTAATAAAGCGATAAATCTAACTTATCAAACGCCATGTAGTCCGCATCCACTGAAGAATAGCGAACGCGAGCGTTTGGTAAGAACTTAACATCGTGTTCTATTCCTGCATAGAAACTTGGCGTGCTGTCTCTATCACGATTCACTTCATTGACTTTTGTTCTGGTCCACCAGCCTTCAGCTCCAAACTTTGTTGTCAGCGAAGATTCTGCGTACGCAGATACCGACAATACCGCGGCGGCTAAAATGGCAATGGTTTTAAAACCCATGAACTTAATTCTCCAGAGTAGAACTTAAACTCTTCCGTTGTATAACAGCTTAATAATGCTGGGAAGATGTGTATACGATATGCACCGATTCTACCATACACACAGCTTAAGCCAGCAACTATTTCTCTTTTACCACCCGTGATTATCTAGGCTGCACAACGAAGGATTTGAAGAACCAAACCCCGAGAGCAATCACAATCAGCCATGGCAGTATCTTAAGTACTGCACCAATCATACCGAGCAACACCATAACAACCATAGCAAACGCGATTCCCGCGAAGACGGTCAGCATAGTGACGCCAGTCACTAATAGTGTCGCGGTGAAAACCAAAATAAAGATTAACTCAAACATACGCATCTCCTTTGTTTTGTTTTATCTTTCAGGATGTATGCCAACATTTGAAATAAACTTATCTATCTGAATAATAAAAACAAAAATAAAAAGACGCTCTTGGAGAGCGCCTGTTGTAAAACCAAATTGGTAATTTTCACCACTATATATGGTGATTTTTACACATCTAATTCTTTTGGAATTTTTGCTAATGCAGCTTCAACGACTTCAATACCAGAGCCTGGTTTATGCGCATTTTCACTGATGTAACGACGCCACTGACGCGCTCCTGGCATATTTTGGAATAAACCCAACATATGACGGGTAATATGGCCAAGATATGCCCCTTTCGCCAACTGCTGTTCGATGTATGGATACATCTCTTGTACTACTTGAGTACGCTTCTTGATTGGTTTATCCAAACCGAAGATCTGTTGATCCACCTCAGCAAGGATATATGGGTTTTGGTAAGCTTCACGCCCCACCATCACGCCATCGAGGTGTTTGAGGTGCTCTTTAGTTTCTTCGAGCGTTTTAACGCCACCATTCACCGCAATCGTCAGATGCGAGAAGTCTTTCTTTAGCTGATAAGCTCGCGGGTAATCCAATGGGGGAATTTCACGGTTTTCTTTTGGGCTAAGACCAGATAGCCACGCCTTACGAGCATGAATGGTAAACTGCTCACAGCCACCTTTCTCTGACACGATAGAAACAAAGTCGGTCAAGAACTCGTATGAGTCTTGGTCGTCGATACCAATACGCGTTTTTACGGTAACTGGCACGTCCACCACTTCTTTCATTGCGGCAATACAGTCCGCCACCAGTTGCGGCTCTGCCATCAAACACGCACCAAAGCGACCATTTTGAACTCGGTCTGACGGGCAACCAACGTTCAGGTTGATTTCATCATAGCCACGCTCTGCGGCTAACTTAGCGCACGTTGCTAAGTCTTGCGGATTTGAACCACCAAGTTGAAGCGCGACAGGATGCTCTTCTTCGTTATAAGCAAGAAAATCCCCTTTACCGTGGATGATAGCCCCTGTGGTGACCATCTCTGTGTACAGCAAAGTTTCGCTCGTCAGCAGGCGATGGAAGTAGCGGCAATGGCGATCTGTCCAATCGAGCATGGGTGCGATAGAAAAACGCTGTAAGGCAAAGTCGTTGTTTACATCGATGTTAGACACTGAGTATTCCTCATAAGGTCTAGGTTTGGTGGAATCTGATCACAGAAATGGCCGAGAATAGAGTCTGAGCCCTAAAAGTTCACAATTTCTGCAATTTTGCAAAGTAATCGCGTATTATACACCACTGAAGAAGCACATTTACAGAGCGGCACAGTGATTAACCATCTCTCATCCTGTGGCAAACTGGTTTAATGTCCTGCAATCAATGGGTTTATGCTGTCACTGGCAAGTGCCGTAAAACTTATTGAACAAATGTTCCGATATACCTTATTGAGCGAACCATCAGAATTACTCTATGAAGCAACGATATAATTCAATAAATGGTATATTATTAGCAATGTCCAATAGTAATGGTGAAGAGTTTGGACCATCAGTTAGTCAAACAAATTGAAGAAATCTGTGCAGCCCGTGGAGTTAGACTGACTACGCAGCGCAAGCGTGTCTTTGAGCTTATCTGCTCAAGCCCAAAAGCGTTTAGTGCTTATGAATTGCTGGAAGAACTACAAAAAGTTGAACCGCAAGCTAAGCCACCGACGGTATACAGAGCATTGGATTTTTTACTCGAACAAGGTTTTATTCATAGAGTAGAATCAACGAATAGTTACATCCAGTGTTGCTCTTGTAACGCACACAAACATTACTCGCATTTATTGATATGTGATAAATGCAGCAACGTTATTGAACTTCAAGACGATAGTTTGGTAGCCTTACTTGTTAATAATGCAGCAAAGCATGATTTTACGATCACCAACCATGTCATTGAGACTCATGGGGTTTGTAAAGCTTGCTCGGCTGATTAGCGAAAGAAAAATATAGTAGATAATTATGCGCGCTGAATTTGTTAACCCGTTTTTAGCTTCGTTGATGAACGTACTAAAGACGATGGCAGCACTAGAGTTAAAGCCACAAAAGCCAAGAGTCAAAAAAGATGAAATCGCACGTGGCGATGTGTCTGGTTTGATTGGTATGGTGGGCCCACAAACACGTGGTTCAATGTCAATTACCTTTGATGAAACTTTGGCTCTAGAGATAATGCACAAGATGCTTGGTGAGCGTCCCAATGGCCTGAATGATGAAGTGACCGATATGGTTGGTGAAATCACGAATATGGTCACGGGTGGCGCAAAGCGTATCCTCGCGGAGAGTGGCTTCGACTTTGATATGGCAACGCCGATCATTGTTTCAGGCAAAGGCCATACCATTCGCCACAAGTGTGAAGGCTCGATCATCATCATGCCTTTCACCTCTCAATGGGGTAATGCCTTCATTGAAATCTGTTTTGAATAAACAGTATTAAGAAAAGTAAAAAGCTTCCATGTAGGAAGCTTTTTTTATTTAAGCGATGATAGTGCGTTGCTTTAATATTTGGATGCAATCCTCAACTAACTCGTCAATCGCCTTTTCTCCGGCTAACAAGTCAATTTCTGGATTGATTGGCGCTTCATAGTCAGAATCGATACCGGTAAAGTTGCGGATTTCTCCTGCGCGCGCTTTCTTATACAGCCCTTTAGGGTCACGCTGTTCGCACACTTCGAGCGATGTATTGACATACACTTCGAGAAACTCGCCTTCTGGCACCATTTCTCTGACCAACTGTCGCTCAGCGCGGTGAGGCGAAATAAACGCCGACAGAACAATCAGTCCGGCGTCGGCCATCAACTTTGCGAGCTCACCGATACGACGGATGTTTTCACGACGGTCTTGCTCAGAGAAACCTAAGTCACTACACAGACCGTGGCGTACGTTATCACCGTCTAACAAATAGGTATGGTACCCCTGCTCGGCCAGCTTGTTTTCCAACGCACCAGCAACCGTCGATTTACCAGCACCCGATAATCCCGTAAACCATAATATCACTGGTTTTTGCTGCTTTAACTTAGCGCGGAACTCTTTATCGATAGAGTGCTGATGCCAAACGATGTTCTCGTCTTTAGTCGGCGTTTCCGTTGTCATAATTCAATCCTTTTAAAACGGGAAAAACTGAGGAATAAGCGCTAGTACCAATACCGAATAAACGATAGAGATCGGTATGCCTACTCTTATGTAGTCAGTAATTTTGTAATTCCCTACGCTGTATACCAATAGATTAGTCTGGTATCCGTAAGGAGAGATAAAACTTGCGCTAGCGCCGAACAGTACCGCCATAATAAATGGCATCGGGTCTACGCCGTAGCTGATCGCCATACTGTAGCCAAGTGGGAATGCCAGTGCTGCAGCGGCATTATTGGTGACCAGCTCGGTCAAAACCAGCGTTAACAAATATGTCGCGACCAAGGCACCAAAGACCCCCCAACCGTTAAAGCTCTCCATAAACATCTGACCTAGGCTTTCAGACAAACCAGACGAGAGCATCAGTTGAGCTATCGACAGTGCTGAACCAACGATCACCACGATATCAATTGGAAAACGGCGGCGCAGTTCACCGAGCTGAACGATACCGCTAAACAATGCCACCAGCAGGAACACCGAAAGTCCTTTGATCAACGGTACCCAGCCAAGCAATGCGAATGCGATCACCGTACAAAAACCACCTAAAACCATCGCTGATTTGTGCGAATCTAAACGAGCACTGGAGTCGAGGTCGTTGATCACAACAAACTCTTTACGGTGTGCACGGCGTTCTTGTTCAAAACGTTTACCAGGCACTAATACCAAGGTATCACCGGCGTTTAAGGTAATATTCCCTAATCCGCCTTGTAATCGTTCATGCCCACGTCGGATTGCAACGACCACCGCGTCAAAACGGTCACGGAAATGACTCGATTTCAAGGTTTTGTTACAAAAGCTCGCCGAAGAACTCACGACCACTTCAACAAAACTTTGGCCGTTAAGATGGTGCTGACCAAAGAGCGTCAGCCCTTGAATATCTTGCAGTGTCGCGACGCTTTCAACATCACCACAGAACAACAAGCTATCACGAGCCTGCAAGACAAAGTCTGGCTCGACAGGGGCAATGGTTTTACCGTCACGCACGACTTCGGCCAAAAACAACTTACGCAAAGCGCGCAGGTTATTTTCATTAATACTACGACCGACTAACGGTGAACCCGGCTCGACTTTCGCTTCTAGAAAGTAAGACAGTTCTTCTTGGTTTTGATCTTCATAGCTCGGCAGAAGGTAACTCAGAGGGATCAGGATCAACAGCCCAGCCACCAGCACTGATAAGCCGATCATCGTCGGAGAAAAGAAACCTAAACTCGGCAAGCCAGCATCTTCAACAAAGCTGTTGATGATCAAATTGGTCGAGGTGCCGATCAGAGTGAGAGTACCGCCTAAGATCGCCGTATAAGATAACGGGATCAACAGCTTGGACGGCGCGTGTTGCTGATTACGTTTAATCGCACTGATCAGTGAAATCACTACCGCGGTATTATTAGTGAATGACGACAAAAAGGCGGTCGATAAACCCAACTTGGCAACCACAGTGCCTAAACAACCGGTTGATAAAGAGCGGCTCACCCAGCTTATCAGCATGGTTTTTTCCAGCGCCGCCGACGCTACGATCAGTAGCACCAGCGTCACCAGCGAAGAGTTGGTAAAGTTAGTGGCAACATCGCCGACTTCAATCATGCCCGCCATAAAAGCAATAAATGCCGCGCCAGCAAAAATGAAGCTTGGTTTAATGCGTGTTGTTAGTAGGCAGGTTACTGTCCCCAGTAACAACGCCAACACAAAACCTTGTTGCCACATAACTTTTCCTTGTCAGTAAGTGAGTACTTATTTAAGTAACTGACTGATGTCTTTCGCTTCCCAATGCGGGAAGTGTTTACGTACAAGCGCATTCAGCTCAAGTTCAAACGCTGAGATATCACCTGTTTGTGTTTCAACTTGGCTTAGGCTTTCACGTACTAGCCCCGCCCCAACCGTCACATTAGATAAACGGTCGATAATGATGAAACCACCGGTATCCTGACACTCGAGGTAGTGATCTAATGCCACTGACTCGTTCAGTGTTAGCTCACACAGACCAATACCATTCAGAGGTAGCTCAACCGCACTGTGTGTCGACAAGTTATTGATGTCGTATTGGTGACGAATCGCTTCCACGCGACCAACGGTCTTCTTACCCGCAATCTTGATATCGTACTCACGCCCCGGTTGCAGAGGCTGCTCTGTCATCCAAACCACATCGGCGAGCAGATGGTTGCTTGACTCGACTTTTGAATCTTCCAGTACGATCAAGTCACCACGGCTGATATCAATTTCGTCTTCCAGAGTCAGAGTCACCGCCAGACCTGCCTGCGCTTTATCGAGATCGCCATCGAACGTCACGATGCGCGCAACGGTCGATGTTTTGCCCGAAGGGAGCGCTTTAATGCGGTCGCCCACTTTCACTTCACCACCGGCAACCGTACCCGCAAAACCACGGAAATCGAGATTAGGACGATTCACGTATTGCACCGGGAAGCGGAACTCACCGACTTTCTTCTCACGGTCTACATCAACATTCTCTAATAGCTCAAGCAATGACGGGCCTTCAAACCATGTCATGTTTGCGCTAGCTTCGACTACGTTGTCGCCTTCCAGTGCCGACAGTGGAATGATTTGTATATCGGTTTCGCCTTGCAAGTGCTTAGAGAACTCTAAATACTCTTCACGAATCTCTTCAAAACGCTGCTGTGAGTAATCAACAAGATCCATCTTGTTAACAGCAACGATAAAGTGCTTCAGACCAAGCAAGTTCGAAATGAATGAGTGACGACGCGTTTGATCAAGTACACCTTTACGCGCATCAATCAAGATCACCGCCAGATCACACGTCGACGCACCCGTCGCCATGTTGCGCGTGTACTGCTCGTGCCCCGGAGTATCGGCAATGATGAACTTACGCTTCTGAGTCGAGAAGTAGCGGTAAGCCACATCAATCGTGATCCCTTGTTCACGCTCAGCTTGTAGGCCATCAACCAGCAAAGCTAAGTCTGGTCGTTCACCCGTTGTGCCGACACGTTGGCTGTCCGAGTGAACTGCGGCTAGTTGATCTTCATAAATTTGCTTCGAGTCATGGAGCAAGCGGCCAATCAGAGTACTTTTGCCGTCATCGACTGAGCCACACGTTAAGAATCTAAGTAGTGACTTGTACTGGTGCTGTTTGAGGTAACCTTCGATACCTAGCTCTTCTAGTTGAGCTTCTACTGCGCTATTCATTTTCTTTCCTTAGATCCTGTTTAGAAGTAACCCTGACGCTTTTTCAGCTCCATCGATCCCGACTGATCATGGTCGATCGCTCGGCCTTGGCGTTCACTCGATGTCGCCACCAGCATCTCTTCAATAATGCCTGTCAGCGTGTTGGCTTCTGATTCGATCGCGCCAGTCAGTGGGTAACAACCCAACGTACGGAAGCGAACGCTTTTCTCTTCAATTCTCTCGCCTGGTTGTAGCTTCATGCGCTCGTCGTCGACCATGATCAACATGCCGTCACGCTCTACTACCGGACGCTTCTCTGAAAGATAAAGCGGTACGATCTCGATATTTTCTAAGTAGATGTATTGCCAGATATCTAACTCGGTCCAGTTAGATAGCGGGAATACGCGGATGCTTTCGCCTTTATTGATTTGACCGTTGTAAGTGCGCCAAAGCTCAGGACGTTGATTCTTCGGATCCCAGGTGTGGTTCTTGTCGCGGAATGAGTAAACACGCTCTTTCGCACGTGATTTCTCTTCGTCACGACGTGCTCCGCCGAATGCCGCGTCAAAACCGTATTTGTTCAACGCTTGCTTCAGACCTTGGGTTTTCATAATGTCAGTGTGCTTAGACGAACCATGCTCAAACGGGCTGATGCCCATTGCCAAACCGTCTGGGTTCTTATGTACTAAAAGCTCAAAGCCGTATTTTTCTGCCGTACGGTCACGGAACTCGATCATCTCTTTGAATTTCCAATCCGTATCCACGTGTAGAAGCGGGAAAGGAATCTTGCCTGGGTAAAATGCTTTACGTGCAAGATGCAGCATGACTGATGAATCCTTACCGATGGAATACATCATCACTGGGTTATCAAATTCAGCAGCGACTTCACGGATGATATGAATACTCTCCGCTTCCAACTGCTTCAAATGGGTTAATCGTTCTTGGTCCATGTTAGGGCTTCCTTTACGACTCTTAATGAGCTTCTGACTAGTCAAAATTTGGTATTAGGCAAATTGGCGTTGCTGCTCATCTGCCTGTTGTGAAGTCGAGAACCACGCCAGCTTTTCTGACAGGGATACGACTTCTCCGATTACAATTAGCGACGGTGACTGCGCGCCTTGGGCGAGTTCAGCAAGTTGAGCAAGCTGACCTTTAAATACCTTTTGAGTTGCTTGTGTCCCGCGCTCGATAATGGCGATCGGTGTGTTTGGATTACGTCCGTGTTCAACTAACTGGGCTTGAATGTACTCAGACTTCATCAAGCCCATATAGATAACTAAGGTTTGGTTGCCGCGCGCCAGTGTCGACCAATCCATTTGGTCGCTCTCTGCTTTCAAGTGTCCGGTAATAAACATCGCTGACTGAGCAAAATCGCGATGAGTAAGAGGAATCCCGGCATACGCAGTCGCACCGGCAGCGGCAGTAATTCCAGGCACAACATGAAATGAAATGCCCGCATCCGCCAAGACTTCTAACTCTTCACCGCCACGGCCAAAAATGAAGGGATCGCCGCCTTTGATGCGCACCACGCGATGACCTTGCTTGGCAAAGTCGACCAATAGCTGGTTGGTTTTTTCTTGAGGAACACTGTGGTGACCTGCGCGTTTACCGACACAAACTTGGATAGTGTCGCTAGGCACGAGAGACATGATTTCGTCGGAGACAAGGTAGTCAAACAGCACAACGTCTGCTTGCTGTAAAAAACGCAGCGCCTTTAATGTCAGTAACTCAACGTCACCCGGTCCTGAGCCCACAAGCGCGACTTCGCCATGGCCAAGCAAACTGCTACCAATCGAGTTTAGGTTTGTTTGTTCATTGCGCTGCGCGTGCGAATTACTCAGAGGAAACTGAGAAACCGTATCCTTACTCGCCATCATGTCATCCTCTTGCTGTTGATGAGGGCATTATGGCGCCCAATACATATTACCTGAAATTCTAAAATTTCATTTTTTATACTATTTATTGATAAGACGACACGCAGAACAAGAATGTAGACGAGAGATTTTTGAGAGATTGTCAGCAGAGTCCAGTATAACCAACACGTTAGATCACACTTTACGATTCACTGAAATCATCGTTTCATGTCATTTTGTTACATTAAGCATGGTGCTAACAAACGCTATCGGAGCTTAAAAATGAAATTAGCAGTGAAACCTCTTTCTTTAGCAGTCTTGGGTGGGATGCTGACCATGGCTGGTCCAGCAATGGCTGATACCATCAAACTACGTATTGTCGAAACAACCGACATCCATACCAACGTGATGGATTACGATTACTACAAAGACAAACCAAGCCAAAAGATTGGTCTGACTCGTGCTGCTACTTTGGTTAAACAAGCCCGAGCGGAAGTGGAAAACAGCGTATTAGTCGACAACGGCGACCTGATCCAAGGGAGTCCAATGGGTGACTACATGGCCGCGAAAGGCATCGAAAAAGGCGAAGTCCATCCTGTTTATAAAGCGATGAATACGCTCGACTACGATGTAGGCAACATTGGTAACCACGAATTTAACTATGGTTTAGAGTTCCTCGCAGAAACCCTTAATGACGCTGATTTCCCGTATGTAAACGCGAACGTATTTAATAAGAAAACGGGTGAGCATTACTTCAAACCTTACATCATCAAAACTCACACTTTTAAAGATGTCGATGGTGCTGAACAAGAAATTAAAGTCGGCTACATCGGTTTCGTTCCACCGCAAATCATGGTGTGGGATAAGAAAAATTTAGAAGGCAAAGTGTTTGCCAAAGACATCAAAGAAACCGCACAAAAACTGGTCCCAGAAATGAAAGCGGCGGGCGCGGATGTGATCGTGGCGATTCCTCACTCTGGAGTCTCGTCAGACCCACATAAAGTTGGTGCAGAAAACTCGACTTACTACCTTTCTGAAGTAGAAGGCATCGATGCGATTGCGTTTGGCCACTCTCACGCGGTGTTCCCTGGTAAAGGCTTTGACAACATTCCAGGTGTTGATAATCAGAAAGGCACCATCAACGGCGTCGCCGCGGTGATGCCAGGCCGTTGGGGCAGCCACGTTGGCGTGATTGACCTTGAGTTAAAAGAGCAAAATGGTCAGTGGCAGGTGGTGACCGCACAGTCTGAAGCACGCCCTATTTACGATAAAAACGCCCAGAAACCACTGGCAGAAGCCGACGCGGACATCGTTAAAGCGCTTGAAGCTGACCATAAAGGAACACGTGAGTTTGTTAACCAGCCAATTGGCAAAGCCAATGACGTGATGTACAGCTTCTTAGCACTCGTGCAAGACGACCCAACAGTACAGATCGTTAACCTCGCGCAAAAAGATTACGTAGAACGTTTTATCCAAGGCGATCCAGACTTAGCCGATATCCCTGTATTGTCAGCAGCCGCACCATTTAAAGCCGGTGGCCGTAAGAATGACCCAGCGAACTTCACCGAGGTCGAATCTGGACAGCTAACCTTCCGTAACGCAGCCGACCTTTATCTCTACCCGAACACCCTAGTGGCAATGAAGGTCACCGGTAAAGAAGTCAAAGAGTGGTTGGAATGCAGCGCGGGCCAATTCAAACAAATCGACGTCAACAGCACGGCGCCTCAGAGCCTTATCGACTGGGATGGTTTCCGTACCTACAACTTTGATGTGATTGATGGCTTGACCTACCAAATCGACGTGACTCAGCCAGCGAAATACGATGGTGACTGTAAAGTCGTCAACCCAGACGCACAACGCATCGTTGGTTTAACCTACCAAGGTAAGCCCATCGAAATGAGCCAGGACTTCATCATCGCAACCAATAATTACCGCGCGTACAGCAACAAGTTCCCAGGCACAGGCTCTGACTTCGTTGCGTTCGATTCGCCAGACGAAAACCGCTCAGTGGTTGCCGCCTAC
Source organism: Vibrio hepatarius (assembly GCF_011806575.1). GTDB lineage: Bacteria > Pseudomonadota > Gammaproteobacteria > Enterobacterales > Vibrionaceae > Vibrio > Vibrio hepatarius_A. The sequence continues at coordinate 16,677 of NZ_JAATOO010000029.1, forward strand.
ATTACTCGCGTGAGCCAAGAGAATGGTGAGTTTGCCCCAAGTGCGGATAACAACTGGTCGTTTGCGCCGATTAAATCGGACAAAGCGTTGGATATTCGCTTTGAAACTTCACCAAGCGAGAAAGCAGCCAAGTTCATCAAGGAAAAAGGTCAATATCCGATGAAACATGTGGCGACCGACGATGTCGGTTTTGCGGTCTACCAAATCGACTTGCAAAAATAATTGTTAAGATATCATCTCAAGCCGCGACAACCGTCGCGGCTTTTTTCATCCTCGCAATGACAAAAAGTGCGGTAAAATTAGAGCACTGTTTTTACTCATCTGTTATCCGCCATGTTTGAACGTTTCCAACAACAACTCACTGACAACGGTTTTAACCCTCAAGAGATTGAGCAACTGACTCATTCTGCGCGATTAATTGAGCTCCCGACCCGTCATATTTTGTTGCATCAAGGCCAAGTCGGTGAAGAGATATTCTTTCTGTTGGAGGGCATCTGTCACTCAGCGTATCTGACTGATAAAGGCAAAGAGTTCAGTAAAGAGTTCTACTGGGAGAACGACTGGATCATCGGATTTGAAAGCCTGATCAAACAGCAAGCCTCGCCCTATCTGCTGGAATCGTTGACACCTTGCACATTGATTACACTGCCAGTTGAAACACTGCGAGCTTGGCGCGAACAGAAACACAGCGTCTACCTCAAGCTGCTCGAAACCCAGTTGATGTATAAAGAAAACAAAGAGCGTTTTATGCTGCTATACAGCCCCGAGCAACGCTACGAATTGTTCTGCCACCATTATCCAGAGCTACTCGAACGCTTAAACGACTACCAAATCGCGGCCTATTTAGGTATTACGCCGATCAGTTTGAGCCGGATAAAAAAGCGCGCACAAAGTTAACAATTGTTAATGCCTTTTGTTCGCTAGCCTGTTAATTTTCTGAGACTTTTGTTTATCTTCGAGAGCGATATGATCCACTGGCAACTTGTCCCGTTTACTCAGCTGACTACGCAGCAACTTTATCAATTACTTCAACTGCGAGTAGACGTATTCGTCGTCGAGCAAACTTGTCCTTACCCAGAACTGGATGGTAAAGATTGCCTCCCAGAAGTCCATCACCTGTTGGGCTATAAAGACGATGAACTGATAGCTTGTGCGCGTTTATTGCCTAAAGGCGTAAGCTACCCTTCCGTCAGTATTGGACGCGTGGCAACTAAGCAAACACATCGTGGTGGTGGTCTGGGTCATCAGTTGATTCAGCAAGCCTTGGCTGGTTGTGAACACCTTTGGCCTCAATCAGATATCGAGATCGGCGCGCAAGAACACCTCGCCGGCTTTTACGCTCAGCATGGTTTTGCTGCAACTTCAGCAATGTATCTCGAAGACGATATCCCCCATATCGATATGAAGCTGTCTAAGTAAGATCCGTCTGTGTCCCCTCACTACTTGGCGATTTTATTATTGGTCATCGGGAATTTAGCCGCCTCTTTATCAGATGTTGCAGTGAAAATTCTCGATGGTGGCGTGCCGGTCTATCAATATGTGTTTATTCGTCAGTTATTGTCTGCTTTGGTGATTTTGCCACTGTGGATACGACAACCGTCTGAGCAACGAAGGCTACGCAAACCAGTGCTCAATCTCTTTCGCGCTCATATCCTGATCATCGGTAGTGGCTGTATGGTCGTGGCGGTAACGTACCTCCCACTGGCAACCGCCAACGCGATTTTCTACGCAGCGCCGCTACTGATGCTGCCGCTCTCAACGTTGTTGTTGAAAGAAACGCCACCGTTTGGCAAAGTCATCGCTACCATCATTGGTTTTGTAGGCGTATTGGTGGTACTCAGACCGTCAGAGTTTCACTGGGCTGCTATTTTTGCTCTAGGAACCGCGATGACCATTGCGTTATTCAACATTACCGCACGTCAGCTACCTGTCGAACAATCGATCGTCACGACACTGTTTTGGACCAGTGTGTTGTCATTGCCACTTACCGCAAGCGTCGCCTTAGTTAATTGGACGCCTATAGATTCTCATGTTTTGTTATTGATTCTTGGCAGTGCGAGTTTGATTTTGCTGTACAACGGTTTAGCGGTGGCTGCTTACCAAAAGGCACAAGCTGGGAATATCGCGGTGGCAGAAAACTCTGGACTGCTGTTTGTGACACTATTTGGCGTAATGTGGTTTGATGAAGTGCCTGATTGGCTAACTGCGGTAGGGATTTTGATGATTATCGCTCCACTTATCCCTTGGCATTCGCTAAGAGTGTGCAGAGCGACAAAGTAGTGGTTATTTGCTACGACCGAATCCACCGTCCGACAAACGGAAGAACATCACCGAGTGGCCACTTTTCTCTAGCTGTAAGATATCCAGTTTACCCTCTTCGGTCAGTTTGTAACGTACTAACTGGCCTTGCTTGATATAGCTCAGCGGCTTGTCATTGCCTTCAACTTTCACTAACGCATTCAAATCTGCCATCGGTAAACCATTGCTGCGAAATACTTGCGCCAATGTATCGCCGCTTTTCACTTCGTATTCCTGCCACTCTTTCGAGGTCAACGCCGTTTCACCCGCGATCGTCTGTTCGCTTAAACCCGAGGTGTTAATATCAATCTCTACTCGTTGTGGTGTAGGTTGCGTGACTTCCTGCTTTGAATCAGGAAAAGGAATCAACAACAGTAGAAGAACGATAGGCGCTAATACCATCAATGCACGCTGATGCAACTTAGGCAGTCGATTCCAGTTTTGTTGGATCTTGTCTTTGATTTTTGACCAATCTATCGAAGACCATTTCTGCTTAATGAGCTCAATATAATCTGCGTTTTGCTGCTTCTTTTTCTTTCTGCGATTCATCGCATCTCGTCTCCCGAAAAGGCTTCAGTGCAAGTATAAAAACCAAGCGCACATGAGTATAGGAAATTTCTCTCAAGTTAGTTATACAGAAGTCAAAATTGAGCGGCAATGCAGGGAAAGTAGATCTAAATCTCACATTGCTTGGCGCAAGAATGGATTGAGAGGTGAACATTTCATCATGCCGCTAATACTGGTATCCTTACGCACTTCACACACCATATAAAGAGAGACACTAATGTCTGAAGTAAAATTTGAGACTGTAGAGCAAAAAGCAAGCTACGGTATCGGTCTACAGATGGGTCAGCAACTTGCGGGTTCTGGTCTTGAAGGTTTGAACGTTGATGCTATCGCAGCAGGTATCGCAACTGCTCTAGTTGGTGAGATGCCAGCTATCGAAATCGACGAAATCAACAAAGCACTTCAAGAACTACACCAACGCGCTGAAGCAGCACGTCAAGAAGCGGCTAAAGCTGCAGCTGCTGATGGTGAAGCATTCCTAAAAGACAACGCTCTACGTCCTGAAGTAACCGTTCTTGAATCTGGTCTACAGTACGAAGTGATCACTGAAGGTACTGGTGAAATTCCAACTTCAGACAAGCAAGTACGTGTTCACTACCACGGCGAGCTAACTGATGGCACTGTATTCGACAGCTCAGTATCACGCGGTCAACCAGCTGAGTTCCCAGTAACTGGCGTAATCAAAGGTTGGGTTGAAGCACTTCAACTAATGCCTGTTGGTTCTAAATGGAAACTATACATCCCACAAGACCTTGCTTACGGTGAGCGTGGTGCAGGTGCAGCAATCCCTCCATTTGCAGCACTAGTATTCGAAGTTGAGCTACTAGACATCCTATAATCATTAGTGAGATTAGCTTAACTTAAAACGGTGGCTTAAATGCCACCGTTTTTGTTTTATGTAACAATAATAATAAACGAGCGATTAGGAGAAACGATGAATAACAAACTCGTGATTACAGTACTGGCAAGCGCGGTGCTTTTCGGCTGCCAAAACACTTCTAGTAGTACGCAAGAGAGCTCAACAACAACGAACAGCTACAGCTCTATGGCAAGCAGTGCATTGCTTGCTGCAGCGAGTGCTTGGGGACAACAGCAAAACCAACAGTCATCAATATTGGCTGACGCGATTCAGCAAAGCACGAATGTAACCTCTGAGCAGGCTTTAGGTGGCGTGGGTTCACTATTGGCTCTTGCACAAAACAACTTGGGTCAAAGCCAAAACAACGAACTTGCTGGCTTGATTCCAGGTTACGACAGTCTTCAATCAACAGGTCTCACAGCAATGATCGCGAATAACGAGACCGTTAAAAGCGCGTTCACAGCACTTGGTATGGATCCATCGCTAATTTCAACTTTTGTGCCAATCATTTTGCAAACACTGCAAAGCCAAGGCGCAAGCTCAAGCCTACTAAGCAGCTTAGGCACAATCTGGCAGTAAATACCTATTGTCCGATAGATTAGAATAAACATGGTCGCTGGTGCTGTGAGAAATATTCTTGCCATCGGCGATTTTTTATATTTGTAGAACGGGGAATTTTTGAGAAGGTTTGATTCAAAAGAATACGATTGAATTGGAAAGAATTGCTCGATGGTGCTGACTCAATCTGACGGCTAGCGGCGTTATTAATTGCTATGACAGTCAAGCAATAAAAACAGTCTTTGAATGATTCATTTAAGCAAATTTCAGATACAAAAAAGCCGAGCTAATGCTCGGCTTTTCCGTTCTTACGAACCTGATTACTCAGCAGCTTCTTCAGCAGCTGGGCGATCTACAAGCTCAATGTAAGCCATTGGAGCTTTGTCACCAGCACGGAAGCCAGCTTTTAGGATACGAGTGTAACCGCCCTGACGAGCAGCAAAACGTGGACCTAGTTCGTTAAATAGTTTTGCAACTACTTCGTTGTCACGAGTACGTGCAAATGCTAGACGACGGTTAGCAACGCTGTCAGTCTTAGCTAGTGTAATCAAAGGCTCAACTACGCGACGTAGCTCTTTTGCTTTTGGCAGTGTAGTCTTGATAACTTCATGACGTACTAGAGAGCTAGCCATATTGCTGAACATCGCTTTACGATGTGAGCTGTTGCGGTTGAGTTGACGACCACTCTTACGATGGCGCATGACCTAATCCTTCTAACTATTATCGATTAATCTTCAGCGATAGACGCTGGTGGCCAGTTTTCTAGGCGCATGCCCAGAGAAAGACCACGTGATGCAAGTACGTCTTTAATCTCTGTAAGAGATTTTTTACCAAGGTTAGGCGTTTTAAGTAGCTCAACCTCAGTACGCTGTACAAGATCACCGATGTAGTGAATCGCTTCTGCTTTCAGACAGTTAGCAGAGCGAACTGTTAGTTCAAGATCGTCTACAGGACGCAGTAGGATCGGATCGAATTCTGGCTTCTCTTCCTTCTCCTCAGGTACACGTACATCACGTAGATCTACGAACGCATCCAATTGCTCAGCAAGGATAGTTGCTGCGCGACGGATTGCTTCCTCAGGGTCTAGAGTACCGTTCGTTTCCATGTCGATAACAAGCTTGTCTAGGTCTGTACGCTGCTCTACACGAGCTGCTTCAACAGAGTAAGCAATCTTGTCTACTGGGCTGTACGTAGCGTCAACCAGTAGGCGACCAATTGGGCGCTCATCTTCTTCAGTATGGATACGAGCTGAAGCTGGAACGTAACCACGACCACGTTCAACTTTGATACGCATAGCGATCTCAGCGTTGTCATCCGTTAGGTGACAAATAACGTGTTCTGGGTTAGCGATCTCTACATCACCATCATGGGTGATGTCACCTGCAACCACAGGGCCTGAGCCTGATTTGTTCAGTGTAATAAACACTTCATCTTTGCCTTCGGCAACGCGTACAGCCAAACCTTTTAGGTTTAGAAGAATTTCAAGAATATCTTCCTGAACGCCTTCTTTAGTGCTGTATTCGTGTAGAACGCCTTCAATCTCTACTTCTGTCACAGCACAACCTGGCATAGAAGATAGAAGAATACGGCGAAGTGCATTACCTAGAGTATGACCAAAGCCACGCTCTAATGGCTCAAGAGTTACTTTTGCGTGAGTCGTGCTAACTTGTTCGATGTCAACAAGACGTGGCTTAAGAAATTCTGTTACAGAACCCTGCATTGTGTCCTCTCTTTAGTTTAAACCTTACTTAGAGTAAAGCTCGACGATCAGTTGTTCGTTGATGTCAGCAGACAGATCTGAACGCTCAGGTAGACGCTTGAACGTACCTTCCATCTTGCCACCATCTACTTCAATCCAAGTTGGTTTTTCGCGTTGTTCTGCAACTTCTAGAGCCGCTTTAATACGAGACTGCTGTTTAGCTTTCTCGCGGATAGAAACAACGTCGTTAGCCGCAACTTTGAAAGAAGGAACGTTTACAACTTTACCGTTAACTAGGATAGCTTTGTGGCTAACTAGCTGGCGTGCTTCTGCGCGAGTTGCGCCAAAGCCCATGCGGTAAACTACGTTATCAAGACGACCTTCAAGAAGCTGAAGTAGGTTTTCACCAGTGTTGCCTTTTAGGCGAGCTGCTTCTTTGTAGTAGTTACGGAATTGTTTTTCTAGAACGCCGTACATGCGACGAACTTTTTGCTTCTCACGAAGCTGAACGCCATACTCAGATAGACGACCGCGACGAGCGCCGTGTACACCTGGTGCGTTATCAATTTTACACTTGGTATCGATCGCGCGAACACCAGACTTAAGGAATAAGTCAGTGCCTTCACGACGGCTAAGCTTCAGCTTAGGACCCAAATATCTTGCCATGATCTTTCTCCAATTATCCTAGAAACGTTATACGCGACGTTTCTTAGGTGGACGACAACCGTTATGAGGGATTGGTGTAGCATCAACAATGTTTGTGATGCGGAAACCAGCTGCGTTCAGTGCGCGAACAGTAGATTCACGACCTGGACCAGGACCCTTAACCATAACTTCCAAGTTCTTTAGACCGTACTCTTTAGCCATTTCAGCACAACGCTCAGCAGCAACCTGTGCAGCGAACGGAGTAGACTTACGAGAACCACGGAAACCTGAACCACCTGCAGTAGCCCATGCAAGAGCGTTGCCTTGACGGTCAGTGATAGTTACGATTGTGTTATTGAAAGATGCATGGATGTGCGCAACGCCATCTGCAACTTGCTTGCGTACGCGCTTACGAGCGCGAGTTGGTTGTTTAGCCATTGTACTCTACCTTCCCGACTATTTCTTGATCGGCTTACGCGGACCCTTACGGGTGCGAGCGTTGGTTTTAGTACGCTGTCCACGTAGTGGTAGACTGCGACGATGACGAAGACCACGGTAACAGCCAAGGTCCATAAGACGCTTGATGTTCATAGATACTTCACGACGTAGATCACCTTCTACAGTGTACTTAGCTACACCATCACGCAGTTGATCGATCTGCTCTTCAGTTAGTTCACTGATCTTAACATTTTCAGCAATACCCACTTCAGCTAGGATAGCTTGAGAGCGAGTTTTACCGATGCCGTAGATCGCAGTTAGAGCGATTACAGCATGCTTCTGATCAGGAATGTTAATGCCGGCTATACGGGCCATTATTCACTCCTAAGTGTTTCTATAAAAGAATTAGCCACAGCAAAGCCCGTTATGGATACGCTGTGGAATACTACTTCTTTTGCACGCAAAAGGTAGGCCGAGGAATATACTCGACACTACCTTATATTTCAAGTAAAAATTTCTGCTGATTAGCCTTGGCGCTGCTTGTGCTTTGGCTCACTGCAAATCACGCGAACGACACCGTTACGCTTGATAACTTTACAGTTACGGCAGATTTTTTTAACGGAAGCACGAACTTTCATTGCTAAACTCCGTAATTGAAACTGAAACTACCGCCGAATTAACGGCCGTAACCTTTCAGATTCGCTTTCTTCAACACAGAATCATACTGTTGAGACATCATATGAGTCTGTACCTGTGCCATAAAGTCCATGATAACAACCACTACGATAAGTAATGATGTACCGCCGAAGTAGAAACGTACGTTCCACGCGACCATCATGAACTCCGGAATCAGACAGATAAAGGTGATGTATAACGCACCAGCAAGGGTTAAACGCGTCATCACTTTATCAATGTACTTAGCTGTCTGCTCACCTGGGCGGATACCGGGTACGAATGCACCGGACTTCTTCAAGTTATCTGCTGTTTCACGCGGGTTGAAAACCAACGCCGTGTAGAAGAAACAGAAGAAAATAATCGCTGCTGCATAAAGCATTACATACAGAGGTTGACCTGGGCTAAGAGCCAAAGACACGTCAGTTAACCAACCGAACGCGCTGCTCTCACCATTCTGACCAAACCACTGAGCCAGTGTTCCTGGGAACAGGATAATGCTTGATGCGAAAATTGCTGGAATAACACCTGCCATATTAATTTTAAGTGGCAAGTGAGTGCTTTGCGCAGCAAATACTTTGCGACCTTGTTGACGCTTCGCGTAGTTTACAACGATACGACGTTGACCACGCTCCATGAAAACAACAAAGTAAATAACCGCGAATGCTAGTACAGCAATTAACAGCAGAAGAAGTACATGCAATTCACCTTGACGCGCTTGCTCGACTGTTTGACCGATTGCCGAAGGCAATCCAGCAACAATACCTGCAAAGATTAGTAACGAAATACCGTTACCAATTCCACGCTCTGTAATTTGTTCACCTAACCACATTAGGAACATGGTGCCGGTTACTAAACTTACGGTAGCAATTAGCGTAAACATGGTTTGGTTGATAACAACCAGATTGTCGACCATGTTTGGTAAGCCTGTTGCAATACCAATAGCCTGGAATGTCGCAAGTACAAGCGTGCCGTAGCGTGTGTATTGGCTGATCTTACGACGGCCTGCTTCACCCTCTTTTTTGAGTTCAGCTAACGCTGGATGAACTACAGTTAGCAGTTGGACAACAATAGATGCCGAAATATACGGCATGATGCCCAACGCTAATATAGATGCACGCTCAAGAGCACCACCGGAGAACATGTTAAACATTTCTACGATGGTACCTTTTTGCTGTTCGAACAAATCGGCAAGTACAGCAGCGTCAATACCAGGAATCGGCACAAAAGAGCCTGCTCGGAATACTAAAAGTGCACCAATTACGAATAATAAGCGCGACTTTAGTTCACTTAAGCCGCTCTGAGCACTACGAAAATCTTGTCCTGGTTTCTTAGCCATCTGTACCTCGTTCCTCGAGATTATTCCTCGATTTTACCGCCTGCAGCTTCGATTGCAGCTTTAGCGCCTTTAGTCACACGTAGACCTTTTACAGTCACTGCTTTGTTAATTTCACCAGATAGAACAACTTTTACGAATTCGATGTTCTTAGTGATAACGTTAGCAGCTTTAAGGCTGTTTAGATCTACTACGTCACCAGTTACTTTCGCTAGCTCAGCTAGACGAACTTCAGCAGACACTAGGCTCTTACGAGAAGTGAAACCGAATTTAGGTAGACGTTGTTTTAGAGGCATCTGACCGCCTTCAAAACCTGGACGAACTGAACCGCCAGAACGTGACTTTTGACCTTTGTGGCCACGGCCACCAGTTTTACCTAGGCCAGAACCGATACCACGACCTACGCGCTTCGCAGAAGGCTTAGAGCCCGCAGCCGGTGATAGAGTATTCAAACGCATTCTGATTACTCCTCAACTTTAACCATGTAGTAAACCTTGTTGATCATACCGCGCACGCACGGAGTATCTTCAAGTTCTACTGTGTGGTTGATTTTACGAAGGCCCAGACCTTTAAGACACGCTTTGTGCTTTGGTAGGCGACCAATTGAGCTTTTAGTTTGAGTTACTTTAATAGTTGCCATGGTGTTCTTACTCCGAAATAGATTCAACAGTTAGACCACGTTTAGCAGCAACCATTTCTGGCGACTTCATGCTACCTAGCGCATCGATCGTTGCACGAACGATGTTGATAGGGTTCGTAGAACCGTATGCTTTAGATAGTACGTTGTGTACGCCAGCAACTTCTAGTACTGCACGCATCGCACCACCTGCGATTACACCAGTACCTTCTGCAGCAGGCTGCATGTAAACTTTAGAGCCCGAGTGGCGACCTTTCACTGGGTGGTGAAGAGTGCCTTCGTTAAGAGCGATCGTAGTCATGTTACGACGCGCTTTTTCCATTGCTTTTTGGATCGCTGCAGGTACTTCACGAGCTTTGCCGTAACCGAAACCTACGCGACCGTTACCGTCACCAACTACTGTTAGTGCAGTAAAGCTCATGATTCGACCACCTTTAACCGTTTTAGAAACACGGTTAACGGCGATTAGCTTTTCTTGCAAATCATTCGCTTGAACTTGTTGTTCTTTAGCCATCGTCCAACCCTACCTTAGAATTTCAGACCAGCTTCGCGAGCAGATTCTGCTAGCGCCGCTACTCGACCGTGGTATTGGAAACCAGAACGATCAAATGCAACTGACTCAACGCCTTTCTCAAGAGCGCGCTCAGCAACAGCTTTACCTACTGCTTTAGCTGCATCGATGTTACCAGTGTTTTTCACTTGCTCACGGATCGCTTTTTCTACAGTAGAAGCTGCTGCGATAACCTCAGAGCCGTTCGCTGCGATAACCTGAGCGTACACGTGACGAGGAGTACGGTGTACAACTAGGCGAGTCGCACCCAGTTCTGCAATCTTACGACGTGCGCGTGTAGCACGACGGATGCGAGATGCTTTCTTATCCATAGTGTTACCTTACTTCTTCTTAGCTTCTTTAGTACGCACATTTTCATCTGCGTAACGAACACCTTTACCTTTGTAAGGCTCAGGTTGACGGTAAGAACGAATGTCAGCCGCAACTTGACCAACTAGTTGTTTGTCACAACCAGTGATCACAATTTCAGTTTGGCTTGGACATTCCGCTTTAATACCCGCTGGCAACTCGTGCTCAACTGGGTGTGAGAAGCCTAGTGTTAGGCCTACAGCGTTGCCTTTAATAGCAGCACGGTAACCAACACCTTTAAGAGTTAGCTTCTTAGTAAAGCCTTCAGTAACACCAACAACCATGTTGTTAACTAGAGCGCGAGCAGTACCTGCTTGTGCCCATGCGTTTACAACACCTTCGCGTGGACCGAAAGTAAGATTGTTATCTTCCTGAGCAACAACTACCGCATTGTTTAGAACGCGTGATAGTTCGCCTTTAGCACCTTTTACAGTGATTTCTTGGCCGTTTAGTTTCACCTCTACGCCAGCTGGAATAGCGACAGGTGCTTTAGCAACACGAGACATAGTCTACTCCTTATTAAGCTACGTAGCAGATGATTTCACCGCCAAGACCTGCTTTACGTGCAGCGCGGTCTGACATCAGACCCTTGGAAGTTGAAACGATAGCAACACCAAGACCACCCATTACAGAAGGAAGTTCATCTTTCTTCTTGTAAACACGTAGACCTGGACGAGAAACACGTTTAAGTTGCTCGATAACTGGTTTAGCTTGGAAGTACTTAAGAGTAACTTCTAGCTCAGGTTTTGCTTCGCCTTCTACAGCGAAGTCAACGATGTAACCTTCAGCTTTTAGTAGTGCAGCAATTGCAACTTTAAGCTTTGAAGAAGGCATTTTTACAGCAACTTTGTTTGCTGCCTGACCGTTACGAACGCGGGTCAGCATATCCGAAATCGGATCTTGCATGCTCATATGATTTACTCCAAATGATTAAGTGGCAATTACCAGCTAGCCTTACGAAGACCCGGAATCTCGCCTTTCATGCAAGCTTCACGAACCTTAATACGGCTTAGACCGAACTTACGTAGGTAACCGTGTGGACGACCAGTTTGGTTGCAACGGTTGCGCTGACGTGATGCACTTGAATCACGTGGAAGAGATTGCAGTGTTAGAACCGCATTCCAACGATCTTCTTCAGATGCGTTTACATCGCTGATGATAGCTTTTAGCGAAGCGCGCTTTTCAGCAAACTTAGCTACTAGCTTTGCACGTTTAGCTTCACGTGCTTTCATTGATTGTTTAGCCATAACAGTAACCCTTCACCTTACTTACGGAATGGGAAGTTAAAGGCAGCCAGCAGAGCACGGCCTTCCTCATCAGTACCAGCAGACGTCGTAATAGTGATGTCTAGACCGCGTACTCGATCAACTTTATCAAAGTCGATTTCCGGGAAGATGATTTGCTCGCGAACGCCCATGCTGTAGTTACCGCGACCGTCAAAAGACTTAGCGCTAACACCACGGAAGTCACGTACACGTGGAAGAGCGATCGAAATTAGACGCTCAAGAAAATCCCACATACGTTCGCCACGCAAGGTTACTTTACAACCGATAGGGTAGCCTTCACGGATTTTGAAACCTGCAACAGATTTGCGCGCTTTTGTGATAAGTGGCTTTTGACCAGAGATCGTTGCCATATCAGACGCTGCATTTTCTAGCAGTTTCTTATCGTTGATTGCTTCACCAACACCCATGTTTAGGGTGATTTTCTCGATTCTAGGGACTTGCATGACGCTTGTGTAACTGAACTGTTTGGTCAGTTCAGCGACTACAGACGACTTGTAGTAATCATGCAGTTTCGCCATAGTAGAACTCCAAATTACTTCTATTAGTTAGAAACGGTTTCGCCGTTAGACTTAAAGAAACGAACTTTCTTGCCATCTTCGAAACGGAAACCGATACGGTCAGCTTTACCAGTAGCTGCGTTAAAGATTGCAACGTTAGAAGCGTCAATTGCTGCTTCTTGTTCAACGATGCCACCTTGTTGACCTAGAGCCGGAACCGGCTTTTGGTGCTTCTTAACAAGGTTGATGCCTTCAACGATAACTTTACCAGTTGCTAGAACCTTAGTTACTTTACCTTTCTTGCCTTTATCTTTACCAGCAAGAACGATTACTTCGTCATTACGACGGATTTTAGCTGCCATCTTACGTGCTCCTTACAGAACTTCTGGAGCCAGTGAAACGATCTTCATGAACTTATCGCCACGAAGTTCGCGAGTCACAGGACCAAAGATACGTGTACCGATTGGTTGCTCAGTATTGTCATTTAACAGTACGCAAGCATTACGGTCGAAGCGAATGACAGAACCGTCTGGACGACGTACGCCTTTACGGGTGCGAACTACCACCGCCTTCAGTACATCACCTTTTTTAACTTTACCGCGAGGAATTGCTTCCTTAACAGTAACTTTGATGATGTCACCGATATGTGCATAACGGCGGTGAGAGCCACCCAGAACCTTAATACACATTACGCTGCGAGCGCCTGAGTTATCAGCTGCGTCCAGCATACTTTGCATTTGGATCATGTTAGTGCTCCGCTAAATATATAAAAAAACTAGACCCTCACGGGTCGGGCTGCCTCTTTAAAAGGGACGCGAATTGTACCACCCTTTTTTGTGATTGGGTAGTCAAAAAATAAGCGGCTCCAAAAAAAATTTGGAGCCGCTTTTTTTATAGAAGAAACAAAATTAGATTTTCGCTTTTTCTACAACTTTTACCAAAGTCCAAGACTTAGTCTTAGACAGTGGACGACACTCTGCGATTTCAACAGTGTCGCCTAGGCCACACTCGTTGTTTTCGTCATGTGCGTGTACTTTAGTCGTACGTTTAACGTATTTACCGTAGATTGGGTGTTTTACGAAACGCTCGATAGCAACAGTGATAGACTTGTCCATCTTGTCGCTAACAACACGACCTTGTTGAGTACGTTTTACTTCGCTCATTATGCGCCTGCCTTCTCAGTCAAAACAGTTTTCACACGTGCGATATCACGGCGTACAGCTTTCAGAGTATGAGTTTGCTGTAGTTGACCAGTCGCAGCCTGCATGCGCAGGTTGAACTGTTCGCGTAGCAAATTCAATAGCTCAGCGTTAAGCTCTTCAACGCTCTTTTCGCGTAGATCTTGTGCTTTCATCACATCACCTGCTTAGTTACAAATGTAGTCTTGAATGGCAGTTTACGAGCCGCTAGGCGGAACGCTTCACGAGCCAATTCTTCAGGTACACCACCCATTTCGTACATTACCTTGCCAGGTTGGATTTGGGCTACCCAGTACTCAACGTTACCTTTACCCTTACCTTGACGAACTTCAAGTGGTTTTTCTGTGATTGGTTTGTCTGGGAACACACGGATCCAGATTTTACCTTGACGCTTAACGTGACGTGTCATTGCACGACGTGCCGCTTCGATTTGACGAGCAGTTAGACGACCACGGCCAACAGCTTTAAGACCGAATTCGCCGAAGCTTACATCAGTACCTTTAGCTAGACCACGGTTACGACCTGTGTGAACCTTACGGAACTTAGTACGTTTAGGTTGTAGCATCTGTCGACTCCTTACTTACGGCCTTTACGCTGCTTCTTAGGCTTATCGCCTTTAGGCTCTACAGCGTTAGCTGCTGGCATACCGCCTAGAATCTCACCTTTGAAGATCCAAACTTTAATGCCGATCACACCGTATTGAGTGTGAGCCGAAGAAGTTGCGTAATCAATGTCAGCACGTAGAGTGTGTAGAGGCACACGGCCTTCACGGTACCACTCAGAACGTGCGATTTCAGCGCCGCCTAGACGACCGCTTACTTCCACTTTGATACCTTTAGCGCCTAGACGCATTGCGTTTTGTACCGCGCGCTTCATAGCACGACGGAACATAACACGACGCTCTAGCTGAGACGCGATGCTATCACCTACAAGCTGTGCATCTAGCTCAGGTTTACGTACTTCAGCGATGTTGATTTGCGCTGGTACACCTGCAATTTTAGCTACAGCTGCGCGTAGTTTTTCTACGTCTTCACCTTTCTTACCGATTACAACGCCTGGACGAGCAGTGTGAATAGTCACACGGATGCTCTTAGCAGGACGCTCGATAACGATGCGTGAAAGTGATGCTTTTTTCAGTTCACTCGTAAGGAACTGACGTACCTTGAAGTCGCCGTCTAGGTTGTCAGCGAAATCTTTGGTGTTAGCAAACCATGTAGCATTCCAAGGCTTAACGATGCCTAGACGAATACCATTAGGATGTACTTTTTGACCCATTGCTTACTCTCCTAGTCTCTTAGCGATCTGCTACAACAACAGTGATGTGGCTTGAACGCTTCAAGATACGATCCGCACGACCTTTAGCACGAGGCATAATACGCTTCATGATCGGGCCTTCATCTACGAAGATTTTTGCGACATTTAGATCGTCAATATCTGCGCCTTCATTGTGCTCCGCGTTAGCGATAGCTGACTCAAGAACTTTCTTGATTAGGTCAGCAGCTTTTTTGTTGCTGAACGTCAAGATTTCTAGAGCTTGGTCTACAGATTTTCCACGAATTTGGTCCGCAACTAAGCGAGCTTTCTGAGGCGAAATGCGAGCAAAGTTATGTTTAGCTAGTGCTTCCATCATCTACTCCTTAACGCTTCTTAGCTTTCTTATCCACGACATGGCCGCGGTAAGTACGTGTTGGTGCGAATTCACCCAGTTTGTGACCGATCATTTCTTCGGTAACGAAAACTGGTACGTGCTGACGACCATTATGGACAGCGATGGTCAAACCGATCATCGTAGGGATGATCATTGAGCGACGGGACCAAGTCTTAATAGGCTTTTTGTCTCCGCTTTCCACCGCTTTCTCTACCTTCTTCAGCAAGTGTAGGTCAATAAAAGGACCTTTCTTGAGAGAACGTGGCATGGCGATTCCTCTTTATATAGATTACTTGTTACGACGACGTACGATGTACTTGTCAGTGCGTTTGTTCTTACGGGTCTTGAAGCCTTTAGTTGGCATACCCCAAGGAGATACTGGGTGACGACCACCTGAAGTACGACCTTCACCACCACCGTGTGGGTGGTCAACCGGGTTCATTACCACACCGCGAACGGTTGGACGAACACCGCGCCAGCGGTTAGCACCAGCTTTACCTAGTTCACGAAGCATGTGCTCAGAGTTGCCTACTTCACCGATTGTTGCACGGCCTTCAGACAATACTTTACGCATCTCACCAGAACGTAGACGGATAGTTACGTATGCACCGTCGCGAGCAACGATTTGAGCATATGCACCAGCCGAACGAGCTAGCTGACCACCTTTACCAGGCTTAAGTTCAACGTTGTGTACAGTTGAACCTACTGGGATGTTACGCATTGGAAGTGCGTTACCAGCTTTGATTGGTGCATCCGCACCAGACTGGATTGCATCACCAGCTTGAACACCTTTAGGTGCTAGGATGTAACGACGCTCACCGTCTGCGTACAGAACTAGAGCGATGTTTGCGCTACGGTTTGGATCGTATTCTAGACGCTCAACTTTCGCTGGGATGCCATCTTTAGTACGTTTAAAATCAATTACACGGTAGTGGTGTTTGTGACCACCGCCGATGTGACGTACTGTGATACGACCGTTGTTGTTACGACCGCCGTTCTTAGAGTTTTTCTCTAGAAGAGGTGCGTAAGGCTTACCCTTGTGTAGGTCAGCGTTAACAACTTTAACAACGTGACGACGACCAGCCGAAGTCGGCTTACATTTAACAATAGCCATTTCTCAACTACTCCTGTTATTCCGCGCCGCCAACAAAGTCAAGATCTTGACCTTCTTTCAAAGTAACGTACGCTTTCTTAACGTCGCTGCGGCGACCTTGGCGTAGACCTTGACGTTTGGTCTTACCCTTAGTGATAAGGGTATTTACAGACTTAACTTCAACTTCAAATAGCTTTTCTACAGCTGCTTTGATCTCTTTCTTAGTTGCATCGATAGATACTTTGAAAACGATAGTGTTCGCTTTCTCTGCAGCCATAGTTGCTTTTTCAGAGATGTGCGGTGCACGTAGAACTTTTAGGATACGCTCTTCAGTGATCATGCTAGCATCTCCTCAACTTGCTTAACTGCTTCAGCAGTCATTAGAACCTTGTCAAACGCGATTAGAGATACTGGATCAATACCAGCAACATCACGTGCGTCAACTTTGTATAGGTTACGAGCAGCTAAGAATAGATTCTCGTCTACTTCGCCAGTAACGATTAGTACATCGTTAAGCTCAAGCTCTTTAAGCTTAGCTACTAGCTCTTTAGTTTTTGGTGCTTCTACTGAGAAGTTATCAACAACGATTAGACGCTCTTGACGAACAAGCTCAGAAAGAATGCTCTTCATAGCACCACGGTACATTTTTTTGTTTACTTTTTGGCTGTGATCTTGTGGTTTCGCAGCAAAAGTAACACCACCTGTACGCCAGATTGGGCTACGGATTGTACCAGCACGCGCACGGCCAGTACCTTTTTGACGCCATGGCTTAGCGCCACCGCCAGAAACTTCTGAACGTGTTTTTTGAGCACGAGTACCTTGACGAGCACCTGCTGCAAACGCAACAACTACTTGGTGTACAAGAGCTTCGTTAAACTCACGTCCGAAAGTAGTTTCGGAAACAGTTAGTGCATCGGCACCTTTAACCATTAGTTCCATTACTTACTCCTGAGACGTTATGCTTTAACAGCTGGTTTAACGATCACGTTGCCGCCAGTTGCGCCTGGGACTGCACCTTTAATAAGAAGCAGGTTGCGCTCAGCGTCAACACGTACGATCTCTAGGTTTTGAGTCGTTACACGCTCAGCACCCATGTGACCTGCCATTTTCTTGCCTTTAAATACGCGACCTGGAGTCTGACATTGACCGATAGAACCAGGAGCACGGTGAGACAATGAGTTACCGTGAGTCATATCTTGAGTACGGAAGTTCCAACGCTTAACTGCGCCTTGGAAACCTTTACCCTTAGATGTACCAGTAACGTCTACTTTCTTAGTTTCGTTGAATAGTTCAACAGTTAGTTCAGCACCAACTTCGAACTCTTCACCGTTTTCTAAACGGAATTCCCAAAGACCGCGACCAGCTTCAACGCCAGCTTTAGCAAAGTGACCTGCTTCAGCTTTGTTTACGCGGTTAGCTTTCTTAGAACCAGCTGTAACCTGGATTGCTGCGTAGCCGTCAGTTTCAAGAGTTTTCACTTGAGAAACACGGTTAGCTTCAACCTCAACAACAGTTACTGGGATAGAAACGCCTTCTTCAGTAAATACGCGGGTCATGCCCACTTTACGACCGATTAGACCAATCATACTTCTAATCTCCCTTAACCTAGGCTAATTTGAACGTCAACGCCCGCAGCAAGGTCTAGACGCATTAGAGCATCAACAGTTTTGTCTGTTGGCTCAACGATGTCGATTAGACGCTTGTGAGTACGGATTTCGTACTGGTCACGTGCTTTCTTGTTAACGTGTGGAGAGATAAGAACTGTGAAACGCTCTTTACGAGTTGGTAGTGGGATTGGACCACGAACCTGTGCGCCAGTGCGCTTAGCTGTTTCAACGATTTCCGCTGTAGAAGCATCGATTAGTTTGTAATCGAAAGCTTTTAGGCGGATACGGATACGTTGGTTCTGCATGAGACAGAGCTCCAATTATAAAAAATTACACAAACAATATCGCCACTCAGACTCGTCAGGACGAGAGAATGCCGATTGATTTATGTGAAACCGTAGCATCCAAGATTAGGACGCATTGTCAGTTAATTTTCGATTAACTATCCCTACATGCCAAAGTCACCTTTGGGGATAGTTTTTCCGAAGAAAAGATAGCTAATTGTATTAACCGCGAACATAAGCTGAGTCTACATTACCTAATAAACACTTAAGTTTATTAGCTCCTCACTGCTCATTGGTTCACAACTGGCTTAACCAGTGCGCTGCATTATACAGATCACAATTTCAGTTGCAAGGGGTGTGTGAAAATTAAGCGGAATTAATTGCAGACAAAGAAAAGCGCACAAAGCTAAACCCTGTGCGCTAACTTAATCAATATCAATAATTTTCGTGACTAGGATTATGCGAGTCGCTGACGTACCGCTTCAAACAAACACACACCTGAAGCAACCGAAACGTTTAGGCTTGATACACTGCCTGCCATTGGGATTTTGATCAGGTCATCGCATGTTTCTCGCGTTAGGCGGCGCATACCGTCGCCTTCAGCACCCATCACGATCGCCAATGGCCCCGTTAGCTTGGCTTGATAGATATCGTGCGTCGCTTCTCCGGCGGTGCCGACAAACCAAATGCCCTGCTCTTGCAATGCGCGCATCGTGCGAGCCAAGTTAGTCACGCGTACTAGCGGAACAGTTTCTGCTGCGCCGCAAGCCACTTTACTGACTGTCGCATTGATATTGGCTGACTTGTCTTTCGGTACGATAACTGCCGCCACACCCGCCGCATCTGCATTTCGCAGACAAGCACCTAAGTTATGTGGATCTGTGACACCATCAAGCACCAACAGCAGTGGTGCATCATGTTTTGCCAAGATATCATCGAGGTCATTCTCGTTTAGCTGCTTAGCCGGCTTTACTCGCGCCATCACACCTTGGTGGTTCGCGCCACGAGCTTTGTCGTCGAGTGTTTTACGCGTCATCTGCTGGATCGAAACGCCGATTTGTTGCAGTTCGTTAAGAATTGGCATCAAACGGTCATCCTGGCGACCTTTTAAAACGAACGCTTCAATAAAACGCTCCGGCTCACGCGCCAATACTGCTTTTACTGCGTGAATACCGTAAATAAATTCATTACTCATTAACTAAACCTGTTTCGTTACTGCGCTTTCACTTTGTTGCTGCTTTTGGCTTTCTTTGGCTTACTGTTTGGTTTTTTCTTGCGTGCTTTGGTGACTTTCGCTTTCTTGGCACCTTTCTTATGCTCCGCCGTATCTGGTCGCACAGTTGGCTCGATATTTGGTGACGCTTTGTCGCCACCTTTACTCGCCGCACGCTTCTTCGCTTTGGCTTTCTGCTGAGCTTCCGCCGCGCGTTTCTTCGCCGTCTTGCCTTTGCCGCGTAGCTTACGACTTGTTTCGACTAATTCAAAGTCAATTTGACGATCATCTAAGTTCACCGACAGGACTTTCACTTTCACCGCATCACCTAGGCGGTAGATAGCGCCAAAGCTTTCACCGATAAGCCTTTGACCAACCGGATCAAACTGGTAATAGTCGTTCGCCAAGGCGGAGATATGGACTAGCCCGTCAATATGTAAGTCCGTCAAACGAACAAAGAAACCGAAGCTAGTGACGTTTGCAATCACGCCTTCAAGCTCTTCGCCGACATGGTCCTGCATGTACTCACATTTGAGCCAATCCGAGACTTCACGTGTCGCGTCATCTGCTCGGCGCTCGGTCATCGAACACTGCTCGCCGTAGAAGTCCATGTCGTCAAACGAGTAATGGTAACCGCCAGTTGGCGTCCAACGGTCTTGGTTGCGCCCTTCTTGTTTCGCGATCAGATATTTAATCGCACGGTGCAATAGCAAGTCAGGGTAACGACGAATTGGCGATGTGAAATGCGCGTAGCGTTTCAACGCCAAACCAAAGTGACCCGCGTTATCCGCGTTGTAGACCGCCTGCTTCATCGAACGAAGCAGCATGGTTTGAATCAGTTCTTTGTCTTGGCGCTCAGCAATCTGTTTAACCAAGTCCGCGTAGTCGGTTGGTGATGGCTCTAGTCCGCCTTTTAGGTCAAGTCCCAGTTCACCCAAGAAGTCTCTGAAGCCCATCAGACGCTCTTCACCTGGTGGCTCGTGGATACGGTACAGTGACGGCTCTTTCGCTTTTTCCACCAGAGAAGCCGACGCGATGTTAGCCAAAATCATACATTCTTCGATGATCTTGTGCGCATCGTTACGAATCACAGGCTCAATGCTGTCAATTTTGCGCTCAGCGTTAAAGATGAATTTGGTCTCGATGGTTTCGAACTCGATCGCACCACGATGGTCACGTGCTTTCTTCAGCACTTTGTACATTTTGTGCAGTTCTTCCAGGTGTGGAACGAGCGGTTGGTAACGCTGGCGTAGCTCTTCGTCCCCTTCCAAAATATCGTGCACTTTGTTGTAAGTCAGACGAGCGTGCGAATTCATCACCGCTTCGTAATGCTTATAACCAGTCAGTCTGCCCGATTCAGACAACGTCATCTCACACACCATACACAAGCGGTCAACTTGAGGGTTGAGTGAACATAAGCCGTTTGAAAGGACTTCCGGCAACATTGGCACCACTTGCGACGGGAAGTACACCGAGTTACCACGGTTAATGGCTTCTTTGTCTAAGGCTGAATCTGGACGAACGTAATAGCTCACATCGGCAATCGCCACCCACAGTTTCCAACCACCGTCCGGTAGCGCTTCACAGTAAACAGCGTCATCGAAGTCACGAGCATCTTCGCCGTCAATCGTCACTAACGGAAGTTCACGTAGGTCAACTCGGCCTTGCTTCGCTTCTTCTGGAACTTCTTCGCCCAGGCCTTCAATTTGCTTTTCTACCGCTACTGGCCATTCGTGTGGGATCTGGTGAGTGCGAATCGCGATTTGTGTTTCCATACCCGGTGCCATGTTTTCACCCAGTACTTCCACCACTTTACCCATCATGCCACGTGAACGTGAGCCGCGATCGGTAATCTCGATTACGACCACGTTACCCATACGAGCCCCAGCTTTGAGCTCATTTGGGATCAGAATATCTTGTGAAATACGCGAGTCATCCGGCACCACATAAGAGTAGCCGTACTCCATAAAGAAACGACCGACGATTTGTCCGGTTCTTTCTTCCAACACGCGAACTAAACGCCCTTCCTTACGTCCACGTTTTGAATTTTGCGTCGGTTGAACGAGTACGTAATCACCGTGGATAACGTTTTTCATCTGATGATGAGGAAGAACGATATCGTTGTCCTTACCGGTGCTACCATCTGGTCGCACCCAGCCATGGCCGTCTTTATGACCAATAACATAGCCTTTTACCATTTCGAGTTTTTCTGGTAGGGCATAGCACTGGCGACGGGTAAATACGAGCTGGCCATCACGCTCCATCGCTCTTAAGCGACGACGAAGGCCTTCGTATTGGTCTTCACCGTTGAGCTGCAGTGCATCAAACAAGTCATTGCGGTTCATCGGCACACCCGCCTGAGCCAAGAACTCTAGGATGAATTCACGACTAGGGATTGGGTTTTCATAGTTTTCCGATTCACGATCTGCAAACGGGTCGTTATTGATATTATCTGACATAAGCTCGCCTAAATTTAGCAAGGAAGGTATGGAAACTAGTATATCTGACTCACGGTAGAAGCTACAGGCAACTCGCTTCAAATCCATTACTTTTTAATGTCTTTTTCATCACTTAGCTTGGATTAATTCCGTGGGCAGCGTGAATTTATCCAGTTCACACTTTTGTGCAACGCACGGTTCAATAACACACGAACCATAAAAAATGCCCAGCAACCGCTGGGCATTTTTTGCTTTTGACATAAACTTGAGTGCAGACAAGTTCATCTCGGAATTCAGGTTACCAGAAGGTATCGCGCTTTTTCGCTCGAGCAATAATGTTCATCGGCATACGCTGTTCTAAGCCGCGACGCAAAATCGAAATCCGCTTGTGGGTACGTTGGTCAGCCGAAACTGAGTTATATAACCAACGGTAGGCATCTTCGTAATCTAACGGGCTGCCGTAATCGCGGAGTAGCAATTCCGCCAATTGAATACGCGCATTAATGTTCCCCATCGCCGCTGCTTCGCGTAGATATGGAATCGCGCGTTCTTTATCTTGCTGAACCAAGGTTCCACGTGAGTAGTAACGACCGAGTTGTTCTAACGCCGCAGGCAACCCTTGATTCGCCGCGTTTTCCATATAATAGAGACCCAGTTCTACATCTTGGTCAACACACACACCCCACGCTAACATATCGCCATAGAGAAACTCGTATGCCGGTAAGTTAATACGGGTAGCACGAGCAACGATATCTTCCACCAACTGGCAGTTATCGGCTTTTATGCGTGCAAGGTGCTGGTTTTCATTCACCAACGTGATCAGTTCTGCTTCGGAGTAGATAGGTACTGGCTCGCCAATCTCCTGCAAGCCGTTAGCCTTAACCATAAAGGTACTAGCCGCCAATACCATCGAAGCCGCTAATTGTTTTAGCTTCATTGTCTGCACTCTTAACTTCGATAATCGGCATTCGTTTTTCACCAACGCCGGAATTGCCGCAGTTGCGGCAAGTTTGATATTAATATCGGCAAGTGCCGCTAACTCTTTAATCAAAATTGCCGTGTTATGGCAAAAGATTGCCATAGAGTGTCTAAAAAGTCAGCGTTTAGCAGGCATAAAAAAACCAGCGACATAGCGCTGGTTTTCTAATTTACTGATAACAATCAGGATTAAGATTCGAATGGGTGAACCTTGATGATTGTTTCATTACGGTCTGGACCAGTAGAGATAATGTCTACAGGCACGCCCGTTAGTTCTTCGATACGCTTGATGTAATCTAGAGCCGCTTTTGGTAGCTCTTCGATTGATTTCGCACCGAATGTGTTTTCTGACCAACCAGGCATTGTTTCGTAGATTGGCGTTGCTTGTTCAAATGCTTCAGCAGCCATTGGCGAAACTTCTAGTACAGATCCGTCTTCCATCTTGTAACCAGTACAGATTTTTAGCTCTTCTAGACCATCTAGTACGTCTAGCTTAGTTAGACAGAAACCAGAGATAGAGTTGATTTGGATTGCACGACGCATAGCAACTGCATCGAACCAACCTGTACGACGTAGACGACCCGTTGTTGCACCAAACTCGTGACCTTTAGTACCTAGGTGTTTACCTACTGGATCTTGTTTCTCTTGACCGTCGTAAAGTTCTGTCGGGAATGGACCTGAACCTACACGAGTACAGTAAGCTTTCGCGATACCAAGGATGTAACCGATGTGACGAGGGCCGAAACCAGAACCTGCAGCAACACCACCAGCAGTCGTGTTAGAAGACGTTACGTATGGGTAAGTACCGTGGTCGATATCAAGTAGCGTACCTTGCGCACCTTCAAACATGATCTTGTCGCCGCGCTTGCGTGCTGCGTCTAGTTCGTCAGTTACGTCGATAACCATTGAAGTTAGTAGCTCAGCGTAGCCTTGTGCCTGCTCAAGTACTTCTTCGTAGCTTACTGCTTCTGCTTTGTAGAAGTTAACTAGTTGGAAGTTATGGAATTCCATCACTTCTTTTAGTTTCTCAGCGAACGCTTCCATATCGAATAGGTCGCCAACGCGTAGACCGCGACGTGCAACTTTATCTTCGTATGCTGGACCGATGCCACGGCCAGTTGTACCGATCGCTTTCTTACCACGAGCAAGTTCGCGAGCTTGGTCAAGCGCGATATGGTAAGGAAGAATTAGAGGACAAGCTTCAGAAATGAAAAGACGCTCGCGTACAGGAATACCGCGCTCTTCAAGAGGTTTCATTTCTTTAAGTAGAGCTTCAGGTGATAGTACTACACCGTTACCGATAACACATTTTACGTTATCGCGAAGGATACCTGATGGAATTAAGTGAAGAACGGTTTTTTCACCGTCAATTACTAGAGTGTGGCCTGCATTGTGACCGCCTTGGTAGCGAACCACATATTTTGCATCTTCAGTTAAAAGGTCTACGATTTTACCTTTACCTTCGTCACCCCATTGGGTGCCTAGAACGACTACGTTATTACCCATCTTTCCAAGTCTGATTGCTGATTAAAAATGGATTCTAGCACTGAATCACATTTCTTGCAGTTATTTTTTAATCACGCTTGCACAGCGCTAAACTAAGTGTTTGTTGGTATTGTCTTTTTCAAACAATGCTGCTTATTTTTCTGCGGCGTATATCTTAATTTCCATCGCTCCTTGGGTATCAATTCCAGCGCGGTACATACCGCTACTATTCATCGCATAACTGATGTTGCCGAGCGCATCTAACGCGATCAAACCGCCCTCTCCACCCATGTTTTTTAGCTCACCATTGATCACGGTTTCACTCGCCGTCACAACGTCTTCGCCTAAGTAGCGCATTCTTGCCGCCACATCACCCGCAACGCATTTGCGAATAAAAAATTCACCCATTCCCGTGGTCGACACCGCAACGTTTCCATTTTCTGCAAAAGTGCCTGCACCAATGATTGATGAGTCACCTACTCGGCCGTATTTCTTATTGGTCACGCCACCAGTGCTGGTTGCAGCGGCCAAGTTTCCTTGCTGGTCGAGCGCCACTGCGCCTACCGTGCCGTGTTTGCTGTCATCTGGGTACTTAGACTCAGACAAAGCGAACAAGCCTTTTTCTTTCATCGACTGCAGTTGGTCATAACGGCGGTCGGTGTAGAAGTAATCTTGTTCGGTGTATTCGTATCCGTGTTCAAACGCGAACTCTTCCGCACCTTCTCCAATCAACAAAACATGATTGCTGTTGAGCATCACATCACGGGCCAACTCAATCGGGTTGCGAATATGGCGCACACCCGCCACAGCGCCGGCATTCATCTCTTTACCGTGCATAATCGACGCGTCCATCTCGACCATTTCTTTGTGGGTCAGTACGGAGCCCTTACCCGCATTAAAATGTGGTGAGTCTTCCAACACTTTGACTGCTGCCACGACCGCATCCAGCGCATCGCCACCATTTGCCAGCACTTGATGCCCCGCTTTGACCGAAGACTCAAGATCGCGTCTGATTTGCGCTTCTAACTCCGGCGTCATTTGTTCGCGTAAAATCGTCCCGGCACCACCGTGGATAGCGATAGAAAATGGCTTGCTCATGGGTTTACTC
The DNA here is from genome assembly GCF_011806575.1 of Vibrio hepatarius. Classification (GTDB taxonomy): domain Bacteria; phylum Pseudomonadota; class Gammaproteobacteria; order Enterobacterales; family Vibrionaceae; genus Vibrio; species Vibrio hepatarius_A. The sequence continues at coordinate 42,141 of NZ_JAATOO010000029.1, forward strand.
TCCGAGTATCTGGAGTTGATCAATTCAACGGGTATAAAAAAGCGCAAGCTAATCTGGTTAGCTTGCGCTCTGTTATTCTATCTTACTAAACGTAAGTTCAGCATCGGCTCAGATTAGTGAGAACCGCAGCCACCGCCACCGCAGCAACCGTCTTTCTTCTCTTCACCGTGGCTGTGGCCTTCGCCGCCACAACAACCGCCTTCGTGATCGTGGTCATGGTCGTGACCACAACCGCCAGCTTGGTGAACGTGGCCGTGCTCAACTTCTTCCGCTGTTGCTTCACGCAGCGCGACAACTTCAACGTCAAAAGTCAGCGTTTGACCTGCAAGCATGTGGTTACCGTCAACCACGACTTCATCACCGTCAACTTCAGTAACTTCAACAGGGATTGGACCTTGGTCAGTATCCGCTAGGAAACGCATACCAACTTCGATCTGCTCAACGCCTTGGAATACGTCTGCAGGAACGCGTTGTACTAGCGCGTCGTTGTGCTCACCGTATGCTTCTTCTGGAGTAACAGTTACTGAGAACTTAGCACCTGCTTCTTTACCTTCTAGGGCATCTTCAAGACCTGTGATCAGGTTGTTGTTACCGTGAAGGTAATCTAGTGGTGCTTCAGTTGTTGATTGGTCAACAACCACACCATCTTCTAGTTTTACTTGGTAAGCAAGACTTACTACTACGTTCTTTTCAATTTTCATAATTACTCCAAGGAGTTAGAGAAACGGAGCAAAAATCTTGCTCCGATTAACAAAGTGTCTATCCACGTATTATGGGGATTGATTATAGAAACTCAATTATTCTGGCTTAAAAATTCCGATCATCTCCTGACCGCTGTGTTCAGTTTTTTCTACAGATTGCGGTTTCCGCTGATCGATGTGCGAGCACTCGACACATTCAACGATTTCGATATTATTCTCTATCCACCAGCGTAATGTGTCCTGCTGCGAACACTTAGGGCAACTTGCGCCTGCGATAAACCTTTTCTTCATTTCTCTTACTTCACTCGTCACTTCCAACCTATACACCGTTTTAAAAGAGGGCGTACACATCGGCTATTGGATCAATCCCAGAAGTATTTTGATTGTTGGTCGCTTTCCATTTCACGTCCAAAAATCTCTTCCAGTTCTTTTCGGGCTTCTTTGGCTCTTAAGGCCAATTGCTTATCGTCAGTGTGCTGAGGTAACAACTCTTTCAGCATCGCATTGTCCAGCTTCCGGAAATGCGCTTCCGCTCGTTTGGCCTGATAGGGATGCATTCCCAATTCGACCAACGCCTGACGCCCCAAGTCTAACGCACCTAAGAAGGTTTCGCGCGAGTACCTTTCGATTCCGTGACTGAGCAATTGATATGCTTCAACCCGGCTGCGCGCTCGCGCGAGGATTTTAAGCCTTGGGAAATGTTGTTTACACAGCTCAACGATATTCATCAGTTCATCTGGCGAATCGGTACAGATGATCATCGCTTCAGCTTTGTCTGCCCCAGCGGCACGCAGTAAATCAAGCTGGGTTGCGTCACCAAAGAAGACTTTATAACCGTATTTACGCAGCAATTGGATCTGACTGGCGTCACTTTCGAGTACCGTTACTTTGATCTTGTTGGCGTACATCAGACGACCAACGATCTGACCAAAGCGACCAAAACCCGCGATAATCACGCGAGGTTGTTTGTTCACCACATCACTACGACGTTGTTTAGTTTGCTGAATATTAAGACCTCGCGCATACCAGCGGTTTTGCACCGTGAGTAACAACGGCGTGGTCACCATAGATAAACTCACCACCACGAGTAAAAACGCAATTTGGTCTTGGGTTAACAAACCTTCTGCACTAGCTGCGGTAAAAATAACAAAGGCAAACTCACCACCTTGGCTGAGGATCGCCGCCATCTTACTGCGTGATTTGGCGCGGCCACCGGACAAGTGTGCCAGCACATAAAGGATCAGCCCTTTACACACCACTAAACCCGTAACTGCCAACAGCACCGCGACTGGTTGTAACGCCAGCAACCCGAGGTTAACCGCCATGCCAACCGCGATAAAAAATAGTCCCAACAACAGGCCTTTGAACGGTTCAATCGCAATCTCTAGTTCATGGCGGTATTCACTCTCTGCCAGTAGCACCCCAGCCAAGAAAGTCCCGAGTGCCATCGATAAACCAAGCTGCTTCATGATCAGTGCGATGCCGATGACCAATAGCAAAGCCGCGATGGTGAATAATTCGCGTACGCCACTCATCACCACATAACGGAACAGTGGTCGCAGTAGATAATGGCCACCGACTAATAAACCACCGACACCACCGAGCATCCAGATAACATCCAGCCAGTCACCTGCGCTATTCCCTGCTAAGACTGGCAATATCGCCAACATCGGAATCACGGCGATATCTTGGAACAGCAGCACTGCAAAACCCGACTGCCCAGCTTCACTGCCTTCTAAACCTTGCTCTTCGATCACCCGCAACGCAATCGCGGTGGAAGACAACGCCAAGCCCATACCGATCACTAAACTGGTTTGCCAGCTTGTACCCAATAGATAAGCCACACTGGCGAGCAATAGCGTGGTTATTACAACCTGTGCGCCGCCGAGACCGAGAATTGGCCCTTTCATTTGCAACAGTTTGGTCGGATTTAACTCCAGACCAATCAAAAACAGCAACAGTACGACACCAAACTCGGCAAAGTGCAAAATCGCTTCAACGTCACTGATTAAGCCCAAGCCCCAAGGACCGATCGCCACACCCGCGAGCAGATAACCAAGTACCGAGCCCAGCCCTAAGCGCTGCGCGAGTGGCACTGCAACGACCGCAGCAGTGAGGAAAATTACGCTACTTTGTAGAAAGTCACTTTCAGCTGCCATGCTGACCTCCTACTAGATTGTGATCGTCATGGGTAAGACTTATCAGCCACTGACGATAAGCTTCGGCGTGCTGGTAGCGTTCCATTTCTGGCACTCGTCTCGCCCAGTACAACACTAAAGGCTCAGCCCATTCCATTTGACACAAGGCTGCGGTCAGCTCAAACGGCTGTAGGATTTCAGACATCGGATAACGGTTATAACCGCTGGCGTTAAAGGCGTCCTCACGACCACCTGCAGTAATCACGCTGCGCCACACTTTACCTTTCAGTGCCTCTCCTGAACCGAACGCAAAGCCTTTACACAGGACGCGGTCAAGCCATTCTTTTAACAACGCGGGACAGGAATACATATAAAGCGGGTGGTGGAAGACAATCACATCGTGATTCAGCAATAGTCGTTGCTCTGCTTTGACGTCGATAAAAAAATCTGGGTAATGGGCGTACAGGTCGTGCACCATCACGTGATCAAGCGATTGAATTTTCTTGATCATCATTTGGTTGGCGACTGAACTATCCGGCTCTGGGTGAGCGTAAAGCACAAGTACTTTGGGTGTTTTCGATGGTCTGGTCTGCATTCCTTGGACAGCAATCCTTATTAGTGATGAAGCCCTCTCACTGTGGCTAGGCTCATATTATCGTTATCAGATTGTTATACGTCTTTGTTACACATAATACAATGATCGACATTTAATCTCATTCCCCCTACTATTCTGCGCGATACGAGCAAAGATAAAGCACAAAACTATGATTACCTTTTCTGACATCCAGCTTCTTCGTGGCGGTAAACCGCTTCTGGACCAAACTTCTGCAACCATTCATCCAGGCGATAAAGTCGGCCTAGTGGGTAAAAACGGTTGTGGTAAATCCACCCTATTTGCGTTGATTAAAGACGAGTTGTCGGTGGATGCTGGTAACTTCAGCAAACCAGCGCATTGGGAATTAGCTTGGGTTGCACAGGAAACACCGGCGCTTGAACGCAGCGCGATTGAGTACGTAATTGACGGTGACCGTGAATACCGTGCGTTAGAAGAAAAACTCGCACTCGCAGAAGCGAACGATAACGGCACGCTCGTCGCCGATATCCACGGCCAGATTGAAACCATCGGTGGGTATAGTATTCGCGCTCGCGCGGCAGAACTGCTCGACGGTTTGGGTTTTAGCCAAGAACAGATGAGCTGGAACCTAACCCAGTTTTCTGGTGGTTGGCGTATGCGTCTTAACTTAGCGCAAGCGCTGCTGTGCCGCTCTGATTTGCTCTTACTCGACGAACCGACCAACCACTTAGACTTGGACGCGGTGATGTGGCTTGAACGCTGGTTGCAAAACTACCCAGGTACTTTGGTGCTTATCTCGCACGACCGTGATTTCTTAGACCCGATCGTCGGTCGAGTGATCCACATCGAAAACGAACAGCTTAACGAGTACACGGGTAACTACTCGTCGTTCGAAGAGCAACGCGCGCAAAAACTCATCTTGCAACAAGCGATGTATCAAAAGCAGCAGAAGCAAATGTCGCACATGCAAAGCTACATCGATCGCTTCCGCTACAAAGCGTCGAAAGCTCGCCAAGCGCAAAGCCGTATCAAAGCGTTGGAACGGATGGAGAAAGTGTTACCTGCGCAGTTCGATAACCCGTTCAGTTTTGAGTTTCACGAACCGGATGCGCTGCCAAACCCAATC